>NZ_CADIJO010000002.1 GCF_902859705.1 Achromobacter deleyi | reverse complement strand
CCCGCAGCGGCCCCGGCGCCCCCACGCTGCTGTCCGCCACCGACGCCCGCCCCGTCGCGCTCGACCCCGTGGCCCTGCGCGCAGCCGCGGCCCGGCTGGTGCCGGGCGCCACGCTCACCGACGTGCAGGTGCTGGACCGCTACGACTTCTACTACTACGCCCGCGACGAACACGCGATGCTCGGCCACATCGAAAAACCCCTGCCGGCGTGGCGCCTGGTGTTCGACACCCCCCAGGCCACCTGGGTCTACCTGGACCCGCGCACCGGCCAGGTGCTGGGCAAGCAGGACCGCGGCAACCGCGCCAGCCGCTGGCTGTTCGCCTTTCTGCACAGCTGGGACTGGACGGGCCTGCTGGCGAACCGGCCGCTGTGGGACATCCTGCTGGTGTTCCTGTCGCTGGGCGGCGCGGCGCTGAGCCTGACCGGCGTGGTGATCGGCTGGCGACGGCTGGGCCGCAAGCTGCGCGCCTGAAAGCATGAGCCTGAAAGCACGGGCCTGAAAGCACGCACCTGAAAGTACGCACCTGAAAGCCGCGCGGGAATGCACTATGCTCATCGCCTTGCCCCCGGGGCCTGACGCCAGGCCCCGTTGATTCCCTTATTTGCGGAGCCCGCCATGTCCGACGTCACCATCTATCACAACCCCAAGTGCGGCACCTCGCGCAACACCCTGGCCATGATCCGCAACGCGGGCATCGAGCCCGAAGTGGTGCTGTACCTGGAAACCCCGCCGTCGCGCGCCACCCTGAAGGCGTTGTTCAAGCGCGCCGGCATCAGCGTGCGCGATGCGCTGCGCGAAAAGGGCACGCCCTACCAGGAACTGGGCCTGGATGATGTGTCCCTGCCCGAAGACGCCCTGCTGGACGCCATCGAACAGCACCCCATCCTGCTGAACCGCCCGTTCGTGTCGACCCCGCTGGGCGCCGCCCTGTGCCGGCCGTCGGAATTGGTGCTGGACATCCTGCCCGCCCCGCAGCAAGGCGCCTTCACCAAAGAAGACGGCGAACAGGTCGTGAACGCCGACGGCAAACGCATCCAGAAGTAAATACGCGGGTTTCGGCGCATTTTGTAAGCGGACTGACGGGAAACCCCATTACGATCGCGGCTATTGAAATATTGCACTGCGATGACGCGTCATGGATTTTCTTGAACCCCTGAATCAGTCCCTTTTTTTGCTGGTCAACGCCGACCCGGCCACGCCGATCTGGCGCATCCATGCCGCCCTGCTCATCGCCAACAAGCTGATCCTGCTGGTGCCGTGCACGCTCGCGGCCCTGTGGTTGTGGGGCGGGCAGGAACAACGCAGCCTGACCCTGAAGATCCTGGCCAGCATCGGCGCCGGCCTGTGCATCAGCTACCTGTTCGGCGCCCTGTGGCCGCACCCGAGGCCCTTCACCATCGGACTGGGGCACGCTTTCTTCCACCACAAGGCCACCGCCTCGTTCCCCAGCAACCACACCATCATCATCGCCACGATGGCGTTCGCGCTGATCTTCGACCGGCGCTGGGCCGGCTGGGGCTGGGCCACGCTGCTCCTGGCCGCCATCGTCGGCACCTCGCGCGTCTACCTGGGCGTGCACTTCCCGCTGGATATCGCGGGCGGCCTGGTGCTGGCGCCCGTGGCCGCGGGCCTGGCGGTTCCGGTATGGAACCGCGTCGGCGCACCGCTGACCGGGCTGCTGCAGACCATCTACCGCAAAGTGCTGGCGCTGCCGATTGCGCGCGGCTGGATTCGGGCCTGACGCCTTCAGGCCGCCCGCGCCAGCGATTCAGCCGGCCGGGCCGCCCGCCAACGCCCTTCGTGTTCGAGCAGCCAGCGCTTGCGGTCCAGGCCGCCGCCATAGCCCGTCAGTGACGCATCCGCGCCGATCACCCGGTGGCAGGGCACCACGATGCCCACCGGATTGGCGCCGTTGGCCATCCCCACCGCCCGCACCGCCGACGCCCGGCCGATGCGGGTAGCCAATATCCCGTAACTGACCGTATCGCCCGCCGCGATGCCGCGCAGCGCCTGCCACACCTGCCGCTGAAAATCGGTGCCGCCCAGCGCCACTGCCAAGCCATCGATCGCATCGACCTGACCGTCGAAATACGCCAGCAATTGCCGCGTCGCGTACGACGTCTGCGGCGTTTCCTGCACCTGCACCGCCCCTTTGCCGTACTGGCGGCGCAGCAACGCGTGCATGCGCGGCTCGTAATCCTCCCAATCCACCGCCCGCAGGCGCTCTGCATCGTCGGTCAGCACCAGCATCGTGCCAAGCGGTGTCGCCACCCGTTCAAGCGAAAACGCCAGCGGGGCAGCCGTGGTAACAAGAGTCCTGGACATGGTGTGACCTCTGAAAAACGTTGGGTTGGCAATCAATATAGGCCTGCCAGAAAGCTTGCGCTGGCGGTTTTCGGACATGGCAGTGAGCCTGACAACACTGTCCGAAAACCGCTAGCCCGGCACCGCCTGCGGCGCTAGCATGGCTTGCATGAACCTCGACCACGATGCCTGCTACAGCGCCATCCAGGTGCGCGACGCCCGTTACGACGGCCGCTTCTTCACCGCCGTCAAGACCACGGGCATCTACTGCCGCCCCGTCTGCCCGGCGCGCACCCCGCTATCGCGCAACGTCATCTTCTACCCCACGGCCGCCGCGGCCCAGGAAGCCGGCTTTCATCCCTGCCTGCGCTGCCGCCCTGAAACCGCCCCCGCCGCCGGCCCCGGCCAGGACCTGCCCGACAGCGTCTCGCGCGCCCTGGCCCAGATTGAACTCGGCGCCCTGGACGACGCCGGCATCGACGCCCTGGCCGAACGCCTGGGCGTCGGCGAACGCCAGTTGCGGCGCCAGTTCCGCCAGCACCTGGGCGCCTCGCCCGTCGCCGTCGCCCAGACCCGGCGCGTCCTGCTCGCCAAACAGCTCATCCACGAAACCCGCCTGCCCATGGCCGAAATCGCCTTCGCGGCCGGCTTCGGCAGCATCCGCCGCTTCAACGAAATCTTCCAGGACCTGTTCGGCCGCGCCCCCGGCGACCTGCGCCGCTCCAGCCAGCCCGACGTGTCCGCCGGCCCCCAAGGCGAAATCAAACTGCTGCTGCGCTACCGCCCGCCCTACGACTGGCCCGCCATGCTCGCCTTCCTGCGCGCCCGCGCCATTCCCGGCATCGAACACGTCACCGACAACAGCTACGCCCGCAGCATCAGCCTGGACGGCTGCCAAGGCACCGTCCACGTCCAGCCCGGCCCCGGCCACGCCCTGCAGGCCACCGTGCGCTTTCCCCGCCTGCAATCCCTGCCCACCCTCATCGCCCGCCTGCGCCGCGTCTTCGACCTGGCCAGCGACCCCACCGCGCTCGCCGCCCAACTGGCCCACGACCCCATCATGGCCACCCTCACCGCCCGCCGCCCCGGCCTGCGCGTCCCCGGCGCCTGGGACGGCTTCGAACTCGCCCTGCGCGCCGTCCTGGGCCAACAGATCACCGTCAGCGCCGCCATCAAACTCGCCGGCAAACTCGTCGCCGCCTACGGCCAGCCCCTGACCCACCCCGAAGCCCCCCTCACCCACCTCTTCCCCACCCCCGACGCCCTGGCCCCAGCCGACCTCGCCCCCCTGGGCATGCCCCGCACCCGCGCCGCCACCCTCTCCGCCGTCGCCGCCGCCACCCTGGCCGACCCCCACCTCTTCGCCCCCTCCAACACCCTGGAAGCCGCCATCACCCGCCTGCGCGCCATCCGCGGCATCGGCGAATGGACCGCCCAATACATCGCCCTGCGCCACCTCCGAGAACCCGACGCCTTCCCCGCATCCGACATCGGCCTGATCCGCGCCCTGGAAAAACTGGAATCCCGCGAATACACCCCCGCCCAACTCCTGGCCCGCGCAGAATCCTGGCGCCCCTGGCGCGCCTACGCCGCCCAACACCTGTGGGCAGAGTATTAGGACCCCCACGCCGCACACGCTGCGCGTGCTTGCTGCCCCCCGAGGGGGCTGCCCGGCCTTCGGGCGGCCGGGCGGCTGTTCTATTGAGGGGATTACTGCCCCCCAAGGCGGCTGCCCGGCCTTGGGACGGCCCGGCGGCCGGGCGGCTTCTACTGAGGGGATATAGATCGCGCGCGCTGCACAGGCCTACCGCCTAGCGCCGAAAACCGATGCCAAGAACAGGCACCGAAAAAGAAACCACCATTCACCCACGCGCAGCGAATATCGCTACGACGCAAGACACCGCGTATGCCAAAACCGGCTGCCCGCGCAGCCGGTTTTGGCGGGCGACGCAAACCTCGCCCCCGTCCCCCGGTCTAGCGGCCCCTCATTCCTCGAAACCCGTAGCCCCTCGGGGCGGCCTACGAAGAACAGAACGCCTAAAAAAAACTCAATCCCGAAAATTCTCAAACTGCAAAGGCAGATCCACATCCGTCTTCTTGAGCAAGGCGATAGCAGTCTGAAGATCATCGCGCTTCTTGCCACTGATCCTCAACTTATCCCCATTGATCTGACTCTCGACCTTCAACTTCGCGTTCTTGATAGCCGCGATCAACTTCTTCGCCACAGGCTGCTCGATCCCCTGCTTGATCGTCACCTTCTGCCGCGCCCCGCCCAGATTCTCAAGCGGATCCGCCACATCCAGGCAGCGCACATCGATCCCGCGCGCCGACAAGCGCCCGCGCAGAATATCCAGCATCTGCTTCAACTGAAACGCACTCGAAGCCACCTGCGTCACCACAAACCCTTCCAGCTCGAACTTGGCATCCGTGCCCTTGAAATCGAAGCGCGTCGCGAGTTCCCGGTTTGCCTGATCGATGGCGTTGGTGAGCTCGTGTTTGTCGACTTCGGAAACGACGTCGAAAGTAGGCATGACAAAAAGTCCCGTCAGTAAATGAAAAAATCCGGCTAACGCCGTTTGCCCCATTTTACCGGCCCCCGCGCCCCCGTCACGTCATCAGCACCAGCAGCCGCTCCGCCTGCAACGGATGCGCGATCACCTGCGCCTCGATGCCATAGGCCAGATAGAGATTTGCCGGCGTCAGCACCTGCGCCGGCGTGCCCAGCGCCACCGCGCGGCCGCCGCTCAAGAGCAACAACCGGTCGCACCAGCGCGCCGCCAGATTCATATCGTGCAGAATCACCAGTACCCCCGTATTGCCCTCGTGCGCCAGCTGCGCCGCACGCCGCATCAGGTCCGCCTGGTGGCGGGGGTCCAGGCTGGCCGTCGGCTCGTCCAGCAGCAGATAGCGCGCCTCGCCCGCCGCGCGCCCCGCCCCGCACTGCACCAGCACCCGCGCAAACTGCACCCGTTGCTGCTCGCCGCCCGACAGTTCGGGATAGCGGCGGCCGTCCAGGTGCCTCGCGTCCGCCCAGTCCAGCGCCTGCTGCGCCAGCGTATCGACCTCGGCCGGCGACAGCTCGGGAAACGGATACGCCCCCATCGCCACCACCTCGAGCACACCCAGGTCGAACGTCAGCCCCGGCTTTTGCGGCAACACTGCGCGCTTGCGGGCCTGCTCGCGTAGCGGCATCGCCGCCAGCGAGCGGCCGTCCAGCGTCAGGCTGCCGCCGTCCGCGGCCAGTTCGGCCGACAACGCGCCCAAGAGCGTCGACTTACCCGCGCCGTTGCTGCCCAGCAGGCCCACCACCTCGCCCGGCCGGACGCTTAGCGACACCTGATCCAGGATGCGCGTACCGTTGCGCGCCAGCGTCAGATTTTCAGCAGCCAGCATCAACCGTGCCTCCGGCCGCGGGCCAGCAGCCACAGGAAGAAAGGACCGCCCACCAGCCCGGTCACCAGCCCGATCGGCAACTCGGCGGGTATCACCACGATGCGCGCCAGCCAGTCGGCCAGCGTCAACACCAGCCCGCCGCCCAGCAGACACGCCGGCAGCAGCAGCCGGTGATTGGCGCCCAGCGTCATGCGCACCAGATGCGGCACCACCAGGCCCACGAACACGATCGTGCCGCTGGCGGCCACCAACGGGCCGACGATCAGCGTACATGCCAGTACCAGCCGGACCCGCACTTGCTTCAGCGAATAACCGAGGTGCTGGGCCTCGCGTTCGCCCAGCAGCAGCGCGTTCATCACGCGCCACTGGCGCATCAGCCACAACGACAGCACCAGCACCCACGGCGCCAGGAAAGCCAGCAGCTTCCAGCTTGCGCCGGCCAGGCTGCCCATGTTCCAGAACGTCAGGTCGCGCAATTGCGCATCGGTGGCCATGAAGGTGAACAGCCCGATCAGGCTGAAGGCGATGGCCGTGATGGCCACGCCGGCCAGCAGCAAGCCTGCCACCCCCGGCACGCGCCGGCCCACCGCGTAGGCCGACAGCGTTGCGACCAGGCTGCCGATGAAAGCGCCCGGCGCCGTGTACCAGAAGCCGCCGTGCGTCAGAACAATCGCGGCCACCGCGCCCAGCGAGGCGCCCGCCGAAATGCCGATCAGGCCCGGCTCGGCCAGCGGATTGCGAAACAAGGCCTGCAACGCCGCGCCCGAAATCGCCAGGCCCGCGCCCATCACCACCGCCAGCAACACGCGCGGCAGGCGGATGTCGATCAGCACGTTGCGCCACAGCGCCTGCTCGGGCGTGGGCGTGCCCCCCAGCAGCGACGGCAGTTCGCGCAGCGGAATCGAAACCGCGCCGCTGGCGCTGGCGGCCAGCACCGCCGCCACCAGCACCACGGCCAAGGCCGCCAGCGCCAGCGGCGGATTAGCGCGCCATGACATGCGCGGCCTCTTGTTTGAGCTGGCTCAGCGCCAGCGGCAGCCGCGGGCCCAGGCCCAGGATCAGCAGATCATCCATCACGATGATGCGCTGTTTGGCCGCCGCCTGCGTGACGGCAATGCCGGGCAAACGCGCAAAACCTTCCAGGCCGCCGCTGGCCTGCAGCGATTCCCGGGTGACGATGATCAGGTCGGGCGCCAGCGCGCCGATGGACTCGGGCGACAGCGGCTTGTAGCCCTGCTGCCCATCCAGCACATTGACCAGGCCGGCCAGGTGCATGACCTCGGCCGCGGCCGTGTCGCGGCCGGCGCCCTGCGGCGCGCCGTTGCGGTTGATCAACAGCAGCGCCCGCGCGCGCGTCGCGGGCAAGGCCTGGGCCTTGTCCAGGTCGCGCGACACGTCGGCCACCATCTGCTCGCCCGCCGCGGCCACGCCCAGGGCGTCCGCCACGGCGCGGATGCGCGCCTTCAATGAATCCACCGACGGTGCGTCCGGCACGCGCACCACGCGCACACCGACCTCGCCCAGGCGCTTGAGCGCCTCGGGCGGGCCGGCCTGCTCCGAGGCCAGCACCAGGTCGGGTTTCAGCGCCAGCACGCCTTCGACCGGCACCGCGCGGTAGTAACCGACACGCGGCAGCTTGGTGGCGGCTTCCGGGTAAAGGCTGGACTGGTCGTCGCCGACCAGCCTGTCGCCCTGCCCCAGGCCGTACACGATTTCCGTCACGCTGCCGCCCAGGGTCACTACCCGCGCAGGCGGCGCCGCCTGCGCGCACGCCACCAGCATCCAGCCCGCCACCACCGCCAACCATGTCTTCATTGCGTCTTCCTCAAGCGGCCAGCGGCACGCGGCACAGGCCCATCATCAATTCACGCCACGCCGGCAGCTCAGGCTTGCCCGGCTTGCGTTCGCCAAAGAACTGCGCGATCAGGTCGCCGGTGGACGAATAGAGTTCCAGCGAGGTCACCCAGCCGTCGGACGTGGGCTTGTTGACCACCCACGCCGATTCAATGGCGGTGGTGTCCAGATGCAGATTGAACTTCGGGTCCAGCACGTTATACCAGGGGCCTGTGCGCCGCAATTGCTGCACCGGGCCGGTGTGGATCTGGATCATGCCGCGGTTGCCCACGAAGCACATGATCGACAGGCCGCTTTGCGCGGCCGACTCCAGCATGCGCTCGACCGCGTCGGCCGGCACCGTCTGGGCCAGGTCTTCGCCGGCCGCGGCCAGGGCCGCCAGACGCGACACCTTGAACTTGCGCAGCAGCGGGAAGAATTCGTGCGTGTCCTGCATGCCCAGCCAGGCCTCGCGCCAGGCCGCGGCGTCGTCCACCTGCGGCGCATCAACGGCAGCGGCATAGGGCGTGGTCTCGGGCCAGCGCGACTCACCGGCGAACTTGGCCACCAGCGCGTCATACGCGGCCACATCGGTGGCCTCGGTGCGGTACACCTTGTGCACCGCCACGCCCGCGCCGTCGAAGAACTGCAGGCTGTGGCGGCCGTCCTGCTCGACGGCCCAGGCCGACTTCCAGCACGAGAAGAACACGCGCAGGTCGATGTCGGCGCCCAGCACCAGGCCCACCGGGCCATCGGCCTGGATGTCCAGGTAGGCGCCGTGGCGCTCGTGCACGCACCAGTCGTTGCGGGTCAAGGCCATTACCGGGCCCAGCGTGCCCAGTTCGCGAAAGATCGCCTGGGGCTGGCCGTGCAGTTCGGTGGCCTTGACCCCGGCACAGCCGGCGGCCACCCATTCGGCTTCGGACACGCCCAATTCCTGGGCCAGGTTGCGAGCGCGCAGGCCGGGCTTGGCCGCCGCCAGGGCTTCGTTGCGGGCGCGCAGCTCGGCGGCGCGGGTGTTGAAATCGGTCTGGTTCATCTCGTTGCTCATTGCGGGCTCTCCGGCCGGAATGGAAAATCGAAACTGCCGCCGCTGACGCGCAGCGGCGGCAGCGCGGGGGTCAGTATTGATAAGTCAGTGAGACGCGCAGGCTGCGTCCCGGTTCCGTGTACCAATCCACCGGCCGCGGCAGCGCCGTGGCCCCGGCGGTCGGCACGTTGATGGCTTCCCAGTACTTCTTGTCGAACAGGTTGAACACGCCAGCCTGCACTTGCAAACCCTTGACCTGCGCGGGGCGCCAGTAGCCCATCAGGTCCACCACACCGTAACCCGGCGCCTGGAAGTCGCGGTTGGGCGTGGTGGCGCTGGCATCAGGATATTCCACCTTGTTGCGGCGCAGGGCGGTGGTCAGCATGGCGTCCACGCCCCAGACGTCGCGGCCATAGCCCACGCCCAGCACGGCCTTCAGCGGCGCAACCGAATTCAGGTACTGGCCCGTGCCTTCGTCCTTGCCCACGGCCCACGCCAGCGAGCCCCAGGTACGCCAACCCGGCGAGAACTTCCAGTGCGCGCTGGCCTCGGCGCCATAGATGCGGACCTTGGCGCGGTTGACGTTGCCCGTCACGCCCAGCGGGTACTGCCCGGCCCAGCCGGCCTGCCACTGCGGCGAGCCGGCATCCAGCGGCACGTTGCTGTCGATGAAGTTCTGGTAGCGGTTGTCAAAGAACGACAGCGCGCCGCCCAGCGCATCGGACCCCAGCTTGGCGCCCAGTTCCCAGCCCTTGCTGGTTTCCGGCTTCAGGTAGGGGTTGCCGACCCGCAGATAGGTGCCCGGGCCGCCGTAGTTGGTGTAGAGCTGCGTCGGGCTGGGCGCCTTGAAGCCGTAGGCGTATTGCGCGTACAGGCTCAGTTCGTCGGCCGCCTTCCAGGTGGTCAGCAGCTTGGGCGAGAAGCGCCCGCCGCTGTTGGTCGACGGCAACGCACCCGCGTTGGGGTTGCTGGTGTAGCTTTCGGTGGCCTGCGGCTTTTGCTCGTAATGGTCGTAGCGCAGCGCCGGCATGACCGTGTAGCGGCCGTCGGCGAAACTGAATTCGTCCTGCACCCACACCGCCCATTGGCTGCCCTTGGACTCGGGCACGTCGGCCTGGTTGGTGTGCAGCATGTCGCAAGCGCGCGGGCCGAACGGCGCCGGCGTGCCCGGGCGCACCACCGGGCAGTTGTCGTAGCCGCTGGAATTCTGCTGGGTCTTGTTGCCGAACCATTCACCGCCCACCGTCCACAATTGCGCCACCGCGTCGCCCGCAAAGCGCTTGGTCAGTTCGGCGTTGGCGCCGAACATGGTCTGGCGGATGGAATTGTTGCGGCCATAGGCGCCGCTGGGGAAGCCGTAGCGGAAGGGGTCGCCGGGAATGATGTTGGCGCGCGCATCGCGGCTGCGTTCGCCGTCCAGCGCGCTGTCCAGCTGCATGCGCTGCCAGTACACGACCGCGGTGGCGCTGTCGATCAGGCCGCCGGTGCTGGGCGCCTTGTAGGAATAATCGAACGACACGCGCTCGCGCTCGGTTTCCTTCTTGGTGGTGTTTTCGCCGATCAGGTAGCTGGTGCCCGGGCCTTGCTCGAACATGCTGTCCTGGGTGGCGTTGCGCTTGAAGTATTCGCCGGTCAGGCCGAAGCGGTGGCCGCCTTCGACGCGCTGCTGCAGCTTCAAGAGGAAACTGCGCTGGTCGTAGTTTTCAGGCGTGGGTTCGGTGCGGCGCGGGCCGTAGCCGCCGATGTCGCCGCGATTGTCCAGCGCGTGGCCGTTGCGCAGGCCCGCCTGCACCAGCCAGAAGGTGTTGCTGTGGATCTGGCCGGCCAGGGCCGCGTTGGCGCCCCAGCTGCTGTCGGCGGTGTCGTAGTCGGTCTTGGCCAGCGCGCCGAAGGTCTTGCCGTCGGTGAGCAGGTCCGACGGGTCCAGCGTGTGCAGGTCGGCCATGCCGGAAATGGCGCCCGAGCCGCCCGAGCTGGCGTCGGCGCCGCGCACGATGTCCAGGCGCGACAGCGAATTGAAGTCCACCGCTTCCAGGCCACCCTTGACACCGCGGGCGCCGTCGTCCAGCCACGGCAGCCGGATGCCGTCCACGCGGGTCAGTACGCGGTCCTGGTCCAGGCCGCGGATGTTGATGCTGTTGTTCTGGCGGTTGAAGCTCACGCCCGGCTCGGCGCGCTTGCCCAGGTCGCTCCAGTTCTTGATCTGCAGGTCGTCCATGCGCTTGCGGTCGGTGCGCGTTTCCCAGGCGGGCGTGGCGACCGCGCCTTCGCCTTCCACGGTAACGGGCGACAACTGCGTGACGCCAGCCTGCGGCGCCGGTTGCAGCACGAACACGCCGGGGCTGCGTTCCCGCGCGGCCAGGCCGCTGCCGGCCAGCAGGCGGGCAAAGCCGTCTGCCACCGAGTATTCCCCGTTCAACCCCGCGCCGCGGCGCTGGCCCACCAGCGTGGCATCAAACAGCACCGTGACGCCAGCGTTGTCGGCAAAGCGCGACAGGTTCTCGGCCAGCGGGCCGGCCGGAATGCGGTAGCTGCGGGCCGCGCTTTGGGCCGCCTGGGCCTGCGCCGCGGCAGCCGGCCACAGCATCACGGCCGGCGCGGCCAGCGCCGTGGCCAGGCGCAGCGCAAGCGCCAGGCGGGTCAGGCGGTTGTGGGCGCCTGGTTGGGGTAAGCCGCTTGCGCGGCCGGCAGGGAAGTAAGCCATGGTCGTCCTTTCGATCCAACGGGTATCGGCATTCGTGTGCCTCTACTGACCATGACCCTCGGCAATCGCGGATCGGACAGCGCGTCCTCGTCTTTTTTGTAACAGTGGAAAATCCGCGCGTTCAGGCCTGGCCCTCGCGCGGCGCGATCGTCACCCAGTACGCGCTGCGATAGCGCACCTGCACCGGCAAGGTCGACGGCAACGCCGCCAGCACCGCGTCGGTGTCCTGCAACTGGAACGCACCCGAAATGCGCAGCCCCGCCACCGCCGGGTCGCAGCGCAGGATGCCGGCGCGGTAGCGGCCCAGTTCGGCGGCGAAGGCATCCAGGCGCCAGGCGCTGGCGTGCAGCACGCCGCGGGTCCAGTCGGCCGCGTGCGGGTCGGCGGGTTCGGCTTGCGGCGGGGCATTGCCGGTCAGCAGGGCCTGTTCGCCCGCCGCCAGCGCCACCACGGCGCCGCCGCTGTACACGCTGACCTCGCCTTCCTGCACGCTGACCAGGCAGGCGTCGCCGTCCTGGCGCACGCAAAAGCGCGAGGCCTGCGCGCGCACGTCGCCCTGGCGGGTGCGCACCACGAAGGGCCGCGGATGCTCGCCGGTTTCGGCCACCGCATGCACGGCGATTTCACCGGCGCGCAGCCGCACCAGGCGCAGGTCGGCGTCAAACAGCACGTCGACGGCGCTGGCGGTGTTCAGGCGCAGCGACGAGCCGTCGGCCAGCGCGACCTGGCGCTGCTCGCCGGTGGCGCTGCGATAGTCGGCCGTCCATTCGAACGGGCTGGCGCGCCACGCGGCCCAGCCCACCGGGCCGGCCACGATCAACGCGGCCAGCGCCTTCAGCACGCGGCGGCGGTCGCCGGATTCGAGGCGGTTCAGTGTTGCCATGCCCAGCGCCGACGGAATCAGTCCGAAACGCTGGTTGACCCGCTGCGCCCGCTGCCAGGCGTGTTCGTGTTCGGCCTTGCTGGCGCGCCATTGCTCGCAGGCGTGGACGTCAGCGTCGGTGGCGCGCTCGGAACTCAGGCGCAGCAGCCAGCGCGCGGCTTCGCGCGCCACCTTGCGTTCGACGGCGGGCAGCTCGCCCGCCAGGCCCCATTGCGCGCTCACATCACCGCCATGATGCATTGTTCGTAGCCCCTGGCGATGTAGCGGTGCACCGAGCGCAGCGACACATTCAGCCGGGCCGCGATCTCGCCGTGGCTCAGCCCTTCCAGCTGCGCCATCAGGAACGCCTGGCGCGCCGGCAGCGGCAGGCCGGCCAGCATTTCATCGATTTCCTGCAGGGCTTCCAGGATCAGCAGGCGCTGTTCGGGCGACGGCGCCACCGCCTCGGGCAGTGCGGCCAGGGCCTCAAGGTAGGCCTGTTCGAGCGAACGGCGCCGGTGGTGGTTCAGCACCAGGCGCTTGGCGATCGTGGTCAGGTAGGCGCGCGGCTCGCGCAGCGCGTCCAGCTCGTGGCGATGGCGCAGCACGCGCAGGAACGTGTCCTGCGCCAGGTCGGCGGCGTCGAACGAATTGCCCAGCTTGGCCCGCAGCCAGTTGTGCAGCCACCCATGGTGCGCGCGGTACAGCAGGTGGACGGCGTCGCCAGAGGCAAGCGCAAGGTTGGACACGGCGGACTCCCGAACATTCTTGATTACAAATAACAATCAATCTCATTCTAAATGCAAAACCATTATGCAGGTCAAGCCGTCGTTGCGCGGGCCGTGCGGCGATATGATGGGGACAGATTCGACCGCGGCTTGCGCGGCGCCCCCCTTCCCAGGCCCTTCCCCATGCTCTACAGCGTTCTGAAACTCGTGCACTTGCTGGCCGTCATCCTGTGGGTGGGCGGCATGCTGTTCGCCCACTGTTTCCTGCGGCCGGCGGCCGCGCAGCTGGAACCGCCGCAGCGGCTGCGCCTGATGGCCGCGGTGCTGGGCCCGTTCCTGAACGCCGTGCTGGCCGCGATCGTGCTGATCCTGGCGACCGGGGCGATGATGATCGGCCAGGAAGCCAGCCAGGCCACGCAGACCGGCGGCACGTTCTTCATGCCGCGCAGCTGGACGCTGATGGCGGCGGGCGGACTGGTGATGACGGCGATCTACGCCTATATCCGCGCGGTGCTGTATCCGCGGCTGCGCGCGGCGGTGGCGGCCTCGACGTGGCCGGCGGGCGGCCAGGCCATGGCGGGCATCCGCCGCTGGGTGGGGGTGAACCTGGTGCTGGGGCTGCTCATCGTGGCGGCGGTGTTCCTGGCCTGAGGCTTCGGGCCAGGCAAATAGCAGGCGAAGCTGGCCCACCTATCGGGCCAACTCGGTTGGCTATCGGAATTCTTCGGGTTGGTGCAATACGCTGTACATCCGGCGTGGCCACACTGGACCGGACTCTCGCGGGTCTTACAACATAAAAGGAAAACCGATGATCAAACGCGTCTTGCAACTGGCCGCCCTGGGCCTGTCCACCGCCACCTTCTCCGCCGCCTTCGGCGCAGCGCCCATCGACAACAGTGCGCTGGAGCAGCCCGGCTTTCGCGAACACAAGACCACCTACGGCCTGGTGTACCGCCTGCCCAAGGAAGTCAATGCCGTGCTGGACGCCAAGGTCTACAGCGCGCTGCGCCCCGACCTGGTGGCGCTGGACCTGAAGGCCGAAGCCGAAACGCCCAACATCCCGCACGTGACGGTGGTGCACATCCACAACGCCGACCCGGCCACGCCGCAGCGCATGCTCAAGGCGCTGCCCAAGCCGCCGGCCCCGCTGGCCATCACGCTCAAGAACTTCTACCCGACCGAAGCCGCCAAGGGCGCGGGCCACCCGTGGTGGCTGGACCTGGGCGTGGTCAAGAGCGGCGCGGGCTATGAGGCCATGATGGCCTACAACACCACCGCCACCGCCGCCCTGGCGCCGCTGCGCGACGGCCCGCTGCCGCGAGTGACCGGCCCGGTCTACGCCAAGATGGCCGACGCCGGCCGCGACCTGGTCAAGACAATGGGCGTGAGCGGCGTGAACGTGGTCAAGGACGGCAAGGAAGTGCGCGCCCACAACCCGCACAACACGCTGGTCTACAGCATGGCGATCTACGACGAGCGCCTGGCCAATGCCATGAAGCAGGAATCGGACAAGTTCAACGCCGTGCTGCCCGACGGCATCGAAACGACCTTCAAGGACGTGTCCATCGTCGAACTGGGTTTTGCCGGCAACGTCACGCGCGAAATCTACCGCATCAGCCTGGAAGACGGCGCCGTCACCGACGTGGCCACCGGCAAGGCCGTCAGCCGCTGAGTCAGCCCCCGCAGCCCTGCAACGGGGCTGCGCCCGCTTGCCCAAGGCGCGGGGCGCGGTACGTATACCGCCCCGCCGGCCGCGGCTCAGCCCTCGGCCAAGCGCTCGCGCAGCACCTCGCGCACCTGCCCGCGCAGCCACGCCTGCAAGGGCGAGGTGTGCTGGCGCCGCGCCCACACCATCGCCAGTTCCATCTTGCGTAGCCGCGCCGGCATCTCCAGCATCGACAGCGGAAAGTGGCGGCAATGCACCCGCGCCACGCTGGCCGGCATGGTGGTGGCGTAATCGGTATCCACCAGCACGTACGGCGCCACGCCAAAGCCCGACAGGTAAGCCGAAAACGCCATGCGGCCGGCGCCCGGTTTGAGCAAGCGGTCGAAGGTGGTTTCGCGGCCGTACATCTGCTCGAAGGCGAACCACTTGATCGCGCCCAGGTCGGCCAGCGTCAAGGCGCCCCGATCCGCCCACGGATGCCGCGCCGACAGCACGCAGACGCGGCGATCGGTATGCAGCGCATCGCGGTGAAACCGCGCCGGCATCTTGCCGAACAGGCCGATGGCGATGTGCAGGCGTTCGGTGTCCAGGTCGTCGGGCGCGAAGTCGCCGTGCAGCGACTGAAAGCGCAGGGTCACGCCGGGCGCCGCGCGGTGCAGCCGTTCGATCAGCGGCGCGGCCAGCAGGATTTCGCTGTGCGCGCCAGTGCCGATATTGACCACGCCCTCGGCCCGCGCCGGGTCGAAGGCTTCCGGCGGACGCAAGGCCGTCTCGATCTGCGCCAGCGCATCGTGCACCGCGGCGTGCAGTTCCAGCGCCCGCTCGGTCGGAATGAAGCGGCCCTTCACCACCACCAGCAACGGGTCTTCCAGCCGCAGGCGCAAGCGCGCCAGGTCGCGGCTGATGGCCGGCTGCGTCTTGTGCAGCAAGGCCGAACTGGCCGTGGCGCTGCGCGTGCGCATCAACACGTCGAAGGTCAGCAGCAGGTTCATGTCGAGCCTGCGCAGGTAGGGCAAGGGAGCGGCGTCGGTCATGCCGCCATGCTATGCCCTAAATGAATGCCTTGAAAGACCCATATCGATTTGGATATGGTGTGCTTGCGCCGCCGGCATTGGGCAAGCGGCGCGGCCTTGGCTACAGTCCGCCTCGGACCGGGCGTTTCGACCCGGCCGCCCCGCTACGGAGACACCATGGCCCCCCACTCTTTCCGCCGCCTGCCGGCCCTGGCCCGCTGGGCCGGCAGCGCCGTGCTGGCGCTGGCCGCCGCCCTGCCGCTGGCCGCCCGCGCCGCCGACTTCCCCAGCCGCCCCATCACGCTGGTGGTGCCGTTTCCCGCCGGGGGCACGCCCGACATCCTGGCCCGGCTCATGGGCGACAGCATCGCCAGGCGACTGGGGCAGCCCCTGATCGTGGAAAACCGCGCCGGTGCCGGCGGCAACATCGGCGCGCAGGCCGTGGCCCGCGCCGCGCCCGACGGCCAGACGCTGCTGATGTGCGCCTTCGGCTGCACCGTGGCGCCGTCGCTGTACCAGCCGGCGCCCTACGACATCGTCAAGGACTTCGCGCCCGTCGCCATGATCGGCACCGTGCCCAGCGTGCTGGTGGTCAACCCCAAGGTGCCGGCCGACACGCTGCCGGCGCTGCTGGCCTACGCCCGCGCCAACCCCGGCAAGCTGAATTCGGCCTCGTCCGGCATCGGCGGGTCGGCCCACCTGGCCACCGAACTGCTCAAGCTGCGCGCCGGCATCGACCTGGCCCACATTCCCTACAAGGGCGCCGGCCAGGTCGCGGCCGACCTGCTGGGCGGACAGGTGGACATGTACTTCGACAACCTGCCCGCGTCGCTGGCCAACATCCGTGCCGGCAAGCTGCGCGCCCTGGCCGTGGCCAGCGCCACGCGCGCGCCGGCCATCCCCGACGTGCCGACCTTTGCCGAAGCCGGCGTGCCCGACTTCCTGATCACGCCCTGGTTCGGCGTGATGGCCCCGGCGGGCACGCCCGTGCCGGTGCTGGACACGCTGCACGATGCCTTCGACCAGGCGCTGAAGTCGCCCGAAGTGGCCGCGAAGATGCGTGAACTGGGCGTGGAAACGGCCCCGGGCACGCGCGCGGATCTCGCCCGCTTCGTCGCCGCCGAAACGGTGAAATGGCAAGGCGTCATCCAGGCCAATCACATCAAGGCGGAATGATGGCGCAAGTCACTGCCGCCGCGCCGGCCCTGCCCCCCATCCGCCTGCGCGACATGGGCGCCTTCCACATCGGCGGCCGCGACATCCTGCTCGCCGGCCTGCCGCGACGCGAGCTGGTCATGGCTGAAGGCGGCCAGCCCGTGCAGCTGGACCCCAACGGCACCTACCGGGTCGAGCAGATGTACGCGCAGTACTTTCTGGCCGAGCCGGCCAGCGGCCGCCCGCCCGTGGCCTTCTGGCATGGCGGCGGCATGACCGGCGCCGCCTGGGAAACCACGCCCGACGGCCGCCAGGGCTGGCTGCACCATTTCCTGCGGCGCGGCTGGGACGCCTACCTGTGCGACGCCGTCGAACGCGGCCGCGCCGGCGCCGCGCCGCACGTCTGGCAGGAAGCGCCCGTGGTGCAGGCGCAGGAAGACTGCTACACCCGCTTTCGCATCGGCCGCCCGGGCACCCGCCCCGGCCCCGGCAGCGCGTATGCCGACACGCAATTCCCGCTGGAATCGTTCGGCCAGCTGGCCGCGCAGATGGTGCCGCGCTGGGTCCACACCGACGCGGCCATCCTGCGCGCCTACCTGGCCTTGCTGGACCGCATCGGCCCGGCCGTGGTGGTGTGCCATTCGCAGGCTGGCGTCTTCGGCATCCGCGCCGCGCATGCCCGCCCGGCCGGTGTGCGAGCGCTGGTGGCGCTGGAACCGGCCAGCATTCCCGACCTGGAACCCGACGCCGCCTACGACACGCCCACCCTCATCGTGATGGGCGACCACATGGACACCGACCCGCGCTGGCCGCGCATGCGCCAGCGCGCCCAGGCATTCGCCGCCCGCTACCCCAGCGTCACGCTGCTGACGCTGCCGGAGCTGGGCATCCACGGCAATTCGCACATGCTGATGATGGACCGCAACAGCCTGGAAATTGCCGAGCGGGTGCACGACTGGCTGATCGGGCAGACGGCGTAAACCCGGTGCAGTGAACGCCGTACCGCGCGGCAGGCCGGGGGATGCCCGGCCGGCCGCCGCGGCGACGTCGGCTGGAAACCCTTGCGCGTCGCTTCCTGCCACTGCCATTTCGTGGCAGCATTGCAACCATCCCGCCTCAAGCCCCGCCTTCCCCCATGTCCCGCGCCGAACGCCTTCTGGATCTGCTGCAGACCCTGCGGTGCCACCGCCTGCCCGTCAGCGGCCATCGCCTGGCGGGCGACCTGGGCATCAGCCTGCGCACGCTGTACCGCGACATCGCCACGCTACAGGCCCAGGGCGCCGAGATCGAGGGTGAACCCGGCGTGGGCTACGTGCTGCGCCCCGGCTTCATGCTGCCGCCGCTGATGTTCAGCAGCGAGGAAATCGAGGCCCTGGTGCTGGGCACCCGCTGGGTAGCCGACCGCTCGGACCCGCGCCTGGGTCAGGCGGCCGCCAACGCGCTGGCCAAGATCAGTGCGGTGCTGCCGCAGGAACTGCGCGACGAACTGGACGCCATTCCGCTGCTGGTCGGGCCCAGCACCTGGGCGGTGGTCGACAAGGTCGACCTGGCGCTCATCCGCCAGGCGATCCGCGGCGAACAGAAGATTGCCATCACCTATCGCGACGACAAGGGGGCCGATTCCGAACGCGTGATCTGGCCCTTCGCGCTGGGCTTTTTCGACAGCGTGCGCATCGTCATGGCCTGGTGCGAACTGCGCCAGGACTACCGCCATTTCCGCACCGACCGCATCGCCACGCTGGCATCCGGGGAACGCTACCCGCGCCGCCGCCACGCCTTGCTCAAGGAATGGCGCGCCATCAATGCCGTCAAACGCGACGGCTGCTAAGCCAGTGCGACATCGCCCAAAACACTACTGACAAAATCTGACAGCATGCCTTTCTAAGATGAGCGCTCATTCACCCAGGAGCGCATCATGTCCGCCAAGAATTTCGTCATTTTCTACGTCGACAAGCCCTCGGCCAGCGCCGCGTTCTACAGTGCGCTGCTGAACCGCCCGCCCGTCGAAAGCTCGCCCACCTTTGCCCTGTTTGCCCTGGATTCCGGCCTGATGCTGGGCCTGTGGTCGCGCCACACCGTGGAACCGGCCGCGGCCGGACGCGGCGGCTGCACCGAACTGGCCTTCACCGTGCCCGACGCCGACGCCCTGAACCAGCGCCACATCGACTGGAGCCTGCGCGGCCTGCCCATCCTGCAGGCGCCCACCGACATGGACTTCGGCCGCACCTTCGTCGCGCTGGACCCCGACGGCCACCGCCTGCGGGTGTTCGCCCCAGCCCCCGAACCCGCTGCGGCCGAGGCCGAGCTCATCACGATCCCAGCATTCCCAGGAGCCTGAACCACAGGTAATCCAGCGGCACCAGCAGCACGAACGACACCAGCGCCGTCACCAGGCAGAGCGCCAGGCCGCTGCGCGCCGGCACCTGGCCCATGCCCATCGCCACCACGATGGGCGAGGCCTGGTACGGCATGATGACGGTGGCGTAGCCGGCCACCTGCGCCATCAGCACCGTCATCAACGGCAAGCCCGACGCCTGCGCCAAGGTCTCGGCCAGCGGCGTGTACAGAGCCGGCACGCCGTTGGCCGTCACCACGAAATTCAACGCGGCCGACAAGCCGACCAACGAAAAGAAACTCTGCATCGGCGCCTCGGGCGACAGCGGCAGCCACGCCAGCAACGCCCGCCCGATGATGCCGCCCAGGCCGCTGTCGGCCACCATTGCGGCCAGCCCCAGGATGCCCGCCACGTAGATGGCGGTGCGAAAATTCACTTCCTTGCCGAACTGCTCGCCGCTGACGAATCCCACCTTGGGCAAGAGGCACACGCAGGCGGACGCCAGGCCCACCCAGGCCGGCGACACGCCATGCCAGCCGTCTGTCACCCAGCCCAGCAAGGTCAGCCCCAACAGCACAGCCAGGCGTTTTTCGGCCGCAGACAGCGGCAGCGGCGCGGGCGCCGGCGCGGCCGGTTGCGGCGTATCGCGGAACAACCCCGCAATACAGGCCACCAGCACCGCGCCTTTCAGCACGCCCAGCACCGGCGCGTGCAACCACAGATAGGGCAAATACCCCAGTTGCAGGCCATAGCTGGTCTCGATGCTGCCCGCCATCACCAGGTTCGGCACGTTGGCCGGCAAGATCGAGGTCGACAGCTGGAACGTGCCGAAGCCCACCGCCAGCGCCAGCCCGATGCGACCCCGGCTGCCCGGCGCCAGGCCGATCTGGTCGGCAAAGGCCAGCACGATCGGCATCAGCAAGGCAATGCGGCCCATGTTCGACGGCATGATGAAGGCCAGCAGATACGTCAGCAGCACCACGCCCGCGACCACCACCGGATACGACCCCGACAGGCGCTGCGACAACGCGCTGGCCAGGCGGTCGGCCAGGCCCGTGTTCTTCAGCGCCAGGCCCAGCACGTAGCCGCTCAGCACCAGCCAGAACGCCGCCGACGCAAACCCCGAGAACACCACTTCGCGCGGCGCCACCGCCAGGATCGTCGCGGCGCTGAAGAACAGCAGCGCGGTCAGGTATTCCGGCAGGCGCGAAAAGGCCCATAACGCAATCGTGATGGCCGTGAGCAGCGCGGGTAGAATCGGAAAATTGGAGGCGACAAGATGCATGGGCAACCTACGGCGGTAACACGGATCGGCGCAGTGTACGGACCCTGTCCGCCGCTGGAAATGCGCGATTCGCAGAGGCTGCCTCAACGCGCCGCGTAGGCTCATCGCGCAGACCCCGACCATGCGTTTCGACCTGACCGACCTGGCGCTGTTCCTGCACGTGGTGCAGGCCGGCAGCATCACTCACGGCGCCGCCCGCGCCAACCTGGCGCTGGCCGCAGCCAGCGCCCGCATCCGCAATCTCGAAGCCTCGCTTGGCGCGCCGCTGCTCGAACGCCGCCGCCAGGGCGTCATTCCCACCCCCGCGGGCCTGAAGCTGGCCGCGCACGCCCGCGTCATGCTGGCCCAGGCCGACCGCCTGCGCGACGACCTGGCCGGCTTTTCCGGTGAATTCGGCGGCTCGGTACGCATGCTGTCCAACACCAACGCCCTGACCGCGTTTCTACCCGAGGCGCTTTCCGGCTTCCTGGCAGCGCATCCGCGCATCAACGTCGAATTGCAGGAAATGCTCAGCGATGAAATCGTCGAATGCATCGCCGACGGCTCGGCCGACATCGGCATCGTCGCCGGCACGGTCGATACCGGCGCGCTGGAAACCTATGCCTATCGCTCTGACCGCTTCGTGCTGATCGTGCCCGCCGCGCACGCGCTGGCCGGCGTGGACGAAATCGCGTTTCGCGACGTGCTGGACGAAGACTTCATCGGACTGGATCGCAGCAGCGCCTTGCAACGCTTTCTGGCGCGCCAGGCGCTGGTGGCCGGCAAGCCCATCAAGCTGCGGGTGCAGTTGCGCAGCTTCGACGCCATGTGCCGGCTGGTCGAAGCCGGCGTCGGCGTGGGCATCGTGCCCGAGACCACCGCGCACAGCATGCGGCGGCTGCTCAAGGTGGTGCCGGTGGCGCTGTCCGATGCCTGGGCCTCGCGCGAACTGCTGGTGTGCGTACAGTCGCGCCAGGCGCTCAATGCGCGCGCCCGGCGCTTGCTGGATCACCTGTTGGCGGACACCGGCGCAGCGCCTTTCATGCCGGCGCCGGATGCCGATCCCTCATGAATACAGATCCGTCATGAATTGCGTGGCCTTTACGCCGGTGCCGGTCAGCAGCACCACCGTGCGCTCGGCCTGGCTGATCGCACCGCGCGCGGCCAGCAGGTCCAGCGCAGCCGCAGCCGTGGCGCTGGTGGGTTCGGCATACAGCCCCATGGCCGCCAGCTTGCGCACCGCGCCGATGATGTCGGCTTCCGGCACCGCCACGGTCTGGCCGCCGCTCGCGCGAATGGCCTGCAACACCTCGCGCAGGCGCACCGGCCGCTTGATGGACGTGCCTTCGGCCACCGTGGGCAACACCTCGCGCGCCACCGGCGTATCCACCCCCGCCTGAAAGCTGGCGTCCACCGGCGAACAATGCAGCGGCTGCGCCACGAACAGGCGCGGCAGGCGGCGGATCTGGCCGGCCGCCAGCAGCTCGGCAAAGCCGATGGCGCAGCCCAGCACATTGCTGCCCGCCCCGGCCGGGATGACGATGTTGTCCGGCGCCTCGAAGCCGAAGTCTTCCCACATTTCGTAGGCGATCGACTTGGTGCCCTGCAGGAAGAACGGCTGCCAGTTGTGGCTGGCATAGAAAATCTCGGCGGACGCGCGGATCGCCTCGGTTTCGGCATTCTCACGCGGGCCTTCCACCAGCCGCACGTCGGCGCCAAAAGCACGAATCTGCGCGACCTTGGCGCTGGACGTATAGGCCGGCGCAAAGATGGTGACCCCCATCTGCGCGGCCGCGCCGAACGCGGCAATGGCCGCGCCGCCATTGCCCGAGCTGTCTTCGGCGATAGCCTGCACGCCAATCTGGCGCAGCCACGACAGCATCACAGCGGCCCCCCGGTCCTTGAAGCTGCACGTGGGGTTGAACCATTCCAGCTTGAAGTGCGGGCGCAGGCCGCCCCAGGCGCGCTCCACCATCGCCGTGCAACCTTCACCCAGGGACACCGGCTGCGCCACGTCGCGCGGCAAGGCGGCGCGGTAGCGCCACAGCGATCGCTGGCTGCGGTCGATATCGTCGCGCGAGATGCCGGGCAGCGGCGAGATCATGAGCGGTGTGCGGGCATCGGAACACCAGCGCGCTTCGTCCAGCGCATGGCGAGCGCCGGTGACGGGGTCGAAATAATGGGGGTCGAAAGAATGGGAATCGGACATGGCAATCACTGCAAGGCGGAATGGCGATGCACGCAGTCTAGGTCCGCAGACTGACCGCACGTTGCAATATCATGTTGCGATAAACGCAATGGAGAATCGCCATGGAACGAGGCGCGCTATGGGAATACCAGGTGTTCTGCGCCGTCGCCGAACGCCAGAGCTTCGTGCTGGCGGCGCGTGCGCTGGGCGCCTCGCCCAGCGCCGTGACCCGCGCGGTGCAGGCGCTGGAACGCCAGGTGGGCGTGCAGCTGCTGTTGCGCAGCAAGAGCAGCGTAGTGCTGACGCCGCAGGGCGAAAGCTACTTCCAGTCGGCCCGTGACCTGCTGCGGCGGGAAGCGCAAGCGCGCGAGGCGCTGCGCGACACGCAATTGGGCGCGCAGGGCCGGCTGCGATTCTCGGCGCCGGACCTGCTGGGCGTGACCCTGCTGCCGGCCGTGCTGCGGCGCTATGCCGCCGACTACCCCGGCGTCACCGTGGACATCACCTACACCGATAAATCGGTCGACCCCATCGCCGAAGGACTGGACTTCGCCATCCGCGGCGGCTTTCCGGCATCCAGCGACCTGCTGGGCGCGCGGCTCTGGCCCTATGCACGGCTGCTCTGCGCCAGCCCCGATTACGTCGCCCGCATGGGCTTGCCGCGCGAACCCGAAGACCTGGCCCGCCACCGCCTCATCATGCATACCGGCCCGCGCGTGCTGAAGGACTGGCACCTGCGCCGCGACAAGCGCATCGTGCGCATGCATGCCGAACCTGCGGTGCGCGTCAGCACCGGCAGCGGCCTGATGGCGCTGGCGCTGCAAGGCGTGGGCATCGCGCGGCTGGCGGACTGGGCCGCCGCCCCCGAGATCGCCCGCGGCACCCTGGTGCAGGTCTGCCCGGGATACACCGCCACGTCGGCGCAAGGCGCGTCGCCGCAGATGCATGCCGTGTACGCGTCGCGCACCCTGCCGGCGCGGGCCCGCGCCATGCTGGCCGCCATCCGCGAGTGCGCTGAAAGCCTTCAAGCCCCGAAACAGCAAGGCCGGCCGACACCGCCAGGAAACCCCGGGCAGCACCGACCGGCCTGAAGACGACGAAGCAGTATCAGGGGCGCTGTTCGCGCGCCTTCAGCACCAGCGCTTGCGCAGACTTCCTGAACAGCAGGTGATACAGCGCCGCCAGCGCCAGCAGGAACGGCACGCCGAACACCAGCGTCATCTTGAACACCCCCGTGAAATAGGTGGTCAGCAGAATCGCCAGCATCGCGCCCGCCCCCAGCAGCGTCAGCAGCGGAAAGCCCGGCATCCGGAACGACAGCGCCGCACCGCCTTCACGCGCCCAGCGGCGACGGAAGAAATAGTGCGTGACGAAGATCATCATCCAGGTGAACAGCGCGCCGAACATCGAGATCGCCATCATCAGCGTGAACGAGCTTTCGGGGTACAGCACGTTCAGCACGGTGGCAATCGCGATGCCGCTGGTGGACAGCAGCAATGCGTTCAACGGCGTGCCGCTGCGCGTCAGCTTGCCCATCGCCGCGGGCGCATGGCCGGCCCGCGACAGGCTGAACATCATGCGGGTGGTGATGTACAGCTGGCTGTTCATGGCCGATAAAGCCGCCACCAGCACGATGAAGTTGATGACGCCCGCCGCGTACGGCACGTTCACTGCCTGCATCACCGTCACGAACGGGCTGCCGCCTTTGCCGGCCTGATCCCACGGCACGATGGCCAGGATCAGCGCCAGCGTCAGCAGGTAGAAGATCACCAGCCGCACGATGGTGGCGCGAAAGGCCTTTTTCACCGCGCGCTCGGGGTCTTCGGCTTCGCCCGCCGCCACCGCGATCATCTCCACGCTCAGGTAGCTGAAAATGGAAATGACCACCGCGATCCACATGCCCCACACGCCATTGGGAAAGAAGCCGCCGTGCGCGGTGTACTGCGCCGTGCCGAACTGCGGATTGCCCCAGACCACATAGGCGCCCAGGATGATGAACGCCACGATGGCGCTGATCTTGATGGTCGAGAACCAGTACTCGATGGTGCCGAAGGCCTTCACGCTCATGGCGTTGATGAAGATCAGCGCCGCCGAGAACAGGCATACCCACTGCCACCCCGGCACTCCCGGGAACCAGTACTTCATGTACTCGGCCACCGCCGTGACTTCCGTGCCCACCGCCAGCACCACGCACGACCAGTACGCATAGCGCACCAGAAAGCCCGCCAGCGGGCCGATGTAGTGCTCGGCGTAAGCGCCGAACGAGCCCGACGTCGAATGCGCCACCGTCATCTCGGCCAGGCAGCCCATCAGCAGCAGCGTGATCAGCCCGCCGATGGCGTAGCTGATGATCACGCTGGGGCCGGCAAAGCCGATCGCGAACTTGCTGCCCAGGAACAGGCCCGTACCGATGGCCCCCCCGATCGCGATCATGCTCATCTGGCCCGATGTCAGGCGCCGCTTGAGCCCCTGTTCCCGTTCGGTGATTTTCCCGAACCCTTGTTGTTGTCCCATGTCTCCTCCGGTACTGCACTCTCTTGATGGATGCGTTGATTGCCGGTCTTGCGCGCGGCGTATCAGGTCACGGCAGAACGCTGCTTGAATTCGGGCTTGTCCCAGGCGCGGCTGTCCAGCACGTCCTTGATGATCTCGACCGCGTCCCACACGTCGGCATAGCCGAAGTACAGCGGCGTCAGGCCGAAGCGCAGCACTTCGGGTTCGCGGTAGTCGCCGATCAGGCCGCGCGCAATCAGCGCCTGCATGACCTCGTAGCCGTTGGGATGGCGCAGGCTGACATGGCTGCCGCGATCGGCATGGTTGCGCGGCGTCACCAGCGTCAAGGGATGGCCGGCGCAGCGTTCCTCGATCAGCGCGATGAACAGGTCGCCCAGCGCCAGCGACTTCTTGCGCACCTCGGCCATGTCGGCCTCGCGCGCCACGTCCAGGCCGCATTCGACCATGGCCAGCGACACAATGGGCTGCGTGCCGCACAGGTAGCGGCGGATGCCGCCCGCGGGCTCGTAGGCCACCGTCATGTCGAAGGGCCGCTGGTGGCCCCACCAGCCGGACAGCGGCTGCCAGAAGTCCTGAATGTGGCGCGGCGCCACCCAGATGAAGGCCGGCGCGCCGGGGCCGCCGTTCAGGTACTTATAGGTGCAGCCCACGGCGTAGTCGGCGCCCGAGCCGTTCAGGTCCACCGGCACCGCGCCGGCCGCGTGGGCCAGGTCCCAGATGACCAGCGCGCCGCGCTCGTGGGCGGTGCGGGTGACGGCGGCCATGTCGTGCATCTGGCCGCTGCGGTAGTTCACGTGCGACAGCAGCACCACCGCCACGGAATCGTCCAGCGCCTTGTCCAGCGGCAGCTCGTCGTCGATCAGGCGCATTTCGTAGCCCTGCTGCAGCAGGTCGATCATGCCCTGGATCATGTACAGGTCGGTCGGAAAGTTGTCGCGTTCCGACAGGATCACGCGGCGCTTGGGCTGCTGCTTCTGCTGGATGCGCAGGCTGGCGGCCAGGGCCTTGAAGATGTTCAGCGAGGTGGTGTCGGTGATCACCAGTTCGCCCTCGCGGGCGCCCAGCAGACCGGCCAGCTTGTCGCCCAGGCGCGACGGCAGTTCGAACCAGCCGGCGGTGTTCCAGCTGCGGATCAGGCCCGTGCCCCATTCCTGGGTGATGACCTGGGCGGCGCGGGCGGCGGACGCGCGGGGCATCACGCCCAGCGAATTGCCATCCATATAGAGCACGCCGGGCGGCAGGTCGAAACGCGCCTTGAGCGGCGCAAGGGGGTCCTGGCGGTCTGCGGCAACGCAGGCTTCGCGGGTATGCATTCAGAGCTCCTTCGGGCATTATGCTGCGACCATACTAGCAGCGCCGACGAGCCGAATAGTTGCAAAATCAGGCGTGGCTTACCCTAGGATTTCGCATTAAATTGCGTCCCGGACCTTTTTTTCGAATTGGATTGCACCGTGCAACTAGACACCATCGACCAGCGCATTCTGTACCGCCTGCAAGAGAACAGCCAGCTCAGCAACCAGGACCTGGCCGAGCAGGTGGCCCTGTCGCCGTCGGCCTGCCTGCGGCGGGTGCGCGCCCTGGAAGAAGGCGGCTTCGTCCGCGGCTACCGCGCCGTGCTCGACGCCGACAAACTGGGTTTCGAACTGGAAGCCATCGTCCACGTATCGCTGGACCAGTCCCGCGCCGGCTGGCACGAGCAATTCCTGGCGGGCATCGCGCTGTATGACGAAATCACCGAAGCCAGCATCGTCACCGGCGCGTCCAACTACATCCTGACGGTGCGCACCCGCAACCTGGCCGCGTTCTCGCAGTTCGTCGAGGAAAAGCTCAGCAAGATCGCCGGCGTACGCGACCTGTGTTCGCATCTGGTCATGCGCAAGGTGAAGAACCGCGGCGGCATGCTGCCGCTGGCGGCCTGGCGCTAGGCAGCGCCCGCGCTACGAATGCCGCAGAAACCGAACACCGTGACGAAGTGGCAGGCCGAGCCGCCCATGACGAACAGGTGCCAGATGCCGTGGGCATGGCGCCAGCGTTTGTCGTTGGCGTAGAACACGGTGCCCACCGTGTACAGCGCGGCGCCGGCCAGCAGCCAGGCCAGCCCGGCGGGGGACAAGGCGCTGGCAATCGGCGCGGCGAACATCACGCCCAGCCAGCCCATGGCCAGATACAGCGGCAACGCAGGCGCGGCGCCGCGCGCCCACCAGAGTTCGCGGCCGATGCCATACAGGGCCAACAGCCAGATCGCCACCGCCATGGCGGCACCCCAGCCCAATTCCAGCGGCGCAAACGCCAGGGGCGTATAGGTGCCGGCGATCAGCAGGTAGATGGCGCAGTGGTCCGCCTTGGCCCACAGCGCCTTGCGGCGCCCACGCGTGCAGTGATACAGCACCGACGAGGCATACACCGCAATCATCGACGCGGCGAACACCGCGCAGGCCACGACCTGGCGCGCTTCCACCTTGAGTTCCGCCGCGCGCACGATCAGCGCGCCCGACGCGGCCACCGCCAGCGCCAGGCCGGCCAGGTGCGTGGCGCCATTCAAGCGTTCCCCTTCGTACATGCCGTTCCCTCCCGCGCAGGCGGTGCGCCGACGCTCTCCATCATGCCGACCCGATGTGACAGCTTGGGGTCAGCAGATGGCGCGGGAGGAGACCCGCAAGGGGCGTGCCCGATCGAAGGCACGCCAACGCCCCCCGGGAAAAACGGCGTTCAGGCGATGAAATCCACCGCGGCCGGATAGCCTTCCAGCGCCCGCGCCGCCAGGATGGCGCGCTGCACCGCGATCGCCATCGCCTCGGCCGCCATCACGCCCAGCAGCATCGGGTTGCCCGGCTTGCCCGACACGCCGGTGCCCAGCGCGAACACCGTGTCGCCATCCAGCATGGTGTGGATGGGGTTGATGGTGCGGGCCAGGCCGTCGTGCGCCATCTGCGCCATCTTCTGCGCCTGCGCCTTGGTCAGCCTGGCGTCGGTGGCGACCAGGCCGATGGTGGTGGCGGCGCCTTCCCGCATCGAGGTCGGCAGGTCGCCCGCCAGGATCGCCGCGCGGGTATCCAGCAGGTGCTTGCCGTCGGCCGTGCGGGCGCCGGCCAGGATGCGGCCGGTGGCCGGGTCCAGCACGTCGCCCACCGCGTTGACGGCCACGATGGCACCCACCGTCACGCCGGCCACGGTCAGCGAGGCGCTGCCCAGGCCGCCCTTCATGGCGCGCTTGGCGCCGTACAGCTTGCCCACCGTAGCCCCGGCGCCGGCGCCCACGTTGCCCTCTTGCGGCGGCTTGGCCGTGGCCGACTTGCAGGCCTGGTAGCCGGCCGCGGCATCGGGCCGTATCGATGCGTCGCCCACGCCCAGGTCGAACAGGATGGCCGCGGGCACGATGGGCACGTGCGCCACGCCGACGTCAAAGCCGATCTTGCGTTCTTCCAGATAGCGCATCACGCCGGTGGCGGCCTCCAGGCCAAAGGCGCTGCCGCCGGCCAGCATCACGGCGTGCACTTTTTCCACCATGTTGACCGGATTGAGCAGGTCGGTCTCGCGCGTGCCCGGCGCCGCGCCGCGCACGTCCACCCCGCCCACGGCGCCCGCCTCGGCAATGATGACCGTGCAGCCGGTCGGGCGGCGGGTATCGGTGAAATGCCCCACCTTCAGCCCGGCCACGTCGGTGATGCTGCCGCCGCCCGGCATGCGCCGCAAGCCGCCCCCGCCGTGCGCCGGCGCCACCCCGGCCATCGCCGCGGCGCCCGCCGCGGCCATCATGAAAGCCCGCCTGTTCCATTGTTGTTGCACGCCTGTCTCCGTCTGAATCCCGCTCTGAAATACCCCGTGCCGCTCGGCCCGGGGCGCGATCTATCCATATGACTTGCCGCTATATTTTTACTATTCCTTATGCTTTGTGGAAAAATAGACGCGTTGTTAGAGTGCGGCTACGCCGGAGGGCATCGCAAGTGCCACATGCTCTCCACAGTGATATCCCATCCGTGGAGCATTGCCATGAAACTCTTGCGCTCGTTGTTCATCGCCGGCCTCGTCCAGGTCGCCGCCCTGTCCGCCGCCCACGCCCAGTCGGGGCTGGACCAGATCAAATCCGCCGGCGTGTTCAAGATCGGCACCGAAGGCACCTACGCCCCCTTCACCTTCCACGACGCCTCCGGCCAGCTTACCGGTTTTGACGTCGACATCGGCCGCGCCATCGCCCAGCGCCTGGGCGTGAAAGCCGAATTCGTCGAAGGCAAATGGGACGGCCTGATCGCCGGGCTCGACGCCAAGCGCTACGACGCCGTGATCAACCAGGTCGGCATCACCGACGCGCGCCGCGCCAAATACGATTTCTCCGATCCGTACATCTCGTCGGCCGCCGTGCTGATCGTGCGCGACGACAACACCACCATCAAGTCCTTCGACGACCTGAAGGGCAAGAAGTCCGCCAACACGCTGACCAGCAACTTCGGCAAGCTGGCGCAAAGCCATGGCGCCGACGTCGTGGCGGTGCAGGGCTTCAATGAAGCCATCGACCTTTTGACGTCGGGCCGCGTCGAAGCCACGGTCAACGACAACCTGTCGTTCCTGGACTTCAAGAAGCAAAAGCCCAACGCCAAGGTCAAGATCGCCGCCACCGACAAGGCCGCCGAATTCAGCAATTCGGGCGTGCTGCTGCGCAAGAACAACCCTGAACTGGTCGCTGCCATCAACAAGGCGCTGGCCGACATCAAGGCGGACGGCACCTACAAGACCATCTCGGTCAAGTACTTCGGCACGGACCTTTCCGCGCAGCAGTAAGCGGCCCGCTTCATGACGCTACCCTCGTGGCTGCAGGCCGTCCTGCCCGACTGGATCCTGGCGCAAGTGGCCGGCTGGACCGTACCGGCCTGGGTGCAGCTGATGGCCGACTCGTTCTGGCCGTTGCTGCACGCCGGGCTGGTGTTCACCGTGCCGCTGACGCTGATGTCGTTCGCGCTAGGGCTGGCGCTGGCCTTCGTGGTGGCGCTGATCCGGCTGTTCGGCCCCGCCCCGCTGGTGGCGCTGGTGCGCTTCTATGTCTGGCTGATCCGCGGCACGCCGCTGCTGGTGCAGCTGTTCGTGATCTTCTACGGCCTGCCCAGCGTCGGCATCGTGCTTGACCCGCTGCCGGCCGCGCTGATCGGCTTCACGCTGAACGTGGGGGCCTACAACTCGGAAGTCATTCGCGGCGCGATCGAATCCATCTCGCGGGGCCAATGGGAAGCGGCCTATTCGCTGAGCATGACGCGCGCCCAGGCGCTGCGCCGCACGGTGCTGCCGCAGGCGGCCCGGGTGGCGGTGCCGCCGCTGTCGAACTCGTTCATTGCGCTGGTCAAGGACACGTCCCTGGCCGCCGTGCTGACGGTGCCCGAGATCTTCCAGGCGGCGCAGCGCATCGCCGCCGTCACCTACGAGCCGCTGATCCTGTACACCGAGGCCGCGCTGATCTACCTGGTGTTCAGCTCGGTGCTGTCCGCCGCCCAGGTCCGCCTGGAACGGCGCTTCGGCCAGCATGCCGTGTTTACCGAGAACAAGCGATGATCCGCCTGTACAAGATCGAAAAATCCTTTGGCGGCAACCCCGTGCTCAAGCAGGTGGACGTGAGCATCGCCGAAGGCAGCGTCACCGCCCTGATCGGCCCGTCCGGCAGTGGCAAGAGCACGCTGCTGCGCTGCGTCAACCTGCTGGAAGTGCCCGACCGCGGCCTGCTTGAAATCGGCCCCGAACAGGTCGAATTCGAACCCGGCCTGAAGCTGTCGCGCGACCAGGTCCAGCGCGTACGCAAGCAGACCGGCATGGTGTTCCAGAATTTCCAGCTGTTCCCGCACCAGACCGTGATCGGCAACGTCATGGAAGGGCTGGTGACCGTGCAGAAATGGCCGGCCGACCGCGCCCGCGCGCGCGCCGAGGAACTGCTGAAGAAAGTCGGCATGCTGGAAAAGGCCGATGCCTGGCCGGCCAATCTGTCCGGCGGCCAGCAGCAGCGCGTGGCCATCGCCCGCGCCCTGGCGCCTGCCCCCCGCGTACTGCTGTGCGATGAGCCGACCTCGGCGCTGGACCCGGGCCTGGCGGCCGAAGTGGTGGACGTGCTGCGCCAGCTGGCCAACGAAGGCATGACCATGCTGATGGCCACGCACGACCTGCGCCTGGCCGCCAGCGTCTCGCGCGAAGTGGTGTTCCTGCTGGACGGCACCGTGGTCGAATCCGGCGCCTCCCGCGCCCTCTTCACCCAGCCCGCCGACCCCCGCACCGCCGCCTTCATCTCGACCTTGACGCAGGACGCGGGGCATCAAGCGTAGAAATCGGCCTATCGGCTGGGTAAAGATCCTGCAGGGTCAACCGCCTGGCCGTCGTACCGCAACTCGAAATACAGCCCCACCTGCTTGCTGTCGCTGTTGCCCATTTCCGCGATCTTCTGGCCCTGGCTGACCCGTTGGCCTTCCTTGACCAGCAGCTTGCTGTTGTGGGCGTAGATGCTGAGGAAACTGGTGCTGTGCTTGACGATCACCAGGTGCCCGTAGCCGCGCAGGCCGCTGCCGGAATAGGCCACGGTGCCGGCGGCGGCGGCCACGACGGGCGTGCCGGTGCTGTTGGAAATGACGATGCCGTTGGACCCGGACCCGTCGTAGCCGCGCGTGACCTTGCCCTGCGCCGGCCAGACCAGCGAAATCGCCCCCGGCGGCGCCGTGCGCCGCTTGCCCATGGTGGGCGCCGGCGACTTGGTGCCTTGCGATGCCTTGCCGCGCGACTTGGTGGGCGGGGACGAACTGGCCTGCCCCGCCGGGGCCTGAACCCGCAGCATCTGCCCGACCTCGATCGAATTGGAGTTGGACAGGTTGTTCCAGCGCACCAGGTTCGATACGCTGGTGCCTTGCTTGCGCGCGATCTGCGTCAGGGTGTCGCCCGACTGGACCCGGTAGTAGCCCGGCTGGACCTTGGTGGTGCCGCAGGCCGTCAGAAGCGCCAGCAGGGCGGCCAGCACCGCCCACCGGAAAAACCGGGCGGCACGGGCGGAGAAGTGTGCCGATACGCGCCCCGGCGCGGCGGCAAAATGGGAAGCGGACAGGGTCTGGGCGGGCAAGGAGAGCACTGAATCCTGAAGCAAGTGGGAAACGACTGCGTCCAAGGGTACCAAGATTTTCGGGCGGAAGTATGCCCCGGCGGCTTTGGCAGACCGCCCCGAGGCGTGTATAACCCGCTCATTGCCACGAGCTGCGGCTCGTCATGGAACACCGCGTCTGCAAGGAACCACATGGGAACCCCCCAAGCGCCCCGAAGAAACCCGTTTTGCCTGCTATGGGCGATCCCGTACCTGCTGTGCGGCCTGTTTTCACGCCTGCTGAACGACCCGGTCAGCCACGCCGTATTCGTCTGGCTGCCGCCCGGCGTGGCGGTGGGCGCCTATCTGTTGACGCAGCGCCGCAACTGGCCGCTGCTGCTGGCCGCCTTCTTCTTTGCGCAGATCGTGATCACCAGCTTCACGCGCGGCCAGCCCGCCACGGCGCTGGTGTTCGCCATCACCGCCAGCCTGTCCAGCATCACCGCGGCCTGGACCATCCAGCGCCTGACGCCACGCGATGGCGGGGTGGGCACCGTGGCCGCGCTGCTGGCCGGCGCGGTGGTGGGCGCCGCCTTGTCGGCCCTGCTCAACGGCAGCTGGCTGTGGATGACCCAGGAAGCCCATGCCTGGGTCCGGCTGCGCACCTGGGTCGCAGCCTACCTGGGCGGCATCCTGATCCTGGCGCCGGCCGTCACCGGCTGGGCGCATTTCCGGCCACGCCGTTCCGGCGGTCCGCGCATGCGCGACCTGGTGCTGGGCGCCGTCGCCTACCTGGCCCTGATCGTGTCGACCTTCATGACGTTCGACGGCGACATGATCAAGAACCTGCCGTACGTGGTCACCTTCGAGCTGACCTACCTGCCGCTGGTGTTCGCGGTGCTGACCGCACTGGTGTGGGGGCCGCTGGGCGGCACCCTGGCCGTCATCACGCTGACCCTGATGGCGCTGTACCAGAGCGCGCAAGGCGAAGGCCCCTTCGTCGAGGCCAACGACCACTGGCACGTGCTGCTGGCCACCCAGGTCTACCTGGTCGTGACCGCGCTGCTGATCCTGCTGGTCAATACGCTGCGCGGCGCCCGCGCGCAGGAACTGGAAAACGCCGAGCAATGGCGCGGCCGCTTCGACCTGGCGCTGGCCGGCAGCCACCAGCTGATGTACCGCTACAACCCCTTTGACGGCTCGTTCGAACTGGCCGGCGACTTGCACGACGCCTTTGGCCTGCCGACCGGCGCGATCTCCAGCCTGGACGCGTTGCTGGCCCTGGCCCACCCCGACGACCGCGCCCGCCTGACGCTGCACTGGGCCGCCCGGCGCGCCGGCGGCCAGGACCGCACCCCGCTGCTGTTCCGCCTGGCGCACGCGGGTGGCGGCTGGCGCGTGGTGAGCGACCGGGGTTCGCCATTGCCGGATTTCGATGGCAGCGTCGCCGTGGTGGCGGGCATGTGGCGGCTGGGCGAAGTCGAGCAGGCAGATGTCCAATAGCACAGGAGCCCTGCTCATCCACGGCTTGGGCGGCACCCAGTACGACCTGGGGTCGCTGCACAAGATATTGAAGCGCGCCGGCATCGAGACGCACACGCTGACGCTGCCCGGTCACGGCACCACGCCCGAGGACCTGCTGCCCGTGCGCGCCGAAGACTGGCTGGACGCCGTGACCGCCAAGTACCGCGAGGTGGCCGAGCGCTACGAGACCGTGCACGTGGTCGGCATGTGCCTGGGCGCCTTGCTGGCGGTGGAACTGTGCAAGCGCGTGCAGCACCGCAAGGGCAAGCTGGTCAGCCTGGCCGCGCCCGTCTTCATCGACGGCTGGAGCACGCCCTGGTATCGGGGCCTGCGCAACCTGGTCTACCGCATTCCCGGCCTGGCCGCGCGCATGCGGGTCGAGGAAGAAGAGCCCTACGGCATCAAGAACGAGCTGGTGCGATCCATCGTCAAGGCCAAGTTCGAGCGCGGCGAGAACTTCCATTACCGCTGGGTGCCGCTGGCCTGCGTGCGCGAGGTCGACCGGCTGCGGCGCTTCGTGCAGCGCGGACTGAACGCCATCACCTGCCCCAGCCTGATCATCCATGCCCACGAAGACGAGCTGACGTCGGTACGGTCGGCGCACTACCTGAACGACGCCATTCCCGACAGCCGGCTGGTGCTGCTGGACAACAGCTATCACATGATCTGCGTGGACAACGACCGCGACCGCGTCGCCGCCGACATCCTGCAATTCATGGACAAGCGCCCCGCCGTCGCCACGCGCCCGGGCCGCGCCGCCGCCATGACCGGCGAAGACATCGAACGCCTGCTGCAGGCCTATCGCGATGCCATGCTGTCGGGCGAGTTCGAAGCGCTGTTCCCGCTGTTCGCCGAAGACGTGGCCTGGCACGAAGAGGGCGACAGCCCGCTGGCCGGCGTCTACCAGGGCCGCGGCGGCCTGGTGGACCTGTTCTCGCGGGTCATGGACTATTCGCGCAACACCTTCGCCGTCGACAGCGTCGGCAAGCCCGAGCTGGCGGGGCGCTCGATCGCCGTGCCGCTGACCTTCCAGGTGCAGGACGGGGCCACCATGTTCCGCGGCGCCTCGACCCACACGCTGCGCCTGCGCAACCAGCAGATCGCCAAAGTCACCTCGACGGCGGCGGACCCGGCCGCCGAAGACGCGCTGTGGCGCCGGCTGGCCGTGGCCAGCGGCCTGGAACCCGAAGGCGATGCGATGGACCGGGCCACGCTGGACATACCCGCCGACGCGCTGACCGATGCCTTCGAGGCCGCCGTGATCGAACTGCGCGCCCTGCCGCAGGCGCCCTCGACCGGCGTGGCCTTGCGGCTGCAGGCCTACGAGCAACAGGCCCGCCACGGCGATGCGCCGGCCCAGGCCGATGCCGACGCCAGCGCGCGCGAGCAGATCGAACACGCGTCCTGGCGCCTGCTGGCCGGCCTGCCGCCGGACCAGGCGCAACGCCGCTACATTGCCCTGATCCGGCGGCTGGACGCTGATGACTGAAGCCGATGCCTGACGCCCATGACCGCCCCCACGCGCGGCCCCGGCGCTGCGACACTGCGCCGCACGCTGCCGCCCCCTGGCCGGCCCGGCGCTTGCCCTAAAATCGCGCCATGCCTGCCTTGATCCGCCTTCTGCAAGCCTGCGGCGCCGTGCGCGTCCGGGGCGTGCTGTGGCTGGCGTTCCTGGCAGTGCTGCTGCGCGCCGTGGTGCCGGCGGGCTACATGCCCGATGCCCGCGCGCTGCACGACGGCCGGCTGGAAGTCACCTTCTGCTCGGCCGCGGGCGACCTGTCCACCTTCCGGATCGCGTTGCCCGCCGTTGGCAAGACCGCCGACGGCCCGGGCGAACACCGCAGCGCCGACACGGGTGCGCAGTGCCCCTTCGGGCTGCTCGCCCACGTCACCCCTGCCCCCACGCCCTACGTGGCGCCGCTGGCCCTGGCCGCCGGCCGCCATGCGCCCGCGCCGGCCCCCACCCCTGATGCGTTGCCCGTGCAGCCGGCCCAAGGGCCGCCGCTGGGTTCACGCGCCCCGCCCTTCGTCGCCTGACACCGCCCCTTGCGCGCGGCCTGCGCCGCGCCTGTCGCGAACCGTCTTTCGACGAGGTTTTCATGCATTCCCTCATTACGCGCGCCCGCCAGGGCGACGCGACCACGATTACGCGCGTCTCCCAGGACGGCGCGACCCCGCCTGACCGTCGCCGTCGCCTGCTGCTGTCCACCCTGGCCCTGCTGCCGCTGGCCGGCTGCGGCCCGGATGCCCCTAAGCTCAACGGCATGGACCTGTCCAGCATGCCCACGGGCGACTTCCAACTGCAGGACACTGACGGCCGGCAGCGCCAGCTGGCCGACTACCGCGGCCAGACCGTGATGCTGTTCTTCGGCTTCACTCAGTGCCCGGACATCTGCCCGACCGCCCTGACCCGGGCGCTGGAGATCAAGAGCCTGCTCGGCCCCGAGGCCGCCAAGAAGCTGCGCATCCTGTTCATCACCGTGGACCCCGAACGCGACACCCCGGAAATCCTGCGCGCCTACACCCAGGCGTTCGACCCGGAATTCGTCGGCCTGCGCGGCGACGCCGAACAGACCCGCGCCGCGGCGCAATCGTTCAAGGTGTTCTACCAGAAGGTGCCCACCGGTTCGTCCTACACCATGGACCACACGGCGCTGACCTACATCATCGACGCCCAGGGCAAGCTGCGCCTGGCCCTGCGCCACCAGCAAAGCGCCGAACAGTGCGCCGACGACCTGCGCACGGTGCTGTAAGCGCCGCGCCCCTCTGAATAAGGAACTTCCCATGAAAAAGACCGCTTTCGCTTCCCTGGCCGCCGCCTTTGCCCTGAGCGCGCTGACGCTGGCCCCCGCCCCCGCCCTGGCCCAGGACGCCGCGCTCAAGGTGGAAGACGCCTGGGTTCGCGCCACCGTGCCCAACCAGCACGCCACGGGCGTCTTCATGCGCCTGACCGCCGCCGCCCCCACGCGCCTGGTCGCCGTCGAGTCCGACGCCGCCAAGCACACCGAAGTGCATGAAATGGCCATGCAGAACGACGTCATGAAGATGCGCCAGGTATCCGCCATCGACCTGCCCGCCGGCCAGCCGGTGGAACTGAAACCGGGCGGCTACCACGTCATGCTGATCGACCTGGCCAAGCAGATTTCGGTGGGCGATCCCGTCGCATTGACGCTGGTGCTGCAGGACGCCGCAGGCAAGCAGCAACGCGTGCCGGTGACGGCCGTGGCGCGCCCGCTGTCGGCCACCGCCGCACCGCCCGCCGCCGGCCACGGCCATTGAAATAAGGGCCTTTGCCGCTGCAAGCGGATTGACACCTGTATTTCAAGCTTGAAATAGTTGTTTGCACACCAACCCGCGTTTTCCTGCAACGTAAAGGCGCGCCCCCGGTCGAACTGAAAAAGCCGGGGTGCGCCGCCATCCGACGCCCCCGGCAGGCATAGCCAGCATCACAGGAAATCGTCCCAAGACCGCATCCGGGACGACGGCGCGGCCACGATTCCCGGCCGTTTGCTTTGATTGCTAGGAGCGTTTCATGAAGACCCTGACAGCGACTTTGTTGCTCTGCGCCGGCCTGACCGCCGCCGCCACCACCGTGCAAGCCCAGCAAGTCCAGTCCACGATGCCCACCGCGACCTACAAGCGCGATGCGTACGGCGACTGGCGCGTGAGCTACCCGGCCCCCACGGCCAAGACTTCGGCCCAGGTCAGCGCCGAATTGGCGCAGTCCAAGCAGGACGGCCAATACACCTTCGGCCAGGAAGACTACCCGCCCGCCGTCGCCACCAACGGCGCCATGGAAAGCCGGGCGCAGGTCGAACAGGAACTGCAGACGGCCGAAATGCAGGGGCAGATGGCGTCCGACCAGGAAAGCTACCCGCCCACCCCGATGGCCCATAGCGGCACGTCCGCCATCCAGTAGTCCTGCGGCCTGACCGGCCCCGGCACAGCGGCGCGCAGCCTCAAGGCTCGCCTGCCAGCCGCTGGCGGGGCTGATATCAGGGACGCATTGCACGCCCCCGCGCCTGCGGTGCGCCGTGATTCCACATACAATGCCAGCACATCCGCCGCCAGCGCCCTCGCGGGGCCTGACGGCAGCCGGTGCTCCTGCGCCGCGCCCCGGATGACAGCGTTCCGCGCCGCCGGGCGCCCGTAGCCGCCGGCGGTTGTGCCGGCAACCCTGTGTCTGGATATGCCCGGTAGTTCCGCCTTTTCCTTCCTGCGTACCCTCTGCAGCCTGCGCTGGCTCGCCATCGCGGGCCAGGCCGCCACCATCCTGGTCGCCAGCAGCGTGCTGGGCCTGGCCTTGCCGCTCGAACCCCTGTGGATCGGCGTGGGCGTGCTGATCGGCTTCAACGTCTACGCCAGCCTGCGCCTGCGGCACAGCCGCGACCTGTCCCACGCCACCGCCTTCGCCCACCTGCTGGTGGACATGGCCGCACTGGCCTGGATGGTCGGCTGGAGCGGCGGCCTGAGCAATCCGTTCGGGATGATGTTCCTGATCCTGACCGCCCTGGCCGCGCTGGCGCTGCCGCGCAACTGGGCGCTGGCCGCCGCGCTGGCCGGTATTTCCGGCTATGCAGCCGCCGCCATCTTCGGCCAGCCGCTGCGCGGCGACGTCAACACCCACACCCTGCTGCTGTGGGGGCTGTCGGCCAATTTCCTGATTTCCGTGGTGGTCGTGCTGGTGTTCTCGACCCGCCTGGCGTCCGACCTGCGGGCCCGCGAACGCGAACTGGCCCGCCTGCGCGAGCGCTTCACCCGCAACGAAGGCATCGTGGCCCTGGCCACCCACGCCGCGGCGATGGCGCACGAACTGAACACCCCGCTGGCCACCATGACCCTGCTGGCCGACGAAATCGCCGCCGAGGTCAAGGACCCCGACCTGAAGGACGACGTCGCCACCCTCAGCCAGCTGCTGGCCCTGTGCCGGGAACGCATCCGCAATCTGGCGGTCCCAACTGCGGTGGACCTGGTGCGCGTGGTGGGGCAATGGCGGCTGATCCGGCCGACCATCAACCTGCAACGCTCGGGCGCCCTGCCGACCAGCCTGCGGGTCGACCCGGCCATCGCCCACCTGCTGCAGGCCCTGCTGAACAACGCGGCCGATGCCGGCGAAGCCGCCGACGAACCGCGCGTGGACCTGCACCTGGAATACGGCTACGGCGCCCTGCGGGGCGAAGTGCGCGACTACGGCCGCGGCTTCGACCCCGACCAGACGCTGCTGCCGGCCACCAGCCTGTTCAACAGCGGCAAGCCGGGAGGGCTGGGCGTGGGCCTGGCCCTGTCGCACGCCACCGTCGAGCAACTGGGCGGCGAAATGACCATGACGGCCGCCGACGGCGGCGGCACCCGCATCCGCTTTTACCTGCCCCTGGGCAGTCCCGGGACCTGACATGTTGAATCCGACCGATCTTGGCCTCTTGATCGACGATGACGAGCTGTATGTGCGCACCTTGCAGCGCAGCCTGTCGCGCCGCGGCCTGGAAACCCGAACCGCCACCGGCATCGCCGAGGCCCTGCGCGTGGCCGAGGAAATCCGCCCCGCCTTCGCCCTGGTCGACCTGCGCCTGGGCGAGGACTCGGGCCTGACCCTGATCCGTCCCCTTCGCGCCCTGCGCGCCGACATGCGCATCCTGCTGGTCACCGGCTACGCCAGCGTGGCCACGGCGGTCGAGGCCATCAAGCGCGGCGCCGACGACTACCTGCCCAAGCCCGCCACCGCGCCGATGATCCTGCGCACCCTGGGCCTGGTGAAGGCGGATACGGTTACGATCGAAAGCACCATGACGCCTTTGCACCGCCTAGAATGGGAACACATACACCAGGCGCTGCACGAGACCGGCGGCAACGTGTCGGCCGCGGCCCGCCTGTTGGGCATGCACCGGCGTTCGCTCCAGCGCAAGCTGGCAAAGAAACCGGGGCCGGAACGCGAGGTCCTGGTCGACTGATTGGCGCGGATACGACACATCGCAACAATCCATCATTGTGCAGGTGCGACATATCGTCGCACCCCCACCCTCCGCCGCAAGCCCTTGTCCCGCCAGGGAAAACCCCTAACCCAGGGTCTTGGGGGCAAATGCCGGCCAGGCAATGCGACCTTTCGTCGCAGCCTTGACCCAGATCAAGCCGATAGGATGGACGTTGCTGCCTAGCAGCATTCCAGTCTGCTGCTCCGCAGCATTTCCCACCCTCCATCCAAGGCTGTACGTGAAACACCCCCTCCTTGCGACCCTTACGCGCATTTTCGGCGTCGGCGCGGTCATGCTGCTTGGCGGCTGCAACATGGAAATCCTCTCCCCCAAGGGAGACATCGGCATGCAGGAACGGACCCTGCTGTTCACGGCGACGGGGCTCATGCTCCTGGTCGTGATTCCGGTCCTCTTCATGATTGTGTCCTTCGCCTGGAAGTACCGCGCGTCCAACACCAAAGCTGACTACCAGCCCAAGTGGGCCCACTCCACGGCCATCGAAATCGTGGTCTGGACCGTGCCTTGTATCATCGTGGCGATTCTCGCGGTGATCACCTGGCGCTCCACCCATGCGCTGGACCCCTACAAGCCGCTCGTGTCCGAGCACAAGCCGGTGACCATCGAGGTGGTTTCGCTGGATTGGAAGTGGCTGTTCATCTACCCCGAGTACGACATCGCCACCGTCAACGAGATCGCGTTCCCCGTGGACGTGCCGGTCAATTTCCGGATCACCTCGGCGTCGGTCATGAACTCGTTCTTCATTCCCCAGCTCGGCAGCCAGATCTATTCGATGGCGGGCATGGAAACCAAGCTGCACCTGAACGCGCGCGAACCCGGCACCTACGCCGGCATTTCGGCCAACTACAGCGGCGCCGGCTTCTCCGGCATGCGCTTCAAGGCCATCGCCACGTCGCAGGAAGGATTCGACAACTGGGTCAAGGAAGCCAAGGCATCGCCCACGACGCTGACCCCCGAGGCCTACCAGGAACTGACCAAGCGCAGCGAGCGCAACCCGGTCGTCAAGTACGCCTCGGTGCCGCCGTCGATGTTCGAGTTCATCCTGGGCAGCACCATGTCCAAGATGGCCGGCGTGGACTCCGCCACGTGCACCCCCACGTCGAATAATCTGATCGCAGGAATCAACTAACAATGCTCGGGAAACTCACCCTCGAGGCCATTCCGTACCATGAACCTATCGTCATGGTTACGCTGGCCGCCGTGTGCCTGGGAGGCCTAGCGGTCTTCGGCGCCATCACCTACTTCGGCAAGTGGAAGTACCTCTGGACGGAATGGCTGACCTCCGTCGACCACAAGCGCATCGGCGTGATGTACATCATCGTCGCCCTGATCATGCTGCTGCGCGGCTTTGCCGACGCCATCATGATGCGTACCCAGTTGGCCGTCGCCTCGGCCGACTCCGCCGGCTTCCTGCCGCCGCACCACTACGACCAGATCTTCACCGCCCACGGCGTCATCATGATTTTCTTCATGGCGATGCCCTTCATCACCGGGCTGATGAACATCGTGGTGCCGCTGCAGATCGGCGCCCGCGACGTGGCCTACCCGTTCCTGAACTCGCTGAGCTTCTGGCTGTTCGGCGCCGGCGTCGCGCTGATGATGATCTCGCTGTTCGTGGGCGAATTCGCCGCGACCGGCTGGCTCGCCTATCCGCCGCTGTCAGGGCTGGACTACAGCCCAAGCGTCGGGGTGGACTACTACATCTGGGCGCTGCAGATATCAGGGCTGGGCACAACGCTTAGCGGCATCAACTTCATCGTGACCATCCTGCGCATGCGCGCACCGGGCATGAGCCTGATGAAGATGCCGATCTTCACCTGGACCTCGCTGGTCACCAACGTGCTGATCGTGGCCGCCTTCCCCGTGCTGGCCGCCACCCTGGCGCTCCTGACCGCCGACCGCTACCTGGGTACGCACTTCTTCACGAACGACATGGGCGGCAACGTCATGATGTACGTGAACCTGATCTGGATCTGGGGCCACCCCGAGGTCTACATCCTGGTGCTGCCCGCCTTCGGCGTGTATTCCGAAGTGGTTGCCACGTTCGCCCGCAAGACCCTGTTCGGCTACAAGTCCATGGTCTACGCCACGGCCGCCATCGGCGTGCTGTCGTTCCTGGTCTGGCTGCACCACTTCTTCACCATGGGTGCGGGGGCCAACGTCAACGCGTTCTTCGGCATTGCCACAATGATCATCTCGATCCCGACCGGGGCCAAGATCTTCAACTGGCTGTTCACCATCTACCGCGGCCGCCTGCGCATCACCACGCCGGTGCTGTGGACGCTGGGCTTCATGATCGTGTTCGTCATCGGCGGCATGACCGGCGTGATGCTGGCCATCCCCGGCGTGTCGTTCGTGCTGCACAACAGCCTGTTCCTGATCGCCCACTTCCACAACACCATCATCGGTGGCGTGGTGTTCGGTTGCATCGCCGGCATGACCTACTGGTTCCCGAAGGCGTTCGGCTTCACGCTGAACGAGCGCCTGGGCCGTTACTCGTTCTACTGCTGGTTCGTCGGTTTCTTCATGGCCTTCATGCCCCTGTACATCCTGGGCTTCAAGGGCATGACGCGTCGCCTGAACCACTACGACAACCCCGAATGGCAGCCCTACCTGCTGGTCGCGCTGGCTGGCGCCGCGCTGATCATGCTGGGCATCTGGTTCCTGCTGCAGCAAGTGTTCGTCTCGGTTCGTCAGCGCAAGCAGAACCAGGACGTCACCGGCGATCCCTGGGATGGCCGCACGCTGGAATGGTCGATCTCTTCGCCTGCTCCCTTCTACAACTTCGCCCATGTTCCTCACGTCGATGAACTGGACCAGTTCTGGGAAGACAAGCAGAACGGCAAGGCCTACAAGCGCCCGGCCAAGTACGAAGACATCCACATGCCCAAGAACACCGGTGCCGGCGTGTACATCGGCGCCTTCGGCCTGGTCATGTGCTTTGCCTTGATCTGGCACATCTGGTGGCTCGCCATCGTTGGTTTCGTCGGCATGATCGGTTCGTTCATCGTCCGCGCCTACGACCGCGACGTCGATTACTGGGTCCCGGCCGCTGAAGTCGAGCGGATCGAGAACGCCCACTTTGAAAAAATGCAGAAGGCCGCCTGAGCCATGATTCAAGCCGTAGCCACTCACCCCCACGCGGGTCACGACGATCACGCGCACCATGACGATGGATCCAAGACCGTTTTCGGTTTCTGGGTCTACCTCATGAGCGACTTGCTGATCTTTTCGGTGCTGTTCGCCACGTTCGCGGTGTTGTCCAACGCCACCGCGGGCGGCCCGACGGGCAAGGAACTGTTCGACCTGAAGTTCGTGCTGGTCGAAACCCTGTTGCTGCTCTTTTCCAGCTTCACCTTCGGCATGGCCAACCTGAACGTGCACGCCAACAACAAGAGCCGCGCAATCGGCTGGTTGATGGTCACGTTCCTGTTCGGCGCGGGCTTCATCGCGATGGAAGTCTATGAGTTCCATCACCTGATCACCGAAGGCGCGGGCCCCGGCCGCAGCGCCTACCTGTCGGCGTTCTTCACCCTGATCGGTACGCACGGCCTGCACGTCACGTTCGGCCTGATCTGGATCGTCATCCTCATCGACATGATCCGCCGCCATGGCCTGGACTCGATCAACAAGCGTCGTCTGGCGTGCCTGAGCCTGTTCTGGCACTTCCTGGACATCGTCTGGATCTGCGTCTTCACCTTCGTCTATCTTCTGGGAGCCCTCTGATGTCGCACTCCGCTGCGGCCGCACACGGCCACGACGATCACGCCGCCGACCACGGCAGCCTGAAGTCCTACATCATCGGTTTCGTGCTCTCGCTTCTGCTCACCTTCGGCTCGTTCGGCCTGGTGATGAGCGGCGCGCTGTCCCACACCATCACGATCATCGGCGTGGTGGCGCTGTGCGTGCTCCAGCTGCTGGTTCAGCTGGTGTACTTCCTGCACATGGGCGCTTCGAAATCGGCCCGCGACAACCTGGCCACGTTTGTCTTCACCGTGCTGATCATCGCCATCATCGTCGGCGGTTCGGCCTGGGTCCTATACAACATGAACGTCAACATGGGCCACGCCATGTAAGACCCGTCACTCGCTGACGACAAACAGGCGCCTTGCGGCGCCTGTTTTTTTTTGCGGGATGCGCCTGGCTTATTGGCCCGGCGCCTTCACCACGAGCGTGATGCCCAGCCTGTCCGCCAGTTGCCGCGCGGTCATGCCGACATACGGCTGCACCCGCGCACCCTGGTCCAGATCGCAGGCAGGCGCGTTGGCGGCGCCGTCCAGCACCTGTTTCATCGCCCGCGCCGCCGACGGCGACAAGGGGCCGCCATCGCTGCCCTGCCAGGCCAGCATATCCGCCACCGCCATGCCGCAACGCGCCGGCGTGGCGTACAAGGCGGCAGCGTGCTCGAGCAGCATGCGTACCTTGGCCTCGTTGCCCTGCTGCAGCATGATCACCAGCGGCAGCGCGCCGGGGTCGGAAACGCCGCGCAGGCGCAGGGACCCGTCGCTGCGGTCCGACGGATCAGCCCCGGCCGCCAGCCAGGCCTGATACAGGTCATCCGGCAGCCACGGCAGCGACAGCGGCGCGATCTGGTTGTTCACGGTGCCTGTCGCGCTGCCCACATACGCCAACGGCACGCCTGCCGCCAGCAGGCGGTCGGCGGTGGCGCGCAGCCGGGCGCGCTGGCCGTCCCATTCGGCGCTGTTCTGTTTCGCGTCGGCCCGCAGTTCCACCTCGTTCCATTGGCGCAACAGGCTGGATATCGGCGCCGTCGTCATGGGCGCATGCGGCTTGCCGGCGGCGGCCTGTGCCAACTGGTCGACCAGTTCAGGCGACAACAGCCGCGCCGCCAGGCTGAACGCCTCGTCCAGGCCGGCGCGCACCTGGCCATCCTTGGGCCCGTAGCCGCCCACCGCCGGGTCCGCGCCATGCGCCAGCGCAAACGCCACGCGCTCGGACGGAACGTAGGCGGACTGCGGCTTCAGGTCTTCGACGGGCGCTTCGCGCAGCGCCTCCAGCAACGGGGTTTCCCACATGGCCTGGCTGCCGTAGTACATGCGGATATAGGCCGCGTTGATGTCGGCGCCCTTGGCCAGGAGCTTCTCGGCGAACCAGAACCGGGCCGGGCTGCCCATGGCCGCGTGCAGCACCGTGCGTCCGCTCTTGTCGCGGCCGTTGGGGTTGGCGCCCTTGGCCAGCAGGTAGTCCAGCGTGTCCTTGTCCTCGGCCGAATACGCCACCCGGCGCAGCAGCAGCGGCGTGCCGTTGGAATCGGGGGCTTCGAGCGACGCGCCCGCCGCCACCAGCACGTCGGCCAGCGCATAACGTTCGGCCAGCGGGCGGGTATCGCGGCCATCCGGCAAGGCGCTGGACACGAGCGGCGCGCCGCGCGTGGGTGCGTCGACCCGTGCGCCCGCCGCCAGCAGCGCGCGCACCATCTCGATCTGCTTGGCGGACGTGGCCGCATTCAGCGCCGACACGCCGTTTTCGTTGACGCCGTCGGGGTCCTGCCCGCGCGCCAGTTCCGCGCGCACGGCGTCCAGGTCGCCCGCCCGGATCGCCTGGAAAATCGCCAGCCGGGGCCGGCATGCCACCGCATCCAATGCCTTGGCGCCCAGCGCCGCGCCGATACGCTCGGCCACCTTGGCCGGAATCGGCTCGCCCGCGGCCAGGCGGCGCGTGCAATACAGGCGGTAGTCTTCCTGCGCCAAGGTTTCGAAATAGCTGCGCTGATCGCGCCGCTGGTCGCGCAGTTTCAGGCGCGCATCGGCGCGGTTCAGGTAGGCGGGCGTGCGCGCCGGGTCGCGCCGCAGCACCTCGCCCAGCACCGCGTCGGCCTCGGCCGGGTTGCCGGCCTCGGCCAGCCAGAAACCGTAGTCGTTCAAGGCGGCCAGGGCCTCGGGGTCCTGGCCAGCCGGATCGATCTCGCGATAGTCCGTTTCCAGCACGAAGCGGCGCAGGTCCGCCAGCGCCCGGTTGAACTCGGCGGCCTTGCTGCGGGGAATGGCGAACGCCACCTGGTGCAGCTTGCGGAAGGTGGCAGCCCCATCGACCGGCGCCTGGTATTCGAAACGAACGTCCGCAGGAAATGCCTTGAGCGGGCTGGGATACGCCACCAGCGCGGGCTTGAGCGTGGCCAGCGCCGCCGCGCGCCGCGCGTCGTCCCAGGGGCGGTCGGCCGTCGCCACCACGCGGGCGGCATCCGCATGCACCGTCACCGCCGCGCCGGTCGCATCCACCAGAAAGCCATTGGCCTGGCTGCCGTCGGCGTCGTTGTAGGTATAGGCCACCCAGTAGAACGACTGCCCCTCGCGCGGCGCCGCCACGCTGACGGTCTCTTGCCGCGAGACATTCCAGCCGGCCGGATCGATCACCAGCGGCCGCGACCGAAAGGCCAGTTCCGCCGCCGCGCCGGCTTGCGCGCCCCGGACGTAGCGGTACAGGTACAGCCGGTTTTCCATCTGCCCGACCAGCAGCGCGTCCTTGGCATTCTCGGTGCCCCAGGCGCGGCGTTCGGGTTCGCGCAGCGGATAGCGCGACAGGCGCACCGCGTCGATCACGGCGCCGATGTCGTAGGCCGCAGCCGGCGGCGGCGCGGCAACGGCAAACAGGCCGGCCAACGTCAGTAAAGCGGCGCCAAGACGGCGGGGAAACACGGGCGGCAAGGCTGGGAGCATCCGGAAAGGGCCTGGAAGTGGAAGGCGGGCCGATGATACCGCCCCGGCCCCGCCCCGCCCTGTGCGACCACCGCAGACCCAGACGGCGCTTGACGGCAAACAAGGCGAATGCGCGGCGCGTTCGTTATATATTTGAGCTTATATCGCTTTGATTAACACTTGAAGTAATTCATCGAGTTCCCCTTTGCCATGCCAGCCGTGTTGACCGCCTCCGCTCCCGTCCAAGACTCCGCCGCGCCAGCCTGTCGCCTGTTGCGCCTGGCAGCCCCCGACGATCCCGACGCCGCCTTTTTCGCGACCGTGATCGGCAAGAGCCTGGCGCACGGCGACCTGGCCCGCAGCGGCCTGGCACCCGATGAACTGGACGACGTGCTGGCGCAGATGTTCCCCGGCGCGCGCGACAGCCACGACCCGGCGCTGTTCGACCTGCCGGCCCGGCTGGCCGCGTACCGCGCACAAGGCCTGGCCGACCCCCTGCCGGGCTTCACCCTGCTGCTGCGCGTGCTGCTGAACGCCTATGGCGCGCCGCCGTGCACCACGACCGCCTGGGTCACCAGCGTGCTCGCGCACGCCTGCCTGCGCCCCGACCACCTGTGGCGCGACCTGGGCCTGACCGGCCGCGAAGACGTCACGGCGCTGCTGACCCGCCACTACCCCGGCCTGGTGGTGCGCAACACCCGCAACCTGCGCTGGAAGAAATTCCTGGCCTACGCCGCCTGTGAACACGCCGGCCTGCCGGCCGCTGCGGCGCCAGGCTGCGCGGCCTGTGAAGACCATGATTTCTGCTATGACGAAGGCGGGGACCGCCCCCCTCAATAGCGATACGTCACGCCCAGCCCCATCCCCACGCTGCGTCCCGGCGCCGGTTCGTAATAGCGGCCGTTGCTCTCGTTGACGATGACCGAGCCTGCGTAGTGGCGGTCGAACAGGTTGTCGACCCGCGCATAGGCGTTCAATTCCCAGGCGCCGATCTGCTTGATGTACCCGGCCGAGAGCGCGGCCACGGCGTACCCGGGCGTCGCCGCGTCGTTGGCGTCGTCCGCGTACAGCTGGCTGAGATAACGCCCTTCGATGGCGGCCTGCCAACCCTGCGGCGGCGCCCAGCCCAGCGAGGCAAAGGCCGATTGCCGCGCGATGCCCGGGATGCGGTTGCCGGCGCGAATGCCGCCGCCCGCGTCGTCGCGATACCGCGCATCCAGCCACGTGTAGGCCAGCTGCGCGCGCCATTGGCCGGCAAAGCGCGTCGACCAGCCCAGCTCCAGGCCGTCGCGGCGGGTGCGGCCCGCGTTGCGGAAGGTGGTGCGTCCGCCGCTGCTGCCGGCCGAGACGATCTCGTCGTCCGTCGATACCTGGAACACCGCGGCCGTGAGCAGGCCGTCGCCCACGCGGGTCTTCACGCCGGCTTCCACGTGGGTGCTCAACGCCGGCGCCAGGCCGAAGTTCAAGCCTGGCAGGCCGCCGGGCCGGTACGAGATTTCGTTCAGCGTCGGCGTCTCGAAGCCGCGCCCGTATGACGCGTACAGGCGCGTGCCCGCGGCAGGTTCATAGCCGATGGCCGCCACCGGCAAGGCGCGGCGGTAGCGTGCGCTGCCGCTGTCGTCGCCGTTGCCGGGCACGATGTAGTGATCGCGCGAATCGAAATCCACCGTGCTGTAGCGCAGGCCCGCGTCCAGTGTCCATTGCGGCGCCACGCGCCACGAGGCCTGCACGTAGGGATCGGCGTTGTAGACGGTGTTGGTCTCGTCGCGCCGCTGCGCACCCTGCACGCCCAGCTGCTGGCTGCTGCCCGTGCCGGTGAAGTTCTGGTAGCCGCGGCGGGTCTCGCGCATCGTGTCGTAGGCAAAGCCGCCGACCAGCGTCAGCGGCCGCCCGGCCATTTCCAGTTCGGACGTCCAGCGCAGGTCTGCGCCGCCGTAGCGCCGCGTCAGGTCGATGACGCCACCTGCCTGCGTGGGCGCGGCCTGGGCCGCAGGCGGAATCGCCTGGAACTGCGTGGTGTCGCGCTGGCCGTAATACAGCATCACGCGCAGCGTATTGGCGCCGTCGACATGGCGTTCGTAGACCAGGCCGCCCTGCGTCTGGCGCACGGTCTTGCGGGTGTCGTACTGCGAGGCCAGGTCGGCGCTGCGCGGATCGTCCTGGAACTGCGCATAGGTCAATCCCAGCGGGTCCTGCGCCTTGAGATCGACGCTGTTGGCCACGATGGTGAGGCGGCTGGCATCATCGAGCTGCACGCCCAGCTTGGCGTTGCCCAGGTTCTTGCGCGCCGCGCTGCGGTCGCGAAAGCCGTCCGTGGTCATGCGCGACAGGTCCAGCACATAGTCCACCGCGCCTTCTGCGCCCGACGCCTTGGCGCCATAGCGCCAGGTGCCGAAACTGCCGCCCCATACCGAGGCCGACACCGACGGCGGCGCGGCGCCATCCTCGGTATAGGCCAGGATCACGCCGCCCGACGAATTGCCGTACAGCGCCGAAAACGGCCCGCGCAGCACTTCCACCCGATCCAGCGAGCCGATGTCGATGTTCGAGGTCTGCCCCTGCCCGTCCGGCATCGTGGCCGGAATGCCGTCCACATACAGCCGCACCCCGCGCACCCCGAAGGTCGACCGCGCCCCGAAACCGCGGCTGGATACCTGCAGGTCCTGCGCGTAGTTCTGGCGATTCTGCACCTGCAGGCCCGGCACCCCGCCCAGTCCTTCCGACAGATTGATGCCAGGCTGGCCGCGGCGCATCGCGCTGCCCTCGACCACATCCACCGACGCGGGCGTCTCCATCACGGACACCCCCAGCCGCGTGCCGGTCACCACCACCGGCGCCGTCTCGGGCGCCTGCGACTGCGCCACCGCCGCCATGGCCGGCGCCATGCCGAGCAGGCTGCGCAGAATCGGGCGGGACAGCGGGGCGCGGCGGCGGGGGTGATCGGTCACTCGAGGCTCCTGGGGCGCGGGGAATGGGTTCTAATACTGGCATGGAAAATTCGCAAGACATCGAACGCCGGCTGCTCGACCTGGAGGTCAAGGCCAGTTTCGCCGACGACCTGCTCGAACAGCTCAACCAGATCATCGTGCGCCAACAGCAGCAGATCGACCGGCTGCAGCGCGAGGTGGCCGACCTGCGCCAGCAGGCGCCCGAAGGCGCGGCGCCGTTTCGCAGCCTGCGCGACGAACTGCCGCCCCATTACTGACCGCGGCCGGCGCCACAAGTTGCCCAGGGGTTCCGCTGACCGCGACGGCGTCGCGCCCAGGCCGCCACCTCCGGGGCCACCTCCTAAAAGCGGTATCGCAGCAACCGGCCCACGCGCCGCAGCGGCGCCAGCCGCCGCATCCACCCGATCAGCACCCGCGACAGCAGCGTATAACGCGCCACCTGCGCCGGGCTGCGCCCTTCCTGCACCATCTGCTCGGTGCGCAGCTTCAGACCCGGCACCTGCGCCTCCAGGTCCTGCGAATGGTTCAGGCTCCAGCGCGTCGTCGCCCCGGTCGCGCGGATCATGCGGTTGCGCGCCACCAGCGCCAGGCCCAGGTCGCTATAGGCATCGAAGATCACCTCGCCCGTCGGAAACTGGGTCGTGACGGTGCGCAGCAGCGCCAGCAGCGAGGCTTCGGGCAGATACAGGAACAGGCCTTCGGCCACCACCAGCGTCGGCCGGCCCGCGGGCACCTGCGCCAGCCAGGCCAGGTCGGTCACCGACGACGCGATCAGGCGGCAATTGGCGCGGTCGGGATACAGCTTGCGGCGCAGGGCGATGACCTCGGGATAGTCCACTTCGAACCAGGCCACCTCGGGCGGCGGGTCCACCCGGAACAGCCGGGTATCCAGCCCGCAGCCCAGGTGCAGCACGGTAGCTTCGCGGTGCGCGTCGATGAATTCGCGGGTCCAGCCATCCAGCGCGTGGGCCCGCATGGCCAGGCCGATCATTTCATCGTCGCGCAGATGCAGCGTGGAAAAGTCGTGGTCGATGCGCGCGACCGCGTCGGCCGCATGGTGGTCGCGCAACAGGGAATCCGGCAGGCGGCTTTCCCGGGCCTTGGCGTACAGCGTGATCAGCAGCGTCGCTTTTACCCCCGAGAGATCCAGCTTTTCCATGCGCATCCTGTGAGGGTAAGGGAGCTATCGATGCCATTAATGGCGACTAATTACAAAAATCATCCACAACTTTCCATTAATGGAAAAATCTTTTACCGATATACGGGTTTATCCCTAGAACGAATCGGCGCACCATTCAGTCATCGGGAAACAACAACGAAGCACGACGGATAGGCCGCCTGATTCGCTCCCCGGCTTTTGAAATCGGAGATTCACCATGAAAAAGACCCTTGCCACCGCCCTATTGATGTCCTTGGCCGCCCTGAGCGCCGGCGCCTACGCGTCGCAGAACATCGAACCGAACAACGTGCCCTTCCAGGGCGTCTATGGCACCCCGTACGAAGGCCCGACCCGCGCCCAGGTGCAAGCCGAACTGGCTGCCGCCAAGGCCGCCGGCCAGGTGTCGAACGTCGAACCCAACGACATGCCGTTCCAAGGTGTGTATGGCGCCCCCCAGTCTGGCGTGACCCGCGAGCAAGTGCAAGCCGAACTGGCCGCCGCCCGCGCCGCTGGCCAGGTGTCCAACGTCGAACCCAACGACCTGCCGTTCTCGGGCGCGTACCACCGCGGCAACTAAGCCGCGCCGCGGCCGCCGATGCGCGGCCGCCCGCCTTGACCGATTTACCCCTCCCCTTGTTGTACCTTGGCCGCCTCTCCAGGCGGCTTTTTTTGCCTGCTCTGCGTCACATCAGCACAGGCGCGCACGGATCAAGACAAGAGCCGGCGGCTTGGCTTACCATCGCAGGTGAACGCCGATGGGCTGCGCACGCAGCCTCCTGCCTATAACAACGAGGGAGTCCGCTTTGAAAACCACCCATCTGATCGCTATCGGCCTGCTCGCCTGCGGCGCGTCCAGCGCTGCCCTGGCAGCCCCCGCCGTCATGTTGAATCATGCCCTGATCACCGAAATCCCCAAGGCCGACCAGCCCGTGTTCCACAAGGCCGTGGCCGACACGCTGAACAACGCGCCCGACGGCCAGACCACCCAATGGTCCAGCACGCCCAAGGGCAAGCAGGCCCCCATCACCGCCAAGATCACCCCGCTGCAGACCAGCACGCTCTCGGGCGATCGCACCTGCCGCCTGCTGGAAGGCGATTTCGCCCGCGCCAAGACGACCGAGACCTGGAAGTTCTGGTTCTGCAAGCAGCCGGACGGCACCTGGAAGGCCAGCTCGAACTGATGCGGCGCGGCCCGGCCGGCCGCCCAAAAGCAACGCCCGCCTCATCCTGGGATGAGGCGGGCGTTTTCATTCGTGCGGTGGCTGACGGGCGTTTGCGCCGGCCAGCGCCTTGCCCCGCAGGGCAAGGCGCGCCGGATCAGCCTTCGACGCGGTTGGCGTCCAGCACCGTCATGGCCGTCATGTTGATGATGCGGCGCACGGTCGAGCTGGAAGTCAGGATGTGCACCGGGGCGTTGGCGCCCAGCAGGATCGGGCCGACTGCCACGTTGCCGCCGGCCGCCGTCTTGAGCAGGTTGTAGGCGATGTTGCCCGCGTCCACGTTCGGGCACACCAACAGGTTGGCTTCACCCTTGAGCGTGGACGACGGCAGGATGCGCAGGCGCAGCGCTTCGTCCAGCGCGCAATCGCCGTGCATTTCGCCGTCGATTTCGATTTCCGGCGCGGCTTCGCGCACCAGTTCCAGCGCGCGGCGCATCTTGGCGCCCGACGCCGAGCTGCCCGAGCCAAAGTTCGACCGCGACAGCAGCGCGACCTTGGGCGCCAGGAACATGCGGCTCATTTCGCGGGCGGCGGCGATGGTGAACTCGGCGATCTGCTCGGCCGTGGGGTCGTCGTTCACATGCGTGTCCACCAGCACCACCGTGCGCTCGTTGAGCAGCAGGATGTTCATGGCGGCATAGACGTTGGCGCCGGGGCGGCGGCCGATCACTTCGTCCACGAAACGCAGGTGGTCGTGATACGCGCCGACCGTGCCGCAGACCATGCCGTCGGCATCGCCCAGGTGCACCATCATCGCGCCGATCAGCGTCAGGCGGCGGCGCATTTCCACGCGCGCCATTTCCTTGGTGATGCCGCGGCGGCACATCAGTTCCCAGTACGTCGTCCAGTACTGGTGGAAGCGTTCGTCGTATTCGGGGTTGGTGACTTCGACGTCTTCGCCCAGGCGCAGGCGCAGGCCGAACTTCTCGATGCGCGACAGCAGCACGGCGGGGCGGCCCACCAGGATCGGACGGGCCAGGCCTTCGTCGACGATGACCTGCACGGCGCGCAGCACGCGTTCGTCTTCGCCTTCGGTGAAGACGATGCGCGATTTACCGCCGCCGCGCACGATGCGCTTGGCCGCCGAGAACAGCGGCTTCATGAACGCGCCCGAGTGGTACACGAACTGCTGCAGCTGCTCTTCGTAGGCTTCCAGGTCGGCCAACGGACGCGTGGCCACGCCGCCGTCCATGGCGGCCTTGGCCACTGCCGGGGCGATGCGCACGATCAGGCGCGGATCGAACGGCTTGGGAATCAGGTATTCGGGGCCGAACGAGATGTCATAGGTGCCGTAGGCGGCGGCCACGACTTCGTTCTGCTCTTCTTCGGCCAGCTGGGCAATGGCGTGAACCGCCGCCATTTCCATTTCGCGGGTGATGGTGGTGGCGCCCACGTCCAGCGCGCCGCGGAAGATGTACGGAAAGCACAGCACGTTGTTGACCTGGTTCGGGTAGTCCGAACGGCCCGTCGCCATCACCACGTCGTCACGCACGCCGTGCGCCACTTCCGGCAGGATTTCCGGGGTAGGGTTGGCCAGCGCCAGGATCAGCGGACGCGGGCCCATGGCCGCGACCATTTCCGGCTTGAGCACGCCGCCGGCCGACAGGCCCAGGAATACGTCTGCGCCGTCGATCACTTCGGCCAGCTTGCGGGCGTCGGTCTTTTGCGCAAAGCGCGCCTTGTCCGGGTCCATCAGCGTCGTGCGGCCTTCATAGACCACGCCTTCGATGTCGGTCACCCAGATGTTTTCCAGCGGCAGGCCCAGGTCCACCATCAGGTCCAGGCACGCCAGGGCGGCAGCGCCCGCGCCGGACGTCACGACCTTGACCTGGTCGATCTTCTTGCCCACGACCTTCAGGCCGTTGATGAAGGCGGCCGAGACCGTGATGGCGGTGCCGTGCTGGTCGTCGTGGAAGACGGGAATCTTCATGCGTTCGCGCAGCTTGCGCTCGACCGTGAAGCATTCCGGCGCCTTGATGTCTTCGAGGTTGATGCCGCCGAAGGTGGCTTCCAGGCCGGCAATGATCTCGACCAGCTTGTCCGGGTCGGTTTCGTTGATCTCGATGTCGAACACGTCCAGGCCGGCGAACTTCTTGAACAGCACCGCCTTGCCTTCCATGACCGGCTTGGAAGCCAGCGCGCCGATGTTGCCCAGGCCCAGCACCGCGGTGCCGTTGGTGATCACGCCCACCAGGTTGCCGCGGCCGGTGTAACGGAACACATTGGCCGGATCCGCCACGATTTCCTCGCAGGCCGCCGCCACCCCGGGCGAATACGCCAGGGCCAGGTCACGCTGGTTGGTCAGCGGCTTGGACGCCACGACGGAGATCTTTCCCGGGGTGGGAAACTCGTGATAGTCCAGAGCGGCCTGGCGGTCGGATTGCGAATTCATGGGGCGGCGCCTCCTAGTCTTGAATAGGGAAAATTCTAGGGCCGAAGACATAAGGCGATCATTCAGATTTAATATTGTCACATCACCTTTTAATTATGGCTTGTCTATGACGCCGTTTTCCCCGGACGAGGTTATCCGCAAACTGACCTCGCGGCTGAAGATGCGGCACCTGATGCTGCTGCTGCAAATCGAGCAGCATGGGTCCCTGACCCGGGTGGCCGAGCACATGGCCACCAGCCAGCCGGCCGTGACCAATGCCCTGGCCGAACTGGAAAGCATGTTCGACGTGCCGCTGTTCGAACGCTCGGTGCGCGGCATGACCCCCACGCCGCTGGGCGCGGTGGTGCTGGCGCGCGCCCGCGCCCTGGTGCACGACCTGGGCCACCTGGTGCAGGAAATGGAAGCCGTGGCCGCCGGCCATGCCGCCCACCTGCACATCGGCGTGATTCCGTTCGTGTCGGGGCAGATGCTGTCGGCCGCCATTGCCCGCACCGTGCCGCAGGGGCGCGGCATCACCGCCACCATCCATGAAGGCCAGGGGCCGGCGCTGCTGCGCCAGCTGCGCGACCACACGCTGGACGTCGTGGTCGGCTGGGCCACGCCGTCGGTGGACCTGAGCCAGATCGATTTCGAAGTGCTGTACCACCAGCCGCCGCGCCTGATCGCCAGCCGTCGCCTGGCCGCGCGGCTGGGCCGTACCCGGCTGGAATGGAACATGCTGGCCGACCTGGACTGGATTCTGGGCACGCCCGACAGCCCGATCCGCGAACAGGTGGCCGACATTTTCCTGCGCGCCGGCCTGGCCCCGCCCACGCCGTCGGTGCAAAGCGATTCGTCCAAGCTGATCGGCGAGATGATCGTGGCCAGCGACCGTGCCGTGTCCATCCTGCCGGCCGACATCGCCGATGAGCTGGTGCGCATCGCCGGCGCGGCCATCGTGCCGTATTCTTTCGACTGGACCCTGCCGCCGATTTCGCTGTTCACCCGCGCCGACGGGCTGCGCCGCAACGTGGATGCGTTGTTCGCCGCCGCGCTGCGCGAAGTCTTCAGCCGCGGCGGGCGCGCCTGATCCCTCACCCGAGCCCCCTTCATGGCCCTTGCCCAGTTCGTCATGCAACGCAGCGCCCTTGCCGGCGTGCAGGCCGTGGCCGCGCGCAGCGGACGCACCTTCGCGCGGCACACGCATGACCAGTTCGGCATCGGCGTCATGCGGCTGGGCGCGCAGGTCTCGCACAGCGGCCGCGGCCAGGTCGAGGCCGGTCCGGGCCAGGTCATCACGGTCAATCCGGGCGAAGTGCACGATGGCGCGCCGATCGGCGGCGAACGGGCCTGGCAGATGCTGTACCTGGACCCGGCGGTGGTGGCGGACGCGGCGGATGGCCTGCCGCGCAGCGGCGGCTTTGAATTCGAACACCCCGTCATGGACGCCCCGGCGCTGGCCGCGGACGTGCTGGCGCTTTATGCACAACTGACCTCGCACGCCTCGCCGCTGGCCTGCGACGCCCTGCTCCTGCGGATTCTGGCGCGCACCGGGGTGCGCGCCCTCTCGGCCATCCACAGCGGCATGCCCGCCGCCATCCGCCATGCGGTGAGCCTGATCGACGACGCGCCGGCCGCGGCGCTGTCGCTGGCGGATCTGGCGGGCGCCAGCGGCCTGAGCCGCTTCCAGGTGCTGCGCGCATTCAGCCGCGCCACCGGCATGACGCCGCACGCGTATCAATTGCAGCGGCGCCTGCTCCTGGCGCGCAGCCTGTTGCGCCAGGGCACGGCGCTGGCCGATGCGGCCGCCGCGGCCGGTTTTGCCGACCAGAGCCATATGACCCGGCTGTTCTCGCGCGCCTATGGCGTGTCACCAGGGCGCTACGCACAGGCGGTCGCGGGCTGAATCACTGACGGCGGCATCGGTCCGGGGGACGCCCGGCCACGCACGGCGAGACCGTCGCGCCGACCAGAGCGGCCCCTGCAATTTCGTTCAAGACCGCGGCCTGCGGCGCCGCCTACGCTGCGGTTCCTCTTGAACGCAATCGCTATCCATGAACAGAACACTGCAAGGCTACGCCTGCCTGGCCGCGGCCATGGCGCTGGTGGGCAGCACGGTGGTGGCCAGCAAGGTCATCGCCGCCGGCTTGCCGCCCTTTACCGCCACCGCCCTGCGCTTCGCCCTGGCGCTGCCCTGCTTTGCGTTGCTGTGGCGCCTGACCGGCACGCGGCTGCCTGAGCTGCAATGGCGAGACTGGCTGTTGCTGACGGCACAGGCCATCGCCGGGAGCGTGGGCTACACCACCTTGCTGATCGCCGGCCTGCAGCGCACGTCCGCCGTGGACGCCGGGGTGATCCTGGGCACCCTGCCCCTGGTGTCGGCCGGCGTCGCCATCGTGGCGCTGGGAGAACGGCCGGGCCGGGCCACGTTGCTGGCGATCGGCGCCGCGGCCGCGGGCGTGTGGCTGATGACGCGCAGCGGCGCGGCGGAAGGCGCGGGCTCCGTGGCCGGCAATGCGCTGGTGCTGGGCGCGGTGCTGTGCGAGGGCCTGTTCATCCTGCTGCACAAGCGCCTGCATGCACCGGTGCCGCCGCTGGCGCTGTCGGCCATCATGTGCGCCATCGGCCTGCTCGTGTGCGTGCCGGCCAGCCTGGCGGAAATGCCCTGGACCCTTGACGTTTCCACCGACGCGCTGCTGGCCGTCGCCTATTACGCGCTGGTGCCGACGGTGGGCGGATTTCTGCTGTGGTACGCCGGGGCCGCGCGGGTGGCGGGGTCGGACGCCGCGCTGTTCACCGCGGTCGCGCCGGTGTCGGCCGTGCTGCTGGCCGCGGCACTGCTGGGCGAACGCCTGTCGGCCGGCCAGCTCTGGGGCATGGCCTGCGTGCTGGGCGCCGTCTTCATCCTGGGTTGGGCGCGCAAGCCCGCCGCGGACATGCCATAAGGTCAGACCAGGTCCGCCCCCTTGCGGCGCGTGAACTGGGTCAGCGAGCGCAGCGCCAGCGCGTGCATGGCGGCAACGGACGGCAGCAGGGTTTCTTCCTTGCGGGTCAGCACGCCGACAATGCGTTCCACCGTCGGCTCGCACAGCGGCACGAAGGCCAGCCCGCTGTCGGCGGCGGGCCGCGCCAACACCGGCAGCACGGTCACGCCCAAGCCGCTGACCACGCTGGCCAGCAACGACGCGCGGTTCGACACCACCATGGCCGGGTCATCGATGCCGCTGCCCAGTTGCCGGTTCCTGAGCGTATCGAACGTGGCATTGCCAATCAGGCGTTCGGACGCCAGCGACGACCAGGGCACCGCCCCGCGCCGCCGCGCCAGGGGATGCCCCTTGCGGCAGACCAGCCCGAACGCGTCACGCGCCACCGGCGTAAACGCGACCTCGGCCGTGCGCGGCACCTGGCCGGCCACGCCGACCTGCACTTCGCCGTTCAAGACCAGCCGGTGCACATCCTGCGACGACTCGTCCACCGCCCGGATGCGGATGTCGGGGTGGCTACGCGCATAGCGTTCCAGCAGGCGCGGCAGCCATTCGTCCGCCAGCGATGGCATGACGGCCAGCGACACGGGGCCGGTGTGGCCCATGCCCAACTGCCGTGCCGCATCCAGCACCCGGTCGTGGGTGGCCAGCAACTCGCGCAGCAACGGCGCCACGGCCTGGCCCAAGGGCGTCAATTGCGCCCGCTTGCCGGCTTCGAACAACGGCGCGCCCAGTTGCTGTTCGAGATCCTGCATGGCCGCCGACACCGCCGCCTGCGAACGATGCGTGCCTTCGGCGGCCAGCCGGAAACTGCCGTGGTCGGCTGCCAGAAGGAACTGGCGCAGGTGCTGGATTTTCAGGGGCGCGGTCATGAGGGGCGGTGCATTGAATTCAGGTTTTCCGAAATTAACTTGAGTTAATTTGGATTGTCAAAATTCATCGCGGGCTTGAACAATGGCGCATCGCTATCCCTCACGCATTGGAGCAATGCAATGGCTTTGCAAGTACGCAAGATCGTCAGTTATGTCGAGAAGACCTGCATCGAAGGCGGCAAAGCCGCCGAACGCCCGCTGATCATGATCGTGGCCGCTGCCGTCATCCGCAATCCCTGGGCGGGCCTGCCCTTCCAGGAAGACCTGCGCCCGCAGATCCTTGAACACGCGCCGCCGCTGGGTGAACTGCTGGTGCAGGAAATCCTGCGCCAGGCGGGCTCGGCGGACCAGATCGAGGCCTACGGCAAGGCCGCGGTGGTCGGCACGTCGGGCGAGATCGAACACGCCTCCGCGCTGATCCACACGCTGCGTTTTGGCAATGCCTACCGCGACGCCGTGGGCGGCACCAGCTACCTCAGCTTCACCAACACGCGCGGCGGCCCCGGCTGCGTGATTTCGGTGCCCTTGATGCACAAGCAGGATGAAGGCCTGCGGTCGCACTACCTGACCGTGCAGACCACCATCGGCGACGCGCCCGCGCCGGATGAGATCGTCATCGCCCTGGGTGCGGCCACGTCGGGCAGGCCGCACCATCGCATCGGCAACCGCTATTCCGATCTGCAGGAACTGGCGCAGGCGTCGCAATCGCAATGAGCGCGCCCCGCCGCCGTTCCGGCCACGGCACGCCGCTGGTGCTGCTGCATGGGGTCGGGCTGGATCACACGCTCTGGGATGACCTGGCGCCGTTGCTGCAAGCCGAGTTCGACGTGCTGCGCTACGACCTGCTGGGCCATGGCGCGGCGCCCGGCATTGCCGGCCCCGCGGACATCCAGGATTTCGTCGCGCAGCTCGATGCCGAGCTGGACCAGGCAGGCTGGGCCAGCGCCTGCGTGCTGGGGTATTCCATGGGCGGCCTGATCGCCGGCGCCTATGCCGCGGCGCGGCCCCATCGCGTCACGCGGCTGGTGCTGCTCAGCACGGTGTTCCAGCGCACGCCGGACGAAAGCCAGGCGGTGATGGCGCGCCTGGCGGCCGCCGCCACGCAGGATACACAGGCGGCCGCGGCGGTGTCGTTGCAGCGCTGGTTCACGCCGGCCTATCAGGCGGCACGCCCTGACCGGGTGGCCGCCATCGGGCAACGCCTGATCCGCAACGACCGCGCCGACTTCCTGGCGGCGTATCGCCTGTTCGCGCACGGTGACCCGATCCTGGCGCACGCGGCGCCCGACATCGCCTGCCCCGTGCTGGTGATGACCGGCGAAGAAGATGTGGGGTCCACCCCGCGCATGACGCGCAGCCTGGCGCGGGCGCTGCCCGATGCCCGGGCGCGCGTCGTCGACGGCCAGCGGCATATGCTTCCGGTGGAAGCGCCCGCCGTGGTGGCCTCGGCCCTGCACGCCTTTTTATTGCAGAACAACGCTGAATCGCCCGCCTGACAGAGGCGATCGGCATCCCCGGAATCGGGTCGATGGAGACAAACCATGCATCGCAGAACCCTTCTGAAGCACCTGGCCCTGGGCGCAGCCGCGTCCTGCGCCATGACGCTGAACCGCTACGCCATCGCCCGGGAAGCGCCGCTGCGCGTCATCGTGCCGTTTCCGCCGGGCGGCGGCACCGACGTGCTGGGCCGCGTCATCGCCGCCACGCTGGAAGGCGCGCTGGACCGTTCGGTGGTCGTGGAAAACAAGCCGGGCGCCAGCGGCATGCTTGGCGCGGACTACACCGCCAACGGCGCGAAGGACGGCAGCGTGCTGCTGTTCGCCGGCCTGGTGCCATCCGTGCGCTATTACACGCGCCCGCCCGAAGATGTGCTCAAGCAGTTGGCGCCCGTCTGCCCGATCGCGCGCTCACCCTACATGGTGGCGGTCAATAGCGGCCTGCCCGCCAAGACGCTGGCCGAGCTGGTTGCCCAGGCCAGGCGCGAGCCCAAGAGCCTGACCTTCGGTTCGCCCGGCAACGCCACGCCCCAGCACCTGGCCACCGAGCTGCTGCAAGCAGCCTGCGGCATCGACATGCTGCACGTGCCCTACCGAGGCACGGGCCCCATGATGACCGACCTGCTGGGCGGCCAGATCCAGATGGTGGTGGCCACCGTGGCCGCCGTCGAGCCTTACTTGAAAAGCGGACGGCTGCGCGTGCTGGCGGTGACCAGCCGCGAGCGCCTGGCGAAGTATCCCGACATTCCCACGGTTGCGGAAAGCGGCTATGCCGGTTTCGAGGCGCAGATCCAGTTCGGCACGTATTGCGCAGCGGGCACGCCCGATGCGCTGATCGCCACGTTGAACCAGGGCATCAATACTGCGCTGCGCACCGAAGCGGTGGGCGCCAAGCTGGCCGAACAGGGCTTTCAACCGACGGGCGGCACGCCGGCGCAGTTGCAACAGGCTCTGTTGACCGAAATTCGCGACGTCGCCGCGCTGGTGCAGGCGGGCAAGGTGCGGGTGGATCTGTAGGGGCCGGCCTCAACCGCGGCTGAACGCCAGCGCAAACTCGTCCGAGAAGATATCGGCCAGCGAATGCCGGAGCGCCGCTGCGCGCTCGGCGCCGTAAGCGGCTTCGAAGCGCTGCTGCGCGTCTTTCCACAAGCGCTTGGATTCAGACAGCTTGGCGCGGCCCGCGTCGGTCAGCGCGACCCGGCGGCTGCGGCCATCGCGTTCGTCGCGCGCCATGCTGACATAGCCATCGCGTTCAAGCGGCTTGAGGTTGTGCGCCAGCGCCGAGCGGTCCAGCACCATGGCGCGCGCCAGGTCGGTCATGGACGGCGTGCCGGCGCGCGCGATGTGCACCAGGATCGAATGCTGCGAGACCTTCAGGCCGCAAGGAGCCAGCACGGTGTCGTATAACTGCGAGACGCGGCGGGTGGCCTTGCGCAGGGCGGCGCCGTTGCAGATCAGCGGGTCCTGGGGAATGGCGGAAACGGAAGGGTCGGCGTCGGACATGGCGGATTCGGACGGCTGGTTGAGCGGGAATGACGGCATTGGAAGCGGCGGGAACCCCGGCGGCAATGCGCAGGGACCTGAGCGAGTGGCGGGTGGCAACCGCGCCACGCGGGTCCGGTCCATTACGCTACTTCCGCGCCGGGTTGGAGTCTAGCCCATTCTTGACAGATATTGGCATATGCACGTAAATTTTCCGGACTCTCCCCTTACGGCTGTCCCGTCCCCATGTCCGCCATCCCCGCCGCGCCCACGCCTCGCCCCGCCAATGCGCGCCTGCAGGCGATGCTGCATGCCCCCATCGCCCCCACGCTGGCCCGGCTGGCCTGGCCCAACATCCTGATGATGCTGGCCCAATCGGCCACCGGCTTGATCGAAACCTGGTTCCTCGCGCGGCTGGGCACGCCGGTACTGGCCGGGGTGGCGCTGGTGGTGCCGGTGCTGATGCTGATGCAGAACATGTCGCAGGGCGCGATGGGCGGCGGCATTTCCGCGGCGGTGGCGCGCACCCTGGGCGCGGGCCGCCAGCAAGAGGCCGACCAGTTGGTACTGCACGCGGTGGTGCTGAATGCGGCGCTGGGCGTAGTGTTCTGCGTGCTGCTGCTGGCGTTCGGCCCGCAGCTGTATCGCGCGCTGGGCGCCGAAGGCGCCGCGCTGGAGGCGGCGCTGGCGTATTCCAACGTGATCTTCGGCGGCATCGTGCTGATGTGGCTGATGAACGCCTTTGCCAGCGTCATCCGCGGCACCGGCAACATGCTGGTGCCGGGCGCGGTGATCTGCGGCGGCGCGCTGCTGCTGGTGCCGCTGTCGCCCTGCCTGATCTTCGGCTGGGGCCCATTTCCCGCGCTGGGCGTGGCGGGCGGCGGCTGGGCGCTGGTGACCTACTACGCAGTGGGCACGCTGGTGCTGGGCGGCTATTGCCTGAGCGGCCGCAACGCCGCGCGCCTGACGCGCAGCCGGCTGCACCTGACCTTGCTGCGCAGCATATTGAGCGTGGGCGCGCTGGCCACGCTGAACCCGTTGCTCACCAACGGCCTGGTGGCGCTGACCGCCGCGCTGATCGGGGCTTACGCCGGCACGGCGGCCGTGGCCGGCTACGGCATCGCGGTGCGGCTGGAATACCTGATGATTCCGCTGGCGTTCGGCCTGGGCGCGCCGATGGTCGCGATGGTGGGGTCCAACATCGGCGCAGGCCAGCCCGAACGCGCGCTGCGCATCGCGCTGACGGGCGGCGCGATGGCCTTCGTGCTGGCCGAGGCCATCGGCCTGGCGGCCGCATTTTTTCCCGAGGCCTGGCTGCGGCTGTTCGGCGCTCAGGACCACATGCTGGAAGCGGGTGCGGCCTACCTGCGCATCGTCGGGCCGCTGTATGGCTTTTTCGCGCTGGGCTTTTCGATGTACTTCGCCTCGCAGGGCGCGGGGCGCTTGAAGTGGCCGCTGCTGGCGGGATTCCTGCGGCTGCTGATCGGCGCGGGCCTGGGCGGCGCGGCCTTGCACTTCACCGGATCGCTGACGGTGTTCTTCGCCATCGCGGCGGCGGCCATGTGCCTGTATGGCCTGATCATCCTGGGCGCGGTCGCGTCAGGGTCGTGGTTCGAACCCGGGCATCTGCGCAAAGTGGGGCTGGCGGCGCGCTGAGCCAGGCGAGACTGGCGCTACGGCTTGGGCGCTAAGACTTGGGCGCTAAGACTTGGGTGCGTCGCGCAGCGCGTACGCCACCAGCTGTTGCGCATAGGCCGGCAATTCGCCGCGCACGCACAACACCAGGTCCCGCACGGCCCAGTCATCCACCAGCGCCACGCGCCGCACGCCGGCCGCGCGGCCATGCCGCACCGCCGCCACCCGCGGCATGATCGCTACGCCCACCCCCAGGCCCACCATCCGGCAGACCGCGCCGAAACTGCGCAGGCGCACCCGGTAAGACAGCACCTTGCCGCTGCGCCGCGCATGGTGCGCAATGTGTTCCTGCAAGGCGCTGCCCTGCACCAGACCCACGAATTCCTCGTCCGCCACCTCGGCCAAGGTCACGCTCTGGCGCCCGGCCAGCGGATGCCCGGCCGGCACCACCAGCGCCAGCGGGTCATGCCGAAAACGCAGCACCTGCAAGCCATGCAGGTCGGTAGAGTCGGCCAGGACGCCGATATCGCAGGTGCCGGCGCGCAAGGCGTCGGCGATTTCGTAGCTGAGGCGTTCTTCCAGGTCGACCGACACGCGCGGGTGGTCCTTGAGAAATTCACCCAATACCTGGGGCAGGTATTCGCTGAGCGCCGTGGTGTTGCACAGCACCCGCACGTGGCCCTTGAGCCCCTGGCCGTAGTGATCCAGTTCGCCGCGCATGCGGTCCATCTGCGCCAGCACCAGCCGCGCGTGGTGGGCCAGCGTGCGGCCGGCGGGCGTGGCCTGCACGCCGCGATGTTCACGCAGCAGCAGCGGTACGCCCAGCGTGTCTTCCATGCCGCGGATGCGTTCGCTGGCGGACGCCAGGGTCATGTGCGAACGCCGCGCGCCGGCCGTGATGGAGCCGGTCTCTTGCACGTTCAGGAACAGGCGTAGGTCGGTCAGGTCGAAGCGCATGGAAAAAGCGTAGCACGGCTGGCTCAGGCTGTTCCATAGGCCAGGTACGCAAGATCCCGATACGGCGTTGCCCCGGACCGGGCGCAGAATCTGCCCATTCATCATCGACGAAGGGAGATTTCCATGAAAACCCAGATCCTGCGACACCGGCGGGCCCTGTGGCCCCTGGCCTTGCTGACGGCTATGGCCCTGCATTCCTCAGGCCGGGCCGAAGCCCCGGCCGGGCTGTCCGCCTATGCGACCCCGGTGCAGAAATACGCGCTGGCGCTGGAGGCCCAGACCCAGGGCGACTACCCCGCCATGCTGACCTGGCTGCGCGCCGCCGCGCGCGACGGCCACGCGCCGGCCCAGCGCATGCTGGGCATTGCGCTGCTGGGCGGCCCCGCGCTGTACGGCGGCGCCCAGCCCACCGACCTGTGCGAAGGCCGCCAATGGCTGCTGCGCGCCGCCCGGCAAGGGCAGGACAACGCCGACGACGTGGCCTACGCGCTGTTCGGCCGTCCGCGCGACGCCTTGACCGCCCACTGCGAGGCCGCATGAGTCCGAACGACTGGATGGCCGGCGGCACGCCGGCGCTGCTGGCCGCGACGGTGGCCGTGTTTGTCCTGGCAGGCGTGGTGAAAGGCGTGGTGGGGCTGGGCCTGCCCACCATTTCGATGGCGCTGCTGGCGCTGGTGATGGCGCCCGCGCAGGCGGCGGCGCTGTTGATCGTGCCATCGCTGATCACCAACCTTTGGCAGGCGCGGCCCTGGCCGACCTTGATGCGGGTGCTGCGCCGCATTGCCGGCATGCAGGTGGGCGTCTGTGTCGGCACGATCGCCGGCGCGCTGTGGCTGGGCGCGCCTTCGGGCCACTGGGCCAGCGTGTGCCTGGGCCTTGCCCTGGTGGCCTACGCGGCCTGGGGGCTGTTCGGCACGCCGCCCGCGGTGCCGGCGCGCCACGAAGGCGCGCTGGGCGTGGCAGTGGGCGCCATCACCGGCGTCATCACGGCGGCCACCGGCGTATTCGTGATTCCCGCCGTGCCGTTCCTGCAGGCGCTGAACCTGGGCAAGGACGGCCTGATCCAGGCGATGGGCATTTCCTTCACGGTATCCACCGTGGCGCTGGCGGCGGGGCTGTGGCTGACGGGCAGCTACTCGCCGGCCGCGGCCGGCGCGTCGGTGCTGATGCTGCTGCCCGCGCTGGCCGGCATGGCCTTGGGGCAATGGCTGCGCGACCGTCTGTCGGCACGCACCTTCAAACTGTGCTTCATGGTGAGCCTGGCGATTCTGGGCGCCTACCAGGCGGCGCAGGGCCTGGCCGGGTAGGCGCCGCCGCGCATCAGGCCGCCAGGCGACGTTCGTCCACGCGCCGCTCGTCCGCCCGTCGTTCGTCCACGAAACCGATCGACACCGACATCTCGCGCCAGCGCGCCAGTTCTTGCTGCACCGACTGGATCTTGGCGCGCGCCTGGTCAAAGGCATCGCGGCCCAGGAACAGATGCAGGGGCGCGTACTGCGCGTCGGCCGCCTGGATCAAAACGCGCGCCGCCTTGGCGGGGTCGCCTGCGGGGCTGCTGGTGCCGGGATACACCACCGACACGCGCACGCCATGCGGCGCGGCTTCGGCAGCCAGGGCCTCGCTCATGCCGCTGACCGCGAACTTGGTGGCGCTATAAGCGCCCCACCCCGCGTAGCCGCCATCGAACCCCAGGATCGACGACACATTGAACACGTGGCCCGCGCGCTGCGCCCGCAAACGCGGCATCACCGCGCGCACCACGTTCAGCACGCCGAACACGTTGATATCGAAGTTGTCGCGCAGCTCGCCGTCCGACAACGTTTCCAGCGGCCCCGCCAGACTGTAGGCGGCGTTGTTGACCACCACGTCGATGCGGCCGAAACCTGCAATGGCGGCGTCGACCGCACGGCGTACGCTGCGTTCGTCAGCCAGGTCCACGGCCAGCGGCAGGAAGCGGCCTTCCAGCTTGGCGTCCACCGCGTCGAGCAAGGCGTCGACGTCCCGCGACGTGGCCGCCACCTTGTGGCCCTGGTCGAGCAGCATCCTGACCAACGCCAGGCCCAGGCCGCTGGACGCGCCTGTCACAAACCAGATTTTTTCGGTGCTCATGCGATCTCCCTCTACTTGCGGCGGCCGGCAACACGCCGGCAACCCGCTCGCGCCCATCGATTCACGCGGAACCCATCGACCCCAAGCGTGAGAGGGATATTAAGAATCGCGCGGTGCAGCGTACAGGCTCGTTCTTGCGTGAAACCTGCCTATTTCTACAGGCTTGCCGAAACGCCCATCACAACGGTCCCGCGCCATCACGTCCCGGCGCAGCGGCTGGGCGCCGCCGCAGCCGAGCCGTCGTGCCGGTCAGCCCAGCGCGCTGCGATAGTGTTCACTGTCGAAACGCGGCGCGGACTGGGCGGGCGGTGCGTCAGAAACCGCAACGGGCGCAGGCGCAGCCGCGGCGTCGACGCCAAAGAGGGAAAGTTCAGCGGTGACCAATGCAAGCAGGAAATTTGCCATGATGACTCCTTTGATTCACATGCCCGGACCGGCGGCGGCTGCGTCGGTCTTATATAAGACATAGGGGTCCATCTTGCTGATGGCCACGCCGCGCGTCCATTTGCTTGTGTCAATCGCGGCGATTGAGACAACTTAAGGCCGCGGAATCGCAGGGTCGAATTCTGCGGGGCAAACCCGGCAGGCAAGGATCGGCTGCCGGACTCAGCGCGTGAAGCGCCGCCGCTGCCCCGTCTGGCGCACCGCCGCGACCAGCGCCTGCACCGCCGGTTCGGCCGAGCGCAGGAAAGCATAGAAGCGGGCATTGGGCAGCGCCGGCATGCCGTCCTCGCGGTCCAGGGCGCGCAACCCCTGGCGCAACTGGCTGCGCGCCACCGGGGCCACGGCAAAGCCGGCCTGCGCGGCCGCCAGGCAGCCCGCCATGCTGGCGCTTTCGAAGGCGAGTAGCCACGCGCGGCGCGCGGCGCCCAGCGCGCCGATGGCCGCCTCGCGATACACGCAAGGTTCCGGAAACACCGCCAGCGGCACCTGCGGCCCCGGCTTCCAGGGCTTGTCTTCGGCCCAGGCCCAGACCAGCTCTTCTTCCCACAGCAGTTCGCCATCGTCCTGCATCCGGGCGCATTGCTTGCCGAACACCACGTCGAGCTTGCCGCGCGCCTGCTGGCGCAGCAGGTCTGCCGTGACGCCGACCTTCAGTTCGATCGATGCCTCGGGGTGGGCGCGGTGAAACGCCTGCAGCACCTCGGCCAGCCAGGCGCCGGCAAAATCTTCCGACGAGCCGATGCGCAGCCGCCCTTTCAGGCGCACGCCGCTCAGGCGGGCGCGCGCCTCGCGTTCCAGGTCGACGATGTTGCGCGCATAGGCGTACAGCGTTTCGCCGGCCGCGGTGAGCTCGAAGCTGCGGGTCGTGCGTTCGAGCAGTACGGAGCCGGCCACCATTTCCAGGCGCTTGATATGGCCGCTGACCGCCGAGGGCGTCAGGGCCAGCACGTCGGCGGCCAGCGCAAAGCCGCCGTTGTCCACGACTTCCAGGAAAGTGCGCAGCAGCGTCAGGTCGAGCACGGCGCCGGTCGGTTCGGCCAAGGTATCCATGAGGGGGGTTCCGCAATACATGATTTGTTGATAATAAAGCCGGATTATTCATCAATCATGACCATGCACGCCGCTATCGTGACCCTTCCCGCTACTGCAAGGACGCAATGCCATGGCCCCCTACACCACGATCCGCACCCCGCGACTGGACATCGCCTACCTGGAATGGAACCCTGCCGGTGCACGGACCGCCGTGCTGCTGCATGGCTGGCCGGACAGCCCCGAAAGCTGGCACACGGTGGCGCAGCGCCTGGCGGCTGAAGGCTACCGAGTGCTGTGCCCGGCGCTGCGCGGCTTCGGCGCCACGCGCTTTCTGGACCCGGCCACGCCGCGCAGCGGCGAACTGGCGGCGCTGGGCCGCGACCTGCTGGATTTCATCGCGGCGCTGGGGCTGGCCCGGCCGCTGCTGGTGGGCCACGACTGGGGCGCACGCGCCGCTTCCAACGCCTGCGGCCTGCAACCGGACGTGGCCGCGCAGCTGGTGTTGCTGTCGATCGGGTACGGCACCAACGATCCGTCGCAGACGCTGGCGCTGGAGCAAGCCCGCAATTATTGGTATCACTGGTTCATGGCCACGCCGCGTGGCGCGGATACCGTGCGCGACGATGCGCAAGCCTTCACGCGCTACATGTGGGATACCTGGTCACCCGCCGGCTGGTACACGGAAGCGGAGTTCGCACAGGCCGCGCACGCCTTCGACAACCCCGACTGGGCCGCCGTGGTGCTGCATTCCTATCGCCATCGCTGGGGCTTCGTGGCCGGCGACCCCGCGTATGCCGACGACAACGCCCGGCTGACGCCCGCGCCGCAACTGGCGGTGCCGACCCTGGTGCTGCACGGCGGCGCCGACACCTGCAACCTGCCGGCCACGTCCGAAGGCCGGGCCCACTATTTCACCGGCGGCTTCGAACGCCGGGTGCTGGACGGCGTGGGGCATTTCCCGCAGCGCGAAGCGCCGCAGGCCGTGGCCGACGCCATCCTGAAGTTCTGCGCGACCTGGCCCGCGGCCCGCTGAATCCGCCCGTCAAGACGGCCGGCAGCCACCCCTGCCCGGCAGGAAAGCGGCGAATGACGGATAATCCCGGATGTTTCCCGCCGCAACGTCGGCGGTTTTTTCTCGGGCGCCTCTGCCCGACAGCATTCGGAGTCAGCTATGTATCGCGGCATTGAGGCGATTGAACACTTCATGGAATCGGTCGGCCTGACCTGGCGCCCCGGCAGCACCGAAGGCGCCGATCTGCGCGTCAGCTACCGCATCGGCAACACCCGGCCGCTGAACATCGACTGCACGCTGGTGGAATTCCACTGCGACGCCAAGCGCCCCAAGGTCTGGGTGCCCGAGTTCTCGCGCACCAGCTTTCACCAGTGGTTCGAAGTGCCCTTCCAGGAATTCGAATACACGCCCGGCGGCTCGATGCTGAAGATCAAGGCCGCCGCCCGCGGCAACGCCCCGCCCTACAGCGTGGGCATCAAGCCGCTGGCCTGATCGCCGCCGCATTGGGCAGCCGGGACCGCCAGCCGCCGCGGCGCATGCGCTACCCCTGACCTGACTACACCGCCTTGTACATGATCGTCGTGCCGTCCACCTTGGACGGATCACGCGCATCGCGGCTGAATCCCGGTATCACCCCCACCGCCACATAGCCCAGCGAGCCGTACAGCGGCTCGGCGCTGTCGCCCGTGCGGGTGTCCAGCGTGATCAGGCTGCGGCCCTGTTCCACCGCCAGCTTTTCCGCGTCCTGCATCAGGCGTCGCGCAATGCCGCGCCGCCGGAAGTCCGGGTGCACCAGCAGCTTGCGGATTTCGGCGCGGTGCGGCTGGTTGGGCGGCGTATCGCAATCGAGCTGCACCGAACCGGCCACGCGGCCATCCTGCACGGCCACCAGCAGCGAGGCCTTGCCCGCCGCCACCGACGGCAGCACCTTGTCGCGCCAGAAGGCCTGCGCGTCTTCCTGCGTATAGGGCAACACGAAACTGACGCTGGCGCCGTCCTCCACGCAGGCCTGCAGCAGCGCGGCCAGGCCGGGCAGAAGATCGCGGGCCTGGTCCGCAGAGGGGCGAAGATATTCAAGCGTGGCAAGGGACATGACGGGGTCTCAGACAATGAAAAGCAGGTAACGGGCGCCGCAATGCGGCGGGGTATCGAAAGCGCTGGCGCCTTGCAGCTGATAGCGCAGGCAGTCGCCCGGCGCCAACGTGTAGGCCTGGCCATCGACGGTCAGGGACAGCTCGCCTTCCAGCATCACCAGGTGGTGTTCCATGCCGGCGCGCGGCGCCTGGTCGTAGCGGATGTGGGCATCGGCGGCCAGCTCGCAGGCCAGCACTTCGCCGGCCAGCTTCTGCGACGGCGGCGATACCGACCGGCGCGTGAAGCCCGTGCTGTCGTCGACCCACAGCGCCTGCGCGGCGGCGGGCACCAGCGGCGCGAAATCGTCTTCGACCATGCGCATCAGCCGCGACATGGTCAGGCCATAGGCGCCGCACAGCTTGCCCAGCACGTTGGCGGTGGGGCTGACTTCGGCGTTTTCCAGGCGCGACAGCGTGGCGCGGCTGACGCCGGCGCGGCCGGCCAGTTCGTCCAGCGACCAGCCGCGCGCCAGGCGCAACGCCTTCAGCCGGCCGGCCAGGCGCTGGTCCAGGTCAGGGTCTTGGGTCGGCGTGCCCGATATCGATGAATTTTCCATATATGGGAATTTCTCCCAAATACGGAAAACCGTCAAGCCCTGTCTTTGCCTGACCCGACCGCCTTGTCGACAATTCGGCACAATACGGCGTATGCATACCGCCCGATTCGTCTCCCTGACTGTCCTGTGCCTTGGCTTCCTGACGGGCTGCAGCCTGCCGCCCCTGGACCATCGCAATGCCTCGCAGGCGCTCACTCCGGAAGCCTCCCGCGATACGCCGCTGGGCCGCGCCATCGCGCCGCTGGCTGCCGAGCACCCGGGCAAATCGGGTATCCACCCGCTGGCCGACGCCTATGACGCCTTCGCCGCGCGCATGATGCTGGCGCGCGCCGCCCAGCGCAGCCTGGACGTGCAGTACTACATCTGGCATGGCGACATGACCGGCACCATGCTGCTCGAAGCCCTGCACGAGGCCGCCGACCGCGGCGTGCGCGTACGCCTGCTGCTGGACGACAACGGCACCGCCGGGCTGGACGCGGTGCTGGCGGCGCTGGATGCACATCCGAATATCGAGGTGCGCCTGTACAACCCGTTCGTGGTGCGCTGGCCCAAGTTCGTCGGCTACCTGACCGACTTCCGGCGCCTGAACCGGCGCATGCACAACAAGTCGTTCACCGCCGACAACCAGGCCACCATCGTCGGCGGCCGCAACATCGGCGACGAATACTTCGGCGCGGCCAACGGCGTGCTGTTCACCGACCTGGACGTGCTGGCCATCGGCGCGGCTGTGAACGACGTGTCGACCGACTTCGACCGCTACTGGGCCAGCGAATCGGCCTACCCGGTCGATCGCCTGCTCAAGCCCGCCGCCCCCGATGCGCTGGCCGAACTGGAACGCTCGGCCAGCACCGTCGAAAAATCGCCCGAGGCCGCCGCCTACGCCGAGGCGATGCGCAAGCTGCCGTTCATCCAGCAACTGCTGCGCGGCGAATTGGCGCTGGAATGGGCCGATACCCGCATGGTCAGCGACGACCCGCGCAAGACGCTGGGCACCGCGCCGCCCGAAGCCATGCTGCCGCACCAGCTGCACGAGATCGTCGGCACGCCCAAGGTGGACGTGGAACTGGTGTCGCCCTATTTCGTGCCCACGGCCAGCGGCACCGAGGCCTTCGTGAAACTGGCGCAAAGCGGCGTGAAGGTGCGCGTGCTGACCAATGCGCTGGAAGCCACCGACGTGGCCGTGGTGCATTCCGGCTATGCGTCGCGCCGCCGCGACCTGTTGGCCGGCGGTGTCGAGCTGTTCGAAATGAAGCGCCAGGCGGGCGCCGAGCGCAACAAGAGCCTGGGGCCATTCGGCAGTTCAGGGTCGAGCCTGCACGCCAAGACCTTTGCGGTGGACGGGCATAGCGTGTTCGTCGGGTCGTTCAATTTCGACCCGCGTTCGGCGCGGCTGAACACCGAACTGGGCTTTGTGATAGACAGCCCCACGCTGGCGCGCCGCATCGCCGAGGCCTTCGACAACGAGGTTCCGCTCACCGCCTACCGGGTGTGCCTGGACGACAAGGGCGCGCTCTACTGGCTGGAGCAGCGCGATGGCAAGACGATCCGCCACGACACCGAACCCGGCACCACGGCGTGGAAGCGCTTTTCGGTGTGGTTCGTGTCGCTGCTGCCGATCGAATCGTTGCTGTAGGCCGACGTCTCGAAGGCAACTTACGGAGTGCAGCGCCTGTCGCCGCGGCGTAGACTGAACCGCATCCCGTATCTGCTGTAGCGCCCTTTGCTGTAACCCCCATGAGCAAGCTCGACACCCTGGACTGGACCCGCATCACCGCCGACCTGGACGCGCACGGCCATGCCGTGGCGGCCAGCCTGTTGACGCCCGCACAGTGCCAGGCGCTGGCCGCCGCCTACGTCGACGACGAGCGCTACCGCAGCCGCATCGTCATGAGCCGCCATGGCTTTGGCCGGGGCGAATACAAATACTTCGCCTACCCCTTGCCAAAGCTGCTGCACAATCTGCGCACCGCCCTGTATCCGCGCCTGGCGCCCATCGCCAACCGCTGGAACAAGCAGATGGGCATTGCCGTGCAGTACCCGGACGACCACGCCGCGTTCCTGGCGCGCTGCCACCAGGCCGGCCAGCGCCGGCCCACGCCGCTGATCCTGCAGTACGGCCCGGGCGACTACAACTGCCTGCACCAGGACCTGTATGGCGAACACGTGTTTCCGCTGCAGGTCGCCGTGCTGCTGTCGCAACCGGACGCAGACTTCACCGGCGGAGAATTCGTCATGACCGAGACCGACAGCCACGGCCAGCGCGCCGAAGTGCTGCCGCTGCAACAGGGCGATGCGCTGGTCTTCACCGTCAACCAGCGCCCAGTGGCCGGCGCGCGCGGCTGGCGCCGCGTGGCCATGCGCCATGGCGTCAGCGCCTTGCGCGAAGGGCGTCGCCATACGCTGGGCGTGATCTTCCATGATGCGACCTGACATGGGCCCTACCCTGGATCTGTTCGGCGACGACGACACCGCGCAATCGGGCCGTGAAATGCTGGGCGAGCAATCGGTGGTGCTGCGCGGCTATGCCCTGCCCGACGCGGCAGCGCTGCTGGCCGGCGTGGACGCCGTGACGCAACAGGCGCCGTTTCGCAACATGGTCACCCCGGGCGGCTACACCATGTCGGTGGCGCTGACCAACTGCGGCCGCTATGGCTGGACGACCGATGCGCACGGCTATCGCTATAGCCGCAACGATCCGTTGTCGGGCCAGCCCTGGCCCGACATGCCCGCCGCCTTCGACGACCTGGCGCGGCGCGCCGCCGCCGAAGCCGGCTTTCCCGGCTTTGCGCCGGATGCCTGCCTGGTCAACCGCTACGAACCCGGCTCGCGCCTGTCGCTGCACCAGGACAAGGACGAGCGCGACTATGGCTGGCCGATCGTCTCGGTCTCGCTGGGCATGCCGGCGGTGTTCCTGTTCGGCGGCCACGAACGCGCCGACAAGAGCCAGCGCGTGCCGCTGTTGCATGGCGACGTGGTGGTCTGGGGCGGCGTGGACCGGCTGCGCTTTCATGGCGTGATGCCGTTGAAAGATCATCCGCATCCGCTGCTGGGCAGCCGGCGGATCAACTTCACGATCCGCCGTGCCGGCTGAGGACTGACACGGCGTGGTGCCCGGCCGGGTCCTCAAACCGGCATCCACCGTCCTGTCAGGCCGCGCGCAGCGCCACTTTCGGAAAGTCCACCGGCACGTCGAACGCCACGTTGACGTAGTTGGTGAACAGGTTCAGCGCCACGTGCGCCAACAGCTCGACGATCTGGCCGTCGTCGAAACCGGCCTGGCGCAACGCGGCGATGTCGGCGTCGCGCAACTGGCCGCGGTCGCGCACCAGCTTCAACGCGAAATCCAGCGCCGCGGCGGTCTGCGGGTCGTCGGCGCGGCCGGCCTGCGCGGCAGCCATCTGGTCGGCGCTGGCGCCGGCCTTCTTGCCCAACGCCGTATGCGCGGCCAGGCAATACTCGCAGCGATTGCTGTCGGCCACGGCCACGGCGACCTTCTCGCCCAGTTGCGCGGGCAGCACGCCGCTGCCCAGGGCGCCGAACGCGGCCCACATGCTTTGCAGGGCGGCGGGCGAGTTGGCCACCGCGCGGAACATGTTGGGCGTAGCGCCGAACGCGCCATGGATCTGGCGCAGGATGTCGCGGCTGGCAGCCGGGGCAGAGGTGGCATCGACAAGCGGAATGCGGGACATGAGGGGTTCCTTGGGGTTGAAGGGCCAGGCCGGAATGGCTGCTGGCTGGAACCCAGTATTCCGCTTTCCGCAGTAGTATTGGATACCTTTCGTCCACTAAACATATCTATTCGTCCATGCCCGCGCCCCCCGCCCCCGTCGACCGCCTGTCCGCCCTGCTGGAGCAGTTCCGCGCCCGCGCCCGACTGTTCCACAGCGGCCCGATGTGCGGGCTGACCCGCTTTGCTCCCGAGACCGGCCGCGGTTTCCTGCACGTATTGCGGTGCGGCCAGATGGAAGTGCGGCACCCGGCAGGCGCGGGCCTGCCGCGGCGGCTGGCGCTGACCGAACCGACGCTGCTGTTCTACCCGCGCCCGGTGCGGCATGATTTCCACAACCCGCCGCAAGACGGTTCCGACTTCACCTGTGCCACGCTGGATTTCGACGGCGGCGCACGCAATCCGCTGGTCCGCGCGCTGCCGGCGCTGATCGCGCTGCCGCTGGCCCGCGTGCACGGGCTGGAACAGGCGCTGGCGCTGCTGTTCGCCGAAACCGAATCCGTGCGCTGCGGCCAGCGCCTGCTGGCCGACAGGCTGTTTGAAGTGGTGCTGATCCAACTGCTGCGCTGGCTGATCGACCATCCCGCCGAAGCCGGCATCCAGGCCGGATTGATGACAGGCCTGGCCGACCCCAGGCTGGCCCGCGCCCTGGTCGCCATGCACCAGACGCCTGGCGCGCCCTGGAGTCTGGCCGACCTGGCCGGCCACGCCGGCATGTCGCGCAGCGCCTTCGCCGCGGCGTTCAAGGACGCCGTGGGGCAGCCGCCGGCCGACTACCTGGCCGACTGGCGCCTGGCGCTGGCTCAGTCGCGGCTGCGCGACGGCCGCCCGGTCAAGGCGATTGCTGCGGAACTGGGGTATGCCAATGCCTCGGCCCTGTCGCGGGCCTTCAGCCGCAAGCTGGGCGCCTCGCCGCGTGCGTGGCTGGATTCAGTAGTTCCCGAGTGAGGGTTCGCCAGGGCTGGCGGCGGCGATGCCGGGGGCCTACTATCTGCGCTTTCCTTTCTTGCGGCCCGTCATGCGCCTACCCATCGCCCTGGCATTGCTCTGTACGCTGGCCACCGTGCCGGCCTGGTCGGCCGAACCGCCTGCCCTGGTCGAAAACTCGCTGGGCATGACCTTCGTGCATGTGCCCGCCGGCACATTCCAGATGGGCAGCGACGAAACGCCCGAGGCCCTGGCGCGCGACTTCCCGCAGTACCCGAAAGAACGCTTCGCCCAGCTGTTCGACGAAGCCCCGGTGCACACGGTGCGCATCACCCGCCCGTTCTACCTTGAACGCACCGAGGTCACCGTGGGCCAGTTCCGCCGCTTCATCGAGGCGTCCGGCTATGTGCCCGAATCCGAGGCCGACGGCACCGGCGGCTACGGCTACAACGCCGCCTACGACCCCGACAAGACCGAACGCGGCGACGCCTTCGAAGGGCGCGATACTCGCTATTCGTGGCGTAACCCCGGCTTTGCCCAGACGGATGACCACCCCGTGGTCAACGTCAGCTGGAACGACGCCACCGCCCTGGCCCGCTGGCTCAGCCAGCAGGAAGGCCGCGTCTACCGCCTGCCCACCGAAGCCGAATGGGAATACGCCGCGCGGGCCGGCGGCCGTACCCGCTATCAGCACGGCGACGATCCCGCCGGCCTGCCCGGCGTAGCCAATACCTTCGACGCGGACGCGGCGCCGCTGTGGCCCAAGTGGCAGGCCTTTGCGGCGCCGCGCAGCGACGGCCACACCTTCACCGCGCCGGTCGCCACCTACGCCCCCAACGCCTTCGGCCTGTACGACATGCACGGCAATGCCTGGGAATGGGTGGCCGACTGGTACGGCGAAGACTATTACGCCCAATCTCCCCAAGACGACCCCCAAGGCCCGGCCAGCGGCAATGTGCGGGTGCGCCGCGGCGGCTCGTGGCACACCTGGGCGCTGTACGTGCGGTCGGCCTACCGCAACTGGAATACCGCCGAAACACGCTATCCGCTGGTGGGTTTTCGCCTGTTGCGCGAAGCCGACTGATGCCCGCACAGCGATCACGCCGGGGGCCGTGACAACAGCCCCTGCCGTATAGCGGTTAGCATAGCCGCACATACCACTACAAAGAGAGTCCTGACATGCACTCGCTGGGCCGTCTCGTCCTGCTCGTCAACGATTACGACACCGCCATTTCTTTCTACCAGGACAAGCTGGGCATGGAGGTGTTCGTCGACATGGCCGTGGGCCAGCAACGCTTCGTGCACCTGCGGCTGCCCGAACAGCCCTCGGTGGGCGTGTGGCTGTTGCAGGCCCAGACCCAGGCGCAACGCGACCGCGTGGGCGACCAGACCGGCGGCCAGCCGGTGGGCGTGTTCTACACCGACGACGTGGTGCGCGACCACGCCCGCTTCGCTGCCCGGGGCGTGCGGTTCACGCGCGAACCGGTGCACGACAATTTCGCCGTGTATGCGCACTTCATCGACCTGTACGGCAACGAGTTCGTGCTGGTGCAATTGAAGAAGTAGGGCAGCAGGCCAACCCCTTCAGGCCTTGTCGCGTTCGACCAGGCCTTTTTCGTTTTCGATCACGCGCTTGGCGCCCTTGCCGGCAATGCGCGCCTCGACCCGCCGCAACACGGCCAGCACGAACAACGCCATCAAGGTGCTGGCCACGGCGGTGGCCTCGCGGCCCATGCCCGCGGCCACGCCGATGGCCGCCGTCATCCAGATGCTGGCCGACGTGGTCAGGCCGCGGATCTCGCGTTCATTGCTGAGCTTGATGATGGCGCCCGCGCCCAGAAAGCCGATGCCGGCGATGACGCCCTGCAGCACCCGGCTCAGGTCGCCCACCTGCATGCCGTTCTGCAGCGGCACCAGCACGAAGATCGCCGCGCCCAGCGCCACCAGCATGTGGGTGCGCAGGCCGGCCGCCTTGCCGCTGCGCTCGCGCTCGTAGCCCAGCAGACCGCCCAGGATGACCGCCATGCCCAGGCGCAGCACGATGCGCGTGGCTTCGCCGACATCCGGGATATCGGCGAATTCGCTGCGCAAGGTGGTCCAGACTTCCAACCAGATTTCCGACATCGCCGTCTCCGGGCAAGGGGGGTGAACGCTGAATGACGCAGCAAAGGGCATCGCCGTGCCAGCCGGAACCAGCATAGCAGCCGTACGGGCCTGGCCCTACAGGCTCGCCCCCAAGGCCGCGTCCCCCCGTAACTGCTCCCAATGCAGTCCATGCTTGGCCAGGTACTTGCGCAGGCGGTCCGCATCGTTGACCACGCTGCGTTCGGTGCGGGACGCCTGGAACAGCTTGCGGCCGGCGTCCGACAGGTTGCGGGCCTGGGCGCAGACCTGCAGCACGGCTTGCAGTTGCAGCTGGTCAAACAGATCCATGGCGTCCAGGCGCGCATCGCCCAGCAACGCACGCAGGTCCGGCGCAGCCGGCGTGGCCGCCGTGTCCTGCCCGTCGCGCTGCCACAGCCAGCGCAGTCGGGAAATCTCGGCTTCTACCAATTCCAGGCTGATGCGTCCGCCTTCGGCCAGCGTGGCCAGCCGTGCGATGCTGGACGACAGGTCACGGAAGTTGCCGCGCCAGGGGGCATCCGCGCTTTGCGCGAAGGCCAGGTAGGCCTGGCGGGCCTCGACGTTGAAACGCGCGGCCCGGTGGTGCTCGGTGGCGTAGGCCGCCAGCAGGTGGTCGATGTTGGGTTCGATGTCTTCGGCCCGCGCGGCCAGGCCGGGCAGGTCGTAGGTCCACATATTGATGCGGGCGTACAGGTCTTCGCGAAAACGCCCCGCCGCGACCTCGCGCCGCAGGTCGCGGTTGGTGCCGGCGATCAGCTGGAAGTCGCTTTCGACCTCGCGGTCGGCCCCCACGGGGTAGAAGCGCCGTTCTTCGATGGCCTTGAGCAGCATGGCCTGTTCGTCCACGCCCAACTCGCCGATTTCGTCCAGGAACAGCACGCCTTCGTGGGCGGTGCGCAGCAGGCCCGCGCGGTCGGCGGCCGCGCCGGTGTAGGCGCCCTTCTTGTGGCCGAACAAGGCTGCCGCGGCCGTGTCGCCCCGCAGCGTGGCGCAGTTGACCTCGACGAACGGCCCGGCGATATGGTGCCGGGCCTTTTTCAGTTCGAACATGCGGCGCGCCAGGAACGACTTGCCCGCGCCGGTGGGCCCGGCCAACAGAATGGGCGCGCGCGAGCGCAAGGCCACGCGCTCGATCTCTGTGATGAGCGCGTTGAACTTGGCGTTGCGCGTGGCGATGCCGCGCTTCAGGAAGTCGACCGCATCGCGCTGGTCGTCGGCAAAGCGCTGGGCGATCACGTCATAGCGCGACAGGTCCAGGTCGATCAGCGCCAGGTCGCCCGGCTGGCCCGGGCGCTGCCGCCGCGGCGGTGCCGTCTGCACCAGCACGCCGGGCAACACACGCGATTCCACCAGCAGAAACTGGCAGATCTGCGCCACGTGCGTGCCGGTGGTGATGTGGGCCCAGTATTCTTCGCGCTCGACGTCAAACGGATAGGCCCGCGCCCACTGGTACAGGCAGTGGTAGACCTCGCCGAAGTCCCAGGGGTCGGCCAGTTCGACTGCGATCAGGTTGACGACGGTTTCCGGCGACACGGCCGCGATGTCGGCCTGGATCAGCTCGGCCAGCCGGCGGTGGCGGGCCGTGTAGAGCAGTTCCATGCGGGCGATGACGCGGTCTTCGTGTTGGGTCAGCGCGACGGTGGGACGCCATTTTTCCCAACGGGCCGGCCCCGTCCCGGAATCGAGCTGCGTGCCGATGAACCCCACGACCACGATTGGTTTCATTTTCTATATTTCTAGCTATATTTATAAGTTATCAGGATTCTAGACATACACCCCGCCGCAGGCAACCCTGCCGCGACACACACTAATCCCTTTCACATCAAAGGCTTGCAACATTCATGCAGGCTATTTTCAAAAGCTGGCACGGTGATTGCATAGATAGAAGCAGGCGGCGCGCAAGGCCCGCCGCCCCTCACTATGCAATGGAGAAGAACATGACGTACAAGCTGCACCAAGGCGCCCAGGGCGTTCCCGTGAAAATGTGGACCGAGGGCGTGCCGGTCGAGGCCGAAGCCCTCCAGCAGCTGGAAAACGCCGCCCGCCTGCCCATCATCTACAAGCACATCGCGGCCATGCCGGACGTGCACTACGGCATCGGCGCCACGGTGGGTTCGGTGATTCCGACCATCAAGGCCGTGATCCCGGCCGCCGTGGGCGTGGACATCGGCTGCGGCATGATGGCGTGCAAGACCACGCTGCACGCCAACGACCTGCCGGACAACCTGGGCCCGCTGCGCGCGGCCATCGAGAAGGCCGTGCCGCACGGCATCTCGCCGCGCCGCGGCGGCCGCGACCACGGGTCGTGGGAAACGCCGCCCGATGAAACCGATATCGCCTGGCGCGCCCTGTCGCCCGAATTCGAAGCGCTGTGCCAGGACTACCCGCGCCTGCGCAACACCAACAACTACAAGCACCTGGGCACGCTGGGTACCGGCAACCACTTCATCGAAGTGTGCCTGGATGAAGCGGGGTCGGTGTGGTTCATGCTGCACTCGGGGTCGCGCGGCGTCGGCAACGCCATCGGCACGATGTTCATCGAGCTGGCCAAGAAAGACGCCGAACAGCACCAGCGCAACCTGCCCGACCAGGACCTGGCGTACTTCGAGGAAGGCTCGAAATACTTCGGCGACTATGTGCGTGCGGTGGGCTGGGCGCAGAAGTTCGCGCGCGCCAACCGTGAAGTGATGATGCATCGCCTGGTGGGCGCGGTGCGCTCGGTGATCAGCAAGCCGTTCGAGGCGCACATGGAAGCGGTGAACTGCCACCACAACTATGTCAGCCGCGAAACCCACTTCGGCGAAGAGGTGCTGCTGACCCGCAAGGGCGCGGTGAGCGCCAAAGCGGGCGAGCTGGGCATCATTCCGGGCAGCATGGGCGCCAAGAGCTACATCGTGCGCGGCAAGGGCAACCCGGAAAGCTTCATGAGCTGCAGCCACGGCGCCGGCCGCAAGATGAGCCGCACCAAGGCCAAGAAGCTGTACACGGTGGCCGACCAGGTGGCCGCGACCGAAGGCGTGGAATGCCGCAAAGACGCCAACGTGATCGACGAGATCCCGATGGCGTACAAGGACATCGACGCCGTGATGCAGGCGCAGCAGGACCTGGTGGAAGTGGTCTACACCCTGAAGCAGATCGTGTGCGTGAAGGGTTGAACAAGACGTTGAACAAGAAGAATGGCAATGATTGAACTGGATGGTTCCGAAGGAGAAGGCGGCGGGCAGGTGCTGCGCACCGCGCTCGCGCTTTCCATGATTACCGGCGTGCCGCTGCGCATCGAGCGCATCCGCGCCAAGCGTTCCAAGCCCGGCCTGATGCGCCAGCATCTGGCCTGCGTGCAGGCGGCGATGCAGATCAGCGGCGCCGAGTGCGAAGGCGCCGAACTCGGCTCGCAACAGCTGCGCTTTGCGCCAGGCCCGATACGCGCGGGCGATTACCGCTACGCGATCGCCAGCGCCGGCAGCTGCATGCTGGTCTTGCAGACCGTGCTGCCGGCGTTGCTGCGGGCCGACGGCCCCAGCCGCCTGGAACTGCAGGGCGGCACGCATAACCCGCTGGCGCCGTCGTTCGATTTCCTGGCGCGCGCCTATGCGCCGCTGGCGAGCAAGCTGGGCGCGGAGCTGGCGCTGGACCTGCGCCGCCGCGGCTTCTACCCGGCCGGTGGCGGCATGGTGATGGCCGAGATCACGCCTGCGGCAGGCGGCCTCGCGCCGGTGAATATCGCGCAGCGCGGCGCGGTGCAAAGCCTGTCCGCGGAATGCATCGTGGCGGGCCTGCCGCGCGCCATTGCGCGGCGCGAACTGGACGTGCTGGCCGAGCAGCTGGGCTGGACGCAAGACCAGCTGCTGGTCGCCGCCTCGCACCAGAACGAAGGCCCCGGCAATGCGCTGACCGCGACGCTGGCGCACACCGAGGTCACCGAGGTGTTCACTGCGTACGGCGCCAAGGGCGTCAACGCGGAAACGGTGGCCGGCACGCTGGCGCGCGAGGTCGGCGCGTATCTTGGCAGCGATGCGGCGCTGGGGCCGCACCTGGCCGACCAATGGCTGTTGCTGCTGGCGCTGGCGGTGTACGACAGCGGCAAACCGGCGCATTTCACCTGCACCGAGATCACGGGGCATACCAGCACGAATGCGTCGGTGATCGAACGCTTCTTGCCCGTGGTCATCCGCCATGCCGCACAGGCGGGCGGACATCGCGTCGATATTGTGCCGGCCTGAATGCCGGTGCAGACGTCGTCCTGAATGCCGGCAGGCCGTTGCATGGCATCGGCCACGGCTGTTCCGGCAAGGGCATCTGGTTTACAACAGCGCTGTACGACACCGGGTTGCCCGGGTCGATTTCCCAACGCGCCCCGGCATCTCGTCCGCGGACGCGACCGCTAGGAGCTTCGGATGGATTTGCAGCTGCAAGGCAAGCGCGTGCTGGTGACAGGCGCATCCAAGGGTATCGGCCTGGCCTGCGCCACGGCTTTTGCGCGCGAAGGCGCCGAGCCGATATTGGTCGCGCGCGACGGCGCGGCGCTGCAGGCTGCGGCCCAGGCGATCCAGGCGCAGACGGGCAAGGCGGTGCGCACGCTGGCGCTGGACCTGGCCCAGGCGGGCGCCGCCGCGCGGGTGCTCGATGAGGCCGGCGCCGTGGACATCCTGGTCAACAACGCCGGCGCGGTGCCGGGCGGCGCGCTGGACCAGGTGGCCGATGACCGCTGGCGCGCAGGCTGGGAACTGAAGGTGCACGGCTACATCGACCTGGCCCGCCACTACTACCCGCTGATGCGGCAGGCCGGCACGGGCGTCATCGCCAACGTCATCGGCATGGCCGGGTCGGCCCCGCGCGCCGACTACATCTGCGGCGCGGCCGCCAACGCCTCGCTGATCGCCTTCACGCGCGCCTTGGGCGGCGATGCGCCGCGCCACGGCGTGCGCGTGTTCGGCGTGAATCCGTCGCGCACCCGCACCGACCGCGTGCTGACGCTGGCCAAACAGCGGGCGCAAGCGCGTTGGGGAGATGAATCGCGCTGGGAAGAAACCTTGTCCGACCTGCCCTTCGGCCGCCTGATGGAAGCCGAGGAAGTGGCGGACATGGTGGTGTTCGGCGCATCGCCCCGGGCGGGGTATCTCAGCGGCACGGTCATCGACCTGGACGGCGGCGAGCAGTACGCCCGCTGAATCCGGCGGGCAGATCGAAGCGCCGCCGGCGGCCCGGGCCTTGCCCGATGGGCCTCCGGCCTCAGACCCGGCGCGTCAGCGCGCCGCGGCCCAGCCGGCCAAGAGGGCCGGCAATTGCTTCATGTCGGTGAACACATGCGCCACGCCCACGCTGCGCAGGGCCTCGGGGCTGCTGTGGCCGTTGGCGTCGGGGCTGTAGCCGAACACCGTCGCACCCGCCGCCACGCCGGCCGTGGCGCCGGTGACGGTGTCTTCGACCACGGCGCAGCGCGCCGGGTCCACGCCCAACGCGCTGGCGGCCGCCAAGTACACATCGGGAAACGGCTTGCTGCGCGGCATTTCATGGCCGCTGAAGACTCGCTCGCCAAAGCAGTCGGCGATGCCAACCTTGGCCAGTTGCAGTTCGACCTTGCGGCGGTCGGCCCCCGAGGCGACGGCGATGCGGCCATCCAGCGCCTGGTGCAGGGTCCGCACCGCATCCGGCGCGCCGGGAATTTCAAGCAGTTCGCGGTCCAGCGCGCCGTTGCGGCGTTCGCGGAACTGTGCGAACCAGTCGGGCGACAAGGCCACACCGGTCTTCGATTGAATCAGGGGCAGCTCGTCGCGCACCGCCTTGCCGGTGAAGATGCGGGTGGCCTCTTCGAACGTGATCGCCCAACCCAGCTCGTTGAGCATTTCGGTCAGGACGCGGGCGGTGATGGGTTCGGAATCGACCAGCACGCCGTCGCAGTCGAACAGCACGGCGTCAAAGGGAAAATCAGTCATTGCGGGCAGCAGGGGAAAGGGTCCGGGAAGCCCTAGAGCATACTGCACCGCAACAGCCGGCCGCGATGGCAAGCACCGGAGTGCCAATCCCGGCGCGGGCCGCTATGCTGTCCTTCCCCCTGCCACGCCCCGTCGTCCATGACGCCACCGAAATCCGTCCCCGCTGCCTCGCCGCCCAAGCCTGCCCGCCAATCTGCCCGCCTATCCGCCCGCAAGACGCCCGCGGCCGTTGCCGCCGCAGTGCCCCCGATTCCGCCGCCGCCCACCGCCCTGTACAGGCGTGCCGCCAAGCACCTGGCCGCCCTGGACGACGACTGGGCCCGCCACGTCACCGCCATCGGCCCGTGCCGCCACGAATCGCGGCCGGCGCGCGACCCTTACCAGGCGCTGGTGCGCGCAATCGCCTACCAGCAACTGCATGCGCGCGCCGGCGACGCGATCCTGGGGCGATTCCTGGCGCTGTACCCTGGCCAGACGTTTCCGCCGCCCGCCGCACTGCTGGGCACCGACCCGCAGGCGCAGCGCGACTGCGGCTTTTCGGCCTCCAAGCTGGCCACCATCCGCGGCATCGCCCAGGCGGCGCTGGACGGCGTCATTCCCGGCCGCGACGAAGCGCTGGCGATGACGGACGATGCGCTGGTCGAACGCCTGGTGGCGCTGCGCGGCGTGGGCCGCTGGACGGTAGAGATGCTGCTGATCTACACGCTGGAACGCATGGACATCCTGCCGGTGGACGACTACGGCGTGCGCGAAGGCTATCGCCGCCTGAAGCGGCTGGACAAGGCGCCCTCGCCCGCCCAGATGCGCACGATCGGCGAGGCCTTCAGCCCCTATCGCACCATCGCGGCGTGGTATCTGTGGCGCATGCCGGCAACGCCGACGGAGGCCGCATGAGCGCGGTGGCTCAGGGCCTGGACCGTTACGACTGGGCGCGCATCGAACAGCAATTGGATGCTGAAGGCTGGGCACTATTGCCCGCATTGTTTACGCCCACCCAGGCACGGGAATTGGCGCAGCGGCTCGACAACCACAAGGGCGATGGCAACGCCAACGGCGTCCACCGCTTGCCCACCCCCGCCGGGCAAGGCGAACGCGCCTCGCTTGATGCGCCCATGCCCACGGCGCTGGCAGGATTGCAGGCGGCGCTGCATGCGCGGCTTGAAGCCTTGGCGCAGACCTGGGCGCAGCGGCTGGGGCGCGACACGCACAGCCTGCCGCCGGCGCTGCCGAACCCCGCCATGATCCACCGCCTGCGAGCAGACGATTCCCATCCCTTGGAATACGACGCCGATGAATCGGCCTTTCCGCTGCGGCTGGTCGCCCTGCTGACCGCCCCGGGCCACGACTTCACGGGCGGCGAATTCGTCATGACCGAGCAACGCCCCCGCCAGCAATCGCGCCCTCTGGTACTGCCGCTGGCCCTGGGCGACGCCGCCCTGATCGCCGCCGCGCACCGCCCCATTCGCGGCGCGCAGGGCGACTACCGCGCGACCTTGCGTCACGCCATCAGCCGCGTGCGCAGCGGGGTGCGGGTGGGGTTGGAACTGCCGTTGGGGCCGCTGTGACACGCGCCACCAGGTAGAGCGGCCACACCATCTTTGACCCTTAAAAACGTCAATATTTAAACTATTTCATGCCCTTAACATCAAAATATTGATGTTTTTTCGGGAAATTTGGCCTAAGCCGGCATTGATGCGGATTCAGTCCTATAAATGTCAATATTCTGGTGTTTTCATGTGAATAGCGTAAAAATACTGTTCATATGGCTCAACGCACCGCCCCTCTTCTTCCCGCAACCAACCAATTGCTCCGCGAATTCGGCGAGCGGCTCAAACTTGCGCGTTTGCGGCGCAAATTGACCTCCAAGCAGGTGGCGGAACGCGCCGGCATGTCGCCGACCACCCTGCGGTCGCTCGAAGCCGGCGGCCCGGGCGCCACCATCGGCGCCTACCTTGCCGTGATGCAGGTGCTGGGCCTTGAGCAAGACCTGCAACACATGGCCGCCCGCGATGCGCTGGGCCGTCAGCTTCAGGATGCTCGTCTGATCAGGCAAGGCAGCACGCCACCCGACACACACACCGCCCATCCCGCAGACCACGCCGCCTCGACACTTGCCGAACCGACGACGCGCATCGCCGCCTATTCGCAGCCACAACCCGACGCCACGCCGGGCGTCACGGCGCAAGACTTGGCGGCGCTGCTGCAGCCCCCACCCACCCGCCCTCGAGGCCGCAAGTCATGACGACGATCGGGGTGTACGGCGATTGGGACGGCTTACCCCAGCCCACGCGGCTCGGTTGGCTGCACTCCCGCAAGACACGTGCGCACGAGACTTTCGAATTCCGCTACGACCCCGCCGCCCTTTCTGATTCCCGGCTTGCAAGCCTGACACTCGATCCGCGGATCTATCCGTTCGAAGGCCCCCAATACCCTGCCCCGCCTCAAGATCGGTTTGGCGTCTTCGCCGACTCCAGCCCCGATCGCTGGGGCCGGCTGCTGATGGACCGCCGCCTGGAACGCGACATCCGCGCCGGCCTGCAACCCGGCGGCCTTCGTCTGCACGAGTCCGACTATCTGCTGGGAGTCCACGATCTTTATCGCGTCGGCGCCTTGCGCTACAAGCGGGAAGACGAAGGAGACTTCCTCGACAATCGGCACACCGTCGCCGCGCCCCCCTTCACCGAAATTCACGCACTGGAAAGGGCAAGCCGAGCCCTCGAAGAAGATCCCGACAATCGCGCGCCGCAAGGCCAGGAATGGCTGCGGATGCTCATGGCCCCAGGCGGCTCGCTCGGTGGCGCCAGGCCCAAGGCCACGGTGCGCGACAACACGGGCCACCTTTGCATCGCAAAATTCCCCAGCACCCGCGACGACGTCGATGTCGGCGGCTGGGAGATGCTGGTCAACGCCCTGGCGGTCGGCTGCGGGCTAAGGGTCGCGGATGCGCAAGCCCGCAAATTTTCCAGCCATCACCACTGCTTTATCGTCCGCCGGTTTGACCGCACGGAAAGCGGACGACGCATCCACTTTGCATCGGCCATGACCATGACCGGCCGCACGGACGGCGATGACGCATCCACCGGCGCCAGCTATCTGGAACTTGCCGAAGTCCTGATCCGGCACGGATCGCAAACCCGAACCGACCTGAAAGAGCTCTGGTCACGAATCGTCTTCAACCTGCTCGTTTCGAACACCGACGATCACCTGCGCAATCACGGTTTTCTCTGGGTGCCCGGCGCGGGATGGCGGCTGTCTGCCGCCTACGACATGAACCCGGTGGCCATGGCCGACGGCCTGAAGCTCAATATCACCCCGTCGGACAACGCACTGAATCTGACGCTTGCGCGCGAGGTCGCCGAATACTTCAGGCTCGATCTGCACGAGGCGGACGACATCATCGAAACGTTCCGCGGCATCGTCCGTCAATGGCGAACCCTGGCTCAACGCCTGGGCCTTTCCGCCCGCGAACAAGACCGAATGGCTGACGCCTTCCGACTAGCCGCCGGCTGAACGCTGCTGACGGCCCCTATCAATTCTCCGCCGTGATATGCCCATCCGCCACGACCTTGGCGAACACGGCGGTCTGGGCCTGGATGAAATCGCGGAACGCGTCCGGCGACATCGGCTGCACCTCGCCGCCCAGTTCGCGCAGGCTGGCCACCAGTTTTTCATCACGCAGGCAGCGGTCGATGGCGGCGGCCAGTTGCTGGCGGACCGCGACGGGCGTGGCGGCCGGCACGAAAATGCCGAACCAGTTTTCCAGCGCGTAATCCTTGAGCGGCGCGTACTCGGCCACGGCAGGAATGTCGGGCGCGAACGAGGCGCGCTTGGCTGACGTCACTGCCAGCGGCTTGACCTTGCCGCTCTTGATGAACGGCAGCGCGCCCGCCAGGCTCACGAAGGTCAGGTCGACGCTGCCCGCGGCCACGTCCACCAACTGGGCCGAGGCGCCCTTGTACGGCACGTGAACCATCTTGATGCCGGCCAGCGATTGCAGCAGTTCGCCGTTCAGGTGCTGGGGGTTGCCGACGCCGCTGGTGGCGTAGGTCAGGCGGTCCGGGTTGGCGCGGCCATAGGCCACCAGTTCCTGCACCGTGGCCACCGGCAGCTTGGGGCTGGCCACCAGCACGTTGGGCACGCGCGCCACCAGCGCAATCGGCGCCAGGTCGCGTTCGGGCTGGTATTGCATCTTGCCCTTGAACACCAACGGATTGATGGCGGTCTCGCCGGCCGAGCCCAGCAGCAAGGTCGTGCCGTCGGGCACTGAGCGCACCACCGTCTGCGCGCCCAGCATGCCGCTGGCGCCCGGCTTGTTTTCCACCACCACACCCTGCGGCAGTTCGGCCCGCAGGCGTTCGGCCAGCAGGCGGCCCATGCCATCGACGCCGCCACCCGCGGCGAACGGCACGATCAGCGTGATGGGCCTGCCGCTGCCGACGCCAGGCGCGGCAGGTTCGGCGGCATGCAGCGGCGCGACGGCCGCCAGGGTCAGGGCCGCGCTGGCGGCGAGGGTGCGGATGAAGGGCATGTCTGTCTCCTGGGTGGCCTGCTTCGTGGCGGCCGGGTTTTTCCTTAATTGCATTTTATGCATTCAATATGCAAAACTGGCAGCTATGGAAAACACCAATGCTTCGCCGCGCCGCACCGGTTTCACGCTGGACGGCGTGGCCTATACCCATATCGATTCCGCCGCGACGGTCGGCCCCGACTACCACCGCCTGCCGGTGGTGCTGCGGCTGCTGCTGGAAAACGCGCTGCGCAACATGCAGGGCGTTGAGCGCGACGAGGCCGTGGCCGAGCTGATGGCCTGGCTGGCGCACGGCACCAGCGAAGCCGAGATCGCGTTCCAGCCCGGCCGCGTGCTGATGCACGACACCACCAGCACGCCCGCGCTGGTCGATATCGCCGCCATGCGCGATGCACTGGACGAGGCTGGGGTGGACCCGCGTGCGCTCAACCCGGTGCTGCCGGTGGACGTGTCGGTGGATCATTCCCTGGCCGTGCAGGCCTATGCGCAGCCCGATGCGGCCACGCAGAACCTGGCGCTGGAACTGCGCCGCAATGCCGAGCGCTACCGCTTCCTGCGCTGGGCCTCGAAGGCTTTGTCGAACGTGCGCATCCATCCGCCCGGCACCGGCATCATGCACACCATCAACCTGGAGCAACTGGCCACCGTCGTGTGCCATGACGCCGGCGTGCTGCACCCGGACATGATGATCGGCACCGACAGCCACACGCCGATGATCAACGGCATCGGCGTGCTGGGCTGGGGCGTGGGCGGGCTGGAGGCGCAGACGGTGATGTTCGGCATGCCGACCCTGCTGCGCATTCCCGACGTGATCGGCGTGCGCCTGACCGGGAAGCTGGGCCCCGGCGTCACCGCCACCGACCTGGCGCTGACCGTGACGCAGCGCCTGCGCGCCATCCAGGTGTCGGGCGAATTCGTCGAATTCTTCGGCCCGGGCGTTGCGACGCTGTCGGCCGGCAGCCGCTGCGTGGTCGCCAACATGGCGCCCGAGTACGGCGCCACCACCGGCTATTTCCCCATCGACGGCGCCACGCTGGACTACCTGCGCCAGACCGGCCGCGACGAGGTCCACATCGCGCGGGTGGGCGCCTACGCCGAAAGCGCCGGCATCGCACTGGACCCGGCGGCCCACCCCCGCTACACCCGCGAGATCGAGATCGCGCTGGACCAGGTGCAGATGCATGTGGCCGGCCCCAAGCGGCCGCAGGACCTGCACCCGTACCGCCAGACGCGCGAGATCCTGGCCGCGCTGAACTTCCAGCCGCAAGGCGCGCCGCAATCCGCGTCGCCGGCCGATCGCGCGCCCACGCCGCCCACCGATCCCGCATCCGCCCCGGCCCCCGCGCTGCCGCGCCACGCCATCGCCATCGCCGCCATCACCAGCTGCACCAACACGTCGGACCCACGCCTGTTGATCGCCGCCGGCCTGTTGGCGCGCAAGGCCCGCCGCGCCGGGCTGACGGTGCCGGCCTGGGTCAAGACCTCATTGGGCCCCGGCTCGCCCGCGGCCGCCGACTACCTGGCGCGGGCCGGCCTGCTGGACGACCTGGCCGCCGTGGGCTTCGACATCGTCGGCTACGGCTGCACCACCTGTATCGGCAACTCGGGCCCGCTGCCCCAGGCCGTGCAGGACGCCATGGCTGCCGGCGCCATCCACCCGGTGGCCGTGCTGTCCGGCAACCGCAATTTCACCGGCCGCATCCATCCCGACCTGGACCTGGGCTTTCTGATGTCGCCGCCGCTGGTCATCGCCTTTGCGCTGGCCGGCGATGCCGAACGCGATCTGTCGCGCGAACCGGTGCAGGTCGCACCCGACGGCCACGCCGTGCATCTGCGCGACCTGTGGCCCGACGACGCCGAGATCGACGCCGCGCTGGTGCAGGGCCTGCGGGCCGACGACTTTGCCCGCGCATTCCGGATCGCCAGCGCCAACCCGCAATGGCAGGCGCTGCAGTCGCCGGACACGCCGCGCTTTCCCTGGGACCCGGCATCGACCGCGCTGCGGCGCCCGCCCTTTGCCGCCGCCGGCCCCGCCAGCCAATTGGGCCGCTACGCTGCATGGCCGCTGCTGGTGCTGGGCGACGACGTCACCACCGACCACCTGTCGCCCGCCAGCGCGATTCCGCCAGACAGCCTGATCGCCGATTTCCTGGTCGCGCAAGGCGACGACCGCGACGACCTGAACGTGTTCGCCTCGCGCCGCGGCAACTGGGAAGTCATGATGCGCGCGGCCTTCTACAGCAAGAGCCTGGCCAACCTGCTGTGTCCCGGCGCCCCGGTAGGCCACACGCTGCACGCCCCCAGCGGCCGCCTCGAACCCATCTGGGAAGCCGCCGACCACTATCGGCGCGACGGCGACGCGGTGGTGCTGCTGGCCGGCGAACGTTTCGGCACCGGCTCGTCGCGCGACTGGGCCGCCAAGGGCCAGCGGCTGCTGGGCATCCGCGCGGTGCTGGCGGTCAGCTTTGAACGCATCCACCGCTCGAACCTGATCGGCATGGGCATCCTGCCCCTGCGCCTGCCCGCGGGCGTCACGCCGCAGACCCTGAATATCCAGCCCGGCGACCGCATCGACATCGACTGCCCCGCCGACGCCCTGGCGCCGCGCCAGGCCGTCGCGGTACGCGTGCTGCGCGCCGATGGCCGCCAGGAACCGCTGACCGCCACGGCCGCGGTGGAAACCCAATTGGAACTGCGCCTGTTGCGGATGGGCGGGGTGATTCCCGCTATCCTAGCGGATACCCTCGGCGCCCATGGACAGGCGCCGGCCGAACCGGGCCCAGGCAGCTGAGGCCCCCGCAACCCGGGCCATCCCATGAGCGCGCAGACCAACACCGTAAGCAAGATCCTGGAGCTGATCCGGCAAGACCGCCTGCCCGGCGGCGCCCACCTCACGGCCCAGAAACTGGCGGATCGCCTGCGCCTGTCGCGCTCGCCGGTCAATGACGCGCTCGGCATCCTGGAACAGCACGGCATCGTGGCGCGCAAACCCAACCGCGGCTACTTCCTGCAGCATGCCTATGACGCCCTGGCGCAGGCCCCCATGGACCTGGCCCCGCCCGCTGCCGACGACATCGTCACGCAGCGCTATTTTCAGCTGGCCGACGAGCTGCTGCGCGGTGAACTGCCCATGCAGTGCAGCGAGGCGCTGCTGCGCAGCCGCTACGCGCTGACCCAGGCGCAGACCCAGGCCTTGCTGGCGCGCGTGGCGCAGGAAGGCTGGGCGCAGCGGCGCCCGGGCTACGGCTGGGAATTCTCGTCCATGATGACCACGCCCGACAGCCTGTTGCAGTCGTACCGGCTGCGCCTGGCGCTGGAGCCCGCGGCCTTGCTTGAGCCCGGCTTTCGCATCGACAAGCCCGTGCTGGAGCGCTGCCGCGCCGCCGAACGCCACCTGCTGGACGGCGGCATCGCCACCGACACGGCCGACCAGCTGCACGACCGCGGCGTGCGCTTTCATGAGTCGCTGGTCGAAGCCTCGGGCAATCCGTTTTTCATCGACACCATCAAGCGCGTCAACCGCGTGCGCCGGCTGCTGTCGTACCGCTCGATGCAGGACCGCAGCCGCTACAAGCAGCACTGCGACCAGCACCTGGAAATTCTCGATCTGCTCGAACGCGAGCGCAACGAAGAGGCCGCCCAGGCGCTGGCCGCCCACCTGCGCAGCACGCTCGACAACCTGACCCGCATCAGCGGCATCCTCGCTTCGTAGGGCCTGCCTGGCATGGCCTTTTTCTTGTCTTACCGGAACAGGCCCTGGCCATGCACGTCTACATCGGTTCCCGCACCACCCGCGAACGCCATGCGCGCGGCGATGGCATCAGCGTCTTCGACTATGCGCCGGACACCGGCGCGCTGACGCCCACGCAGGTCGTTGGCGATCTGATCAACCCGTCGTACCTGCTGCCGCACCCCTCGCTGCCCGTGCTGTACGCGGTGCACGGCGACCGCCGCGAGGTCAGCACGCTGCGGCGCGACGCGCGCAGCGGCCGGCTGACCCCGTGGCGCAGCCAGTCGTGCGAAGGCCTGAACCCCGTGCACCTGGCGCTGGCGCCCTCGGGCCGCTACCTGATGGTGTCCAACCACCTGAGCGGCACGCTGGCCGTGCTGCCCGTGGCCGCCGACGGCAGCCTGGAGCCGGTTGCGCAGCAGATCGCCATGCCAGGCGAGCCGGGACCGCACCGCAAGGAACAGCCCCACGCCAAGCCGCACTACAACCTGGTGGACCCGACTGGACGCTACGTGATGGTGCCCGACAAGGGCCTGGATCGCGTGTTCCTGCATGCCTTGCACGACGACCGCGTGGGCGATCCAGCGGTTCATGTCGCCACGGCACGCGAAGGGGCTGGCCCGCGGCACGCCGTGTTTCATCCTTCGGCGCCGTGGGCCTATGTCATCAACGAACTCGACAACACCGTGAGGGCCTATGCATTGGACGAACAGGCGCTGCGCCCCTTCCAGGTGCTGCCCTCGTTGCCCGATACGTACACCGGCAACAGCCGCGCCGCGGGCATCGCGATCGACGCGCGCGGCCGGCATCTGTATGTGTCGAACCGGGGCGACGACAGCATCGCGGTGTTCAAGGTGGATGCGCAGACCGGGCGCCTGGCCCCGGTGCAGCACGCCGCCACCCACGGCAGGACGCCGCGCTTTTTCACGCTGGCGCCCGACGGCCGCTTCCTCTTCGCGCTGAACGAAGACAGCGACACGCTGGAACGCTTCCGCGTGCATCCCGACGACGGCACGCTCGCCCATGACGGCGGCACGCAGCCGGTCGGCAGCCCCGTCTGCATGGTGTTCGCGCCCCGGCTGGCATGACCGTCACGGTGCGCAGGGCTTCGACAAGCAGGTCCCGAGCGAGGCCCCTGCGCCCCCTTAGAAATCCATCGACGCCGACAGCATCAGCGTGCGCGGCACGCCTTGCGAAATCGTGCCGTACGACGCCACGCCCGACCAGTAGCCGCGATTGAACACGTTGACCACGTTGGCGCGCAGCGTCACGTCCTTGCCCTGGATCTTCGTCGCATAGCGCGCGCCCAGGTCGAAGGTGGTCCACGACGGCACCGATTGCGTGTTGGCCTGATTGACGTATTCCTTGCCGGTGTGAATCACGCCGCCCGTCACCGTCAGGCCCGCCACCCACGGCGTATCCCATTCGGCGCTCAGGTTCGCCATCACACGCGGCACGCCCACCGGCTGGTTGCCCAGCACGGCGCGGTTGCTGGAGCGCGTCAATTCCGCGTCCAGCAGCGTCACGCCGCCCAACAGGCGCAGGCCGCGCAGCGGCTCGCCCGACAGGTTCAGTTCCAGGCCGCGATTGCGCTGCTCGCTGTCGGCCGCGTACACGTTGCCGGTCAACTGGCCGCTGGGCTTGGTGATCTCGAACGCGCTCAGGGTCAGCATGGCGCTGTCCAGGTCGACCTTGATGCCGACCTCTTTCTGCTTGGCCTTGTAGGGCTTGAACACCTGCCCCGCATTGCTGGCGGTGGCCGGCGCCACGTCGCCCTTGCTCAGGCCTTCGATGTAGTTGGCATACAGCGACACATTGCTCCACGGCTTGACCACCAGGCCGGCCAGCGGCGTGGTGGCGCTTTCGTCGTAGCTGAGCGTGCGCGCGCCGGTGGTGGCGTTGAAGTTGCGCGACTCGATGCGTTGCTGGCGCACGCCCAGCGTCAGCTGCGCGCGGTCGTCCAGGATGCTCATCGCGTCGGCCAGCGCAAAGCCGGTCAGGTCCGACGACGACACCTTGGGCAGGTTGGCGGGTGCCGGAATGAACTGCTCGGGCCGCGTCACGGGGTGATAGATGTTGGACGACAGCGGCGTGCCCAGCACGCTGGCCTGCAGGTTGCGGTCGCTGTACAGGCTGCCCATGAAACTGATGGCGTGGCGCACTGGCCCCGTGTCCAGCTTGGCGCGCAGGCCCGCGTTGTAGGTGCTGCGGTCGATCTGGAACTTGGAGTTGTTCGGCGTCACCAGCGTGTCGCCGGCCGCGTTGACGATGGTGGGCGTCTGGTCGGACAGGCGCGTCACGTATGTGTCCGAGCCGCCCGCGTCGGCAAACACCGTCAGGCGGTCGCTGATGTCGTATTCCACGCGCAAGAGCGCCGACTGGCTGTCGGACTTCCACCAGCCCCAGGGCTGGGTCGCATTGCGACGGCCGTCCGGCGCGCCCGGCACCTGCAGTCCCGACGCCACCAGGAAAGGCCGCGTCGGCGCATCGACCTTTTCGTTCTGCATCACCACGTCCAGCGACGCGCGCAGCCGCGTGCCCTGGTAGTCCAGCGACAAGGCGCCGATGTCGGTGCGCGAATGCAGATTGTCCAGCGGCGTATCGCCCTGGCGGTGCATGGCATTGACGCGCACGCCCCATTCGCCGTCATTGCCGAAACGCCGGCTCAAGTCCACCCGGCCGCCGAACTGGGACGAGCCCACGTAATCGGCCGACAGGCGCGTCAGGTCTTCGGGCAAGGCGCGCTTGGGCACCATGTTGATCACCCCGCCCACGCCGCTGTTGGGCGACATGCCGTACAACAGCGCCGCAGGGCCCTTCAACACTTCGACGCGTTCGATGTAGTCGGTGAACACGTGGTAGTTGGGCGCCACGCCATAGACGCCGTCGAAGGCGATCTCGCCCAGGTTGCCTTCGCCGATGGGAAAGCCGCGGATGTAGAACGAATCGGTCACGCCGCCGATCTGTCCGGTAAAGCGCACGGAAGAATCCACGTTCAGCGCATCGGCCAGGGTGACGGCCTGGCGGTTGGCCAGCAGGTCGGACGTGTAGTTGGTGACGCTGAAGGGCGTGTCCATCACGTCCTGGTTGCCCAGCAGGCCCAGCCGGCCGCCGCGCGCCACCTGGTTGCCGGCGTATTCGACGGGCAAGGCCGAGGGGCTTACGCCCGCCGCGGCCACGGTCACGGCGGGCAAGGTCGTCACGCCGGCTTCCGGCGCCGGCAGCTTGCGCAGCGAATAGGCGCCGCCGCCCTGCTCGGCCAGCGCGTAGCCGGACCCGGCCAGCAGGCGCGCGAAGCCGTCGCGCACCGTGTAGACGCCGTTCAGGCCGCTGCTGCGCTGCCCCGCCAGCACGGCCGGGTCGAACGACAGCGGCACGCCCGCCGCCGCAGCGAATTGCGCCAGCACGTCACCCAGCGGACCGGCGCCGATGGCGTAGGCCTTGCCGGCCGGGGCGCTGGCGGCATCGGCCGCGCGCACGGACGGCGCCGCGGTGGCCGCGAACAGCAACGCCACCCCCAGGCTGACGGCCCGCACCGCGCTCACCGCGGGCGATGGCGCGGCCGGGGTACGGCAAACGGACTGGGGATGCGAGCTTCGGGAAACCATGTGACGATCCTTCGTTAGGGGCTGGGCGTCGCGGCCGGGCCGCGATCATTCACCCGGTACACCGGACGAAGGCGAAAAAAGTGTCAGGACTTGGGCGATTAATTTGTAACGGTATTGCGTCACCGCGCCGTGACGCTGACCCAATACGGCGTGACCCGGCTGATCCGCACCGGCAGCGTCTTTTCCAGCAGGCGCAGGCCGGCGTCGATGTCGTGCAGCGGAAAAGCGCCCGACACCCGCAGGTCGGCCACGGCCGGATCACAGCGCAGAAAGCCGCGGCGATAGCGCGCCAGCTCGTCCACCAGATCGGCCAGCCGCCAATTGGTTGCGGCCAGCATGCCGTGCTCCCATGAAGCCTGTCCGGCATCCGCGTCGGCGGCTGCGCCCACCTGGCCGGCATCGAACACCGTCTGCTGCATGGCCTGCAGCACGCGATGCGCGCCGCCGCCCGCCGGCCCGATATCCACGGCGCCTTCAAACACCGCGACGCGCACGCGGCTGCCTTCGTCGCGCACCAGGAAGCGCGTGCCCAGCGCCTGCACCGTGCCCTGCGCCGTGCGCACGATGAAGGGCCGGTGCACCGGCGACGGGTCCTTGCCGGTGGTCAGCAGGATTTCACCCGCCCGCAGCCACACGACACGCTGATCCGCGGTGTACAGGATGTCCACCGCCGTGGCGGTGTTCAAGATCAGTTGCGTGCCGTCGGCCAGTTGCAGGCGGCGCTGCTCTCCGGCGGCCGTGCGGGCATCGGCCGCCCACTCGCGCCACGGCAGTTCACGCCAGGCCAGCCACCCGGCCGGCCCCAATGCCAGCAGGCCGGCCACGGTGCGCAGCACCTGGCGACGCCCCGGCCGGTCCAGCCCCCGCAAGGCCTGCGCGCCCAGGGCGGGTGGCACCTGCCCGAAACTGCGCAGCATGTCCTCGGCGCGGGCCCAGGCCGCGGCGTGCGCCGCGCTGCGGCCGCGCCAGCGTTCAAAGGCAGCGTGGTCCGACGCCGACAGCGCTTCCGACTGGAACCGCACCAGCCAGCCGGCGGCCTCTTCCAGCAGCGCGCGGTCCGGCACGGCGGTCATGCCGCGCTCGCGTGATAGGCCACGAGGCAGGCCGTCAGCGCCTTCTGCATGTGGCGCTTGACCGTGGCCAGCGACACGCGCTGCACCCGCGCGATGTCGGCATAGGCCATGCCGTCGAATTGCGAAGCCAGGAATATCTCGCGCGTCTTCGCGGGCAAGGTGCGCAGGGTGGCGTCTATGGCGTACAGGGTTTCGAGGATCAGCGCCCGCACTTCGGGCGACGGCGCCTCGCAAGGCGGCAACTGCGCGGCGGCCGCCTGGTAGGCGTCTTCCAGCGCGCGGCGGCGCCAGTGGTCCACCACCAGGCCCTTGGCGATGTGCGTCAGCAGCGCACGCGGCTCGCCGCCGCCGCCCTCGCGCACGCGCGCCCCCATCAACCGCACGAAGGTGTCGTGCGCCAGGTCGGCGGCATCGAAGGAATTGCCAAGCTTCTTGCGCAGCCACCCGGACAGCCAGCCGTGGTGGTCGCGGTAGATCTGCGTGACAGCGTCGTTGGGCAGGGAGTCGGTCGAGGACACGGCGCGGCTCGCGATGGAATCTAAATGGGAATAATTATTATTTTATCCCATCGCGGCCGCCCCGCCCCCGCGCTACAGTTTCGGCGCGTAGCGCACCGTCAGCATCACATTGCGGGGCTCGCCGTAGTAGTTGTTGCTGCTGATCGTGTTGTAGGACGGCACGTAGTATTTCTTGTCGAACACGTTGTTCAGGTTCAGGCCGAAGCTGAGCTCGGACGTGGCCTGGTACCCCACGCGGGCATTCCACACGGAAAAACCCGCCAGCGCGAACTTGCGGTCCGAGCTCAGTGTATGCGTCTGCGTGTTGACACCGGCGCCCACGCTCAGGCGGTTCCAGTCACCCGGCAGCTTGTAGTTGGCCCACAGGCGCAGCATGTGCTTGGGCGTCCACGTGTTGAAGATCTTGCCCTGGTTGTCCGGGTCTTCCAGGTACTTGGTGGTGTTGTAGGTGTAGCCGGCGAACAGTTGCAGGCCCTGGATCACCTCGCCCGACACTTCCGCCTCGAAGCCCTGGCTGCGCACCTTGCCGGCCGCGCGCGAGCAATACCAACCGTCGCAGGCAAAGCCGTTGTCGTAGTCGGTCACCGAGCGGTTCTTGTGGTCGTAGCGGAACACGGCCAGCGCCACGTTGACGCGGCCATCGGCCAGCTCACCCTTCACGCCGGCTTCGTAGTTGGCGCCTTCCACCGGCTTGAGCAACGCGCCCGATACGCTGCGATCGGTCTGCGGCTCGAACACGGACGTATAGCTGGTGTAGACCGACCAGTCGCGGCTCAGGGCGTAGACGATGCCGGCATAAGGAATGAAGCGGCCGGATTCCGTCGTGGCCGAGGTCTCGCCGGCCGACCGGTACGTGAAGTCATACCAGCCCACGCGGCCGCCGCCGATCAACGACAGCGACTCGGTGGGCTTGACGCGCCACGTGCCGTAGATGCCCTTCTGCCGGATGTCGTAGGCGCTGCGGCTGTCGTAGCCGCTGGCGGCTGCGATGCTGTCGATATCCTGCCACGGCCGGTTGTGGTCGATGTCGAAGATATTGCCGTCGCTATCGCTCCAGGCCCGCGTGAAGCGGTCTTGCGTGGTGAGCTTGGAATAGTTCGCGCCCAGCACGACTTCCTGCTTCATGCCCAGCGCCGTGAAATCGCCGCTGACCGACATGTCCAGGCCGCGCTGCTTGCTGTTGAAGTCCACGCCGAAATTGCCATACGACAAGCCGCTGCCGTCGCGCTGCACCGCATCGGCCACGCGCTGGTGCACGGTGGTGTTCTTCTCGTTCATGGCAACGCCGCCCAGCTTGAAGCGCCAGGCCTCGTTGAAGCGGTGTTCCAGGTCGGCGTAGAACACGGTCTGGTCATTCTTGGCGCGGTTCCAGGTCGACCCCGTGTAGGTGGAACGCGGCAGGTCGATGTCGCCGCCATCGGCAAAGCGCGGAAAGCCCACGAACATGGGGCGCGAGCGGCTGAAGCGGTTGCTGACCGCGATGCCGGCGGTGGTGTCGGGGCTGATGTCGTAGTCCAGCGCCGCGTACAGGTTGCGGGTCTTGTCCCACACGTAATCGGTGTACGAATGGCTGCGGTCATCGTCCAGCACCACCCGGCCGCGCAGCGTGCCGGCTGCGTTCAGCGGGCTGCCGGCGTCCAGCTGCAGGCCATAGCGGTCCCACGAACCGACCTTGCCCGTGACCACCACCGACGGTTCGGCGCCGCCGCGCTTGCGCACCAGGTTGACCGCGCCGCCCGGGCTGCCGGCCCCTTGCAACAGGCCGGCCGCGCCGCGCAGGATCTCGACGCGGTCGTAGAACACCAGCGAATCCTGTTCCCAATTGCCCAGGCTGTAGTTGTTGCGCAAGAGCGGCACGCCGTCGTACTGCAGCATGTCCACCGGAAAGCCGCGCGAGTTGATCGCGATGCCCGGGCCCACGCCTTGCACGCCCACCATGCCGGTGGTGTTGTTGATCGCGTCCGGCAGGCTGGTCATGTCCTGGTCGTCCATGCGCTGGCGCGTCAGGATGGTGATGGACTGGGGAATGTCCTTCAATGCCTGCGTGGTCTTGCCGATGGTGGCCGCGGGCGAGGCATACGACCCCGTGCCATCGGTGGTGGCCTGGTAGCTGCCGGTCACGGTCACCGGCGCCAGCGTCTGCGCCTGGCCCGTCCCCGCCTGGCGCAATCGATAGCCGCCCTCGCCGCGCGCCACGGCCTGCAATCCGGTCCCTGCCAGCAGGCGCGCAAGCGCCGCATCCACGGAATAGGCGCCCGACACGCCATCGGTGTGCGCGCCCTGCGTCAGCGCCGGGTCGGACGCCACCATCACGCCCGCCTGCATGCCGAAGGCGCCCAGCGCCGCGCCCAACGGGCCAGCAGGCACATTGAAGGACACCGTGCGCGCGGCCGGCGCGGCCTGGGCCTGGACGGACGCGGCGGGCCACACCGCCACGACCAGCGGCAGGGCCAGCGACAGCGCCACGCACAGCCGCGTGCGCGGCAGGACGCCGCGGCGGGCGGCATTCGCGGCGCGGGCCGCGGAAAGGGAATGGCAAGGCATGAAGAAGTCCTGGTTCACGAGGGAGGAATGCGGCCCGTCGAGCGGGCTGCTTTCCCTACATGAAGCGTGAGAACGCCGATCACGCCGTTCCAGTTACAAATCAATCGCGTCAGGCCAGGTGCACGTTGACCCAGTAGCGCGTGTAGCGCTGCACCCGCACCGGCAACACGTCCTGCAGCATCGACAGGACCTGGTCCGTGTCGGCCACCGGAAACGCGCCCACCACTCGCAGCGGCGCCGCCTCCGGCGCACAGCGCAGCACGCCGGGGCGGTAGCGCCCCAGTTCGCGCAGGAAGTCGGCCAGCGGCATGGCATCGGCCAGCAGCATGCCATCCAGCCAGGCCGATACGCCCGGCGCCAGCGCCGCCGGCACGAAATCGCCCGCAGCGGAAAACTCGGCCTGCCCGCCCGCCGGCACCCGCCGCGGCGCCGCGCCGGCCTGGCCGTTCGCGACATCCACCGCCCCTTCCAGCACGGCCACCCGGACCCGTCCCGCACCCAGGTCGCGCACCAGGAAGCGCGTGCCCACCGGCGTCAGCACGCCGGCGCGCGTACGCACAGTGAAGGGACGGCCCCGCGGGTCCTGTCCGGTGGCCACCAGGATTTCCCCTTCGCGCAGTACCAGCTCGCGCCGCGTATCCGTGTAGCGCAGGTCCACCGCGCTGCCGGCATTCAGTTCGACGCGGGTGCCGTCAGCCAGCACCACGCTGCGTCGTTCGCCCGTGCCGGTGCGCAGGTCGGCTGCCAGATTGCGCAGGGCCTCGCGGTCGTTGACGGCCCAGGCGCCCAGTCCGACGCCGGTCGCCGCCATCATCCAGCGGATGGCGTTGCGCCGCGCACGGATCAGCGGCGCCTGCTGCAGGGTGCGCGACGCAACATCGGCGCCGGCCTGCTCGGCGCCCAGGGACACGCCCCGGGTCAGCGCGCCCAACCGTTGCCAGGCCAGGTCGTGGGCGGGCTGCGCCTGGCGCCAGCGCTCGAAGCGGTCGCGCTCGGTGGGCGTTGCGCCATCGCGCAGGCGCGCCCACCAGTCGGCCGCCTGGCGGATCACCTTGGGGTCGAGCTTGCCGGCTTCCGGCGCCAGCGGCCGGAGCAGACGGACGCTATCCACCGGGCCGCTCACCCGTAGACCGCCGCGTAGCAACGCACCAGCGCTCGGGCCAGCGATTTCTGCACGGCGTTGGGCGTCAGGCCCAGGCGTTCGCCGATCTCGATGTTGGACAGGCCGTCGATCTGCGCCATCAGGAAAATGCGGCGGCTGGTCATGGGCAAGGTATCCAGCAGTTCGCAAACCTGTTCCAGCGCCTCCAGGATCAAGGCGCGCGACTCCACCGACGGTTCCACCGCCGCCGGTTGCAGGGCCAGGGATTCGGCATAGGCCGCTTCCAGCGCGGCGCGGCGCGCACGCCCGATCAGCAGGCGATTGGCGATGGTGCGCAGGTAGGCACGCGGCTCGCTCAACGGCTGGGCGACGTTGGCGCGGATCAACCTTTCGAACGTGTCGTGGGCCACGTCGGCGGCATCGGACGCGTTGCCCAGCTTGCGATGCAGCACGGTGCGCAGCCAGGAATGGTGCGCCTGATAAACGGACTGCACCTCGGCGTGAGGCGCTAGGGAAGTGGAGTGCATGACGGCCCGGCCCCAGCCGGGACCACCAGAGACGTTAATGTAATGGAAACTATTCTCATTATAGTCCGGCCGGCCGCCTTGAACAGATCCCCCGCCCCAACCCGCGGCGCCAGCCTCGTGCGTCGCAGGCCAGACGGCCCGGGCCCGGGGGTTCAGGCCCGGATCGCGTTGCCGAGCTGTTCGGCCAAGAGCGCCAGCGCGGGCGTATCCAGCGCCTGTGCCGCGTAGCACAGGCCCACGCGGCGCGACAGCGCCAGGCCGTCCAGGGCGCGCGCCACCACGCCGCCCTGCTGATCCACCAGCGAGCGCGGCGCGATGCAGGCGCCCACCCCGGCCCCGGCCAATTCCAGCGCCAGGCGCAGCGACGCCGCCTGTGCGGCGGGCGTGTTGGCGGCCGCGCCGTAGTACGGCAACAGGCGTTGATGGCTGGGGTGGTCGGGGCAGACGATCCAGTCGGGCATGGCATCGGCCGGCGCGTCGGCGGGCGATGCGATGGCGTACGGGTCGTTCCACAGCGGCAGGAACAGTTCGTCTTCGCAGCGCTCGTCTTCGGTGGCCAGCCGGGCGTCGCCCGTGCACCCTTCCAGCAGGTGCAATTGCAGGTTGGGCACGGCCTGCCGCGCCCGCGCCACGAAGGCGCGGATATGCGCGCCGGCAATCTCGCCTTCGATGCCGATGCGCAGTTCGGCCACGCGGGCATCCTGCCGGAACTGACGGGTCATGGATTCGGTCTGCGCGACCAGGCGGCGGGCCTGCGGGTACAGGATGCGGGCCGCGTCCGTGACGGACACGCCGCGCGCCTGGCGCTCGAACAACTGCGCGCCCAGCAGGCTTTCCAGGCTTTTGATGGTGCCCGACAAGGCCGGCTGGCTCAGGTGCAGACGCTGCGCGGCGGCGGTGATGTTACGCTCTTCGAACACCGCAATGAAGGCGTTCAGCTGGCGGCTATCCATAAGTTTTCCCGATTGATGCAAGAAGAATAAACCATTTTTCAAGCGGGAAAAGCCGCCATACACTGGTTTTCAGTCATTCTGACATACGAATCACCGATACCTGGAGCCCCACCATGAGCACCCCCAAACTTCCCCTCGTCGTTGTCACCGGCGCCAGCTCGGGCATCGGCCTGGCTACCGCCCGCCTGTTCTCGTCCCACGGCCATCCGCTGTTGCTGCTGGCCCGCCGCCTGGCGCCGATGCAGGCCCTGAACCTGCCCAACACGCTGGCCCGCCAGGTCGACGTGACCGACCGCCAGGCGCTGGCCGCCGCCCTGCGCGAAGCCGAAGCCCAATACGGCCCGGCCGACGCCATCGTCAACAATGCCGGCGTCATGCTGCTGGGCGACATCACCCGCCAGGACCCGGAACAATGGGACCGCATGCTGGACGTCAACGTCAAAGGCCTGTTGAACGGCGTGCATGCCGTGGCGGCCGGCATGGCCGAACGCGGCCGCGGCACCATCATCAACATCAGTTCGGTCGCGGGGCGCAAGACCTTCCCCAACCACGTGGCGTACGTGGGCACCAAGTTTGCCGTGCATGGCCTGTCGGAAAACCTGCGCGAAGAACTGTCGCCGCACAACGTGCGGGTGGTCACCATCGCCCCCGGCGCGGTCGAAACCGAACTGCTGGGCCACACCACCGATGACGGCATCAAGAGCGGCTACGAGGCCTGGAAGGCCGACATGGGCGGCAAGGTGCTCGCCGCCGAAGACGTGGCCAACGCCGTGTACTACGCCTACTCGCAGCCCCCCGGCGTGTGCATCCGCGAGATCGTGCTGGCCGCGACGCGGCAACAGGCGTAGGCCCTGCGCCCGCGCCGGCCGGGCTGGCCGGCGCCTCTGCAAACGCTAGAACGTCGCCTTCAGGTTCAGGAACACGCTGCGCGGCTCGCCGTAGTAGACCTGGTTGGCCACGCCGCCCAGGTAGTACTTCTTGTCGAACAGGTTGTTCACGTTCAACTGCGCCGACAGGCGCGAATTGAAGTCGTAGCGCGCCATCACGTTGAACAGCGCCGCGGCCTTCTGCTTGGCGGTCACGCTGCCTTCGTCCAGCTCGACGGTGCTGTACGTGCTGATCTGCCAGTTGACGCCGCCGCCGACAGTCAGCTTGCTCCACGCGCCCGGCAGGCGGTAGGTCGTGAACAGCATGGCGGTCGCGCGCGGACGTTCGGTGTTGACCGACACGCCGTGCACGTCGCGGCTGGTGTAGTACGTGCCGCCCAGCGTGGTGTTCCAGCCCGGCGCCAGCTGGCCGGTCACTTCCATTTCAATACCGCGGGTGGTGACGCCATCGGCCGTCTTGTAGGCGCCGTCGGTGGACCCCGGCACCATGTAGCCCGGGTCCGGCACGCCGGTCTTGCTTTCCTTCACCTTGAACAGCGCCACCGACGCATTGAGGCGGCCGTCCAGGTATTCGCCCTTCACCCCCACTTCGTAGTTCTGCCCTTCCACCGGATCCAGGTAATTGCCGCTGCGGTCACGGTAATCCTGGGGCTGGAAGATGTCGGTATAGCTGGCGTAGGCCGAATACGTACTGTTGATGTCGTAGACGACGCCCGCGTAGGGAATCAGGCGCGAGTCTTTCTGGTCGCGGGTCGGCGAGCGCGATTGCCACGTGGCATAGCGGCTGCCGGTGATCAGCGTCAGGCTGTCGGTCAGCGACCAGCGCGCCGCGGCGTACGCGCCGCGCTGGTGCGTGATGGTGTCGCGCAGCGTGGTCGTCGTCCAGTTGGGCTGCGCGTACGAGCCGTCCCAGTCGTAGAACGAGCCCGTGTCGGGCATCGCGCCCTCGCGGCCATAGCTGTAGAAGTCTTCGCTGTAGCGGCTGCGCATGGCGCCCAGCACCAGCTCATGGCGGCGGCCCAGCAGCTGGAACGGCCCCTTGACCTGCAGGTTCAGCGAGGTCTGCTGCGCATACGAATTCCAGTAACCCGGCAACGCCCCCAGGCCCTCGCCGGTGTCGCGATCCGGCTGGCCGTACAGGTACAGCAGCTTGGCGTCGTACTTGCTCTTGCGCAGCGACCAGTCGGCCTTGGCTTCCCAATCGTTCTCAAAGCGGTGCGACAGCGACGCAAAGGTGGTGCGCTGCGTGGTGTGCCAATAGGTCCAGTCGGCCGCGCTGGTCTTGGACCGGCGCCAGTCGGTCGGCGTGCCGTCGCTGAACACCACCGGCAGGCTGCCCCAGGTGGTGCCGCGCGGCCGCTTGTCCTGCGAATCCATGCCCACGCTCAATGTGGTCGACGGCGTCAGGTCCGCATCGATCACCCCGTAGAACACCTTCTTGTCGGTGTGGTACAGGTCGATGTACGAATCCTTCTTCTGGTACAGCGCCACCATGCGTGCACGCACCGTGCCTTCCTGGTTCAGCGGCGTGCTCAGGTCGACCGAGCTGCGGAACTGGTTCCACGAGCCCACGCCGGTGTTGATCGTGCCGGTGAATTCCCGGCTGTTGGCATGCTTGCGCACCAGGTTGATCGAGGCCGACGGATTGCCCGCGCCGGTCATCAGCCCCGTGGCGCCGCGCACCACTTCGATGCGGTCGTAGATGATCGAATCGTTGTCGGATTCGCCGTACATCGACAGGCCGATGGTGGTGGGCACGCCGTCGTACTGCAAGCTGTCGATATAGAACCCGCGCGACCAGAAATCGGTGCGGTCGCTGTCTTCGGCCACCACTTGCACGCCCACCACGTTGCCCATCACCTCGTCCAGCGACCGCAGGTTCTGGTCGTCGATGCGCTGGCGCGTCACCACCGACACCGACTGCGGCGTTTCGCGCAACGACAGCGACAGTCCGGTGGCCGCGGCCGTTGCCGGGGTGGTGTAGGACCCCGTGCCTTCGGTCACGGCGGGATCGCGCGCGCCCAGTACCGTTACCGGCGCCAGGCTGGCCACCTCGCCGTCGCGCGACAGGATGATGCTGTCGCCCTGCCAGCGATAGGCCACGCCCGTGCCTTGCAGCAGGCGGGCCAGCGATTGCTCGGGGCTGCCGCTCATGCGCAGGCCGGGGCTGCGCAATCCGGCGACCACCTCGGGCGCGTAGAACACGCGCTGGCGGGTCTGCGCAGCCCATTGCAGCAAGGCATCGCCCAGCTGCATGGCGGCGATGTCCACCGTCACGGACTGGGGAGGGGTTTGGGCTTGCACGGCGGGGCTGGCACCGAGTGCCATGGCCAGCGACAGCGTCAGGGAAGACAGGGCAAAACGGGTGGCGGCGCGCGCGGGGCGCCAGACAGGAAGGTTCACGGTCAGCTGCGGATTCGGTTCAACGGCAAGAAGGAAAGTCCCCGAAGCGGGAACGCGGCGCGACGCGCCTTCTCACCTAGAACGATGCAGCGGCGAAAAAACCTGAATGCTTCGTCCGATTAATTTGTAACGATCAACGCGCCGACACGTCGATCACGCCGTCTGCGGCGGGCGCCAGCTTCACCGGAGCCACCGCCGGCAAGGCGTCCAGCAGCGCTTCGGGGCGGTCCAGGCTGAACGAAGCGGACACGCGCAGGCGCCCCGCCCGGCTGTCGGCCACGCGCAGCGGCGTGGCCAGGTAGCGGTTCATTTCGCTGACCACTTCGGTCAGCGGTGCATTCTTGAACACCACGCGCCCCGTCTGCCAGGCCAGCGCCGTGTCGACGTCGGCGGGCGCCGGCACGCCGATGGCGCCGCTACTAGGCACGCGGATGCCATGGCCGCCGCGCAGCACCGCCAGGCCCAGGTTCCACCAATGGCCGCCGGTGACTTCCACCGTGCCGGAACGCACCAGCACCGTGACGACGTCTTCGTCGCGCCGAACGTCGAACACGGTGCCCGTCACGCGCACCTCGCCGCTGCCGGCGCGCACCAGGAACGGCCGCTCGGCATCGGGGCTGACGGAAAAGAGAATCTCGCCGCCCTGCAGTTCAACCTCGCGGCGGCCCGCGTAGAACTTCACCTCGGCCAGCGTGTTGCCGTTGATCTCGAGCACCGAGCCATCGGGCAGCGTGACCTGCTTGCGCTCGCCGCGGTCGGCGCCCACCACGGTCGTGAAGGACGGCGCCTCGCCGGGCAGGCTCCACCACCCCGCCAGGGCCACCAGCGCCAGCAAGGCGCAGGCGAAGCCCACGCGCAATGGCGCAGGCAACGGCAACCATCGGCGCCCCTTGGGCCGGGCCGGCACGGCGCCGCCCAGCAGGGCCTGGACGCGGTCTTGCGGCAGCCGCTCGGCCGCCTGCCCCAGCTGCTGCATGCGGTCGAAGTCGCGCGCGGCGTCCGGCTGCTCGCGGCGCCAGCGCGCGAAGGCGCGGCGCTCGCGGCGCGTCATGTCGCCCGAATGCCAGCGGGCAAACCACCAGGCGGCGGTGGCGGGCTGGCGCGGGTCGTCGGCATCGCGGGTAAAGGACTCGGTCATCGGTGGCTGCCGTCCGCGTCCGGGCGCGGATCTGTAGTGAAGGAAACCTGCGTCACGGCGCGTGCTCGCGCAGGCGCTCCTGCACGTATTCGATCGCCCGCATGACGTAGCGTTCAATCATATTCTTGGATAGCCCCATGTAGGTGGCCACCTCGGCCTGGGTCCAGCCTTCGATGCGATTCAGCACGAAGGCCTGGCGGCACTTGGGCGGCAGTTCCGCCAGCACGCGCGCCAGGTCGTCGGCCAGGCGCGCCGCCCGCAGCGGCGCATCCGGGTCGGGCCCGGCCGGCTGGTCGTCTTCGGCCAGGTCATCGAGCGGCACGTGCTGCTCGCGGCCCTGGCGGCGCCAGCGGTCGATCAGGCGATGCCCGGCCACCTGGAACAGATAGCCGCGGGCCTTGGCCGCCACGCTGCCGTCCGCCTTGAGCAGATGTTCGATCGCGTCGTGCGCGGCGTCTTCGGCGTCGTGCCGGTTGCCCGACCGGCGCGTCCAGGCGCCGATCAGCTCGTCATAGCAGGCGAGCCATCCGGGGCGGGACGAGGCGGGGCGGGACATGGGGCGATCCGGTAGCGTAGGGTGGCAACGCTGCGGATTTTACAAATAATTCTCATTATCGCAACTTGCGCACGCGCCCCACCCCGCCGCGGGCCGTTCGATCCGGTCAGGTCACCCGGAAAGTCAGACGCATCTGATCTGCCGATTCGGTCCTAATAATCCATCGGCACATGGCTCTGGGCCGCGCGCAGCTCCTGGATGTGCCGTTCGGCCTCTTCGCGTTCGGCCGCCGGCGGCAAGGCGCGCCAGCTCACCATGTTGCCCGGCGCCTTGGCCGGCATCCATCCCAGCACGCTGTACAGCGAAATCGCGGTACCGCCCGTGTCCAGCCTGGTCTCGTAATAGCCCTGCCGCTCTGGCGTCTTGTCGCCAGGCACCCACTCCAACTGAGACATCTTGTCGTCCTCTCGGTAACGCCCTTGCTTGACACCGCCGCTCCCACGAAACGGACGCCGTCGAATTGATCGTATAGCGCTGCCTGCCTCCTGATAAGCGCACGATGCGCCGCCTTTTCAATTCTTGACAGAGGGGAATCCCTAGGATTTTTTCGAAACGCGATTGCTAAAGCGGGAACTCAGGCGCTAGGATGCCGCAAAGCATTCTTACAAAGCCCAGGTCACCGGCACGATGCGGTCCCTGGGACAGCCCTCCCTCGGTTGCGGGCTTTTAAGGGCGACACCGGTATGCCGACATCGAGCTTCATGCGCTATCCGAAAGATCGGCTGGCGGCCCTGGCCGGCGCAAGCGCGCTGCGAGCCATCCGCGAAGGCCTGCTCTGGACGATGCCCTGCCTGCTGGTGGCCGCGCTGTTTCTCGTGCTGGCCATCGTGGCGCGCCAGCTGGGGCTGCCGCCCCACGTCGCCGATGTCCTGTCGGGGGTACACGACAAGCTCAATGCCGTCATGCCGATGCTGGTCAGCACGTCCATCGGCTACATGCTTTCCATCCGCTACCGCGTGCCCAACCTGCCGGCCGCCTTCCTGTGCCTGTCGTACCTGGTGATCGCCGAGGGCCTCCTGGCGCCCTACCCGCACGCCGCCGCCACGCTGACCCTGTTCATCGCCATCGTCGCGCCGCTGGGCACGGTGCCGCTGCTGTCGTGGCTGCACCGGCGCCGCTGGACCCGCCTGGCGCCCGATGGCTTGATCGGCGAAAACGTGCGCGGCACGCTGAACATGGTGATACCGGGGCTGCTGGTCGCCGGGGTCGTCGTGCTGGTCCTGAGCGCGGTGCTGCGCGTGCCCGGCGTCACGCAGTTCAACATCCCTGTCGACCTGGCTTCGCTGGACAGCCCCTTCACCACCGGCCCGATGATGGCCGCGATGAACTCGATCTTCTGGTTCTTCGGCATCCACGGCTACCACGCCATGGCGCCCATTCTCGATGTGCTGGACCAGGCCACGTCGCTCAACGCCGCCAGCGCCGCCGCCGGCTACCAGGGCATGTATGCGCTGAACAGCACGCTGCTGGGCGCCTTTGCCTTCATCGGCGGGGCCGGCGCGACCCTGTCGCTGGTGGCCGCGATCCTCCTGTTCTCGCGCAGCGAATCACTGCGCCTGCTGGCGCTGGCCAGCATCCCGGTGTCGCTGCTGAACGTCAACGAGATCCTGTTGTTCGGCCTGCCGCTGATTCTGAATCCGCGCCTCTTGATTCCGTTCGTGCTGACGCCGGTGTGCAATGTCATCATTGCGCTGGCCGTGGTGCAGCTGGGCTGGCTGGACCCGGCCACCGTCACGCTGCCGCTGACCTCGCCGGTATTGCTCAACGCCTACCTGGGTTCGGGCGGCCACCTGGGTGGCGTCGTATTGCAGGTGTTCCTGATCGCGCTGGGCACCTGCCTGTACGCGCCCTTCGTGGTGGCGCTGGAGCGCCAGCGCAAGGCCGATGCCACCGTGTATTTCAAGTCGCTGGACACCACCTTTCCGCGCCTGCAGGAAGAATCGCTGCTGTTCGCGCATGACCCCGTGGTATCGACCTACGCCAACCGCGCGCGCCGCAGCGCCGAGATCTCGCGCATCCGCACCATCAGCGAATACGACTTCTACCTGGAATACCAGCCGCAGGTGTCGCTGCGCACCGGCCTGTGCACCGGCTGCGAGGCGCTGCTGCGCGCCACCGGCCCCGAAGGCATGCAGCAGGCGCCGCTGGAATTCCTGCGCTGGCTGGCGCAGGCCGACCTGATGCGCGAGGTGGATCTGTGGGTAGCCAAGCAGGCCGTGCTGCAATGCCAGGCCTGGCGCCGCGCCGGCTTCGCCCTGCCGCTGACCATCAACGTCACCAGCAGCACGCTGACGTCCGCGTCGTACCTGGACAAGCTGGTGAAGGTGCTGGAACAGGCCCGCGGGCAGGTCTCGGTGGAACTGACCGAAGACGCGCTGGTGGAAGACGCCGAGGCGCTGCACACGGCGTTCGGCCGCCTGCACGGTATCGGCTGCCGCATCTACATCGACGACTTCGGTACCGGCTATTCGGCCCTGAGCTACCTGCACCAGTTCGAGATCGACGCGGTCAAGATCGACCGCAGCTTCGTGCTGGCCCAGCGCAGCGAACGCGGCGCGCAGGTGATGAGCGGCCTGCTGCGCTTTTGCGAAGCGCTGGACCTGCAGATCATTGTCGAGGGCGTGGAAACGCAGGAACAGATTTCGGCGCTGGAATCCAGCGCCGAAATCATCGTGCAAGGCTGGTTCTACAGCCGCGCGCTGCCGGGCGACAGCGTGGTGCAATTCGCGCGGCAGCGCATGCAGGCCGCCGCGCAGGACACTGCCGCGCCTACTTGATGCCGATGAACGGCATGGCCGAGCCGGGCACCTGCGTGGCCGGCAGCACGCCATCCCACTTCTCGACGGCGTTCAGGCTGACCAGATTGGTGTTGGCGGCCAGGGCTTCGGCCTTGGCGCGGATGGACGCCGCTTCGGCTTCGCCGCGCATGCGGATGCCGTCGGCTTCGGCCGTGAACTGCTGGCGGCGCGCATCGGCTTCGGCCTTGGCCTTGACCACCTGGATCTCGGCGTTGATCATCGCCGTTTCCTTCTGCTGGCGCGTGGTCTCGATCTGCACCTGGGCCAGCATGCGCTGCTCGATGGAATGCTCGTAGGCCTGCGAGAAGCCCACTTCCTCGATCTGCACGCCCACCACCTGCACCGGTGCGCCTTCCATCGTCTTGAGCACGGCGTTGTTCACGTCCAGGCCCAGCTTCTGGCGTTCCTGGATGGCGCGCACGGCGGTGTACTGGCCGAACACGTTCTTGACCGCGTCGGGCGTCTTGCGTTCCAGCACGCGCATCTGCAGATTGCCGATGGTGCCGTATTCGGAATACAGCTCGGCCACATGCTCGGACGGCACGCGGTAGGTGACCGACACGCGCAACGTGGCCGGTTGCTGGTCATAGCTGTAGGCTTCCAGCTTCTCGAACACGAAGGTGTGGTCGCGCACCGACACCATCATGACGCTATCGATGAACGGCGTCTTGAAATCCAGGCCCGGCTCGGACACGCGCACCAGCTTGCCGTTGCGCAGCACCACGCCGCGTTCGCCCTGATCCACCTGGAACCAAGAGCCGAATGCAATGAACAGAATCAGCAGGAACAGCACGCCAGTGACCACGGCCACCATCAGGCTGCGCGGCTTGGCGGATTTGACGATCTGCAGGTCGGTCGGCTTCACTTGGAGTCCTTTTCTGATTTGTTGCGTTTACGGTCCGAGAGCACGGCGGCGATACCGCGCGCGAGCAAATAGGCGACCACGGCCGCCCCAACCAAGATCAGGAAATAACGCATCTGGCATTCCCCCCCGGGATAGAAGCCAGCGATTCTAGCGCGACTCCGTCCCCGGAAATCGACAGAAAAGTTACGGTTGTTTCGTCTTGTCAGGCGCCGTAACACGCCAATCCCAAGCGGGCCAGGTTGTCCGGGTACTCGAAAAACGCCTCGTCCAATTCTTCCAGGCGCGCCTGTTCGTCTTCGGTCATCGCGCCGTAGATGTCGTTCAGTTGCACCACCTCGGGCGATTCCTCGAAACGGTCGATCAGGCCGCGCATGTCCGCCAGGATGGCATGCGTGCGCGCCGCCCCGATCTTCTTGAGCGCGCCCAGCGCCAGTTGGCAGGTGGGGTCGCCCCAGTTGCACAGGAACTGCATGAAGCCGCCGTTGTTGATGTCGGCTTCCATGCGCCACAACGCCACCAGCTCCTGGTCGCGCGGCGACAGGCTGTCCAACTGCCAGCCGGCCGCCTGCAACGTGGCCAGCGCGCGCTCGTAGACCGCATCCCACAGCAGGTCGCGCACGTTCAGCATGCCTTCGGCCGACGGCGCCAGCAGCGCCGGCCAGACCACGCCGTGGCCGTCGTCCACCAATTGCCACTGCGCGCGCTCGGCCGGGCTGCCTTTTTCCAGCCGGATGTGGCGGCGAATGGGTTCCTGCAGCGTGCGGCCATTGGCCAGGGTCAGGACGATGTGGGTGTCGGTCAGCGAGAGATCGCGGATGCGGTAGTCGGACATGCGGTGAATTCCTGGAATGAGCAACATGGGTGGCGCGGGGTCGCCCGGCACGATCGCCGAACCTTTGGCAAAATCACCGCGTAATCAATGGCTAGTCGTGCGCGGCTATCCGTGCGTTTCCGGAGTTCTACCACATGGTCAACATTGCAGGTCTCGGCAAATTCGCAGACGTGCCGCCTTTCGCCACCGCAGTGCTGGCGAACGACGTCGCGGCGCTCGATGCGTTCCTGGCAGGCGGGGCGGATATCAACGCGGCCATCGTGCTGAGTCCGCACGTGCAGGTCTTGCCGATCGAACTGGCGCTCGTCGCCCAGTGCACCGCGTCGACACGTTGGCTGGTCGAACACGGCGCCCACCTGAACGACACTCGGGCGCCTGCCTTCGTTCTGGCCGCCCGCCACGCCACCCCGGACATGATGCGCTATCTGGTGCAGCATGGCGCCGATATCCATGCCCGCCTGAAAGTCGGTGGCGATGCCTATCAACAAGCGTTGTACGGCAAGAAATTCAAGCACCTGCCCGTCATCGACGCCTTGGGACACACCGCTGCCGTCCATGCGGGCGGGGCCTTTCGCTCTGCGGTCTTCAACCGCCAGTACCCGGCGATCACGTTCTTTCTGGGGCATGGCGTGGACGTCAATTTCCGCGAGCGGGACCAGGTGTTTCCCGACTGCGCGACGCCCTTGATGGTCGCGGCTCGGAATCGTGACGCGAAGACATGCCGCCTGCTGGTCGAACACGGCGCCGACGTCACGCTGGCCAACCGTGACGGCGAACGCCCCTACACGATTGCCATGGAACAGGACGACGCCGCGCTGGCGGACTATTTCAAATCGCTGGAAACCCCCGAGCTGCACAGCGTGGCCCACAGGCTGCATGCGCTCAAGCCGTACAAGCTCGTTCCGGAACTGCTCGCCTTCCTGCAAGGTGCGCAGCGGCGCATCGAATTGCCGGACAGCGACTTCGGCTTCGTGGAATTCTTTGCGCTCACCGACACCATTGCGATGCAGGCCGGGCGCAGGAAGGTGCTGCGCTTGAGCCGCGCGTCGGGCGATTATTCCGACATCCTGCTGGTGTGGAATCCCGCGTCCCAACGCATCGGCTATTGGGATATCGAACACGAGGAATACGGCGACATCGCCGGGTTCAACGAATTCATGGCCGCGCCCGCCTTGCACATGAACCGCGTGCTGGAAGGCGATTAGGGTCCCGTTGTCGTCGACGCCGCACGGCGGCTGATCCCGGCGTCGCCAGGCTCATCGTTCCTCGCATCGCGCCGCACACTGTTACGCCTGCGCGCCGCCGCCCTCTGCTACCGTAAAGCGTGGGCCGAACGCCCGCTCGCAGGCCTGGCGCCCCCCGCCCGGTCCTCAGACGGAGACCGACGATGACCCGACCTTCCGAGTCCGCGCCGCTGATCGGCGTGATCCCGCCTTACGTGCTGGACCGCCTGGCGCAGCATGCCGATGCGCGAGTCAGCATGCCGGCAGTCAAGACCCTGATCATCGACCAGCAACAACGCGGCCTGCGCGAAATGGCCGAGCAGCCGCCCCGCGCTCGCCTGGCCGCCCCCCGCCCCAATGCCGCCGCCGGCGACCCGCAACGCGCCGTGCACAACGCCGACAACGGCACCACCCTGCCCGGCCGGCTGGTGCGCGCGGAAGGGGCATCGGCCAGCGGCGACGCCGCGGTGGACGAGGCCTATGCGCACCTGGGCGCCACCTACAAACTGTTCTGGAACATCTACCAGCGCGACTCCATCGACGGCAGCGGCCTGCCTTTGGTGGGCAGCGTGCACTACGGCGAAGACTACGACAACGCCTTCTGGAACGGCGCGCAGATGGTGTTCGGCGACGGCGATGGCGAAGTCTTCAACCGCTTCACGATCGCGGTGGACATCATCGGCCACGAACTCACGCACGGCGTCATCGACACCGAAGCGGCGCTGGCCTACCAGGGCCAGTCGGGTGCGCTGAACGAATCGCTGTGCGACGTGTTCGGCGCGCTGGTCAAGCAGTACGCGCTGGGCCAGAGCGCCCGCGAAGCCGACTGGCTGGTGGGCCAGGGCCTGTTCCTGCCCAAGGTACAGGCGCGCGGGCTGCGCTCGATGGCCGAACCCGGCACGGCGTATGACGACCCCGTGCTGGGCAAGGACCCGCAACCCGCCCACATGAGCGCCTACGTCGACACGCCGCGCGACAACGGCGGCGTGCACATCAATTCCGGCATTCCCAATCGCGCCTTCTACCTGGCCGCCACCGCGCTGGACGGTCCGGCCTGGGCAGTGGCCGGCCGCATCTGGTACGACACGCTCTGCGACAAGCGGCTGCGCCACGATGCCGACTTCGCCGCCTTCGCCACGCTGACCGTCGACATCGCCCGCACCCGCCACGACAGCGCGGTCCACAAAGCCGTGGCCAGCGCCTGGGCCGCGGTGGGAGTGCAGCCATGATCGACCTGCCCCCGCTGGAATTTGCGTTGCGCGTAAGCTTGACCCGCGAAGGCGGCCTGGCGTACCTGCCCGGCCTGGCCCAGCCGCGCAGCATCGACCTGGCCGCCTGCCCGCCCGGCCTGCGCGAACAGGTCTGCGAAGCGCTGCAAAGCGCCGCGCCGGTGGCGTCGCCGGAATGCGGCGCGCAGGGTGGCGACCAGCGCTACTTCCATGTGGAATTGGTCTTCAGGGATCCGGCCGATGGCGCGACCGCCAGCCTGGTGTTCGACGTGCCCGAGGCCGAGGCGCCTGACTCCCTGGTGCAGCTCTGGCGCAGCCAGGGCGCCAGACCGTGATCAGGCGGCCTTCGCCGCCGCACCATGCGGACGGAACTGGCCGATCTGGATAGCGCGGCCCGCCAGCAGCCCGCAGCCGGCCATCACCAGGCACAGCGCCGCGCACAGGCCCAACGCCAGCGACCAGCCGCCCAGCCGGTCGTGCAAGGCGCCGACCAGCGCCGGGCCGCTCGCCGCGAACAGGTAGCCCACGCACTGCGCCATGCCCGACAGCGCCGCCGCCTGCTGCGCGTGGCTGGCGCGCAGGCCGACGAACATCAGCCCCAGGATGATGCCGCCGCCGGTGCCCAGGCCCAGCAGCACGATCCACAGCACGGCCCAGGCCGGCGCCAGGATCAGGCCGGCCAACGCCACGAAGGACGCGCCCGCCGAGCAGAACGCCGCGGCGCGCTGGTCTTTCATGCGGCGCACCACCGGCGCCAGGAACAGCGCCGGCCCCGCCGACATCAGCTGCAGCAGCCCATGCAGCGAGCCCGCCCGTTCGGCCGAATAGCCCGCGTCGCGCAGAATCGCCGGCAGCCAGCTGACGGCCACGTAGAACACGAAGGAATTGATGCCCAGGTACAGCGTCACCTGCCAGGCCAGCGGCGAACGCCACAGCCGCGCCCCATGCGGCGCATGCGCCGTGGTGGCCGCGGGCGGCGTGTGGTTGGCCAGTTGCGGCAGCCACAGCAGCACGCCGGCCAGCGGCACGGCCAGCAGGCACAGCGATGAAAAGCGCCAGTCGCCGCCAGCCAGGCTGGCCAGCGGCACCGCCAGCGCCGACGCGGCGCCGGCCGCGATACTCATCGTCAGCACATAGGCCGAGGTCAGTCCGGCCACGCGCTGCGGAAAGTCGCGCTTGAGCAGGCTGGGCAACAGCACGTTGCCGATGGCGATGCCGGACCCGATGACGGCCGTGCCGGCGTACAGCGCCCAGGCGGCGCCCTGGCTGCGCAGCACGATGCCGACGCCGATGATGACCAGCGCCGCGAACAGCGTGCGTTCCAGGCCGTAGCGCCGCGCCAGGCTGGCGACGCCGAGCGAGACGATGGCAAATGCCAGCAACGGCAACGCGATCAGCATGCCGGCGGCGGACGACGACAGGCCGATCTGCTCGCGGATCAGGCCGATCAACGGCGCAATGCCGGTGAACGGCGCGCGCAGGGCCATGGCGATGAAAAGAATGCCCACGATCAGCAAGACGGGGCGTTGGGAAGCAAGAGAGGGGGCAGGAGCATTCATGGCGACTAGCTTAAGCAATGGCGCTTCTGCTGAATTTCGAGATAATGACAAAATATCCCTAAATTCTGCCAAGCGCCGCCGCGCCATGTATCCGCCCGACCAGCACAGCCCCTATTTCGACCCCGACACCCCGTCGCAATGGACCTACGCGATGCGGGTGGACGCGGCCCGCAACGAGCACGAATCGCCCACCCATCGTCACCGCATGGGGCAACTGGTGCTGTCGCTGCAAGGCGGGGTCACCAGCTTCGTGCCGCAGGGCCTGTGGATGGTGCCGCCGGGCAGCGCGGTCTGGATTCCGGGCGGCGTGCCGCACAGCAACCGCGTCACCGACAACGGCCGGGTCTGCTTCCTGTTCGTGCCGGCCGATACGCCCGGCCTGCCCGCCCAGTGCTGCACGCTGGCGGTGACGCCGCTGGTGCGCGAAATGGTGGCCTACCTGGCCGACCTGCCCCCCGCCGCCACGGGCGAACCCGCCAATCGCCGGCTGGCCGGCGTGCTGGTCGACCTGCTGGCGCAGTTGCCCACCGAACAGCTGCACCTGCCGCTGTCCGACCACCCGCGCCTGAAGGAAATTGCGGCCGCCCTGCGCGCCGATCCCGCCGACCGCAGCACGGTAGCCGAATGGGGCCGCCGCCTGGCCATGAGCGAGCGCACGCTGGCGCGGCTGGTACAGCAGGAAGTCGGCATGAGCTTCGGCCGCTGGCGCCAGCAGATGCACATCGTGATGGCGCTGCAACGCCTGTCATCGGGCGTGTCGGTGCAGCGCACGGCCGAAGACCTGGGCTATGAATCGGTCAGCGCCTTCATCACCATGTTCCGCAAGGCGCTGGGGCAGACGCCGGCGCGCTATTTCTCGGACAAGGCAGAAGAGCGCGGCGCGATGCAGGCGTAGGCACCGCAGTGCCAGTGGCCGGCAAATCGGCCATGCCGGGGCGCCTGCGCAGCGCCGCGGGCAAGGCCTTACTTCGGCCCCGCCACCAGGAACAGCCGCGGGAACGGCAGCAGCACGGTGCCGTCCGCCAGCGCGGGATAAGCGCGCGAGATCTCGTCCAGGTAGCGTTCCAGGAAGGCCGCCTGCTCGTCGGCATCCAGCCGGTTCAGGTAGGGCCGCAGCGCCGTGCCCTTGAACCATTCCACCACCGCCTGCGCGCCCGCCAGCGGGTGCATGTAGGTCGTGCGCCAGACATCCAGCCGGCCGCAATGCGGCTTGAGCAATTCGTAGTACCAGGCGGCGCTGTGGCGCGGCGGATGCTTGACCGTGCCGATCTTGGCGGCCCAGGGTCCGTCGGCAGCCACCTGGCGCGCCAGCCGGTGGGCAGGCTCCTCCAGGTTGTCCGGCGTCTGCACCGCCAGGCTCCCGCCCGGGGCCAGCTTGCTGACCAGGCGGGGGTACAGCGTCGCGTGGTCGGGCACCCATTGCAGCGCGGCGTTGGCCAGGATCACGTCGTACTGCTGCGGCGGATTCCAGGTTTCGATGTCGGCCAGTTCGAACGCGATGCCGGGCAGGCGCTTGCGCGCGGCCTGCACCATGTCGTCGGAACTATCCATGCCGGTCACGGCGGCCTTCGGGTAGCGGCTGGCCAGCACTTCGGTGGAATTGCCCGGGCCGCAACCCAGGTCGACCGCGGTGGCGATGTCTTCATTGGGCAGCGCGGCGACCAGGTCGCGCACCGGGCGCGTGCGTTCGTTTTCAAAGGCGGAATACTGTTTGGCGGACCAGGTCATGACGGCTCCTTCGCGTGGGTCTGTGTACGCCCTGCACTCTACGCCGCACGATTCCATATGACAAATATATAGTCGACACAAAATCAATATCGAATCGATATGTCAAAAGCCCCGGGGCCCGCCAATTGGCGGGCCCCGGGGCGTTGACGCATATCGCGATTACTCGGTCTTCAATTCAGGCTGCGACTGCCCCGAGCGGGTTTTCCACAGCGAGAACAGCACGCCGCCCGCGATCAGACCGAAGGTCACCGACAACGACACCACCGCGGGAATCTTGCCGATGAAACCCACCAGGAAGATCTTGGTGCCGATGAACACCAGAACCAGCGACAGCGCGTACTTCAGGTAGTGGAAGCGGTGGATCATCGCCGCCAGCGCAAAGTACAGCGCACGCAGGCCCAGAATCGCGAAGATGTTGCTGGTGTACACGATGAACGGGTCGGTAGTGATGGCGAAGATCGCCGGCACCGAATCCACCGCGAACAGCAGGTCCACGAACTCGATCAATACCAGGGCCAGGAACAGCGGCGTGGCCCAACGCACCGGCTTGGACGTCGCCGGATCCGGCTCGCGCACCCAGAAGGCATTGCCGCGCAGCCCGTCCGTCACCCGCATGCGGCGCTTCAGGAACTTCAGGATCGGGTTGGTGGCGATATCCGGCTCTTGATCCGCGATCATCCACATCTTGATGCCCGTGAACACCAGGAACGCGCCGAACAGATACATCAACCAGCCGAAGTTGCTGACCAGCGCGGCGCCCAGGCCGATCATGATGGCGCGCAGCACGATCACCCCCAGGATGCCCCAGAACAGCACGCGATGCTGGAACTGGCGCGGGATGGCGAAGAAGCTGAAGATCAGCGCGATCACGAAAACGTTGTCCAGCGACAGCGACTTCTCGATCAGGAAGCCCGTGTAGTAGGCCATGCCGCTGGTCGGGCCCATCTGCCACCAGACCCAGCCGCCGAACAGCAGGGCAGCCGTGATGTAACCGGCCGACAGCAGCAGGCTTTCCCGCACGCCGATCTCGCGATCGTCCTTGTGCAGAACGCCCAGGTCAAAGGCCAGCAGGGCCGCGACGATGCCCATGAAGAGCAGCCAGCTCCAGGCCGGCGTGCCGACGAAGTCGGTATGTAGAAAAGAGAGCAAGGCTTCCATGACGTTCCCGCTTGTGTTCGAAGGCACCCATGATCCGGATCCTGGCCTGCCGGAGAAATCAGCCTGAAAGTGAGTTATGGTTCGAAAAAACCGAAGTGAATGCCACCATGCTCAATTACCGTCACCTGTATTACTTCTGGATGGTCGCCAAGGAAGGCGGCTTTTCCCGCGCCGCCGAACGCCTGGACATGGCCATCCAGACCATCAGCGCCCAGGTGCGCGAACTGGAAAAGAACCTGGGCCACCAGTTGCTGCGCCCTGCCGGCCGCGGCGTGGCGCTGACCGACGCGGGCCAGGCTGCCTTTGCCCGCGCCGAGGAAATCTTCCAGATCGGCCAGGAACTGCCGCAGGAGGTGCGCGCCGCCGCCACCAAGCCGGTCATCCGGCTGTCGGTGGGCCTGTCCGACGGCATTTCCAAGCTGGCCGCCCACGCACTGCTGGGCCCCGTGCTGGATACCCCCGACCTGCGCCTGACCTGCCACGAAGGCGAGGTCGAGGAACTGCTGGGCGAGCTGGCGCGCCACCACCTGGACCTGGTGCTGGCCGGCCAGGGCGCGCCGGCCAACCCCAACCTGCGCCTGACCAGCGACCGGCTGGTGTCTTCGCCGGTGGACTGGTACGGCCCCGCCCGGTGGGTGCGCAAGGCCGACACGCAGGACTTTCCGCACTGCCTGGAACGCCTGCCCGTGCTGCTGCCCACCGGCCATTCGGTGCTGCGCCAGACGCTGGACCGCTGGTTCAACGACCAGGGCCTGCGACCCAACGTGGTGGGTGAATTCGAAGACAGCGCCCTGATGTCGGTGTTTGCGGCCCGCGGCCTGGGCGTATTTCCGCTCAGCCGCCTGGGCGGCGACGACGTGGGCCTGTTGCGCGGCCTGCGGCCGTTGGCGCGCTGCGACAGCGTGCACGAGGAAATCTATGGCATCCGCAACCGCCGGGGCCAGCATCACCCCCTGGTGCAGCAGATCCTGGCGCACGCCAAGACTTCGGTTTTTTCTTAATGATTGTCACAAAGACGCTGGTTTTTCGGGAAGGCAATCCGCTCTATCGTTGAGCTTCTTTTTTGAATCCTCGGAGTACCACCGCAATGAAGAAAATCATCTGGCTCGCTTTCGCCGTGCTGGCCGCGCTATGGACCGGGCTGGTGGCGATCACGCTGCAGCTCGCGGACTGGGTGCTGGCCACGATCGCCACCGCGCAGGTGCCTGGCGCCGCGGCGCTGCAATCCACGCCGTGGCAGGCCCCGGCCTGGGCCGCGCCATGGGCCGACGCCGGCCTCATCCAATCCCTGCAGGACAGCCTGGTCTGGCTGGTGGGCGCCCTGAACCAGGTGCTGCCGGCCGCCGGCAGCCTGGGCACGTGGATCGCCGTGCTCGGCTGGATCTTCTGGGGCTTCATCATGGCGGCCCTGCTGGTGCTGGCCCTGATCCTGCACTGGCTGGCGGGCAAGCGGGCGCAGGCCGACGGCCCCGGCCGCCAAGTGGTGTAATAAGGCAGGCGACGCGGCATCCCGGCGCGCTGCCTCCTAGGAGCGTACCGTGCCGTCCCGACTTATCCGCGCCGCCAGCCTGCCCGCCGCCGTCCTCTTCACCGCGTTCGCGCCGGCCCACGCCAGCACGGGCGCCACGCCCTACGGCGTCGAGGTCTGCACGCTCACCGGCACGTCGGGGCAGTACAGCGTGCGGGTGCGCAACACCGGCACGGCGCCGCTGGCCCGTGCCGACGTCACCGGCGTGACACTGGACGCGGGCGGCCAGGCCCAGGGCAACATCAGCGTCAGCCTGACCGCCATTCCCCCCGGCAAATACGAAACCGCCATCCTGGCGCGGCATGGTGAATCCGCCGCGCTGGTCAGCATCGCCACCTACCAATCCGTCAACGGCGTCGAAACCCGGCAGCAGGAATTGTTTGCCGGCAAGGTCGCGCACGTCTCGCCCGGCTCGGCGCTGCAATACACGCTGGCGCCGCTGGCGGTGCGCGGCTGGACGGTGGCCTATGGCGGCCCCAACACGCCCAAGCTGGACGCGGGCAGCGCCGTGCTGCTGGCCTATCCGGCGCGCAGCGGCAAGAAAATGGACACGCGTCCGGAGGCGGGCCGTACGCCGGCCGACGTCGTGCCCCTGGCGCCCTGCCCCGTGCCGCGCGGCAAATAGCGCAAGACGCCGCCTAGTGCCACTGCGGCGGGGCGATAGGCGGCCTGGGCGGTGGCCCCGCCCGTTTCCCTACGTGCCGCTCAGCAGGTCGCGCTCGTTCAAGAGCGCATAGACGATTTCAGGGGTGTTGTCGAAGCCGCGCCGGATGGCGGCGGGAATCGACGCGCGCGTCTTGCGGCACAGGCCGGGCTGCGCGTCGAGCTGGATGGCGATGCCGCGCGAGGTGCGCACTTCGTTATCGCTGGGCGTGATGCGCACCACGATGCCCAGCTGGGCCTGGATGCGTCCCTGCATGGCACGCAGGTCTTCCAGGCTGGTGATGTTTTCCAGCCGCGCCACCAGGCGTTTTTCCTCTTCGCGGGTCAACTTGAGCACGCGCACGTCCGCCGCCGGATCGGCCAGCAGCCGTTCGCGGTCGCACTCACAGGCGCCCGGCGGGCATTCTTGACGGATGGGAAACGGAAAGTTCATGGCATACCAAACGCTATCCGTTGATTCTACAAGGCATAATTCGCCGAAACGAAAATCCGGGAGGCGGTATCTTGAAGACGTTCCTGCTCGCGGCCGCCCTGGCCACCCTCGGCGCCCCTGCCTGCGCGCGCGATATCCCCTACCCCATCAAGCCAGACCTGCCCGCCGTCGTCAGCATCACCGGCACGGGCAGCCAGACCGTCAGCGTGCGCGTGCGCGGTGGCGCCCCGCAGCCGCTGGCCAAGCTGGACGACGAGGCCGTCGACCAGATCCAGACCCCGGACATCAACCACGACGGCTACCGCGATCTGGTGATCGGCCAAAGCGGCGGCAGCACCCAGGTCTATGCACGCCTGTTCCTGTATCGCCCGCAAGACGGCACCTTCCAGGAAATCCGGCATCCGGCGCCCGACGCCAGCCCCTGCCACCAGTTCGTCAACCCCGAATTCGACGCCAAACACGCCGCCTTCTCGGTGGGCTGCCGCTATGGCGCAGACAGCTATGGGTCCGAAGACTACGTGCTGCGCGCCGATGGCACGGCGCGTCCGGTGCGCTGGATGAGCCGCGCGCTGTTCGACCTGGAAGACGCCTCCTTCGACGTCAATACCCGTTTCGATGACCAGGGCGCGGTGGCGCACATCCAGATCGATGGCGAAGGCTCGCCCCTGGATGGCGACAGCCGCGTGCCGGTCAGCCGGCTGGACCTGTACGACCAACCCGACGTCAAGGCGCCGGCCACGCAGACCGCCCAGGCCGGCGAACCGCTGAACGTGGTGGCGCTGCGGCCGCAGTGGCTGCAAGTGCGCTATCCGGCAGACCGGGCGGACGCGCCCCTGAAGTGGGTGCGCTACGCGGACCTGAAGATCGACAAGCATGCCTACGTGCCGCAGCAGCGCATGCCCACGCGTGGGTTGCAGCTGTCGGTGCGCGGCCACCTGGGCACGCAGCTTTACGAGGCCGGCGGCCGTTTCACGCTGTATGTGACGAACCTCGATCCGAGCCCGGCGACGCTGGCCTCGCCGCGCATCCGGCTGCTGTTCACCGATGCACAAGGGCGCCGCACCTTGCAGCCCTTGTACTCACGCCCCGCGGTCAGGCTGGGACCGCCTGCGCCCCCGCCTGCCCCGGCGGCTGACCCATACGCATCCCCGGCCGAAGACCGCCCGGCACCGCCACCCGTGGCCACGCCGCGCCACGTCGCGGACTGGGCCGACGACCCCGTCGTCTGGCGCGCGGGCGAAGACGGCAAGCCGCAGTACCAGATCAGCGAAGGCAACGGCCAGTATGTGCCGTTCTTTCCCGACCTGGCGCCTGGCCGCTACCGCCTGGCCGTCGTGCTGACCGACCCGGGCCTTCCGGAACCGGTCTATTCGAACGAGATCGAAGTCGACTACCCGTTCCCCAAACGCCCGTCGTAATGGGCCGACCATGAACCGCAACGAGAAGACAGGTGTGATGCGATGGCTGTGGCGCGCCCTGGCCGCCGGGGTGGCCGTCGTGCTGATCGCCGCAAGCGCCGTGATCGCCGCTGGCCTGCTGGCCGACGCCCCCGCCGCCGACGTCGCCGTCGTGCTGGGCAATACCGTTGCCGCCGACGGCAAGCCGTCGCCGCGCCTGGCGGCCCGGCTGGACCGTGCCTACGACTGCGTGGCCGCCGAGCGCTGCAAGATCGTTTTCGTGAGCGGCGGCGTCGACCCGGACGGCCACGACGAAGCTGTCGTGATGCGCGACTACCTGCTGGCGCGCGGCGTGCCCGCCGCCCGCATCGTGGTCGACAGCCTGGGCAACGACAGCTGGGCCACGGCCCGCCACGCCAGCGCCTATATGCGCGAACACGGCTACGCCAGCGCCACGGCCATCACGCAGTATTTCCATGTGCCGCGCACCATGCTGGCGCTCAAGCGCCAGGGCGTGGCGCAGGTGGGCGGCGCCTCGCCCCGGTTCTTCGAAGCGCGCGACCTGTATTCGATCGTGCGCGAGCTGCCGGCCTTGGCCTGGTACGCCGTCCGGCCGCTATAGTTTCGCTTTCCCCTTCCCCCTTTCCTGCGCAGGCAACCCCGTGCATATCTTCCACAACCCCGTCCACAGCAAACACGATGGCCGCCAGGAAATGTTCCGCGGCAAGCTGGTGCCCTGCCACGAAACGCCGGCACGGCTGGAATACGTGCTGGACGCCCTGCGCCAGCGCGGCATCGGCGCGTTGCAGGCCCCGTCGGCAGCCGACATGGATCTGGTCCGGCGCGTGCACAGCCCGCGCTACGTCGACTTCCTGCAAAGCGCCTGGGCCGACTGGATCGCGCTGGACCCGGCCAATGCCGACCTGGACATCCTGCCGTCGGTCTGGCCGGTGCGCGGCTTTCGCCACGACATCTCGCCCACCAACTTCGCCGCCCGCGTCGGCCTGTTCTCGTTCGACAGCGGCAGCCCGCTCACCGCCGGCACCTGGGAAGCCGCCACGGCCGGCGCGGCCTGCGCCATCGACGCCGCGCGCGCCGTCTCGGCCACCGGCAGCCCGCGCGCGGCCATGGCCCTGACGCGCCCGCCCGGCCACCATGCCGGCGCGGATTTCTTCGGCGGCTATTGCTTCCTGAACAACGCGGCCCTGGCCGCGCAGGCGCTGCGCGACGCGGGCGCCGAGCGGGTCGCGGTGCTGGACATCGACTATCACCACGGCAACGGCACGCAGAGCATCTTCTACGAGCGCGGCGACGTGCTGACGGTCTCGGTGCACGGCGACCCCAGCACCGAATATCCGTTCTTCCTGGGCTATGCCGACGAAGCCGGCCAAGGCGACGGCACCGGCTGCAACCTGAACCTGCCGCTGGCCGCCGGCACCGACTTTGCCACCTGGACGCAGGCGCTGGACACCGGCATCGACGCCATCCGCCGCTTCAAGGCCGACGCCGTCGTCATCGCCCTGGGGGTGGACACCTACGAAGGCGACCCGATCTCCAAGTTCAAGCTGCAAAGCGCTGACTACTTCCTGGTGGGCGCGCGGCTGGCGCAGCTGGGCCTGCCGGCCGTGTTCACGATGGAAGGCGGCTACGCGGTGGCCGAAGTCGGCATCAACGTCGCCAACGTGCTGGAAGGCTACGCGGGCTGAACGCCCGCGCGCATCCGCTGCCACAGCGCGTCCACCGCGGGGCGCGCGTCGCTGCGGTCCTTGAACGCCAGGATCGCCACCTCGATATCCCAGGCGCGGTTGGCCAGCGGTTGCAGATCGGCCGCCGCCAGCCGCTGCAGCGCACTGTCGGCCAGCCAGGCCACGCCCAGGCCCTGCGCGGCCATGTCGCCCAGCACATCCGACATCTCGGCTTCGAACAGCCGCACGCCGTGCAGCGGCTCGGCTGCATTTTCAATCGCGGCGTCGATCAACCGTGCGAAATAGACGCTGGGCGAATACATCAACAACGGCACCGGGCGGGCAATGCTGCCAGGCAAATCCAGGCCGTCGCGCGCGATCAAGGCCGGCGACGCGTAGGGCCGGATCAGCTCCGTGCCCAGCGTCAGGCTTTCGTAGCGCGCCAGGTCCAGCGGCAGGGGTTGCGCCACCTGATGAAAGCAGATCAGCAGATCCGCCGTGCCCGACGTGAAGGCCGACACGGTATCGTGCACGTTGCCCGTCTGCAGGCTGCAACTGAGCTGCTGCCCTGCGCTCCAGTCGCGCCACCACGCCGGCAGGTGCGTGGTCGCCAAGGCATATGACGTCGCCAGGCGCAACTGGTTGCGCGCCGGCACGGCGGCGATGCCGGCCCGCGCCTCGACCAATTGATTGACCAGTTCGATCGCCGCGACGCGAAAGCGCTCGCCGGCCTCGGTCAGCTGGGTAGGAAATGCGGAACGATCGATCAGGCGCGCGCCGGCCCAGTTTTCCAGGCTCTGGATGCGGCGGCTGAATGCGGCCTGCGACAGATTGCGGGCCTCGGCCGCGCGCGTGAAATTGCGCAGCTCCGACAAGGTGATGAAGTCCTGCAGCCATCGGGTATCCATACTGATCCTTGCGCGATTCACATGGCCCATGCGCGCCATGCATGGCGGCGCATGCGTACTTCGCATTGGACGCCCGCGCCGCGCCGCCAGACACTGCGCCCGACGGTTCCGCATTGGAACCTGCCCACCGCCGGAGTGTAAACATGGATCAAACCCTGCGTGCCGCAGCTCGCGAATACCTCATCCGCTACGGCGGCGACACCTTTCCCAACCTGTTCAAGTCGGCCAAGGGCACGATCGTGCGCGACGACACGGGCCGCGAAATCCTGGACTTCACGTCCGGCCAGATGTGCGCCACCATCGGCCACAACCACCCCGCCATCGTGGAAGCCGTGCACCGAGCGGGCGAAACCGCGTTCCATTTCTTCAGCGGCATGATCCCCGAGGCCGTGGCGCAACTGGCCGCGACGGTGGCGCGCGACTGGATGCCGACCGGCATGACCAAGTCGATCTTCGTGAACACCGGCTCGGAAAGCAACGAGATCGCGCTGCGCATGGCCAAGATGTACAAGAGCGGCTTCGAGATCCTGGCCATCGGCGGGTCGTGGCATGGCGTGACCAGCGGCGCCGGCTCGGTGTCGTATGCCAGCGACCGCAAGGGCTATGGCGTGCCGCCGCCCGGTGTGTTCGTCATGCCCGAGCCCAATGCCTACCGGCCTTACATCGCCGGCCTGGACGGCGAGCAATCCGCCCTGGCCTGCCTGGAAATCGGCCTGAAGATGTTCGACATGGCGTCAGCCGGCCGGCCCGCCGCCATCATCGTCGAACCGGTGATCAGCGCAGGCGGCGTGCTGGTGCCGCCCAAGTCGTACATGCAGGCCTTGCGCCGTGCCGCCGACGAACGCGGCATGCTGCTGATCTTCGACGAAGCCCAGACCGCCTTCGGCCGCATCGGCTGCCGCACGGGCGCCGATCATTTCGACGTCACGCCCGACATCATCAGCGTGTCCAAGACCCTGGGCGGCGGCCTGCCGCTGGCCGCCACCATCACCACCCCGGCCATCGAGCAGGACGTGCACGAAAAGGGCTTCACCTTCTACACCAGCCACGTGTCGGACCCGCTGCCGGCCACCGTCGGCCTGGCCGTGCTGGAGACCCTGCAGCGCGAGCGCCTGATCGAACGCGCCCGCAAGCAAGGCGACTACCTGCGCCGCGGCCTGCTGGAACTGCAGCAACGCCACGAAGCCATCGGCGACGTGCGCGGCCTGGGCCTGCTGTTGGGCGTGGAACTGGTGCGCGACCGCGGCGCCCGCGAGCCCTACCACGAGCTGGGGGCCTTGACGACGCAGCGCTGCTTTGAACTGGGCCTGTCGATGAACATCCGCCGCCGCCCCGAACGCGGCTCGGTGTGGCGCATCGCCCCGCCCCTGACCGTGAGCAACGAGGAAATCGACCGCGCCATCGCGATCCTGGACCAGGCGCTGACCGAAAGCCTGGATGCGATGGCCAAACCCCGCGCGCTGACCGCGTAAACCGCCTTTGTGGGCACCGGGCCAAGCCCGGCAGGAGAATGCAATGCCGATGTTCCAACCTGTGTTCCGAACCACGGCCGGCGCCCTGGCGCTGGCCGTGACCTGCCTGGCCCACGCCGGCCCCACCCTGGACACCGTCAAGAAGCGCGGCTACGTGCAATGCGGCGTGTCCACCGGCATCCAGGGTTTTTCCGCCCCCGACAGCAAGGGCGATTGGCAAGGCCTGGACGTCGATCTGTGCCGCGCCATCGCCGCCGCTGTTTTCAACGACGCCAGCAAGTTCCGCCTGTCGCCGCTGACCACCCAGGCCCGCTTCACCGCCCTGCAATCCGGTGAAGTGGACGTCCTGACCCGCAACGTCACGCCAACGCTGGCCCGCGACACCACGCTGGGCCTGCTCAGCGTGGCGGTGAATTACTACGACAGCCAGGGCGTGATGGTGGCCGCCAAGCTTGGCGTCAAGACACTGAAGGAACTGGATGGGGCCACGATCTGCGTGCAGCCCGGCACGGTGACCGAACTGGCCCTGGCCGACTGGTTCCGCGGCAAAAACCTGCACTTCAAGCCCGTGGTGATCGACAAGTACGACGAAATCGTGCGGGCCTTTTCCGCCGGCCGCTGCGATGCGTTCACGTCCGACAAATCGCAGTTGGCTGCCTCACGCACCACGCTCGAACATCCCGACAGCTACGTGATCCTGGACGAGAACATCGCCAAGAGCCCGCTCGGCCCCATGGTGCGCCAGGGCGACGAGAATTGGCTGAACGTGGTCCGCTGGACCTTCTATGCCTCGCTGGAAGCGGAAGAATTCGGCCTGACCTCGGCCAATGTGGACAGCCAATTGAAAAGCGCCAATCCCAACATACAGCGCATCCTGGGGGTCACGCCCGGCATGGGCCGCAACCTGGGGGTGGACGACAAGTGGGCGTATACGCTGATCAAGCAGGTGGGCAATTACGGCGAAAGCTACGAGCGCAACCTGGGCATGGCCAGCGCCATGAAATTGCCGCGCGCGCTCAATGCGCAGTGGCGCGATGGCGGGCTGATGTATGGGTGGCCCGTGCGTTGACACGAGCCCCCGTCAGGTCACGCGGTGCGCGCCCCGCGCCGCCACCACAGCGCTTCGAACAGCCACAGCAGCGGCCAGGCCAGCAGCAGCACGGCCAGCAGCGTCGGCATCCAGGGCACGGCCGTGCGGCCGCCCTGCAACAGGGCCGGGCTGTAGAGCAGAAAGGCCGAGACAAAGCCGCGTGACCAGATATCGCGAAAGCCCGGCCCGCGGCCCAGCGCCGCAGCCAGCATGCAGACCACCACGAAGATCACGTCGCCCGCGCCGAGATACCAGGCGGGCAGCACCTGGGCATCCAGCGTTCGGGTGCAGGCGATGGCTGCCAGGATTACGCCCAGCACCAGGGCGCGCACCCACCGCAGCGGTAAGCCGGCAGGGCGGGAGGTCGTCGCGCCCGGATCAGTCACGCGTTTCCAGCGCTTTGTTGATGCGCAGCGCCAACAGCGTGCAGGCCGTGCCGGACAAGAGATAGATACTGACCGCCACCAGCCCGAAACGCGCCGACAGCCCCAGCGCCACCAGCGGCGCGAAGGCCGCGCCGGTCAGCCAGGCCATGTCGGTGGTGAGCGCCGCGCCGGTGTAGCGAAAACGCTTGCTGAAGTTGGCCGTGACAGTGCCGGACGCCTGGCCATAAGACAAGCCCAGCAGCGCGAAGCCGATCAGGATGAAGGCGTCCTGCGCCTTCGGGCTGCCACCCAATAGCCAGGGCGTGAACAGCGCGAACACGCCGATCAGCCCCGCCAGCAACCCCAGCGTCGTGCGCCGGCCGATGCGGTCGGCGATCAGGCCCGAGGCGATGGTGCCCAGGATGCCGACGAACGCGCCGATGATCTGCACGATCAGCACATCGGATATCTGCTGCGTGGCGCTGACCGCGATCCAGGACAGCGGGAACACGGTCACCAGGTGGAACAGCGCGTAGCTGGCCAGCGCCGCAAACGCGCCCAGGAACAGGTTATAGCCCTGCTCGCGCACCATCTGCGTGGTGCTGATGGGTTCAAGCTCACCCTCTTCGAGCAGCTGGGTGTATTCCTCGGTCAGCACCAGGCGCAGCCGCGCGAACAGCGCCACCACGTTGATGGCGAAGGCCACGAAGAACGGATAGCGCCAGCCCCAATCGAGGAAGTCGGCTTCGGTCAGGGTGATGTGCAGATACAGGAACAACGCGCTGGCGATCATGAAGCCGATGGGCGCGCCCAATTGGCCCAGCATCGCGTACCAGCCGCGGCGGTTGGGCGGCGCGTTCAATGCCAGCAGCGACGGCAGGCCGTCCCAAGAGCCGCCGAAGGCCAGGCCCTGCAGGCAGCGGAACACGGCCAGCAACACGATGGCATGCGCGCCGATGACGTTGTAGCCGGGCAAGAACGCCATGCCCACCGTGGCCGTGCCGAGCAGGAACAAGGCGGTGGTGAGCTTGGTGCCGCGGCCCCAGCGTCGCTGAATCGCCATCGACAGCGCCGTGCCGATGGGCCGCGCAATGAAGGCAAACGAGAAGATGACGAAGGCCCAGAGCGTGCCTTCCAGTTGCGGCTCGAACGGGAAGAAGACCCGCGGAAACACCAGCACGCAAGCGATGCCGAACACGAAGAAGTCGAAGTATTCAGAGGCGCGTCCGATGACGACGCCGACGGCGATCTCGCCAGGCGCCACCTTGGCGTGGCTGGGCGCGGCGCCCGCCGACCCCGGCAGGGGCAAGGGGGAGACGTGGCCGGGAACCTGCGTGGTGGTCGCCATGTGATTGCTCGCTGAAAGGAAGTTTGAAAGACGCCTTGTCTACGCTTTTGCAATGCACCCGTATGCACAACCGCCAAAGGCTTTGCGGGCCGCAGCCCAACAGTGCCCGGCCCCGCCCCGCACGCCTTGGGCGTGCATACTTTTGCTCTTTTTACCCTAGATTTTTCGCGGCTTCCAGCGTAGTGTTGCGTTTACCTCCCACGGTTACGTTTCGAGGTATGGCCATGCCGTCTTTCCCTAGGCTTAGCGGATTGATCCTGTTTGCCGCCCTGCCATTGCTCGCAGGATGCAATGCGGTATTGCTCTCGCCATCCGGCGACGTGGCGGTGCAGCAGCGCAACCTCATCATCATCTCCACCGGCTTGATGCTGCTGATCATCGTGCCGGTGATCTTCCTGACCTTCCTGTTTGCATGGCGCTACCGCGCCAGCAACCGCGAGGCCCACTACGACCCGGACTGGAACCACTCCACCATGCTGGAGCTGCTGATCTGGGCCGCGCCGCTGCTGATCATCATCGCGCTGGGCGCCCTGACCTGGGTCAGCACCCACCAGCTGGATCCTTACCGGCCGCTGGCACGGCTGTCCGAAGGCCGCGAGGTGCCGCCGGGCACCAAGCCGCTGGTGGTCGAAGTGGTGGCGCTGGACTGGAAATGGCTGTTCCTGTATCCCGAACAGGGCATCGCCACCGTCAACGAAATGGCCGCCCCCGTCGACCGCCCGATCCAGTTCAAGATCACCTCGTCGACGGTCATGAATTCGTTCTTCGTGCCCGCCCTGGCCGGCCAGATCTACGCCATGCCCGGCATGCAGACCACGCTGCACGCGGTGATCAACCACCCCGGCGACTACGAAGGCCTGTCGGCCAACTACAGCGGCGCGGGCTTCTCGGGCATGCGTTTCCGCTTCCATGGGGTCGACGCGCAGGGTTTCGATAAGTGGGTTGCCGATGCGCGCGCCTCGGGCAACGCGCTCAGCCGAGAAACCTACCTGAAGCTTGAGCAGCCCAGCGAACGCAACCCTGTGCAGCGCTACGCCAGCGTGGCGCCCGGCCTGTTCGACGCCATCGTCAACCGCTGCGTCGAACCCAACCGCATGTGCATGAAAGACGCCATGGCGATCGACGCGGGTGGCGGCATGGGCATACCGGGCGCGCACAACATCGCCAGCCTGGATGCCGCCACGCGCGAGCGCCTGGGCCTGACCGACACGCCACCGCGCAAGTACGTCGGCGCGATGTGCACGTCAGCCGCCGAATTGACGATGTAAGGCCGGCCCGGCGCACCGGTCCGGCCGCATGAAATCAAGGTCTTCACCCTGGAACCGAGATGACTGATCAACCAGACCTCACCAAGCTGATCTTCGGTCGCCTGACCTGGGATGCCATTCCCTTTCACGAGCCCATCCTGCTGATCACCTTCCTGATGGTGGCGGTGGGCGGCGTGGTGGTGCTGGGCGCCATCACCTACTACAAGAAGTGGGGCTACCTGTGGCACGAATGGTTCACCAGCATCGACCACAAGAAGATCGGCATCATGTACATGATCCTGGGCATCGTGATGCTGCTGCGCGGCTTTGCCGACGCCATCATGATGCGGCTGCAGCAGGCCGTGGCGTTCGGCGATTCGACCGGCTACCTGCCGCCGCACCACTATGACCAGATCTTCACCGCCCACGGCGTGATCATGATCTTCTTCGTGGCCATGCCGCTGGTCACGGGGCTGATGAACTACGTGGTGCCGCTGCAGATCGGCGCGCGCGACGTGGCTTTCCCGTTCCTGAACAACTTCAGCTTCTGGATGACCACCGGCGGCGTGGTGCTGGTGATGATGTCGCTGTTCGTCGGCGAATTCGCCCGTACCGGCTGGCTGGCGTATCCGCCTTTATCAGGCATCGCGCAAAGTCCCGACGTGGGGGTCGATTACTACATATGGGCCTTGCAGATCGCGGGGGTAGGCACATTATTGTCAGGGGTGAACCTGCTGGTCACCATCGTCAAGATGCGCGCGCCGGGCATGTCGCTGATGCGCATGCCGATCTTCACCTGGACCGCGCTGTGCACCAACGTGCTGATCGTGGCGGCCTTTCCGGTGCTGACCGCGGTGCTGGCGCTGCTGTCGATGGACCGCTACGTGGGCACCAACTTCTTCACGGCCGACTTCGGCGGCAACGCCATGATGTACGTGAACCTGATCTGGATCTGGGGCCACCCCGAGGTCTACATCCTGATCCTGCCGGCCTTCGGCATATTCTCGGAAGTCGTGGCCACTTTCTGCAGCAAACGCCTGTTCGGCTACGCGTCGATGGTGTACGCCACGGTCGTGATCACGGTGCTGTCGTACCTGGTGTGGCTGCACCACTTCTTCACCATGGGGTCCGGGGCCAGCGTGAACTCGTTCTTCGGGATCACGACAATGATCATCTCGATCCCCACGGGGGCCAAGATCTTCAACTGGCTGTTCACCATGTACCGCGGCCGCATCCGCTTCGAAGTGCCGATGCTCTGGACCATGGGCTTCATGGTCACCTTCGTGATCGGCGGCATGACCGGCGTGCTGCTGGCGGTGCCGCCGGCCGACTTCGCGCTGCACAACAGCCTGTTCCTGATCGCGCACTTCCATAACGTCATCATCGGCGGCGTGCTGTTCGGGCTGATGGCCGGCATCACCTACTGGTTCCCCAAGGCCTTCGGCTACAAGCTGGACCCGTTCTGGGGCAAGTGTTCGTTCTGGTTCTGGCTGGTGGGCTTTTACTTCGCCTTCATGCCGCTGTACGTGCTGGGGCTGATGGGCGTGACCCGCCGCGTCAACCATTTCGAGGACATGTCGCTGCAGATCTGGTTCCAGGTGGCCGCGTTCGGCGCCTTCCTGATCGCCATCGGCATCGCCTGCTTCCTGATCCAGCTGGTGGTCAGCTACCGCCGCCGCGAATCGCTGCGCGACCTGACCGGCGACCCCTGGAACGGCCGCACGCTGGAATGGTCGACATCGTCGCCGCCGCCCAACTACAACTTCGCCTTCACCCCGCGCGTGCATGACCAGGACGCCTGGTGGCAGATGAAGCAGCACGGCTACCAGCGCCCGCAGAACGGCTTCATTCCCATCCACATGCCCAAGAACACCTGGGCGGGCATCGTGCTGGCGGGCATCAGCGTGGTGATGGGCTTTGCGCTGATCTGGCACATGTGGCCGCTGGCGGTGCTGTCGTTCGCCGCGCTGATCATCGTGTCCATCGTCCATACCTTCAACTACAAGCGCGAGTACTACGTGCCGGCCGACGAGGTCGTGCGCACGGAAGACGCCCGCACCCAATTGTTGGCGAAACATGTCTGATACCCTGGCCCCCACCCTGCCTGGCGGCGCCACGCCGCCCCCGGAGCCCGTCTTCCACGTGCCCGGCGAACACCACCCGAAGAACGGCACCCTGCTGGGCTTCTGGGTCTACCTGATGAGCGACTGCCTCATCTTCGCCTGCCTGTTCGCCACCTACGGCGTGCTGGGACGCAACTACGCGGCCGGGCCGTCGGGCGCCGACCTGTTCGACCTGCCGCTGGTGGCCGTGAACACGTCGCTGCTGCTGCTGTCGTCCATCACCTACGGTTTCGCCATGCTGGAAATGCGGCGCAACCGGGTGGGCGCCACGCAGGGCTGGCTGGCGGTCACCGGCATCCTGGGGCTGGGCTTCCTGTGCCTGGAGCTGTATGAGTTCGCGCACCTGATCCACATCGGCGCCGGGCCCCAGCGCAGCGCGTTCCTGTCGTCGTTCTTCACGCTGGTGGGCACGCACGGGCTGCACGTCACGTTCGGCATCGTCTGGCTGGTGACCATGATGGTGCAGGTCCGCATGCATGGCCTGATCCCCGAAAACCGCCGCCGGCTGATGTGCCTGTCGATGTTCTGGCACTTCCTGGACCTGATCTGGGTCGGCGTGTTCACCTTTGTCTACCTGATGGGAGTGCTGCCATGACCGCCCATGCCGACCACGCTGGCCACGGCGGCCACGACCACCACGACGACGATGACGGCGCCGCCCACGGCACCCTGAAAAGCTACGTCACCGGCTTCGTGCTGGCGGCCATCCTGACGGCGATTCCGTTCTGGCTGGTGATGGGCCGCGTGTTCGACAGTTCGCGCACCACCGCACTGATCATCCTGGCCTTCGCGGCGGTGCAGATCGTGGTGCACATCGTGTACTTCCTGCACATGGACGCCAAGTCCGAAAGCGGCTGGAACATGTTGGCGTTAATATTCACCCTGGTGCTGGTCGTGATTACGCTCAGCGGATCCATCTGGATCATGTATCACTTGAACTCCAACATGATGCCCATGTCGATCCACGACATGCGGAATATGCCCTGATGTGATGGCGGCAACAAAAGACTCTTCCCTACCCGGCGACACCCCCCGCAGTCCCCGCAAGGCAACCACCCTGGTCATACTCGGGGTGATTGCCGTTGCGCTGTTCGCGGGCCTGTGCGCCCTGGGCACCTGGCAGGTGCATCGGCTGGCCTGGAAACAAGGCCTGATCGCGCAGGTCGACCAGCGCGCCCATGCGGCCCCCACGCCCGCCCCCACGCGGGCCGACTGGGCCGCCCTGAATTCCGACAACGCCGAATACCGCCGTGTGTCGGCTTCCGGCGTGTACCAATACGACAAGCAGACGCTGGTGCAGGCGGCCACCGAGCTGGGCAGCGGCTACTGGGTCATGACGCCCCTGCAACTGGCGGATGGCGGCGGCACGGTGCTGGTGAACCGCGGCTTCGTGTTGCCCGAGTGGCGCAAGAGCCAGGCCGCCGGCCAGGCGCAAGCCCAGGCCGAAGCCGCGGCGGCCCCGGTGCAGGTCACCGGCCTGTTGCGCATGGGCGAACCGGGCAGCGGCTTTCTGCGCAACAACGATCCGGCATCCAACCTCTGGTATTCGCGCGACCTGCCGGCCATTGCGGCGGCGCGCGGGCTGACGGCATCGGATGTGGCGCCCTATTTCATCGACGCGGACGCCGCCCCTGGCGCCGCCCGCGATCCGGCCAAGGCGCCCGTGGCCGGCCTGACGGTGCTGACCTTCCCCAACAACCACCTGGTGTATGCCATTACCTGGTACGCCCTGGCCGCCATGATCATCGTGGGCGCGGCCATCGTGGTGCGGGAAGAGCGACGCCTGCGCGGGCGTCGCGGCTAGGGCAGACGCGGCGGTCTCCGCGGCCGTGGCTGGGTGCTCAGATTGGTCTGATAATTGCCGTAAATAGCCAGAAATTCGACCGAATTGCCGGAAAATAGACCAAACTGGTCTACACTAGGGGTTGGGAACACCGCTAGGCGCCTCGCCTAACGTGCTGTTCCCTTTGTTTTTTCCACCCCACTCTAGGAGTTTTCCGGATGAAAAAGACGTTGCTCGCAGCCGCAATGTTGACCACCTTTGCAGGCGTCGCTCAGGCAGAAACGTCAGTCACTCTCTATGGTGTCATCGACACCGGCCTCGGCTACAACAAGATCAAGGGCGATGGCTATGACGGCAGCAAACTCGGCATGATCAACGGCATCCAGGCCGGCTCCCGCTGGGGCCTGCGCGGATCCGAAGATCTGGGCGACGGCCTGCGCGCCGTGTTCAAGCTGGAAAGCGGGTTCGATTCGGGCAACGGCTCGCGCGCCCAGAACGGCCGCCTGTTCGGCCGCCAGGCCACCATCGGCCTGACCAGCGACGCCTGGGGCACCGTGGAATTCGGCCGCCAGGCCACCGTGGGCTCGAACTACCTGGCCGACATCGACCCCTTCTACACCAGCTACACGCAATCCAACCTGGGCCTGGGTTTCAGCGCGGCCAACACCATGCGCTGGGACAACATGGTCATGTACCGCAGCCCCTCGATGAGCGGCTTCGAGTTCGCCGCGGGCTACTCGTTCAACGCGGACGACACCAACGCCAACGAAACGGGCTTCCGTACCGCCGACAACTCGCGCGGCATCACCGTCGGCGCGCGCTACGTGCAGGGCCCGCTGAATTTCACGCTGACCTACGACCAGCTCAACGGCTCGAACCGCGCCGCCATCGACCACGATGCCACCCCGCGCCAGTACGCCGCCGGCATCTCGTACGACCTGGAAGTCGTGAAGCTGGCCGCCGCCTACGGCCGCACCACCGACGGCTGGTTCGTCGGCCAGGACCTGCCCGGCGGCACGCCGTTCAGCGATGAATTCGGCACCAACCGCTACGTCGACGGCTTCAAGGCCAACGCCTACATGCTGGGCGCGACCATCCCCGTGGGCGGCGCCAGCAGCGTGTTCACGTCGTGGCAGCACGTGTCGCCGTCCAACGACCGCCTGACCGGCGGCGATGCCAACATGAACGTCTGGAGCGTGGGCTACACCTACGACCTGTCCAAGCGCACCAACCTGTACGCCTACGGCTCGTACGGCAAGGACTACGCGTTCATCGACGGCCTGAAGAGCACCGCGGCCGGCGTCGGCATCCGCCACGTGTTCTAAAGCGCCACGGCGCGCCTGTGCAGCCTTCGTCGCGGAGGCTCGCCATAGGCGCGCCGAAACATCGCAATGAAGGCGCTGTCGCTGGCATAGCCCACCGAATGCGCCACTTCCGTCACCGAGGCACCCTCGGCCAACCGGGCCCGCGCGATCAGCAAGCGGCACTGGGTGCGCCAGCGGGTGAACGGCAACCCCGTCTCGGCCAGGAAGGCCCGCGCCAAGGTGCGGCCGCTGGCACCCACCTGCCTGCCCCAGTCTTCGATGGACCGCGGGCAGGCCGGGTCGGCAAGCAGCGCGCGCGCAATCGGCGCCAGCCGCCGGTCGCGCGGCATCGGTAGATGCAGCGGCGCCGTGGGCGCCGCCGCCATTTCATCAAGCAGGGTCGCCACCAGGCGTTGCCGGACCGCGTCCAGCGGCTGGTCCGACGGCCATTGCGTGATGCGCACGATCATCTCGCGCAGCAAGGGGTTCACGTCCAGGATGCCCGGCTGCCGCGGCAGATTCGGAAACACACCCACGTCGAAATACAGGCTGCGATAGGCGAACGCGCCCTGCATGACCGTGCGGTGCAGGCACCCTGCCGGCAGCCAGGCCGCCTGCAAGGGCGCCAGTTGCCCCACCCGATCCGCCAGATACAAGGTCACCCCGCCCTGCACCTGATACAGCAGTTGCGCGCGCCGATGGGCGTGCCAGTCCGAGGCATGGGCCCGGGTATCGATGGCCTGGCCCACGACGGGACAGACGACGCTGTCGGGATCTTCGACCGAAGTGGGGGAATAGACAGGCATGTCCGATTGGCGATGTTTTATGGCGAGATGTCGTGATTTTGCGCAAAGCCGGCCCGATACGCTAGGGTCCTTTTGCCGCACCGCTTCGCCATGCCTCACACCGCTCCCCCTTCGTCCGCGCCCACATTGCCGCCGCGCTGGCTCATCATCGCGCTGCTGGCCCTGCCCCAGATCGCGGAAACCATCCTGGCCCCGGCCCTGCCGGACCTGGCGCGCCACTGGCGCCTGGACGCGGCCGCCACCCAACCCGTCATGGGCATTTTCTTCATGGGCTTTGCCTGCGGCGTCCTGCTATGGGGCCAACTGGCCGACGCCTGGGGCCGCCGCCCGGCAATGCTGACCGCACTGGCCATCAGCCTGGCGGGCACGCTGGGCGCGCTGGCCGCGCCGACCTATGCGTGGCTGCTGGCCGGGCGCTTCATCCAGGCGCTCGGCCTGGCCGCGTGCTCGGTCGTGACGCAGACGCTGCTCAGGGACTGCCTGGCCGGCGAACGCCTGACGCGCTACTTCGTGACGCTGGGCGCGGTGCTGGCGTGGTCCCCCGCCGTGGGCCCGCTGACGGGGCAACTGGTGGCGCAGCGCCAGGGCTATGCGGGCGTACTGGCGGTGATTGCATTGGCCATTGCCGGGCTGTTGCTGTTCGCCGTGCGCCACTGGTGCGAAACCCGCCCGGCTGTCACCGCCGCGGTGCCGCTGGCGGCGCTGGCGCGCCAGATGCTGGCCGACGCCGAGCTGCGCCTGGCGGTGCTACGCGTGGCCGGCCTGAACCTGCTGGTGTTCTCTTTCTATGCTGCGGGGCCGTTCATGACCGGCGAACTGCCCGGCCTGGGATTCGGCTGGGTGGGGCTGGGCGTTGCCCTGGCCGGCACGCTGGGCGCAATGCTGAACCGGGTGATGCCTAACGCCATGACGGCGGCCACGCGGGTACGCCATGGCCTGCGCGGCGTGGCGCTGGGCGCGGTGGCGCAAGCCGTGGCCGTGTGCTGGCGGCCGGAACCGGGCTGGCTGTGGGCGGCGGCGGCGCTGCCGATCTTCGTGGGGGTTGGCCTGGCTATTCCCAATCTGCTGGGGCCGGCCTTGCACCGCTATGGGCATTGCCTGGGACGCGCCGGTGCGCTGTTCGGGCTGGCCTATTACAGTTTGCTGGGCCTGGGGCTGGCAGCCAGCGCGTGGCTGCCGTTCGACACACCGCGGCCGCTGTCCGCCGCCTGGGTGGCCGTGGCCCTGATACTGATGGTGCTGCGCGCACCGACAATTTTGTCGCGCACATGACAAGTGCAATGATCACGCAACACGGTTCCGTCATCATTGGATACTTCTCTGATCAATCCCCCCTCGACGCCCATGTCCCGCACGCCCTCCCCCGTTGCTCCCTTGCCCTTTGCCGCGCGCTGGCGCCCCGCCCTGCGCGTGCTGGCGCTGGCCTCGTTGCCGCTATGGCTGGCCGCCTGCAATGGCAGCAGCGACGATGACGACACCCCCGCCCCCACGCCTCCCGTTGCGGAAACTCCCGCGCCGCCGCCCGTCGACACCCGCAACCAGGCCTACCTGACCGCCAAGACGGGCGACGTGCTCAAGGTGCGCATCGAAGAGCTGCGCCCCACCCAGGCGGCCATCGGCTACGACCAGATCTACTACAAGCTCGGCCGCTGGCAGGGTGACTTCGCCCGCCCCACCTGGGCCGGCAATGCCGTCAACCAGCTGGACTATGTGAACCGCACGGTCGGCAAGAAATTCAGCGACTACTGCGAAGACATGGGCGGCACCACGGCCGTCGCATTCACCTCGGTCGCCCAGGCCCAGGCCGCCCGCCTGGACAAGCCCGACAGCTTCGCCTGCACCGCCGCCCCCGGCAGCGACCCCACCAACCTGAAGACGGTGGTGATCGGCTGGGATGGCAATCTGTACCTGACGGACGGACACCACACGTTCTCGTCCTTGCGTGAAATCTTCGACGGCGGCCCCAAGCTGCCGGTGTGGGTCAAGGTCAGCGCCAACTACAGTACCTTGGGCACGTCGTCCGCGTTCTGGCAGCGCATGGTCGACGAGCGCCGCGCGTGGCTGCGTGATGGCCAGAACCAGCCGATCACGGTGGACCAGCTGCCGTCGCGCGTGGGCATCGCCAACGCGCAGGAAGCCGGCGGCATGCAGGAAGACCGCTACCGCTCGCTGGTGTATTTCACCCGCGACATCGCCTACAGCAACGGCAGCCTGCCGGAATTCGCCGAATTCCTGTGGGGCGACTGGCTGCGCCGCCAGGTGGCAGGCGGCCAATTGGCCGGCCTGGACGCGTACGCCATGGTGGCCCCGGCCACGCCCGCGCAGATCCTGACGGTCAGCACGCTGAGTTCCGCGCTGGCGCCCACCGGCGCCAACGACGGCTACGCCGCCGCGGTGCGCAATGCCGCCCTGAAGATGACCGCGCTGGCCGACACCGACATCGTGTTCCAGGACAGCACCGCCGCCAGCCTGGGCCGCATCGTGCTGGTGGCCGGTGCCGCCAGCGGCACGCCCACCAAGGCGGCGCGCGACGCGCTTGAAGAACTGCCGCGCAACGACGTCAAGACCAATGGCGATCCGCGCACCGCAGGCAAGCTCTGGTATTCGGTGAACTACCGCGCTTGCGGCAAGCCCGCCGCCGGCACCTGCTGGGGCTGGTAAGCGAGCGGCCTGGCGCGGCGGTTTCACATTCAGACGTCGCCCTGCATCGCGGGGCGGCTCTTGACCTTGCCCAGCCAGGCCTGCACCTTCGGGTGCGCGGCCACCGGCGCGCCCACCATCGCGGAATACCCGACCACCGACCCGACCACCAGGTCCGCCAGCGAGTATTCGCCGCCCAGCATCCAGGGCTGGCGTGCCAGATGCGCGTCCAGCAGACCCAGCAGGGAATCCAGGTCGGCGGTGGCGCGCGCGGCCTGGCCGGCATCGCGGATCTGTTCATCGCCGTGGGTCGTGAGGAACAGGCGCGACAGCACCGCGCCATACGTCACGTAGGCCCAGGCGCACCACGACAGGGCGGCCAGCCGCTCGGGCGTACCGGCGACGGGCCACAGGCCTTGCTTGACGCCCCAGTTCTCGCCCAGCCACAGATGGATCGCCAGGGCCTCGAACATCGGCGCGCCGTCCACCGTCAGCGTGGGCACCTTGCCATTGGGATTGAGGGCCAGGAATTCGGGGCGGCGCTGCTCGCCCGCGCGGATATCCACCTTGACGCGTTCGTGCGAGACCTGCAATTCGGCCAGGGCGCAGGCGATGGGGGAAGCGCTGGACTGGGGGTGCCAATAGAAAACGATAGACATGGAAAAGGCTCCGGATTTCGGGGGTGAGTGCCGCGGCCCCGTGGCCGCTGACGACGGACGAACTGTAGAATCCATTGCGGACAGTTTCCGCCCTCGATACGAGGTATCGTCGCCTCACCATGCTCAGTTCCAGCAACCGCCTGCTCCGCCTGCTTTCCCTGTTGCAGACCCGCCGCCATTGGGCCGGCGCCGAGCTGGCGCAAGCCTTGGCGGTGCACCCGCGCACGCTGCGGCGCGACATCGACCGGCTGCGCGAACTGGGCTACCCGATCCAGGCCAGCAGCGGCGTGGCGGGCGGCTACGCGTTTCGCGCGGGCAACACGCTGCCGCCGCTGCTGCTGGACGATGACGAGGCCATGACGGTGGCCATCACGCTGCGCACGGCGGCCACCGGCTCGGTCGGCGGGGTGGAAGAAGCCGCGCTGCGCGCCCTGGTCAAGCTGGAACAGGTCATGCCCACGCGGCTGCGCCACAAGCTGGACGCGCTGCGCTCGGCCATCGTGCCGCTGCCGCGCGCAGGCCCCTTGGTGGACGCCGGCCAGCTGGCCACGCTGGCGGCGGCCTGCCGCGATCAACTGCGCGTGAATTTCGACTACGCCGACAGCCGCGGCCAGGCCAGCACGCGCCAGGTCGAGCCGCAAGGGCTGGCGCACACAGGATGGCGTTGGTATCTGGTGGCGTGGGACCCGGCGCGGGACGACTGGCGCACCTTCAGGTTGGACCGCATTGCCGGCCCCGTGGCGCTGGGCGCGCATTTCGCACCACGGCCGCCCCCGGAAGGCGGCGACCTGCGCGCGTATGTGGCGCGTTCGGTGGGCCAGGCGCCCAATGCCGAAGAAGCCCGCATCGTGCTGCACGCGCCGCGCGCGGTGATGGCGGCGCGCATTCCCGCATCGGCCGGCCAGGTCGAGGCGCTGGACGACGACAGCCGCTGCCTGCTGCGCTGCACAGGGCAATCGCTGGAGTCGCTGACGTATTGGCTGATGGCGCTGGAAGTGGAATTCGAGGTGCTGGCGCCCGACTCGCTGGCGCAGCGCTTTCAGGCGGCGGGCGAACGCGTCGCCCGCATGCTGCAACGGCGCGAGGCGGGCGGCCCGGCTTGACCGCGCAGCCGGCTTGCCGGCATGGGGCTGACGTCTTGCCGAAAGGCGAAACGGACGTGTCGTCGCCCCGTCAGGAGGTCAGCTGGCCAGCTTGGCCTGGTCGGCCTTGGACAGCTGCTGCATCATCAAAGACACTTTCTCGGCGACCTTCAGCTTGTCGGCGGCCGACATGGCGTCGTAGTCTTTCTTGGAAATGCCCAGCGACGCCAGGGCGGCATAGAACATCTTGTCCTGCAGCGACATGGACGCGTAGTCCATGAATTCCTGCTCGGCCGCGGAAGCGGCTACCGGGGCCGCGCCCTTCACGCCGCCGGCCAGGGCCGAGGCGTTGCGTTGCTGCGCATCGGCGAAGGCCGCGCGGAAGGCGCCGCCTTCCGCCCCGTTGGTGGCGCTGGTCTTGCGGGCGTCCGCGGCAGTGGCGGCGGTCGACGAGTTCACAATGGTCATGGTCTGGCCGGATCGGTCAAAGTCTCGATTCTCCGAAAGTTACTCCTGCGCCGCCACCCTCGATTGGCCGGACTGCCGCCCGATCCGGCGCCTTATCCGCCGATTGCGCCTGATGCGTATTCGGCGCGGTTCGAGTATCTTGTGACTCCCTCGCATTCACCGGAGCGCTCTTGCCATGAGTCTCGACCCGACCCCCGATACGCCCGTTTCCCCCGTTGCCGCCAACCCACAGGCCGACGTGTTCCTGCAATTCCTGGTGAACCTGGTGAACAACGGCGGCCAGCTCAAGAGCATCGGCGTCACGCTGCAGATGGGCGGCATGCTGGTGTCCGGCTCGATCGTGTCGGGCGCCGAATACTTCGACCGCTTCGCCGAGAGCTTCGCGGATTCGCTGACGGACATGGAATCGGCGGGCCGCCAAACGGTACGCAACTCGCTGGCCGAGCTGGGCGACGTGTTCCGCCTGCCTCAACCGGCCGAACCGCTGCCCAACTACATCCACCTGGCGGACGCCCTGTTCTTCACCGCCGACGGCACACCGATTGCCGGCCAGCCCACGCTGTGGCGCGGCCGCAGCAACGCGGTCGACGGCTTCATCCTGGGCCGCCTGCAGGCCGAGCAGATCGGCTGAGCGGGCTGCTCGATCCCGTCTGCCTCCCTGCCCCCAACTGACCGCGCCCCGCATGCAAAGACTTCGCATCGTCCTCGCCGATGACCATCCGCTGGTGCTGATGGGCATGAGCGACCTGCTGGGCAAGGACCTGAGCTTCGATGTCGTGGCCACGCTGTCCAGCCCGACGGCGTTGGTCGAACACCTGGCCCGGGATCTGCCGCAGGTCGTCATCACCGATTATTCGATGCCCGGCGACGAGACCTACGGCGACGGCATCCGCCTGGTCAAGTACCTGATCCGCCACTACCCGGCCACGCGCATCGTGGTGCTGACCATGGTGTCCAACCCCATGATCATCTCGGCGCTGTACGACGCGGGGGTGGCGGCGGTGGTGCTCAAGCACGACGACCTGGCCGAAATCGTCACCGCGCTGCACACCTTGCAAGCCGGCCGCCGTTACTATCCGCCGAACTTCCAGCGCGACGGCAGCGCGGCGGCGCGCACCCGGTTCCTGGGCGAACGCATCAACAGCCTCACCCCCAAGGAATTCGAGGTGCTGCGGCACTTCGTGCGCGGCGAATCCATGATGCAGGTCGCCGACAGCCTCAAGCGCAGCGTCAAGACCGTCAGCGGCCAGAAGATATCGGCCATGCGCAAGCTGAACGTGCAGACCGACCAGGAACTGGTGACGTTCTGTGCCGAAAGCGGCATGTTCCAATAGCGCCTGTCGCAACCCCCAAGAGAAGATGGCATGACGCAGCCCCCGATAACGGGCCTGGCGCTGGACCGCAAGGCAATGCAGGCGCTGATCGAACAGGCGCAAGAGCGCCCCCTGGTCTTCGAAGACTGCGATTTCCAGGACGCCGACTTTTCCCGACTGGACCTGCGCGGCGCGCGCTTCACCGCCTGCGCCATCGCCGACGCCTCGTTCCAGGGCGCCACCCTGGCCGATACCGAATGGCTGCGCTGCCGCGGCGGCCATGCCGTATTCGCCTCGGCCGACGCCAGCGATGCGGTGTTCTCCGGCTGCGACCTGAACAATTCCAGCTGGCGCCGCGCGCGCCTGGCCACGGCCCGCTTTCGCGGCTGCAAGCTGACGGGGTCCGACTTCGACGGCATCGCCTGCCTGGGCTGGACGCTGGAAGAATGCCTGCTGGTCGGCGCGCTGGTGCGCGGCATCTCGTTTCGCAAGACCGACCTGCACCAGCTGGATTTTTCCGACGCCGACCTGACCGGCTGCGACTTTCGCGATACGGTATTCCACGGCGGCAGCCTGCGCAACGCCACGCTGAAGAACGCGCGCTTCGAAGGCGCCGACCTGCGCGAGGCCGACCTGGGCGGCATCGACCTGTCGGCGGCCGCCCGGCTGGCCGGCGCCGCCATTTCCAAGACCCAGGCGGCCACCCTGCTGGCCGAACTGCGCATCACCGTGATCTGACCCGGCTGCACGGCCGGCCCTCACGTCCCGCCGTGGCGGGGGCATAGCCAAGCCGCCGCCGGCCCCGTACACTTGCCCGACCAGGCCCTGCCGACTTCCAGGGAACGCTCCCTTGCGTGTCCGCAGCCCCTGGCCAGCCGTCGACTTCTGTGTATGACCCGGGAGATTCCCCATGCTCGAGACAGACAGCATCCAGGCGCGCAAGTCCCATGGACACAAGGCCCGCGAACACGCCAGGCGTTCTTCCCATGCGGCGATCGGCAACGTCGACCGCGATCCGGTCAAGCTGCTGCGCATCAACAGCGCCGGACGCGTCAAGGCGCTGATCCCGCTGCGCTACGGCCGCATGGCCGCCTCGCCCTTCACCTTCTTTCGCGGCGCCGCGATTCTGCAGGCGCACGACCTGGCCGGCACGCCCCACACCGGCATTTCCATTCCCATCTGCGGCGACGCGCACCTGCTCAATTTCGGCGGCTTCGCCACGCCCGAGCGGCAGCTGCTGTTCGACCTGAACGATTTCGACGAAACCGCCACCGGCCCCTGGGAATGGGATGTGAAGCGCCTGACCGCCAGCCTGGCGGTGGCGGCGCAGCACATGGGGTATGGCCGCGGCGACACCGCGGGCATCGTCATGGCGGCCGCCGCCGAGTACCAGCGCCGCATGACCGAATATGCGCAGAACAGCACGCTGGACGTCTGGTACGAAGGCCTGACCTTCGAACGCATGCTGCAGGATGCCGAAACGCAGGAAGGCCGCCGCCTGATCCAGCGCGCCATGGAAAAGGCCGCGGGCCGCACCAACGAAAGCATGCTGCGCAAGATGGCCTGGCAGGACGAAGGCCGCTGGCGCATCCGCGATGCGCCGCCTGCCCTGTTTCACCCCACCGGCCCCGCCACGCTGCTGGGCCCCGGCGAGCACTGGCCCGACACCGCCGCCTGGAAAAAGAAGATGGCCAAGTGCTATGCCGGCTACCTGGACAGCCTGGCGCCCGACCGGCGCGCGCTGCTCATGCACTTTCACCTGCAGGATGTGGTCTTCAAAGTGGTGGGCGTGGGCAGCGTCGGCACGGTCTGCCTGGTGCTGCTGATGGTGGACAGCTGGGGCAACCCGCTGTTCCTGCAGGCCAAGGAAGCGCGCCAGTCGGTCATTGACCGTTATGCGCGCGGCAAGGACCCGGGGCATGAAGGGTTTCGCGTGGTGGCCGGCCAGCGCCTGCTGCAGGCCGCCAGCGACATTTTCCTGGGCTGGTCGACGGGGCCGCGCGGACGCTACTACTACTTCCGCCAGTTGCGCGACATGAAGGTATCGGCCGATGTCGAGAGCTTCAATCAGAAGATCCTGACCGGCTATGCCCGCATGTGCGCCCGCGCGCTGGCCCGGGCGCATGCCAAGGCCAGCGGCCACTCGGTGGAACTGGCGGCCTACATGGGCCGCTCGACCCAGTTCGCCGAAGCGCTGGTCGCCTACGCCCAGGCCTATGCGCGGCAGAACGAGAAAGACTACCGCCACTTCCTGGACGCATGCCGCGCGGGCAGGTTGCCCATGCGCACCGACGAGGACATGGCGGCGGACTTTCGCGTTTGAGTTACGCCGCCACCACGCCCATGGCCGGATCGCTGACCGTGTGCGCGCCGGTTTCCACGCGGCCGGCGAAACGGCGATAGAACGCCGGGTCGCTGGAACACGTGACGGCGAAGTCGTACCACTGCCCGCTGGCGGCCAGCGCCCAGTTCATCGACGCCTTGCCGCCGCCCTGCACCGACTGCGGCCAGGGGCCGTCCTGCCGGTACGCCACCGGCGTGATGGTGAAGGTGCAGGCCTTGCCGCCGGTGTTCAGCAGTTCGGTGTAGACCTCGCCATTGGCGATGTCGTAGCAGACGCGGATCTCGGGCAACGAACCGCTATCCGTGATGCGGTTGGTGTCGCCCTTGAAATGGCGCAGGTAGCCGTTGGGGCCCAGCACCCACAGGTCGTACATGCCCAGGTTGTCGGCCAGCACGTTCCAGGTGTCGTCCAGGGTCTTGCCCGGCTCGACCGCATAACGGCGCGGCAGGCGGTCCAGGTGGTAACGGTCGTACACGTGGAACACCGCGCCCTGCGTGCCGGTATTGGCGAACACCAGCTGCACCGTGCCGGCCGCGTCGCAGCGGGCGCTGGTGTGCAGTTCATACGGCAAGGCGCGTGACGGCCGCGTGCCGCTGGCCTGGATCGGCAGCTGCATGTCGGTGGGCAACGGCATCTGCGGCAGCGCTTCCTGCGCGGTACGCAACTGGTCCGCCGCGCTGCGGGTGGCGCGTCCGGCCAGGGTCGGCAGCGATTCCGTGTTGGGCGTCTTGAAATTGAAGGCGCTGGTCAGGTCGCCGCAGATGGCGCGGCGGAACGGACTGATGTTGGGCTCGGCCACACCGAAGCGCGCTTCCAGGAAGCGCAGCACCGAGGTGTGGTCGAACACTTGCGAATTGACCCAGCCGCCGCGGCTCCAGGGCGAAATCACGTACATCGGCACGCGCGGGCCCGGGCCGTACACGCGGCCGTCCCGGGCGGGCTGGCTGGTGCTGCCGGTGGGCGCGGGGTGGTTGAAGTATTCGAACGCCATGTCGGCCGAGGACAGCGTCGTCTTGCCCGCGAAGGCGCCGCCGCCTGCCGGCGCCGGGGCGGACGGCGACGGCACGTGGTCGAAGTAGCCGTCGTTCTCGTCGAAGTTGATCAGCAGCACCGTCTTGCTCCAGACCTCGGGCACGGCGGTCAGCGCGTCCAGCACCTCTTGCAGGAACCAGGCGCCCTGCACCGGGCTGGACGGGTCGGGGTGTTCGCAATAGATCGACGGCGCGTTCATCCAGCAGACCTGCGGCAGCCTGCCTTCGCGGATATCGCGCTTGAAGGCATCCAGATACTGCTCGGGCGCCGTGCCCGGCAGCGTGTTGGCAATGCCCTTGTAGAGCGGATTGGCCGCGTTGTCGGTGGCCGGATCGTAGGCCTTGTACGGCAGCGCCTGGCCGGTGTTGGCGTACGGCGAACCGGGCGAGCCGCCGCTGGACACCGGAAAGCCCGAGGCGATGTTGGCCTGGCGGAACTGGCGGAACGCACCCAGCATGTTGTCGCCCCATTCGTCGGGCATGTTCTGGTACGAGATCCAGCTGACGCCGGCCGCTTCCAGGCGCTCGGCGTAGGTCTTCCAGGTGTAGCCCTTGTTGACGCCGGCCGGCAGGCCGTCGATCCAGTCCCATTCGTTGTTGACGAAGGCGGTGTTGGTAGCCGTGGCGCCGTTGGTGCCGGTCAGGTGGAACGAGCGGTTGGCGTCGGTGCCGGTGTGCATCGCGCAGTGATAGGCGTCGCACAGCGTGAAGGCGTTGGCCAGCGCGAACTGGAACGGAATCTCGCGCTCTTTGAAGTAGCCCATCGAGATGTCGGTCTTGTACGTGGGCCACTTGGCCATGCGGCCGTGGTCCCAGGCGTTCTGGCTGTCGTTCCAGCTATGCGGCGTGCCGTTGGCGCGCTGCGCGTTGTTGGCGCTGCCATCCAGATGGAAAGGCGTCAGCACGGCGCCGTTGCTGCGCTGCTGCTGCCAGACCTTGCGGCCATTGGCCAGCGGAATGGTGATGCGGTCGCCAAAGCCGCGCACGCCCTTGAGCGTGCCGAAGTAGTGGTCGAACGAGCGATTCTCCTGCATCAGGATGATCACATGCTCGACGTCCTTGATGGTGCCGGTGGCGTTGTTGGCGGGGATGGCGAGCGCGCGGCGGATGCTGGGCGGAAAGGCGGCCAGGGCAGCGGCGGCAAAGCCCGCGCCCGTGGCGGTCTGCAGAAAATTGCGGCGGGTAGTCATCAGGTGTACTCGGGATCGTTGAGGACGGCGCAACCGCCGCTTACGGTGCGCAGCGCAGCTGGGGCGCGGGCTTGGGCTGTTCGGTCACCGGCGGCGTAGGCTGCGCGGGATCATCATCGGAGGAATCGTCACCGCCACAGGCGGTGAGCGTGGCGGCCGCGAGCAGGACCGCGGCAAGGCTTCTTGCAAGACGCTTGGAGGGCATGGGGAGGTTCTTCAGAAAGGGAGAGACCGACCTTGCCGGGCAGTACCGGCAAGACCCCAGCGAGTCTAGGAACGTGAAGTGACAGCGCCGTGAAAGGTGGCGTGTTCAAGCGGGCCGCGGCAGGTTTGCGCGGCCCTTTAGTGTGTCCAGATGCGTCAGCGCGCGGGTCGGCTGAAGCGCTGCTCGACCACCACGCCGCCCCATTGCGTGCCCTCGGCTTCGTCGGTCAGCACGAAGCCGGCGGACTCGTACAGGTGCCGCGCGGCGTCCAGTCCCTTGAAGGTCCACAGATACGTTTCGTCAACATCGAGCGTGTCGGCAAAACGCAGCGCGCGCGCCAGCAACGCACGCCCCACGCCCATGCCGCGCAGCGATTCGTCGACGATGAACCAGCGCAGGTGCGCGGTGCGCGCGGCCGGGTCGCTGTCGATGGCGATCGAGGCCAGCGTGCGGGTGCCGTCGGTGTAGCGCCACAGGTTCTTGCCGGGCGCGGGCAGCGCTTCGGCGAAGGCGGCCAGCCCCGTGGCCACCAGGCGTTCGAACACCACGCCGAAGCCGGCGGCCTGCGCGTAGTAGCGGGCATGCAGGCTGGCCACGTCGCCGATGCAGCCGGGCGCGTAGCCTTCCTGGATCTGCGCGTCGATGGCCTCGGCGGCCTGGGCGGCGCGGGTGTTGGGGTTCTCGCGGGCCAGCGCGTCGGCATACAGCGACAGGTAGCGGATCAGCGCTTCCTGGTCGTGCGGCGCCAGCTGGCGCAGCGCCTTGGACACCTGGTCGGTGGCGAACTGGTCGATGCGCTTGCGCAGCTCGACCCCGGCCGGGGTCAGCGACAGGCGCGAGGCGCGGGCGTCGCCGCTGTCGGTTTCGCGGCTGACCAGGCCGGCCGCTTCCAGCTTGGCCACCTGGCGGCTGGTGTTGGATTTGTCCAGCCGCAGGATCAGCGCCAGGTCGCGCGCCTGGATGCCGGGTTGCAGGCCGATCTCGATGATGGCGTGCACGGCGGACGGCGCCAGGTCGCTGTCGGCCAGCGACGCGCGCATGAAACCCAGCTCGCGCACCAGCTTGCGGGAGAATTCCCGCAGGTCGCGGATGGTCTGGTCACGGGATCGGGCGGGAAAGTCGATAACATCCATGATGGCGCGTCCTGAAGTTGCGGGTCGCAACCAATATACTTGCGTGTCGCAACCAAAACAAGCCCCCGGCCCATGAAAATTCAATTGCTGTCCGATCTGCACCTGGAGAACAACCCCACGTTTGTTGCGTCCCCCACCCCGGGGGCCGACCTGCTGGTGCTGGCGGGCGACATCGGTTCCTATCAGCAGCGGTCCAGGCTGACCACTGACGACTTCGGCCTGGGCACCTATTCGCCGCGCAACGGCTGGCCGACGCCGGTGGTCTATGTGCCGGGCAACCACGAATACGACAACCTGGATTTCGACGAGACCCATGACCGCCTGCAGGCGCTGTGCCATGCGCTGGACATCCAGTGGCTGGAACGCGAGACCCGGGTGATCGACGGCGTGCGGCTGGTGGGCACCACGCTCTGGACCGACTTCGACGCGCTGGCCGCCCCCGGCGACACGCTGACGCAGGCGCTGAACAAGCGCGGCAAGGCGTTTCGCGCGGCGGACTTCTACCTGGAAAAGGCGCAGATGCGGCGCCACGGCGCGCCCTTCATGGCCGAGCAGATGCGCGAGCAGGGCCTGGCCTGTCAGGCCTGGCTGGAAGACGCGCTGCGCACGCCCTTCGATGGCCCGACGCTGGCCATCACCCACTTCGCGCCGTCCCTGGCCAGCGCCGACCCGCGCTATGGCGTCACGCCCGGCACGGCGGGATTCTGCAATGCGTTGGATGCGCTCTTGCCGCTGACCGACGTGTGGATGCACGGCCACCTGCACTGCGCGCTGGACTACGTGAAGGACGGCTGCCGCGTCATCGCCAATCCGCTGGGCTATGCCAAGAAGGGCGAACAGGAAGGCTTCCTGCCGGACGCGTTGTGGGAGGTGCCGGCGCGCTGACGGATCAACCCATCAAGACGCCGCCTCCAGTTCGATCAGCACCTGCCGCGCGATCTCGTCCAGCGACCGCCGCTGGTCCATCGCGGCGCGCTGCAAGCGGTCGTGCGCGGCCTGCTCGCTGACGCCATAGCGGCTGACCAGCAGCCACTTGGCGCGTTCCACCCGCTTGCGCTCTTCCAGCGCGCCGCGCGCCAGCGCCAGCGCATCGTCCGATTGCCGCAGGCGCAGTGCCTGTTCGCGCATCAGGTCCAGGATGGACCGTTCCATTTCCTCGCCCACGCCGTCTTCGGGCGGCACGTCCAGGATGCGGCCTTGCAGCTTGAACAGCATGGCGGGCGCATCATCGCGCGCCTGATCGGCGAAGCGGTTCAGCAGCAGGCGATGGTTGTCGAGTTCGGCGCGCGTCTCGACGATACGCCGGTGGCATTGCAGCGTCAGCGCTTCAGCCAGCAGGCTTTCCACCGCGCGCATGGCGTCGATGCGTTCGGTGCAGACGCCGAACCACACCTCGGCCAGGCCCGCGTCCACGCGGGCGGCGTCCGACGTGCGCAGCACCATGTCGCGCAGGCGCTGTACCTGGCCGGCGCCGGGCGCCAGTTGTTCCCAGGCCGCCAGGGCATCGGGTGCGGCGCATTGCGCAAAGCCGTCGAAACAGCGCTTTTGCAGGTCGGCGAGTTCCAGCAGGCGGGCCTTTTGCGGCTCGGTGAAAAAGCCCGCGGTGTAGCCCATGACGCCGTGCGCCCTTTCCTGGCCGCACAGTTCCTTGCCCTGCATGAAGTTCAGCAGCGCCACCAGCAACTGCGTCACGCCCGCGTCCAGCGACGAATCGGCGGCCTCGAAAACCAGCGCGAACAGGCTGGCGATCAACTTCGTGAAGGCCGCGCCGGCTTCCTCGGCCACCACCCGCCGGTCGCGGATGCGGCCGCGCAGGCGCGGCAGTTCGTCCAGGCGATACAGCGCATAGGCCACGCAATTCAGCAGCCGTGCCTTGCCGGCGCTGCGCGTCACGTCGGGTTCGAGCCGGTCGAGAAAGCGGCGCACCTCTTCTTCGACGGCAGAGGCGTCCGAACTCAACCCTGCCAGCGTCTGGCGCAGCGTATCCTGGCCCCCGCACAGATACAGGTTGGAGCAGCCGCGTTCCTTTTGCAGCACGTGCGCCAGCTTGCTGACGCGCGTGGCCAGCTCACAGGTGCTGGCCAGCGTTTCCAGCCCGTGCAGTTCGCTGCGGCGGGCGGCAAGCAGAAAGCGCAGCGTGGGGGGCATGGCGTAGGAACCCATCGTTTCATGCCGCCGCAGGCGGCGCGACTTCCACCGCGTCGCCGTTGAAGCGCGCCGGCCAGGCGCGCAGCGACTGGTCGGGGTATTCCACGCAGGCCCCGTCGCGCAGGCGAAAGTGCTGCTTGTACAGCGGCGAGGCCACCACCAGTTCGCCGCCCAGGTGGCCCACGATGCCGCGGCCGATCACGTTGGCGCCGGACTTCGGGTCGCGGTTGTCGATGGCGTACAGGGTCGGGCCATCGGCATCGGGCAGGTAGAACACGGCCACCTGGCAGCCATCGACCAGCGCCACGACGCCGGACTGGGCAACCAGGTCGCGGCGCGTGCAGGCGGGTTTCCATGCGGCGTCGTCAAGGGTCGGCACCGCGGACGTGTCAAGGGTCGGCACAGCCGCGCGGACAGCGGTTTGCGGGGGCATCAGGCGATCTCCTCGTTGATGGGAATGACGCGTGGACGCTCGGCGGCGTCCAGCGCCATGGGCGCGGGGCGCGGCTGGCCGCGCTCCTGCACGAAGCGGATATCGGGATCGCCCCCCGCGCGGTTGACGAAGGTGCGAAAGCGCTTGAGCTTTTCCGGGTCGGACAGCGCGTTGGCCCATTCGCATTCGTAGCGGTCCACCACGGCCTGCATCTGCGCTTCGAGTTCGGCGCCCAGGCCCAGGCTGTCGTCGATGACGACCGCTTTCAGGTAGTCCAGCCCGCCTTCGAGCGACTCGCGCCACACCGAGGTGCGTTGCAGCTTGTCGGCGGTGCGGATGTAGAACATCAGCAGGCGGTCGATGTAGCGGATCAGGGTGGCGTCGTCCAGGTCCTGCGCGAACAGTTCGGCGTGGCGCGGACGCATGCCGCCGTTGCCGCACACGTACAGGTTCCAGCCGTTCTCGGTGGCGATGACGCCGATGTCCTTGCTTTGCGCCTCGGCGCATTCGCGGGTGCAGCCGGACACCGCGAACTTGAGCTTGTGCGGTGCGCGCAGGCCCTTGTAGCGGTCTTCGATGCGCAGCGCCATGGCCACGCTGTCCTGCACGCCGTAGCGGCACCAGGTACTGCCCACGCACGACTTCACGGTGCGAGTCGACTTGCCGTAGGCGTGGCCGGTTTCGAAGCCGGCGGCGATCAGCTCGGCCCAGATGTCGGGCAGCTCGTGCAGCTGCGCGCCGAACAGGTCGATGCGCTGGCCGCCGGTGATCTTGGTGTACAGCTGGTACTTCTTGGCCACGGCGCCGATGGCGATCAGGCCGTCAGGCGTGACCTCGCCGCCCGGGATGCGCGGCACCACGGAATAGGTGCCGTTCTTCTGCATGTTGGCCATGAAGGTATCGTTGGTGTCCTGCAGCGGCACCAGATGCGGGTCCTGGATCGGCCGGTTCCAGCACGAGGCCAGGATCGACGCTACCGTCGGCTTGCACAGGTCGCAGCCGACGTGGCCACGGCCGTGGCGCGCCAGCAGTTCCTCGAACGACTCGATGCCCTGCACCCGCACGATGGCGTACAGCTCCTGGCGGGTATGGGCGAAGTGTTCGCACAGGCTCTTGTCCACCGCCACGCCGCGACGCGCAAGCTCGTGCTCCACCACTTGCTTGAGCAAGGCCGAGCAGCCGCCACAACCGGTAGCCGCCTTGGTGCAGGCCTTGACGCCGCCCAGGTCCGAACAGCCGGCATCCAGCGCGTCGCAGATTGCGCCCTTGCTGACGTTGTGGCACGAACAGACGGTGGCGGCCAGGGGCAACGCATCCACGCCCAGCGCGGGCGCGCCCTGGCCCAGGGGCAGGATCAGGCTGGCCGGGTCCTTGGGCGGGGCGATGCCGTTCTGTGCGTACTGCAGCAGCGTGTCGTAGTAGCTGTTGTCGCCCACCAGCACGGCGCCCAGCACGCGCTTGCCGTCTTCGGACACCACCAGGCGGCGGTACGACGCGCCGGCCTCGTCGATATAACGGTAGCTGCGCGCACCCGGCGTCACGCCGTGCGCGTCGCCGATCGAGCCCACGTCCACGCCCAGCAGCTTGAGCTTGGTGGACATGTCGGCGCCCTGGAAGGCCGCGGCATCGTCGCCGCACAGGTCCGCCGCCGCGGTGCGCGCCATCTGGTAGCCCGGCGCCACCAGGCCGAAGATGGCGCCGTTCACGGCCGCGCATTCGCCGATGGCGTAGATGTGCGGGTCGCTGCTGCGGCATTGGCCGTCCACCGCGATGCCGCCGCGTTCGGCCACCGCCAGGCCCGCGTGGCGCGCCAGCGCATCCTGCGGCCGGATGCCGGCCGAAAACACGATCAGATCCGTTTCCAGCGGCGCGCCTTCGGCAAAACGCATGCGATAGCGGTACTGCGTGCCGTCCTTGATTTCCTGGGTGGCGCGCGACAGGTGCACGCCCACGCCCAGCGCTTCGATGCGCGCCTTGAGCGCCGCGCCGCCGGCTTCATCCAGCTGCACCGGCATCAGGCGCGGCGCGAATTCCACCACGTGCGCCTCCAGCCCCAGCGACTTCAGCGCGTTGGCCGCTTCCAGCCCCAGCAGGCCGCCGCCCACCACCACGCCACGGCGCGCGCCATCGGCCGCCTCGCGGATGCGGTCCAGGTCGTCCAGCGTGCGGTAGACCAGCTTTGAGGCGCCCTCGGCGCCCGCGATCGGCGGCACGAAGGGGTACGAGCCCGTGGCCAGCACCAGCTTGTCGTAGTGAAGGCTGCCATCTGCCGTGACCACCTGGCGCTGCTGGCGGTCGATGCGCAGCACCGACGTGCCCAGGCGCAGCGTCAGGCCCGGCTGTTCGTAGAAGGCAGCCTCGCCCATCGCCATGGATTCGGCATCGCGTCCGCCGATGTATTCCGACAGATGCACGCGGTCGTAGGCGCGGCGGGTCTCTTCGCCGAACACCACGATGCGCCAGCGTGCGAGCGCGCCGCGTTCCACCAGCTGCTCGACGCAGTGGTGGCCGACCATGCCGTTGCCGATGACGATCAGGGTCTGCATGGAATTCGAGGAAGTCGCTGTGCTCATGGTGTGTCGGCTGCCGTTTGGGTTTTGAAAAGACAAACGGCGCCCAGGACTGGAGGGTCCGGGCGCCGTTGCCTGCACTGCATGCGTTGTCTGGCCGGACTCGGGCCCGGTATGGGTTTCAAAGCAATAAGCGTGCCATCGGCACGGCGCCCGCTTGGGTCCCTCTGCGTCGCTGCGCGCGCCGCTGCCCGCACCGCTGCGCACGCCCCCAAAAAGGTGCGCTCACGCACCATCGCGGTGCAGCCGCGCACCGCCCTGCGCGCAGCGCGCCCGGGCCTCCAGGCGAAACCCCACTGGCATGGAACTTGCATCGAATGCCGTATCGACCCGGCAACGCCGGGCACCAGGGCAATGGCGCCCTGCCCGTCCGGCCCCGCGGCCGCACCGGCAGGGCGCTTTTTTTTTGGAAGCGAGCATGAGCGGCAACCCGCGCACCGTGGATACCGTCTGCCCCTATTGCGGCGTGGGCTGCGGCATGACCTTGCACGTCGAGGGCGAACAGGTGGTGAAGATCACCGGCCACCGCGAGCATCCCAGCAATGCCGGCCGCCTGTGCACCAAAGGCGCGTCGGCTCACGTGGCACTGCGCCAGTCGGGACGGCTGGAACACGCCTATGCGCGATGGCAACGCGGCCAGGACCCGGTGCCGCGCCCCTTGCGCGAGACCGTGCAGGACACCGCCCGGCGGCTGCGCACCGTCATCGATACCCATGGCCCGGACGCGGTGTCGCTGTATGTGTCGGGGCAGATGTCGATCGAAGCGCAGTACCTGGCCAACAAGCTGGCCAAGGGGTTCATCGGCACCAACAATATCGAATCGAATTCGCGTCTGTGCATGGCCAGCGCCGGCAGCGGCTACAAGCTGTCATTGGGTGCGGACGGGCCGCCGGGCGCGTATCAGGACATCGACCGCGCCGACCTGTTCCTGGTCATCGGCGCCAACATGGCCGACTGCCATCCCATCCTGTACCTGCGCATGATGGACCGCGTGAAGGCCGGCGCGCGCCTGATCGTGGTGGACCCGCGCCGCACCGCCACGGCCGAGAAGGCCGGGCTGCACCTGGCCATCCGCCCCGGCACCGACCTGGCCCTGCTCAATGGCCTGCTGCACCTGCTGCACCAGGCAGGCCAGACCGACGCCGCCTTCATCGCCGCGCATACCGACGGCTGGGACGCCATGCCCGCCTTCCTGGCGGACTATGCCCCCGAGCGGGTCGAGGCCATCACCGGCCTGCCCGCGGCGCAACTGCGCCAGGCGGCCGAATGGATCGGCGCGGCGCGGGAATGGATGAGCTGCTGGACCATGGGCCTGAACCAGAGCACCCACGGCACCTGGAACACCAACGCGCTGTGCAACCTGCACCTGGCCACCGGCGCGATCTGCCGTCCGGGCAGCGGCCCGTTTTCGCTGACCGGCCAGCCCAATGCCATGGGCGGACGCGAAATGGGCTACATGGGGCCGGGCCTGCCGGGCCAGCGCACCTTGCTGTCCGCCGACGACCGCGCCTTTGTCGAACAGCGCTGGGGCGTGCCGGCCGGCACGCTGCACACGCGCCTGGGCAAAGGCACCATCGATCTGTTCCAGCGCATGGCGCAGGGCGAGATCAAGGCCTGCTGGATCATCTGCACCAACCCGGTCGCCAGCGTCGCCAACCGCCAGACCGTGGTGGCGGGCCTGCGCGCAGCCGAACTGGTGATCACGCAGGACGCCTACCTCGACACCGAGACCAACCGCTACGCCGACGTCCTGCTGCCCGGCGCGCTGTGGGCCGAGGCCGACGGCGTGATGATCAATTCCGAACGCACCCTGACGCTGATGCCGCAGGCGGTGCCGCCCCCGGGCGATGCCCTGCCCGACTGGCGCCTCATTGCCGACATCGCCTGCGAGATGGGCTACGGCCACGCCTTCACCTATGCCAGCGCGGCCGAAGTGTTCGAGGAAATCACCGGCTTCTTCAACCCCGCCACCGGCTACGACCTGCGCGGCGCCAGCCATGCGCGGCTGCGCGACACCCCGCTGCAATGGCCCTGTGCGCGCCCCGAAGGCCCCGCGCGCAACCCGATCCGCTACCTGAACGATGGCGTCAGCCAGACGCTGCGTGACGACGCGGACGGCACCCGCCCGCGCCTGGCGTTCGCCACCGCCAACGGCCGGGCGCAGTTCTTCGCGCGGCCGCACGTCGACCCGGCCGAACTGCCCGATGCCGAGTACCCCTTGATGCTGAACACCGGGCGCGTGCAGCATCAGTGGCACACGCTGACCAAGACGGGCAAGGTGCCGATGCTGAACAAGCTCAATCCCGGGCCCTTCATCGAAATTCACCCCGACGACGCCCAGGCCCTGGGCATCGGCGCGGGCGACAGCGTCGAGGTGCGTTCCCGCCGTGGCCGCGCGGTGCTGCCGGCCACGATCACCGACCGGGTGCAGCCAGGGCAGTGCTTTGCCCCCATGCACTGGAACGACGTGTACGGCGACGACCTGTGCATCAACGCGGTGACTCACGACGCCATCGACCCGGTGTCGCAACAGCCCGAGCTGAAATGCTGTGCGGTGGCGCTGTGCCGGGTGGGGGCCGCCAAGCCCAAGGCCGTGGCGCGGAGCGATGCGGCCGACGCCGCCTTGGCCGACACCGAGGCGTTGGCCGTCGGTGCCGTCCACATCGTCGGCCCGCGTCCCCGTGTGACGCTGCTATGGGCCTCGCAGACCGGCAACGCCGAAGCCTTGGTGGAACAGCATGCCAATGCCCTGGTCGAGGCCGGCTTTCAGTTGCGCACGGCCTGCATGGCCGATGTGACGACGGACGCACTGACGCGCAACCCCTACCTGCTGCTGATCAGCAGCACCTTCGGCGATGGCGACGCGCCGGACAACGGGCAGGACCTGTGGCGCGCGCTTTCAAGCGCCGATGCGCCGTCGCTGGCATCGGTGCGTTACGCGGTGCTGGCGCTGGGCGACAGCAACTACGCCGCGTTCTGCGGCCACGGCCGCAAGCTGGATGCACGGCTGCAAGCGCTGGGCGCACAGCCACTGCTGGCGCGGGTCGATTGCGATACGGATTTCCAGGCGCCGGCCGAGGCCTGGCTGGCCGACGTGGTGACCGCCATACGCGCAGCAGAGGGCAGCCAGCCTGCGCATCCCGTGCTACCCGACGCCATGGCCGACGCGTTGGCGGCCGAGGATGACTGGCCCTCTGCCGCCGCGCCGGGCAACGCCGAGCCGTCATCGTCGGCCCCCTCCAAAACCCGCCCCGCCCTGGCCCGCCTGGTCCAGAACCTGCGCCTGAACACCCCCGGCGGCGCCAAGGACACGCGCGCCTTCGCGCTGGATATCGGCGCGACCGGCCTGGCCTACGAGGCCGGCGACGCGCTGGGCGTGTGGCCCGAAAACTGCCCGGAACTGGTGCTGGAGCTGCTGGCGCAGACCCGCCTGCCGCCCGACACCCTGGTGACGGTGCCGGGCGTTGGCGACATGCCGCTGGCCCAGGCCTGGGCCCAGCATTACGAGATTGCGCGGCCCGCGCCCGCTGCGCTGGCGTTGATCGCCGAGCGCACCCGCGACCCGGGCCTGCGGCAGTTGCTGGACGCGGCGCATCGCGCGGACCTGCAGCAATGGCTCTGGGGCAAGCAGCTGGCCGACGTGCTGCATGCCTACCCGGCAATGCTGTCCGCCCACGAATGGCTGGGTGTGCTCAAGCGCCTGCAGCCGCGGCTGTATTCCATTTCGTCCAGCCCCAAGGCGCATCCCGGGCAAGTCCACCTGACCGTCTCGGCGGTGCGCTACGACAACGGCCGGCGCACCCGCAAGGGGGTGTCGTCCACCTTCCTGGCCGACCGCGCAGGCAACGTGGATGTGCCCGTCTTCGTGCAGCCCACGCGTCACTTCCGCCCGCCGCAGGGCAGCGATACGCCGATGATCATGGTGGGCCCGGGCACGGGCGTCGCGCCGTTTCGCGCATTTCTGCAAGAGCGCCAGGCGCGTGGCGACCGGGGCCGCAACTGGCTGTTCTTCGGCGAGCAGCATGCGGCCAGCGATTTCTACTACCGCGAGGAATTGCAGACGTTGCAGGGCCAGGGCCTGCTCACCCGGCTGGACCTGGCATTCTCACGCGACCAGGCCGCCAAGGTCTACGTGCAGGACCGCATGCGCGAACATGGCGCGCAGTTGTGGGCCTGGTTGGACGCGGGCGCACACTTCTACGTGTGCGGCGATGCCAGCCGCATGGCCAAGGACGTGGACGCCGCGCTGCGGCAGGTGGTGGCGGAACAAGGCGGCCTGGACGCCGATGCCGCCGCGGCCTATGTGGCGCAGATGGCGACGGACAAACGGTACGTGCGGGACGTCTACTGACGCGCGCCGTGGGGATCCAGCGGATCGACGGGATCAACGGCTTCGTGTGACGCCTCGGCCGTGCGCCCTGCACCCAGCCCCATCCCCACGCCCATGCCGGCCGCGGCCCCGCCACCGGCCCCTGCGCCGCCGCCCTTGCCGCCCCCGCGCGCCTCGCCGCGGGCATTGCCTTCGCTTTTGCCGCGCGTGCCTGCGGGCCGGGTCGGACCTTGCCGGGGAATCTCAAGCCCCACCGGCACGGGTTCCAGATCCAGCACGCCCCGGATGAAGTCGCGCAGCGAAATCACCAGTTCGGCCGTCTGGATGCTGCGTCCGGCCGTCAGGTCCGACGCGGCGCGCGCCGCCAGCCGCACCTGTTCTTCGGTGCCCAGCAGGATGATGTCGGACAGCGCGGCCTCGACCGCGTCGCGCACGCGTCTGCGGCGCTCGCCGCCAGGCAGATCGCCGCCCGAGAGGTCGGCCCCGGGCGCGTCGATCCCGTCAGGATCGGCATCCAGGTCCGCCTGCGCCACGGGCGCGCCGCGGCGCAGGTCGCGCAGATGGGTCGGGTCCACCGCCAGGTTGCCGGTGAACGAGCCGCCCAGCGTCTTGTAGGCCGCGATCAACGTGCGCAGGCGCTCGTTGATCTGGCGGTTCTCGCGTTCGCGGCGCTGCTGGATGGTCTGCATGACCAGCAGGCGGATCCCCACCCCGATCAGGGTGATGACCGCCAGCCCCAACAGGGTGGACAGCACGGCTTGCCAGGAACTGAAGTCGAGATTGCGCATGCGTGTCCTTGTTCCCGCACGGCGGGATCAGGGCGCCGGATTCGGGTGGCGCACGTGGATCTGGTCAATGGCCTTGAGCACGTCGGCGGACAGTTCCACGTCGACGCTGTCGATATTTTCCTTCAATTGATCCAGGTTGGTGGCGCCGATCAGGTTGCTGGTGACGAACGGGCGCTGGTTGACCCAGGCCAGGGCCAGGTGCGTGGGCGACACGCCGTGCTGGCGCGCCAGTTCGACGTATTCGCGGGTGGCGGCCTCGGCCTGCGGGTTGCTGTAGCGCGTAAAGCGCGTGTACAGCGTCAGGCGCGCATTGGCCGGACGGGCGCCGTCCAGGTACTTGCCGCACAGCATGCCCATCGCCAGCGGCGAATAGGCCAACAGGCCCACGCCTTCGTGGTGGGTGAATTCGGACAGGCCGATTTCATACACGCGGTTGAGCAGGCTGTAGGCGTTTTGAATGGACGCGATGCGCGGCAGGCCCAGGTTGTCGGATGCCTTCAGGAATTGCGACACGCCCCACGGCGTTTCGTTGGACACGCCCACGTGGCGCACCTTGCCGGCGCGCACGAAATCCTGCAGGACAGACAGGGTTTCTTCGATCGGCACGGTGTGGTCGTCCTTGACCCACGGGTACGACAGCTGGCCGAAGGTAGCGGTGGTGCGGTCGGGCCAATGCAGCTGGTACAGGTCCAGGTAGTCCGTCTGCAGGCGCTTCAGGCTGGCGTCCAGCGCTTCGGTCAGGTTCTTGCGGTCCAGGAAGGTCTTGCCGTCGCGGATGTGGCCGGGGCGCTTGGGGTCGCGCACCGGGCCGGCCACCTTGCTGGCCAGCACGATGTCCTGGCGGCGCTTGCTGCGCGCCAGCCAGGTGCCGATATAGGTTTCGGTCAGGCCCTGGGTTTCGGGCTTGGGCGGCACGGGATACATCTCGGCCACGTCGACCAGGTTGATGCCGCGCTCCAGCGCGTAGTCCAGCTGCTGGTGGGCTTCGGCCTCGGTATTCTGCTCGCCCCAGGTCATGGTGCCCAGGCCGATCAGGCTGACGTCCAGGTCGGTACGGCCGAGTTTGCGGTATTTCAAGTTCTGCTCCGTGCGGTGTCACTGAAGGGGAACGGTTACCTTACCGCAACTCGGTTGGCGTTTTGCTGACGGCGGCCGGCCGTTGGGCCATCCCGTGGACGGCCGCAGCGCCAGGCATGGGGCGCGCCCTGCCTTACGCGATGGCGTCGCGCACCCAGGCGATCACGTCGCCGTGGCGCGGCGCCCAGCCCAGTTCGCGGCGCGCCTTGCCCGACCGGACCCGGCTGTTGGACCCCAGTGCGTAGGCGCCCAGGTCCTGCCCCCAGTACGCCACCGCCTGAACGGGGTCCCACGCCTGGGCCGGCCCCAGCTTCAGGGCCTGGGCAATGGCGCCCACCAGGTCGACAAAGGCCGTTTCGCCGTTCTCGACAAAATAGAAGCTGCCCGCTGGCGCCTGGGCCAGCGCCAGGTGATACAGCTCGGCCACGTCCGCAATGTGCACGTTGGACCAGCGGTTCAGGCCCCGGCCCACGTGGCGCGCGATACCGCTTTCGCGGGCCTGCGCCACCAGCGGCGGAATCTGCACGCTCTGCGCGCGCGGCGCATCGGTGGACCCGTAGATCAGGCTGTGGCACAGCACCACGCTGCGCACGCCGGGCGCGGCGCCCAGGATCAGGTCGTTGATGGCAATGCGCGCCACCTTGCCGGGCACCGGTTCGACCGGCGTGGTTTCGTCGAACACCGCGTCCCCCGGCTCGCCCAGCGCATCGTCGCTGACCAGGCTGCTGCCGCTGGTGTGGATGAACGCCTTGCCGCTGCCGGCCAGTCCGGCCAGCAGCGCTTCGACCGCGCCGCGGTGGTCGCTGCTGGCCGCGTTGATGACGGCGTCGGCGGCCTGCGCTTCGGCCTTGAGCAGTGCGGCGTCGTCCAGCGTGCCCAGCACGGGTTCGATGCCGAATCGGCGCAGTTCGTCCGCACGGTCCGGGTTGCGGATCAGGCCGCGGACCTGATGGCCGGCGCGGGCCATCGAGGCCGCGACGGCGCCGCCGATGAAACCGCTGGCGCCTGTGATGAATAGCTTCATGATGCGTTGCTCCTTGCGTGCCGCGTCCGGGGCCAGGCCCGCGGACGCGGGGGTTCGATCGTGGCGGATATCAATCCCAGGCGGCGGCCAGGCCGTCGGGGCTGACTTCGCGGCCGTTGCGATCCAGCGCGGCGATCTGCGCCATGTCGTCCTCGGTCAGGCGCAGGTCGCGGGCCAGCAGGTTGCTGGCCAGGTTGTCGCGCTTGGTCGACGACGGAATCACGGCAAAGCCGCGCTGCAACGCCCAGGCCAGGGCCACCTGGGCCGGCGTGGCGTTGTGGCGCTGCGCGATCTGGCCGATCACCGGGTCCTTGAGCACCTTGCCGTAGGCCAGGGTCATGTACGAGGTAATGTGGATGCCCTGCTCCTGCAGGAAGCTCACCAGCGTGGGGCTTTGCAGGTACGGGCTCAGTTCGATCTGGTTGGTGGCGATGGCGTCCTTGCCCACCGCGGCGATGGCCTCGCGGGTTTCGGCGATGGGGAAGTTTGAAATGCCGATCTGGCGCGTCAGGCCCTGTTCGCGGGCGTCGGCCAGCGCGGCCATGAATTCGGCCACGGGCACGCCGTTGCCGGGCGCGGGCCAATGGATCAGGGTCAGGTCGACGTAGTCGGTGCGCAGCTTGGCCAGGCTTTCCTTCAGGCTGGGCACCAGTTTCGCGCGGCTATAGTTGGGCACCCAGATCTTGGTGGTCAGGAACAGGTCGCCGCGGGCCACGCCGCTGGCCTCGATGGCCTGGCCGACCTCGGCTTCGTTTTCATAGATCTGGGCGGTATCGACGGCGCGGTAGCCCACGTCCAGCGCGTTGCGCACCGAATCGATGACGACCTGGCCCTGCAGGCGGAAGGTACCCACGCCAAAAGACGGAATGCTCATGTAAAAACTCCGGATAAGTGTTGGAATGGGTTCAGTGTGCCTGCGCGATACTTGCGGAATAAGCCCTGTATCGGCGAAATACTTTTGATATAACGTCAAATATGAAGACGACACTCGACGAAATGCAGGTCTTTATCGCCATCGTGGACAGCGGCTCGATCACCGCCGCCGCCGATGCGCTGCAGCAGACCATTTCCGCCACCAGCCGCACCATGAGCCGCCTGGAGGAAAAGCTGCAGACCACGCTGATGCGCCGCACCACCCGCCGGCTGGAACTGACCGAAGAGGGCCGCGCCTACCTGGAGCAGGCCAGGAAGATCATCGCCGCCGTCGAGGAAACCGAAGAACTGATGACCGCGCGCCGCAACCAGCCGGCCGGCCGCCTGCGCGTCGATGCGGCCTCGCCCTTCATGCTGCACGTCATCGTGCCGCTGGTGCCGGGCTACCGTGCGCGCTATCCCAAGGTCGAACTGGAACTGAACAGCAACGAAGGCAACATCGACCTGCTCGAACGCCGTACCGACCTGGCGCTGCGCATCGGCAGCCTGAAGGATTCGTCGCTGCACGCGGTGCCCATCGGCCGCAGCCGCGTGCGGGTGCTGGCCGGCCCCGCCTACCTGGCCGCGCACGGTACGCCCAAGCGCATCGACGACCTGCAGGCCCACACGCTGCTGGGCTTCTCGCAGCTGGAAGCACTGAACCAATGGCCCCTGGCCGACAGCACCGGCGAACCCTTGCACATCCAGCCCGCCATCCGCTCGCACAGCGGCGAAACCCTGCGGCAACTGGCGCTGCACGGCGCCGGCATCGTCTGCCTGTCCGACTTCATGACTCGCGCCGACCGCCAGTCAGGCGCCTTGCAGCAGCTGTTTGCGCGCCAGACGCTGGACGTGCGCCAGCCGATCAACGCGGTCTACTACCGCAACACCGCGATCTCGTCGCGCATCAAGTCGTTCATCGATTACCTGACCGAAACCCTGGGCCCGCGCGGCTTTGATGAGTAGGCGGTGCGGCACAATGGCCGCTTGAACCCGCAACACCGCGCAACACCATGACGGGGGCGTCTCAGAAAACGAAAAAAATCGTACCCTAAGCTGGTTGCAGTCGGTGACCACGGCCAGCGGCAATTCGCTGGCCTACTTGAGGCTGACGGATTTCTCGGGCGACACCGAGTATTCCTCGAGGTCCTTGAACTGCCGGGAGCCTCGCACCCAAATGTCGCCAGAGCGCAGCGCGTTCCTCAGTTCTGACAATGCGCGCAGCTCGTAATAGCGCCGCTCCATGCCGGTGTCGGTCATCACCAGCTTCTGCCTGCGCGACTTGATGAAGTCGGTCGGCGCGTCGGCGGACACCTCGCGAGAATTGGGCTTATTAGGCACCACGAAAGCAACGCTATTCGCGCGCGTCAGTCTTCGGCTGTGAGAGTTTGAGCGAACATCATCGCGTTGCCATCCGGGTCGTAGAACGTGATGAGCTTGACCATCCCTGGAACGTGCTGTATATCACCGTCCTGCTTGACCCCATGTGCATCAAGATGCGCCTTGGCTTCATCGATGTCCTTGACTCCCCAGACATTAGTGGCACCACCACCGACGGCTACTTTCTCATTCTGGGACAAGCCGAGGGTGACGCCAGGAACGCCAGTTGACAGTTCGGCCCAGCCAATCTCGTCGACCCGATTCAACAAGCTGAAGCCGAGAACATCGCAGTACCAGGAGAGTGACGCATTCATGTCGGTTACGCCCATTGATGCTGTAAGTTCGGGAAGGTAAGCAAGGGTCATCAATTTCTCCAGTGGCTCAAGTGGTCCATAATGTATAGTTAATAGCCAATGCAGTCAACACTATCGCTTGACGATCTCATCGCCCTGGGCCGAAGCCGTTGGGCAGTACCGTTGCTTGCCGATCTTGCCCCACGGCGCGGCGCTCGTTTCGTCGAGCTTCGACATAGGCTGGGATTGCCACGCGATAGTCTGGTCCGGGCGCTTGACGGCGCAACCGCCGCCGGGTGGTTGATGCGCAACCCCGGGCATGGCCATCCGCTGCGTCCCGAGTACGTGCTGACAGCCGAAGGCACGCGTCTCGCAGGACGGGCTGCAAGTCTCTTGGTCGTGCAGAATCAACTCGGGCTGTCGCCAGGCGCTCTCACACGCTGGGGGCTACCTCTGGTTTGCGCCATTGGACTAGGCCATGTTCGATTCAACGCACTCGCCAAAGCACTAGTGATCGCCACGCCGCGGGCGATCTCGCAAGGACTGCAAGCACTTGCGGTCAACGGCTTGGTTGAACGCGAAGCTCTCAGCCTTCAACCTCAGTCCAGCCTGTACCACCTTACGAGAAGCGGCATCCTTCTGGCCGAGGCCTTCTAGACTGTCCCCGCCAGAAGGATGTCTCGCATGAGAATGCTACGCTGCCTTGCAATCCAGCAGTGCAGCCGACTCCTGATATTCGGTGTAATCGTCTTCTGCAAATTTCTGATACGCCCCTATGAAGAACAGCTCCAAAGGCGGACTCGTCTATTCCACCGACGGCGGCCGGATGTGCCCGGATTGCCGGCGCCCGCTTGCCGATTGTCAATGCCAGGCGCCAGCGCGCCCTGCCCCGGCCCCCGGCGGCGTGCGCGTCATGCGGGAAACCAAGGGCCGCGGCGGCAAGGCCGTGACCGTGGTGAAAGGCCTGCCGCTGGACGCCGATGCGCTCGCCGCGCTGGGCAAGCAATTGCGCACCGCCTGCGGCTCGGGCGGCACCGTCAAGGACGGCATCATCGAAGTCCAGGGCGACCACTGCGACCGCATCCTGGACGCACTCAACAAACTGGGCCACCGCGCCAAACGCGCCGGAGGCTGACACCATGACCCTGAACCCCGAACTCGTCGACAGCTGGCACGCCCACGTCTATTTCAACGCCGACAGCCGCGACGCGGCCTGGGCCCTGCGCGAACAGGTCATCGCGCACTTCGGCGACACGGTCGACATGGGCCGCTTCCATGAACGCCCGGTCGGCCCGCATCCGCTATGGAGCTACCAGATCGCGTTCGCGCCGCCCGCGCTGCATCAGGTGATGACGTGGCTGACGCTGAACCACGGCGCGCTGGACGTGTTCCTGCACCCCAACACCGGCCAGTCACTGCGCGACCACCGCGACTGCGCCGTGTGGATCGGGCATAGCCATGTGTTGAACCTGGCCGCGCTGGGCGGCTAGGCTGCGTCGATCGCTCATCACCACAGCGATCCCATCTCGCCCGCGTCGTCGTCCGAACTGTCTGCGCTGGCTTGGGCCTGCACAGACAGCCGCTGCCGCTCGGTCTCTGCGGTCCTGGCCGTGGTCACCTGACCATGCAGCTCGCGGACCCGCTCGGCCGTCAGAACAACCACCCTTTCCTGCTCATCATCGCGCTTGTACTGGTCGATACGCTTTTGGGCGCCCGTGAAATCCTTGCCGGCAATCAGTGTCTGGATATCCAGATCCAGTTTTTCGAAGAAGCGGCCCCGCAACGCGTCCGACGCGGTATCCACCCGATTCTCGGGCCGCGCCAACAGGGCTTCCAGCGCGATACGCGCCTGGGCAAGATCGTCGGCATCCAGCGAGTGCTGAACCAGGTTCCGCTGCACGCCCAGGAGACGGGTCGCGGCTGGCTCAGGCAGCGCGTCCTCCAGGAACAGACCGCTGCCGCGCAAGGCCTTGGCCAGCGTCAACGCCGCCGCGTCATGCGCCGTGCCTTCCCCCACCGTCAAGATCTGCGCGTCGTCAACGCTCAACAGCCGATCGGCGCCTTGGCTATCCAGGCGCACTTTCTCCAGCAGAGCAGTGAAAAATGCATCATTCTTCTCGAACAGCGTGGCCATCTGTTCGGGCGACGCGTCCATCGCCTGCGCCAGCCGGCCCGCCATGTCCAACGTCACCAGAATGTCGCGCACGGCGACCAGGCCCGCTTCCGGTTCCAGCCCCAAGGTCAGGCGCAGCTTGGCATTTTCCACGCCGACAATGTCGGAAATATTCAAATGGGGAAAGCCAAAACTGGGCCGGTCACCGCAAGGCAGATCGTTGGCCACGGCCAGCTTCTGAAACCGTAACATCACCGCCTTCAGGCATTTGTCACGCGCCAATGCAGGATAGCCAGCGCTGATCGGCGAACGGATGTCCAGGAACATCGCATTCGGGTCAGAACTGGGCGCCAGCTGCAGCATGGCGCTGCCCGTCAGCGTGGTTTCGTTGCCCAGCGCGATCAGCGCGCGCGGCAGGCGGGCCGGATTGAGCGGTCCGGTCAGGCTTCGGTTGGCGTTGGCGATTGCTTGCCGATAGCTGTCCAGTTCAACCCGGGCATGGGTCTCCAGATGCAGCATGCCTTGCAACGTGGTTCGCGATGGTTCGAAGAACGCCTCGCGCGTGCCGCCGTTGTATCGCTCGAAATGGGCAGGGTTGTTATACGTCGCCATCAGGCCTGCATTCAGATGGTCCATGCCGCCCATGTCGAACTTCTGGCCGCTGCGGAACAGCACGACATTCAACCGCCCGCTGTCGATATGTTCCTTCACCGCCATCAGGAACCCGGTGATGTCCGATTGGTTCGACAGATTCATCGTCGTATCGATGGCGATGGTGCACGGCGAGGCCAGCACCGGCGGAGCGCTCGCCAACAGCGCCTGGACCTGCTTGGCGACATTCTCCGGTGCGTAGCGATTGTCGTCCGTGGTGACGTTGTGGTGAAACTCGGCCACGAACAGATCCAGCGGCGCGCCGCCGGCGAGCTGGTCCTGCAACGCCAACACGCCGTGCCCGGCGTCGCGCCCGTCGAACGCAAACTGCCGGTAGCGCGCGATTTCCCCGACGGCATAGGCGGACTCTTCGTAGTAGCTGCGACGCTGCATCAGGACATTCAAGGCCGCGCTGCCCTTTTGCGCCTGCACACCGCTCAGCACCATGCTCAGCGCATTCATGCCGCCGTTGGCGATGGCGTACCTGGGCGCGATGCCGGGAACGTCCGGCCGAGGCCCGGCCAGCGTCGGCAGCCCAAGATCAAGCGCCGCCCGATCGTACGGCCGCAAGAGGGTCAGCGCCGTCGTGATTTCCTCATTGACCAGATGCATGTGATCCAGGAACCGGACCTGCGAATCCTGCGCGGCCAGTGCATTTTCCAGATGCCCCACGATGCGGTTGCAGAGGTATTCCAGCACAGGCCGGCCGGGCGCGTCGAACGCCGCTTGCGGCAACGCCTGCAGCTGCTTGAGCATGATGCCGCCCAGTTGGTGGATATAGGGGCGACCGACATGGTGCGGCTCGTAATGGCGCACGCCGTCGCCCTCCGACGGCACGAGGCTGCCTGCCAGCGGATGGCGGGGTGCCGCCCCGGCCACCACGTCCCCGAACCGTCTGACCACCGCATCGTTGCACAACGCCCCGAATGAGCCGAACGGATGCAGGCGGGACACGGTAGCCGGCACCGTCACCTCGTTCGCGCGGGCCTGGGTCAACGTCTTGCCGGACATCCATTCGTGTATGCGTGCGGGCGACGCCGAGCGCGACCAGTTTTCCAGGATCTGCTGCGGACCGGCATTCATGCCACGGCCGCTCATCAAGCCGGTCATGCCTTCGAAGGCCACTACCCGGTTCAAGGATGCAGACGCGCTCAGCGTCGCCAACGTCAGGACCGGCTGCGCCCCGACCATCGTCATGTCGATCAGCCCGACCGTCGTCTCCAGGCGGGCGAGCAATGCCTGCACCCGCTTCGACGCGTTGGGCGCACTGCCGGCAAATATCTCCAGCTGTCCGCGCAGGGCGGCGCTCAACTCGTCCTGCACCCGCTTCAAGGCTGTCGCGTAGGGTTCGCTGCCGTCATGGCGGACCAGATTGCTGATATCGATCAGGGCCGTGCCGCCTTCCGGATCCATCAACCATTTGATCGCTGCGGTACACACGGTCGCCACGTCCACCGAATCCGGCGACAACACCGTATGCCCCGGGCCCAACGCGTCGAACTTCAGCTTGGCGACTTCGAAGGCATCGCGCGACGAGACCGGATAGGCTGTCGCCACGTTGCCGCCCGTTGCCTGAACCCGCGCTTCGTGTTGTTCCGGGCGCGTATACGTGCGATGAAAGCCCAGCAGCAGGTCGAGTTCGGCGCGGAATCTATCTGCGATCTGCCCGCCCGTGCGGTGATACACATGGCGTTGCGTCAGTGGCGTGGTCTGCAGCTCGGTCAGCGAAGTGTCCGGCGTCGCGTACTTGTACAGGTATCCGACCGAACGCTGCCGCAACGCGGACTGCAGTTCCGCCTGGTCGCCATGTCGGGAATCCAGACCGTCGGCAAACTGGTTGAGCATCACGAAGTTGGTGTACCAGTCGTGGTGCTCGTCGTCGACCTGTCGCAGCAGACCGCGAAAAAACGCCGCCGGACTGCCCACGCCCTCGTGGTCCGACCTGAGCGCCTCGGTCAACGCAGTCCAGCCCTCGATCGTAACGCCGTTGTCGGCATCCGCTCGGAGAGCCAGTTCCACCTGCCGCGGCAACCGCTCGACCTCACCCACGGTGGGCTGCGAGCGCAAAGCCACCACCCGATCGACCGCACGCGCCAGCGTGAATGCCGAGGGCGGCAACGCCAGCGCGTCCACGGCGCCGCGCACCTGCTCCGCCAATTGTTCAAGCGGCGCGGGCAGGTCTGCGCGCCGTTCCAATTCGGTGCGGATCTGACCGCGTACGGCGTCCCCGTCGAGCAGCAGCCGATGGGCATCGGTCAAGGCCAGCCGGACCTGCGCATAGGTTTCGGTGGTCAGTGGCGTGGCCAGCGAGTCCAGGGCTCGCCATGCGTCCATCGCGGCCAGGCCGTCATACTCGGCCATGACGGCCGCCAGAAAAGCGTTCTTGAGATTGCGGTTGTCCTGCTCGGTCAGGGTGCTCGCCTGGTCGCCCGGCCGCAGCGCCACGCCGCCATTGCCGTCCAGCACGAAAACGCCGCTACCGCCGCTGCCCGCCGTTTGGAAGTTGCCCAGATTGATCGTCATGCCGCACCTCGAAGCAGTCCCGGATGCCGGTTCCGGGCGGTTGGCCCGAGGTCAGACGAAAAGGAAAGACCCCGGGGGCAAAGCGCGATCGGCAGGTTCGGCGGATTGTGAAAGCGCGTCCCTGGCCCGCAATGCGTGGCGATGGAACCCGTCCAGGTAGTCGAGCCAATCCCTGCTGAGTAACCGGTTCAGGTCGAAAGTTCCAGCCAGGATCAGTTCGCCGCTGAGCGCTTCGATGGAGAAATGCGGGCCGCTCGTCGGCATGCGCGCATTGACGGTGGCCAGATCCCCGCCGATACGGTCAAACGCGGCCACGTCGCCGCCGATCCGGCAGATGGCCATGAGCGTGTCCGTCCAGGCGCCATGCCGCAGCTGGATATCCAGGTCGTCCAGCCGCAACAGCAGGCGTTGCGGCGCCCATTCATGCAGCCGCTCGGCGCCATGGCGGTCGGCCAGGGCGTCGATGGCCTGCTGGTACGGCGTCAGGTCTACATCGGGCCGCGGCGTCGCCGTGGCCGCGACGCCCGGTCGCCAAGGCGGCGCTTCAGGCGCCTGCAACGCCGCGGCGCCGTCCGCAGCGATGGCGCCGAAGTGCGCCAGCCATTGCGCATAGCGCGCCGCCTCGTAACGGTGAGCCGGCAAGCGCAGGCTCAACACCCATTGGTCGGTCGCCGGTTCGTGGGACACCGCCGGAATCCATTCCGGGCAGGGATAGCCCAGGGTCAGCAGCGTGCGCCAGAAATGTGTCGGCGGCCTCGAGGGCGCGCGCCCCAGAGCGCTGAAGAACAACATGCTGTCGCTGCGTTCCACATAAGCCGCATGTACCGGCCAGCCCGCGGGGCGGCACAAGGCGCTGCCATCGGCATCCCATTGCACCGGCTCGGGCGACGCCTGGGCGTATTCCTTCAGGCAATCATCATGGTTGGATCTGGGCATGGCGGTTCCTGGCAGGCGCCAACGGAGCGATAGCCGGCCAAAATAATGCAAACGGCGCGCGACCGCAATCAGGCGAACCGCGCCATCAGGAAATCGATGAACGCGCGCGTGCGCGCCGACAGGTTGCGCTTGCTGGGGTAGTACACGAACAGGTCCGCCGACGGCAGGATGAAATCAGGCAACACCACGCGCAGCCGGCCGCTTTCCAGGTACTTGGCCAGGTCCCATTCCGAGCGGATCAAAATGCCGTGGCCGTCCAGCGCCCAGTTCAGCACGATGTCGCCGTCGTTGCTGGACAGCGCGCCGTGCACCTTCACGGTGTCGGCGCGCCCGTCATGCGTGAAGCGCCACACGCCATAGGCATCCTCGTTCTGGCGGTGGATGATGCACTGGTGCCGTTCCAGGTCTTTCAGGCTGGCGGGTTCGCCATGCTGCGCCAGGTAGCGCGGCGCCGCGCACAGGAAGCGCCGGTTCGACAGGACGCGCCGGGCCACCAGGCGCTGGTCGGGCAAGGCCCCGAAACGGATGCCCAGGTCCACCCCGCTTTCGACCAGATCAATGGGGCGGTCGGTGACGTCCAGCTGCACCTCGACCTGCGGATGGCGCGCGGCAAACTCGGACACGATGGGTGCGATGGCGGTGCGGCCAAAGCCCAGCGTGGCATTGATGCGCAGCAGGCCCTTGGGCACCGAGCGGCTGGACGACACCACGTCTTCCATCTCGCGCACATCGGCCAGGATGCGCGTGGCGTAGTGCAGATACGTTTCGCCTTCAGGCGTGAGGCTGATGCTGCGCGTGGTGCGGTTCACCAGCCGCACGCCCAGCCGCGCTTCGAGCTGGGCCAGGCGCTTGGTGGCGGCGGGCGGGGTCAGATCGAGCATGCGCGCCACCGCCGACAGATTGCCGTGGCGGGCCAGCAGCACGAAGAATTCCAGCGAAGACGCCAGGTCGTGGTTCATGGAAAGCCCTTGCCCGAAGGCGCGGCCGCAGCCGATGCCGGGCGCGGCTTTATTCACTTAAAGTTAATAAAGATGTGATTTCCAGCGAATCATAAGGCGAGTCGACGCGAATAATCTACGGTTTTCCCATCCGCCGCCCGGCCCAGGAGACAGCATGAAAATCATCGAGATCCGCGAAAAGACCGTTCCCATCAGTTCGCCCATCCGCAACGCCTACATCGACTTCAGCAAGATGACGCTTAGCCTGGTGGCGGTGGTGACCGACGTGGTGCGCAACGGCAAGCGCGTGATCGGCTACGGCTTCAATTCCAATGGCCGCTATGGCCAGGGCATGCTGATGCGCGAACGCTTCATTCCCCGCCTGCTGGAAGCGGACCCCGCCAGCCTGTTGAACGACGCGGGCGACAACCTGGACCCGCACCGCATCTGGAACACGATGTACACCAACGAAAAGCCCGGCGGCCACGGCGAACGCTCGGTGGCCATCGGCACGCTGGACATGGCGGTGTGGGATGCGGTGGCCAAGATCGAAGGCAAGCCCCTGTTCCAGCTGCTGGCCGAACGCTATGGCAACGGCCAACCCGACCGCCGCGTGTTCGTCTATGCGGCCGGGGGGTACTACTACCCGGGACAGGACCACGCCAAGCTCAAGGACGAAATGCGCAGCTACGTCGACCGCGGCTACACGGTGGTGAAAAAGAAGATCGGCGGCGCCTCGCTGGACGAAGACCTGCGCCGCATCGATTCGATCCTGAGCGTGCTGGGCGACGGCCGCAAGCTGGCGGTCGATGCCAATGGCCGCTTCGACCTGGACACCGCCATCCAGTACGCCAAGGCGCTGTCGCAGTACGACCTCTTCTGGTACGAGGAAGCCGGCGACCCGCTGGACTTCGAACTGCAGGCCACCTTGCGCAACTACTACGACAAGCCGATGGCCACGGGCGAAAACCTCTTCTCGATGCAGGACGCGCGCAACCTGATCCGCTACGGCGGCATGCGCCCCGACCGCGACTGGCTGCAATTCGACTGCGCGCTCAGCTACGGCCTGGTGGAATACCTGCGCACGCTGGACATGCTGCGCCAGCATGGCTGGTCGGCCAGCCGCTGCATTCCGCATGGCGGCCACCAGATGTCGCTGAACATCGCGGCCGGCCTGGGGCTGGGCGGCAACGAATCCTACCCCGACCTGTTTCAACCGTATGGCGGCTTTCCCGATGGCGTGCGGGTCGACAACGGCTACGTCACGCTTCCGGAATTGCCCGGCATCGGCTTCGAGGGCAAGTCGGACCTGATCGCCGAAATGCACAAGCTGGCGGAATAAGGGCCTGCTGTTGGGAGGGCCGCAAGACGTGGCGGAGCGGCGGCCGCCACAGGCAAGCCCGGGTATCCTTCGGCTTGTTCCTTTTTTTGCCTAGCCATGAACCTCGTCTACCGCCCCGCCCGGCCCGAAGACGCCGCCGCCTGCATCGACCTGCGCGGCCGCACCCGTGAAAACGCCTTCTCGGCCGATGACCTGCGCGCCGTCGGCGTCACGCAGGAAAGCTGGTCCACCGGTATTCGCGACGGCGCGCTGCCCGGCGTGGTGGCGCTGGCCGACGGCGTGCTGGCCGGCTACTGCTTCGGCGACCGCGACAGCGGTGAAATCATGGTGCTGGCCCTGCTGCCGGCGTACGAAGGCCTGGGCATCGGCCGCGCCCTGCTCGCGCAGGTCATGGCGATGTTGCGGCAGGCGGGCCACACGCGGCTGTTCCTGAGCTGCGCGGCAGATCCCCACGTGCGTTCCTACGGCTTTTACCGGCATCTAGGCTGGGTCGCCACCGGCGAACGGGACGAGGCCGGCGACGACGTGCTGGCCTATCAATACGAATAAGGCCTGCCTCAACCCGGCCGGGCTAATCCTGGCCCGCCGTCCCTTGCAGATAGCGGCCCGGCGTCATGCCGTAGGCGCGCTTGAACATGGCGATGAAATTGCTGGGCGTGGCGTAACCCAGCGCGTCGGCCACCTGCGCCACCGGTTGGCCGGCGCTGAGCCGTTCCAGCGCATGGATCAAGCGCAACTGCTGGCGCCATTGCGCAAAGCCCAAGCCGGTTTCGTCGGCAAACAGGCGCTGCGCCGTGCGGGGCGCGAGGCCCGCTTGCACGGCAAGCGCGTCCAACGAGCGATTGTCGGCGGGGTCGTCGGCCAAGGCCTGCGCCAGGCGGGCCAGGCGCCGATCGCGCGGCCACGGCAGGTGCAGGGGTTCTTGCGGCGCGGCTTCGATCTCGTCCAGCAACACCGCCGCGAACCGCGACTGCGCCGCATCCAGCGACAGCTTGTCCGGCCAGTCGCCCGCGCGCCGCACCATGGCGCGCAGCAGGCTGCCCACCCCCAGCACGCACGGCGCGGGGGGCAGATGCACGGCGGCCTCGGGATGCACCAGCGCCACCCAGCCGCCGGCCGCGTCCGCCACGCTGACCTGGTGCCGCTGGCCAGGCGGAATCCAGCCCGCCCGTTGCGGCGGCAGCAGCCATGCCCCCGCCTCGGTGCGCACCCGCATCGAACCGCTGTCCACCCCGAACAACTGCCCGCGCGCGTGCGCATGCCAGTCGTAGTCGCGCGAGCCCAGGCGGAATTCGTTGCCCGGCGCATCCGCGCCGTGAAACACGCACAGCGCCGGGCCGTCCAGCAGTTCGCTGTAGTCGGGGCCGGGCGGGGAATCGGGCTGTCGGGTTTGCATGGTTTGTTGGCGCACCGGCATTACCGGCGCAAGACCGCTTGCGCGCAAGCTGCAAGGGTACCGGTCGATCCGGTTTTCTTCGAGAGCATTATGCAGAATCTCCATGTTTCCATCATCGGCGCCGGCCTGGGTGGCCTGTGCCTGGCGCAGGGCCTGGCGCGCGCCGGCATCGACGTCGACGTCTACGAACGCGATGCGCGCACCGACAGCCGCGTGCAGGGCTACCGCCTGCGCATCGACGCCACCGGCCAGGCGGCGCTGGCGCACTGCCTGCCGCCCGAATTGAACGCCCTGTTCCAGCAAAGCTGCTCGGCCCATGACCATCCCGGCGCGATGCTGGACGCCCGCTTGCAGCCGCTGCCGCAACGGGCGGCCGGCACCTGGCAGCTGGACGACAGCGCCGATGCCGTGCCCGACCGCTCGGCGCACCGGCAGACGCTGCGGGAAATCCTGTTGTCGGGGCTGGGGCCGCGGGTACATTTCGACCGCAAGGTGATCGGCCTGGACGCGGCGGGATTGCACCTGGATGGCCTGCCCGTGCGGACCGACACGCTCGTCGTGGCCGCCGACGGCGTGCATTCCGTGTTGCGGCGCCAGCATCTGCCGCAGGCCCAGCCTGAGGACACCGGCACCGTCACGATCTTCGGCGTGGCGCCTGCGGGCTGCCTGGCACGCAACGATCTGCCTGCGGACTTGCAAGCCGGTGCGGGCGTGGTGTTCGGCCCAGGCTACGCGCTGGTGCTGGACGCCATGCAGCTGCCGGCGCTGCCGCCGCTTGCGCGGCAATGCGCCGCCGCCGGCCCGCTCAGCGACATACCGTCCTACCAGTACTGGGCCGTCATCGGCGAACGGGCCGCCGTGCTGGGCACGGACGCGGTCTGGCATGACATCGACGCGGCCCCGCACGATGCCGAGACGGGCCAACGCTGGCAACGCGCCGCCGAACGCCTGCTGGCCCCGGTTCACCCCGCGCTGGCCGCCATGGTGGCCGCCAGCAAACCGGCTGGCATCGCCTTGAAAACCGTCTACAGCGCCCCCGCCCTGCCCCACTGGACGCAACCCGGCCTGACCTTCCTGGGCGACGCCGTGCACGCGATGAGCCCGGCAGGCGGACTGGGCGCGAACACGGCCCTGGCCGACGCGCAATTACTGGCCAGCTTGTTGGCGCAGACGCGACAAGGCCTGCCGCTGGGGCAGGCCTTGCAACGCTATGAAGCGGATCTGCGCCAGCGTGGGGATGCCGCCGTACGCCAATCGGCGCTGGCCGCCGCCCGCATCATGGGTCGCTGACCCGCCGGGCCGGATGGACGATAATCAGCGGCTTGAGGTTGCCATTCGGCATTCCCCCCACCCACCGCCCCTATGCGCATGCGTTCAATACTCAGCCGTCGCGTCTTTGCCGTGCTCGTCCTGGCCGCATCGTCCAGCGCGCAAGCGCAGGACTGCAAGGCGGACGACTACTCGCCCATCTGTACCGACATGCGGGCACAGGCCGCCTACGAGGCGGCCGATGGCGACCTCAACAAGGTCTACCAGCAGGTGTTGAAACGGCTGTCGCAGCCTCGCACCGAGGATATCGACTACCCCGCGCTGAAAACGAAATTCACCCAGGCCCAACGGCAGTGGGTGCGTTTTCGGGATAGCGAGTGCGATGCCTGGTACGGAGTCAACCAGGCCGGTACCGGACGCAACGCAGACCAGATGGCCTGCCTGCTCAAGAGAACGCAACAGCGAACCGGGCAGTTGCAGGAGTGGCAGGCCTATCTGCCCTAGCACGTGCGAGGCACGCGCCAGGGCAATCCGTCAGGCCCTGTCCACCCGGCAAGCCGTGTCGACAGGGCCATGCGGCCTCAATGGTCCGCGGTCTGCGGGGCCAGCGCCGGGGCTTTGCGCGCCTTGCGCAGGAACACCACCAGCTGCCACACCACCGCGGCGCCGATCAGGCCCAGCAGCGTGCCGCTGATCGGACGCGAGAAGAACGTACCGAACTCGCCGCGGCTGAGCAGCATGGCGCGGCGGAAGTTCTCTTCCAGCATCGGGCCCAGGATGAAGCCCAGCATCAACGGCGCCGCTTCCATGCCCAGGCGCAGGAACAGGTAGCCGATCAGGCCGAAGATTGCCGTGATGTAGATGTCGTCCAGGTTGTTGTTGATGCTGAACGTGCCGATGCAGCAGAAGAACAGGATCGCCGGGAACAGCACCGTGTACGGGATCTTGAACACCGACAGCCAGTAGCGCACCAGCGGCACGTTCAGGATCAGCAGGAAGCAGTTGCCCACCCACATGCTGGCCACCAGGCCCCAGAACAGGTCCGGGTGGGTGGCGATCATGTTGGGGCCGGGCTGGATGCCCTTGACGATGAACGCGGCCAGCATCAGCGCCATGACGGCGTTTTCGGGAATGCCGATGGCCATCAGCGGAATGAAGCTGGTACGTGCGGCCGCTTCGTCGGCGGCGGCTTGACCGGCCACGCCTTCGATGGCGCCGCTACCGATTTCGTCGCGATACTTGCTGAAGCGCTTGTCGGCGGCATAGGCGGCGAACTGCGCGATGGTGGGGCCGCCGCCGGGCAGGATGCCCAGCACCGAACCGACCACGCTGCCGCGCAACGCGCTGGGGATGATGCGCTTGAACTCGGGCCACGTCGGAATCAGCTTGATCTTGCCGTTGAACGGCGTCAGCGTATTGCGGTTGTCCAGGTTCTTGACGATTTCGGCGATACCGAAGCAGCCCAGCGCGATGCTGATCAGCCCCACGCCGTCCTGCAGGAAAGCCAGGTCCATCGTGTAGCGCGCCACGCCGCTGTTCACGTCGGTGCCGATCACGCCCAGCAGGATGCCGATCATGGCCATGGCCAGGCCGTTGAGCAGGCTGCCGCTGCTGACGAAGCTGACGCAGAAAAAGCCCAGCAACATCAGCGCGCAGTAGTCGGCCGGACCGAACAGCAGGCCCACTTCGCCCAGCGCCGGCGCCATCGTCGACAGCACCACGATGGCGACCGTGCCGCCGATGAAGCTGGAGACGCCTGCGGTGAACAAGGCCAGGCCGGTCTTGCCCTTCAGGTTCATCTGGTAGCCGTCGATACACGCCACGATACTGCTGGCATGCGGGATCTTCATGGTGATGGCGCTGACACTATCGCCGTATTGGGCGCCGTAGTAGATGCCGGCCAGCATGATGAGCGCGCCGCCGGTGGGAATGGAATAGGTCAGCGGCAACAGCAGGCTGATGGTGGACAGCGGGCCCAGGCCCGGCAGCAGGCCGACCAGGGTGCCGACCACGCAGCCGATGGCGCAGTACATCAGGTTCTGCAGCGTCAGCGCGTGTTCGAAACCGAACGCGAGGTTGTTCAGGATTTCCATGGATGTCGCTCTATCAGAACAAGGGCAGGTTAAGGCCGAGCAGATTCCGGAAAGCGAATGCCACCGCGATCAGGCCCAGGGAAATCTTGATGTTGCGCACCACCGAATACGAGGTGCCGGCCAGCGTCGAGCAGAACACCAGGAAGACGATGCCGACGATCATGTTGATGAAACCGGACACCACCGCAAAGCCGCACAGGCTGAGCATGATGATCGCGATGTTCTTGAAGCTGTAGCTGAGCGGCACCGGCGGCACGAAGCGCGAGCGCAGCACGGTGATCAGGCCGATCACCCCCAACAGCGAACTGACCATCAACGGGAACAGGCCCGGTCCGGATCGGCTGAACGTCCCCAATTGATATTTCGTGGCCGCCAATCCGAACAACAAAGCGAAGGCGATCATGAAGAGCCCCGCGACGAAGTTTCTATTGCTTAGATACATAAGACACGCCCTCCCAGGCGATGCATTTTTTGCTTATTTTTTCTGCCCGGTTCTCACACCGGCCAGCTTTGCTCGCCTGTCTTCCCGCTGAAAATTTCGGTGCTGCGGACGAGTTCGGCAGATAGTAGAGATCGACACTTCCAATCTGCTTTCGCTTTTTGCGCCGGAACGCGCCAAACACTTATCGCTTTCCCGTAGGTCGCGTGACATGAAGCTGACTAGTTTCTGAATGCGTGCAAAAATTCAGGAAGCCGTCAGGCACGACCCCATTTTCAGCAAGATGAAAACTGCGCGCGCAGGCCGGTCCGGCGTTGCGGACAACGGCCGGGAAAAGGGAAAAAGGGAGGAAAGCCTGGGTGGCAGGCGGTGCTGAAAAGCGGCGCGATCAGCCGCCGTGCACCCCGCCCCGATAGGTCTTGATCTGCCCGCGCAGTTCGCCATCGGGATGCGCCGCGGTGGATGCGCTGACATACCAGCGCTCGGCGATCAGGTCTTCGATCTGCGCCGCAGTCAATGTGCTGCGGCCCTGCAATTCACGCGCGCCACGGTCTTCTTCCAGCACGAAGGGCGGCAACACGATGACGGCGGGCGCGTTCTCGCGTTCGGTCGCCGGCCCGTGAAAGGCCGCCTGCGTTTCAGGCCCGGTCATGCGGGCCAGCGTCACGCGCCATTCCAACACGCCGGTGGCGGTGTACAGCGTGGCGCGCATCGAGCCGCCCGCCGGGGCCTTGACCGGCGGCACCACGTTCGCGGCATCGATCGAGGCATCGAAGAACATGAACTCGGGCCGTGGCGCTGCGCCCCCCGCCTGGGTCGACGCGCCGCGTTCGGATGCGGACGGCGCCACGCCGAAGCCGCCCGACCAGGCGGCGCGCGCCAGGACAAGCCCTGCCGTGCCCGCGGCCAGCCGGAGCAATGCGTGAAGGGTCTGACGTCGGCTGAACATGGGCATCCTTTTTTAAGGACCAAAAGGTAAGAAGAGGACGGCGAAAAAAATCCCGCCGGACTGCGGCGGGACTATCGTAGCGCGGGCCAGCCGTGCGCAGACGGCGGCCGGTCAGGCGTGCGCCAGGGCCAGGCGCGGCTGCCCTGCGGCCTGCACATTGTCGCGCAGCTTGAACAGCGCCACCGTGCCGGCCAGGGCGCGCGCCTGGTCGCTCAGCATGGCCGAGGCGGCGGCCGACTCTTCCACCAGCGCGGCGTTCTGCTGCGTGGCCTGGTCCATGTCCGACACGGCGCGGTCGATCTGGCTGATGCCCACGCTTTGTTCGGCCATGGCGCCGTGAATCTCGCTGACCAGGCGCTGCACGCGCGAAATGCCGTCGACGATCTCGCCCATGGTCACACCGGCCGCCTGCACGCGTTCGGTGCCGCTCTTGACGTTCTGCACCGAGGTCTGGATCAAGCCGCGGATCTCTTGCGCCGATGCCGCGCTGCGTTGCGCCAGCGTGCGCACTTCGCCCGCCACCACCGCAAAGCCGCGACCCTGCTCGCCCGCGCGGGCCGCTTCCACCGCGGCGTTCAGCGCCAGGATGTTGGTCTGGAACGCAATGCCGTCGATCACGCTGATGATCTCGGTGATGCGCTCGGACGACTGCGAGATCGCGCTCATCGTGGTGACGGCGTCCGTCACCACCTGGCCGCCGCGTTCGGCGGCCGAGCTGGCTTCGGTGGCCAGGCGCGTCGCCTGTTCCGCGGTCTCTTCCGTCTGGCGCACGCTGGAGGTCAGCTGCGTCAGCGCCGACGAGGTTTCCTGCAAGGAACCAGCCGACGTTTCCGTGCGCTGCGACAGGTCGCGGTTGCCCATTTCGATTTCGCTGGTGGCAGCGGTCATGGAATGCACGCCGGTGCGCACGTCCAGCATGACGTGGCTGATCTTGTCGACAAACGCGTTGAACGATGCCGAGATCTGCGCCACTTCATCGTGCCCCACCACCGCCAGGCGATGCGTCATGTCGCCGTCGCCCGAGCCGATGGTATCCATGGCGTCGCGCACCGCCGACAGGCGCTTGAATGCGCGCGAGGTCACCACGCTGGCCAGCAGCACGGCCACCAGCGTCAGCACCACCACCGACACCAGCGTGGCATTGAGCACCTGCGTGAGGCCGGCCGTGGCCTCGGCCCGGTCCAGCGCAATCACCAGGAACCAGTCGGTGCCCGGAATGGCGCGCGCCTTGAGCAGCTTGGGCACGCCGGCCAGCGTCACCGCCACCGGCGCCGCGCCGTCGCGCGCCATGGCCGCCAGGACCGCAGGCGTGAGTTCGGCCGCCACGTCGGTGGACGGCTTCAATGCCAGCTTGTCGTCCACGTGCGAGATCACCTGGCCATCGGCGGCCAGCACGAATGCAATGCTGGACGGCGTGGGCCGGATGGCCTTGATGATGGCCTGGATGCCGTCCAGCGGCACGGCGCCGCTCAGGGCGCCGACGGTCTGGCCGCTACGCACCATGGGCGTGGTGAAGGCCACGTACAGTTTGCCCGTGCCCGAATCGCCATAAGGCTTGGTCACGGTCAGCTTGCCCGCGGCCACCGCGCTCTTGTACCAGGGGCGCGCCGTGGGATCGTAGTCGGCGGCCGTCTGCGTGGTCGACAGATAGCTCTTGTCCGACCAGCCGATGGTGGTGATGGGAAAGCCGTTGGTCTCGCCCATCAGCTTGGCCAGGCCGAGCGGGTCGCCCTTTTCGACGACGGCGGCGGTAGCGGTCACGGCCTGGGCCTTGTCGGCCGACCAGCGTTCGATGGCGCTGGCGTTGCCGGCGGCGATGGCGTCCAGGTCGGCCGAGATGGTCGCCATCATGTTGTCGCGCACGATCTGGTACGTGACGATGCCCGAGAGCACCAGCGCGCCGATGACGGTGACGCAGGTGATCAACAGGATCCTGTTGCGCAACGAGGTGATTTTCATGCTTGCCTTCTGACTGCAACTGCCCATGCCGGAGGGCACGGGTATCCAGGTACGCGGCGCTCGCGGCCGCGTCACCCTGGCTTACGGCAGTGCAACATGGGACTTTAGGGGCAAGGCATAATGGTGCGACCGTCGGCCGCAGGCCGGCGGCGATACGCCAGCGTTTTCCAGGGAGCTTTCGTTGGACCCCATTCTTGCCGAACTATCGGCGTCGCTGCAGGCGGCCAAATCGGTCGAGCAGTTGACCCGCCCCCTACTCGACATGCTGGGCGCCGTCACGGGCCTGGAATCCACCTACCTCACGTCGATCGATCCGGACGCCGACCAGCAGCACGTGCGCTACGCGCGCAACGTCGGCACCTTGCAGATCCCCGAAGGCCTGTCGGTGCCGTGGTCCGACACGCTGTGCAAGCGCGCGCTGGACGAAGGCCGCATGGCCACCAGCGACGTCGCCGCCTGCTGGCCCGATTCCGACGCGGCGCGGCAACTGGGCATCCAGACCTACGTCAGCGCCCCCATCCGCACCGACGACGGCCTGCTGCTGGGCACGCTGTGCGGCGCCAGCGCCCGCCAGCAGGCCGTGGCGCCGCAAGCCGAATCCATCCTGCGGCTGTTTTCCAGCGTGATCGCCAATTTCATCGAACGCGAACAACTGGTCGCGGAACTGCGCCAGGCCAATATGCAGCTGATGGCCTACGCGCTGACCGACCCGCTGACCGGCCTGCCCAACCGCCGCGCGCTCTACGAAGAACTGGACCGCCTGCGCAGCCGCGCGCTGCGCGATGGCGACAGCGTGCTGGTGGGCGTGGTCGACCTGGACGGTTTCAAGGGCATCAACGACACCTACGGCCATCAGCAGGGCGACGTCTTCCTGCAGGAAATCGCGCGGCGCCTGGCCATGGCCGTGCGCACCTCGGACATGGTCGGGCGGCTGGGCGGCGACGAGTTCGTGCTGATCGGCCCCGGGCCCGCGCTGGCGCGCGGCGATGCCGCCCCGGGCCAGGACGCCGAACGCGGCGACGCCCAGGAAGCCGCCCGCTCGCTGGAAGACCGCGCGGCGGCCGCCACCGTCGGGCGCTATCAGCTGGGCGACACCGCCCTGCCCTACGAAGGCGCCAGCGTCGGCGTCGTGGCGCTGGACCCGCGCGGCCTGGCTGCCGAAGAAGCGGTGCGGCTGGCGGATGCGCGCATGTATGAGATCAAGCGCGCGCGCAAGGCGGCGCGCACGATTCACTGAAGCCGGATCTCGCCCGGACCCGGACCTTCCTGCCGCCACCGCCCCGATACTCGGGGCTTGCGCGACACATAAGTATTTGCTAATGTTTCGCCATGCAAGAAAACGACGTCTTCAAGGCCCTGGCCGACCCGACCCGCCGCGCGATCTTCGACAAGCTCGCCGCAGGCAGCATGAACGCCAGCGCGCTGCGCGAGGGCATGGCCATCAGCCAGCCCGCCATCTCGCAGCACCTGGCGGTATTGCGCCAGGCGCGGCTGGTGCGCGAGGAACGCCAGGGGCGCTTCGTCAACTATGAAGTCGACCCGGACGGTCTGGCGCTGCTCGCCGGCTGGCTGGGCAAGTACCGCGCCTACTGGCCGGCGCGGGTCGACGCGTTGAAAACGCTGCTCAAGGACATGGACCAATGAACGCCACGGAACCCGACCTGGACACGACGCTGGTGCTGGACTACGAGCTGGACGCCCCGCCCGAAAAAGTCTGGCGCGCCCTCAGCATCCCGGCGCTGCGCGACCAATGGCTGCCCGGCGGCGACCTGGCCGACGCCGAGCCGCTGGCCGCCACCCCCGGCGTCGAGGTTCGCTACCGCCTGCGCGACACGTTGCCGCCCTGCCTGGAAAGCGTGGTGACCTTCCAGCTGCACCCCACCGCCGACGGCGGCACCCGCCTCACCATCATCCACACGCCCGACGACGCCCGGCTGGCGCGGCCCGTGCCGCAGGCCGCCAACGGCCCCTGGCAGGCGTTCAAGCTGGCCGCCTGACGCCACCCTTTTTTGTTTTTCAATGCGCGGCCGTTCTGCGGCCGCCTGACAGGAGCTCGCCCATGCGCGACACGATGCAGCTCGTCCCGATGGTCGTGGAACAGTCCGGCCGCGGCGAAAGATCCTTCGACATCTACTCGCGCCTGCTGCGCGAACGCATCATTTTCCTGTCCGGCGAGGTCAACGACGCCGTGTCGGCCCTGGTGTGCGCGCAGCTGCTGTTCCTGGAAGCCGAAAACCCCGGCAAGCCGATCCACCTGTACATCAACTCGCCCGGCGGCGTCATCACCAGCGGGCTGGCCATGTACGACACCATGCAGTTCATCAAGTCGCCGGTGCACACGCTGTGCATGGGCACTGCGCGATCGATGGGCTCGTTTCTGCTGATGGCAGGCGAACCCGGCCACCGCGCCGCGCTGGCCAACGCCAGCCTGCACGTGCACCAGCCGCTGGGCGGCTTTCAGGGGCAGGCGTCGGACATGCTGATCCATGCCGAGGAAATGCAACGCACCAAGCAGCGCATCATCCGGCTGTACGCCGAACACTGCGGACGCAGCTACGAAGACGTCGAGCGCAGCCTGGACCGCGACCGCTACCTGAGCGCCGAGGAAGCCGTGCAATGGGGCCTGATCGATCGCGTGATGGACCCGCGCACGATGGGAAATTGATCGGGGCGCCCGGCAGGCCGCAAGGCTCGCCGGGCGGACGTCGCGCTAGGCCTGGGCCAGCGGCCGCTGGTGGCGCGCACGCAGCACGGCGTTGACGGCAGCCCCCACGGCCAGCAGCGCCGCGGTCCCCAGGAACACGGCCGGCATGCCGAAATGGCCGCCGATGAAACCGCCCAGCACGGGGCCTGCCACCTGGCCCACGTACTGCGCCGAAATCGACAGCCCCAGCACATTGCCGCCCACGCCGTCGGGCACGTTGTGGCGGATCACGCTGGTCACGCAGGGCAGCAGCCCGCCCAGCGCCAGGCCCATCAGGAAGCGCAGCGCCACCAGTTGCCAGCCCGCGGTCACGAAGGCCTGCGGGATCAAGAGCAGCGCGGCCACGGCCAGCGCACCGACGATCACCGTCCAATGGCCCACGCGGTCGGCCAGCCGGCCCAGCCGCGATGCCGACAGGATGGCGCCCAGCGCCGCCGCCGACATCACCACGCCTGACACCAGCGTGACGCGGGCCGGGTCTTGCACCAGTTCGCCCACGTAGACCGTGATGATGGGTTCGATCGACATGGTGGCGAACATCAGCAGCATGCCGGTCGCCAGCATGGCGGCCACCGGCCGTTTGTCTGGGATCTGCGCCCAGCCGCCCTTCCTGGGCCCGGCCGCCTTGGCGGGCTTGGCCGGACGCGGCATTTCCTTGATGAGGAACACGGTGGCCAGGAAGGCCAGGAAGATCACGCCGCCGGCCAAGAGGAACGTGGCGCGGATGCCGATCAGCGGCGGCAGCGCGCCCCCGATGAGCGGCCCCACCAGGTTGCCCGCCATGATGCCGGCCGACAGCACGCCCAGGGCCCAGCCCGACCGCGCCTTGGGCGCCTGCATCGCCACCAGGATGGTCGAGCCCGACGCATACCCGCCCGCAAAACCCACCAGCAGCCGCAGCAGCACCAGCTGCCACACCGACTGCACCATGCCCGTCAGCGACATGCAGATCGCCATGCCCAGCGAGGCGCGCACCAGCATCAGCTTGCGGCCGTAGCGGTCACCCAGCCGGCCCCACAGCGGCGCCACCAGTGCGGCCGCGAAAAACGTTGCGCCATAGGCCACGCCCGACCACTGCACGATGGCGGCATGGCCCACCGCGCCCAGCTCTTCCACATACAGCGGCAGGAACGGCAGCAGCAGCGTCATCGCCACGATGGTGCTGAACGAACCGGCGAAACAGACCGCCAGATTGCGCCGCCAGTGGACGTTTTCGTCCGGCGAGGCGGGCGCGGCGCTGGCCGTGGGGGAAGTCATGGAAGGAGTCCTTGTGGAGGGGTCGGTAAAAGCGCGCCATGCGCGCATCCCGGATTGTTACCAGCCGGCCGGCCTGCAACAAGACCAGCCCCGATACCGGTATTGCGGCTACCCCCCACCGGCGCATCCGCCTGCGCGCGGCGGGCGGGTGCCCGCCCCGCCGGCCGGCTGTCACAGGAATGCTGTTAGTCTTGCAGCGCCGCGCGGCATCTTCCGCGTCCCTTCTTTTTCCGCGAGTCCCCCATGACCAGCCCCCTGTACCAAGCTTCCGTGCCCGTTCTCACGCAGATGCTGACCGCCCTGTCCGGCGTGCTGCAGAAGGCCGAGGCCCACGTCGTCGCCAAGAACATCGACCCCAACGCGCTGCTGCAGGCGCGCCTGTTCCCCGACATGTTCCCGCTGGTGCGCCAGGTGCAGATCGCCTGCGACTTCGCCAAGGGTATTTCGTCGCGCCTGGCCGGCGCCGAAGTGCCGTCCTGGCCCGACAGCGAAACCACGTTTGCCGAGCTGCAAGCGCTGATCGCCAAAGCCCTGGCCCACGTCGGCTCGTTCCAGCCGGAACAGTTCGCCCAGAGCGAAGGCCGTGAAATCGTGCTGCGCCCGGGCACGCCCAAGGAAAAGAAGCTGAGCGCCAGCGCCTACCTGCTGCACTATGGCCTGCCGCAATTCTTCTTCCACGTCACCACCGCCTACGACCTGCTGCGCCACAACGGCGTGGAAATCGGCAAGCGCGACTACATGGGCGCGTACTGATCACGGCAGGGGCGCCCAGGGGTATTCCAGCTGCAGCGCCACGAACGCGGCGCTTGCATGGCCGTAGCGCGCCTCGATGCCGGCCAGGATGCCATCCAGCAACGGCGCCGTCCGCTCCGCCTCCAAGACCGGTAGCGGCCGCGATAACGCCTGCGGGGTCGCCGCCGTATCCGGCAAATAGGCCAGGCCACTGGCCAGGCGAACCGCCTCCCGCCCCTGCGCCACGCCGGTTACCGAGGTCCGGTAGCTGCGTGCATAGGCGTCGGCGGTCAACGCCAGGACCAGATCATCCACGTCCGGTGCCAGCCCTGCCTGCAGCGTTTCGTGGTTCCAGAACCGCGCCGCATTCCGAGCCGCCGTGTACAGATGCCGCGGCCCCAGGCGGAACCCCCGCGACGGATGCGCCGCATCCCAGCGCGATTCGCCCAATTGGCGGGCAAGCGCCTCTGCCCGTTCGCGGCCCGCCAGGGTCTCGACCAAGGCCAGCGACACCGGGATCGACGCGCTGACGCCGGTCGTGGTGACCACCTGGCCATCGGCGACATAGCGCCGGTCCTGGCGCCAGCGCACCGCGGGAAAACCGCTGGCCAGCGCCTGCCGCGAATACCAGTGGGACACGGCCTCGCGCCCGTCCAGCAGACCGGCGCGGGCCAGCAGCCATACGCCATCGCAGATGCCGATGACGACGGCGCCCTTGGCCGCCTGCGCCCCGATCCAGGCCAGCAGGCGCGGATCGGCATCCTCATGCACCGCCGGCACGATGACGTAGTCGGCGCCGCCGGGATAGCGCGCATCGAAGGCCGCCATATCGGCGTCCGGCAACGCCCGCAAGGCCGGAAAAAACTGCACCGCCCCCGGCTCGACCGCCAGCGCCCAGACCTCGGCCGCGCCGGATCGCTTCAGCACCGCGTACGGCACCACGAAATCCGTCAGCTCGGTATTGGCGTTGTGTGCGACCACGGCAACGCGAGGCAGGCGCGGCGTCGCGGACGCCCTGGGGCCGGGCAGCGGCGGCGTGGGCTGTGCCGTGGGCGGCAGCGGCGCCGGCACCCCGCCCGGATCGCGCTGCACCAGGACCGCAGCCAGCACCAGCGACAGCAGCGCCGCGCAGGACACGGCCATCGCCGCACGAGAACCCGAGGATGGCATCGACCGGCCTCTTTCCGAAACGAGGCCACGCCTCAACCCCATCAGGCTAGCCGTTCAACCGCATTGGCAGCAATGACAAAATCCTGCCGTTTCCTGCCAACGATCGGCGCTAACATAACCGGTCACTCCCCGCACCGTTTCCCATGCCCCGCCCGTCCACCGCCACGCCGCGCCTGATCGCCATCGTCATATACCCCACCGTGCAGCATCTGGACGTCGCGGGCCCCGCCGACGTCTTCTCGATGGCCGGCGCGCTGGGCGTGGATACGCCGTACCGGGTGGTGACGCTGTCCAGCTCCGGCGGTCCGGTCGCGTTGTCCAACGGACTGGCGCTGCACACCGAGGCCGCGGGCGATATCGATCCGGCGCAAGTCGACACGCTGATCATTCCCGGAGGCGAACGCGACGGGCTGATGCAAACCGCCGCCGACGCGCCGCTGCAGGCATGGGTAACCCGCAGCGCCGCCCAGGCGCGCCGCGTGGCGTCGGTCTGCACCGGCGCGTTCCTGCTGGCGCACTGGGGCCTGCTGGACGGCCGCCGGGTGGCGACGCACTGGGCGTCGGCGCACCTGCTGGCGCAGTACTTTCAGGGCTTGCAGGTCGAACCCGATGCGCTGTACGTGCAGGACGGTTCTTCATGGACCTCCGGCGGCATCACCGCCGGCATCGACATGTGCCTGGCCATGGTCGAGCAGGATGCCGGCCGCTGGCTTGCGTCGCGCGTGGCCCGCCAGTTGAACCTGGCCGTGCGCCGCCAGGGCAATCAGGCCCAGTACTCGCTGATTCTTGAAGGCCAGGCGGGTGCTTATGGCGCGCTGGTCGACTGGCTGCGCGAGCATCTGGCCGAAACCATCAGCGTCGAACGCATGGCGCAAGCGGCGGGGCAATCGCCGCGCACCTTCCATCGCGGCCTGGTGCGTGAAACCGGTTTCACGCCCCGCGCCTTTCTCGAAGCGCTGCGCCTGGAAACCGTGCGTTCGGGGCTGGACGCGGGCCAGCCCGTCAAGCAGCTGGCCCGGTTGGCCGGTTTTCATTCCGAGACGCAGTTGGCCAAGGCGTTCCAGCGCCGCTTCGGTCTTAGCCCGTCGCAGTACCGGACCGGGCCGGCATGACTATTCCGTGATCTGAATCTTGGCCTGGTCGATGATGACCTGATAGCGCTTCATCTCGGCATCGATGAACTTGGCGAACGCCGCCGAGTCCTTCACCGACGGCTCGAAGCCCAGGCCGTTCAACTGCTCGGCCACCTTGGGGCTGGCCATGACCTTGGCCGACACCGATTCCAGTTTCCGCAGGATCGGCTGCGGCAGGTTGGCCGGGCCCCAGACGCCGTACCAGGAATAGAACTCGAAGTTCTTCTGGCCCTGTTCCTTCATGGTGGGCACGTTGGCCAGCAGCGGACTGCGTTCGGCGCCGGTCAGCGCCACGGCGCGCAGCTTGCCCGCACGCACCATCGGCAAGGACGACAGCATCGGGTCGATCAGCCCCTGCACCTGGCCGCCCACCATGTCCGACAGGGCCGGGCCGCCGCCGCGATACAGCACGATGGGAATCTGCTCCAGGCCGTTGTCGTGCAGGAACGAGGCCGCGGCCAGGTGGCCGGCCGAACCGAAGCCGGTGGTGGCGAACGAGTATTTCTGCGGGTCCGCCTTCAGCACCTTGACCAGCTCTTGCACATTGTTGGCCGGCACCTTGGGGTTGACGCTGAAGATCAGTGCGCCCTGCGCCAGCTCGCTGATCGGCGTGAAGTCCTTGACCGAATCGAACTTGATGGTCTTCTTGTACAGCAGCGGATTGATTGCGTGGATCGACGCGTTCAGGTACAGCGTGTAGCCGTCGGGCGCCGCGCGCGCCACGTAGGCCGCGCCGATCATGCCCGAGGCGCCGGCGCGGTTTTCCACCACCACGGACTGGCCCAGCTCTTTGCCCAGCTGCTCGGCATACAGCCGCGCCACGCCGTCGACGGAACCGCCGGGCGGGTGCGGCACCACCAGCGTGATGGGGCGCTGCGGATAGGCATCTTCGGCCAGCGCGGCGGCGCCGGACAGCACCCCCACCGCCAGCAGGGCGACGCTGAGCAGCCGCTTGAGCGGCGTGGGGCGGGACAGGAATCGGGACATGATGGTCTCTCTAGGCGATGGCGCAGTCATTTCGAGCGCGCAGCAGCGGTCCACGCCATCGGACGCGATGCGCGCGTCCGCCATGCCGTGGATCGTCAGGATGGGTCCGGCGGCCTCACGCCGCCGGACGGGGAAATCAGGCCGCCTTGAGCTGCGCGGAGCTGAAGCCGTACTTGGTGTCCAGCCCCAGTTCGCGCACGATGCGCAGCCCCTTGGCCAGGGCCTCGCCCTCCAGGCCGCGCAGCGGACGGCGCAGGTCGCCCACCGGCAAGCCCACCGCCTTCATCAGCGACTTGATGGCCACCGGGTTGATGGCCGAGTACGAGTAGTGCAGCATCGGCAGCAGGCCCAGGTAGCCTTCGCGGAAGCTGACCGACACGTCGGGCGTGTCCCACGGACGCGAGATGTCGGCCATTTCAGCCGGCGCGATGTTGCCGGTCATGTTGGCGGTGCCGTGGCCGCCCAGGCTCATGGTGGGCACCACCAGCCCCAGGTTGGGCGAATCGCAGCACATCACCGACACGTCGGGACGGCCGCGCAGCACCTGCGCCACCTGGCCCACACGCGTGGTCGATTCCTTGTGCACCACGTAGTTCGGGTGCTTGAAGATACGCAGCAGCTGGTCCCAGTGCAGGTCGCTCTTGACCCGCGGCGGGTTGTTGTAGATGCCCAGCGGGAGGTCGGTGGCGTCAGCCACTTCCAGGAAATAGGCTTCGGTATCGGCTTCGGACGCGCAGATGTAGGCCGGCGCGGCCAGGATCGCGCCATCGGCGCCGTTGGCCTGCGCGAACTTCAGGTATTCGATGGTGCTGTCGGTGTTGTTGCCGGTGCAGCCGTAGAACAGCTTCATCTTGCCGCTCTTCATCTTGGCCGTCTCGACGATGACCTGGCGGCGCTCTTCCGGGGACAGCAGCGACACCTCGCCGGTGGAGCCCATGATGAGCACCGCGGCGGTGCCGTTGTCCTCCTGGAACTTCAGCAGGCTGCGAAAGGCGCTGAAATCGACGCTGCCGTCGCGGTTGAACGGCGTCACGATAGCGACGAAGGACCCCTGGATTTTCATTTTGCTCATGAACCACTCCACATGCGGAAGGACTGCTCGACAAAAAAGCCAGGGGCGCGCGTGATCGGCGCTACCACCTGACCATTCCCCTTGTTGCTTACGCAGTATAGGAAGAGCGGCCCCGAAAATTTTTCTATTTTCCACACTTTAAGCAGGCCCGAAAGACAAAGAATTTCTAAGCCAATGCGTTTAAGTTATGAGGATTTCCATAACAATACGTTTTTGACTGCGCGCCCCTCATGTCCGAAGCGACCTCTCGCCATCCGTCCCTATCTCATTGGGGCGCCTACACCGCACTGGTACGCGATGGCCGCGTGGTGGGCTGCGAACCCTTCGCCCACGACCAGGCACCGTCCCCACTTATCCACACGATGCCCGACATGGTGCATTCGCCGCTGCGCATCGCGCGCCCCAGCGTGCGCGCCAGCTGGCTGAAACATCGCGGCGCGCCGGAATTGCGCGGCGTGGACGGCTATGTCGAAGTCGATTGGGATACCGCGCTGGATCTGGTGCACGGCGAGCTGCAACGGGTGCGCGCGCAACATGGCCCCACCGCGATCTTCGGCGGCTCGTACGGCTGGTCGTCGGCCGGGCGCCTGCACCATGCGCGCACGCTGACGCACCGCTTCCTGTATGCCGGCGGCGGCTGCGTCGACCAATCGGGCAACTACAGCTGGGGCGCGGCGCAATTCCTGCTGCCGCACATCATCGGCACCTACGCGCCGGTCACCGGCCGCATCACCGACTGGAACAGCGTCGTCAAGCACACGCGGCTGCTGATCGCGTTTGGCGGCATCCCCTTGCGCAACACCCAGATCGCCTCCGGCGGCGCCGGCGACCACAGCGCCCCGGGATGGCTGGCCCAGGCCCGCCAGGCCGGCATCCGCAGCGTCGTCATCAGCCCCACCCGCGGCGACTCGCCGGATGCGCTGGCCGCCGAGTGGATACCCATCCGGCCCAATACCGACGCCGCGATGATGCTGGGCATGGCCCATACACTGCTGGCCGAAGGCCGCCACGACCAAGCGTTCGTGGCCCAGTACTGCAACGGCTTCGAGGCCTATGCCGACTACGTGCTGGGCCGCCGCGACGGCCAGCCCAAATCGGCGGCCTGGGCCGAGGCCATCTGCGGCGTGCCCGCCGCCACCATCCGCGAACTGGCGCTGGCCGCGGCCGGCTGCCGCACGCTGCTGTCGTTGTCGTGGTCGTTGCAGCGCGGCCATCGCGGCGAACAACCCTATTGGGGCAGCGTGGCGCTGGCTGCGCTGCTGGGCCAGATCGGCCTACCCGGAGGCGGCTTCGCCTTCGGCCACGGGTCCATGAACGGCGCCGGCAATCCGCGCCCCGACCTGCCCGCCCCCGAGATGCGCGCCGGCCGCAACCCGGCCGCCACGTCCATTCCCGTGGCGCGCCTGACCGACATGCTGCTTACGCCGGGCGAGTCCTATGAATTCAACGGCAAGACCGGCGTCTATCCCGACATCCGGCTGGTCTACTGGGCGGGCGGCAATCCGTTCCACCATCACCAGGACCTGAACCGCCTGGCGCAGGCCTGGACACGGCCCGAGACCATCGTCGTGCACGAACCCTGGTGGACGCCCACCGCGCGCCGCGCCGACATCGTGCTGCCCGCCACCACCACGCTTGAACGCAACGACATCGGCGGCTCGTCGCGCGACCGCTACATCCTGGCCATGCGCCAGGCGGTGGCGCCGGTGGGCCACAGCCGCAACGACTTCGACATCTACCGCGAACTGGCCGCGCGCGGCGGCTTCGAACAGGCCTACACCGAAGGCCGCGACGAAATGGCCTGGATTCGCCACATCTACGAACAGATGCGGCCCGCCTGGGAAGCCGCGCAACTGACGCTGCCCGCGTTCGACGAATTCTGGGACCGCGGCCACATTGCGTTGCCGCCGCCCACGCGCGACTTCGTGCTGTTCGAGCAGTTCCGCCAGGACCCCGCTGCGCATCCGCTCAAGACCCGCTCGGGCAAGCTGGAACTGCACAGCGAGGCCATTGCCGAATTCGGCTACGACGACTGCCCGCCCCACCCCGCCTGGCTGCCGCCGGTGGAATGGCTGGGCGCCGAGCGCGCCGCGCGCTGGCCGCTGCACCTGGTGACCTGCCAGCCCGCCGATCGGCTGCACTCGCAGCTGGACCCCGCGCCCGCCACCCGCCAGAACAAGGTGGCCGAACGCGAAGCGGTGCTGCTGCATCCCGATGATGCCGCCGAACGCGGCATCGCGCAGGGTGACGTGGTGCGCATTTTCAACGACCGCGGCGCCTGCCTGGGCGGCGCGCAGCTCAGCGGCGATCTATTGCGCGGCGTGGTGGTAATGCCCACCGGGGCGTGGTTCGATCCGCAAGGCGCAGCGCTGGAACGCCACGGCAATCCCAACGTGCTGACGGTGGACGTGGGCACGTCACGGCTGGCGCAAGGACCCAGCGCGCTGTCGGCGCTGGTGCAGGTGGAACGCTGGCAAGGCGCCGCGCCTGCGGTGCAGGCGTTTGAACCCCCGGCGCTGGAAACGCTGACGGACGGCGGCGCGGCCGCGCGCTAGCGGCCAGGACGCAGCCGCCTCGCGCCGCGCGGCCCGCCTCATGCCGCAGCCGCAGTGTCCGTCGAGGTGTCTCGCAGAAAAGCGAGCACGCGTTCGTTCTGGCCGCGCACGAAGTGGCGTTCTTGCGGCAGCAGCGTCACGTTGGCCTGCGGCATCAGGCGCTGCAGGCGGTCGCGGGTGCCCTGCGAGTCCAGCATGACGTCGCGCCCCCCGACCACCACGAGCAGCGGCGGCGCCAACTGGCGCAAAGCCTCGTCGCTGAACACCGGAATCTTGCCGAAGCGGGACCGAAAACCCTGATCGATGGCGCGCATCAAGTCGAACTGGGCGCGATCGGCGGGCGCCGGATCGGCCGGCAGCACGCCGATGATGCGGCGGCGTATCAGCGCACGCCCCGCCGGCCCCAGCAACAACAGCGGCAGGACCCAGGGCAGGATGTTCTTCTGCCGGCCAATGCCCGACGGGCACAGCAACGCCAGGCGCTCCACCCGGGCCGGGCGGCGCACCGCGAAGTCCAGCGCCATCCAGGCGCCCAACGAAATGCCGCAGAACGCGGCGCGCGCGATGCCCAGCCCGTCCAGCACCGCATCCAGCCACGCGGCATGCGCGTCGCCGTCAAGCGGCAGGCGTGCGGGCGCGCTCAGCCCCGCCTCGCCGATCAGGTCGATGGCGTAGAGACGGAAATACGGCGCCCAGGCCTCGGCCTGCCGTTGCCAGCTGGCTGCGGTGCTTTGGGCGCCGTGCAGCAACACCAGCGGCGGCGCATCTTCGCGGCCGCACACCAGCACGTGCGTATCGCCGACGGGCGTGGACACCGTCTGGCGCCCCCACCCTTGCGGCCAGTGGGCGAGCGCGGCGTCGTAAGCCGCGCGCACGGCTTGCGCGTGGCGCTCGGACTTGTAGACCGGATTCATGCCGGCACGTTGCCGCGATAGCGCAGATGGATCAGCGGATACGGCCGCCCCTGGCTGTCCTGGCCGGACCGGCCGATGCGTTCGAAACCCAGCCGTTCGTAAAAGCCCACGGCCTGGCCGTTCTGCTCGTTCACGTCCGTCGCCAATTCCGGCTGGCGCCGCAGCGCATCCTGCACCAGCAGGCGGCCGACGCCCGTGCCGCGGTGGTCCGGGTCCACGAACAGGGCTTCCATGCGGTCGCCGTCCAGCAGCATGAAGGCAACGGGGCGATCGGCCGCGTCCACGGCCAGATCGAGCGTGGCGGCGGGCAGAAAGCCCACGACTTCGGCGTCGATGGCTTGGCGGTCTTCGGGGGTCAGGAAGTGATGCGTGGCATCGACGGCGCGGCGCCAGATGTCGACGACGGCGGCGCCGTCGGCAGGCGTGGAGGGTCTAAGCGTGAACATGATTCAAGAAAGGCGGTGTCAATGGGAAGAAGGCGGCAAGATACACGCTTGCCGGCCCGCGCCGCGGTTCAACCCGCGGCGGTGCGTTGTTCGATGGCGCGGATCACCGCCACCATGTCGGAAGTACCCAGGCCCAGCGCCTCGGTTTCGCCATACAGCGCATGGCTGGCGTCCAGCAGCGGCGAGGCGATGCCGATGCTGCGCGCCGCCTCGGCCACCAGGCGGCTGTTCTTGAGTACGTCGGTGATGGCGGCCTGCACCGAGTAGTCCTGCGCGACCAGCTTGCCCAGTTTCACGCGGGACACATCGCTGGCCATCGGCCCGGCGTTCAGCACGTCGGCAAACAGCGCCAGGTCGATGCCCTGGCGTTCGGCGAAATGCACGGATTCGGTCAGGCCGGTGACCATGGTGATCAAAAACAGGTTCACGGCCAGCTTCATGGCCAGCGCCGACGGCACGGCGCCGCAGACGAAACTGTCGCGGCATAGCGGCTGCACCAGCGTGCGGATCGCGGCCACGTCGTCGGGTTCGCCGGCCAGCATCACCACCAGTTGGCCCGCTTCGGCGGGCTTGCGCGAGCCGGACACCGGCGCTTCGACATAACGGCCGCCGGCCGCCCGGATGTCCGCGCCCAGCTGACGCGAGACGTCCGTCGACGTGGTGCCCATGTTGACGATCAGGTGCCCTTGCACCCGCGTGGCAAAGTCTGGCGTGCCACGGCCCAGCGTGGCGTCGATGGCGGCGTCGTTGGCCAGCATCAGGATGACCGTGCGGCATTGCGCGTAGACCTCATCGATCGTGTCGGCAATGTGGGCGCCCGCCGCGCGCAAGGCGTCGAAGCTGCCGCCCGAACGGCTCCAGGCTACCAGCGGCGTGCCGGCGCGGGCCAGGTTCAGCGCCATGGGCGTCCCCATGACGCCCAGGCCGATGAATCCGATAGTCATGTGTGTCTCCTGCGTGTTTCTGGTGAGGAAAAGGGTTGCGCGGAAAGCAGCCTTGCACCCGCCTCAATGCGGTGCGGACTCGACCCGCAGGCCGGCTGCTTTCCAAGCGGGAAAGCCATCGCCCAGCCGCTGCGCCTGGAAGCCGCGGGCGCGCAGCAGCGCCACGGCCCGCATCGACAGCACGCAGTAACGGCCGCCGCAGTAGGCCACGATGGCCTGGTCGCGCGGCAACTGCGCCAGGTGGGCCTCCAGCGCTTCGGTAGGCAGGTTGACCGCCCCCGGAATGTGGCCGGCGGCGTAATCGTCGGGCGAACGCACGTCCAGCAGCAGCGCGCCGTCGTCCAGCTTGGCGACCAGCGCTTCGATGGACACGGCTTCGAGCTGCTCGGGGCGGTTCACGCTGTCGGACGCCACACGCTGCATCTCCTGGCGCTGGTGCGCCAGGTAATCCTGCAAGGCCGATAGCACTTCGGACACGGGCCCCGTACCGCCGCGATACAGCACGTGCTTGCCATCGCGGCGCGACTGGATGAAGCCGGCGCGCTTGAGCTGCTGCAAGTGTTGCGAGGCGTTGGTGATCGACAGGCCGGACAGCAGCGCCAGCTGCTCGACCGTGCTTTCGCGTTGCAGCACGGCTTGCAGCAGGGCCAGCCGGTGGGGATGCCCCAACGTCTTGGCGGCGTCGGCCAGGTCGTCGAGCGAGTCGGCGGGGTCGGCCAGGGGCAAGGGCATAGACGGGGATGGCGGCAGGGTCTTCATTGACGCAAACATAGCATCTTCCTATCATTCCATCATTTGTTGGATTGATAATTTTAAAGGAGACCTGTCCATGACATCGAGCCCGACCCTGACGGCGGCGGAACCGGCGTCCGCGTCCTGGGGCGACCTGCTGCGCGGCCGCAATGGCCTGCGTTCGATCGCCCTGGCCGGCGGCGTGGCGCTGCACGCGGTCAATATCTACGTGGTCACCACCATCCTGCCCACGATCATCCAGGAGATCGGCGGCCTGACGTATTACGCGTGGAACACCACCCTGTTCGTGGCCGCGTCCATCGTCGGGTCGGCGCTGTCGGCCAAGCTGATCGAACAGTTGGGGCCGCGCCTGGCGTACCTGGTGGCGCTGGCGGTGTTCTCGATCGGTGCGGTGGCCTGCGCGATGGCGCCGTCGATGCCGGTGCTGCTGCTGGGGCGCACCGTGCAGGGCCTGGGCGGCGGCGTGCTGTTTGCGCTGAGCTACGCGCTGATCCGCGTGGTGTTCGACGCCCGGCTGTGGCCGCGCGCCATGGCGCTGGTGTCGGGCATGTGGGGCGTGGCCACGCTGGGCGGCCCCGCCATCGGCGGCATGTTCGCGCAAAGCGGCCAGTGGCGGCCAGCATTCTGGGTGCTGGTGCCGGTGGCGCTGCTGCTGGCGCTGATCGTGGCCAGCCAGTTCCGCGGCAAGGCCGCGGCCGACGCGCCGCCCGGCCGGGTGCCGTGGGCGACCATCGCGTTGCTGGTGCTGTCCGTGCTGGCGATTTCCGCTGCCAGCCTGTCGCAGCGGCTGCTCTGGAATGCCGCCGGCATCGCGGCCGGCGTAGGCATCGCCGCCCTGATCGTGCGCATCGACAGGCACGCCCGCGCCCGGCTGCTGCCTGCCGGCGCCTACTCGCTGCGCGCACCGCTGGGCGTGCTGTACGCCGTGATGAGCCTGCTGGTGGCGGCGCTGACCACCGAGATCTTCGTGCCGTATTTCCTGCAGGTGGTGCACCAGCAGACGCCGCTGGCCGCGGGCTACATGACCGCGATGATGGCCGGCGGCTGGACGGTGGCGTCGGTGTACAGCGCCGGCCGCAGCGCCTTGCAAGCGCACCGGCTGATCCGGATCAGTCCGTGGGTAGTCTTTGCCGCGATCGTGGCGCTGGCCGCGACCATGCCGGTGATAGCCTGGAATCCGGCGTGGTTCGGCACGGTCATCTACTGCGTGGCGCTGACCGCGGTGGGCTTTGGCATCGGGCTGGCCTGGCCGCACCTGCTGACGCGCGTATTCTCGGCCGCCGCGCCCGGCGAGGAAAACCTGGCGTCGTCCTCGATCACGACCGTGCAGCTGTACGCCACCGCATTGACCGCCGCGCTGGCGGGCGTGGTGGCCAACGCGGGCGGCCTGACCGAGCCCGGCGGCGTGGAAGGCGCGCGAACGGCGGCCCTGGCGCTCTTCGGCGTGTTCGCGCTGGCGCCGGCGCTGGCGGCCGTGCTGGCGGGGCGCCTGGCGCGATAGAGCCAGTGCGTCAGCCAAGCACAGCCGGGTTGACCACGTGTATCGGCTTGCCCGCCGCATACGACACGATCTGGTCGAACACGTCCGAGAACTGCGTTTCGTATTCGTCTTCGGTGACGTAGCCGATATGCGGCGTGCAGATCGCGTTGGGCAATTGCAGCAGCGGATGCTGCGGATCGCGCACCGGTTCTTCTTCGAACACGTCCACCGCCGCCGCCCCCGGGCGGCCCGCGCGCAGCGCCTGCACCAGCGCGCCGGGTGCGATCAGGCCCGCGCGGCTGGTGTTCACCAGCAGGGCCGACGGCTGCATGTGCGCCAGGTCGTCTGCGGTGACGATGCCGCGGGTGGCCGGCACCAGGCGCATGTGCAGCGACAGCACGTCGCTGGTCGCAAAGAATGTCTGCTTGTCGGGCGCCACGGCCCAGCCGTCGTCGCGGGCGCGCTGGCGCGAGGCCTCGCGCGCCCACACCTGCACCTTCATGCCGAAGGCCGCGCCGTAGCGCGCCACCTCGGCGCCGATGCGGCCATAGCCGTAGATGCCCAGCGTGCGTCCGCGCAGCGTGCGGCCCATGCCCGTCTGCCAGACGCCTTCCTTCAACGCCTGCACCTGTTCCGGAATGCGGCGCATGCCGGCCAGCGCCAGCGCCCAGGTCATTTCCGCGGCGGCGTAGGACGGCGTGCCGGCGTGCTGGTTCGACGACACGATGACGCCGTGCTCGGTGCAGGCGTCGATGTCGATGTGCGGATAGACGCTGCGCTGGCTGATCAGCCGCAGCTTGGGCAGCCGGGCGATCAGCGGCGCACGGATCTGGGTGCGCTCGCGGATCAGCACCAGTATCTCGGTGTCGCGCAGGCGCTCGGCCAGGGCGTCCACGTCCTGCACGTGATCGTTCCAGACGGTCACGGTGTGCCCGTCCAGCTTGCGGAAACAGGGCAAGCCCCGCAGCGTGTCGAAATAGTCGTCCAGAATGGTGATGTTCATGATCTACCTGCCTCCTCGGGAACGAGCATTGTGAGCGCCGGCCCGCGGGCCGTAAAATGAGATTAATTCGCTCATTGATGCGTTTTTCTCATGAAAATAGACGTGCTCGGCGTGCAGGCCTTCGTCGCCATCGCGGACCACAAGAGCTTTCGCCGCGCCGCGAGCGAACTCAGCATCACCCAGACCGCGCTCAGCCGGCGGTTGCAGAACCTGGAATCTTTCCTGGGCGTGCGGCTGGTGGAACGCACCACCCGGTCCGTCGCGCTGACGCCCCCCGGCGACAGCTTCCTGCCGCAGGCGCGGCGCCTGTTGGCCGACCTGGCCGCGGCGCTTACCGAAATCCGAGAAACCGGCAAGGCCCAGCGCGGCGACGTGACGCTGGCCTGTGTGCCGACCATCGGCGTGCACTACCTGCCGCAGATCCTGCAACGCTATAGCGCCGAACACCCGCAGAACCGCGTGAAGGTGCTGGACCACTCCTCGGGCGCGGTGGCGCAGGCGGTGCTGACGCGCGAAGCAGAATTCGGCATCAACATCGCCGAATCGCATCCGCCCACGCTGCAAAGCATTCCGCTTCTGCAAGACGATTTCGTGCTGATCTGCCGCGACGACCATCCCTTCGCCCGCCGCCGACGACTGCCCTGGAAACAACTGGAAGGCCACCGGCTGATCTTTCCCGGCGCCAGCAGCAACAACCGGCCGCTGCTGGACCACGCGCTGGCCGACCAGGCCTTGCAGCTGTCCGCGTTCTATGAAGTGCAGCGCAGTTCCACCGCGGTCGGCCTGGTGGCGGCCGGCGCCGGCATTGCCGTGGTGCCCCGGCTGGCGTGGCAGGCGGGGTCGTATCCGTCGCTGCGAGTGGTGTCGCTGCACACGCCGGTCGTGGGCCGCACGTTTTCGCTGCTCAGCCGCAAGGGTGCGCACCTGTCGCCTGCCGCGCAGGCCCTGTACGACCTGATCCTGCGGCACCGCGAAGACCTGCCGGCCTGAGCGGCCGCGCAGGATTCGAAGCGTTTTAAACAATTGGTGACGCCTTATCCGGCAAATCGGGTAACAATGCGCCCGCACCCATCCGCCACAAAGGAATCACCATGAATAAAGCGTTTGCGTTGCTGATCGCCGGCTTGATGCCCCTGGCCGCCGTCGCGGCACAGCCGGACGTCGAACCCCTGACGCTGAACCCGCAGAACAAGCTGTACTGCAACGCCCAGACCGATTGGTGCGTCGGCATCAAGACGGACGGCTCGATGCAGGACAACGGCCCCTTCGCCACCAGCCGCGCGCTGCGCGCCGAATGGCCTTTCTGGGACCTGCCCGACATTCCGAATTTCTCGCACTTCACCGTCTGGCCGCACCTGATCCGCCTGGACGAAGAACGCGCCCTGGTCGGGGTGATCGGCCCGACCGAACCGGACTACAAGGAAGAAATCCAGTTCTCCGGCGGCAGCTTCGCACGCAAGGACCTGTACCTGTTCATGGTCAACCTGGGCGACAACGTGTCCGGCCTGGTGCACGTGATGCCCTACACCGCCAACGCCCGCATCCGTGCCTGCTTCAATGACGCGGACGAGTCCCGGCGCGGTGGCGACTGCATCGATACCTACCGCTTCCAGTCGGCCCTGAAGGCGCTGCCGGGCGGCAAGTATCCGGACCTGCAGGTCACCACCCACGCCACGCGTGCGCCGGCCGGCGCCAGCCGCTATGCGGACTCAAGCAAGCTGCCGGCGCCCACCGAAGCCCAGAAGGCGCCGCAGACCGACAAGCAATGCAGCTACACGGTGACCTACAAGTGGCACGAAGACACGTCGGTCTACCGACCCGCGACGCCGGTGCCCGATTGCGCCGAGTTCCTGCAGGCGCAGCCGAAGAAGTAGTAGACCGGCCGTAGACCGGCCGGGCAGCCCGCGTCAGTCGGCGTAGCCCGGGTTGCGCCGATCCAGCCGGCGCAGCAGGCCGGGCCAGGCCAGCGCGGCCTTGTGCGCGCGGTCGGCCGGGGATTCGACCGCGGCGCGCGCCAGGATCTCGGGCGGGATGTAGGTGAGTTCACCGCCCGCCTGGGCCCGCACCTGCACCATGCAGGCCGCTTCCAGCCGGTGCATGGCCTGGAAGGCCTCGGCCATGGTCTGGCCCACCGTCAGCAAGCCATGGTTGCGCAGGATCAGGTAGTTGTTGCTGCCCAGGTCGCGCACCAGCCGCGGCTGCTCTTCGGGGTTGAGCGCCAGCCCTTCGTAGTCGTGGTAGCTGAGCGAGCGCAGCGCGATGAACGCAAACTGCGACAGCGGCAGCAAGCCGCCCTTCTGTGCCGACACCGCCACGCCGTTGATCGAATGCGTGTGCAACACGCACATGGCATCCTTGCGGGCCGCGTGGATACAGCTGTGGATGGTGAAGCCGGCCGGGTTGATGTCGTATTCCGAGTCCATCACCTTGCGGCCGTCCAGGTCGATCTTGACCAGGCTGGACGCGGTGATTTCGTCGAACATCATGCCGTAGGGGTTGATCAGGAAGTGCTCGGTGCCCGGCACCTTGGCCGTGATGTGCGTGAAGATCAGGTCGTCCCAGCCAAACAGCGCCACCAGCCGATACAGCGCCGCGAGATCCTTGCGGACCTGCCATTCCGTTTCGCCGACCTGTTCGCGCACGCTGGCGCCCTTGCCTACCGTATCCATGCTGTCTCCCGTTATGGTGTTCTGCCCGCGGCATCCGCGCCGCAGGTGCCTGGCACTGTACTACTGCGCCGCGCCGCGCAAAATGGCCGCCAGCGCCTGCGCCAGGGCCTCGCAGCGCGCGGGCGTGCCTTGCGCGATGCCGAACACCAGCCCCGGCACCGGCGCCGCGAGGCAAAACTCGGAAAATGTCCGGGCGCCGTAGCCGCGTTCGGCCAGCGCCTGCACCACGCGGCGATCGTCCACGCCGTGGTCACGCAGCCGCACCGCCAGCTTCAATCCGCCGCCGCCATCGGCCACCTCCAGCCAATCGCCGCAGTGCTGCGTCAGCGCGCGCACCAGGTTGTGCATGCGTTCGGCGTACAGGCCGCGCATGCGGCGGATGTGGCTGCGGAAATGGCCGTCGTTCAGAAAATCGGCCAAGCCCGCCTGGATATGGATCGGCACGTCGCCCTGGCGCAGGGCCATGTCGGCATGGCAGGCGGCCACCAATTCCGGCGGCAGGATGGCATAGGCCACGCGCAGCCCCGGCGCCAGCGTCTTGGAAAACGTGCCGACGTAGGCCACGCGCTGACCGGTGTCGATGCCTTGAAGCGCGGCGATGGGCCGGGCGTCGTAACGGAATTCGCTGTCGTAGTCGTCTTCGATGATGAAGGCGCCGTGCCGCTGCGCCGCGTCCAGCAGCGCCAGGCGGCGCGGCAGGCTCATCGTGACGCCCGTGGGGCACTGGTGCGAAGGCGTCACGTAGATCAGGCGCGGGCCGGCGCCCGCTGCGCGCGACAGGTCGATACCGTCGTCGTCGCACGGCACCGGCACCAGCTGCGCGCCCGCCCGCAGCAGCAAGGCGCGCGCGCGGGGCCAGCCGGGATCTTCGATCCAGGCCGTGTCGGCCCGCGGCGCCAAGGTCACGCGGGCCAGGGTATCGATGGCGGCAGCCGCCGACGGAAACACGGCCACCTGATCCGCTTGCGCCACCACGCCGCGCGCGGTGCTGGCGTGCGCCAGGATGGCGGCCCGCAGCGCTGGCAGGCCGGCCACCGGCCCATAGCCCAGGTCGTGGATACGCAACGACTTGATCCGGCCGCCCACGCAGCGCGCCCAGGCCGCCGCCGGAAAACTCTTCAGGTCCGGCACGCCGGGCTGGAACGGCAAGGCGCGCGGGGCCGGCGTCGCGGCTGCGGGCAGCGATTCGGCGGGCGCCTTGCCCGCCGATGCCGGCGCACGGCCACGCGCGACGCCCGCCAGCGGCCGGGGCCGCGCCGTCGACACCCGCGTGCCCGACCCGCGCACGGTCTCGATATAGCCTTCGGCGCGCAGGCGTTCGTAGGCCTGCACCACGGTCGACCGGGCAATGCCCAGCGACAGCGCCAGCGCGCGGGTCGACGGCAACGGTTCGCCCGCGCCCAGCCGGCCGGCGCGCACCCGTTCGCGGATGGCGCGGCACAGCTGGCCTTCGAGATCGCCCTGGGGCCGGTCAAGCACCAGCCAGGTCACGGCTTGAGAAGTCATGGGCAAGGATGCAAAAAAAGCGCGCGCATCGCGCAGCGGGTCTCGCGGGAATTTTAGGGGCAACGCCGCGTCGATGGACGGCCACTGGTAGGACGGACATCGGCAAAGCGGACGGTTCGCGCACCAAGGATCGGCGCTACAACGAGGGCCTCGATCCGCTTCACACAAAGCTTCACCCAAAGCTTCACACACAGATTCCACGTGCTGACCTCTACGCTTCTTATCACCGGCGGCGCCCTGGCCGGCGGCCTAGTGTCCGGTTTGACCGGCTTTGGCACCGGCCTCACAGCGCTGCCGATCTGGCTCCTGGCCCTGCCCCCGGCCCTGGCCTCGCCGCTGGTCATCATCTGTTCGGTCACGTCGCAGTTGCAGACGCTGCCGTCGATCTGGCACGCCATCGACCTGCGCCGGTCGGCCCCCTTCATCGTGGGAGGCTTGCTCGGCGTGCCGGTCGGCGTCGCGGCGCTGCCTTATGTCTCGCCGCGGCTGTTCGAGGGCGGGCTGGGCGTGATCCTGGTGACGCTGTGCGCCATGCTGCTGCTGAACGGCCAGGCGCGCCTGCCGCGCACCCACCCGCGGATCGCACTTTTCGCGGACGGCCTGGTGGGGTTGGGCGGCGGCCTGCTGGGCGGCATTGCGGGCCTGTCCGGCCCCCTGCCCACACTGTGGGCCGGCCTGCAAGGCTGGACCAAGGACGAGCGCCGCGCGGTGTTCCAGTCGTTCAACCTGTCGATCCTGGCCGTGGCGCTGGTCTCGCAGGCCATATCAGGCCTCGTCACCGCCGAAGTCGTCTCGCTGGCCTGGCAGGCCCTGCCCGGCACGATCGTCGGGTCGTGGCTGGGGCGGCGGCTTTACCACCGCATCAATGTCGTCGTCTTCAACCGCATCGTGCTGCTGACGCTGCTGGCGGCGGGGGCCAACATGATGCTTCGGGTGCTGTGAAGCGTCTTGCGCCCGCGACACATTAGGACAGATTTACGCAAAAACTCGACACTTTTTAACGCGTATTGGCTCTGATTCCCCTACAATTCAGCAATAATTCAGGTTCGCCGGCCTCGAGGACCGGCGCCATTGCCAGGGATGACGAGACAACATGCACAACGCCATCAGGATTTTCGTCGGCTGCGACCCCAACGATTGCGACCTGGAACAGATGATGGTGCTGGAATACAGCGCCCGCAAACATGCATCCCGCCCGGTCGAGATCACCTGGATGCGCCTGTCGCGCGACCCCGCCAGCCCCTGGTATTGCGACCCCGCGCGCGGCCGCGGCTGGCGCACTGAAAAATGGTCGACGCCGTTCTCGGCATTCCGCTGGGCGGTGCCCGCCGCCGCCGGCTTCCAGGGCCGCGCCTTGTACATGGACGCGGACATGCTGGTGCGTTGCGACCTGGCCGAGCTCTGGGACCTGCCCCTGCACGGTGATGCCATCGTCGCCGGCCGCCGCGATGGCGACGGCAACGGCTGGCGCTCGTGCGTGGCCCTGTGGGACTGCGAACGCGCACGCGCCCATCTGCCGTCCCTGGAAGCGCTGCGCGCCAAGCGCCACGCCAACCGCGAGATGAAGCAATACTTCGCCGACCGGCCGCACCTGGTGCAACACCTGGACGCCCGCTACAACAGCATCGACGGCGAAGGCCTGGCCGCAGACGACATCCGCATCCTGCATTACTCCGACATGGGCACGCAGTTCTCGCACCGCTACGCGCTGCCGCGCCTGCGCGCCGAAGGCCGCCATCACTGGTTCGACGGCGAAGTCGTGCCGCACGCGCGCCACGACCTGACCGAGCTGTTCGACCGCTACTACCGCGAAGCCATCGATGCCGGCTACATGCCGGACGCCTACCGCAACGCCGTCCCGTTCGGCGACGTCATCAAGGCTTCGCAGAAGGACTACACCGGCAACCGGCCGCGGCCCGAGCGCCGCTCGTGGTTCCAGCGTCTCTGGGCCGGCGCGGCGCGCGGCTGACAATAGCCGTTACCCCATCCTGATCGCAACGACGCGCGCACGTCCCCCTGCGCGCTCGTACGCGGATAAGGCACGCCCGGCCTCCTGTAAAGCCCACGGCGCGCGAGCGTCCAGGATGTGTTTATAGCCAATCCATATTGGCGGCGCGGCGGCGCGCTGCCTACACTGGGTTCACGCGATTTCGGCTTTGTCTCCGTATCACACGTTCCAGCCGGCTTGCCCTGCAAGCCGGTTATTTTTTTCGCCGCCGCTTTCCCCCGATGCCCAAGACCCTACGTTTCAATGCCTTCCTGATGAACTGTGCAGGCGGGCACCTGGCGCCGGGACAATGGCGGCACGGGCCGGATGCGGCGGCCTCGTATCTGGACGCCGAACACTGGACGAATCTCGCCCGCCTGCTGGAAGCCGCGTGCTTTGACGCACTGTTCCTGGGTGATGTGCTGGGCGTGTATGACGTCTACGGCGGCAGCGCCGACGCGGTGCTGCGTTCGGGTGCGCAGACCCCGATGAACGATCCGTTTCCGCTGGCCGCCATCATGGCGGGCGCGACGCGCCACCTGGGGTTCGGCATCACCGCGTCGTCTTCGTACGAAGCGCCCTACGTGCTGGCGCGCCGCTTCACCACGCTGGACCACCTGTCGCGCGGCCGCATCGCGTGGAACGTCGTGACGTCGTACCTGGACAGCGGCGCACGCAGCCTGGGGCGCGACGCCTTGATGTCGCATGACCAGCGCTACGACCTGGCCGATGAATGCCTGGATATCTGCTACCAGCTGTGGGAACGCAGCTGGGACGACGCCGCCGTGGTGCACGGCGCGCGCGACGGACTGTACGCAGACCCCGCGCATATCCGCCCCGTGCGCTATCGCGGCCGCTACCTGCAATCCGAAGGCGTGTACCAATGCGAGCCTTCGCCGCAACGCACGCCGGTGCTGTTCCAGGCCGGCGGCTCGGCGCGCGGGCTGGCGTTCGCCGCGCGCCACGCCGAATGCGTGTTCGTGGGCGCGCCGACGCTGGCCGGCACGCGCAAGGCCACGGCCCAGGTGCGCGAGGCCATTGCCGCCGCCGGGCGCGACCCACGCGCCGTCAAGGTCTACGCCATGTTCACTGTCATCGTCGACGCCGACGATGCCGCTGCCCAGGCCCGCCTGGCGCGCTACCAGGCGCAGGCGGACACCACCGGCGCCGCCGCCTTGCTGGCCGGCTGGACGGGGGTGGACCTGTCGCGCCACGCGCTGGACGATCCGCTCGAATACGTGGACACCATCGCGGGCCAATCGGCGCTGGCGGCGTTCAGCAAGCTGGACCCGACGCGCCGCTGGACGGTGCGCGATGCGATCGACTACGTGGCCCTGGGCGGGCGCGGGCCGGTGATTGCCGGCGGCCCGGCCACGGTTGCCGACGCGCTGCAAGCGTGGGCCGACGAGGCCGACCTGGACGGCTTCAACCTGGCCTGCGCCGAAACGCCCGGCACCTACGCCGACATCGCCCGCTACCTGGTGCCCGAGCTGCAACGCCGTGGCGCCTACCCCACGCGCTACGCGCCCGGCACGCTGCGCGAAAAGCTCGGCGCCGCCAGCGCCCGCATCGACGCGGCACATCCGGCGGCGCGCATCGCCGCCGACATCGACCGCCTTGCCGACTGATCTTCCCCCTTTCATCGATCCACTGGAACCGACCATGCCACGTGTTGCCGAACGCGCCCCCGACACCCTCGAACCCGCCCTGCGCGCCCTGTACGACAGCTATACGCAGGGCGGCACGGTGTTCGCCGACCAGTTCTCGGTGCTGGCCCAGGTGGACCCGGCCGCGCGCCACCTGTACGGCATGCTGGCCGAACTGAAGGCGCGCGCCGCCGTGCCGTATCGCTACATCGAAATCGCCATCGTGGTCGTGTCGTTGCTGAACGACTGCCCCTATTGCGTGGCCAGCCACGCGCCGCGCCTGGCGGTCGAAGGCATCACCGAGGCCGGCGCCAACCGCCTGCTGGACTACGCCGACCATCCCGAGCTGACCGACGTCGACAAGCTGGTCGTGCGCTACGCCATCGAGGTGACGCGGTCGGCCCAACGCGTGCCCGACGACCTGTTCGACGCATTGCGCGCGCATTTCACCGAAAGCCAACTGGTCGAACTGACGCTGCGCATCGCGCTGTGCGGCTTTTTCAACCGCTTCAACCAGGCCCTGCAGATCGGCGAACACGCGTCCGACGTACACGCCTGAATCCTCTTCCTTCACGCCCTCTTTACGCCGCCATGTCGATGCCCACGCTGAACCGCCGCTACTTCCTGTCCCTGTCCGCCGCCGCCCTGGCGCTGCCGCTGATCCCGCGCCTGGCGCGCGCCGCCACCGGCGAGCCCGTGCGCATCGGCGTGCTGGCGCCGCTGACCGGCGGCGGCGGCCCCTATGGCCAGGGCATGGCAAACGCGGCGCAAAAGGCGGCCGAGACCATCAACGCGGCCGGCGGCGTGCTGGGCGGGCGGCCATTGGAAGTGGTGGTGATCGACGACGAAAGCAACCCCACGGCCGGCGTGGCCGCGGTGCGCAAGCTGCTGGACGTGAACAAGGTGATCGCGATTGCCGGTGTGTGGAGCAGCGCGGTCGCCATGGCCATCAAGCCCATCACGCTGGAACGCGGCGTGCCGCTCTTGGTCAGCGGCTCGGGCGACGAAGTGACGCAGGGCGACAACAAGGGCCTGGTGTACCGCTTCCAGGCGCGCGGCAGCGACTGGGGGCCGGTGTTTGCCCGCGCCATCCACAAGGCCGGCGGCCGCCGCGCGTCGGTGCTGGCCTTGCAGACGCCGTTCACGCTGAGCCTGGCCAACCCCTTTGCCGAGACCTTCAAGGCGCAGGGCGGCGAGATCCTGGACGTGGTCTATTACAACCCCAACCAGGCCTCGTACCGCGCCGAAGTAGAGAAGGTCTTTGCGCGCAAGCCCGACGCCGTGTTCGTGCCGAGCTACCTGCCCGACCTGTCGGCGATTGCCCGCGAGGTCTACCGTTCCGGCTTTGAATCGCCGATCTACGCCAACTCGTCCGCGGCCGACGCCGAAGGTGCTTTCATCAAGGCCGTGGGCCGCGACGTGGCCGAAGGCATCCACCACATCCAGTCGATTCCGCCCGTCAATTCGTCGGCCTACAAGCGCTTCGCGCAAGCTGCCGGCATCGACCCCGCCACGCTGGCGATCTTTCCGTCCAATGTCTGGGACCAGATCTCGGTGCTGGCGCTGGCGATCGAACAGGCCGGCAGCGCCGATCCGGCGCGCTACGCCGCGGCCATCCCGCTGGTGGCCAATGGCCAGGGCGCCAAGGTGGAATCGCCGGTCGACGGGCTGAAGGCGCTGCGCGCCGGCCAGGCCGTGGCCTACAGCGGCGCCGGCTCGCAGTTCACGTTCACGCCCAACGGCGACCAGCTCAACCGCGAGTTCGGCCACTTCGTCATCAAGAACGGCGCCAACCAGCTGCTCGAGGTCTTGCATTAATTGACGCCGCCCCCCGCTTCCCCGCTGCTGCGCGCCGATGACGTGGTGGTGCGATTTGGCGGCGTCACTGCGGTGAACGGCGCCAGTCTGGCCATTCCCGCCGGCGCCATCACCGGCATCGTGGGCCCGAATGGGGCCGGCAAGTCGACCTTGTTCGACGTGCTGGCCGGCGTGCGCCGCCCTGACGCCGGCCGCATCCAGTTCGACGGCCACGACATCACCCGCACGCCGCTGCACCAACGCGCCGGCCTGGGCCTGGCGCGCAGCTTCCAGATTGCGCGCGAGCTGGACAGCCTGACCGTGCTGGAAAACCTGCTGATCGCTTCACCCGGCCATCCCGGCGACGCTCTGTGGCGGGTGTTTCTGACCCCCGGCCACGTACGCCGCCACGAGGCCGCGCTGATCGCGCGGGCCGAGGCGCTGCTGCGGCGCGTGCGGCTGGACGCCCACGCCGACCGCCCGGCCGGCGCCTTGTCCGGCGGGCAGAAGAAACTGCTGGAGATCGCCCGCGCCCTGATGCTGGCGCCGCGCCTGGTGCTGCTGGACGAGCCCGCGGCAGGCGTCAACCCGGCGCTGATGGACGATCTGTGCGACCTGATCCTGGCGCTGCGCGGCGAAGGCGTGGCGTTCGCCATCGTCGAGCACAACATGGACGTCATCGCCGCCCTGTGCGACCAGGTCTACGTGCTGGCCGAAGGCACTGTCCTCACGCGCGGCAGCTTTGCCGAGGTCACCGCCGACCACCGCGTCATGCAGGCCTACCTGGGAGAACCGGCATGAGCGCCGCCCCCGAACATGGCGGCCTGGCGCTGTGCGGCATCGAAGCCGGCTATGGCGCGTCCACCATCCTGCACGGCGTCGAGCTGGACCTGCCGGCCGGATCCGCACTGACGGTCGTGGGCCCCAACGGCGCCGGCAAATCCACCCTGATGAAGACCGTGGTGGGCCTGCTGCGGCCCGGTGGCGGCCAGGTCTGGCTGGCCGGACGCGACGTGACGCGGCTGGATGCACCCGCGCGGGCCCGCGCCGGCATGGGCTACGTGCCGCAGGAAGCCAATGTGTTTCGCAACCTGAGCGTGCTGGAAAACCTGCGACTGGGCGGTGAATTCCTGCTGGACCGGCGCGCCCGCGCGGGCTGGCGCACGCGGGTCGAGGAAGTCCTGGCGCTGTTCCCCGAGATCCGTCCGCGGCTGGCCACGCCGGCCGGGTTGCTCAGCGGCGGCCAGCGGCAGATGGTGGCGATGGCCGCGGCGCTGATGCCGCGCCCGGCCCTGCTGGTGCTGGACGAGCCGTCGGCCGGGCTGTCGCCGCGCAACGCCGGATTGCTGTTCGAGACCATCGCGCGCATCCGTACGGGCGGCGCGACGCTGCTGCTGATCGAACAGAACGTCAAGCTGGGGCTGTCGGTAGCCGAACGCGTCGCGGTGCTGGCCGCGGGACAAGTGCGGCGCGTCGACACGCCGCAGGCGCTGCTGGCCGATCCCGATTTCCAGCGGCTGTACATGGGGGTCGCGACGTGATCCAACTGCTGTTCAATGGCCTGGTGACAGGCCTGCTGGTGGCGCTGCCTGCGCTGGCGCTGTCACTGACATTCGGCGTGCTGCGCTTTGCCAACTTTGCCATCGGCGCCATGCTGACGGCGGGCGCCTATCTCATCTGGGCCTTCAACGCGCTGGCCGGCTGGCCGTTGCCCGCGGCCGTGGCGGCGGGCGCCGCCGGGTCCGCGCTGCTGGCCCTGGCGGCAGACTGGCTGGTGTTTCGTCCCTTGCGCGATCGCTCTGGCGTGACCTTGCTGGTGGCATCCATGGGGCTGGCCTTCGTGCTGGAGAACGCCGTGCGGCTCGCGGCCGGCGGCGCCACCCGCGGTTATGAGGTGGCCGCCTCGCGGCCCATCCGGTTGGCCGGCCTGCGCATCAACCAGGAACAGGTACTGACGCTGGCCGTCACCGTGGCGGCGCTGGCGGCGGTGTGGCTGCTGCTGCGCCACACCCGGCTGGGGCGCGCCATGCGGGCGGTGGCCGACAACGCGCCGCTGGCCGCCGTGCGCGGCATCTCGCAAGGCCGCGTAGTCGCGGCCACCTGGGCCGTGGCCGGCGTGCTGACCGCCTTGGCCGGCCTGCTGGTCGGGCTGGACATCGGTGTCGACCCGCTGATGGGCTGGAACTACCTGCTGCCCGTCTTTGCCGCCGCGGTCCTGGGCGGCATCGGCCAGCCTTTGGCCGCCGTGCCGGGCGCGCTGCTGCTGGGCGTGGCGGCCGAACTGTCCACGCTGTGGCTGCCGCCCCACTACCGCGCCGTGGTGGCCTTTGCGCTGATGGCGCTGTGCCTGCTGCTCCGCCCTGCCGGGCTGTTCGGTTCCCGTTGGGTAACGCGATGACTCCCTACCTGATTTCCATCCTGACCCTTGTGTGCCTGGCCGCCATTCCCGCACTGGCCCTGAACCTGCAATGGGGCCTGGCGGGGCTGGTGAACTTCGGCCTGTTCGGCTTCTACATGCTGGGCGCCTACGTGGCCGCCTTGCTGACCCAGGCGGGCTGGAATCCCTGGGCCGCGCTGGCCGCGGCCGTGGCCGCCAGCGCCGGGCTCAGCGCGCTGGTCAGCCTGGTGTCGATCCGGCTGGCCGACGACTACCTGGCCATCGTCACGCTGGGCTTTGCCGAAAGCCTGAAACTGATTGCCATCCACGAAGACCGCTGGACCCGCGGCAGCCTGGGCATCTCGGGCATCGCCCGGCCGGTCGAGGGCAACGGCGCCTTCCTGGCCGTGGCGGTCGCCGCGCTGGCGGTCGTGTTCATCCTGGCGCAGATCCTGACCCGTTCGCCCGTCGGCCGCACCGCCCGCGCGCTGCGCGACGACCCGGTGGTGACCGCCACGGCCGGCAAGAACGTGCTGGGCTTTCGCATCCGCCTGTTCGCCACGGGTGGCGCGGCCATCGGGCTGGCGGGCGGGCTGCACGCCTACTACTACCAGTACATCGACCCGACGCAATTCGGCGCCATCATCACCGCCTATGCCTTCATGGCCGTCATCATCGGCGGCCGCGGCAGCCATGTGGGGGTGTTGGCCAGCGCGTTCACGGTGGTACTGCTGCTGGAGGGCACGCGGTATCTCGATGCCTACACGACCTGGCTGACGTCCGCCCAGCTTGCCGCCCTGCGGCTGATGCTGATCGGCGCGGCGCTGATCGCGGTGCTGATCTTCCGGCCCCAGGGCATGCGCCAACCGTACCGGCTGCAGCGCGGGCCAAGGACCTGACGACGGGACAGGCCCGCCGCCCCCGGCGCCCGCCCCAGGCGGTAACATGGTCGCCGCCATGCCCGCCCTCTTTCCTTCCCCGCAAGCGCTGACCTCCTATTTCTGGAGCGGCGACGTCATTCGCAGCCGCAGCGTCAGCGCCCGCGTGGCCACCGCCACGCTGGACGTGCCCGAAGCCCCCGCCCGCCTCGCGGCCGACTGGGCCCGCGAAATCGAATCGCGGCTGGCGCTGGAACCCGGCGATGTGGAACAGATGCCCCTGGCGCGCACCATGACGCGCTGGCCCGACTACGGCCTGTGCCTCAAGGCCATGCGCGACTGGACCGCCACGCTGGGCCTGGGCGACGTGCTGGCCTCCAGCGACATCGCGCTGATGGCCTGCCGCGGCGCGCGCTATCACCACGACGGCATGCAGTACGGCAGCGCGGCCTTCTGCAACCTGTTCATCAGCGAAGACAAGGGACTGGACCTGATCTACTCCGGCACCGGCCAGCGCATTGCGCTGACGCGCGGCACTGCCGTGCTGTTCGACACCTGCCAGCCGCACGGCGTGGTGCCGCGCGGGGCCAGCCGCTTTGACGAGGCCGATTTTCCCGATGCGCGGGACCTGTCGCAGGTGTTCCTGACGTGGGAATTGCCGATCGAAGACGCCCGCGTGGCAAGCGCGCTGGGCATCGCATTCGATGTGGCCGCCGACGCCGCGCGGCAAGACGAAGAGCAGGTGCTCGGCGACGGCATGCGCCTGGGGGTCAGGCCGGATTGCGGGGCGTGGGAGCCGGCAGGGTAGCAGCCGGTCGCAGCGCGTCCATGGTGGTCTGCACGATGTGGGCGCGCCATTCGCGCGTCAGGCCCGTGCGCACGGCCTGCATCGCCGTCATGCCCATGCCCGAGAATGCACAGGTCACCCGCACGATGCGTTCCATGTCCAGCTGCTTGAAGTCGATGCCCAGCGCTTCGTACGCGATCATGCCGATCTCGACCAGTTGCGGATCGCCATCCGGTTCGCTGTCGGCAATGCCGCTGGACAGGGCCGATACGCCGGGCCAGTCGTAGGTGAACTGCACGCCCGCTTCGACCACGGCGCGGTCGCGCTCGGGGCCGACCGGCAGATCGCGCACGTCGGCCAACACCTGCCGCATGTGGGCGCGCAGCGTGTCGATGGCGGCTTCGTAGATGGCGAACTTGCTGGCAAAGTGCGTGAGCAGGGTTTCGCGGGTTTGCCTGGCGGCATCCGCGATCTGCTGCATCGAGGTCTGGTCGAAACCGCGCCGGGCGAACAAGGCGGCGGCATGGTCGATGATGTCGGCCTGGGCTTTGGCCTCGGCCGGGGTTGCCCCCCGGTTGTCGGACGGAAGATCGGCGGGGAATTCGGAAGGGGAAAGCGTGGACATGCCGTGGCGGGTTCCGTGTAAGGCGCTGGGGCGGCCGGCGCAGGCCGACCGCGGGGTTTGACGATCCCGCATGATAAACCACAACGGTTTATTTTCAACCGTATTGGTTGGTTTTTGTTTTTCCCCGTCCGGCTCCTGTCATTCGACCCGGGCCCCTGATGTGCGCACCAGCTCGCGCATGTCGGTGTAGTCCTTCGCGAAGAACGCGGCGAACGCATCCACGCTCATCGACGCCGGCTCGATACCCGCCTTGTCCAGCGCCGTGACGACGGCCGGATCCTTGATCGCCCTGGCCGCGGCCGCGTTGATCTTTTCCACCACCGCGCGGGGCGTGGCCGCCGGCAGCAGCAGGCCGTACCAGGAGTCGTAGGTGAAGCCCGGAAGGCCGGTCTCGCTGACCAGCGGCACCTGCGCCAGCGCGCCGCTGCGGCCGATGGTGGACGTCAGGCCGATGACCTTCAGCCGCTTGCCCGCGATGAACGGCATGATGCCGATGGTGGGGGCCATGATGACCTGCGCCCGGCCGGCCAGCACGTCGTTGATGGCCTCGCCGGTGGATTTATAGGGAATGTGCTGCATCGGGATGCCCGCCATTTCCAGAAAGCGCGCCATGCCCAGATGGCCTGCGCTGCCGTTGCCGGCCGACGCATAGTTCAAGCCTTCGGGATGCGCCTTGGCGTAGGCAATCAGCTCACCGGCCGATGATGCCGGCACGTCGTTGGCCACCGCCAGCGCAAAGCCGGTCCGGCCGATCAGCGCGGCGGGCGCAAAGCTCTTTTGCGCGTCGTACGGCAGCTTCGGGTAAAGCCAGGCGCTGGTGTTGTGGCTGGAAGACACCAGCGCCATCGTGTTGCCATCGGGTGGGCTGGTGGCCACCACCGCCATGCCCACGGTGCCGCCCGCCCCTGCGCGGTTCTCGACCACGATGGTCTGGCCCAGCGCCTGGCCGAGCGCGGGCTGGATGGCGCGGGCCACCAGGTCCTGCGTGCCCGCCGCGGCAAACGGCACGATCAGGCGCACTTGCGCCAAGGCGGGTGGCGCGGCCGCCGCGGCGATGACCGCCAGGGATGCCAACAATGCTGCGCGGGAATGCTTGAACATGGATGTCTCCAGAGTGCCCGATGCGAAATGCCCAGGTCGACAGGCCCGGGTCTGCACGCCCGGGTTGATCAATGCGATGAATGCGTGCGAATGACGCGGGGCCGGAAAATCAGCGATGCAATTGCGCCACGGCATCGGCCAGCGACCGGCTGGCCGATTGCAGGCGCGTGCCGATGCGCAGCAGCGCGGCGTCGTCGTCGGCCAGTCGAACGCGCGACTGGTCCAGAATCTGCCGCGCATCCGTTGGCGACGGACCGCCGCACCCCACGCGCCGCGCCACGGCCTGCACCGGATCGAACGCGTCGCGCAACGCCGCGGCATCCAGGTGCAGCGGATGGCCCAGGATTTCCTGCGAGGCCTGCGCCACCAGGTCCGGCGTGATCGCAGCCGGCGCGATGCCCTGGTCGATGGCCCGGCGCACGACCCGGCCCGTCACGTGGTGGGCATCGCGGAACGGCAGCTTTTCGCGGTGCACCAGCAGGTCGGCAAAATCGGTGGCCGTGGCAAAGTTGGCGGCGGCCAGTTCGGCCATGCGCGCGCGCTGCGGTTCGGCGCCTTCCACCACCAGGCGCACCACGGGCAGCAGGCCGGCCACGCCGTCCAACGCGGCCCAGAGCCATTGCAGGCCATCGGCGTTGCTGTCCAGCACATGGGTGAACGGCGCGGCGCGGAAGGCGGCAAAACCGGTCATGGCGGCGCCCAGCAGATGGGCCTGGCGCCCTTTCAGGAATTCAAGCACCGCCTGGTTTTTCTTCTGCGGCATCATGCTGGACGTGATGGCCAGGCTGTCGGGCAGCGCCAGCGTACCCACCTCGAATGTGGACATGAAATAGAAATCCTGCGCCAGGCGGCCGAAAGTAGTGGCCACGAAGGTCGCGGCGATCAGCAATTCCAGCAGCGCGTCCTTGGAGGCCACCGCGTCCAGCGTGTGCGGCACCGGCGCATCGAACCCCAGCAGCACGGCCGTCAGCTTGCGGTCGATGGCAAAGGGGTTGCCGGCCAACGCCCCCGCCCCCAGCGGGCAGTGGTTGATTTCCTGCAGCGCCGCCAGCAGTCGCCGCGTATCGCGCTGCAAGCTCTGCTCGATGCCCAGCAGGTAAAAGCCATAGGTGATCGGTTGGGCATGCTGCATGTGGGTGTAGCCAGGCATGACGCAATCGAGAAAGCCATCGGCGCGCGCCAGCAGCGCGCGGCGCAGGCGCAGCGTTTCGGTCAGGAGGGTGACGGCGACATCGCGGGCGCGCATCCGGTCCAGGGTCGACTGCAAGTCGTTGCGGCTGCGCGCCAGATGCAGCCGCCCGCCCAGTTCGGGGCCGACGCGCCGGATCAGTTCGGCCTCGTAGTTGAAATAGACATCTTCCAGCGCGCCGTCCAGCGCAAAGGCATCGGCGCCGGCGGTGTCCAGCGCGGCAATCTCGCGCGCCAGGGCCGCGGCATGTCCGCGGTCGATCAGGCCGGCGGCATCCAGCGCCGCCAGGTGCGCCTGGTTGACCTGCGTCAGCAGCGGCAGCGATGCCGCGAAACCGGCTTGTATCCAGGGCAGGAAGATGCCGTGCTGCGCTTCGGGCGCCAGGGCGTGGCGCAACAGGCCGCTGACAGCGGATTCGGCCTGAGAGGGGGTGTGTGTCGTGTTCATGGGGTCATTACAGAACCGGCCATACATTCCGTCAAAGGACCTTTTTTCATTGAAGCAGTAGCTGAACTCATGTGCCGTCTGGGCTGTTTCCCTCCTGGTCGAGCACCGCATGCTGTCCCTGCGCCACATCGAAGTCTTTCGCACCGTGATGCTGGTGCGCAGCATGACCGTCGCGGCCGACACGCTGTTCGTCACCCAGTCCGCGGTCAGCAAGATCATTCGCGAGCTCGAGGAAGACGTCGGCTTCGTGCTGTTCGAACGCCGCCATAGCGGGCTGGTGCCGTCGGCCGAAGCCAAGTCGCTGTTCGTCGAGGTCGAACGCGTCTTTTTGGGCCTGGACAAGGTGTCGCGTGCCGCCGAGCGCATCCGTTCCCGGCGCGAGGGGCAGTTGCGGCTGGTAGTCATGCCCAGCCTCAGCAGCCATTTCATTCAGGGGGTGATCCGCTCGTTCAGCGCCGAATGCCCCGGCGTCGGCGTGTCGCTGTTCACCTACAACTCGCCCGAAGTCATCGAGCTGGCCGCCTCGAGCCAGTTCGACCTGGGCTACGCCATGACGCCCATCGACCGCGACCGAGGCGTCGATTGCGATGTGATGACGGCGGACTGCGTCTGCGTGCTGCCGCCCGGGCATCCGCTGGCCGCCAAGTCCCGCATCGACGTGGCCGACTTCGACGGCCAGGCCTTCGTGGCGCTGGCGGCCAACAATTCCACCCGGCTCAAGATCGACGCCATATTCCGCAGCGCCAACGTCGCGCCATCCGCGCGCTTCGAGGCCAGTTGGTCCGCCGGAGTCATGGGGTTCGTGGCGCAGGGCATGGGGCTGGCCATCCTGGACCCCTTCAGCGCGCAGACCGCGCCGCTGTCCGGCTGCGAAGTGCGGCCGCTGACGCGTCCCATCGATTTTTCTTTTGCCGAGATCAAGGCCAGCCACAACGCGCCGAACGAACTGACCGAGATCTTCGGCCGCCACTTCCGCACCGCATTGCGCGCACTGGTATATTGATCCGACCCCCAAACTCCTGGACGGCGATCCGATGCCCCGCTTCTCCACCCGTTTGCACGGCTGCCTGCTTGCCGCGCTGTCTCTCGGCGCCGCCCACGCCGCCCCGAAAGTCGTCTACACCGGTACGCTGCAAGGCGCCGGCGAAGTCGTGATGGAACTGGATGCCCAGGCGGCCGCGGACGGCGTGCTGAACGGGCGCTACTTCTACCCGAAGACGGGCGTCGACATTCCCCTGCACGGCACTGCGCAGGCGCTGGCGGAACCGCCGCCCTTCTGGAAACGCGATCAACCGGGCAATACGGCAGCGGCCGAGACGCCGCCCACCGCGGCCACCTGGCAGGGCACGCTGGATGCGCAGGGTTATCGCGGCACCTGGACGGATGCGCGCAGCGGCAAGCCGCGCGCATTCGAACTGCGCCGCGTGGCCGAATACGACCCCAAGGCGCGGCCGGCCACCGAAGTCCACAACGGCATTGCCACCTTGCCCGAGATCAACGCCGAACAAGCCCCCTACGACACGCTGAAGCTGACCGGCCATGCCGAACCGGTGGGCGACGAGATCAGCCAGGGCGCGGTGGCCTACCGCATGTGGCGCGATCCGCGCACGCAGTTTCCGTATCCGCGCCTGACGCGCCACCCGGACGAACAGGTCCGCACGCGCGTGAATCACCTGCTGGAACAGCGCCATTGGCAAAAGAGCCTGGGCGCGCTGCAATGCAAAGCCGAGGCCTACACCCGCATGGGCGATTTTCCCGGTGCAGGCACGCTGGGCAATTTCAACGATGAGGTCATCACCGTCACCTGGCTGTCGCGCGCACTGATGACGGTGACCGAAAGCGGCAGCCTGGATTGCGGCGGCGCGCACCCCGACAACCATTTCGAGCCCTACACCTACGACCTGCTGCGCGGCGAATACCTGGACTGGAACCGCGTCTTCGACGCCTACGCGCCGCGCGGCCGCGGCCGCCCCCAGGCCAGCGCGACCCTGGTCGACATCACGGCCACCGTGCAACGCACGCTGGCCGCTGCCGAAGCCGAAGGCACCACCAAGGACCCGTCCAAGGATGGCTGCGCCAGCCTGTGGCCCGACAACCTGGTGCTGGGCGCCCAGGCGCCCGGCGCGCTGAGCCTGTCGGTGTCCGGCGTGGGCCATGCGTCGGGCATCTGCCTGGGCACGCTGGCGCTGGTGCCGTTCAGCGATCTGACGCCGTATCTGAAGCCGGGCGGACAGGCGTACCTGGCGACCGACTGAGGCGAAAGGCGCCCTGGCCCCGTCACGGGGACTTGCCGGGCGACCGACCGCGGCGCGCTCAGTGCGCCGTCGGCGGCCGATGCGCGTCCAGCTGCGCCTGCAAGGCCAGCCCTCCCTCTTCCTCGAACATCTCTTCAAATGATTGGGCGCATTGCGCCGCGATCTCGCCAGCGCGATCCAGCATGCTCACTTCGTAACGTTGCTGCGCCGCCCGCCAGTCGCCGCCGCCGACCAGGGCTTCGGCCAGTTCCGCCGCATCCAGCATCGCCAGGTTCACACCCACGCCCAGCGGCGGCATGACGTGGGCGGCATCGCCGACCAGGGTCAGGCCCGCGCGGTGGGGCCAGCGCGTGCCGGGCAGCAAGGCGACGATGGGCCGCAGCGCGGCGATCCGGTCTGCCTGGCGGATCATGGCCAGCAGCGACGGCGCCCAGCCGGGAAAGCGCGCCAACAGGTCTTCGCGGGTCATGCCGGCCAGCGCCAGATCGGGGCGGTCGGTTTCTTCGGGGCTTGTGCGGATTGCAGCATAGACGCGCAAGGTGGCGTTGCCGTTGCGCTGCGCGACGATGCCCGCGCCGCCATGCATCGAAAAATAGGTGCCGTGGCCGACGCGCCGGGCGATCTCGGGGTGACGCCGGTCGACATCGGTGAGCCATAGTTCGACGAAGGTGACGCCGGTGTAGGCCGGCTGCACGGGCGTCAGCGCGGCGCGCACTTTGGACCAGGCGCCGTCCGCGCCCACCACGAGGTCGTAGGGGCCTGCAAGGCCGCCCTGGTATCGCAGGTCGTAGCGGCCGTCGGGGCGCGCCACGACCTCGTGCAGGCGTACGCCCCAGCGCACCGTGTCGGGCGCCAAGCGTTGCAGCAGCAGTTCGCGCAGCACCACGCGGTCGATTTCCGGATGATCGCCGGCACCGGGTTCGGGGATTTCCTCGCGCAGCAGTTCGCCGGTGGCATGGTCGGCCAGGCGCTGTTCCTGGTCTTCGTGCCGGGCCACCGCCATGAAGGCATCGAACAGGCCCGCCTTGTGCAGCGCCAATTGTCCTTCTCCGGGATGGAGGTCCAGTGATCCGCCCTGGTCGCGGGCGCCGAGGGCGGCGTCGGCCTCGAAGATGTCGGCGCGCCAGCCGTGGCGCTGCAGCACGTTGGCGACGGTCAGGCCGGCGGGGCCGGCGCCGATGATGGCGATGGCAAGGGGTTGCGGCATGGCGGCATTTCCTTTAACTTGATAGGTGCCTATGTATATTACATAGGTGCCTATTAAAGTAAAAGGATATTCATGCCCGACCCCGTCGATTGGCAACCCCGGCAGATGCCGACCCTGCTCATCAACCAGTACGCCCGCGTCATGGCCAAACAGGTCGACGAGCGGTTGCGGCCGCTGGGCGTGACGGCGTCACAGCTGCCGGTGCTGGTGGCGTTGAAGGGTGGCGGCCGGATGACGCAAAAGGCATTGGCCGAGACGACAGGGGTGGAGCAGCCCAGCATGGCGCAACTGCTGGCGCGCATGGAACGCGACGGGCTGGTGCGGCGCGAACCGTCGCCGACTGACGGGCGTAGCAGCCTGGTGTCGCTGACACCGGCGGCGATGCGCAAGCTGGAGCCAGGCCGCGCCGTCCTGAAACAGATGGACGACGAGGCCTGTGCGATTTTCGAGCCGGCGGAACGCGAGCTGCTGGCCCGCCTGCTGCTGCGCCTGGTGGAAAGCGCCTACCAGTAGATGTCCTGGTTGTAGTACTTGTGCAGGTCGCGGGCCCAGGTTTCATCGGCCATGCGGGGCCAGTTGTCTTTGTCGAACCCGGGTGCGTTCTTGAGGGTTTCCTTGTCGACGTGCAGCACGAAGCATTTGCGGTCGGTATCCAGTTTCAGGGCGGCCCACGGAATGGCAAAGAGCTTTTCGCCCATGCCCAGGATGCCGCCGCGCGACAGCACGGCGTAGGCAACGCGGCCGCGGGGCACGTCGATCATGATGGCTTTGATGTCGCCAAGGGTGTCGCCTTCGGCGTTGTAGACGTCGTTGCCTTCGAGCGTGTTGGCGGCCATGACTTCGGGGCCGGGGCCTTGGGCCGAGGTCTTGGGGCCGCCGACGATATTGGTGGTCTGCTGTTGTTCCATCGCTGTTCTCCTGTGCGGGGTTGCCGCGCTGTCCATCATGGGAGGTGTCGTCTTGCCACTTGCTTGAAGAAATGACCGGTGCTTGGGGAAGGCCGGCCGGGTTCGGAGCGGTGTTTGCGCTCGGAACCTGGGTATCCGCAAGTGGCGTTCCAGGGGGGAGTGGCCCTGGTTTTTTTGGTTTTGGACTCGCGCGTTGTTGTACGTGGACGAGTGGAGTTCTTGAGCCGCCTGTTGCGTGCGTGGCCTGTGGGGCGGGGCTACGATTGCGGTCCGGAGCCTTCGCTCCGGACTGCCCCTTCGTCATCCTCGTACAGGCCTTCGGCCTTCCCTACGGATTCCCTCGGGCGCATCTACACGCCCCGCCCCACAGGCCACGCACGCAACAGGCTCATGACGGCTGCAATTTGGCGGGGGCTGACGCACGTCGAGGTGCTGGTTTTGGACGCGAGTTGAGGCGCAGGTTGAAGCGGACTTTTCCCGTAGCGACGAGCGCTACGTCAAGCCTTGGCCTCGGCCAGCGGTGTCATGGACGGGCCGATCAGGGCCAGCAGGCGTGGGCGACTGACGCCGTCGCGGGCTTGTACCGAGAGGCCGTGCAGGACGGCGGCGTAGTAGTCGCCCAGGGCTTGCACGTCGGTGCCAGGCTTGAGTTCGCCGCTGCGTTGCGCGGCGTCCAGGCGGTCGATGATGGATTGGGTGCGGGCCTTGCGGTGCGAGGTGAGCCAGCGCATGACGGGCTCGTTGTCGGCGGCGTAGTTGGTGGCGGCGGTGACGACCATGCAGCCTTGCGGACGGCCTCGGCGGGTGTAGGTGGCGACGGCGTCCTGCAGCATTTTTTCGACGGCTTCGCGTACGTCGGCGGATTGCAAGGCGGTTTCGGCGAAGCTGCCGTCGCCGGTTTCGTAGCGTTCGACGGCTTCGCGGAACAGGGCTTCCTTGGAGCCGAAGGCGGCGTACAGGCGCGCTGATGCCAGGCCCGTGGCGGCGACCAGGTCGGCCATGGACGTGCCTTCGTAGCCATGCTGCCAGAAGGCCAGCATGGCCTGTTGCAATGCGGTGTCGCGGTCGAATTCGCGGGGTCTGCCTGCCATGTCGTGCCTGAAAAGTTGACGTTTTTCGTAGTGTACCGCCGCGCCTGGCGATGGCGATGTGCGCGGCGGCGCTTGCGTGGGGTGCCTGTTTCGGTCTATTCTTTGTCGGTCGACAAACAATTGAACCTGCCGATTGGCGGCGGGTCACTGACTGAAATCATCATGCATACGCACTCCAAGCAAGCCCCTGCCCTGCAGACTCTCAAAGGCCCCAGCATCCACCTGGCGCAATTCAGCGACGCGGCCGCGCCGTTCAACAGCTTGCCAGCCGTGGCCGAATGGGCGGCCGGGTTGGGCTTCAAGGCGTTGCAGGTGCCGGCCTGGGACGAGCGCTTTTTCAATGTGGAGCTGGCCGCGACCAGCCAGGACTACTGCGACGAGATCACCGGGATGCTGGCGAGTCACGGTCTGGTGATCAGCGAACTGACGACGCATATCTTCGGTCAGTTGCTGGCGGTGCATCCGGCCTATGACGCGATGTTCGATACGTTTGCACCGGTGCAGGTGCGTGGCAATGCGCAGGCGCGCACCGAGTGGGCGCGCCGCAATCTGGTGCTGGCGGCCCAGGCCTCGCGCCGGCTGGGCCTGACGGAGATGGGCACGTTCTCGGGCTCGTTCGCCTGGCCCTATCTGTTTCCGTTTCCGCAGCGCCCCGAAGGGCTGATCGAGACCGCTTTCGACGAGCTGGCGCGCCGCTGGCTGCCGGTGCTGGATGCCTGCGATGAACAAGGCGTGAATCTGTGCTTCGAGATCCATCCCAGCGAAGACCTGCACGACGGGGTGACGTTCGAGATGTTCCACGAACGCGTCGGCGGCCACGCGCGCTGCGGCATTCTGTTCGACCCCAGCCATTTCGTGCTGCAGCAGCTGAACTACCTGGATTACCTGGACATCTACAAGGACCACATCCGCATGTTCCATGTGAAGGATGCGGAGTTCAATCCAACCGGGCGCCAGGGCATCTACGGCGGCTATCAGTCGTGGGTGAACCGCGCCGGGCGCTTTCGCTCGCTGGGTGACGGCCAGGTGGACTTCAAGGCGATCTTCTCGAAGCTGGCGCACCACGGCTATCAGGGCTGGGCGGCGCTGGAATGGGAATGCTGCCTGAAGGACCAGCAGACCGGCGCGCGTGAAGGCGCGGCCTTCATCAAGCAGCACATCATCCCGGTGACCGACAAGATCTTCGATGACTTCGCGGGCGCCGCGATCGATCAGCGCCAGATCAACACGCTGCTCGGCATTGCCTGAATTCACTCTTGAACCATAACGAATCTGGACTCGCAGTCATGACCCATCCCCACGACGCCTACCTTCCCGCAGGCGCAGACTTTTCGCATCGTTATCTCATCGTCAACGGCGCACGCGTGCATTGCGCCATTGCCGGCAGCGGCACGCCCGTACTGCTGATACCCGGCTGGCCGCAGACCTGGCTGACCTGGCGTCACGTGATGCACGCGCTGGCCGCCCAGGGTTACATGGCCATTGCCGTGGACCCGCCGGGCACCGGTGATTCGGACCATCCCACCTGCGGCTACGACACCGGCGCCATCGCTGCCACGCTGCATCAGTTGATGACGCAGCTGGGCCACGCGCGCTACCAGGTGGTGGGGCACGATATCGGCATGTGGGTGGCCTATGCGCTGGCCAGCGATTTCCCGGGCGTCGTCTCGCGCCTGGCGCTGACCGAGGCCGTGATTCCCGGCCTGGCGCCCGAACCGACGATCTTCGCGCCGCCGGCCGACAATGTGTTCCTGTGGCATTTCATGTTCAACCGACTGCCCGACCTGCCCGAGGCGCTGATCGCCGGCCGCGAACAGGCCTACCTGACGTATATGTTCGACAAGTGGTCGCACCGCCGCGACCGCGTGGCGTCGCAGGCGTACATCGATGCGTATGCGGCGCCGGGCGGGCTGCGCGGCGGCTTCGCGTATTACCGCGCGATTCCCGAGACGGTGCGCCAGAACACCGAGCGCGCTCGCACGCGGTTGACGATGCCGGTGCTGGCCATCGGCGCCGAGCACGCCACGCGCGATGCCCCGCTGGTGACCATGCAGCGCGCGGCCACGGACGTGCGCGGCGCCATCATCCCGGACTGCGGCCACTTCGTGACGGAAGAGTGCCCGGATGAATTCCTGGCGCACCTGCTGCCGTTCCTGTCGCGCGAGGGTTGAGCCATGCCGTTGGATCCCCGCATCAATACCTATCTGCGGCGCCTGTCGTCGGTGGCTGCACCGCTGGAGCTGGCGGCGCGCCGCGAGGCCGCCGAGATCGGCTTGCGTGAACTGCATGGCCCGCTCGAAGCGGTGGCGGCCATCGACACCTGGACGGTGCCTGGCCACGAGGGCCATCCGATCCGCGTGCGCGCCTATATCCCAGACGGCGCGGCGCCCGATGCCGTGCTGCCGGCGTTGGTGTTCGCACACGGCGGCGGCTGGTTCCAGTGTTCGCTGGAACTTTACGACAACCCCTGCCGCGCGCTCGCCAACGCGACGCAATGCAAGGTGCTGTCGGTGGACTACCGGCTGACGCCGGAAAGCAAGTTCCCGATTCCGCTCGAGGACTTCTATGCCGCGCTGGTCTGGGTGTCCGAGCACGCGGACCGCCTGGGCATCGACCCCGCCCGCATTGCGGTGGGCGGCGACAGCGCGGGCGGCAACCTGGCCGCGGCCGCCGCGATCATGGCGCGCGATCGCCAGGGTCCGGCCATTGCCCACCAGTTGCTGTGCTATCCGGTGGTGGACCATGACTTTTCCACAGCGTCGTACCAGGCGTACGGCCAGAATTTCTTCCTGACCGAAGAAGTGATGCGCTATTGCTGGTTCACCTATCTGGTGAACGAGGCCGACGGTGCGTCGCCCTATGCGTCGCCGCTGCGTGCCGACCTGGCCGGCCTGCCGCCCGCCACGTTGCTGATCTGCGAATACGATCCGCTGCGCGATGAAGGGCAGGCGTATGCCCGCAAGCTGCGCGAGGCCGGCGTGGATGCGCGCGACCATCTGCTGCCAGGCATGGTGCATGCGTGCATCCATATGCTGGGGCTGACGCCGGACGCACGCCGGCTGTTCGATCTGGCCGGCGAGGCGTTGGCCAGGCAAGCGTGGTGACCGTGGCAAGCGTGGCGGACGCGGCGCATCCGTGCCGCCGCGCATCGCCCGGTGCAAAGCCGGGTTCGTCGCGGCCCAGGCGTGCTCAGAACTGCCAGCGCACTTCGATGCGGCCGGTATGGTCGCGGTTGGCGCTGGCATATTGGCCCGCGTAGGCCAGGCCGATGGTCGCGCCGCGGCTGACGGCCAGGTCCGCGCCCAATTCCACCAGGGCCGCGTCGCGGCTGATCGGCGCACCGGTGACGGTGAAGGCCTGGCCCGCATCGAAGGCCAGGCGCGAGGCCGGCGTCAGGTCGCCGAACGCGTGACGCCAGCCCAGGCCGGCCGAAACGGAACCGGCCAGCGTGCCCAACGTCACGGCCTGCTTGCCGCGTAGGCCGAGCGTGGTGGTGGTGGTGTCGTTCTTGCTCGATTCGCCGGACAGGGCCGCACTGCCGCCGGATTCGCTGAAGCCGCGCACGCGCTGACCCGCCCAGGCGACGCCGGCATACGGTTCCAGCGTCAGGCCGTCGGTGACGCCAAACGCGTAACCCAGTTCAGTGAATACCTGCGTCGTGTTGCCGCCGTAGTCTGCCGTCAGCGTCTGGTCCAGTCCGCCCCCGCCGATCTGGCGACGGGTCTGGATGTCGTGCCAGGAATACGCCGCGCCCGCCATCAGGTTGAGCTTGCCCGCGCCGACCGAGAAAGCCTTGCCGCCGTAGACGATGGCGCTGTAGCTGGAAACATCGGCGCGCGAGGCCAGGTCATTCACCGTCAGGCGCGAGTCCGTGTACCCGACCGCGCCGCCCAGGCGCCAGCCGCCGCCCACCGCGCCATCTGCCCCTGCGAACACGCCGCCGGTGTGCTGGCGCGCCGAGGCATTGCCGCCGCTGGCGCCGATGCTTTGCCAATTGCCGATCAATTGGGCCCAGACCGGACGCGCTTGCGATGCCGGCAGGGCCGACGCCAACGGCGCGGCATCGCTGACCCCTGCGGCGGCGGTCGGCGCCCCCGCCGTGCTGCCCGCGGCCAGGTTGCCGCGCAGTTGATCCAGCGGCGTGTTGCGCACGGCGCTGGTCAGATTGTTCAGGCCGGCGGCCACCGTGGCATGCGCCTCGCCCGACAGGCCCGCGAAAAAGCCTTGCGGTGCGCCCACGGGCAGGCCGATGGCCGCGCCGTAGACGCTGTTCGACGCCGGCATCGACTCGACCGCATTGGCCGCGGCGCGGGCGTTGCGTCCGGACACCAGGTCGGCAAAGCGCAGCGGCGTGCCGCCAGTGCCCGGATCGACCGGCGTGCCGGGATTGACGGGCAAACCCGGGTCGACCGGTGTGACGGGGTCAACGGGCGTAACCGGATCGACGGGCGGCACCACCGTGCGCGACAGCGTCAAGGTCACCTGCTTGTCGTCGGCCGAATACGACAACGACGGCGTCAGGTACGCCAGGTTGCTGGTCACCCCGGCAAAGCGCGACCCCGCAAAGGTGCCGCCCGCGGTCAACACCACCTGGCTGAAATGTTCGTTATAGGTGCCGGCCTGCGCCGCCACCTCGACCGTGGCGCCCGCCAGCGCTGCCAGGCCGCTGATGTTCAATCGGTCCATCGCGGTGGGCGTGGCGCGCACGCCGTACAGGCCGGTCGTGCCAAACGTGAGATTGCCCGTGAGAGCAACCGTGGCCGTCGACCCGCCACCGATCTGCAAGCGATTGCCGCCCGCCGCGCTGAACACCACGTCGCCCAGGGTCGTGGACCCTTGCGTCAGCACCAGCGTATTGCCGGTGCCCGACAGCGAGACAGCAACGCCGCGGGTGCCGCCACCGTCCAGCCCCGCGATGATCGTGCCCTGTTGAGTGACGATGGTGTCATTGCCGGTCACCTGCACGCCGATGCCGCCTTTGCCCTGGCCCGACGTTCCCCCCGTCCCGGCGTTGCCGCCGCGGATTTCACCCAGGTTGAGCAGGCGCTGCGTGTCGCCCGCCAGCACGACGCCCGCGCCGCCGTCGCCGCCGCGGTTGACCAGGATCACCGATGCGTTACTGCTGTCCAGGGTGACCACTCGACCGCCCCCGCCCCCGCCGCCGCCCCAGATCTGCCCGCTATTGACCAGCACCGCGCCAGTTCCTTGCGCCAGCACGCCCGCGCCGCCCTGGCCGCCCCGCGCGCTGGACGGGTCCGGAATCGGATTCGGCACTGAGCCCCAGTCGATCATCCCACCGCCGCCGCCGCCCCCGCCCACGATCAGCCCCTGGTTATCCAATTGGTGCGCCGCCGCGCCGGATAGCTGCACCCCGATACCGCCGCTGCCGCCCACGGAGGTGAGTCCGAGCATGGACTGGACGATGATCAGGCCGCCGCCGCCGCCGCCCCCGCCGACGACGGACGCGAAAGGGTTCAAGCTCACGACCGGCCCCTGCAACCCAGTCTGCCCCGCGCTTCCGGACCCCAACACATCACCGCCACTGTTACCGGGCGCGCCCCCGCTCACGCCGGTCCCGTTCTGTCCGACCTGGCCGAACGCAGCGCCCCCATCGCCCACCAAGGACGGTCCGCCAAACGCGCCGCCGCCGGACACGCCCCCTCCGCTATTGCCCCCTGCGCCCGCGGCGAAAGCGGGCGGTGCGCCATACAGCGCGGCGGTCAGGGCCAGCATCAGCGGCAAGGGACGGGTACAGAACAGGGTCATGACGGAACTCCAGCACATCGGCGATCCCGATCAGTAACATCACGGCCGAAAGAGTTCCATCCGACGATCATTTTCGTCAGGCACGGGCCAAGGGCATAATCTGCACGATGCGCCGCCAGCCCTCGCCGTGCGAAGTTCAGTGCGGCGGTAGCCAATGCGGCAGCCCCTTTTTTTTCGGAGACCTTGGCATGCACCTGGCATTTCCCGCGTTCAGCTGGCCCTGGCGACGTCACCTGAGAATGGTGCAGTGCATGACCATCCTGCTGTGCAGCCTGGCCCTGGCGCCCGCGGCGCATGCCTTTGACCACGTGGCCGCGACCCAGCGCTACCAGCAGTGGGTCAAGGACTTCGAAAACGACCTGACCCAGCTGGCCGCGGTGCGCGCCCCCAGCGATTCGGATATCGAACGCCTGTTCGCCAATACCGTGGTGCCGTCATCACGCGCCGTGGCCTTCGTGCGGCAGCTGGCCGCGCAGCCGAGAGGCTCGGTGTCGGGCGGCATCGCCTTCCAGGGCGCCGCGCGCCTGACCGTGGGCGTCCTGCGTCAGGCGGTGGTGGCCGGCGATGGCGGTCCCTACACCGACACGCCCCCCGGCAAGCCGCCGCTGACGCTGCGCGCCTGGTATCTGCACATCGACGGCGGCGGCAGGCTGGAAAGACATTTCAACGACCCTGACAGCTTCAAGCCCTATCACCTGCCACCGGATGGCACGCTGGAACGCGATGCCTATCCGTTCCTGGTATTCGAAGACGGGCCACGATTGCGGCTGGGCGCCATTACCCGCGAATTCTGGGGCGTGGTGCGTTTTCTGGATAACGCGCAACATGGCTGATCCGATGTTCGACCCACGCTGCGCAAGCCTGCCCGCCACGCCCGCATCGCGGCCTCTCGCCACCGGGCACAAGATGGCCCTGGCGCTGACTGCCGCGTTGCTGGCGCTGGCGCCGACACTGAGCCGGGCCGCCTGCCCGCCCCTCACCGCGCCGTTCAACACTGACCCCACCGCCGAAGGCCTGCGCGCCCAGCCCCTGGCGTTGCTCCTGGACGGCGAAGGCATCCTGCTGGGCCTGCGCGGGGAACGCGTGCCGGCTCGGGCCGAACTGATCTCGGTCGCCAACGACGGCGACCCCACCCCGCGCTTCTGGACCGAAGACGTGGACTGGCGCGTCTACACCAGCGCCGCCGGGCAGCCGGCGACCGCCGTGCTGCAACGCGACGCCGATGGCCGCCTGTGCCGCATCGACCGCAACGAGATCGTGCGCGGCCGTCTGCTGGATGCCGGCGGCTACCGGCTGGCCTACGATGCCCAGGGGCGCCTGTCCGCCTACGCCGAATTCTCGCCGGGCCACCACCTGGTGCGCCAGGCCTGCGTGGCCCGCGACGCGCACGGCGCCATCCGCGCCGTGTACGCCGACCAGTGCGATGCCACGCCCACGCGCCCCGTCTATTTCGTGCGCAGCGAAGCTGGCCAATTGCTGCGCACCATCGATCTGCGCGCGGGCACGGCGGGCGCAGTGGTGCGCGACCTGAATGCGGATGGCACCCTGCGCGCCGTGTACCGCTCGCGTCCTGATCCCGACCGGCCCGATGCCCTGCTCACCTACGCCGTGCCGCCCTCGAAGGCAGACCGCGTGCTGGTGGTGCCGGCAGGCGCCTCGCCGATCGTCACCACCGAGATTCCCGACGAGCCTTGGCGCGTGGTACGCGTGCCGGCCGACACGCTCGACGACGACGCCTTGCCCTCCTGGGACCCCGCCGTGCAGACCGTGCTGATGCAAGGCCGCAGCAACGCGCAGGGCCAGGTCGTGCTGACTCCCGAACAGATTGCCCCCTTTCACCAGGCGCTGCGCGAAACGCCCGGCCGGGTGTTCCTGTATGTGCATGACATGACCCGCTTCCTGCCGGTCACCGCGCTCGGTGACAAGACCTGGCAGGCGTGCATCGACCCATCACGGCGCGACGCCCAGGCCTGCGAGTAGGGTCTGGGGGTTCGCGTCAGACCGCCTGGGTTTCGACCGTCAGGTGCGACAAGCCGGTGATGTGCGCCAGCCGCGCCTTGTAGTACGCGCTGTCGCGGGGCTGGCGCGCCGCCAGCGACACGATCGCCGCGAAATGCCCCGGCCCGACCTGCCACACATGCAGGTCGGCGATCTGGCAGTCGCCCGCCTGTAACGCCTGGCCGATCTGCCGGCGAATTTCACCGCCTTCGGCCGGCGCATCCAGCAGCACATTGCCCGCGTCGCGGATCAACGACCACGACCAGCGCGCGATCACCACGGCGCCGACCACGCCCATCGCCGGGTCGGCCCATTGCCAGCCGTAGCTGCGCCCGGCCAGCAGCGCGCCGATGGCGAGCACCGAGGTCAGCGCGTCGGCCAGCACGTGGACGTAGGCGGCGCGGAAGTTGTTGTCGTGGCCGGATTTGGCGTGAGTGTCTGCGTGGCCGTGGGCGTGGTGTTCGTCGTGGACGTGCGCATCGGCATGAGCGTGGTTGTCCTCGTGAGCATGGACGTGCTTGTCGTCATGAGCGTGCCCGTGATCATGCGAGTGCGCCTGCGACCGCGCATGGGCATGCCCATGTCCATGCCCGTGATGCGCCCCGTGCGACCCGCGCAGCAGCCACGCCGACACCAGGTTCACCGCCAGCCCGGCGGCCGCCACGGCAATGGCCTGGTCAAAGTCGATATCCACCGGATTGGCCAGCCGCACCACGCTTTCCCAGCCGATGAACAGCGCGATCAGCGCCAGCACCACGGCGCTGGCAAACCCTGCCAGGTCGCCCAGCTTGCCGGTGCCGAACGTAAAGCGCGGGTTCCGGGCCTGCCTGCGCGCATAGCCGTAGGCCAGCGCGGTGATGAGCATCGCCCCCGCATGCGTGGACATGTGCCAGCCGTCGGCGACCAGCGCCATCGAGCCGTAGAGATTACCGGCGATGATTTCGACGGCCATCATGGCGGCCGTCAGCGCGATCACGAACCACACCCGGCGTTCGTTGCGTTGGTGGTCCTGGCCCAGGAACAGGTGTTCGTGTGTGGGGGTGGGATGCATGGGAGGCTCCTGGTGTCCGCGCCGCACCGCATTGAAAGCGGGCACGGCGCGCGTGGGGACGGCTGCCAGGTCAGCGGCAGCCGCTATTTCATGTAGGCCCGGATCACGTCCATCATTTCCGCGGCGCCCTGCTCGCGCTCTGCCTCGGTGGCCGCATGGACGACGTGCTCGTCCAGGTGCCCCTGCATGACTTCGGCCGTCAGGCCGCTGAGCGCGCCGCGGGCGGAAGCCAATTGGCGCAGGACTTCGCCGCAGGCCGTTTCGGCCTCCAGCGCCCGCTCCAGGCCGTCCAGCTGGCCCCGGATGCGGCGCACGCGCGCAATCAGCTTTTCCTTCTGGCGGATGGTGTGTGCCATGGTCTACCTGTTCAATATAGTATGGGGGACTATATTACTGAGACCCAAAAAAAACCGCAATTCCCGGGTCGTCGCCAGGGAATTGCGGGGTGGGCGGCCCTTCGGCCAGACGTTCGGGCGGCGGCACGGCCAGCCGCCGTCCCACGCCCGGCGTCGATCAGAAGTCGACCGTGGCCGACAGCATGAAGGTGCGCGGCGCGCCCAGGCCCAGGCTGGTCCATTGCGGCGTCGCCCAGTACGACTTGTTGGTGACGTTGTTGATGGCTGCGCGCAGCACCACCGGGTGGCTGGCGACCGACGTCGCATAGCGCGCGCCCACGTCGTAGATCGTGCGGCCCGGCACCGACAGCGAGTTGTCGGCATTGACGTACTGCTTGGACGCGGTGGTGGCGTTGGCCGTCAGCGTCAGGCCGTGCACCACCGGCACGTCCCATTCCACGCCCAGCTTGCCCTGCAGCTTGGGCACGCCCGGGGCCATCTTGCCCTGGTTCACGCCGCCCGCCGTCTTGGTCATCTTGGGGTCCACGTAGGCGATACCGCCCATCAGGCGCACGCCGTCCAGCGGCGAGCCGAAGAAGCCCCACTCGACGCCCTGGTTGCGCTGGCGTCCACCGAACGAAAACATGTTGGTGACCGGATCGGTGTAGCTGCTGGGCCGGGTGATCTCGTACAGGCTGATGGTGTGCGCGAAGTCGCCCAGGTCGAACTTCACGCCCACTTCCTTCTGCTTGGACTTGTATGGCGGAAACACCGCGCCGGCATTGGCGGCAGTGACCGGCGCCGTGGCGCCCTGGCTCAGGCCTTCGATGTAGTTGCCGTACACCGAGATGTGCTCGGTGACCTTGAGCAGCAGCGCGGCCGCGGGCGTGTTGGCGGCGGCGTCGTAGCGCGCGGTGCGCTCGCCGGTCGCCACGCTATAGGTGTCGCTGATCACTTCCTGGCGGCGCAGGCCCAGCGTCAGCTGGATGCGGTCCTGCGCGAACGACAGCGTGTCGGCGATGCCGTAGCTGACCAGGCGCAGCTTGGCCTTGGATATCTTGGGCGCGTCGAAGCGGGTGGCCGGGCCCCACTGAGGGTCGTACAGGTTGGTGACCCAGTTCTGCGACAGCACGTTGCGGCGGCCGTACTGCTCGTCCGTATGGTTGTAGTGGGTGGCGTTCATCGACCACGTATGGCCCACCGCGCCCGTCTTGAAGTTGCCGCGCACGCCGATCTCGGCGGACGAACGTTCCACGTCAAAGCCCAGGTCGGCCAGGTTGGTGCGGTAGTCGCCGGCCTCGTTGAACACCTGGATCAGGTAGGCGCCGGTCGACTTGTAGCGGGTCTGGCTGGTGCCGACGGCGGCGTACGCCGTCAGCTGATCGTTCACATCGACCTCGCCGCGCACCATCACGCCCGTGTCGCGGGTGTCGTAGAAGGCCCAGCTGGGGTTCAGCAGCGTAGTGGCCTTGGGCGGCTTGGGCACGCCCAGGCCCGGCACCAGGTTGATGCCGCGGTTCAGGCCGTCGGTGCGGTCTTCGCTGCTGTAGAAGTCGGCCGACAGGCGGGCGCGCTCGGCGCGCCAGTCCAGCGCCAGCGCGGCCAGCGAGGTCTTTTTCTGCTGGTGGTCGATGGCCGTGTTGCCATCACGATAGACGCCGTTGAAGCGGATGCCGAACTGCTTGGTCTCGCCAAAGCGCTGGCCCACGTCGACATGGCCGCCGAACTGCGAATCCGACATGTAGCTGGTGGTCAGGCGCGCCAGCGGCTCATCGCCCGCGCGCTTGGACACCAGGTTCACCGTGCCGCCCACCGAGCCGCCCGGCGGCATGCCGTTCAGCAGCGCGGACGGGCCCTTGAGCACCTCGATGCGCTCGAACATCTCGGGCGACGTGCGGTAGTACGGCGAAATGCCGAACAGGCCGTTCATCGTCACATCGCTGATGCCCGAGTTGAAGCCGCGAATCGAATAGTTCTCGCTGATGATGCCGGCCATGCCGGTGCTGAACACCGTGGGATCGGTCGCCGCGATCACGTCGGTGATGTCGCGGGCCTGCCGGTCTTCGATGAATTTCTCGGTGTACGCGATGGTGCTGAACGGCGTATCCATGAAGTCCTTTGCGCCCAGCATGCCCACCCGGCCGCCGGCCGCCACCTGCCCGCCCGCGTATACGTCCGGCAGGCCGGCCACGCCCGACCCCTGCACCGTCACCGCAGGCAGTATGGTCGTGCCGTCCGCGCCGGTTTCCACGGGCACCAGCGTGTAGCTGCCATTGGCCGCGCGCACCGCCCGCAGGCCCTGCCCGCGCAGCAATTCGGCAAAGCCTTCGCCCACGCTGTAGGCGCCGTACAGGCCCTGGCTGCTGCGGCCGGCAAGCAGGCCCGCGCTGACCGTCATTTCCACGCCGGCCTGCGCCGCGTAGGCGTTGAGCGCCGGGCCCAGCGGGCCGGCCGGCACGTTGAACGACTGGCGCGCGGGTGCAGCCGGCTGGGCAGCTTGGGCCTGTGCGGCGGGCGCCGTCACCGCCAGGGTGGCCAGCGCCACGCCCACCAGCAACACCATCCTGACCGCGGCGGCGGTGGGGTTCAGGGCGAACGCGAACGCGCGGGAGGCCGGCGTCGGGACGGCGCGGCGGGCTTGGGGTCGAGGGCGACGTGGCGCCATGGTCAGTTCCTTTGGATAGAGATGAGTTGCTTGCTGCTCACCCTATCTTTCGAATGAGAATGAGAAACCCTCAATCTTTTTTTCGACGAATATGTAACCCGCCCGGCCGTCCATCCCTTCACGGCCGATAGCCCTTCATCACGTCGTCGATCACCAGGTTCAAGGACGTCACGCTGGCGCCCGCCACGTACCAGGCGTCGGCATCCACGAACACCACCCGGCCCGTCTTCCAGGCGGTGGTCTGGCGCAGCAGCGGGTTGGCAATGGCGTCTGCGGTCAGGACCGGCCGGCGTTCCATGACGGCCGTGCGGTCCACGACATAGAGAATGTCGGGGTCGGCCTGCTGGATGAATTCGCTGGAGATCGGCTGGCCGTGCAGCCCGGCCTCGACGGCGCTGCTGGCGGGCGTGACGCCCAGTGCATCGAACACGAAGCCATAGCGCGACTTGGGGCCAAAGGAACTGAAGGCGCCGTTGTTGTGCAGCACGATCAGGGCTTTTTCCGGACGCCCCTGGATCTCTTGCCGGGCCTCGGCCACCTTGGCGTCCAGCTCGGCGGCCTTGGCGCGCGCCACGTCTTCCTTGCCGAAGATTCTGCCAAGCGTCATCAGGTGGTCTTTCACGACGCCCAGGTGGCCGTGTTCGCTGTTGCCGAAGTCCACGTCGAAATGAATCGTGGGCGCAATCTCGCTCAGTTCGCGGTAGTGGTTGGCCTGGATCGACGTCATCAGGATCAGGTCGGGCCGGGCCGCGTGGATGCGTTCCAGGTTCGGCGAGACGATGGCGCCGATGTCCTGCACGGCGGCATCCGTCTTGTATCGGGCCAGAAAGTGCGGCACGAAGTCCTTGGGCATGGCGACGACCGGTACGCCCAGTTGATCCAGCAGGTCCACCTCGTTCATGTCCAGCGCGGCCACGCGCTGCGGCCGCCGTTCGATCACGGTGGCGCCCAGCTTGTGGGTCACGGTGATGGCGGGGTAGGCCGGCGCGCTGGCCGCGCTGGTGGTGTTGGCCGGCGTTGCCGCGCCGCTCGCCGACGGCGCGTCGGCCGGCTGGCGCTCGCAGCCTTGCAACGCCGCCAAGGCGCACAGCAGCACGCCGACGGCCCAGCGACGGGGTCCGATGTTCCGGTTCATTCCAGGTCTCCTGAAGGATTGAAGTAGTCGCACAGCGGCCCGCGCGCGCCGTGGACGATGTCGAAGTCCAGTTCGTACAGCTCGCGCAAGCCTGCCTGCGTCACCACGTCGGCAACCGGCCCGGCGGCATGCAGCGCGCCCTGCTTGAGCGCCACCACGTGGTCCGAATAGCGGGCCGCGAAATTGATGTCGTGCACCACCAGGATCACGGTGCGGCCCTGCTCGTCGCACAGCCGCCGCAGCGCGCGCATGATGCGCACGGCGTGCTTCATGTCCAGGTTGTTCAGCGGCTCGTCCAGCAGCAGGCAATCGGTCTGCTGCGCAATGGTCATGGCCAGGAAAGCCAGCTGCCGCTGCCCGCCGCTCAGTTCATCGATGTAGGCGTGCCGCAAGGATTGCAGCGACAGGAAGGCGATGGCCTCGTCGATGGCCCGGCGATCCGCCGGGGTCAGCGTGCCGCGGCTATGCGGAAAACGCCCGAACGCGACCAGCTCGTCCACCGTCAGGCGCAGGTGAAAGCCCGGCGACTGCCGCAGCGTGGCCACGCGCCGGGCATAGTCGCCGATGCGGATGCCGGACACCTCGCGATCATCGAGCAGGATGCTGCCCGCCGTGGGTTCAAGCAGGCGCGCCATCAGCATCAGCAGCGTGGTCTTGCCGGCGCCGTTGGGGCCGATCAACGACGTCAGCCGGCCTGCCGGGAACGCCGTGCTGACGCCGGCCAGCACGCGCTTGCCGGCGTATTCCATCTGCACGTCTTGCACGCGGATCATGCGGGGCCTCGGGATCGGATCATCAGGAAAAGGAAATAGGCGCCGCACACCAGGTTGACCAGGATGCCGACGGTGGTGCGGTAGTTGAAGACCTGCTCGACCAGCGTCTGCGCGGCGATGAACATGCCGATCGCGATGCCGCAGCCCAGCGGCAGCGTGGTCCGATGGCGCGAGGTGTTCGCCAGCGCATAGGCGATGTTGGCCACGAAGATGCCCATGAAGGCCGTCGGCCCCAGCAGGCTGGTCGACACCGCCACCAGCACCGCGATCACGGCCAGCACGCGCGCCACGTAGCGGCCATGGTCCACCCCCAGCGACTGCGCCTGGTCGCGCCCCAGCGCCAGCACGTCCAGCACCGGCAGCATGCGCCAGGCAGCCACGCAGGCCACGGCGGCCAGCAAGGCGCCTTGCAGCAACTGGCCCGGCGCCACGCGATTGAACGACGCCTGGCTGAACCCTTGCAGCACCGCGAATTCGCCCGGGCTGGTGCGCAGCTGCACGAATTGCGTGAAGGTGCTCATCACCATCGTCAGCACCAGCCCCAAGAGCAGCAGGAACACCACGTCGCGGCGCGCGCCGCGGAACAGCCAGCGGTGGATGCCCCACGAATAGGCCAGCATCGCCAGCATCGATACCCAGAAATTGCCATCGCGGCCCAGCAGCACCACGCTGCCCATGCCCAGGGCCAGCACCAGCGACGCCTGCAACAGCAGGTACACCGCTTCGTAGCCCATGATCGCGGGGGTCAGGATGCGGTTGCCGGTCAGGGTCTGGAACAGGATCGACGACGTGGCCACGCACACGCCGCCAACCAGCATCGCGGCCAGGCGCACGAGCCGCTTGGGAATCACGTAATCGACATCCAGCCCCGAACCCGCCAGCACGAATACCGCCGCCAGCACGGCGACGCCCAGCCACAGCAGCGTGGTCCCGCGCGTCATCGCCGGCTGCGCCATATCAACGCCAGGAACAGCAGGCCGCCGATGCCGCCGGCCGTCAGGCCGATGGGCACTTCGAACGGATAGATGACAAGGCGGCCCAGGATGTCGCAGGCCAGCAGCAGCGAGGCGCCGCCCAGCGCCACCAGCGGCAGCGTGCGGCGCAGGTTGTCGCCATAATTCAGGGCCACCAGGTTCGGCACCACCAGGCCGACGAACGGAATCGCGCCCACCGTGATGACGGTGGCCGCCACCGTCACCGCCACCAGCATCAACCCCAGCGCGGCGGTGGCGGCGTAGTTCAGGCCCAGCGCCCGCGCCATGCCCTCGCCCATGCCCAGCACCGTCAGGCGCTGCGCGTACAGGTAGGTCAGCGCGACGATGGGCAGGATCAGGTAGATGATTTCGTAGTTGCCCTGCACCACTTTCGAGAAATCGCCCATCAGCCAGCCCTGCATGCTTTGCAGGATGTTGTGGCGGTAGGCGTAGAACTCGGCCACCGCGCTCAGCACGCCGCCATACATCAGGCCGATCACCGGCACCAGCACCGTATTGCGGAAATGGATGCGGCGGATGATCGCCACATACAACAGGCTGGCCGCGAAGCTGAAGGCCAGCGCAAACGCCATGCGCGTGGCCGGCCCGGCATCGGCCAGCCAGGCCAGCGACACCAGGATGCCCAGTTTGGCGGCGTCCAGCCCGCCCGACGTCGCGGGTTCCACGAACTTGTTGCGCACGATGTGCTGCAGGATCACCCCGCAGATGGCCAGGCCCACGCCGGACAGGATCAACGCCGCCAGGCGCGGCAGCCGGCTGGCGGTCAGCGTCAGCCAGGCGTCGCCGGTGCCCGACGCCAGTTGTGCCCAGGCCACCTGGCGCGCGCCCACCAGCACCGACGCGAGGCACAGCATGGCGAACAGCGCCAGCATGGCGGCCGGGCCCCAGGCCGAACGCACAGCGGTCACCGCGCCTGGCCCTGGCCGGCGATGCGCCAGCCCTTGGCCGCCTGGCGTTGGGCCAGAAAGCGCGCATAGCGCCCGCCCAGCGCCCGCAACTGCGCGGGCGTGCCCTGCTCGACCACTTCACCGCCTGCCAGCACCACGACCTGGTCGGCTGCCGCGATGGTGGACAGCTGGTGCGCAATCACGATCAGCGTGCGCTTGCCGCGCAGCCGCGCCAGCGCGCCGGCCACGGCCGCCTGGTTCTCGGCGTCCAGCGCCGCGGTGGCCTCGTCGATCAGCAGGATCGGCGCGTCCTTGAGCAGGGCGCGGGCGATCGCGATGCGCTGGCGTTCGCCGCCGGACAGGCGCGCGCCGCCCTCGCCCACCGGTGTATCCAGGCCCTGCGGCAAGCGCGCGGCAATCTCGTCCACGCCGGCTTCGCGGGCCGCCTCGCGCAGTTCGGCATCGCTGGCATCCGGCTTGCCGACGCGCAGGTTATCGGCAATGCTGCCCTGGAACAGCCACGCATCCTGGAACACCTGGCTGAGATGCCCGGCCAGGCCCGCGGCGGACAGCCCACGCACATCCACACCGCCCACGCACACACTGCCGCGATCCGCATCGAACGCCCGCGCGATCAGGCCGAACACGGTGGACTTGCCCGAACCGGATTCGCCCACCAGCGCCGTCATGCTGCCCGGCGCCACGTACAGGCTGACATCCGACAGCACGTCCGGGCCGGCCGCGTCATAGCGAAAGCCCACGCCGCGCAGCGCCACCGAGGCGTCCTGCGGCTGGCGCGGCGACGCCGGCTGCGACATGGGCGGCACCGACAGGATGTCCGTCAGGGCGTCCAGATGCACCCGCGCACCGCGCAAGGCTTCGCCGTAGCCGGCCACTTCCAGCAGCGGATCGACATAGCGGCACACCAGCAGCAACGACACGATCAACGTGGCCGCCGCGCCAGGGTCCATGCCGCCCTGCATCGCCTGCAACAAACCCAGTGCGGCGACGATCAGCGCCGCGGCGAAAGCCGCCTGCACCATCCACGCGTTCAACACCACCGACAGCGTCGACACGAAGATCGCACGCAGGGCCGAGCGGCCTTGCCGATCGATGGCCTGGGCCATGAAGCGCGTGCCGCCCTCCGCGCCATTGAACGCCCGCAGCACCGATTGGGCCTGCGCGAATTCCACCATGCGATGGCTGGCGCGGGCGGCATCGTCATGAAACGCCTGGTCCGCGCGCCGGCCCAGGCGCGCCGACAGCCACAGCGCCGCCGCCACCAGCGGCAGGGCCAGCAGCGTGATGAGGCCGATCTGCCAGTGCAGCGCCAGCAAGGCCGCGACCACCACCAGGGGCGCGACCGCACCGCTGATGACCGGTGTGAACACGTGCGCCGGCAACTGCGCCACTTCCATCATGCCGTGCGACACCACATGGCCCAGCCGAGCCGTGTTGGCGGGCGTGAACCAGCTGACCGGCAGGCCGGCCACATGCGTGCCGATGCGGTGGCGCACGCCTTGCAGCACGGCATAGCCCACGCCCACGCCGGCGCGCTCGACCCGTCGCCGCCAGGCCCATGCGGCCACGGCGCCCGCGGCCAGCAGCGCCAGCCACGGCAATGCGCCGCTCCAATCGCCGGCCAGCAGCCGCGTCAGCACCGGGGCAACCGTCACGATGGTCAGCCCGCACAACACGCCGTAGGCGACGGCCATCCAGACGTAGCGGCGGCCTACGGGTGCGTCATCGCCCAGCAGGAAAAGAAAGCGCTTCAGCATGACGGCACCTCCTGGGGTTGGTGCAGCGGCGCGGCCCGAAGCGGTGGCCCGTCCTGCGCCTCGGCATACCCGCCCATCTGCCACAACCGCGCGTAGCGTCCCTGCCGCGCCAGCAGTTCCGCGTGACTGCCCTGCTCGCATACCCGGCCTTGGTCCAGCACGATGATGCGGTCGGCATGCATGACGGTATCCAGCCGATGGGCAATCACCAGCAGCGTGCGGCCTTGTGCAAAGCGTGACAGTGCTTCCTGGATCGCCGCCTCGTTGCCCGCGTCCGCGGCCGAGGTGGCTTCGTCCAGCACCAGCACCGGCGGGTCCAGCAAGATCGCGCGCGCGATGCTCACGCGCTGCTGCTCGCCGCCCGACAGGCGCGCATCTTCGCCGACGACCGAGTCGTAGCCGCGGGGCAGCGCCAGGATGCGGTCGTGGATATTGGCGGCGCGCGCGGCCTGCTCGATCTCGTGCGCGCTGGCGTCGGGGCGGCCCAGCGCGATGTTGTCGCGCACGCTGGCATGGATCAGCCGCACCTCTTGCAGCACGAAGCCGATGCGGCGGTACAACGTGGTCGATTCGATCAGCCGCAGGTCCGCGCCGCCCACGGTGATGCGGCCCTGTGCCGGATCGAAAAAGCGCAGCAGCAGCCGCGCCAGCGTCGATTTTCCGGACCCCGACGCGCCCACCAGCGCCGTCACCGAGCCGGGCGCCAGGGTGAAGCTCACGTCCGACAGCACCGGCTCGCGCGCGTCGTAGGCATACGAGACCTGCTCGAAGCGCACGGCGTTGCCGTCCGGCACCTGGCGCAGCGCCGGGTCCGGCTGCGCCAGCACGGGCGTGTCCAGCAGCGCCTGCACGCGCTGCGCGGCGCCTGTCGCGTGGGCCACGCCGTGGGTGATGAAGCCCAGCAGCTGCAACGGGGCGGCAATGCCCGGCGCCACCAGCGCGAACGGCAGGATGTCGATGGGCGCGATCCAGCCCAGGCCAACGAACAGCGTGCCGGACGCCAGCACCACGGCCAGCACGGCGGCCGGCGCGATCAGCGCATTGGCGTTGGCCAGCGGCGCCACCAGGGGCCGCGTGAAGGCCAGGAAGGCGCCGGCAAAGCCGTCCACCGCCTCGTGATAACCGCGGTGCGCGCGGCCGTCGGCGCCAAAGGCTTTCACCGCGGCAATTCCACCGACGAATTCGTTCACCGCGTTGTTCAGCCGCGTCTGCGTGGCAACGAAGGCCTGCATGTTGGCGGGGTCGATGGCTTTCTTGGCGGCGCCGAACACCAGGTGAAAGGCGGGAAACGGCAGCAGCGACACGATCGCCATGCGCCAATCCAGCGCAAACAGGAACAGCACCGAGATGGCGATGGCCCCCACCGCGCGGCCCGTAGTCGTGTAGAAATGGGCGGTCAGTTCATGCAGCGTGCCGATGTCGTCCTGCATCACCTGCTTGACCTCGCCCGATGCACGGCTGGTGAACCAGCCCAGCGGCACCTGCGCCAGGCGCCGCATCACGGCCAGGCGCAGCGCATGCGTCATGCGGTTGTCGGCCAGGTGGGCCACCAGTTCGCCCAGGCCGATCAGCACGATGCCTGCGAACAGGCTGGCCAGGCTGACGACCACCGTGCGCACGATTTCGTCCTGCGCCATGGCCAGGCCGCCCGAGGCATCCCGCGCGATATGCGCCAGCCGGACGATGCCGGCCAGCGGCACCAGCGTCAGCATGGCGCCCAGCGCCGCCAGCACGCCGGCGCAGATCAATCGGCTGCGGATGGGGGCCAGCACACGGCGCACAGGGCTGACCGGGCGGGCGGAAGATGCGGCCACGTTGCGGGACTCCTCGGGTTCGAAAAATGGATGGTTCTCATCCTGTCTCTCGAACGAGACCGGAAATCCCTCAATCCGGCATTGCATCAAGCTGTAACTGCGCCTTTCTCAGGGCCGGCCTTACTGCGCTGGCAGCACCGTCACCCAGTAGCGCGTATGGCGGCTGATCGCCACCGGCAACGCCAGCGTCAGGTTATGCAGCGCCCGGTCGGTATCGCGCAGCGGGAAGATGCCGTTCACCCGCAGGTCGCCCACGGCGGGATCGCAGGCCAGGTGCCCACTGCGGTAACGCGCCAGCTCGGCCACCAGGTCGTCCAGCCGCATGTTGTCGGCCACCAGCATGCCGCGCGTCCAGGCCGCGTCGCTGTCGGGCACCGCTTCGGGCGCCTGCACCCGGTCGGCGTTGAAGGTCGCCCCTTGGCCCGCATCGACCCGCGTGGGGCTGCTGCCCGCATAGGTCGGCCGCACTTCCACCGCGCCTTCGAACACGGCCACGCTGGACGTGGCATCGTCCTGCCGCAGTGAAAAGCGCGTGCCCAGGGCCTGCACCACGCCGTCACGGCCGCGCACCCGGAAGGGCCGCGCGGCGGGTGCGGGGTCGGGCGCGGTCGTCACCAGGATCTGGCCGGCGCGCAGCACCAGCAGGCGTTCGTTGTCATCAAAGCGCACGTCGATCGCCGAGGCCGACGCCAGCACCACCCGCGTGCCGTCGGGCAAAGTGAGGTCGCGGATGTCGCCCGTGCCGGTGCTGTGCGCCGCGGTGGCCAGTTGCCAGGCCTGCGTGCCGCGCACGGCATACGCTACGCCCCCCACCACCACGCCCAGGCCCAGCAACTGCAGCAGCCGGCGGCGGCCCTGGCGTGCGCCGGACGCCGATTCACGCAGCGCATGACGCGCCACGTCGCGTGGCAGGCTGCGCAAGCGGCCGTCGCAATCGTTCAGCCGGTTCCAGGCCAGCTCATGCTTGGGGTGTTCGGCGCGCCAGCGCGCACAGGCCGCCCGGTCGGCGTCGGAAGCGTCGTCCGCGCCCAGCCGCGCCAGCCATTCGGATGCGCGCAGGATCACGGCCGCATCCAGCGCTTCATCGGCGCCGTCCGGGCTATTCAATGGGGGGGTGGGATAAGACGCGGGCATGGGCTTGGCCGCGTCAACGCGCCGCGCCGTACATCGTCTGGTAGCAGGCGGCCATGCCGGCGGCGATGTACTTTTCCACCGACGACACCGACACCCCGAGCTCGGCGGCGATCTCGCGATAGCTCATGCCATCCAGCTTGCACAGCAGCAGCGCCTTGCGCGCCTTGGGCGCCAGCTTGTTCAGCGCGGCGTCGATCTGCACCAGCGCTTCCACGGCCAGCGCGCGCGTTTCCTCGGACGGCCCGAACGGGTCGGACACGAGGGCCAGCGCTTCCAGATAGGCGGCTTCGATCTGGCGGCGGCGGTACAGATCCACCACCATGCCGTTGGCAATCTGCGTCAGGTCGCGGCGCGAATGGTCGGGCGGCGGAATGCGGCCGGTCTTGAGCAGATAGAGATAGACGTCGTGGGCCAGGTCCGCGGCATCGAACGGATTGCCCAACTTGCGGCGCAATAGCCCGCGCAACCAACCGTAGTGGTCGGCGTACAGCGTCTTGACCTGATGCTCGAACTCAGCGGTGCTCACAATGCCCTGGCGACCTCAAAGGCCAGCACGGGGACGGCTCGCCGAAAAACAAGAACAATTCTTATTCATTATCGTCAAAATCAGACGGGTTCGCAATTTGGAAGCATTGTCACGAGGGTGGCTTTGAACTAATTTCACTAAAACAACCTATTTCAGCAAACGCTGAAATAGATATTTTCATTGAAAATTGTTGCTTCATTTCATCAGAAAGGCTATTTTCAACAAATGCTGAAAATAGCCAATTCGATGAAATCTGCGGAACTGCACGCCGGCCTGGCGCTGCGGCAACTGCTGGAGGAAGTCCCGATCATCAAGGTCGAGGGCATCGAACATGATGCCGCTTCGACGGGATGGGAACCAGACCTGGTTGCCCGCATCCTTGTGAACGGGCGGCCTCGGGTGCTGGTGTGCGATGTCAAATCCAATGGGCAGCCGCGCTATGCGCGTGCCGCCTTGCTGCAACTGCGCGATTCGATCCAAAAGCACTCCTCCAGGGTGTCACCCGTCTTCATCGCGCCGTTCATTTCACCCGCCGTCCGGCGCCTGTGCGAGGAAAAGAACGTCAACTATCTCGACCTTGCCGGCAATGCCCGCATCGCGTTCGATGGCGTATTCATCGAACGCGTCGTGATGGACAAAGGCGCAAACCAACAACGGCAGTTGAAGTCGATCTTCAGTCCCAAATCGGCACAGGTGCTGCGCACGATGTTCCGCGACCCCGGCCGCGCCTGGCGTGTCGCCGAACTCGCCGCAGCGTCACACGTCAGCCTGGGGCATGTCAGCAATGTCCGCAAAGGCCTGATCGACCAGGAATGGGCGATGACCACACACGACGGACTGATGCTGTCGCAACCTGATGCGCTATTGGACGCCTGGCGGGATGCCTATCAATCGCCGCGAGGCGAACGCTTGCGCTTCTACACCCCGCTGCACGGCAAGGCGCTGGAAGACGCGGTGCATAACGTATTGGGCACACAGGGCGGCCCCGGGGTCGCGGCATTCTCTTCGTTTTCTGCCGCGCAATGGCTTGCCCCTTATGGTCGTACCGGCATGCACTATTTTCTTGCCGACCAAGACGGGCTGGGCAAGCTCAAGACAGCCTTGGCGCTGACGCCGGCTGCGCACGGAGAAAACGTGATCATCACCGTGCCCAACGACGACGAATGCCTTGCCGATGTGATCGAGCCCGCCCATGGCATTGTCTGCACGAGCGTCCTGCAAACCTATCTTGATCTCTCCATTGCGGGTGAGCGCGGCGCCGAAGCTGCTGAATACTTGCGCAACGAAAAGCTCGAATGGCCCCGATAACACCGCCCGAACCCCAATCCGCCGCCGACTACGACGATCGCACCACCGCTGCCGTAAAAGCCGTCCTGCTTGAAATCGGACAGATCCTGGGAAGCTTCCGGGGAAAATTCGCCATTGTGGGTGGCGCCGTCCCCTGGCTGCTGCTCGATAGCGCGGACATGCCGCACGTCGGCACGGTCGACGTCGACGTGGGTCTGGATGCCGCCGCGCTTGGCGACGGTGAATACGCCACGCTGATCGAAGCGCTACGCAATCACGGGTACGCCCAGCGCAACAGCTTGCGCCGCTTTCAACTGGTGCGTCGGGTGCCGGCGCGTGATGCCGGCAAGGCCATCGATGTGGTGGTCGACTTCCTGATGCCGCGTGACGCCGAAATCGTCAAGAACAATCCCCCCTTGATCAACGACTTCGCAGTCCAGCGCGCCAGTGGCGCAGACCTGGCAATGCGCTTCTATCAAATGGTGGCTATTGCCGGCCCCATGCCCGACGGCGGCACCAACCGTGTCGAGATTGCCGTGTGTTCGATCCCCGCATTGCTGGCAATGAAAGGGCATGCACTGGCCGGACGCTACAAGCAAAAGGATGCCTACGACATCTACTACTGCGTAAGAAACTATCCCGACGGCATCCCCGCGTTGGCGCAAGAATGCCTGCCCTTGCTCGCCCATGCGAGCGGCGAGCAGGGCTTTCGATATATCTCGGACAAGTTCGACTCGTTCGAAGGCTACGGCCCCACCTGCGTCAGGTGTTTTGTCGAAGACACCCAGGCGCTGGCCGAACGCACGCCAGCACAATGGCAGCAGGACGCGTTCGGACAGGTTGATGCCTTGCTTCGTGCAATGGCATTGCGAGGTTGATTCAAGGAACGCTGCGCGTGGCTCGGGCCGTCACGCGCAAGCAACGCTCTATTGACTGAACCGAATCGACGCCGCAAACCGATCGAACACCGGCGTCCAGCGGACAAACTCCGCCTTGGCGCCTTCCCGCGTGGCGTGCTGCGCGCCGCACACGATCGTCCAGACCTGCGTGGGCGTCACGGCGGCAAAGTTCTTGGCGGTGATGAAAGCGCCGCCGCTGACCGGGCCTTCGGCCGACTCGTACACGACCCATGGCGCCAGGGCCTGGCCGATCATGTCCTTGCCGGTTTTCAGCACGGTCACGACGCTGCCCTTCTTGCGCAGGTTGTCTTCCCAGTATTCCCGGGTGCTGGGGAACTGTTCCATCTTCAGGTTCAGCGCGCTTTGCGACTGGCCGGACGGCAGCTTGCGGGCGTTGAGCGAACAGCCGTGCTGGCTGGCCGGGCCGGATTCCAGCGAGATCAGCCAGGCGCCCTGTTCTTGCTGCACCTGGTAGGTCCAGCCGTCGGGCAAGGTGAAGGCGATGCCTTGCTCGGGCAGGGAAACCTCCTGCGCGCAGGCGGGGGCAGCCAGGCCGCCGAGCAGCGCCAGCCCGGACAACCACAGCGCCCCCCGCGCAGGGGATTTCCCGCTTTCCATCAGAACCGGTAACGCACGTCCAGCGTGCCCGAGTGCTGCTGGTTGCCTTCGCCATACTGGCCGCCGTAGCTCACGCCCACGGTGGTGCGCTTGCTGACCGCCATGTTCACGCCCAGCTCGACCAGCGCCGCATTGCGCGCAATCGGCACGCCGTTGGTGGTGAAGGAATCGCCGCCCTGCACGAACGACAGGGTGCTGGCCGGATCGACATCGCCGAAGGCGTGACGCCAGCCCAGCGTGCCGAACAACTGCCCTTGCGCCCCGGCGCTTTCGAAGGCGCTGCGTGCGTGCAGGCCGAGCGTGGTGGTGGTGACGTTGTTGCGGCCGGCATCGCCGCGCAGTGCGGCATCGCCGCCCGACTCGGTGAAGCCCTGCGTGCGCAGGCTGCTGAAGCCGGCGCCCACGAACGGTTCCAGCGTGACGCGGTCGGTCAGCGGCATGGCGTAGCCGAGTTCGCCGAACACCTGGCTGGTGTTGCCGTCGTAGTCGGCCTTCAGCGTCTGCGGCAGGCCGGCGGCATTCGCGTAGCGTTGGGTCTTCATGTCGTGCCAGGTGTAGGACGCGCCCAGGCTCAGATTGAGCTTGGCGCTGCCGGCGTCGAACGCCTTGCCGCCATACACGGTCACGCTGTAGCTGTCGGCCTGCGAGCTGGAAGCGCGGTCGCCGGTGCGGCTGCGGCTGTTGGCAAAGCCCAAGGCCCCGCCCAGGCGCCAGCCGCCGCCGACGGCCACATCGCCGCCCACGGACACGCCGCTGTCGCTCTGCGTGGTGCTGGCCGCGTTGCCGTTGCCGCTCAGCGAGCTCCAGTTGCCAAAGACCTGCGCCCACAGCGGCTGCGCCGACGATTGCGGCAAGGCGGCCGCGTTGCCCAGGCCCAGTTGGGCGGTGGGCACGCCAGGCAGCATGCCTGCCGCCAGGTTGGCGCGCAGGCGGTTCATCGGCACCTGCACGAAGGTGTTGGCCACCCCCTGCACCACCGCCACGTTGGTCGCGTGGGCCTCGCCGGACAGGCCGTTGAAGACATCGATCGGCTCACCGGTGGACAGGTTCAGTACGCGAAGGCGCAATGGGCTATTGGCAGGCAGGCTTTGCAGCGCATCCGCCACCGAACGCTGGTTGCTGGTGACGGCAACGTCGGCGAACTGGATCGGACGCGTACCGCCGCCGCTCTCGCCATTGCCGCCATTGCCGTTGCCGTTGCCGTTGTTGCCCCCCGTGCCGCCGTTGCCGGTATCCGGCACCTGCTTGAGCTGCATCGACAGGTCCACCTGGTTCGCGCCATAGGCCAGCGACGGCGTCAGGAAGGCCAGGTTGCTGGACACATCGCCAAAGCGGCCTTGCACGCCTGCGCCTGCGGTCAGGATCGTATAGGTGGTGGACGGCGCATAGGAGCCGTTCTGGCCCACGTGCAGCACCGAGCCGGCCAGGCTGGCGATGCCGCCGACATGGACGGCGCTGTGCTGGCCGTCGGCCGTCGCGGCCACGCGCAGCGACGAACCCGGCTGCATGCTCAGGTTGCCCTGTATGTTCAGCGTGCCAAACGGCGTGGCGGCATTGCCCGGCGCCAAGGTGGCGCCTCCGCCCAGCAACAGATGGTTCAGCGTGCCGGTGCCCGACACCGTGTTGTCCTGCGCGGTCGTGATCACCGTGCCGCCGAGCTTGCCGTCAACCTGCAGCCCGCCCGTCGACATCAGCGTCGTGCCGGTGAACGCGCTGCTGTCGCCCGTCAATGCCAGCGTGCCGGCGCCCACCTTGAAGACCGAGCCCGTGCCGGCGAAGGCGCCTGCGAACGTCGAATCGGTCGCGCGGTTGAAGGTCAGGCTGCCGTTGTTGATGATGGTGCCGCCCAACGTGCCGCTGTTGGCGCCGTCGCCCACCTGCAGCGAACCCGAGGCGATGGTGGTGATGCCGGTGAATGTGCTGTCGCCCGTCAGCACCAGCGTGCCGGAGCCTTCCTGGCGCAGGTTGCCCGAACCGGAAATTGCACCGTCGTAGACCACGCGGTCGCTGCGCTTGAAGGCCAGCGTGCCGCCAGCCTGGATGTCGGCGTTGCCGGCGATGCTGCCCGCGGTGCCGCCATCGCCCACTTGCAGCTTGCCTGCGGCCACGGTGGTGGCGCCCAGGTAAGAGTTGGCGCCGGTCAGCACCAGCGTGCCCGCGCCCAGCTTGTTCAGGCCGCCAATGCCCCAGAGCGATTGCGACACCGTGAAGGTGTTGGCGGCGTCGGCGATATCCAGCCCGCCGCCTGCCGCGCCCAGCGTGATCGCGCGGGCCGTGTTCTGGAAGGCCGTGCCGGTCACGCGCAGCGTGCCGCCCTGGAAGTCCAGGCCGCCCAGGGCCGCGCCCAGGTTGGCGTCGGACGACACCGACAGCGTGCCCGCGGACAGTTGCGTCTGGGCGTAGGTGTTGGCGCCGTTCAGCACCAGCGTGCCCGCGCCCGTCTTGTTCAGGCCATTGCCGGCGAGGGTGTTGTCCAGTGTCGCGGTCCAGCCCGCCGACGGCGCGCTGCCGTCGCCCACGCGCACCTCGGTCAACAGGCCGGCAGACGGCGCCACCAGGTTGAGCGCGTCGCCATTCATGCGATAGCCGTCGGCGGCGAACTGCACGCCGTTGGCGCCGATGCTGCCTTGCGATGCATCCACGGTGACCGTGCCCGGCGCGCCCGCGAAGATGGCGAAACCGTTGCTCGGCGTGAATATCGAGGTCAAGGCCGCGGTGGTGTCCGTCCAGGTGGCGCTGTTGCTGGACCAGGTGCCGGACCCGCCGCCAAACTGAGTGGGCGTGGCCAGGCCATTGGCGTTCCAGATGTTGAGGACGAGGTTGCCCGAATTGATCAGGTTGATCTGCTTCACGTCAGACCGGTACTGCACGGTCTGGCCGGTCTGCACACCGGTGATGCCACCGTTGGTCTGCAACAGCGAGCCGGTGTAGTCGAACAGGCGATACACCCCATAGCCGAAGCCGCCGGCATCGTTGACGTTGAGCTGGGTGCCGTTCAATGCCAGGTTGCCGTTGACCTGCACGCTGTGGCCCGCACTGCCCGGGGCGCCGAACGTATAGTTCATCTGGCTGCCCTGCGCCAGCTTCAGGTTGCCATTGACGGTGAAGGTGCCGCCCGACGCGCCAGGCGCCAGGCTGGCGCCGGACTGCACGTTGACGTCGCCGTTCACCTGGCCGAAGCCGCCGATCGACGCGCCGCTGGCCACCGTCACCGTGCTGTTCAGCCGCGCGCCGCTGTTCAGGGACGACCCGCCCACCCACAGGGTCCCCGCGTTCACCTGGGTCGCGCCGGTATAGGTGTTGACGCCGTTCAGCGTCAGCGAAGCGGTCGTGTCCTTGTTCAGGCCGCCAGTACCGGCAATCACGCCGTCATAGCTGCCCGCGCCCAGCGTGAGCGTGTTGGCGCCCAAGGTGACCCGCCCGCCCGCATCGCCGTTGAGCATGCCCAGCGCGTTAGCGCCCGCCGCCGACATGTCGAACTCGCCCGCGCTCCCGATTCTTACGATGGAACCGGCTGCCAGCCTGCCTCCCGTGCCCAGCGCCAGCGTGCCCGACTGGATGGTGACGCCGCCCGTGAAGGTGTTGGCGCCGGTCAAGGTCTGCTTGGCCAGGCCGCCCTTGATCAGGCTACCCGTGCCTTCGATCACGCCGCCAAAGGTAGACACGGCGTTGTTCTGGATATTCAGCGTGTTGGCGCCGAGCGACACCGTACCCCCCGTGCCGGCCAGGCCATTGACGTACTGGGTGGCGACGCTTGAGGAAAGGTCAAGCGCGGCGTTCGGGCTCAGGGTCACCCGCGACAACGGGCTCATCAAACCACCCGGCGCCACCTGCAGGGTGCCTGCCTCGATAGCGGTGTTGCCCTGATGAAGAAGCGTACCGGCAATCGTCAGGGTGCCGGTGTCTTGCTTGGTCAGGTTGCCCGTGCCGGACATCGCGCCCGCATAGGTGCCGTTGGCCGGGCTGGAAAAGATCACCGTCCCGTCATTGACAATCGAGCCCTGCAGGCTCGTGGCATCGCCCTTGACCGTGGCGCCCGAGACGACGGTGGTGCCGCCGGAATAGTTATTCGCACCCGTGAGCGTGACCGTGCCGGGGCTTGCCACCGTCAAGCCGCCGGAGCCCGACAGCACGCCGGACAGCGTGAAGTCGTAGGCGCCGCCCGCGCGCAGGCCAAGCAAGCTCAACATGAAGTTGTTGCCCACCGACACGCCTGCGCTCGTCGCGCCGACGCCACCGCCGGACGCACCAATCGCAATGGTGCCCAGCCCGCCGGTATTGTCCAGAAGCACCATGCCGCCATTGAGCGTAATGTTGCCGACCCCAGGCAGCACCGGACCGCCCGACAGGCTCCAGGTACCGCCGGTGACGGTCAGGCTGTTGAAGTTCTGGTACGTGCCGGCGGCGACGGGGGTGTCTATCCCGCGGTTGGCGGTATCCGCAAAAATCAGTGAATTCACGCCGCCCGCGCCGCCGTCCACCGTGCCCGGCGCCGCGAAGAGCAGGCCCGGAACGTTGGCGACGGTGATGGTTCCGGTCGTCTGGCTGTCCGCGCTGATCACCGAGCCGGATTCGGCAACGAAGGTGTTTTTGCTGTTCGCCCCCAACGACACGCTGCCGTTGATCGTGCCCGCGTTGGTGAAACTGTTGCCCAGGGACAGGCCGGCCGATTCAAACGCAACGCGGCCGGCAATGGTCCCACTGCTGGTGTTTTTGAAACTGGTCACCCCGCCGCCATAGATGGCCACCGCTGCGATATCCGCGCTGGCGCGGGCGCCGTCGTTCAGCGCCTTGGCCTCAATGCGGCCGTCGTTGGTGACATTGGTAACGCCGCCCTCGCCATTGTGGATGGACAGCGCCATCCCCGTCAGGCCCGCCAACTGCGCCTGGTAGATCGGGTCGCCCGAGCCCCGAAGCATGCCGAAGATGTTGTTGTTGACCGTATACGTGCCAAAGGCCGGCGCCGTCGCTTCCGGCACGCCCAGGACCAGCCCCGACGACAGAATGCTCAGGCCGGCGCCCAATGCGTACACGTCAACGGCGCCGTTATTGGTCACCGTCACATTGTTGTTCTGCAGCCGCAGCGCCGTACCGCCAGTGCCCACCAACACGCCCAACCCGCTGCCCTGGTTCAGCGTCACGTCCAGACCGCTCGCCGCGTTGGAGTAGCTCGGCTGCAGCGGGTAGGCTGGCCCGCTGCACGTCACGGTGAGCCCTGCCGCCGAACACATCGCCTGGGCCGCAGAGCCCCACCCGGCCAGCCCCAGCCCCAAGGCGACGGCCACCGCGTGCAACCGCCACCGCACCGGCGCGTACACCGCCGATGGCGCCGCGCCCCCGCGCGGCTGGGCCGCCAGTTCCGACACGGGCTGCCACATGCGCATAGCGCGGTTCCATACCAAGCGGTATACGTGATTCAAGGCCTGCTCCTCCTGAGTTGGCGGCAATCGATGCTGGGCGTGCGCAACGCGCAACGACAACGGGCGGTGACGGCAACGACGCGATCTGTTTCCGCCCGGGGCGTGACTATAACGCCCTGCAATTATTTTTTACAATTTAGGTTACAAAAAGGGCGGACGTTCACCCGGCTGGGCATACTAAAGGCGTATGCCTGGGTGATCGGCCACCGATCCTACCGGTGAGTAACACGAAGCCCGAATCAGTTCCATGCCGGAAAAGCCTTCGGCCGATGGCGCGCTGGAGCGCGGCATCGGCCGATATGGCTTTCTTGATGTGTCCCGCCCCGATTGCCGCCCGGGCGCTCGACGGCGGCCGGTCCGGCAAGCGTCCCGCCCCTACTCCGGCAGATACGCCTCGGCACCGATCTCGATGATCTGTTCTTCGCTCAGCCGGCGGTGCCAGTGGGAATACAGCACCTGCTGCCCGGGCGCCAGGCCGATCTCGTGCTTCAGGTAGTGGTGGATCGCCCGAAACGCCTTGTGCTCGCACCCGCCCCAGACGAAAACGTCACCCGGGTCCGCCGGCCAGGGCAGCGCGCGCAGCGCATCCGGCAGCAGTGGGGTGGTGCCGGCGGGGGCCGGGCCGCGATGCAGCCAGTGCAGCTGGACGCCAGGCGGCTTTTGCAACGGCAGTTCTTCGGCCGCGTCGCGCACTTCGATACAGGCGTGGCCGCGGGCATCGGCCGGCAGCGTTTCCAGGATGCGGGCAATGCCCGGCAGCGCGGTTTCGTCGCCCACGAACACCCGGAACGGCGCCGGTTTCGGCCCCCCCGCCGCCGGGCCCACCAGGCCCACCTGGTCGCCGGGAGTGGCGGCCTGCGCCCATCGGGTCGCCGGGCCGGCGTCCTGGTGCAGCGCAAAATCGATGGTCAGCGTGCCCTGCGCCACGTCGACGGCGCGCAGGGTGTAGACCCGCGTCGCCATCTTGCCGCCGGGCCAGACCACGCGGCCGGCATCGTCCAGCATGGGCCAGACGGGCGCCGCGTCGCCCCTGGGCGCGAAGATCAGGCGGCAATGCAGTTGGTCGGCTCGGTCCAGGTGGGCCAGGTCGTCGCCCCGGAACACGATGCGGCGCAGGTGCGGCGTCAACGCTTGCACGGCGGCCACGCGCACCACCCGCAAATCCGCCAGCGGCGCCAGGCCGCCCGTGTCGCCGGTCCATTCGATGTGCAGCCGTTCACGCGCGGCGATGAAGCCGATGGGGCCGGCCAGGGCATGCTTCATGCGGTTCAGCGCCTGGCGGTCGCGGGTCTGCACCTGGATCAGCAGTTCGCCCGGTAGCGCCCGCAACGTGGCCTGGCCGAAGGCGGCCGTGACCCGGTACGCGTCGCCGTCCGGCGTCACCGTCATGTCGTGCGTGGCGATCGAGGCCAGGATGGGGTCGAGATAATCGGCCAGCGCCGCGAACGCGATGCGGGCCGAGGCCGTACAGGGCCGGTCTTGGTCAGGGGACAAGCGATTCACTCCACAAGAGAGACCCACAGCGGCCCGCCAAGCGGCGCGGCCAGGAAGCGCCGGTTGATCTCGGCCAGGGTCTGGGCCGGGTCCAGGTCGGCAAAGCGGTCGGGATGCAGCCACTTGGCCGCGATTTCCACGAACAGGATGTTGAGCGGCGCCATGCTGATCAGGCCGGTCCAGATGCCGTGCACCCGGCCATGGCGGGTACTGGCCAGGTCGGCAAAGCCCGGTCGCGCCACCAGCCGGCGCAGGCCTTCGCGGCCCTGCGCCGGGTCCAGGCCCGGGCCGATGGCCGGCCGCCCGCCCGACGCCCAGCCGCCGCCCGAGGCGATATACACATCATGCGGCGTGGCCAGCAGGTATTCCCGCTGCAGCTTCTGGAACCACGGCGCGGTCACGCCCGGCAAGGGCTGGCCGCCTGCCAGCGCCAGCAGTTCGCCCCACACCTGCTTGCCCGCGGCCCAGCAGCAATCGTCCACCGTGGACTGCACCTCCAGGTAGGTCGTGACGGGCGCCGCGCCGGCCAGCCGGCGTGCGACCTCGGCCAGGTGCGCGTCGACAAACGCCAGGTAGGCGGCCGCGCGGTCGCGCGCGTCCAGGATCTCGCCCCACAGGCGCACATGGCGGCGCAGGGTGTCGATGGGGCCGGCCTGCGGCGCATCGGCGTTGCTGGCCACGTCGCTGAACACCACGGGAATGCCCAGGCCCGCCAGGCGGTCCACCAGGCCGCCTTGCCCCGGCGGCGCCATGAAGGCGCTGGCCACCACCAGGTCGGGCGCCAGGTTGACGATGCCTTCCAGCGAGATCGTGGTGGGCGCCTGCTTGCCCACCACGGGAATGCGCCGGCCGCGCTCGAACTGCGCCTGCAGGCCGCTGCTGTCGATGCGGTCCACGGCGGCCCAGCCCACCACGCTGGCGGCCGGGTCCGCCTGCAACAGCCCCATGGTGAAGAGGTCGCGCGCTTCCAGCAGGATGATGCGCCGGGGCGTGCCGGCCAGCGTGACCGTGCGGCCCGCCAGGTCGGTGATCGTGCGCGGCGGGCCTGCCACGGCCAGGCGCCCCGCGCCCAGCCCGGCCAGCAACAGCCCCCCGCAGAATTGGCGCCTGTCGATCATGCCGTCCTCACCAGCGGTAGCGCAGGCCCGCCACGATCTGGCGGCCGTTGCCGTATTGGCAGAAATAGTCGGAACTGCAGCTGCTGTAGTAGGTCTTGTCGAACACGTTGTTCACGTTCAAGCGGCCTTCCAGCCCCTTCAGGCTGGGGATGGTGGCGCCGAAGTCGTAGCGCAGCGCGGCGTCGATCAGCGTGTAGCCATCGGCCTTGACCTTGTTGGCGTTGTCGGCGTAGCTGCTGCCCACCACACGCACGCCAGCGCCGGCCTTCAGCCCTTCCAGCACGCCGCTGCCGAAGCGGTAGTTGGCCCAGACCGAACCGAAATAGTCCGGCACCGCCTGCGGCCGTTTGCCGTTGTTCCCGGCCACCGCGGCCTGCGTCACCTTGGTGTCCAGCAGCGTCAGCGCCGCGATCAGTTCCAGGTTGTTCGTGACCTGGCCGCGCGCCTCGAATTCCAGGCCCTTCGAGCGGATGCGGCCTTCCTGCGTGTTGAAGCCGAAACGATCCGGCACCAGGGCATCGGTTTGCCTGATGTCGAACGCCGACACGGTGAACAGCGCGTCCACGCCGGTGGGCTGGTATTTCAGCCCGACCTCGTATTGCCGCGCCTTGCTCGGCACGAACGGCGCGCCGTTGGCATCCACGCCCACGTTGGGCTCGAACGAGGTGGCATAGCTGACGTACGGCGCCAGGCCGTTGTCGAACAGGTACAACAGGCCCGCACGGTAGCTGGTGGCCTCGCTGGATTGGTCGGTGGACGTCTTGGCCAGGCGGTTGTCGGTGTCCTGCTCGGTCCAGTCGTGGCGCACGCCCAGCGTGGCGCGGAAACCACCGAAGCGCAGCTGGTCCTGCACATAGGCGCCGGTCTGGCGCAGCGTCTGGCCGCTGTCGATGATGGTGGTCAGCGCGCCGATGGGCACGCCGTACTGCGGGTTGGCAACGTTCAAGGACGGCGCCGGGCCCCAGTTGTAGCGCCAGTCGCTGCGCGTGTATTGGTAGTCCAGGCCGGTCAGCAGCGTGTGCTGCACGGCGCCCGTGGCGAAGTCGAACTGCGCCTGGTTGTCCATCGACACGCCTTGCACATGTTCGATGGACCGCAGCGCCTGGCGCGCGATGATGCCGTCGGCCGTCATGGGCGCGGCCATCTGCAGCGAGCGGAAATCCACATCCACGTCGGAATAGCGCAGGCGCGAACGCAGCGTCAGCGTCGAACTGGCGCGGTGTTCGAGCTGGTAGCCGATGCCGTGCTGTTCGCGCTTGAAGGCGTCGAAGTCCGGATCGCCGATGTTCAGCTTGCGGCCCAGGTCGTCCTTGTACTGCGACGGCGCCAGGAATGTCGGATACAGCGAATTGAAATAGCCGCCGTCCGGGTCCTTCTGGTAGTAGGCCGACAGGGTGAACGTCGTGTCGCCGTTCGGCTGCCAGGTGATCGACGGCGCCACGCCGACGCGGCCTTCCTTCACGCCGCTGTAGCGGCTGTCGGCGCGGCGGCCGATGGCGGCCACGCTGTATTGCAGCGTGCCGTCCGCATTCAGCGCGCCGGCCGAGCTGAAGCCGGCCTGGGCCCGGCCTTCCGACCCGCCTTCGAGCAGGATCTCGTGCGAGGCCTGGTCGGACGGCCGGCGGCTGACCTGGTTCACCAGGCCGCCCGGGCTGATCTGGCCGTACAGCAGCGCCGACGGCCCCTTGAGCACGTCGATGCGGTCCAGCAGATAGGGATCGATCGACGTCTGCGCAAAGGCCTGGCCACGCGGCAGCTTCAGGCCATCCAGAAAGCTGACGTAATTGGTGGCGGTGCCGAACGCGCCGAAGCCACGCAAAAAGACCGAGTCGTAGCGTGTGTTGCTGTCGCGGTCGGACAGCACGCCGGCCGTGTAGCGCAGGGCTTCGCTGACGGTCTGCGGCGCTTGCTCGTCGAGCTGCTTGCGCGTGACGGTGCTGACCGACTGCGCGGTTTCCAGCACCGGCGTGCCGGTCTTGGTGGCCGACGTGTTGACCGGCAGCCAGACCCGGTCGCCCGTGTCGACCGGGTCGAGCGCCACGCCGCGCACCACCACCGGACTGAGTTGCTGCACCGCCTGTTCCTGCGCCTGGGCGGCCCCCGCCGCCGCCAGCAAGCCCGACACCGTGCCGAGGATCACGGCTTCCCGGACATCAATCGCCATTTCAACACCTGTTGCAAATGAAAAGAAATCTCAATTGCAATCATAATCCCATAAACGGGACGTTATCGTCCAGTTATCGGATCGAAAATAATCCGCTTGACGAAGATAGAACCTGGGTGATAACGGGATTTGTCCGTATGGTTATTTGCACCCCCGGCGTTCCTGCGGGACAATGCCGCCATCGACGACACCCCACCCCGGACCGACTGGATGCCCCCGAAACCCGCCCGCGCGACCCCGACCGCCGCCCCGCAGCCCCAGGCCGCGCCGCCCCGCAAAAAGGCGCAAGGCGGCCGGCCCACCAAGGAAGCGGCGGCCCAGCTGGAACGGCGCATCCTGGACGTGGCGGCAGGCCTGTTCGCCGCGCAAGGCTATGCGGCCACCTCGATGGAACAGGTGGCCGATGCCTGCCAGGCCGGCAAGGACACCATCTACCGCCGCTATGCGTCCAAGAGCGCGCTGTTCACCGCCATGATGGAACGCTTTCGCGGTGAAATCGTGGCCGAGCTGGAAGCCTGTATGGCCGCCGACGGCCCGCCCGAGGAACGGCTGCGCCGCTATGCGCGCGCCCTGCTGGGCGTGAACCTGCGGCCGCAACTGGTGGCGCTGAACCGCGTGGCGCTGGGCGAAGCGGTGCAGGCCAAGGGCGTGACGCCCACCCCCACCGCCGAAGACCCCTTCATGCGCCGCCTGGCCGGCCTGGTCGAAGCGGCGCAGGCCGCCCATGCGTTGCGCGCAGGCGATGCCTTGTTCATCGCCGAACAACTGCTGTACGCCACGTCGATCAAGCCGCTGGTGGCGACCATGCTGGGCGAGACCCGCTTTGCCGGCGCCGCCGAGCAAGAGGCGTATTTCGAGCAGGCGTGGGCGCTGTTCATGCGGGGCGCGGCCCAGATGCAATAATCCGCCCACGGCCGGGAATAAAACCTTCGGCCAGTCGTCTTACGGCAACTCGAGACCTTTGAAAGGCTTGTTTTCCCATGACTGGCGGCTTTACCGACGACGACCTGCGCGAGGTGCTGCCCCGGCTGCGCCGCTTTGCGCTGTCGCTCACCCACGACCTGGCCAATGCCGACGACCTGGTGCAGGCCTGCATGGAACGCGCGCTGTCCCGCGCGGCCGGCCGCCGCGCCGACGGCGACCTGCGCGCCTGGCTGTTTTCCATCCTGTACCGATGTTTCCTGGATAGCCAGCGGCGCAGCAAACGATATGCGCGCATCCTGGATTTCTTCAGCGGTGCGCCCGAACCGCTGGCCCCGTCAGCCGAAGATGTCGCCATCGCTCGCGCCGCCCTGGGCGACCTGGCCCGCCTGTCTGCCGACCAGCAAAGCCTGTTGCTGCTGGTGTCGGTGGAAGGCCTGGGCTACCAGGAAGCCGCCGACGTGCTCGACATTCCCATTGGCACCGTCATGTCCCGGCTGTCGCGCGCCCGCAAGGCGTTGCGCGACCTGTCCGAAGGCCATGCCCCCAGCAAGCCCGCCCTGCGATTGATGAAATGACCACGCCCACCGAACAAGACCTGCACGCCTATGCCGACGGCCAACTGGATGCCGACCGCCGCCGCGACGTGGAACGCTATCTGGCCAGCCACCCCGACGCGGCCCGCCAGGTGGACGACATTCGGGCGCAGACCGAGCGCCTGCGCCAGCAGCACGCCGACCTGAGCCGCTACGCCCCGCCGCCGCGCCTGGACCCGGCGCAGATCCGCCATACCCTGCACGCCCGTTCGCGCCGCTACCTGGCGCTGGCCGCCACGCTGGTGCTGACACTGGGGCTGGGCGGCCTGGGCGGCTGGCAGGTGCGCGATGCCGCCATCCGCAGCAGCTACCTGCCGATGGCCGATGCGGTGCAGGCCTACCGGATGTTCGCCTCATCGGATGCGACCGCATCGATGGTGGACTTTCGCTCGACCCAACCGGCCGAACTGCAGGACTGGCTGAACCGGCACTTCGTGCAGCCCGCGCCCTTGCCTGATTTCAATGCCTTCGGTTTCCAGCCGGTGGGCGGCCGCCTGATGTCATCCGAATACGGGCCGGCCGCGATGGTGCTGTACCAGAACGCCGCCGGCGAAACCGTGCTGTATTACGTGCGCCCGCCCGGAGGCGTCGTCAACTTCGGCGACGGCAAGCGACGCGACGGCGACCTGCTGGCGCAGTACTGGAAACAGGGGCGTTATTTCTATGGCGTGGTCAGCCCCAGCGACACGCCCGCAGCGCGCGCCGTGCAGCAGGCGGTGGCGCCGGACGTTTGAATCAGGGACACGTTTGAATAAGGAATGCCTACGCGGCCGGGTCATGCCCGGCCGCTTTTTTTCAAGAACCGGGAATAAGCCCGCCGCCCGTTCGTCTTACCGCGGACAGGCAGACATCTTGCGGCACATCGCCAGGCGTCGCTGGCCTGCCCCTCTCTTGAAACCGAAGGAATCCGCATGAAGATCAAACACGCCCTGACCACCGCCGCACTCGCGCTGGCGACGCTGGGTCTGGCCCACGGCGCCGTGGCTGCCCCCATCAACAATGTCGTGCTGGTGCACGGCGCCTACGCCGACGGGTCGAGCTGGTCTGAAGTGATCGAACGCCTGCAGAAGGCCGGCCTGCACGTGACGTCGGTACAGAATCCGCTGACCTCGCTGGCCGACGATGCCGCCGCTACCCAGCGCGCCATCGCCTTGCAAGACGGCCCGACGATCCTGGTGGGCCATTCGTGGGCCGGCACGGTGATCAGCCAGGCCGGCAACGACCCCAAGGTCGCGGGCCTGGTGTACGTGGCCGCCCGCGCGCCGGACGCCGGTGAAGACTACGGCGCGCTGGCTGCCCGTTTCCCCACCCCGCCCGCCAGTGCCGGCCTGGTGAAAGCCGGCGGTTTCGCGCAACTGAGCGAGCCGGCCTTCTTGCACGACTTTGCCGGCGACATCGACCCGGTCAAGGCGCGCGTGCTGTATGCCGAACAAGGCCGCATCTCGGACACGCTGTTCGCGTCCCGCACCACCGAAGCCGCCTGGCGCCACAAGCCCACCTGGTACGCCGTGTCCACCAACGACCGCACCACCTCGCCGGAACTGGAACGTTTCCTGGCCAAGCGCATGAACGCCCACACCATCGAACTGGCGTCGGGTCACCTGTCGCTGCTGTCGCACCCGGACGAAATCACCCGACTGATCCTGCAAGCCACCGGCCGACCGGGCTGAACGCGACCACGCGACGGATCAAGCCGCCTGCCGCGCGGCCGCCGCGTCCGGATCCCACCGGCGCCCCGGTACCGCGGCCAGCAACGCACGGGTGTAGGGATGCGCGGGGGCCGCGAAGACCTCCGCGCACGGCCCTTGTTCGACCACCTGGCCGTTCTTCATGACGGCGATGTGGTCGCACACCTGCGCGGCCACGCGCAGGTCGTGGGTGATGAAGACGATGGACAGGCCCAGTTGTTCGCGCAGGCGCGCCAGCAGGGCCAGCACCTGGGCCTGCACCGACACATCCAGCGCCGATACCGGTTCGTCGGCGATCAGCACCCGCGGCCGCATCGCCAGCGCGCGGGCCAGTCCGACACGTTGGCGCTGGCCGCCGGAAAATTCATGTGGGTAGCGGCGCAGGGCGTCCGGCGACAGCCCCACCAGCTCGAACAATTCGCGCGCCTGGGCCCAGGCCTCGCGCCGCGGCATGCCGTGCACGATGGGGCCGCGCGCCACGATCTCGCCCACGCGCTGACGCGGGTTCAATGACCCATAGGGGTCCTGAAACACCATCTGCACGCGCCGCGCATGCTCGCGCCGCGCGCGGCTGCCTTTGAACGTCACGGTGTCGCCGGCCAGCGTGATGGCGCCGGCATCGGGCGCCAGCAAGCCCAGCAGGGTGCGCGCCAGGGTCGACTTGCCCGAACCGCTTTCACCGACGATGCCCAGCGTGCTGCCTTCGCGCAGCGCCAGCGTCACGTCGTCCAACGCATGCGTGACGCGGCCCGGCTGGCCGAACCAGCCGCGCTTGCGATAGGTCTTGGACAACGCCTGGGTGGTCAGGATGTTGGGTGCGTCCGCCGCCACGGCTTGCCGGCTGGCGGCGGGCGCCAGCGGCGGCACGGCGGCGATCAGTGCGCGGGTGTAGGGGTGGCGCGGGCGTTCGAGCACCTCGTCGGCCGCGCCGCTTTCCACCAGCACGCCGCGCTGCATGACGGCAACGCGGTCGGCAATTTCCGCCACCACGCCGAAGTCGTGCGTGATGAACAGCACCGCGGTGCCGCGCCGCCGCTGCAAGTCGTGAATCAAATGCAGGATCTGCGCCTGCGTGGTGACGTCCAGCGCGGTGGTCGGTTCATCGGCGATCAGCAGCGCGGGCTCCAGGGCCAAGGCCATGGCAATCATGGCGCGCTGGCGCTGGCCGCCGGACAATTCATGCGGGTAGGCGCCCAGCGCGTGCGTCGGGTCCGGCAGGCGCACGGATTCCAGCAGCTCCAGCGTGCGGCGGCGGATCTCGGCGCCGGCAAGGCGGGTATGCGTGCGGAACACTTCCGCAATCTGGTCGCCGATGGTGCGCAAGGGGTTCAGCGCCGTCATCGGTTCCTGGAAGATCATGCCGATGCGATGGCCGCGCAGGCGCCGCAACGCGTCGGGCGGCAGGCGCAGCAGGTCCTGCCCTTGCCACAGCACCTGGCCGCCGCTGGCGCGCACGCCCTGCGGCAACAGGCCCAGGATGGCGCCCGCGGTCAGCGACTTGCCCGACCCGCTTTCGCCGACCACGCAGACGATTTCGCCGGCGTTCACCGACAGGGACAGGTCGTGCAGCGCGTGCGGGCGGTCGGCGCCCGCCGGCAGGTCGACGGTCAGGTTCTGGATGCGGAGCAATTCGGTCATGAGACGGCGATGGTAAGACGCGGGCCGCAAGCGTCTAACGACCGTTCGGCGATAAGCAAATCACCGCTCGGAATCCGCATATCGACATGCGGAAAACGTCCTTCTAGCCGGCACGCGGAGTGCTTAGGATCAGGGTTTTGCACACCAGACGCCTCTGGGCGCCTCGCGTTTCCTCTTCGCATTCTCTCTTTCCGCCCCCATGTCCCTATCCCCTTCCGAGACCGCCTCGACGGCGCCGGTTCGCGTTGCCGTCGACGTCGGCGGCACGTTTACCGACATCGTCCTTGAACAAGAACCCCGCCGCTGGTCCGCCAAGCTGCTGACCACGCCGGACGCGCCCGAGACCGCCGTGCTGCAAGGCATCGAAGAGCTGCTGGACCAGGCAGGGCTGTCCTGGCCGCAGGTCAGCCTGCTGATCCTGGGCACCACGCTGGCCACCAATGCGCTGATCGAACGCAAGGGCGCGCGCACCGCGCTGCTGACGACGGCCGGCTTTCGCGACCTGGTCGAGATCGGCCTGGAAGATCGCTTCGCGCAGTACGACATCTTCCTGGACAAGCCCGAACCGCTGGTGCCGCGCCCCTGGCGCCACGGCATCACCGAACGCGTCGACGCCCAGGGCCAGGTGCTGACGCCGCTGGACGAGGCCCAGGTGGTCGCGCTGGCCGGCGAGCTGACCCGTGCCGGCGTCGAAAGCGTGGCCGTCTGCCTGCTGCACAGCTACGCCTACCCCGACCACGAACGCCGCATCCGCGAGCTGCTGCGCGAACACGCGCCGCAGCTGTGGGTGTCGCTGTCGTCCGACGTGTGCGCCGAAATCCGCGAATATCCGCGCCTGTCCACCGTCAGCGCCAATGCCTATGTGCAGCCGCAGGTGTCCGGCTACCTGCGCCGCCTGAACGAGGCCGCACGCCAACGCGGCCTGCGCGGCGAGCCATTCCTGATGACGTCCGGCGGCTCGATCGCCACCTTGCAGACCGGGGTCGACGAACCGGTGCGCCTGGTCGAATCCGGCCCCGCGGGCGGCGCGATCCTGGCGCAGCACATTGCCGAGCAGACCGGCGCCGCCCGCGCGCTGTCGTTCGACATGGGCGGCACCACCGCCAAGATCTGCTACATCGACGACTTTGAACCGCAAGTGAGCCGCAGCTTCGAATTCGGCCGCGTGCACCGCCACTTGAAGGGCTCCGGCCTGCCCATCCGCATTCCGGTCATCGAGATGGTCGAGATCGGCGCGGGCGGCGGCTCGATCGCGCGCGTCAACCACCTGGGCGTGGTGCAGGTCGGCCCCGACAGCGCCGGCTCGTCGCCCGGCCCGGCCGCCTACGGCAATGGCGGCGAACTGCCGACGGTGACCGATGCGCACGCCCTGATCGGTACGGTGACGCCCGACCGCTTCGCCGTGGGCAAGGTCAGCCTGCAGCCCGAACGCGCGCGCCACGCCATCGAGACCCACCTGGCCGCGGCCGCCGGCCTGGACGGTCCGCAGGCCGCGCAGGCCATCATCGACGTGGTCACCGAGAACATGGCCAACGCCGCCCGCGTGCACGCATCGGAACTGGGCAAGGCCGCCGAAGAACACACCCTGATCGCCTTTGGCGGCGCGGCGCCGCTGCATGCCGCGCGGCTGGCGCGCAAGCTGGGCATCGGCCGCGTCATCATCCCGGAATCGGCCGGCGTGGGCTCGGCGGTGGGCTTCCTGTGGGCGCCCATTGCCTACCAGGCCGTGCGCAGCTTTCATCAACGCCTGGCCACGATCGACCACGCCGCCGTGCAGCGCCTGCTGGACGAACTGACCGCGGGCGTGGACACCGTGGTGCGGCGCGCCGCGCCCGATGCGCCGCTGAGCCACAAGCGTGTGGTCTTCATGCGCTACAGCGGCCAGGGCCACGAGATCCCCGTCGACCTGCCGGAAGGCCCCTTCGACGCCGCCGCCAGCCGTCAGCTGGACGCCACATTCGCCGAACGCTACGCCCAGCTCTATGGCCGCAGCCTGCCGCACGTAGCGCCCGAAACCGTCAGCTGGTCGGTCGCCGCCCAGGCCGGCGCGCGCCGCGAACGGCCGCGCGACCACATCGCCAGCGGCCCGGCCACCGCGGCGCGCTCGTCCGGCACGCGCGCTCTGTATGACTTCGAACACAACCGCTGGGCCGACGTGCCCACCTATGAGCGCCAGGCGCTGGACGCAGAGCAGAAGCTGAGCGGCCCCGCCCTGGTCGTCGAAGACGAGACCACCACCTTTGTGCCCGCGGGCTTCGAGGCGCGGCGCAGCCGGCTCGGCTCGCTGGTGCTGGACGACATCCAGGCGGCCTCGGCGCCGCGCGCTGGAAAGGAACACGCAGCATGAGTACGCAACAACACACGCCCCAGGAACGCATCCGCTTCCAGCTGGCCTGGAACCGCCTCTTGTCGGTCGTTGAAGAACAGGCCCAGGTCCTGATCCGCTCGGCCTTCGGCACCGCCACGCGCGAGGCCGGCGACCTGTCCGCCGGCGTCTTCCTGCCGGACGGCCGGATGATCGCGCAGGCCGTCACCGGCACGCCGGGCCACGTCAATGCCATGGCCGAATCGGTCAAGCACTTCCTCAAAGTGTTCCCGCCCGACACGTTGAAAGACGGCGACGTGCTGCTGACCAACGACCCCTGGAAAGGCACCGGCCACCTGTTCGACATGACCATGGTGTCGCCGGTGTTCCATGACGGTGCGCTGGTGGCGCTGTTTGCCTCGACCCTGCACGTGATCGACATCGGCGGCATCGGCAGCAGCGCCGACGGGCTGGAGGTCTACCACGAAGGCCTGTTCCTGCCGATCCTGCGGTTCTTTCACCAGCACCAGGTCGACCCCGGCGTGCTGGCCATCATCCGCGCCAACGTGCGCGAACCCGAACAGGTCGAAGGCGACCTGTATGCGCTGGTGGCCTGCAACGACATCGGCGGTCGCCGCCTGAAGTCGCTGCTGACGGAATTCCAGCTGGCCGACCTGGACGCGCTGGGCGGCTACATCGTCGAGCAATCGGCGCAGGCGATGCGCCAGGCGATCTCGCAATGGCCCCAGGGCACCTGGCACAACACGCTGGTGATCGACGGCTACGACGCCCCCATCACGCTGCAAGCCAGCGTCACCGTGCAGGCCGGCAAGATCCTGGTGGACTTCGACGGCACCTCGCCCAGCGTCACGCGCGGCATCAATGTGGTCAAGGCCTACACCGACGCCTACACCTCGTTCGGCATCCGCTGCCTGATCGGCGCCGATGTGCCCAACAATGCCGGCTCGCTGTCGCTGGTGGAAGTGTCCGCGCCCGAAGGCTCCATTCTGAACGCGCGCTTTCCCGCCGCGGTCACCGCCCGCCACATCATCGGGCAGATGCTGCCCGACGTGGTGTTCGGCGCCCTGCGCCAGGCGCGCGCCGACCAGGTGCCCGCCGAAGGCGCCTCGTCGCTGTGGAACCTGCACCTGGTGGGCGGCGAGCCGTTGGCCGGCGCCACGCAGGCGGAGCAGCAGAGTCTCTTGGCCGGCCGGCGTTTCAATGCCACCAGCTTTTCCACAGGCGGCACCGGCGCGCGGCCCGGCAAGGATGGCCTGTCGGTCACGTCCTACCCCAGCGGCGTGCGCAACGTGTCGCTTGAAATCCTGGAAAGCGCCAACCCGCTGGTATTCGAGCAAAAGGAATACCGCCAGGATTCCGGCGGCCCGGGCACGGTACGCGGCGGCCTGGGCCAGACCATCGTGGTGCGCCACGCCGATCCGCAGGCCGGCATGATCATCGCCGCCGCCTTTGACCGCGTGGTGCATCCGGCCCGCGGCGCGCTTGGCGGCCAGGCCGGGGCCGGCGGCAGGCTGGAACTGTCGTCCGGCGCCGTGCTGCGCGCCAAGGGCCGCCAGCTGATTCCGGCCGGCGAACGCCTGGTGGTGCATACCCCCGGCGGCGGCGGGCTGGGCGATCCTGCCGAACGCGCCGACGCCCGCCTGCAACGCGACGTGCAGTACGGCCTGGTCAGCGCCGCGCAGGCCGAAGACGCCTACGGCCGCCCCGTCGCCCCTACCTGATCCCTTGAACCCCGGCCCGGCGCCCTGCGCGCCGGGCGTCCCCCTCTTTGCCGACGACCATGAAACCGCTCCGCCGTCCCTTCCTGAAACTGCTGTTCTCCGGCCTGCTGCTGGCCGCCGCGCCATACGCCCACGCCGAACCCGCCCGCGGCGGCACGCTGACGCTGCTGCTGCCGTCCGAACCCACCGCGCTGGTCACCGTGGGCAACGTCGCCACGCCCATCCTCAGCGTCAGCGCCAAGGTCACCGAAGGCCTGCTGAAGTACGACTACGACCTGAAACCCGAGCCGCAGCTGGCCACCGCCTGGACCATCAGCCCCGACGGCACGGTGTACACCTTCACCTTGCGCCAGGGCGTGAAATGGCATGACGGCAAGCCGTTCACCGCGGCCGACGTGGCCTTCTCGATCGACCTGCTCAAGAAGATCCATCCGCGCGGGCGCAACACCTTCGCCAACGTCACCGCCATCGAAACGCCCGACGACCACACCGTGGTGCTGCGCCTGTCCAAGCCTGCGCCCTACCTGATCCGCGCCTTCGTCGCCACGGAAACGCCGATCATCCCCAAGCACATCTACGAAGGCACCGACCCGCTGACCAACCCGGCCACGTCCGCGCCGATCGGCACCGGCCCCTACAAGTTCAAGGAATGGGTGCGCGGCAGCCACATCGTGTATGAGCGCAACCCCGACTACTGGGACAAGCCCAAGCCCTACATCGACCGCCTGATCGTGCGCGTGGTGGCCGACCCCGCCGCCGCGGCCATCGCCTTCGAGACCGGCACGGCCGACCTGGGCTACCGCACCCCCGTGCCGCTGGCCGACCTGGCGCGCCTGAAGGCCGTGCCCACGCTGCGCTTCGAGACGAAGGGCAACAGTTATTCCTACAACGTCACGCGGCTGGAATTCAACCTGGACGACCCGTTCTTCAAGAACGAGAAAGTGCGCCAGGCGGTGGCCCACGCCGTCGACCGCAACGTCATCCTGAAGGTCGTGAACTACGGCGTCGGCCAGGTGGCGTACTCGCCCATCGCGCCCGGCCTGAAGACGTACAACGACCCGGCCGTCACGCCCTACCCCTTTGACCTGAAGCGCGCCAACGCGCTGCTGGACGAAGCCGGCTATCCCAAGGGCGCCGACGGCGTGCGGTACCGCGTGACGCTGGACTACAACCCGATCGGCGCCGATGGCCCGCGCCTGGCCGACTACCTGCGCACCACGCTGGCGCGCGTCGGCATTGCCGTCACCGTCCGCGCGCAGGATGCGTCGGCCTTCATCAAGCGCGTCTACACCGACCGCGACTTCTCGTTCACCACCAACGGCGCCAGCAACCTGTTCGACCCCACCGTGGGCGTGCAGCGCCTGTACTGGTCAAAGAACTTCATCAAGGGAGTGCCCTTCTCCAACGGCACGCACTACAACAACCCCAAGGTGGATGAATTGCTGGAAGCCGCCGCCGTCGAAAACGACCCGGCCCGCCGCGTGCAGCTGTTCAAGGAATTCCAGCAGATCGTGGCCCGCGAGGTGCCCGACCTGAACCTGTACCAGCCGGAATTCATCACCATCGCCAACCAGCGCGTGCACGACCATTCGCTGACCGCCGACGGCGTGGAATCCAACCTGGCCGACGTCTACCTGCAACCATGAGCGCACGCACCCTGCGCGTCCTGGGACGCTCGCTGCTGCAGGCCGTGCCCACGGTCATCGGCGTCGTCCTGCTCAGCTTCTTCCTGCTGCAGGCCGTGCCGGGCGATGCCGCGGACGTGATCGCGGCCGAGTCCGGCTCGGCCACCGAGGCCAGCATGGCGGCGCTGCGCACGCACTTCGGGCTGGACCAGCCCGTGCTGCAGCAGCTGGGCGACTACCTGCGCAACCTGGCCACGCTGAACCTGGGGGTATCGCCGCGCTACAACCTGCCGGTGTCAGACCTGATCTTCAGCCGGCTGGGCAACACGGTGCTGCTGATGGGCAGCGCGCTGGCCTGCGCCCTGGCCGCTGGCATCGCGCTGGGCGCGCTGATGGCCAGCTTTGCCGGCCGCTGGCTGGACCGGGCCTTGTCGCTGGCCGCGCTGCTGCTGTATTCCACGCCCGGCTTCTGGCTGGGCCTGATGGCCATCATCCTGCTGTCGGTCAAGCTGGGCTGGCTGCCGCCGGGCGGCGTCTCCACCATCGGCTCGGGCGCCACGGGTCTTGCGCACGCGCTGGACGTGGCGCGCCACCTGGTGCTGCCCACGCTGGCGCTGGCCAGCTTCTATGTCGCCATCTTCGCGCGGCTCACGCGCGCCTCGATGCTGGAAGTCAACCGCCAGGACTTCGTGCGCACCGCCCACGCCAAGGGCCTGACACCGCGCGCGGTGGCGCTGCGCCATGTGCTGCGCAACGCCCTCATTCCCGTCACCACCGTGGCGGGGTTGAACGTCGGCACGCTGCTGGGCGGCGCGGTGGTGGTCGAGACCGTCTTCAGCTGGCCCGGCCTGGGCCGCCTGGCCTATGACTCTGTCATGGGTCGCGACTACGTCGTGCTGCTGGGCATCCTGGTGCTGTCGTCGCTGCTGGTCATCGTGGCCAACATCCTGGTCGACCTGCTGCAGACCGTGCTGGACCCGCGCATCCGCGCGCGCTGAACGGCGCCTGCTGCTTGCCTGGGCCACGAATGCCTGCTCACACGACGCCGCTTCTTTCCTGAGTTCCCTCATGTCCGCTTCTATCGAATCCACGCTGGGCGCCCCGCCCGCCCGATTGCCCTGGCGCCGCCGCGGCGCGCTGGGCCGCCTGCTCGCCAACCCCGCCGCCGTCGCGGGCGGCGTGCTGCTGCTGTTGATCCTGCTGGCCGCGGTGACCGCGCCGTGGGTGTTTCCGAACGACCCGCTCGACATGGTCGGCCCGCCCATCCTGTGGCCCGGACAGGACCCCGGCTTCTGGCTGGGCACCGACACCATGGGGCGCGATGTGGCCGCCGGCCTGGCGCACGGCGCGCGAGTATCGCTGACCGTGGGTTTCACCGCGGCGCTGCTCAGTCTGGTCATCGGCATCGCGGTCGGTGCGGCCGCCGGCTATTTCGGCGGCTGGGTCGACATGGCGCTGATGCGCGTCACCGAGCTGCTGCAGACCATTCCGTCGTTCCTGCTCGTGGTGGTCATCGTCGCCATCGCCCGGCCGTCGGTGGCGGTGATCGCGCTGTCCATCGGCGTGGCGTCCTGGCCCGTGATCGCGCGGCTGGTGCGCGCCGAATTCCGCACCCTGCGCGAATCGGAATTCGTGCAGGCCGCGCGCAGCCTGGGCTACAGCCACGCCCGCATCGCCCTGCTCGAAATCCTGCCCAACGCCCTGCCGCCGGTCATCGTGACGACCTCGGTGCTGGTCGCCAACGCCATCCTGATGGAATCGGCCTTGTCGTTCATGAACATGGGCGACCCCAACGCAGTGTCGTGGGGCAGCATGATCGGCAGCGCCCGCGAAATGCTGCGCACCGCCTGGTACCTGACCGCGCTGCCGGGCGTGTCCATCATCCTGACCGTGCTGTCGCTGAACCTGCTGGGCGATGCGCTGAACGACGCCTTCAATCCCCGGCTGGCGCGGTAAAGCGCATGAACGCTGCGTTTGGCGGGCGGTCCGGGCGAATGGGCCTGGCGCCGCCCGCGCATTGCCCTCCGGTATATTTCCCTTTTTGTGCAGAGCAATAAGGGGAACGGCATGGGATGGATCTATCTGGCGCTGGCCGGCGTCGCGGAAGTCTTCTACGCGGCGGCCATGCCACGCACCGACGGCTTCACCCGCCTCGGCCCCAGCCTGTTCTGCATCTTCTTCATCGGCGTCAGCATGTACCTGCTGTCACTGGCCACGCGCACCATTCCCGTGGGCACGGCCTACGCCGTCTGGGTCGGCATCGGCGCCGTCGGCACCGCCATCTATGGTTCGCTCTTCCTGGGCGAAGACCGCAGCTTCATGCGCGTCATGTGCTTTGTCCTGATCATCTCGGGCATCGTCGGCCTGAAGGCGCTTTCACCGGCCAAGGACTGAGCGGCGTCTGCGCGCCCGCTCCCGGACGTTTCCGTTCCCAGGCGCGCGGCAGGAGCGCGGCGAGGCCCCGGAAAATCAAAGTAGACATTTTTTTCTAGAAAAACTATTCTAGAAAAATAATTCTATCAACGTTTCTGTCCACGTCCGCCTCGATGCCCCCCACGACTCCGCCCGCCGCCAAGCCCACCAGCGCCGAACTCGACGTGCTGCGCGCGCTGTGGGAAACCGGCCCCGCCACCGTCAAGCAGGTCCACGCCGCCATGGCCGCCCAGCGTGACGACCTGACCTACGCCAACGTGCTGCGGCAGATGCAGCTCATGCACGGCAAAGGCCTGCTGACGCGCGACGAAAGCGAGCGTTCGCATGTCTATGCGGCGGCGCAAAGCCAGGCGGCCACGCAGGGCGGCCTGGTCAAGGACCTGATCCGCCGCGCCTTCGCCGGCTCGGGCAAGGCGCTGGTGCTGGCCGCGCTGCGCGATGGCCACGTCAGCAAGAAAGACCGCGCCGAAATCGAAGCGCTGCTGCGCAAAGACAAGCCGTGAACGCGTACCTGCTCGCCACGGCCTGGGCCATCGGCGGCAGCCTGCCGGCCGTGGCCTGGAAGATCCTGTGCCTGCACGCCGCCACGGCGGGCCTGCTGGCGCTGACCCGGCCTGGCGACAATCGCTTGCGTTATGCGCTGCTGTGCGCCGCCCTGTGCGCCTGCGTGGCAGTGCTGGCGGCCGATGTGGCCTCGGCCTGGCGCGCGTTGCCGGGGCCGACGGGCCTGGACCCTGCCGCGCCGGCCGCCGCCCGCTGGCCGCTGTGGCTGGCGCTGGCCTGGCTGATCGGCAGCCTCCTGGGGTCGGTGCGCGTCTTGCTGGGCATCGGCTGGCTGCGCGGCCAATTGCGCCGCAGCCAGGCCTGGGCCGACCCGGTCTGGCAGGCGCGCGCCGCCGACCTGTCGCGCCGCCTGGGCCTGGCACGCGGCGTCAGCCTGCGCGTGGCGCACCACCTGGCCACGCCCGTCACCGCTGGCTGGCTCAAGCCCGTGGTGCTGATGCCCGCTACGCTGGTGACCGGCATGCCGGCCGACCTGCTGCAAGCCCTGCTGGCGCATGAATTGGCGCACGTGCGGCGCCACGATTACCTGGTGAACCTGTTGCAGCATGCCGCCCAGGCCCTGCTGTTCTTCCATCCCTCGGTGTGGTGGCTGTCGCAGCGCCTGCGCATCGAACGCGAGCGCATTGCCGACGCCATGGCCGCCTCGGTGCTGCCCAGCCCGTTGACGCTGGCCCGCGCCTTGCATAGGTTGAGCGACGCCCCCCGCCCCCCCGCGGCTGTCGCCCCCGGCGCACGTGACGGCGATCTGCTGGACCGCATCCGCCGCCTGGCCGCCCCCGCCAGCCTGCCGGCGCGGCGCACGGCCGCCGGGCCCATCCTGGCAATGACACTGGCGCTGGCGGGGTTCATCGCCTGGCCCGCACTGCAAGCGGCCCGGCCCGCTCAAGCGCCCACGGCCACCGAAGCCCGCCACATCCTGGCCCAGCTACCCGGCATCCAGGCCCTGATCGCCTCCAGCGGCGCCACGCACGTGCTGCTGCAGGACGACGCGTCCGGCGCCACCCTGCTCGGCCGCGCCGAAAACGACGCCGTGCCCATCGCGTCGCTGACCAAGCTGATGACCGCCATGGTCGTGCTGGACACCGCGCCCGACCTGGACCGCCGCATCGTGATCGACGAACAGGATGCGCAGGCCACCGCGGCATCCCCATCCGCCCTGCCGGTGGGCACCGCCACCACGCTGGACACCCTGCTCAAACTGGCGCTGATGTCTTCCGACAATCGCGCCGCCCATGCGCTGGCGCGCAGCTACCCGGGCGGTCCACCCGCGTTCCAGGCCGCCGTGCAGCGCAAGACCGCCGCGCTGCACCTGCAACACACGACGCTGCAAGAACCCACCGGCCTGTCGGGCGCCAACCGCGCCAGCGCCGTGGACATCGGCAAGATCATGGCCGCCGCGTCCGCCTATCCGCAGATCGCCCGCGACACCACCGCGCTCGCCGAGACCGTCGCCACGGCCGGCGCGTCGCTGCACTACCGCAATACCAATCCGCTGGTCGGCGCGCAGGGCTGGGACATCCGCCTGTCCAAGACCGGGGCCTCGACCGAGGCGGGCCGCTGCCTGGCCATGCGCCTGCATATCGACGACCGCGACCTGACGCTGGTTCTGCTCAACGGGCGCACGCCGCGCGCCTGAGTGTTGGCTTTTTTCCCTGATGACTGCATCGATCATGACCGTTCGACTCTTGCCCCACGCCCTGGGCGTCGCTTTTTCCCTGACGGCGCTGGCCGCCGCGCCCACCCAGGCGCGTGAACTCTGCACCGTCGTGGCCGACGCCGCCACGGGCAATATCGTGTTCCAGCAAGGCACGGCCGAGGCCTGCGGCGCGCGTTACACGCCGGCCTCGACCTTCAAGCTTGCCATCGCCCTGATGGGCGCGGACGCCGGCATCCTGCAAGGCCCGCACGCGCCCGTGCTGGACTACCAGCCCGGCTACCCCGACTGGGGCGGCGACGCCTGGCGCCAGCCCACCGACCCGGCGCGCTGGATCACGTATTCCGTGGTCTGGTATTCGCAGCAAATCGCCCAGCGCCTGGGCGCGCAGCGCTTCCAGCAGTACACGTCCGCGTTCCGCTACGGCAATGAAGACGTCTCGGGCGAGCCCGGCAAGCACAACGGCATGCAAGTCGCCTGGATCATCTCGTCGCTGCGTATCTCGCCGCTGGAGCAGATTGGTTTCCTGCGCCAGGTCGTCAACCGGCAACTGCCCGTCAAGCCCGCCGCCTACGAGTTGGCCGACACCCTCTTCGAAGCCGGCAGCGCCGACGGCTGGCACATCTATGGCAAGACCGGCACCGGGTCGCCTGGCAATGCCGGCGTGTACACGCCCGCCAACGCCTACGGCTGGTTCGTCGGCTGGGCCCGCAAGAATGGCCGCCAGCTCGTGTTCGCCCGCCTGATCCAGGACGAACAGGCCACCCGGCCCAACGCCGGCCTGCGGGCGCGCGACGAACTGATCAGCCAGTGGCCGGCGCTGACCGCCCCGGCGGCGCAGCAGTAGGCCCCGCCCATGCTGACCGATGCGCGCGATGGCGGCATCGACACGCTGCGCGGCATGTCGATCCTGCTGGTGCTGCTGCACCACTTCAACATCGCCTATCCCATGCAAGACACCCTGCTCGCCGGCCTGCTGGGCTGGCCGCTGCTGCACGCCATTGCGCGCAACGGCAACTATGGCGTGACGATGTTCTTCGTCATCTCGGGGTATCTGGTCACGCGCAACGCGCTGGACCGCTGGGGCAGCCTGGGCGCCGTGCGGCTCGCGCCCTTCTACGGGCTGCGGCTGGCGCGCATCGTGCCCACGCTGTTGCTGACGCTGGCCGTGGTGAACGCCCTGGCGCTGGCGGGCGTGGCATTGTTTGGCAACCGTGCGGACGCCGCCGTGTCGCTGTGGACGACCAACCTGGCCGCGCTGACGGGCTGGATGAACGTGCTGGTGATCCGCGAGGGGTGGCTCAACTATGCCCTGGGCGTGATGTGGTCGCTGTCGGTCGAGCTGGCCTTCTATCTGCTCTTTCCGCTGGCGTGCCTGCTGCTGCGCCGCGCGAGGATGCGCAGCGTGCTGGCGGCGGCGCTCATCATCGCCGGCCCGCTCTATCGCCTGGCGCACCAGGACGGCAGCGAGGCCTATCTGTATGGCTACCTGGCCTGCTTCGACGCCATCGCCATCGGTGGCGTTGCCGCGGTCCTGGCCCGTCGCCATCCGCCCGCCTTCCTGCAACGGCGGCTCGTGCACGCAGCGGTCGGCATCGCCATGCTGCTCTTCTACCTGGCCTGGCCCATCAGCGCCAGCAATGTACTGGGCGCCAGCGCGATGGCGCTGGGCACGGCCGTGCTGCTGCTGCGTCGGCCGGCGACAGACCGGCCACGCACCGGCTTGGCGCAGCGCCTGCTCGGACGCTGCGGCCGCGACTGCTACGAGATCTACCTGCTGCATCTGGTCGTGCTGGGCCTGCTGCGCACGGCCTGGCCGCCCGCCTTGACGCCCGGCGATGCCAGACTGGCCTTGCTGTGCGCCTATCTGGCGGCCTCCTGCCTGATCGGCGCCCTCGTGGCGGGGTGCTATTCCAACCCGGCGAACCGGGCGCTGCGCCGGGTTTTCGGTGTGACGCGCGCGGCCGCCGTTACGTCCGGCACAAAAGCGTAACGGCCATGACGAACCCCGGCTCGGCATATCCGCTATAAATAAGGGTCTAAAAATAACGGGGCCAGACTGCCCCTATGCCATGCCCCGACTCCCGGACCTGTTGCGCCCCCTTGGCCGGATACTGCTTTTCACGCTGGCCGCCCTGATCAGCCCCCAAGTGCTTGCCGCGCCGCCCACGCTGGCGCAATGCCACGGCATCAAGGACCTGGCTTTTGTCGCCCACCTGGATGACGACCTGCTGTTCATGAACCCCGACATCGCCTCGAACGTGGCGGCGGGCGGCTGCGTGCGGGTGGTCTACCTGACCGCCAGCGACGCGGGCGAAGGCGACACCTACATGCTGGGCCGCGAACGCGGCGTGCGCGCCGCCTACGCCTACATGGCCGGCAAGCCCGACCAATGGAAGGAAGACACCGGCATCGTCGCCGGCCGCCGCATCGCGCGCTTCACCCTGGAAGGCGACCCCCGCGTGCAGCTCTGGCACATGCGCTTGAAAGACCCCTGGCTGGGCAAGGGCTGGGGCAGCCTCACGCCGCTCAGCCGCACGGAATCCGAGCCTGGCCAAAGCGTCGACACCCTCGGCCCCTACCCGGAAACCTACACCCGCGAACAACTGGTCGACACGCTTGCCGAACTGATCCGCCAGTACGCGCCCACCACCGTGCGCCACCTGGACGACACCATCGCCGTGCCCTACACCCAGCTGTGCTGGCGCTGCGCCGGCCACGGCCATCCCGACCACATCGCCAGCGCGCGGCTGGTGCGCGCGGCCATGCTGCGCGTGCCGGGCAACTACGCCGAAACCGGCTACATCGACTACCCCAGCCAGGAACGCGCCACCAACCTGGCCGACGCCGAGATCGCCAGCAAGTCGGTGATCTTCCAGCACTACGCCTGGAACGACTACCACTATTGCGCCGGCCCCACCGGCTGCAAGGAACCCGCCGGCCCCGCGGCCGCCTGGGTCCAGCGCGCCTACTACGTGTCGCGCCAGGACATGCCGCCGCAGATCTATCCGGACGGCCGCGGCGGCCTGGTCGTGTTCGCGGCGGGCGAGACCAACGCCGCCGTCAACCGCTGGGACGCCGGCCAACACCGCTGGCAAAGCCTGGGCGGACGCACCAGCGGGCCGCTGGTGTCATTCACCCACGCCGACGGCACCGCCGGCCTGATGGCGCGCGACCCGCTGGGCGGCGTCTGGGCCAACAAGCAGCGCCATGACGGTACCTGGCAAGGCTGGCAGGCGCTGGCCGGCATCCGCGTCACGCAGATTCCGGCCGTGGCGCCACGAGGCGAAGCCGCCGCCGTGGCGCTGGGCTACGACGGCCGGCTGCACTGGATCGCGCCCACCGGCATCGACGGCAGCTGGAGCCCCTGGCAGGAACTGCCGCCGCTGGACGGCGCCACCGGCGCGCCCGCCGTCGTGCGCGGCGACGACGGCCGCTACATCGTCTTTGCGTCGGCCGGCGCCGGTCAACTGTTCTACACGCGGCAACTGCCCGCCGCCAAGGGCCAACGCCCCGACTGGCAGCACTGGCGCCGCATCCCCGCGCCCGAAGCCGCCGGCGGCCTGGCCGCGATCCGCAACCACGAACACCGCGTCGAACTCTACTTCCGCCAACGCGCCGACAACCACCTGACGCGCCTGGAAGAAACCGGCGACACCACCGACCTCAACATGGACTGGAGCGCCCCCACCGACCTGGGCGTGCCCTACATCGGCCGCCCCGCCATCGATGCGGATGCGCAAGGCAACGTGGTGCTGGCCATCCTGGAACGCGCCAACGGCCCGCTCTGGCTGGTCGAACACGGCAAGCCCGCCAAACTGGACGCCGAAGCCGCCTCGCCGCCCGCGATGCACCTGATCGACGGCACGGTGTACATCGTCGCGCGCAGCACCGGCGGCCCGCAGCGCTACCAGGTGCTGTCCCGCCGCGACGGCCAGTGGGCCACCGCCCTGACATTGGACGGCGTGCCCGCCACCGGCGGCGGCCCCTTCGCCGCGGTCGCCGCGCGCCCGGCCGACCTGCCCAACCTGGGCGCCAATCCGCCTGGCAACGCCGTGGTGGTGCGCCCGTCTTCTGCCGAACCGGGCACGCTGACGCAGGAACGCATGCCAACGCAGACTTCGCGCACGGCCACGCCGACTCGGGTGCAGTGAAGAAATGAAAGGGTGTGACGGCGCGCGCCCCTCAAGGCGCGCGGCCCAGCAACGGATTCGGCAGCTTGAAAATCTGCCCCGATGCCCCCGACAGCGCCGTCGCATAGATCGTCTTCTGATCGCGCGACAAAGCCAGGTTTGAATGATGTTCCCCCGGCAGGGCCACGCGGGTCATCAGCTGACCCTGGTCGTCCAGCACCCACATCCCGCCACCGTTGTACAGCGCGACGAACAGGTGACCGCTGCCATCGCTGCGGATGCCGTCCGGCGTATGGCGAAAGGCCTGCCCGCCGGGCGCCAGCCCATCCAGATCGGCGAACAATGCGCGGCCTTCCAGCGTGCCGTCGCGATGCACGTCAAAGCGCAGAATGCTGTCGGTGGTGCTTTCGCCCACATACAGGATGCCGCCATCGGGCGACAGGGCGATGCCGTTGGCGTTGCGGATGTTGTCGGCCACGGCCACCGGCGCGCCGCCCTGCGGCGCCAGGTAGAACACCTTGCCCAGCCACGAATCGTCGCCCGACGCGGTGAAGTACACGCCGCCGCGGGCGTCGGCGACCAGGTCGTTGGGCCGGTAGAAGGGTTCGCCTTTCGAGCCGCGCTCGAACGTCCGCTGCTTCACGCCATCCCGTGATACCTGCTGCACGGTGCCGCTGTCGTAGCAGGCAACCAGCAGCGCGTCGGGCGTGGCCACCAGGCCGTTGGCGCCGCAACCCGGCAAGCGGGCGACGACCGCCTGGCCAGAAGGCGTCAACCGGTTGACGGTCGAGGCCTGGTAATCGACGAAGTACAGCGTGTCCTGCACCATCACAGTGCCTTCCGGAAAACCGATGCCGTCCGCCACCTGCGTTGCGCTGGCCGCAGCATCGACGTCCAGCGGCGTCTTGTTGATCGAGGCGTCGCCCGTCACGAGCGCCGAGTTGGCGGAAGCCTCGTCCGCCCATGCGGAAACAGGCGATGCCAGGAAGAATGCGATGACTGCCGCGGATAGCCGCATATTCAGGTCCTTTACGGGCGATCGACCTGGCCGCGCACACCGCGATGCGGCGCATCGCTTTCCCTTGGCCGCAAGCCACCTGATCGCCTGGCATCCGACCGCCGAGCAGGCGGCGAAGTTCCTGGCCGCCGACGCTTTCGCCACTGAACTGCCACGGAAGTAACCCGTACAAACCCGGCCTTTTCCCGAGCCAACCCGTGCGGCGCTTGCCTGTATTATTTGGGGGCCACAGCCGTTCCCGGCCTGTGGCGCATGCTCTTCCCCGTCGCCTCACGCGGCTGCACCTATCTGACCCCGGATATCCGCCATGGCTGATCCGCTTCGTCTGCAGGCTCTGATACAGGATTGCGCGCGCGGCCAGGAATCCGCGCTGGCCGAACTCTATCGCCAAACGTCCCCGCATCTGTTTGCGCTTGCCGTACGTATATTGCGACGAAGCGACTGGGCGGAAGAAGTCCTCCAGGACAGCTTCATCAATATCTGGCGCAATGCCGCCCGCTATTCTTCGGAACAGAGCCAAGTCATGACCTGGATGACCCGCATCGTGCGCAACCGCTGTATCGACCTGCTGCGCAGGCCGGACCTGGAGCGCCCGGACGCCGACGGCGAATTGACGCTGGCGTGGGCGGACGACGCCCCCGGGCCGTTCGAACGGCTGCAAACGGACCAGGACGCCCGCCGCCTGGCCGACTGCCTGAAGCAACTCGAAGGTCAGCAACGCGCCGCCATCGCGCTGTCCTTCTTCGATGACCTGAGCCATAGCGAGATCGCCCAGCGCATGCAGACGCCGCTGGGCACGATCAAGAGCTGGGTGCGCCGCGGCATGGAACGGCTCAAGAGGTGCCTGTCATGAACTACCGCGATCCGCAGTTACGCGCCCGCCTGGCGGCCGACTACGTGGCCGGCGCCATGCGCGGCGGCGCCCGTCGCCGTTTCGAGGGGCTGATGGCGGCCGACGCCAACCTGCGCCGCCAGGTGCGCGAGTGGGAAAACGACATCTATCCGCTGCTCTGGTCACTGCCGGCCAAGACGCCGCCCGGCCGCGTCTGGCGCGCGATCGAAGCGCGCCTGCGCCCCGGCGCCGGGCCGTGGTGGCAAGGCCTGGCGTTCTGGCGCGTGGCCAGCGGCGCGCTGGCGGCTCTGCTGGTGGCCGGCGTGGTCTTCTACCCCATGCAGGTCGACCGCGCCGCGCGGGCCCAACTCATGGCCGTGCTGCAAAGCCCCGAAGCGCAGGCCATGCTGGTGGTGCGCGCCGACGAAGCCGGCGGCCTGCACATCCATGCCTTGCAGAACCTGGCGACGCGTGCGGGCGACAAGGCCCTGGAACTCTGGGCCATTCCGCCCGGCCAGGCGCCGCAGTCGGTCGGCCTGGTGTCGCCCGACGGCCTGACGGCGCTGCGGCGCGCGCAGGGCCTGGCCGGCGTGCAGCAACTGGCCATCACGCTGGAACCGCCGGGCGGCTCCCCCACCGGCAAGCCCACCGGCCCCATCATCATGAGCGGCGACGTGCTGAAGATCTAGGCTGCATCCAGTACGGGCCGCGGCCCGTATAGAGGGGTGTCCCCGTTGCGGAGCACCCCATGTCTTCCTGGATCGGCCCCGGCCCGCGTGGCCTCTTTGAAATCCTGCTGGTCGCCGGCCTGGCGCTGGGCCTGCTGGCCGCCTGCTCCCCCCTGACACTGCTGAACGGCGCCATTCCCGACGGCGCCAGCCAGGCCACGCAGGGGCTGGCCTATGGCACGCTGCCGCGCCAGCGCCTGGATATCTACGCGCCGCCCAATGCCGCCCATGCCCCGGTGGTGGTGTTCTTCTACGGCGGCAGCTGGCGCAGCGGCGAACGGGCCGACTATCGCTTCGCGGGCGACGCGCTGGCATCGCGCGGCATCGTCGCCGTGATCGCCGATTACCGCCTGTACCCCGAAGCCCGCTACCCCGCCTTTCTGCAGGACGCCGCGCAAGTGGTGGCCTGGACCCAGCAGCACATCGGCGCCTATGGCGGCGACCCGCGGCGGGTCTTCGTGGCCGGCCACAGCGCGGGCGGCTACATCGCCGCCATGTTGGCGCTGGATGCGCGCTGGCTGCACGGCGCCGGCACCGCCCCCGCCACCCTGGCCGGCTGGATCGGCCTGGCCGGCCCGTATGACTTCCTGCCCATCGTCGCGCGCGACGTACGGCCGGTGTTCCTGTTTCCCGATACGCCGCCCGACTCGCAACCGATCCATCACGTCAGCGCCGCCGCGCCGCCGGGACTGCTGCTGGCCGGCGCGGCCGACAGCACGGTCGACCCGCAGCGCAACAGCGTCAGCCTGGCGCTCGCGCTGCGCGCGGCCGGGGCCTGCGCCCGCCTCGTCGAATACCCCGACCTGGGCCACAAGCTGCTGGTCGGGGCCTTGTCGCGGCCGCTGCGCTGGCGCGCGCCGGTGCTGGACGACGTCAGCGCGTTCGTGGCCGCCCCCTGCGCGGCGCAAGGGGAATGACCATGCGTCTGCTGCTCGTGTTGGTATTGCTGTCGGCGCCCTGGGCCGCCCAGGCGCAGAACGAACATTACGTGGGCATCGCCTACGCCCCGCACGGCGGCGCCGAACGCTATCGCGAAGAACACTGGGTGGTACGCGACAACGCACAACAAGAACGGCTGGTGCTGTACCGCTGCCCCGACGGCGCGGCCTTTGCACGCAAGTGGGTGCGCGGCGCCCTGGATGACCCGGCCCCCGATTTTGCGCTGTTCGACCAGCGCGAGGGTTACCGCGAAGGCGCCAGCCTGCGCAATGGCGAGCGCTACGTCTACGTCCAGGCCCGCGCCGGGGCGACCATGCAAAGCCAGAAGCTGCCAGCTGCGCCAGACCCAGTGATAGACGCCGGCTTCGACGCCTGGCTGCGCCAGCATTGGGACGCGCCCACCGCCCCCTTGCAGTTCCTGCTGCCCAGCCGGCTGGCCTGGGTGCCGCTGGAAGTGCAGGCGCGCGACCTGCCCGACGCCCGCGAACGCACCTTCCGCCTGCGGCTGGATGCCTGGTACGGCTTTGCCGCGCCGCCGCTGCGCGTCACCTACGACCGCGACAGCCGCCGCCTGCGCCGCTTCGAAGGCGTGAGCAACCTGCGTGACGGCAACGGCGGCACGCAGACCGTGCGCATCGAATTCCCGCCGGAAGCGATCCTGCCCGCGCCCACCAGGCAGGACCTGGACGCCGCGTCCGCCACGCCGCTGACGGGCCGGTGCGACTAGGGCAAGCCAGCCCAGGGTTTACCCCAATGCATCCGCGGCACCGCCGCGCCCGTATATCCCGGCAAGGCTCGAACAGGACACGATGATGCGCCCCGAATTCACTGGCTGGACCGCCTCGATACGCCGCTGGGTAGATACCCAGGCCCAGGGCGTGCCCGCGGGCAACCCCGACCGCATCGACTGGGCGCGGGCCCTGCCCTTTGCGCTGCTGCACCTGGGCTGCCTGGGCGCGCTGTGGACCGGTGTGTCGCCGGTGGCGCTGGCCGTCGCCGTGGCGCTGTACGCAGTGCGCATGTTCGCCCTGACCGGCTTCTACCACCGCTATTTCTCGCACCGCACATTTCGCACGTCACGCGGCATGCAGCTGGTGTTTGCCATCCTGGGCGCGTCGTGCGCCCAGCGCGGCCCGCTGTGGTGGGCGGCGCACCATCGCCACCACCACCGCCATGCCGATGACGAGCAGGACCTGCATTCGCCCGCCCGCCACGGCTTCTGGTGGAGCCACATGGGTTGGTTCCTGACGCCGCGCGCCTTCGCCACCGACCTGGCCCGCGTGCCGGACCTGCGCCGCTATCCCGAACTGCGCTGGCTGGACCGTTTCGACGCCGCCGTGCCCATCGCCCTGGCGCTGCTGTGCTACGGCCTGGGCGCACTGCTCGAACGCGTGGCGCCCGGCCTGGGCACCACCGGACCGCAGATGCTGGTGTGGGGGTTCGTCATCTCGACGGTGGCGCTGTTTCACGCCACGGTCACCATCAATTCGCTGGCGCACCGTTACGGCAAGCGCCGCTACGACACCGCCGACGACAGCCGCAACAACGCCTGGCTGGCGCTGCTGACCTTCGGCGAAGGCTGGCACAACAACCATCACTTCTACCCCGGCTCGGCCCGCCAGGGGTTTCGCGCCCGCGAAATCGACATCACCTGGTACGGCCTGCGCCTCTTGGCGGCCACCGGCCTGATCTGGGACCTGAAAGCCGTGCCGGCCTGGGTGCTGGCGCGCGCCAAGGAGTAATCATGCGCATCGCCATCATCGGCTCGGGCATCTCGGGGCTGGTCTGCGCCTGGAAGCTGGGGCGCGATCACGACGTGACCCTGTACGAGGCCAACGACTACCTGGGCGGCCACACGCACACCCACACGGTCGAACAGGACGGCAAGACCTTCGCGGTGGACAGCGGCTTCATCGTGCACAACCCGGTGAACTATCCACACTTCACGGCCCTGCTGGACGAGCTGGGCGTGGCCTCGCAGCCCACCACCATGAGCTTCTCGGTGCACAAGGCGGACGGCGGCCTGGAATACAACGCAACCACGCTGGACACGCTGTTCTGCCAACGGCGCAATCTGCTGTCGCCGCGCTTTCTGGGCATGGTGCGCGACCTGATGCGCTTTTATCGCGAAGCGCCTGCATTGCTGGCCAGCCAGGACTCCGGCCCCACGCTGGGCGACTACCTGGAACAGCACCGCTACGGCAGCGCCTTTTGCAGCGACCACCTGATCCCGATGGCGTCGGCGCTGTGGTCGGCGCCCGCGGCTCGCATTCTGGACTTTCCGGCGCGCTACCTGGTGCAGTTCATGGCCAACCACCAGATGCTGCAGATCAGCCAGCGGCCCGAATGGCGTGTGGTGCAAGGCGGTTCCAGCCGGTATATCCGCGCGCTGCGCGAACGCTGGAATGTGCTGGTACGCCTGAACTGCCCGGTGCATGCCGTGACGCGCCAGGCCGGCGGCGTGGTGGTGACCTCCTGCGATGGCCAGCCGCACTACGACGAAGTCATCTTCGCCTGCCACAGCGACCAGGCCCTGAAACTGCTGGCCGACCCGACGCCGGCCGAACGCCAGGTGCTGGGCGCCATCCCCTACCAACACAACGACGTCGTGCTGCACACGGATGCCCGCCTGCTGCCGCGCCGCCGCAAGGCCTGGGCCGCCTGGAACGCCTATGTGCCGGCCGACCCGTCGGCGCCCTGCTCGGTCAGCTACTGCATGAACCTGCTGCAGGGCCTGTCGTCGCGCCTGCCGTTCATCGTGACGCTTAACCGCAGCGAGGCCATCGACCCCGCGCACGTGCTGGCCCGCATGCGGTATCACCATCCCGTCTACACGCTGGAATCGGTGGCCGCGCAGACGCGCCGCGACGAGATATCCGGCCCGCATCGCTGCTGGTACGCCGGCGCCTACTGGGGCTGGGGTTTCCATGAAGACGGCGTGGCCAGCGCGCTCGATGTCGTGCGCGGCATCCAGTCGCGCGCAGCGCCCCTGACCCTGGCGGCCGCATGATGAACTACCACAGCGCCGTCTATGAAGGTCGCGTGACGCACCAGCGCCACCTGCCGCACGCGCACGGTTTCAGCTACCGCATGGCGCAGCTGTACCTGGACCTGGACGAGATCGACCAGGTCTTCGAGCACCGCTGGCTGTGGTCGGCCCGCCGGCCCAACCTGGTCGAGTGGCGGCGCAGCGATTACCTGGATGGCGATACGGGCGTGCCGCTGGCGCAAGCCGTGCGCGCCCGCCTGCGCACCGCGCTGGGCGAAGCGCCCACCGGCCCGATCCGGCTGCTGGCGCATCCGCGTTATGCCGGCTACGTCTTCAACCCGGTCAGCTTCTACTACTGCTTCGAGGCAGACGGCGTGACGCTGGCTGCCATCGTCGCCGAAATCACCAATACCCCCTGGAAGCAGCGCCACTGCATCGTGCTGCCGGCGGCCACCGCCGAACGCCACGGCCTGTCGCTGGCCTGGCAGTTCGACAAGCGCTTCCATGTGTCGCCCTTCATGCCGATGGACTGCGCCTACGACTGGCGCTTCAGCCCGCCCGGCGACGACCTGCGCGTGCACATGCGCGTCAGCCGCCACGACCAGGTCCAGTTCGATGCCCACCTGGCCTTGCAACGCCGCGAGCTCGACAGCGCCGCGCTGGCGCGGCTGCTGTGGCGCTTTCCGCTGATGACGCTGCAGGTGATCGGCGGCATCCATTGGCAGGCGCTGCGCCTGTGGCTCAAGCGCAATCCCATCCACGACCATCCCCGCACGCCCAACGGAGAACCGCAATGAAAGCCATGACGCCATCCGAACACGCCGCGGTCGCGGCAAGCCGCCCGGCCGGCGCGCTGGACCGCCTGCTGCGCAAACGCCTGTTCGCCAGCCTCGCGCAACTGGCCGGCGGCCGCCTGGCCATCGAAGACAGCCTGGGCAGCGCCACGCTGGGCCAGGGCTCGGCCGTGGTGCGCCTGACCATCCGCGACATGGCCTTCTACCGGCTGGTAGCCACGCAAGGCAGCGTGGGCGCCGGTGAAGCGTTTGGCGACGGCATGTGGACGTGCGATGACCTGGTCGGCCTGGTGCGCCTGCTGGTGCGCAACCGCGATACGCTGGACGGCATGGAATCGGGCCTGGCGCGGCTGGCCGGCTGGGCGCTCAAGCGCTGGCACGCCGCCAACCGCAATACCCCCGAAGGCAGCCGCCGCAACATCGCCGCGCACTACGACCTGGGCAACGACTTCTTCTCGCTGTTCCTGTCGCCCGACCTGATGTATTCGTCGGCGCTGTGGGCCGACGCCGACGACACGCTGGAAGAGGCCTCGCAGCGCAAGCTGGCCGTCATCTGCCGCAAGCTCGACTTGCAGGCCGGCGACCGCGTGGTGGAAATCGGCAGCGGCTGGGGCGGCTTTGCCATGTACGCCGCGCGCCACCATGGCTGCCACGTCACCACCGCCACCATCTCGCGCGAGCAGCACGACCTGGCCACCGCCCGCGTGCGCGCCGCCGGCCTGCAGGACCGCGTCGACGTGGTGCTGCAAGACTACCGCGACCTGCAAGGCCAGTACGACAAGGTCGTGTCCATCGAGATGATCGAGGCCATCGGCGCGCAGTACCTGGAAACCTATTTCGGCAAGGTCGCCAGCCTGCTGGCCCCGCGGGGCCGCGCGCTGATCCAGGCCATCACCATTGAAGACCACCGCTACCAGCAGGCGCTGGGCTCGGTGGATTTCATCAAGCGCCACATCTTCCCGGGCAGCTTCATTCCATCCATCGACGCCATGCTGCGCGCCAAGACCCGCGCCTGCGACCTGGCGCTGGTGCACCTGGAGGACTTCGGCCATTCCTATGCCCTGACCTTGCAGGCCTGGCGCGAACGCTTCCTGGCGCACCTGCCCGAAGTGCGGGCGCAGGGCTTTGACGCGCGCTTTTGCCGCCTGTGGGAGTTCTACCTGGCCTATTGCGAAGGCGGCTTTCGCGAGCGTTCCATCGGCGTCTCGCACCTGCTGCTGACGCACCCCGGCGCGCGCAGCGCCGGTGAACGCTGGGTTCAAGGGGACGCGTGATGCGCTTCTGGGCCAACCTGCTCGGCTACCAGGCAGTCTGGTTCAGCGCCGTCATCGGCGCTGGCCGCGGCCTGGCCTGGCCGGGCGTGGTGGCCGCGCTGCTGTTCGTGGCGGCGCAGCTAGTCTGGTCGCGCACCTGGCAGGCCGACGTGAAGCTGGCGCTGGCCGCGCTGCTGTGCGGCTGCCTGCTGGACGGCAGCCTGTCGGCGCTGGGCTGGTCTGTCTATGCCGCCAGCGCCTGGCCTGCGCCGCTGTGGATCCTGGCGCTGTGGGCCGCCTTTGCCCTGACCTTGAACCATTCCCTGGCCTACCTGCGCCCGCGCCCCTGGCTGGCCTGCGCGTTCGGCGCCCTCGGCGGGCCCCTGGCCTACTGGGGCGCGGCGCGCGGCTGGCAGGCCGTGCAGTTCGATGCACCCGCCTGGCGCGCCACGGCCGCACTGGCGCTGGGCTGGGGCCTGATCCTGCCCGCGCTGACTTCCCGCGCCTGGCGCTGGACAAGGGGGGCAACATGAGTCCCTGGCATCAATGGCTGGTGATTGCCGCCGGCATGATCGTCGCGATGGCACTGGCCTGGCGCTGGCAGCGCCGCCATGCCAATGCCGGCATCGTCGACGTGGTCTGGGCGCTGGGCATGGGCGCCAGCGCCGTGCTCGTCGCCGCCACCGGCACGGGCGCCGCCTTGCCGCGCGCATGCCTGGCCATCATGGCAGGCGTCTGGTCGCTGCGCCTGGCGTCGCATCTGTGGCGCCGCGTGCGGCAGGAAGAAGACGGACGCTATCGCGCCCTGCGCGAGCGCTGGCATGGCCACCAGGGCAAGTTCTTCGGCCTGTTCATGTTCCAGGCGGGCCTGGTGATGCTGTTCTGCCTGCCATTCCTGGCGGTGGGCGTCAGCCCGGCGCAGGGCGGCGCGGTTGCGCTGGGCGTGGCGATCTGGCTGGCCGCGCTGACCGGCGAAGTCATCGCCGACCGGCAGCTGGACCGCTTTCGCGACGACCCCGCGCATCGCGGCCAGACCTGCCGCGCCGGCCTGTGGCGCTTTTCGCGCCACCCCAACTATTTCTTTGAATGGTGCCATTGGTTCGGCTACGTGGCGCTGGCCTGGGGCTCGCCCCTGGCCGGGCTGGCGTGGCTGGGCCCGGTGCTGATGTTCGTGTTCCTGCGCTGGATCAGCGGCATTCCCTTCACCGAACAGCAGGCCCTGCGCACCCGCGGCGACGACTACCGCGACTACCAGCGCCGCACTTCGGCCTTCTTCCCGTGGTTTCCCAAATTCTGACGAGGCTCGCCATGACGACCGCCACCCTGCAAGACGCCCTGCTCGCCGCCGACCGCCCCGCTCCCGGCCTGCTGGGCCTGGCCGAACGCGGCCTGGTGCCCGACGCGCTGCTGCGCCTGGGCATCCGCCGCCTGTGCGCCCAACGCCTGGCCGCCGAATACGCCGGCGGCATCGACGCCTGGACCGCGCGCGACCAGCAACTGATCGCACGCCTGCGCACCAGCCCCGTCGCCATCCACACCGACGCCGCCAACGCCCAGCACTACGAACTGCCCACCGCCTTCTTCCAGCTGTGCCTGGGCGCCCGCATGAAATATTCCGGCTGCTACTACCCCACCGGCGCCGAAACGCTGGATGAAGCCGAAGCCGCCATGCTGCGCCTGTACTGCGAACGCGCCGAACTGGCCGATGGCCAGGACATCCTGGAGCTGGGCTGCGGCTGGGGCTCGCTGACGCTGTGGATGGCCGAGCACTACCCCAACGCCCGCATCACCGCCGTGTCGAACTCGGCCACCCAGCGCCAGCACATCGAAGCGCGCTGCCGCGAACGCGGCTGGCAGCACGTGCGCGTCATCACCTGCGACGTCAACGTGCTGGCGCTGCCCGCCAGCACCTACGACCGTTGCGTGTCGGTGGAAATGTTCGAGCACATGCGCAACTACCAGGACCTGATGGCCCGCATCGGACAATGGCTGCGACCCGGCGGCAAACTGTTCGTGCACATCTTCGCCCACCGCGAACGCGCCTATCCGTTCGAGACCGAAGGCGCCGACAACTGGATGGGCCGGCATTTCTTCACCGGCGGCATCATGCCCGCCGCCGACACGCTGCTGCACTTCCAGCGCGACCTGCAACTGGAAGAAAAGTGGTTCGTGGACGGCACCCACTACGAACGCACGGCCAACCACTGGCTGGCCAACCAGGATGCCCAGGCCGCCACCGCCCGCGCCGTGCTGACCCAGGCCTATGGCCCGCGCCTGGCCGACCTGTGGCACCAGCGCTGGCGCATGTTCTGGATGGCCTGCGCCGAGCTGTTCGGCTACGAGGCAGGCCAGCAATGGGGCGTGGGCCACTACCGGTTCACGCGGCCTTGAGGAGACGACCATGTTGCGCGCCCTGTCCGCCGCCCTGGCAGCCATCCTGACCGGCTGCGCCGCGCCGCCGCCCATGCCGCCGGTCAGCCATGTGGACCTGGACCGCTTCATGGGCGATTGGTACGTCATCGCCCATATCCCCAGCTGGCCCGAACGCCACGCCTACGACGCCGTGGAAAGCTACCGCCGCTTGCCCGACGGCCGCATCCAGACCGACTTTCGCTACCGCAAAGGCAGCTTCGAGGCCGACGTCAGCACGATGCACCCCGTGGCCACCGTCAGGCCGGATACCGGCAACGCGGTGTGGGGCATGCAGTTCATCTGGCCGATCCAGGCGGAATACGTCATTGCCTACCTGGACGATGCCTACCAGACCACCATCATCGGCCGCTCCAAGCGCGACTATGTGTGGATCATGGCGCGCGTGCCGTGCCTGAGCGACGAGGCCTACGCGGCGCTGGCCGCCAAGGTCACCGAACTGGGCTACACCGAAAGCCTGCGCAAGGTGCCGCAGCCCTGCGGCAAATAGGCCGACGCGCCGGCTGACAGCCTCCACGCAATCTTCACGAAAAATTTAGATTTGCGTGAAAGTCCCGGTACGGCTGCGCTCTTATGCTGTGGCAAACGCGGCGGCATCCTCGCGGATGCCGGCGTCCCGCAAGCCATAACCTTCGATCACAAGCCGGACCGATCATGCTGCTGCTTCTCCTTGCCTACCTGGGCGGCGTGCTGACCATCGTCAGCCCCTGCATCCTTCCCGTCCTGCCCTTCGTCTTCTCGCGCGCCGGCCAGTCCTTCGTGCGCAGCGGGCTGCCACTGCTGGCGGGCATGGCCGTCACCTTTGCCCTGGTGGCCTCGCTGGCGGCCGTGGGCGGCGGCTGGGTCGTGGCCGCCAACCAATATGGCCGCTGGCTGGCCCTGGCGCTGGTCGTCATCTTCGGGCTGACGCTGCTGTTTCCGCGCCTGGCCGAACGGCTGACGCATCCCCTGGTCAATGCCGGCAACCGCCTGACCAGCGCGGCAGGCAACGAGGCCGAACCGCACCCCAGGACCTCATTCCTGCTGGGCATCGCCACCGGCCTGCTGTGGGCGCCCTGCGCCGGGCCGATCCTGGGCTTGGTGCTGACCGGCGCCGCCCTGCAAGGCGCCAGCCTCAGCACCAGCTTGCTGCTGCTGGCCTACGCGCTGGGCGCCGCCACGTCGCTGGCCTGCGCGCTGTTGCTGGGCGGCAAAGTCTTCGCCGCCATGAAGCGTTCGCTGGGCGCGGGCGAATGGATCCGGCGCGGCCTGGGCGTGTTGATGCTGGCCGGCGCCGCAGCCATCGCCCTGGGCTGGGACACCGGCGTGCTGACGCAACTGTCCACCGCGTCCACCGGCAATCTCGAACAGGCCCTGATCGGCCGCCTGGGCGCCGCCCCCGATTCCGCTGCGCCCCGCACCACGGCAAGCACCGGCGATACGCTGCCCGTCGAAGGCACGCTCCCGTCGCTGGATGGCGCAGTGCAATGGTTGAACTCGCCGCCCTTGTCGGCCGAACAGCTGCGCGGCAAGGTCGTGCTGGTCGACTTCTGGACGTACTCGTGCATCAACTGCCTGCGCGCCTTGCCCTACGTCGAGGCCTGGGCGCAGAAGTATCGCGACCAGGGCCTGGTGGTCATCGGCGTGCACGCCCCCGAATTCGCCTTCGAACGCGACATCGGCAACGTCACGCGCGCTGCCAAGCAGCTGGGCGTGACCTACCCAGTCGCCATCGACAACAACTACGCCATCTGGAAGGCTTTCGGCAACCAATACTGGCCGGCGCACTACTTCATCGACGCGCAAGGTCGCATCCGCTATCACCACTTCGGCGAAGGCGAATACGACCAATCCGAACGCGTGATCCAGCAGCTGCTGCGCGAAGCCGGCGCCTCCAACGTGGATGCGGGCCTGGCGACCGTGCAGGCGCAAGGCGTCCAGGCATCGGCCGATTCGGCCGAGGTCCGTTCACCGGAAACCTACCTGGGTTACGACCGCGCCGAAGGTTTCGCAACCCGCGACAAGTTCGTCGCTGACACGCCGGTCGCCTACACCGCGCCGGCCGAACTGGCCCTGAACCACTGGGCGCTGGACGGCGCCTGGCGCATCGGCGCCGAACGCTCGACGCTGGCCCAAGGCACCGGCCGCCTCGTCTACCGCTTCCACGCCCGCGACCTGCACCTGGTGCTGGGCCCCGACGCCGACGGCAAGCCGGTGCGCTTCAAGATCACCATCGACGGCAAGCCGCCCGGCAACGACCACGGCATGGATGTCACCGCCGATGGCACCGGAACCGTGACCGAGCAGCGTCTATACCAGCTGGTCCGCCAACAGGATGCGTCGGCCGACCACACCTTCGCCATTGAGTTCCTGGACCCGGGAGTGTCGGCGTATGCGTTTACGTTTGGTTGATGGCGGGCCCCGCCTCGCCTTCCACCCGAAAAAACAACGGATGCAGGCCGGCCTTGCCCATGTCCAGGAATTCGAACGCCACGCGCTGCCCGGGCGGCACGGGGTCGCCGCCGTACGACGTCTCGTACAGCACGCCGCCGATCCGGTAGTTGTGCACGATGAGCGGTGTGGACGTGCCGTGCCGCAGGCGGTAGACCAGGCTTTCCTCGACGACGCCGCGCACGCCGTGCTTATAGACCGCCCGCTTGAGCCGGCGGCTGGGCGCCCCCAGGATCAGGCCCAGCACAAACAGGACCGGCACGGCCAGGATCAGGGGCCCGACGAACACGCTCGCGCCCAGCATGGCCAGGGCGGCCCAGTTGAACAGCTTGCGCAGCCACAACTCTTCCTGCCGCACTTCCTGGCGATCGGCGTCGCTCACGGCCTCGATGGCGAGGGTGGCCGCCGCGCTGCACGGATACTCTGCACGCAACAGCAGCGGCGGTCGTTCCGGCAGCAGCGTCAGCAGATGCAGGCGCACCGGCACGCCGATCAACCCCGCTGCAAGGGCGGGCCGGGCGCCGCGGCCCGTGTCGGCCACGACATCGTTCCACCGCGGCACAGCGACGTCCACGCGTTCGGCGCCGAAACCGTAGCTGACGCCTGGGCGTTCGGCAACGCCGAATGAAGTCGTCACGCCCGACACAATCTGCTTGGTCACACGTCCCCGCAACGCCAGGTTGACGCGCCGCCAGGACCGCGGCAGCCGCAGCAGGTAACGCGCACAGGACACGAGCAGCGCGAGGGTCGCGATCAGCATGCCCGCCAGCACCACGCCCGCCTGCCGGCGGATGCCGCTGTCGACCAGGCCCATGACGCAGGCGATGATCAGCGCGAGCAGCAGCCCGAGCATCAGGACATTCATCCCTGCCGCCAGCCCCTTGAAGCGGCCGGCCAATCGCAGCAGCCGCTTGTCTTCCTCGTCAAGCGGCGCGTTCTCGGTATGCAGGGACGCGCTCATCTACTTGCGCGACAGCGGCACGCCCCACACCGGATCCTGCATGCCCTGCTTGCCCAGCGGCGTGATCTGCATGGGGATCATCCGGGACAGCATCTCGCGCTGCGGGTCACTGATGTTGGTGCGCTGGGAAAAGAGCTTTTGCGCAAAGTCCATCGGCGCCGGCCAGGTGTAGACCGTCAGGTTTTCCAGCGGGCACTCGATCATCTTGGGATCGACCGCGCGGCATCCCGATTGCGTGTACTGGTAGCTGGGCGTCTTCATGTGCATGCGCTGGCTCAGCACCAGTTGGCCGCCCTTGAGCGTGAAGCTGGCCAGGGCCTGCTTGGGCGGAATGCGCGCTTGTACCTTGATGGAGGGAATGTCCCGGTACGCCGTGTCTTCGTAGTACCCCGCCTGCACGCCCGGCGTGGTTTCGGTGTATTGCTCTTCGCCCCAGGCCACGCATGCGCCCGAACCGCGGTGCACGGCGGTGCAGACCGTGCGCGTCTTCAGTTGGGACCCCGTGGACCCTTCATGCCAGTTGGTCTCTTTGTAGAACTCGCGGTACAGCTCGGGCGACAAATAAGCCGTGCCGTTGGCGCCTCGGCCCGAACCGACCGCGCCGCGCGGGGCGCCCACCTGGTCCAGCAAGGCATTGAGCTTGTAGTCGTCGCCGCCGGTCAGCAGGTACTTGCCGGGCGGCAGGATGTGCACCTCGAACGCCCTGAACAGATACGTTTCCGCCTTGTCCCGTTTCAGCGAGTTGTTCTGGAACTTGCGGCCGAACGTGATTCGCGGGTCCTTCTCGAACATCCAGACCGTGTTGCCCGTCCACTGCGTCATGGTCATGGCGTCTTTCAGCGTGGCGTGCGGCATCAGGTCGGCCACCAGCACCACGGCCATGTCGTCCTTGAGCGCCTCGTCGATCAGGTCCAGCAGCTGTCCGTAGCGCGGATCGTCCATGGTGCCTTCGCCGTTGGAATTCGGCAGGTTCACGCAGCCGGACAGCGCAAGCGTAAGCGCCAGGGCGGACAGGGCAAGGCGCGGGCGCGATGGCATCATGGTTCGGTCCTTGAAAGAAAGCTGAATGGAGCCGGCATACTACTGATTCGAGGTCGGATCGCAATAGCTCGCATGCCTGCTGAAACAATGGGCGAGGCGCGCTTGCGAGAGCAGGGCCAGGCGAATGCCGATAATTATTGTTGCGATTGTTGCTAATCCGGCCATCGCGCTACTTGCGACGAAAGCTCACCACCTTGCTGGTCAGCTTCTGCACTTCGTCGCCGTCCTGGTTAAACGTCACGCTTTCCACCAGCACGATGCCGCGGTCAGGTTTGCTGCGCGACGGCGTGATGGAAAGAATCGTGCTTTTCACATGCAGCGTATCGCCCGGGCGCGTCGGGCGGGCCCAGCTGATCTCGGCGCCGGCGCCGATCACGCCATCGGCCAGCGGCATGCTGTCGACCAGCAGGCGCATGGTGATGGCAACGGTATGCCAGCCGCTGGCCGCCAGCCCCTGGAACAGGGAATGGCGCGCCGCGTCTTCGTCCAGGTGGAACGGCTGCGGGTCGAATTCCGAGGCGAAGCGCCGCACCTGATCGACGTCCAGCTGGTGCGTCGCGCTGGTGAAGGTGTCGCCCACCGACAGGTCGTCCAGATACAGCGCCTTGGGGTTGCCGGGTGTTGCCATGAACCGTCTCCTTGCTTGCCTGAATGCATCTCGCGGATGCGTGCCGCATCGATTATTCAAGTAATCTACCCGGCGAACAAGCCGTTGGGCAGCCACGCCGCCCCAGCGCGCCAAGACTGCCTGCTGGCAGGGAATTTCCGTTATGACGACTCAAGACGACTGGATCCGGGTACGGCGCGACCCTGCGACGGGCATCGAGGTGGTGCATGCCCATTTCCGCGGGCACGCCTACGATCCCCACGACCACGACGAAATGCTGGTGGGCGTCACGCTGCAAGGCGTGCAGCAGTTTCAGTGCGCCAAGCGCATCGTCACCAGCACGGTGGGCAACGCCATGCTGATCGAGCCCGGCGCCGTGCACGACGGCCATGCCGGCAGCGAGCAGGGGTTCACATATTCGATGCTGTACCTGCCCCTGGCCTGGGTCGATGCCGCGATAGCGCGGCGCGAACGCAAGCCTGGCCGCCAGGCGTTTTCGATGTTTCGCGCGTCGCTGTCCAACGAGCCCGCGCTGATCAACGCCATCGTCACGGCCCTGCACAGTTTCGAACCGGACGACCCGCGCCTGGCGCGCGACGAGGCCCTGGATACGCTGATCGAGCACCTGGCCGCCGACCATGAGCGCCTGCTGGTCGCCCCCGCCCGCCCCTCGCCGTCGCGCGCACGCCGCGCCCAGGAATACATCGACGCCCATATGGCATGGGATCTCAGCATGGACCAGGTGGCCGAGCATTCCGGCATGGACCGCTACGCCCTGGCCCGGCAGTTCCGCCGCGAATTCGGCCTGGCCCCGCATGCCTACCTGGTGAACGCCCGGCTGCGGCGGGCGCGCGCGCTGCTGGCCCGCGGCATCGCCCCGGCCGAGGTCGCCGCCCAGGTCGGCTTTGCCGACCAGAGCCACCTGGGCCGCTGGTTCAAGCGGGCTTACCGGATCACCCCGGCGAAATACCTGCACTGCGCACAAACGTTCTAGACCCTCGCGGGGGCACTGCGCCACCATGGGCGCTTTTCCCCTAGCGGAGTCTTGACGTGTTTGATACCAAAGTTGCCATCATCGTCCGTAGCGACCTGGCCACGTGGCAGCGCCTGAACGTGGTGGCCTTCCTGTCCACCGGCCTGGCGTCCGCCGCGCCCGAGATGCTGGGCGCCCCCTACGTGGACGCCACGGGGCACCCCTACGCCAGTATGTCGGTGCAGCCGATCCTGGTGTTCGAAGGCGATCTGGCCGGCTTGCAGGGCGCGCACCGCACGGCGCGCGAACGCGAACTCACGGTCGTGCCCTTCATCCAGGCCATGTTCGCCACCGGCCACGACGAGGCCAACCGCGAGGTCTTTCGCGCCGAGGACGCCGCCAACATGAACCTGGTCGGCATCGCGGTGCGCGGGCCGAAGAAAGCGGTGGACAAGACGGTGAAGGGGCTGGCGCTGCATCCGTGACACCGCGCGCCATGACGGCATAATCGAGGACACGATTCATGCCATCACAAGGAGGCTCGCCCGCATGTCCATCATCCGTTCCTGGCGCACATTCATGGCGGCGGCCCTGCTGGCGGTCGCGGAAAGCGGCGCGGCAGCGCCGGGCGATACCGGCGCCGACCTGCTGCGAGCCGCGGCCGACGGCGACGCCACGCGGGTCAAGGCCCTGCTGGCGCAGGGTGCGCCACTGGAAGCGCGCGACAGCGAGGGCAACACGCCCCTGCTGCGCGCCACGCTGGCCAACCACGAGGCCGCGGCCACCGTGTTGATGGACGCGGGCGCCGACGTCAACGCCAAGAACCACATGCAGGACAGCGCCTATCTCTATGCCGGCGCGCGCGGCCACAACGGAATCCTGGCGCAGACGCTGCGCCATGGCGCCGACCTGCGCAGCACCAACCGCTATGGCGGCACCGCGCTGATCCCGGCGTGCGAGCGTGGCCTGGTCGACACCGTGCGGCTATTGCTGCAAGCCGGCGTCGACCCCGATCATGTCAATCGGCTGGGGTGGACGGGGTTGCTGGAAGCCATCATCCTGAGCGACGGCGGGCCGGATCACCAGGCGGTCGTCGCGCAGTTGATCCAGGCCGGGGCCAACGTGAACCTGGCCGATGGCGAGGGACGCAGCCCGCTATGGCATGCCCGCCAGCGCGGGCAGGACGCGATCGTCAAACAGCTGCAAGCCGCTGGCGCCCGCTGAGCGCCGTGAAGAAAAGTTGCAAGTTGGCCGGGCCGGCGCGCTAGGCGACCAGCACCGCGGGGCCGTTGGCCGCCTGGCTGGCGGCGCTGGCCAGCAGGTCCGGGCGCGCGCGATGAAGCGACGGCGCCGCGGTTTCCGGCAGCAGGCGGCGCACAGCCGCCAGCACGTCCAGCGGCTCGGCCGGCTTGCGCATCACCGTCGCCCGATCACCGCACGCCGCGGCAATCTCATATTCGGGACGGCCGCTCAGCACCAGTACCGGCGTCTCGCTCAGATAGGCGTTCTCGCGCATGGCGGTCAGTAAAGCGCCGCCATCCATGCCGGGCATCGAGAAATCGGTGATGACCAGATCCGGACGCAGGCTCAGCATCTGCTGCAACGCCGTCAGGCCGTCGGTATGCGTCGTGACGGCATAGCCTTCGCCGGTGAGGAATTCGCCCATCAGGGCGACAAGGGTGGGCTGGTCGTCGACCAGGAGGATTTTTTTCATGATGGTTCTGTGGCCGGCACTGCCGCGATGGCACGTCTGGGCGTCCTGGCGGCAGGCACTAGAGATTGGTGAGGCGTGAATGGGCGAATGCTAGGTCACGCATGTCGTTCATGTGTGTCGTAATTGTATCCGGACGAAACACCCGCGTCCGTCCCCTGTATATTTCATGGGTTTGCCGATCGTTGCGACGTTAACCCGTCCCTATAATCGTTGCGCCCACCGCCCCCCTTCCCTGCCCGCCCACCCGTTCCCATGCCGAATACGTCTCAGTCTGTCCGCCGATATACCGTTCCCAAGACCCTGATGGCCGGCTTCGTGACGGCGGCGCTGGCCACCATCGTCATCGCCTTCGTCAATGTGCGTTCGGCGGACACGCGGGTGCAGGCCGTCAACGCCATGAACCGCGTCACCGAGACGCTGCGCCAGCTCAGCCTGTTCAACTCGGCGCTCAAGGATGCCGAGCTGGGGCAACGCGGCTACCTGCTGACGGGCGACCTGACCTATCTGCAGCCGTACGTGCGCTCGCTGCCCCTGATCGATGAACGCCTGGCCCTGGTGAAAGAGGCCACGTCGACGGACTCGGCGCAGCGCCGCATCGTCAACGACATCTCGGCCATCACGCAGCAGAAGCTGAGCGAACTGCGCGAGACTGTCGAGATGCGCAAGGCTGGCGACGTGGAAGGCGCCATGGCGGTGGTGCGTACCGATGCGGGCAAGGATGCGATGGACCGGCTGCGTGACCTGGTGGGCGACCTGTACACGCGGCAGATGGGCCAACTGGAAGACGAACGCGAGGCCTGGTCCGCGGCCGCCACGACGTCGGCCTATTACTCGTGGGGCGGGTCGCTGCTGCTGCTGGTGCTGATCCTGGCGTCGGCCGGCATGACAATCCGCGAATACCGCGCCAAGGCGCGCCAGGCCTGGGTCACCACCGGCCTGTCGGGCCTGAGCCTGAGCCTGCGGGGCGACCTGCGCCTGGACGAGATCGGCAAGCGGGCGCTGGACTTCCTGGCGCAGTACCTGGATGCCAACGTCGGCGCCGGCTACGTGGTCAACGGCAGCGGCGACGAACTGGAACTGTTCGGCGGCTACGCCCTGCCGCCCGAACGCCTGGCGCAGAAAATTCCGGCGCCGCAGGGCCTGGCGGGCCAGGTCGCCGCCTCGCGCAAGCTGATGCACGTGCGCAACGTGCCGGCGGGCCACTTCGAAATCACCTCGGCCACCGGGCGGTCCAACCCGGCCGAACTGGTGCTGGCGCCCGCCATCCAGAATGAGCGCGTGTATGCCGTGATCGAACTGGGGTTCAACCACGCCGTGGGCGATGCCGAACGCAACTTGCTCGAAGGCGCCTCGGAAATGCTGGCGTCCGCGATCCGCGCGGGCCTGGACCGCACCCGCCTGGAATCCCTGCTGGCGGAAACGCAGCGCCAATCCGAAGAATTGCAGACCCAGCAGGAAGAACTGCGCGTCAGCAACGAAGAACTGGAACAGCAAAGCCGCATCCTGCAGGAATCGCAGGCGCGCATGGAGCTGCAGCAGACCGAACTGGAACAGACCAACGTCAACCTGGAATCCCAGGCCGAACAGCTGCTGCGGGTGCAAGGCGCGCTGACCGACAAGGCGCGGCTGCTGACGCAGGCCAGCCAGTACAAGAGCGAGTTCCTGGCCAACATGAGCCACGAACTGCGCACGCCGCTCAATTCCACGCTGATCCTGGCCAAGCTGCTGGCCGACAACAAGCCGGGCAACCTGAGCGCCGACCAGGTCAAATATGCCCAGACCATCCACGCCGCGGGCAGCGACCTGCTGGCGCTGATCAACGACATCCTGGACCTGTCCAAGATCGAGGCCGGCCAGGCCACCGTCGACGTCGAAGAGGTCACCATCGCGTCCGCGCTGGACCGCCTGCTGGACCCGCTGCGGCCCATGGCGCAGGAAAAGCGCCTGGCGCTGGAACTGGACATCGCCCCGGACGTGCCGGCCACGCTGCACACCGACCCGCAGCGTCTGGGCCAGGTGCTCAAGAACCTCTTGTCCAACGCCCTGAAATTCACCGAGCAGGGCACCGTGGCGCTGAAGGTATCGCGCGCGCCGCGCAACATGCTGTCGTTCGCGGTGCAGGACACCGGCATCGGCGTCGCGGCCGACCAGCAGGAACTGATCTTCGAGGCCTTCCGCCAGGCCGACGGCAGCACGCACCGCAAGCATGGCGGCACGGGCCTGGGCCTGTCGATCTCGCGCGACCTGGCCAAGCTGCTGGGCGGCACGCTGTCCCTGGTCAGCGCGCCCGGCAAAGGCAGTGTGTTCACGCTGCTGGTGCCGCTGCGCCTGCAAGCCACGGCGCCGGTCGCGCCGGTGCAGGCGCCCATCGAGGCCGCCGTGCCGATGGCCCCCGCGCCCCTGCCCGCCGGACCTGCCGTGCCTGCCCCGGCGATGGCGAACACCCCCCCTGCGCCGCTGCCCGGCGCGGGCCCGGCCAACGGCCGCACCATCCTCGTCATCGAAGACGACGAGCGTTTCGCCGACATCCTGGGCGACCTGGCACGCGAAATGGGCTTTGGCTACCTGGCCGCCCACACCGCCAACGATGGCCTGGCCCTGGCGGCGCAGCACCGGCCCGACGCGATCGTGCTGGACATGAACCTGCCCGATTTCTCGGGGCTGGGCGTGCTGGACCAGCTCAAGCGCAATCCCAACACCCGCCACATCCCCGTGCACATCGTGTCGGTGGCCGACTACTCGCAAGAGGCCCTGGGCCGCGGCGCCATCGGCTATGCGCTCAAGCCGGTCAAGCGTGAAGAACTGATCCATGCGCTGCAACGCCTGGAAGCCAAGTTCACGCAAAACGTGCGCCGCGTGCTGGTGGTCGAAGACGACGACCGCCAGCGTGAAAGCGTGCGCGAACTGCTGGCGCGCGACGGCGTGCAGATCGTACCGGCCGCCACCGCCACCGCCGCGCTGAACCTGCTGCGCGACACCACCTACGACTGCGTCGTGATGGACCTGAACCTGCCCGACATGAGCGGCTACGACCTGCTGCAACAAATGGCCGAGCAGGACAGCGTGTCGTTCCCGCCTGTCATCGTGTACACCGGCCGCGCGCTGTCGCGCGACGAAGAGCAGCACCTGCGCCGCTTTTCCAAGTCCATCATCATCAAGGACGCGCGCTCGCCCGAGCGCCTGCTCGACGAGGTCACGCTTTTCCTGCACCAGGTCGAAGCCGACCTGCCGCCGCAGCAACGCCAGATGCTGGAACTGGCCCGCAGCCGCGACACGACGCTGGAAGGCCGCACGGTGCTGGTGGTGGAAGACGACGTACGCAATGTCTTTGCGCTGTCCAGCATCCTCGAACCCACCGGGCTGCACGTGGAGATCGCCCGCAATGGCCTGGAAGCGCTGACTGCCCTGGAGCGCGCCGGCGCGAACGGCCACCGCACGATCGACCTGGTGCTGATGGACATCATGATGCCCGAGATGGATGGCTACACGGCCATGCGCGAGATCCGCACCCGGCCCGAATGGCGCCGCCTGCCGATCATTGCGCTGACCGCCAAGGCCATGAAGGACGACCAGGAAAAATGCCTGGCGGCCGGGGCCAACGACTACATCGCCAAACCGCTGGACGTGGAACGCCTGCTGTCGCTGGTGCGCGTCTGGATGCGCAAGTAACGGGCGGCCACGACCATGCCTCACCGGAACCGTGCCCATATCGAAGACATCGAGCAGCGGCTGCTGCTCGATGCGATCTATCACCAGTACCACTACGATTTCCGGGCGTATGCCCAGGCCTCGCTCAAGCGGCGCCTGCGCAGCGCGCTGAGCCAGTTCGGCTGCAAGACCCTGTCGCAGCTGCAAGACCGCGTGCTGCACGAACCGGCGGTGTTCACCGGCCTGCTGCAGTTCCTGACGGTGCAGGTCAGCGACATGTTCCGCGACCCCAGCTATTTCCTGGCGCTGCGCAACGAGGTGGTTCCCATCCTGCGCACCTATCCGTCGATCAAGGTGTGGGTGGCCGGTTGCAGTGCGGGTGAAGAGGTCTATTCGCTGGCCATCCTGCTGCATGAAGAAGGCCTGCTGGACCGCACGCTGATCTACGCCACCGACATCAACCCGCATGCGCTGCGCGCCGCCGAACAAGGCGTGTACGACCTGGAACGCGTGGCTGCCTTCACCGCGAACCACGCGCAATCCGGCGGCCGCAGCTCGCTGTCCGACTACTACACCGCACGCTACGGCCGGGTCATGTTCGACAAGACGCTGCGCGAACACATGGTGTTCTCGGACCACAGCCTGGCCACCGACAGCGTCTTCGCCGAAGTGCACCTGGTGTCCTGCCGCAACGTGCTGATCTACTTCGAACGCGACCTGCAGAACCGCGCGCTGGGCCTGTTCCATGAAGCGCTGGTGCATCGCGGCTTCATGGGCCTGGGGTCGCGCGAGTCGATCCGTTTCTCGGCGCAGGCCGAGAACTTCGACGACTTCGTGCCGCAGGACCGCATCTATCGCAAGAAGGCCGGCCTGTGACCTCGAACGCGGCCGCCCCCCTGCCCCAGGTGCCGTCCGACGGCCCTTGGGACGCGATCGTCATCGGCGGTTCGGCGGGGGCCATCGACGCCTTGAATGTCCTGTTGCCTGCGCTGCCTGCCGGCCTGCGGGCCGCGGTGATCGTGGTGCTGCACCTGCCGCGCGACCGCCGCAGCCTGCTGGTCGATATCTTCCGTGACCGCTGCGCCCTGCCCGTGCAGGAAGCCGAAGACCAGCAGCCGTTGCAAGCGGGCCATCTGTATTTCGCGCCGCCCGACTACCACCTGCTGGTGGACACGGGCCCGCGGCTGGCGTTGTCCATCGACCCGCCGGTGTTCTTCTCACGGCCGTCCATCGACGTGCTGTTCCATTCCGCCGCCGACTGCTATGGCCGCCGGCTGCTCGGCGTGCTGCTGTCGGGCGCCAATGAAGATGGCGCCGACGGCCTGGCCGCGATCCATGCCGTGGGCGGCCACGCGCTGGTCCAGGCGCCGGCCACGGCATTCATGGCCGCCATGCCCGAGGCCGCCCTGGCGCGTACGCCCGCGCTGCCCGCCCTGACGCTTGAGGAAATCGCCGCCTTGTTCGCGCAGTTGCCCACGCATCGGCCTGACTCCAACCCCTTCTGACATCATGATCCTGACCTCTGCCAAAACCCCGGACGCCCGTATCAAGTGCCTGCTGGTCGATGACGTGCCAGAGAACCTGATTGCGCTGGAAGCGTTGCTGGCGGGCGACCGCGTCGAGGTGCTCAAGGCGCAGTCCGGCCCGCAGGCGTTGGAGCTGCTGCTGACCCATCCCGACGTGGCGCTGGCGCTGCTGGACGTGCAGATGCCCGACATGAACGGCTTCGAACTGGCCGAGCTGATCCGCGGCAGCGAGCGCACCCGCCACATTCCCCTGATCTTCATCACCGCCGGTTCGCGCGAGCACAACTGGCAGTTCCGCGGCTACGAAAGCGGCGCGGTGGACTTCCTATACAAGCCCATCGACCCGTACATGCTCAAGACCAAGGCCAATGTGTTCTTCGAGCTGCACGAACGCCGGCGGGCGCTGGCGCAGCAACTGGAAGAGCGCACCGAGGCGTTGCGCGTGAACGAGATGTTCATGGCCGTGCTGAGCCATGACCTGCGCACGCCGCTGCAAGCCATCGTCATGGGCGCATCGCTCTTGCAGCGCCAGAGCGACGACGCCCGCGTCGGCAGCCTGGCGACACGCATGCTGCAAAGCAGTGAACGCATGAGCCGCCTGATCGAAGACTTGCTCGACGTCACGCGCATCCGCCAGGCGGGCGGCCTGACGCTGGCCCCCACGCGGTTCGATTTGGAAAGCCTGGTCAATCGCACGCTGGACGAACTGCGCACCGGCTTCGCCGAGCGCCAGATCGAATCCAGCTTCAAGGGCGACCTGAGCGGCAACTGGGACGGCGAACGCCTGGCCCAGGTGCTGGCCAACCTGCTGGGCAACGCCCTGCACCACGGCACCCGCGATGCTGCGGTGCGCGTCGACGTGGACGGCACGGCCGCGGACGAGGTCGTCGTCACCGTCAGCAATGGCGGCACCATCCCGCCCGAGCTGCTGCCGCACCTGTTCAACCCCTTTCGCAGCGGCGCGCGCCCGGCCGGCGGGCACCACGGCCTGGGCCTGGGCCTGTTCATCGCCCAGCAGATCGTGCTGTCGCACGGCGGCCGCATCAACGCCGAATCGCGCGACGACATCACCCGGTTTTGCGTGGCGCTGCCGCGCTGAACGCCCTGCCAGCCCTCATCAATAAAAAGCCTTGACTCTAGAGTGACTCCATAGTTTGCAATCGCGCAGTCGTCGTAAAGCGCGACCCAACCCGATCCCCCTTTTGCCAGTTCGGGTTGTGCACTCCAGGAGATCTATGTCAGACGGTGACAGTCGTCGATTGTCAATTTCGGCGCCATTGATTGCAGGGCTTTCAGATACTGCCTCGTGCACGGTGTTCCATCGCCGTGCATGCGGTGGTGCGCGAGCGGAGCGTCGCGAGCCATCCCATGACAGGGGGAAGCGCGCGCGATAGCCCCCCTTTTGCTCAACGAATCCCGAATTCCCTGCATCGCGTGGCGGTAGATACAGCAGGTACAGAATGCTTGGGAATGTGATTCATGTTGAAGAAAGCGAAAGAAGTCGCGGTCCTGGACGACGCGCATATCGGTGATATTCGAGGGGCCTTCGGCACCATCAAGGAAGGCGACGTCGCCCGCCGCAAGAACTGGTGGCACCGGTTCCGAACATTGCTGGCCATTCTGGGGCCAGGCCTGATCGTGATGGTGGGCGACAACGATGCCGGGGCGTTCAGCACGTATGCCCAGGCCGGCCAGAACTACGGCACGACGCTGCTGTGGACGCTGGCGCTGCTGATTCCCGTGTTGTATGTGAACCAGGAAATGGTGCTCAGGCTGGGCGCCGTCACGGGGGTGGGCCATGCCCGCCTGATCCTGGAACGGTTCGGGAAGTTCTGGGGCGCCTTCAGCGCCATCGACCTGTTCGTCCTGAATGCGCTGACCATCGTCACCGAATTCATCGGCATCACGCTGGCGCTGGATTTCCTGGGTATCCCCAAATTGCTCGGCGTGGCCGCGGCGGCGGCCCTCGTCATGCTGGCGGTCAGTACCGGCGACTTCCGAAAATTCGAGCGCTTTTCGCTCGTGCTGGTGTTCGGCAGCCTCTTGCTGGTGCCCTTGCTTCTCATGGTGCATCCGCCCGCCGCGCAGATCGGCCGGGACTTCCTGATTCCCGGATTGCCCGAGGGCGGCAAGTTCAGCGATGTCATGCTGCTCATCATCGGCATCGTCGGCACCACAGTCGCCCCCTGGCAATTGTTCTTCCAGCAAAGCTACGTCATCGACAAGCGCGTGACGCCGCGCTTCATCTCGTACGAGCGCGCCGACCTGTGGCTGGGCATCGCGCTGGTCATCATCGGCGCGATCGCGATCATTGCCGTTTCGGCCGCGACCTTTGCCGGCAGCCCGGATTTCGGCAACTTCCAGGATGCAGGCGCGGTCGCATCGGCCATCGCCAATACGCACGGACGCCTGGCCGGCGTGCTGTTCGCCGTCACCTTGCTCGATGCAAGCCTGATCGGCGCGGCGGCGGTCTCGCTGTCCACCGCCTACGCTGTGGCCGACGTGCTGAGCCTGAAGCATTCCCTGCACCGCAAGCCCACCGACGCCAAGGCCTTCTACGCCGTCTACGGGCTGTTGATCGCGGGCGCCGCGGCGCTGGTGCTGATCCCCGGCGTGCCGCTCGGGCTGCTGACCAACGCCGTCCAGACCCTGGCGGGCGTGCTGCTGCCCAGCGCCTCGGTGTTCCTCCTGCTGCTGTGCAATGACAAGGCGGTGCTGGGGCCGTGGGTGAATTCGCGCATCACCAATCTCTTTACCGGCGTGATCGTGTCGGTGCTGGTGATGCTGTCCATCATCCTCACGGCCGCCGTGATGTGGCCAGACATCTCGGGCCAGGTCATCACGTGGATCCTTGCCGGCGGTTCGGCCGCAGGCGCCGTGGTCACGGTCGCCGCCCAGTTCTTCGGCCAGCGGACCCGCCGCGATCGCGTCCCGGCCGACCCGGCCGCCAGCAAAGCCCTGCGCAATCACTGGCGCATGCCGCCGCTGCATCAGTTGAAACCGCTGTCGCTGTCCGCCACGCACCGCCTGTGGATGGGCGTGCTGCGCGCCTACCTGCTGGTAGCGGTGGGCATGGTGATCTACAAGGTCTTTGAGCTGGCCACGGGCTGACACGACGCGTCCTGCACGCCGGCCTCGTCCGCCTGGGCGACGGCCGGCTTTTGCATGAAGACGCTGTGGGGATCGTCCCCGTACGGGCCAAAGGGCCCGCACGTGCGGTAACCCAGGCGGGCGTACAGGGCGACGGCTTGCGGTTGCCGATTGCCGGTCTCGAGCGCGAACCGGGTCACGCCGCGTTGGCGGGCTTCGTCTTCCAGCCGCCGCAGCAAGGCGCTGCCGACGCCCTTGCCCCGCTGCGACGGGTCGGTGTACATGCGCTTGATCTCGCCATACCCGGTGCCGATGATGAGGGCGCCACACCCCACCGCGCGACCCGCCGCATCGCGGGCGACGGCAAACAGCACGTCGGGGCGGCACAACGCGGCGATATCCACGCCATGATGGCTCTCGGCGGGATAGAGCGGCACCTGGTAGGCATCGAGCGCGTCGATCAAGGCGCGGACGTCGGGCTGGTCGGGCGATTCAAAGGCAATGCGCATGGCGGCGGATTCCGGAATGTAGCTGCCGGCCAGCATTGCATGGGCGGACGCGCCCGTCTTGAACGTGATTTCAGCCGCGTCGCCAGGCGGCGGGCGGCACGCCATGCATCGCCTTGAAGCGGCGGGTGAAATGCGCCTGGTCGGCAAAGCCCAGGTCCGCCGAGACGGCCGCGACGGCCTGTCCGGCCGTCAACAGACGACGGGCGCGCTTCAGTCTTTCCATCATCAGCCACGCAAATGGCGGCAGGCCGAATTGGCGGGTGAAGGCGCGCACCAGCTGCACGGGGCTCAAGCCCTGTTCGTTGGCCAGTTCGGACAGCGAGGGCGGGGCGGGCAGCTCGGCCAACAGGCGCTCGGCGACCCTGCCGACCGCGGGCAGGGCCGATGAGACCGCAGGCCGCGACCTGACCGAGGCCGACTCGAAAATCCTGCCCAGCACCGGCATGAGGGATTCCACGGCCTCTTCGTCCGACAGATCGCGCCGCAGGCTGTGGGCCGCCGCCGTCCGCAACCACCGAGCCAGACCGGGTTGCGTGCAGACGGCCGTATCAAAGACCGCCTGCGCGGACACATCGAACCAGTCCGGCAGCACGGCCGGGTCGACATACACGCTGACGAAGGCCCAGCGGGCATCCTGCCCGCTAGCGGCCCCGCCGGCCTGAAGTTGACCGGGGTTGTACTGCGTGATGTCGTCCGTGGCCGCTTGCAGCGACTTGCCATCCAGCCAGATGTTCTCTCGCCCGATCCAGTTGGCGCCGATGACGAATTCGTCGTGCGCGTGCTTGGGAAACACGTGGCCTGTGCAATCCAGGTACGCCACCTCCATGCCGCGCAGCGGACGCCGGGAAAACGTCTTTTCCATGACCGAGCTTCGCCAGCGCTAGGACGCCGGCCCGTCGTCTTCGCGCCGCTCGGCCTCTTCCTGCGCCTTTACGTCTTCCAGCTTGACCCGGCTGGTGCTGCCGTGGGTGGCCGCGCATTGGGCGGGATTGCCGCTGCCTTTCACGCACTCGGCGAACGCCAGCGCAGCATCCACCGTGGCGAAATGGTACGAGTGGCCGTCGGCGAACGCGATCTTTCCTTCGACTGAACAATCCATGGTGCCTCCTGTTGATGGGAAGGCTCATCCTAGCCGTTGTCGCGGCCGAAGTCAGCCGGCCTCACATTTTGAAAATCGGATGGCGCTGAACGCGGCTGCGGCGCCAAGCGCGGGAAATCGGCCTCGAACCCCCATCAGGGATTACCCGAAACCGCACCACCGCGCCGCCCCGGCCTTCCCTGCGCCACGCGCCGGCTGCCGCATTTCGGATCAGCCGCGTGTCGCATTCTGGTTTGGCCCTCGCGGCACGCGTCCATAGACTCTGGGGCATCCAGTGGCCGACCGGCACGGCGAGACCACTGGAATCTGGGGAAAGCATGCATATCGACGACTACGAAAATCTGGACGGCCTGGCCTTGGCCGATTTGCTGGAACGCGGCGAGACGACTTCCGCCGAACTCATGGATTGCGCCATCGCCCTGGCCCAAGCGCGCAATCCCGGCTTGAACGCCATCACCTACCCACGCTACGAGGAATCGCGCCAGATCGCGGCAGACTGGACGCCGCGCGGCCCGTTCCGCGGCATTCCCTTCCTGTTGAAGGATTCGGGCTTCGCCCACCGGCGCTTTCCATCGAGCATCGGCTCGGCGCTGTTCAACGACATCGCGTACGACCATGACGCGACCGTCGCCGGCCGCTTCGATGCTGCCGGCCTGATTCCGTTTGCGCGCACCACGGTGCCGGAACTGTGCATGGCCGGCACCACCGAAGCCGTGCGCAACGGCGGCCCCACGCCCAACCCATGGGACCGCACCCGCTCGGCGGGCGGCTCCAGCGGCGGCGCGGCCGCGGCGGTGGCCGCCCGCATCGTGCCGGTGGCGCATGGCAGCGACGGCGGCGGCTCGATCCGCATTCCGGCCGCCTGCTGCGGCGTGTTCGGCCTGAAGCCCTCGCGCGGCCGCGTGCCCATGGGGCCGAACCGCGGCGAAGGCTGGGCCGGCATGTCGACCGACGGCGTGCTCAGCCGCAGCGTGCGCGACACGGCCGCAGCGCTGGACCTGATCGGCGGCTACGAACCGGGCGCCCCCTACGCGGCCCCGCCCAAGCCTCGCCTGTTCGTGGACGCCGTGCGCGAACAGCCGCATCGGGCGCGGCGGGTCGGCATCCTGCGCCAAGGCTGGAACGGCATCGGTATCGCTCCCGAATGCGAGGCGGCCGTCGACCATGCCGCGTCGCTGCTGCAAGCCATGGGCCACGAGGTCTTCGAGGCCGCCCTGCCCGCCATCGACTATGACGGCTTCGTGCACGCCCACGGCAGCATCCTGGCCAGCAACATCGTGGTGGCCGTGGATGCCCGCCTGGCCGCGCTGGGCCGCAAGCTGCGCGACGAGGACCTGGAATCGGTCATCCGCGACGGCTACGACGTCGGCAAGGGCCTGAACGCCGTGTCGTACATCGATGCCGTGTCGCGGCTGCACGCCGTGGGCCGCGCCTTTGCCGCCGCCATGGCCGGGCTGGACGTGCTGCTGACCCCGACGCTGGCCCAGTTGCCCTGCAAGCTGGACTACCTGTCGCTGAACCCCGCCGACGGGCTGGGGTTTCGCGACTACCGGGCGCGCGCGGCCACTTATTCGACGTTCCTGCCGGTGGTCAACGGCGCCGGCCTGCCGGCGGCCAGCCTGCCCTTGTGGTGGACGCAAGCCGGCTTGCCGGTCGCCACGCAGTTGATCGGCCATTTCGGCCACGAAGACACGCTGCTGGACCTGTCGGCGCAGCTTGAACGCGCCGCCCCCTGGGCAGATCGCAAACCCCTGTTCGCCTGAACGGTACCTCTATGAACACACTGATGTCCCGCCTGGGCCGCGCCTTCGCGCCCGCCCTCGTCAGCGCCGCCGCCGGCGCCGCCCTGTTCACCGCGGCCGGCGCCGTGCAGGCCGAGACCACCGCCAAGATCGTCATGCAGGCGCCCCTGCGTATCGTCGACCCCATCCTGACCAACGCCTACATCACGCGCAACCACGGCTACATGGTGTTCGACACGCTGTTCGCCATGGACGCCAACGGCGCGCCGCAGCCCGAAATGGTGGACAGCTGGACGGAATCCCCCGACAAGCTGACCGTGACGCTGACGCTGCGCAAGGGCCTGGCCTTTCATGACGGCGCGCCCGTCACCAGCGAAGACGTCGTCGCCTCGCTCAAGCGCTGGGCCGGCCGCGACGCCCTGGGCCAGCGGCTGATGGCCGCGACCGCCAGCCTGGAAAGCCCCGACCCCGCGACGGTGGTGTTCAAGCTGAACAAGCCCTTCGGCATGCTGTACGAGGCGCTGGCCAAATCCGGCGCGCCGGTGCCCTTCATCATGCCCAAGCGCATCGCGTCCGTGCCGGCGTCGCAGGCCATCACCGAAGTGATCGGCTCGGGCCCGTACCGGTTCGATGCGGCCAGTTTCCAGCCCGGCGTGAAGGCCGCCTACGTCAAATTCACCGGCTACGTGCCGCGCAACGAGCCGGCCAGCGGCTTTGCGGGCGGCAAGGTGGCCATTGCCGACCGCATCGAGCTGGTCAACATCTCCGATTCGCAGACGGCGGTGAACGCGCTGCGCCGCGGCGAGATCGACTTCATCGAAGACGTGCCGCCCGACCTCATGCCGCAACTGGAAGGCGTGAAGGCGATTGCGCTCAAGCCGTACGGCGAGAGCACCAACATGTTCACGATGCGCATGAACTGGCTGCAGCCGCCGTTCAACAACGTCAAGGTGCGCCGCGCCGTGCTTGCCGCGGTCTACCAGGCCGATTATCTGGACGCGCAGATCGGCGACGACAAGGTCTACCAACTGTGCGGCGCGGTGCTCAGCTGCATCTCGCCGTACGCCTCGCAGGAAGGCGCCACGCAGACGCAAAAGCCCGATCTGGCGCACGCCCGGGTGCTGCTCAAGGACAGCGGCTACGACGGCAGCAAGGTCGTGATCCTGCATCCGACCGACCTGCCCGTGCTGTCCAGCCTGGCCTCGGTGACGGCGCAGGCGCTCAAGAGCATCGGCATGAACGTGGAAATCCAGTCCATGGACTGGGCCACGCTGCTGACCCGCTATTCGAAGAAGGACCCGGTGGACCAGGGCGGCTGGAGCATCTTCCAGACCGGCTTCACCAGCATCGACCTGATGAACCCGCTGACCAACCCCAACCTGGATGGCCGCGGCGAAGCGGGCTACATCGGCTGGACCGGCAGCGAGGCGATGGAATCGCTGCGCGATCGGTTCGCCGCCGAAAGCGATGTGTCCAAGCGCAAGGAGATCGCCGCGGCGATCCAGAAGCTGAGCTACGAGCAGGTCTTCTTCATTCCGCTGGGGGCCTACTCGAAGGCCAAGGGCTACAACACCGCCAAGTTCGGCACGCTGGTGGACGCGCCCATTCCTCTTTTCTGGCTGGGCCAGAAGTAACCGCGATGCGGCCCACGGGCCGCGCCGCGAACGGCAAGGCATAGCCATGATCGAACTCATCCTCAAACGCCTGCTGGCGGCGATTCCCGTCATGCTGATCGTCGCCACCGTAGTGTTCCTGCTGCTGCGCCTGGCGCCGGGCGACCCGGCGCGCGTCATCGCGGGCGACATGGCCAGCGAGGCGGACATCATGCAGATCCGCCAGGACATGGGCCTGGACCAATCGCTGGGCACGCAGTACGTGCGCTGGATGGCCGCGCTGGCGCAGGGCGACCTGGGCCACTCCATCCAGTCCCGGCAATCGGTGACCTCGCTGATCAAGGCGCGGCTGGGCCCGACGTTCTCGCTGGCCGCGTGGGCCATCCTGCTGACCATCGCCGCCGCAATTCCGCTGGGTGTGCTGGCCGCATGGCGCCACCGCGGCCTGGCGGATCGCGGCATCATGGCCGGCGCCGTGCTGGCCTTTTCCGTGCCCGCCTTCGTGGTGGCCTATCTGCTGATCCTGGTGTTCTCGGTGAAGCTGAACTGGCTGCCGGTGCAAGGCTATTCACCGCTGGCCGACGGCGTGGGCCGGTATGCGTCGCACCTGCTGCTGCCGACCATCACGCTGGCCATGGTGTTCGTTGCGCTTATCACACGCATCACGCGGGCCAGCCTGCTGGACGTCCTGGGCGAAGACTTCGTGCGCACTGCCCGCGCCAAGGGCGTGACCGAGCGCGTCGTGCTGTTTCGCCATGCGTTGCGCAACGCGGCCATTCCCATCGTGACCATCGTCGGCGTGGCGCTCACCACGCTGATCAGCGGCGTGGTGGTCACCGAGACCATCTTCAACATCGCCGGCGTCGGGCGCCTGATCGTGGACTCGGTGCTGGCCCGCGACTACCCCGTCGTGCAGGGCACGATCCTGTTCTTTTCCTTCATCTACGTCTTCGTCAATCTGCTGATTGACCTGGCCTATGTCGTCCTCGACCCGCGCATCCGCTATTGAGCCGCGTACGACCTGGAGCGCTACGATGTCTTCTTCCCCCGCCCTTCCCCTTTCCCCGGCGGCGCCGCGTTCGCGCTGGCGCCAGGCCTGCGCGGCCGTGCTGCAGGACCCGGTCATGCTCGGGTCCCTGCTGTTGCTGCTGTTGCTGGTGGCCGTCTCGGTGGGCGCGCCCTGGCTGGCGCAGCATGACCCTGCGGCGCTCACGCCGCGCGCCCGGCTGCAAGCCTCGTCCGAGACCTATTGGCTGGGCACCGATTCGCTGGGCCGCGACCTGCTGTCGCGGGTGCTGTATGGCGGCCGCCTGTCGATCGCACTGGCCGCGATGGTCAGCGCCATCGCCGTGGTGGCGGGCCTGGTCATCGGCCTGGCCGCCGGCTACGTGCGCCGGCTGGACGCGCCCATCATGCGGTTGATGGACGGCATCATGGCCATTCCCGGCCTGCTGCTGGCCGTGGCGATGGTGGCGCTGGGCGGCGCGAACATCGTGTCCATGGTCACGGCGATTGCCATCCCCGAAATACCGCGGATTGCGCGGCTGGTGCGCAGCGTGGTGCTGTCGGTGCGCGAAGAACCGTACGTCGAAGCGTCGGTCGGCGCCGGCACGCCGGCCCTGAAGGTGCTGTGGCGGCACATCATGCCCAGCACCATCAATCCGCTGGTGGTGCAGGCCACCTTCGTCTGCGCCGCCGCCATCCTGACCGAAGCCGTGCTGGGCTTTCTGGGCCTGGGCTTTCCACCCGAGATTCCCAGCCTGGGCAGCATCATCGCCGAAGGCCGGCCGTTCTTCCAGCGCGCTCCCTGGATCGTGCTGTATCCCGGCATATTCCTTGCGCTGCTGATCCTGGCCGTCAACATGTTCGGCGATGCGCTGCGCGACCGTCTCGACCCCCGTCTTTCACGCAAAACCAAAGGCTGACGCCATGCGCGACGCATCCCGTTCCCAGGCGGAGCCGGCCGGCTCCGCATCGCCCATCCTGGACATCCGCAATCTCCACGTCCGGCTGCCCGGCGGCGGCGACCGCCGCTATGCGGTGCAAGACCTGTCGCTGACCGTGCATGCCCGCGAGATCGTCTGCATCGTGGGCGAATCCGGGTCCGGCAAATCGGTGACGTCCAGCGCCATCATGGGCCTGTTGCCCAAGGGCGTTCTTGCCCTGGAAAGCGGGCAGATCCTGCTGGCCGGGCGCGACATCACCGAGGCCGGCCTGTCGACGCTGCAGAAGCTGCGCGGCGACCGCATGGCCATGATCTTCCAGGAGCCGATGACCGCGCTCAATCCGCTGATGCGCGTGGGCGACCAGATCGCCGAAGTGTTCGAGTTCCATGCCAAGGCGCTGGACCGCCAGGCGGTGGCCCAGCGCGTGCTGGCGCTCTTGACCGACGTGCGGCTGCCGTCGCCGGCAACGTTGCAGCATGCCTATCCGCACCAGCTTTCCGGCGGCCAGCGCCAACGCGTGATGATCGCCATGGCCCTGGCGATGGAGCCCGGCCTGATCATCGCCGATGAACCGACGACGGCGCTGGACGTGACCTCGCAGGCGCAGGTGCTGCGGCTGCTGAACGAGCTGCGGGGCCGCCACGACAATGGCGTGCTGTTCATCACGCACGATTTCGACGTGGTGGCCGAGATTGCGGACCGCGTGGTGGTGATGCAGTCGGGCCGCATCGTCGAACAGGGCGCCGCGGCCGATGTGCTCAATCATCCGCAGCACGCCTATACCCGGCGCCTGCTCGATGCACGTCCGCGCGGCGATTTTCGCGCAGCCGCCCTGCCGCCGTCGGCCCCGCCGATGCTGGAAGTGCGTGACCTGACGCTGCGCTTTCAGACCGCATCGATGTTCAAGTCCCGGCGCCGCAGCGTCGACGCCCTGGGCGGCGTGTCGCTGCAACTGGCGCGCGGCGAAACCCTGGGCATCGTCGGCGAGTCCGGTTCGGGCAAGACCACGCTGGGGCGTTGCCTGGCGCGCTTTGCCACACCGACGTCGGGCGAGATCCTGCTGGGCGGCCAGCCCGTGGTCAAGCTGCACGGCCGCGCCGCGCGCGGCTACTGCAAGCGCGTGCAGATGGTGTTTCAGGACCCCTTCCGTTCCTTCAACCCCCGCCGCACGGTGGGCCGGACGCTGGCCGAAGGCCCCTTGAATTTCGGCGCCGAGCCCAAGGCCGTGCATGCGCGCATGCTCGACATGCTGGACCTGGTGCGCATGGACCCGAGCGCCTTGCAGCGCTTTCCGCACGAGTTCTCGGGCGGCCAACGGCAGCGGCTGTCGATTGCGCGGGCGCTGATGATGGAGCCGGAAATCCTGATCGCCGACGAAGCCGTGTCGGCGCTGGACGTGTCGGTGCAGGCGCAGATTCTCGATCTGCTGGAATCGATTCGCGAGCGGCTGGGCGTCAGCATGATCTTCATCACGCACGACCTGCGCGTGGCGGCGCGGCTATGCCATCGCATCGCCGTCATGCAACGCGGCAAGGTGGTGGAGATCGGCCCGGCGCAGGATGTGTTCCTGCGCCCGTCCAGCGACTACACGCGCGAGCTGGTGGCGTCCATTCCGGGCCAGTCGGCAGCGGCGCCGGATGCGCTGAGCTTTGCGGCGGGCACGCCCTGATCGGCATCGATGGCGCGCAGCAGCCGGCCCAGGTGGCCGCTGCTGGCGAATCCCAATTCGGCGCTGACCCGCGCGGCGGGTTCGCCCAGCGCGATGCGCTGGCGCGCGACCTGCGCCACCAGCGTGCGGCGCACAGCCACCGGCGGCAGCCCGAACGCGTCCACGCAGGCGCGTTGCAAGGTCCGGATGGATACCCCCAATGCAATCGCGGATTCGGCAACGGAAGGCGGCGGCTGGCCGTCTTCCAGGCACTGGCGCAAGGAATCGACCCAGCGACGCGCCAGGTTCGGCGGCGGCGCGGCCAGCACCTGGCCCGGACGGCTGCTGTCCAGCTGGGCGATCAACGCGGTGATCAATGCCGGCTGCGCCTTGGCCGACAAGGCCGGCTTCCAGAGCGCGTCCAGCATGGCCTGCGCGGCGCCATCCAGTTGCAGCACCCCCATGGCGCGGCAGGCCCGCAGCAGGTCGGGCGACAGATAGAGCTCGCCATGCTGCTGCGCGATGCTCTGGGCGCGCGTGCTGTGCTCGACATGCGAGGGCAGCAGCAGCGCCTGCCCCCGCACCAGCCGGCCCCGGCGGCATTCGCCGTCGGTATCGCGCCAGGCGCTGTCGAGCGCGCCGGCGCGCGGCCACAGCAGCATGGCGCAATCGTGCTCGTGCCAATGGAAGGCATAGCGCGGCTGGCGGCTGGCGGCCAGGGCAAAACCGGTCTGGGCGATCAGGTCCAGTTTGGACGATAGCGGGACGAGGCGCGTCATGGCGGGGGTGCCCGGCAAGGCGGGCGGCGGTGAATGGACAGGTCGAATCAGTATCGACGCGCGCCAACGTTATTGCAAGACCGCGCGCCGCTGTCGCGTTTTGGACGTCATGCTGTCGCGCCACGGTTCGCTCGCTCCGCCGCCGGTCCCTACGATCACGGCATCACACCACAACAAGGGGAATGTCATGTCGCGCCTGTTTTCATCCATCCTGCTGCCCTGCCTGGCGCTCGCCCTGGCGCCTGCCGCCACCCTGGCCCAGGCCGCCTGGCCGGACAAGCCCGTCACCCTGATCGTGCCTTTCCCGGCCGGCGGCGGCACCGACCTGGTCGTGCGCACGCTGCAACCGGCGCTGACGCGCCACCTGGGCCAGACCCTGGTCATCCAGAATGCCGGCGGCGCCGGTGGCACGGTGGGGTCAGGCCAGGCCGCGCGGGCCAAGCCCGATGGCTACACCGCGCTGGCCGTCACCACCAGCACCATCGCGCTCAGCCCCAGCCTGTACAAGAACCTGCCCTACCGGCCGGCCCAGGACTTCGACTACATCGGCTTCATCGGCACGTCGCCCTATGTGCTGGCCGTGCATCCGTCCCTGAAGTCCGCCACGCTGCCTGCCCTGGTGCAGACCCTGAAGCAGCGCGGCCGCGGCACCTACGCCTCGGTCGGCGCCGGCACGCTGTCGCATCTGCTGGGCGCGATGTTCGCCAAGGACCAGCAGGTCGACCTGACCCACGTGCCCTATCGGGGTGCGGCGCCCGCCTATACGGACCTGGTCGGCGGCCAGGTGGACATCATGTTCGACAACCCCGTGGGCCTGGCGCCGTTCGTGCAAAGCGGCAAGGTCGCCGCCGTGGCCACCACCCAGCCCACGCCCATCCTGCCCGACGTGCCGACCTTTGCCGCGCAGGGCATGCCGGCCTACGCGCAATCGCTCTGGTACGGCCTGGCGTTTCCCAAAGGCACGCCGCCGGCCGTCGTCGAGCGCATGAACCAGGCCCTGAATGCCGCGCTGCGCGATCCCGCCGTCGCCGCCGACCTGGCGGCCAAGGGCGTCGACGTCAAGCCCGGCACGCCCCAGGCCCTGACCGGCGCCGTGACCCAAGACCTCGCCTTCTGGCGCGACCTCATCACCACTGTTGGAGTCCAGTTTGACTGACCTATCTTCCGCCCGCCCCCTGACGCCGCCGCCTGCCGGCGACGTGGCCCTGCTGCGCGTGTTCGTCGATCCCTCTGCCAGCCAGACCGGCGGCAACCCCGTGCCGCTGGTGCAGGATGCCCGCGGCATGAGCGCGGCCGACATGCAGGCGCTGGCCGCGCACCACGGCCACGAGTCGTCGTTCGTCTTTCCCGCCGACGGGCCTGGCGCGTTGTGCCGGCTGCGCTTCTTCGTGCCCGGCCACGAAATGGAAATGTGCGGCCACGCCACCGTGGGTACGCTGTGGGCGCTGCGCCAATGGGGCCTTTGGACCACCCCGGCCGCACAGGTCCAGACGCACAGCGGCATCGTCGATGTGCAATGGGACGACGCCCGCGGCTGGACCTGGATCTCGCAGCCGGCCGTCACCACGCGCGACCTGACGCCGGCCGAGACGCGCGCCATCGCCGAGGTGCTGCGCATCGACCCCGCCCTGCCCGGCCTGCACGCCATCAATGCCAGCACCAGCCGCGTGAAGACGCTGGTGCGTCTGCCGGACGCGGCCGCGCTGAACGCCCTGGCGCCCGACTTCAACGCCATGCGCGCGCTGTGCGAAGCGCTGGACTCCACGGGCCTGTACCCCTACGCCGTGGAAGGCGACGACGTCTACGCACGGCAGTTCCCCAAGTCTTCGGGCTACCCCGAAGACGCGGCCACCGGCATCGCGGCGGCCGCTTTGTGGGGCTACCTGGACCGCGTGGGCGCGGTGCCCAAAGGCCGCATCTGTACGGTGCGCCAGGGCGTGGCCATGGGGTCGCCGTCGGCCATTCAGCTGCGCGCCCGCACCGATGCGCCGGGCTGCTGGCTGAGCGGCGAAACGCAGTGGATGGACTGACGACGCGGCCGGCGCGGCGGCGTCACGCGCCGTCGAATTCGTCCACTCCGTTGCGCGGCCGCAGCGGGGGCAGGCCCACCGCGTAGCGCTGGCCCTGCAGCGCCAGCACGCCCTGGATCGTGCCCAGGTCATTGGCGGCCTGGGCGCGCACTTGCAGCGCGGTCTGCGCGTCCCGCTGGGCCTGGTTCTCGGCCACGGATTGCGCATTCAGCCGGTCCAGCTGCGCATGGAACGCCTGCGCGGCGTTGCGCACGCAGTGGGCCGTGTAGGACTCGCGCGTCGGCTTGACCGAGGCCGCGCGGTACGCCGCCCACACGTCATGCAAGCGCAAGGCCCCGATCGGATCGATCGCGCGGGTACTCATGCCGACACCTTTTGCCGCGACCGGATCCAGAACTGCTGCACGGCCGCGCCCACCAGGAACACCGCGAACCAGGCCCCCAGCGCGCCGCGCACCAGCGGCGACTGCGGTCCGTCGGCCAGCGGATGCGACACCGGCAGCCGCGTCAGCGTTTCCGCGATGCCCGGCACCCACATCAGGAAGAAACTGAACGAGAAGCCCAGCTGCGACAGATAGGGCTGTGCGCGCGACAGCCATCGCAAGCGCGAGACGAGCAAGGCGCCCGATACGGCAAGCAGCGCCAGGATGCCCAGCGCATGCCCGGCGTTGAAGCCGCCGGAACTGGACAGCCCGAACGAGGTGAGCACGGCCAGCAGCAGCCCGCCCAGGTAGATCTTGCCGGTGGGGGTCGCGGGAACGATGCCGCGATAGCGCACGAAGCTGTACAGGCCCACGGTGGCGGGCACCAGGCTGATGAGGGTATGCGCGGCCCCCAAGGTGGAAATGGGATGTGGCATGGGTAAGGCTCCTGTTGGCAACCAACTAGTTGATCGGTACTGCGAGTTAAAAAAACGCGCACGCCTCCGTGCACGCCCTGCTGCATTCAGCCTGCGGTGGCCAACTGGCCGATGGCCGCCCGCGTGATCGAGGCAAAGACCTCGGGATCGCCCAGCGCACGGGCGGTCAGCATCGCCCCGTGCACCGTCGACATGAACGTCTGCGCCTCGACCTGCACCGTGTCGCGCAGCCGGAACTGCCCCTGGGCCACGCCGCTGTCCAGCACGGCCGCGATCCAGCCCGTCAGTTCGCCGAAATAGGCCCGAACCTCTTGCGCGACCGCCTGCGGCACCGCGGGCAGTTCCGCCGCCAGCATCGCGCAGATGCACATGGGCATCGAGCCGTCACGCAGGCATTTGGCCCAGTAATCGACGTAAGCGGTCAAGCGCGCCTGCGGGTCCGGCACATGTTGGTTCAGCGCCGCCAAGCCCGTGCGGGCCTGGTCGCGATGCAGCGTCACCACGGTCAGCACCAGGTTTTCCTTGGCGGGGAAATGGTGGTGGATGCTGGGCTTGCCGATACCCACTTTCTCGGACACGTCGGCGTAGCTGAACCCGTGATAGCCGCCGGTGGCCAGCAGCAGCCGGGTCTGCTCGACGATTTCCAGGGCGCGGGGGGACAAATCCAGACTCATGCGGGGATTTCCAGGTTCACGATGCAGCCAATCTACTAGTTGGTCGGTTACGTGTCAAGCCTGCCCAACCGATCCGGAATCACGCCGCTCGAGCCGTTACATCTTTTCCTGAGACGATCCGCGCCAAGGTGCCACTAACGTCAGTCAGCCATCATTCAGGGACACAGCCCCATGCCTTGCCCGTCGCGTACACGCCGTTCTGCATCCTCCGTTCGCTACGCCGCGCATGCGACCTCCACCGCACAAAACGCCTCATTCGCGCCTGGCAGGCAAGCATTGGCGCCGCTGGCCCTGGGTTGGGCGCTGGCCGTCTGCGTACTGGCCGCAGTGCCCGCCGATGTCCAGGCGGCCGCGGGCTACGGCGGCGGTGGCCAAGCCGGCACCGGCTCGGGGTCCGGGGCGGGCGGCGGCCAAGGCGGCGGCCTCACCGGCGGCGACGGCGGCCACGGCGGCGGCAATATCCTGGGCCTCCCGGTGAATCAAGGCTACCAGGCAGGGGCTGGCGGCGGCGCGCCCGGCTTAGCGGCAGTCGCGGGCGGCCTGCCCGGCACCTCGGGCAATGACGGCTTGCCCGGCAAGGGCGGCCTGGGCGGCGCCGCTGGCGCTCCGTCTGCGGGAGGCCAATTGGGCGGCGGCGGAGGCGGCGGCGGCCTCACCATCGGGTCGGGCGGCGGCGGTGGCAGTGACGGCAGCAACAACACGCTCGCTACTGGCGGGAACGGGGGGGACTCCTCCCCGCCAACGTACCTTCTCGCGATCAGCAGCGGCGCAATCAACGGGGCGCGCGGAGTCGATGCTCTCAGGTTGGGCGGCGGCGGCGGCGGTGGCGCGGCGGTCGTGGGACTACCGGGTATTTCATTGACGACGAACGGTAGCGCCATCATCCAGGGCGGCCAAGGCAGTGGCAGTTTCTATGAATTCATGTTGGGCCAGACGTATTCCGCCGCAGGCGGCGGCGGCGGCGGCGCGGGCGTGGTAGCGGCCTCTGGCACGCTGCAGCTCTTGGGAGGGAGCATCTACGGCGGCGGCGGCGGCGAATCACGCATCGCAGGCGGGGCCGGCGGCGATGCAATCGTCCTGACCTCGGGCACGATCACGATAGGCCCATCGACCTTCGTTGCTGGCGGCCTGGGCGGCTCGGTGCAGTCCGCCAATACGACGGGAGTGCTGGCCGGCAACGGCGGCACCGGCATCTCGATCGGGTCCGGCACGGTCACCAATGAAGGCCTTATCGCTGGCGGCGGCGGCGGCGCAGCAGGACCGCTCGACAGGCCAGGCCTTGACGGGGCCGCGCTGCGGGCCGGCAGCAACACCACCGTGATCAACAAGGGCACGATGTCCAGCGGCACCGATGCCGTCATTTTCGAAGGCAACAACAACTCCTTGACGCTGTGGCGCGGTGCGACCACGACGGGCAACATCCGTTTCACCGGCACGGGCAACACGCTGGCGATCGGCAGCAATGCCGGCACCGGCACCGCACTGGCACGCGTCACGGGGTCAGTGGATTTCGGCACCGGCGGCACCTTCGTCGTGCGCATGGAAAATGGCCAGGCCGACTTGCTGGCCACGACCGGCAGCGCCAATGTGTCCGGGGCAACCGTGAAGGTCGTAGGCGGCTCGGGCAGCTATGGCACCGGCACGCTCTACCCCATCCTGCAGGCGAACGGCACGCTCAACGGCACGCGCTTTGCCAGTGTCACCACCAACCTGGCGTATCTGGACACGACGCTGGACTACTCGGCCAACGACCAGACGGTGAACCTGAAATTCGCGACCAAGCAGGTACCGCCCGTGACGCCGGACCCGGACCCCGGCACGCCGCCAGCCACCGGAGGCAATCCCGTGCCCCCGGTGATCGAGCCGCCGGCCACGCGCCCCATCCGCTTCGCCGATCTGGTCTTCAGCCGCAACGGCATCGCCACCGCCAACGCGGTGAACAGCCTGCCCGTCAGCCACGAGGTCTATCGCCACGCCCTGACCCTGCCCGAAGGCGCGCCGCCGTCGTACTTCGCCGCCTTGTCCGGCGAGACCCACGCCAGCGCCGCCAGCGCGTTGCAGGGCCTGGGCAGCCTGGTCCGCAACGTACCGCTGGCGCAGCTGCGCGCCAACCTGGGCGCGGGCTTGCGTCCGGGTGCGCCCACGGCCGCCGCCGGCATGAGCGACGCCGCCCCCGCCGCCGCCACCTTGCCCACGTCCCGCACGCAGCCGGCGTGGGTGCAAGTGGTGGGCAACTGGCAGCGCCTGGGCGCCACGGCCGATACGTCCGCCGTGCGCCTGCATACGGGCGGCGTTTTCGCGGGCGGAGACGGCGCCCTCGGCGGCGGCTGGCGCCTGGGCGGCGCGCTGGGCTATACCGACAGCAACCTGCGCACCGACGGCGTGGATGCCAAGACCGACATTTCCAGCTACAGCGCGATCGTCTACGGCGGCAAGGCCTTTGCGGCCGGCCCCGGCACGCTCAACCTGCTGCTGGGCGCGGCCTATACCTGGCACGACATCAGCACCCAACGCCGCATCGCCGCGGGCGGGCTGGACCAGACGCTGCGCGCCGACTACGGCGCCAGCACCACGCAGGTCTTCACGGAACTGGGCTGGGCGTTCAAAGCGAGCGATGCGCTCACCGTGGAACCTTATGCCGGCGCGGCCTGGGCCGGCCAGCGCAGCCGGGCGTTCCGCGAAAGCGGCGGCAGCGCGGCGCTGTCGGGCGAGAGCCAGACCACCCACACCACGACCACCACCCTGGGCCTGCGGGCCCGCCACGACCTGGCACTGGGTACAACGCAAGGCGCTCTCACGGGCGGCCTGGGCTGGCGCCATGCCTTCGGCGACGTCAAACCGGTATCGCGCATGGCGTTCGACGCGGGCGACGCGTTCACCGTCGCGGGTGCACCGATCGCGCGCAATGCCGCCTTGGTCGAAGTGGGCCTGGACGCCGCCGTCGGCCGCAACGCCACGGTGGGCCTTGCCTACGCCGGCCAGTTCGGCTCGGGCAACCAGGACCACGGCGCGACGCTGTCCTGGCGCTGGGCGTTCTAGCGCGCGGCCTGGCGCTGGTAGAACTTCAGCTTGTCGGTATCCAGCGTGACACCGAAGCCCGGCAGGTCGGGCACGACCAGCGCGTGGTCCTTGAATGCGATGACCGGCGAGGCGATGTCGTCGGTCAGCAGATGCGGGCCGAACAACTGCGCGCCCAGCGTCAGGTTGGGCATGGTCGAGAAGATCTGCGCATAGGCCGACGTGCCGATCTGCCCTTCGATCATCGTGCCGCCAAACAGACGGATGCCGGCGGCCTGGGCAATGTTGGCGACCTGCTTGGTGCGCAGCATGCCGCCATGCTTGGTGACCTTCACCGAAAAGGCGTCGGCGGCGTTGCGCTGCGCGATGCGCAGCGCGTCTTGCGCGGTCATGACGCCTTCGTCGGCCATGATGGGCACGGTGAAGCGTTCGGTCAGGCGGCGCATGCCTTCGACGTTGTGGCCGGGCAGCGGCTGCTCGATGATCTCGATGCCGCCGGCCTGCAGTTCGCCGATGCCCCAGGTGGCAGTGGCTTCATCCCAGCCCTGGTTGATGTCGACCCGCACCTGGGCGCGGTCGCCCAGCGCATCGCGGATGGCCAGCGCGCGGTCGACGTTTTCACGCGGGTCGCCCTTGCCGATCTTGACCAGGAACAGCTTGTAGTCGCCCAGCCGCGCCTCGGCTTCGGCAATGTCCTTGTCGATGACGCCATTGCCCAGCACCCACAAGAGCGGAATGCTGTCGTGCAGCTTGCCGCCGAACAGCTGGTAGGCCGGCACGTTCATGGCGCGGGCGATGGCGTCCACGCAGGCCATTTCGATGCCGCCCTTGGCGTAGGCGTTGTTCTTGATGATCTGGTCCATGAACTGGACCAGGCCTTCCAGCCGCCGGATGTCGTAGCCCACCAGGTAAGGCGCGATCACTTCGTCGATCATCGACTTGATCGCGCCCGGCGCTTCTTCGCCATAGTGCGGAATGATGGCGATCTCGCCCAGGCCTTCGACGCCGCATTCGGTGCGCACGCGCACGATGACCTGGCTGTGGCGGTCGATCACGGCCATGGCCAGCTTGTGTGGCCGGGCCACCGGCAGATCGACGATGGTGGTGTCGATGCTGTGAAGCTTCATTGCGCCCCCGGCAGGTGGCAGACGCCGTCCACATACGCCTTGCGCCAGCGGGTGATGCGCACTTCGGCAAACAGCTCGCCCTGGAAGAATGGATCGGCGTGGATGAACGCCTGCGCCTCGGCCAGGCTGTCGGCAGTGATGATGTACACGCCGCCGCCCGCGTCGCTGCCGTCATCGCGCAGCTTGGCACCGCAGGCCAGCAGCCGGTGGGCGTGGGCTTGCAGGAAATCCAGATGCTGCGGACGCAAGGCCTGGCGCACGGCCTGGTGGTCCGGCTTGTCGAACGTTTCGATGAAATAGGTCATGGTCTGTGTGCTCAGTTCTGGCTGCCTTCCAGGCCGGTCGCGCGCAGCAGCGTGCGATGGCTTTCGAGTTGGTCCTTGACCAGCGCGCCCAACGCTTGCGGCGTGGACGGGGTCAGCATGAAGTCCTGCACTTGCATGGCTTGCTTGACCGAAGGCTTGTCCATGGCGCGCTTGAAGGCCGCGTTCAACTGCTCGACCAGATCGGCCGGCATGCCCGCCGGGCCGAACAGCCCCAGCCAGGGCGCGATGGGAAAGCCGCCCAGGCCGGCTTCGGCCATGGTTGGCACGGTCGGTGCGTTGGGGCTGCGGGCGGGCAGCACGGTGGCCAGCGCCTTGAGCTTGCCGGCCTGCACCTGCGGCATGCCGGTGCCCGCCGTGGCGATGCCCGCATCCAGGTGGCCGCCCAGGATGTCATTGATCATCGGCGGCTCGCCCTTGTAGGGCACGCTCAGGATGTCGATCTTGCTGGCCTGCGCCACGTACGCAAACGACAGCAGGCCCGTGACGTTGCCCGACCCGTAGGTCAGCTTGCCGGGGTTCTTCTTGGCATGCTGCACGAATTCCTGCAGCGTGTTGCCCGGGACGTCGGCGCGGGTGTACAGAAAGAACGAATAGCGGCCGATGTCGGTGATGGGCGTGAAATCCTTCACCGGATCGTAGGGCGGCGTCTTGCGCATCACCGGCACGCCCGACATCGGGCTGTTGGTCGCGATAAGCAGGGTGTAGCCGTCGGGCTTGGCGCGCACCACTTCCTGGGCGGCGATGGCGCCGTCCGCGCCGGGCTTGTTCTGGATGATGACGGCCTGGCCCAGGTCTTCGCCCACTTCCTTGGCCAGCGTGCGGGCAATGATGTCGGTCGACGCGCCGGCCGGGAAATGCACGATCAGCGTGATCGGCTTGTCGGGAAAGGCCGCCTGGGCCGTGGATGCGCCAACCAGCGCCGCGCACGCAAGCAGTGCGCCGGGAATGAGCCGTTTCATGAATGTCTCCTGTTTTATCGCTATGGAGCGCATTCTAGTGAGCGGCCACCCATCCGTATAATGATTTGGAACGCCAGAATCGTTCGTTTTTATCGATGAATTCACATGCCGATGAAGCACGGCGGGCGAACGAACGATCCATAAGAACGACCCATAAGAACACCCATAGGGCAGACCATGGAAATCCGGCAACTCAGGTATTTTCTCGAAGCCGCCAAGCGCGAACACATCACGCAGGCGGCCAGCGCGCTGCACATCACGCAGTCCACGCTGTCGCACCAGCTGCGCCAGCTGGAAGCGCAGCTGGGCACGCCGCTGTTCGACCGGGTCGGACGCCAGGTGCGGCTGACGGCGGCCGGACGGCTGTTCTCACGCTTTGCGCTCAGGGCGCTGCGCGACCTGGAAGATGGCCAGCTGGCGCTGCAATCGCTGAATGACCTGCAAAGCGGCGAACTGCGCGTCGGCGTGATCACCACCTATACCAATTCGCTGCTGCCGCGCGCCATTGCGTCGTTCGCCACGCGCTATCCGGGCATCCACCTGCACGTCGAAGACCTGCCCATGCGGCAGATCGAACAGCGCCTGCAGGATGGCCTGCTGGATATCGGCCTGGGCTTCACCACGCCCGACAACGGCGAACACCTGGACAGCGAGCCCCTCTTCACCGAACGCCTGATGCTGCTGGTGAAAGACGACCATCCCCTGGCCGCGCGCCAGACCATCGACAAGAAAGACCTGTCGGGCCTGGACATCGCCCTGCAATCGCGCCTGTATGTGTCGCGCCAGCTGATCGAACGCCAACTGGCCAAGTACATCGAAGGCCGGGTGCGGCTGGAGCTGGACTCGATTCCGGCCATGCAGAGCATCGTCGCCCATAGCCATCTGGCGTGCATGCTGTTCGAAGGGGCGGTGCTGCCCCTGCCGACGCTGCGGGCCATTCCCATCGTGCCGCAGGTGACGCGCACGGCCGCCCTCCTCTGGCCGCGCGAGCGCTACCGCTCGAAGGCGGTCACGGAGTTCGTGCAGACGGTCAAGGCCAATCTGGCCATGACCTCGGCCCCCGGGCTGGCGCCGGCCGGCGACAAGCGCCCTGCCCGGCGCCCCCGCACCGCAAAGGCCGGCGGCGGCCCGGCCAAGGCCAGCGGCCGCCTCAAATAAGCGCCGCCGCCTGCTCGCAATGCCGCAGCGCCTGGCGCAGCGCCGTGTCCACCGACCGCAACGACATGCCCAGCCATTCGGCCGCATCGGCGCGGCTGCGCCCTTCCACCCGCAAGGCGATCAGCACGGCGCGCTGGCGGCGCGGCAATTGGTCCACGATGCGCGACAGCGCGGCCAGGGCCGACCGCCCCTCGGTCACGGCCTGCGGCCCGGGGGTGTGGTCGACCAGCTCGGGCAGCGCCGCGGCTGGGTCATCCAGCGACAGGCACGACGGCTGGCCGCGCAACCGGTCGATGGCCACATGGCAGGCCATGCGGAACACATAGGCGTCGGCCTCGCGCACCTCGGCCAGCACCGGCCGCTGCAGCCGCAGCCAGGTCTCGTGCAGGCATTCATGCGCCAGGTCGGCGCAACGAAACCGCCGCAACAGCCGGCCATGCAGCGCGGCGTAACTGCCGCTCAGGTGCTCGCGCAGCCGCGCCGTATCGTCGACCCGACGCGGCGATTCGTCAGGCGGGCGCACGGTGCCGTCCGGCGAGTGCACCGCTTCGTCATGCGGACGCTCGGCCTGCCGTGCCTGCCGCAAGGGCAGGCGCGGCAGGTGCCACGCATCGACGTCCAGCCAGGGCGGCGGCAAGGCGGGCGCCGGCCGCGGGCGCGCGCTCGATAGGGGCGTCATCATCACAGCCGGCCCAGGTTGCTCTGTTCGCGTTCGGTCAGCTGCTGCTGCGCCTCTTGCGGCAACTCGCCCAGGCCCAGGACGCGCACCGCGCTACCCGGGTCATAGGACGCCGACGGCGCCGGCGGCTTGGGCGGCGGCGCTTCGGCGCCGCTGCCGGCCGGCAACTGTTCCGTGCCAAAGCCCAGGATCTGCACGTTGAAGATCGACGGCTGGTTCTGGCGCGCCGCCGCGCGGTCGCGCTGCATCACGTCCTGCGCCGCGGACGACGCCGAGGTCGCCGCCGCGCTGGCGCTGGTCAGCGCGTTGGTGTTGACCGACACCGTCACCGGGATGCCCTTGCTGTCGCCCTGCACCTGGATGTTGGCGGCGTTCACCACATGCAGCGCCGCCACGTTGACGTTGCCCGACACGCGGATGCCGGCCTCGCCCGCATCGATGGTGCCCAGGGGCGCGATCAGGTCCACGTCGCCCGCCGGCACTTCCGGAATCGGCGCCAGCGTACCGATGCCCGCGCCGGTGGACGGCACGGTCGGCGACAGCGTGACGTTGCCGAAGGCGTCGTACACGCGCCGCGGCGGCGTATACAGCACCGTCGTCTTGGCGCCCCGGCCGGCGTTGATGTCGCCTTCGGCCGACCAGGCCTGGATGTGGCCGCCGAACGTGGTCATGATGCGGCTCTGGCCCAGCAACAGGCTGCCTTGCGCATACAGCTGGATGTTGCCCTGCCCTTGCGTCACCACGCCCGCGCTGGCCGGCGGCGCCACGCCTTCCACGCCCAGCACCTGCCGGCCGCCCGGCGTAAGCAGCTGGATGTTGCCGCCGAAGTTGCTGCGCAGCCCCGCGCCGCCGTACATCGTGAAGCTGCCGTCGTAGCGCAGCGGCGTGCCCGCGGCGTCGACGTCGGGGAACAGCGCAGCGATGGCGCGGCGTCCACGCAGATAGCTGCCAAAGCGCGGGCCGCCATCGTCGTTGTATTCGCGCCCGCCTTCCTTCAGTTCGGCAAAGAACAGCTGGCGCGCGTAGATGCCCAGTTCGGCCGGGGCCAGCGCCGCCAGGGCCGCGCCCGCACCCGCCTCATCCCCTTGGTAGCCATGGTGCTTGCGCAGCCAGTTCACCAGGTAGACGCCGCTGTCCTGCTCGAAGTCGTTCTTCAGGTCGCGGCGGGCTTTGTTCGTGTCGGCATCGCGCAGCGCCTGCTGGCGCGCCAGCTCGGCCGGCGCACCGGCGTCATCGCCGGCATAGCCGAACTCGGCCGCCAGCCAGCCGCGCAGCGTCATCTCGCCGCCATAGGCCTGCACGACCTTGCCCGGATGGGTGCCCAGCGCCTCGCCGGCTTGCAGCCCGCGTGCGCCGTCCAGGTAACGCGCCAGGAACGACGCGTAGTCCGGACCCGCCGAGCCCACGCCGGCCAGCACGGCCAGGTCTGCGCCGGGGCGGGTGTCGCCGCGCACGATGGCGCCCAGGCTGCGCACGCTGGCCACGTCTTCCTGGCGCAGTTGGCGCCCGGCCTGCATCAACAGCGTGCCGGGCCCTGCCACCTGCGCATTGGCGTAGACGATGTCGCGGCCGGCTTCGATCAGCGAGAAATCACGGGCGTTGCTGTGCAGCGCGGTGACGTCCAGCCCCAGGATGTCTCGACCCGCCCGCACCGACACCGGCAAGGCGGCCTCGTACCAGGTATCGACGCTGCGCACCACGCCGCCCCCCCCGTTAAAGCGCACCACCGCGCCGCTCTTGACGCCCACGATGTCGCCAGACGCGGCATAGAAGCGGGCGACGCTGGCATCCCCCGCGTGCAGCGACCGGTCCAGCGGGGTGCCAGGCCCGAACACAAAGAGCGGCTTGTTATCCCATCCGGACGCCTGCATCACCCCTTGAGTGCTGGTGTTGGTCAAGATCAGCGTGGCGTACATGTCCGTCGAGTAGGCGCTGAAGGCCGGACGCAACGGCGTGGGCAACGCCACATCGGCCGCCGACATCGACACCGTATGCGCGTCTGTGGCCAGAATGGACCGGCCCGCCAGCATTTCCAGCTGGCCGCCCGCCGACGGCGCCAGCAGCAGCACCGGATTGTTCTCGCCGGTGGCGTTGCTGGCCAGCACGATATTGCCGTTGGCGGCCACCGCCCGCAGAATCGACGGGTACACGAAATACCTGCGGCCCGTCCCATCGATCTGCGTGATTTCGGGCCGCAGTTCGTCACCGGAAAAACGGGCATTGGTGACGGTCATCGGCGTGAGATTGCCGCCCGCCGAAAACAGATTGACGGCCGTCGATGGCGTCCAGAGCGTGAACCAGCTTTCGCCGCCGCCCGTCGTGGGCAGCGCGTCGCCGACCCGCTGGTACGGACTGGCATTGACCGGCCGGGCCCGTCCGGGGTCGCTGACGCCGCCCAGCACCAGGTCCGAGCGCGTGTCGATCCAGGCCACGGCATCGCCCAGCACCAGTCGCGGTCCGCCCATCGGCCGGCCGCCCGCCACCGCATACGGATCGGCGGCGCGCAGGCCGCCACCGTCGCCGTAGTTCAGATCCATGCCGCCCATCTGGCCGGCGGACACGGCCAGCCGGCCGCGCAGGTTCGCCAGCACGCCGTTCAGGTCCAGGTGGTCGCTACCGCCGGTGTGCGGACCGGTCGCGTTCAGCTGGGTGGCGGCCAGCGACGGATTGATGCTGCCGCCCACGCGCAAGTCCAGATCGCCGCCGCCCGTCAGCACCATGTTGCCATCGAGCACCCGGCCGGTGCTGCCGACGACAGCGGTCAGGCCTTGCGAACGCGGTTCCACGCCATTGACGTAACGGGCCGCATCGCCGCGAGCATCGCGGATACCCGCGTCGCGTCCGGCGGAAATGCTGAGGTTGCCGCCGCCCAGTGTGCCGAAACCGGTAAAGCCAAGCAGCCGCGGCTCTTCATAGCCGCCGCCCACGGAAGCCTTCGTTGCATAGCTGCCGAAGTTGATCCACCAACTGGGCGCGATGTCCGCCACGCCCGGCGTGCCCAGGCTGCCCTGGCGCCACAGCCACGCGCCGGTCAGCGTGTTGGCATAGCGTGCACGGGGCGACGAGCCTTCAAGCGGGACGCCTGCGTCGGCGGCCGAACCCACCGCATCGCCGTAGACGTCGCGCCCGGCCTGCACCACCAGGTTGCCGCCCTGGTCGGGATACCAGGCCTGGTACACGGACAGAGCGGCGTCATACTTGCCGTCCAGCTGGATCAGCCCCAGCGTGCCGGTGGTCTTGTCGGCCCCGCGCGGCAGGTTGAACCGCGCATCGGCCGCGCCCAGCGATGATTGCGTACCCGCCGTGTACACGCCGTACAACGACGCCATGCCGACGTCGCGCCCGGCCAGCAGCGACAGGTCGCCCGTGCCGGTGCGCAGCACGCTGAAGGCCGGCGAGCCAAAGCCGTACTTGTATTCGCGGGTGACGATGGTTTCCGAGGTGCCGCCGCCCAGGCAATTGGTGGCATCGGCGCAGAATTCGTCTACGGTGATACCCAACTGGGCCACGAGCTGCTCGACCGGCTTGCCCACCCAGCTCAAGTCTCCCCACCAGTTCATGGAACCGGTTTCCGACACCGTGCGCGGCGCGGGCGTGCAATAGTCGCCCCAGCCACACATCTCCTCCCATTCGAAGCCCCACTGTTCGGCCAATTCCTTGATGGGCTTGCCGACCAAAAGCGGGTCGCCGAACAGCTCTTCGGCGCCGGCCGGCGTCAACACCATCACGCCGACGAAGATCGTCTTGGTGGTCTGGGTCGCGCGGGCCGCCAGGCCGTAGTGCGTATCGGCCAGCACCAGGTCGCCCTTGCCCAGCACGTTGCGGGCGCGCACGTCGGCCGAGTCGAGGTCTGCGCCGGCCACCGCCGTCAGGCTCCAGGCGCTGGCGCCCGGGCCCAGCATGGGCGCCAATGCCCAGTTGCGGCCTTGCTTGCCGTCCGGGCCCTTGGGCCGCAGATCCACCGGCTTGCCATCGAGCAGCACCACCTTGGTCTGGGACGGAATCAGCGAGCCCTGCGCCAGCACGATCCGCGTGCTGGCCACCAGCTCGGTCGGCAACGCCACGCCCTTGGGCCAGGTGAATGCGCGCATCGACGCACTGCTGCGCAGCACGAAGCCGGCCCCCAGCATCGAACCCGCGTCAAGCTTGACCTCGCTCGCCAGCACCGTACCGGCGCGCAGCACGCTGCCGCTGGCGGTGGTGACGTCGCCCGTCAGCACCAGGCCGGCAGGCAGCGACAACGCCGCGTTCAGCGTCATGGCAACCGGCAGCACCGTGCCCATCGGCAAGGTCGCGGGGCGCGCGGGCAGGTCGTAGTTCAACGTACGGCCCTCGGGGAACGAGGTGCCCGCTTCCAGCTTGACGCCGCCGATCGGCACCACCAGGTCCCCGCCAAACGGCGTCACGGCCTGCGAGCCGTAGCGGCCCTCGACCAGTTGCCAGCCAGCCGCGTCGTCCGGCGAATCCGGCGGCGGCGCAAAGCCGTCGTTGATGCTGCCGTAGATGTTCAGGTTGCCGCCCGCGCGCAACACCAGCGCGCCCGGTTCGCCATAGCCGCGCCGTGCCGGCGTGATGCGGTCGACGTTCGGGCCGTAGCGGTAGTTGGACAGGTCGATGTCGCCCACCACGCTCAGGTCGCCATCCGGCGTGGCGCTGACCACCTCGACACCGGGGCGCAGATGGTAATTGCCCAGGCCCGCCAGACGGGCGGACAACGCCGGATTGCCCAGCGCCGCGGTCATGAAGGCCTGGCTCTGCACGTCGATGCCGTCCAGGTAGGCCTGCGAGATCAGCTGCGGCACCTTGCCCGTCACGTCCGGCGCGCTCGCCAGCGGCGCGTCGTTGTAGCGGCGGAAGGCATTCACCGCGACGGTCTTGGCCCCCAGGATGGCGGGCGTGCCCAGCACCGTCACGGCCACGTCGTTGGCGCCGTCGCCCGAACCGGCAAAGGCGCCCTGCCCGTTGCCGCCGCCCAGGCGGCGCGCGTTCAGGTCCAGCGTGCCGCGCGCCACGCCATCATTGTTCGGCGCGTCGGTGCCGGCGCGCAGGTCCACTGCCGCGCCAGCCCCCAGCACCAGCGTGCCCTCGCGGGACGTCAGGTCCACGATGGCGCGGTTGACGCTATCAATGATCTTGCCGTAGCTGTCCACGCGCAGGCCGGTGCCGTGCGTGTCCAGCAGGCCGTTGATGACCAGGTCGCGCATGGCGGCCAGGCGGATGCTGCCCACCTGCGCGCCGCTGGCGTCGATGCGGCCATTCACAGTCAGGCTGCCGCCGTCCAGCACCAGTTCCACCTGGCGCGCACGTACCTCGTCGCCCACCACCAGGTCGCCGCGTTTGATCTGGAAGCGCCGGGCGCCGAACACGCCGCCTTCGGTCAGGCGCGCGTTCAGGTCGGCAAAGTCGGCCACGGTCTGGGCACGCAGCACCGCCTCGGCGCTTTCGTATGCCACCCGCGTGCCGCCCGCGTCATACAGGCCCGACGCCGTGCCGCGGAACGATCCCGCCAGGTCCAGGCGGCCGGCGCCTTCGCCCAGCGCAACGGCCTGGATACGGCCCGCGCGGTTGTGCACCGCCGACACATCGATCAGGCCGCCACGCGCCTGCGTGATGTTGCCCGCCGTGCTTTGCAGGTCGATATCGCCGCCCCAGCTGTAGCGCATCTGGTCAAGCAGCCGCACCTCGCGGCCCGACATATCCAGGCGCGACCCCGCGCCCAGCGTGATGTCGCCATCGGCCTTGACGGTCAGCTTGCCCGACGGCAACGCCACGGTCGTGTCCACCAGGACGCTGCGGCCGGCCAGGTTCAGGGTGGCGCCCAGCGCATTGCGTGCGGCAGCGGCGCCTCCCGTGCCGGTGACGGCCAGCGCACCGCCCGCCTTGATCGAGTTCACCGAACCGGCCTCGCCGGTCAAGAGCGGCGTGCGGATCAGCAGATCGCCGTCGCGATAGCGCCAGCCGTCTTGCGCGGTGTAGCCATCCGGCGCGTGATAGACCGACAGGCCGCCCTTGGCGCGGCTGGAAATCATCTGCGCGGCATCCAGGGTCACCGACGAAAAGCCCAGCACCAGGCGCTCGGCCGGCACCAGGTCGTTCGGCAATCGATAGGGCGAAGATTCCAGCCGGATCACATCGGCCGCGATGTTCAGCGCACCGCCACCCAGGCTGTCCAGGATCGCGCCGCCCGGCGCCTGCGGCTTGTTGGCGCCGGCGCCGCTTGAACCGCCACGGTCGGCGGCAGTCGCCCCCGCCCATACGAATTCAGCGGCGGCAATCGTGGCGGTATCACCCGCCGCGCCGTAACCATAGATGGCCGGTGCGCCCAGCACCAGCCGCTGCAGCGACCGGCCGCCCGCGCCGCGCGCGTCCAGCGAGACCGAGCCGTACACGTTGACCGATTCGCCCGCGTTGAGGATCAGGCTTTCCAGCGCCGGGGCTTCCAGCGCGGTATTGCCACGCAGCAGATTACCCAGCACGTCCTGGTTCAGCGCCAGACCCGGCGGCAGGCGGCCTGCCGCGCCGGCCTGCTGCAGGGCCTGGGCGCTGCCCAGGTTGACGGCCGACACGCTCAGCGCCAGGTTGCGAGTGCCGTATTGCACCGTATCGCGCCAGGTGAACGCACCGCTGGTGGAGGCACCGATCGAGCCTTCCGACAGCAGGCGGGCAGGCCCCGTGCAATCCGTGAGGCAGCCGCCCACATCGATGGCGGTGCCGCTGCCGTACTTGGGCACCAACAGGTTCACCAGCCCGTTGGAGACCGCCAGCATGGCGCCGCTGATCAAGTCGTAGTAAAGGCCCGTGCGCGCATCCTGCGCCACGTCGCCGCGCCCCAGCGTGGAAAGGGTCGCCCCCTGTTCCACAAGGATGCCCCGGCCGCCATCGAGCGAATACAGGAAGATCTCGGGTGCCCGCAGCGCGGCGCCGCTGCGCACGACTACCTGCTTCACGTTGCCCCCTACGCTGCGGGCGCCCGACGCATATTGGCCCCCGACGGTGCCGCCGATGAACATCGAACCAGGCGACAAGGCGTTCAGGTCCGCGGCATAGATCGCCGCGGCCTTCGGGTTCAGCACGGGTGCCTGGCCGGCCGCCAGGATCTCCAGGCCATCTGCCGGGCCGGTCACCGCCAGGCGGCCGGCATAACTGCCGCTGCCTGCGGGCACATCGAACCGAGCGGTTCCCTTGAACGACAGCGCCGGGACATCGCCCATGCCGGCGCCCTGCGCCAGGTTCAGATGCAGCGCGCGGGCATCCGTGGTCAGCATGCCGCGAGCAATGCCCTTGCGCGCCGCGTCGGCCAGCACGAAGGCGTTATAGGATGTCTCGTTGTACTGCGCATGGCGCCGCACCACGTCGGCAGGCGTGATCAACAGGCGCGTCGGCAGCGCGGCAAGCTGCCCGGTCCGGGCCGTGCCCAGCAATCCGCTGCCCACCCACGAGCCGCCGCGCGTCGCCGCCGTCACCGACGCTTCATTGGCGCCCTGCGGGCCCAGTTCGACGCGGAAGGCGCCGGGCAGCAGCGCATACGTCGAGGGCAGCAAGGTGTAAGTGCCCGCCGGCAGGCCCGGCACGCCGGCCTGAATGGTGACCTGCCGCCCCACTGCCGGATTGCCCGCGCCAGCATCGGCCGCAACCGGCGCCTGGCTGCCGGTGAAACCCGGCACGATGGCATAGACCGCGTTGCCCGACCGGCTGAAGCTGAATCCCGGATTGGCATCGGCCATGGCGTAGCGCAGCACGTCGACCGAACCGCCCCGGCCACGCACGAACGCGCCGCCCGTCAGTTCGCCGCCGCCGGACAGATCCAGCACCGCGCCCTCGGCCACCTCGATCACGCTGCCCTGGATCTGGATCTTTCTGCCCAGATAATCGTCGCTGCGGGTCGGGTCCGGCGTCACGTCCCTGCCGGCATAGGTGTATTTCACGCCGTCCACCGTGCCGCCATACGGCATGAGCAGCCCACCGCCGCTGATGGACGTGATGCTGCCCGGCAGGAACCGCACCGTGCTCGGCTTTTCGGTGCGGCTTTCAAAGGTGATGGCGCCCAACGGTGCGCGCAGCACGCCGCCCTGCTCGATCAGCGGCGCCGCCAGCGTGATCGCCCCGAATGCGGAATAGGGCATGGCCGGCGTCTGGCCGTCCGTGCGCCGCAACGTCAGCACGGCATCGTGGTTGTAGCTGGCGATGTCGCCGTTCGGTCCCTTGGCGAGGTAGTCGCCGACGGCGATGATGCCCCCCGAACCCGGACCGGTGACCGGGTAGATCTGTGCCGCGGTCAGCGTCAGGCGGCCGGGCGCGGCCAGCTTGTTCATCAGGCCGCGGTCGCCAAACCCCAACGCGCCCAGGCGCATGTCGCCCAGCACGTCGAAACGCACGTCGTCAAAGGTGACCAGGTTGCGCATGCCGCGCACATCCAGCAGATCCGCCGCCACGTTCAGCCGGTGATCGACATGGAGATACTTCAGCGGTGCGGCAACCGGCTGCAGGAAGGCGTCGGCGCCATCCAGCGGCCGATAGCGCGCCTGGTTGAACAACACATACGACGCGCTCAGATTCACCACGCTGGCGGCAGGCGCCGTTTCCTGCAACGACAGCGCGCCCGACAGCCGCAGGCTCTGGCGCAAGGCCAGCGAGACGTCGCCGTCGGCGTGCACATCGGCGTTCAGCGCCAGGTTGTCAAAACCGCCCGCCTCGATGCGATCCACGCCCAGACGGCCATAGCCATACACCAATGCGGGATTGGCCTGGCCCGGCTTGAGGTCCGAGGCCAGCAGGCTTTCGCCCTGGCGTTGCGCCAGGATCAGCTGGCGTTCCGCCTGCACCGCCAGTTCCGGCGACTGGTTGCGCATATAGAACGCGCCGGCCAGCGACACGCCCAGGGTGCCGCCGGCCGCCTGGCGGGAACCGGCCGCCGCGCGCAGCATGCCATCCAGGTGCAGGCCATTGGCGGACGACAGCACGATCGTGCCGCCATCGGACCCCACCACGGTGGCGCCGCGACCCGGCAGATCCAGCACGGCCTGCGTGCCCGATGCGTCCAGCAGCGACCCCGGCCGCAGGATGATGTGCCGGTCGATGGGCCGGTTCAGCGTATCGACATCGGTTTCCCAGTCGATCTTGCCGCCGATCTCGATCGAACCACCCGCCTGCACCACGCCATAGCGCTGGCCCTTCCGGTCCACCGCCACATAGCTGCGCCCGGCCACGTCCAGCACCGCCTGCTCGCCGATCCAGACCGAGCGCGGATTCGCCTTGGGCACGTAGGGTTGCTCGCCGATGCGCGGCTCATTGATCGCAATGCGTCCGCCCCAGGCGTCCAGCCGGCCCAGCACCGTCAGTTGGTCCGCGCCCTTGATCTGGATCGTGCGGCCGGGGTCGACGCTGACGCGCGCGCCCTCGCCCACCAAGATCGGTCCGCCCACGGCGCCCCGGTCCGAGTACAGCGCCAGGTCGGCGCCAACGCGCTGCGTCAGACGGCCGCGCAGCGGGTCTTCGGTGTATAGCGGCGGCGTCCAGAGCGACAGCACGTCGCCCGGCTCGACGCCCGAACCCGGCGCCTGCGCGGTGCTGCCCGGCAACCGCAGCACCGGCATGGCCACGTCGATCTGCGCGCCGTCGGCCACCGTCAGGCCCTCGTAGCCGTTGATCTCGTACTTGCCGAAACCGGTGCGAAACAACGATGCATCCAGCCGCAGCGTGCCCTTTTCCTGCGGATCGAGCGGGCCGCCCAACACGATGTGCCCGCCGCTGGACACGGACAACGTGCCGCCGCCCGTCACGCCATAGCCTCGCACGTCACCGTTCATCGACAGCTGGCCACCGGTTGCCGCCACGCTGCTCAGCGCATAGGCGGCCAGCGTCACGCTGCCGCCCTGGCCGCCCTGCAGCTTGCCGTCGGCCAGCACCGACGCGCCGGCCGATACATCCAGCACGCTGCCCGCATCCAGGGTCACGTCGCCCGAGCTGCGCAGCGCCACGCGGCCGCCGTCACGCACCGGCAAACCGGCCAGGCTCTCGGCGTCGCGCAGCAGGTTGGCCCACACGCCGCGAGCATCCAGCATCACGCCCGAAGCCACGTGCACCCGAGGCTTCTGATTGGCTTGGGGCGCCAGGCCCGTGTCTTCGATACGCGGCGCAAGGAAGCTGGGTTGCAGCAGGATGTTGCCGGCCTGGATCAAGCCGCCGCGGCTGACCAGGTTGGCCTTGATGTCCACCTCGGGCGCATAGAGCGTGATTTCGCCACCGTCGGCGCTGTGCAACGCCGAATCGACCGTGATGGACCGGCCCGCGGCGATGCGCACCCGGCCCAACGAAAAGCCATTGAGCCGATCCGCGTCCAGGAACAGCTTGCCCAGGTTTTCCTTGGGCAAGGCGGCCGCCAGGTCCAGCCCATCGGCCAGGCGCTGCCCGCCCGCGCCCACGATCACCTCGGCCACGGTATCCGCCGTGGCGCCCAGCTGATAGTGCACCTGCCTCGCGACGGGATCGTAGTAGCGCAAATCGTTGCCCACCACCAGCGCCGCGCCGCGCGCCACCGCGCGTTGCGACTGGCTGTAGCCGTCCAGGCCCGCCTGCGGCGCGCGGTCCTGGCGCACGCCCTGATAGGTATTGCTGACCAGATCGCCTTCCAGCACGGCGTTGCGGGTCGAGATGACCAGCGCCCCCGCATCGCGCCCTACCGTGTAGCCGTCTTCCTGGCGCGTGCGCGGCGCCAGCAGCGCGTTGTAGAAGCGGCGCGTGGCCTTCTCGCCCCAGCGCTCGGAACGCTGCTCGAAGCCGTTGTAGATGCCGGTGTACAGCAGGTCGGCCGGCGCCCGGTCGGCCGTATAGAGGCGTCCGTCCTGGCCGCGCAGCCAGGTCTGCTGCAGGGTGCCGGCCTGCACGTCCAGCGTGCCGCCCGACAGATTGATGGTCGAGCCGGCCTGCGTCACGACCTCGGCGCCTTCGAAGCGGACCTGTCCGCCCTGCGCCAGCCAGTGGCTGGCCGGCACCGCCAGCGTGCCCAGGTAACCGCCCACTTCCAGCAGGCCACCGGCGCTGTACCAGCGGTCGCCCTCGTAGCCGCCGGTGCCGCCGGCAACACGGATCAGCGAGCGCCGGTCCAGCCACACATCGCTGTTGTTCAAGCGCGCATCGTCGCGGTTCAGCGGCGAATCACGCTGCTCGTTGCCTTGCAGATTGATCTTGAGATTGTTCGATTCCATCGACACGGCCACGCCGATGGCGCCGGCCACGTCCAGCTGCGCGCCGTCACGCACCAGGCTGCGCCCGGCCGCCTTGACCGCGATCTGGCCGCCCGTGGCCAGCGTCAGCGAATCGCGCTGGAAATCCACCGTGCCGCCGCTGTCGATCTGCACCAGCGACAGCTCGCGCCGATTGCGGTCGGTCTGCGCCAGCGTGCCGGTCGTGTCGACGCTGGGCGGCATCAGGTTGTCGCGCTGGCCGTCCAGCGCCGTGGCGTTGTCCACGTCCACCAGAATGGCGCTGACCGCGCCCGAACGCAGCGTCACCGCCGCCTTGGCGCCCACGCCATTCAGGTGGATGGTGCCGCGCGAATCCACCGACGTGGATGCCGCCAGCACACCCGCCTGGTCCACCGCGCGGGCCGCCAGCGTGATATCACCCTGCGGCGACAGGATCAGGCCGCGGTTCGTCACCACGCCCTCACCCGTCGGCGTGATTTCGTTGCCGCGGGTGGTCGACGCGGCATTGCCCTCGGTACCCTGGCCGCGCTTGATGATGAAGCTGTCGCCGGCTACCAGCGCCGCCTGCCCGCGGGCCGTCGTGATGGTGCCGGCGTTGTCCACCTCGCGGCCCACCAGCAGCACGTAGCCGCCGGATTGCGTCACGGTGGCGGGCCGGTTGGTCTCGATGAGCGCGCCGGGCCGCAATTCCACCTTGCCCAGCGCGTCCGTGAAGGTCGGGGTCTTGTCGTCCGGCCCGTACAGGCCGTTGTTCTCGAACTGCGTGTCGCTGATGCGCGCCGCGGCCGCCACCAGGTTGCGTACATTCACCTGCGAGGTGCCGTCGAACACCACCCCGTTGCGATTGACCACCATCACCGTGCCGGCGGCCTTGATCTGCCCCTGGATCACCGACGGCCGCGCCTGCGGATCGTTGACGCGGTTGAGCACCGCCCACGTCGAATCCTGCTGGAATTCCACCGTGGTGCGCTTGCCGACGTTGAAGGTTTCCCAGTTCAGCACCGCCTTCGAGCCGGTCTGTTCGATGGCGACCTTGGTGCGGCCGTCTTCGACGGTCGTCACGGGCGCCCGGGCATTGCGCCAACCCGCCGTCAGCGGATTGGCATCCACCTTCAGGCCGCCTTCGACCATGCCGTCCGGCACCGGCGCGCCTGACGCCAGCGCCGCGTCACGCGCGGCGCGTTGCGCGGCCTGCTGCGCGGCGATCGCCGCCGCCGTCGTGCCCAGGTTGCCCACCGACCGCTGCAACTGCTCACGCGCCGCCTGCGACTGGCGCGCGCCGGTCAGCGAGCTCACCGGTGCGCCGTTGGGCAGCCGGCCCGTCGTGATGGCCTGCGTCTGCGCCGCGTTCTTGGCCGCGAACCAGCCGCTGCTGAAAGCCTGTTGCGCCGAGGCCGGCATGGCCACGCCCCCCGACACCAGCATCAGCGCCAGCGCGGCAGGCAGCGGCTTGAGCCGGCCTCCCCGCGCGCCAGCCGCAACAAGGCGGGTCATAGGGAGTTTGCGAAGACGCGATGTCATAGCGGGCAATCCTGATCCGTGTAGCCAAGGGAGCGAGATCACGTCATCGGCGCGTTCGTGGCGCGTGATGGCGGCTCATACTCCAATGACGGAGGGACGCGAAGGAAGGGCTACCGAAAACCCCTAAATATTTTGTAACAGCACCCTCAGCTGAGCAGCACGATGCCGCCCGGCAGGCGCGTCAGCTGCGCGCCGTACAGGTCGCGCAGCATGTGCAGCGCCAGGTCGGTCTGGGTAATCTCAAAGCGCATGCGCACGCGCCGCGCGGCCAGATCGGCATTGCGCAGCAGCACGCGGCCCGGGCGATAGCGGTTGATCTCATCCACCACCTCAGCCAGCGTCTGCCCGGCGAAGGTCAACGTCCCCGTGCGCCAGGCGTTCACCTGCGCCGTATCGGCCGCCAGCGGCGCGTGCAGGCCGGTATCGTCGTAGGTGACCTGCTCGCCTTCGGCCAGGGTGCGCTGCGCGCCCGCCCACTGCACGTCCACCGTGCCCTGCAGGCAGGTCACGCAGACTTCGGGCCCGGTATAGCGCAGGTTGAAGCGCGCCTGTCGCGCCCGCGTGGCGCCGGCCCCGGCGTAGACGATCACCGGCGCGCCGCTGCCGGCCGCTTCCACCTGGGCCTCGCCCGCCACCAGTTCGATGGCTGCGCTGCCGGCCTGCGCGCCGCGCTGGTTGATGCGGGTCTGTGTGTTCATCTGCACGTGCAGCTGATCGGACAGCGCCAGTTCGCGCTGCTCGGCCGTGCCGGTCCGGAAATCCGCCGTGTAGTCCAGCAACGACGGCCACAGGGACAGCGGCGGCCACACCGCCACCGCCGCGCCGCCCGCAGCCATGGCCATGGCCGTGCCCAGAAAGGCCCGGCGGGCGGGCCGGCTCGGGCCCCTGCGGGCAGGCGGGTGCGCCAAGCCCGGATCGCGGCGCACGGCCTGGCGCAACACCGGGTCCAGGTCCTGCCACAACCGCGCCACCTCGTCCCAGGCCTGCGCATGCAACGGGCTGCGCGCGCGCCACTGCTTCATCGCTTCCGCGTCGCCGCGCGTCGCGTCGCGGTCACGCAGGCGCAACCACCATTGCTCGGCTTCGCGCCGCAAGCGGTTGAGGTCTTCGGATGGGTTCATGGCGCCGAGCATCGTGTCAGAATTTCCGTCGGCCGACAACATCGCCATTGGCCACGGCCTCGGTGTCGGCCAGGCGTTCGCGGCAATGCCGCATGGCGGCGGCCAATTCCTTTTTCACCATCGCCACCGAAATCTGGAAGCGTTCGGCGATCTCGGCATTGAGCAGCCCGTCCACGCGCGCCGCCGCCAGGATGGCACGCTGGCGCGGCGGCAGTTCGTCCATCGCGACCTCCAGCGTGCGCACGTCGCGCCGCGCCGCCACGATGCGCTGCGGGTCCGCGGTTTCGTCGGCCACGTAGAGCAGCGCTTCGCGCTCGTCGTCGGCCAGCGGCTCGCGGTTGCGCCGCCAATCGTCGGTGGCGATGCGCGCCGCCATGCGCAGCAGGTAGGCGTCGGGATTGAGCACCGGGCTGGCGGGCTTGGCCACATCCAGCCGCAGCCAGGTTTCATGCAGCGCGGCCGACGCCTGGTCACGCGACCCGACGATGCGTTCCAGGCTGCGCCGCAGTTCGGCGTAGCGGGCGATCAGGCGCAGCCGCAGCAGCGCAGCAGAGATCATCGACATGCCGTCACGGCCCCGAGCGGCGCGGCGCCGCACAGTGGGTGCCGCCGGGCAACAGCAGGATCGACACCGGCTGCGGCATTCCGGCAGGCGGCGGCGCGCCCACGTCCATGCCCTGGATGGCGCGCGTCACCGCCGCGTCCACCCGGCTGCTGCCCGTGCTGTCCAAAAGGCGCATCCGCGCGACATGCCCGCCGTCATCCAGCCGCAGTTGCAGCGCCAGGCGGTATTCTCCCGGCCGGGCGGCGGCATTGCCGCACAGCGTGCGCAACACGGCCTTTTGCAGCCGCCCGATATATCCGCTGAAATTGGCTCCGCCAGCCCGCGCACCGGGAATGTCCTCGGCGCGCAATGCGGGTCCGGCGTCCGTCGCGGCACGCCCCGGCCCGTCGGCGGACGGTGCATAGACCACGATGGCCTCGCCATCCGTCTGGCGAATGCGCAGCCCAGAGCCCTCCAGCAGGCGGCGCAGGGCGTCCATGACCGTCAGGCGGCCCGCCAGCGCCGGTGCGCGCCGACCCGCATGGCGTTCGTCGACCAGCACCGCCACCCCCGCGACGTGCCCGATGGCCTCCAGGCTGTCGCCCAGCGGCTGCGCGGGCAAGGCAAAGTCATACCGCTCGCCGCGCAGGCGATCGGACAACCCCGCCGAGGCGGACGCGGCGCCGCCCGCCAGGATGGGCGTCGCCAGGCACAGGAGACACACGCCAACCAGCGCCAACACACTGAGCGGTGCCGGGGTACCTATCATCGGGCGATATGGACGTCGGGTAAGGGAACAGGGCCGGCGCACGCCCCAACAAGGCGACACCGGCCAGCAGGCTAGCCCGGCGATATGACCCGGACATGACACCGCGATGACGCAAACGGCGGACCCGGTGCCGTGATGCCGTGACGCGTCGACGCATCAATCCGCCACGAAGCCGATGGCCTTGATGGGCGCCTCCCAGCGTTTCAGCTCGTCTTGCTGCAGCTTGACGACAGCTGCTGGCGGGGCATACGCCGGCTTATAGGCGAATTGCGCAATGCGCTTTTGCAGGTCCTCGGATTGGAGCGTGGCTTCAAGCGCCTTGCTGATGCGTTCGGCCTTGTCTGCCGGCAGGTTGGCAGGCCCGTAAAGCCCGATGTAGGCATCAAAGACGACGTCGATGCCGGCTTCCCGAAGCGTCGGCACGTCAGGGGTGATCGCCGTTCTTTCGCTGCCCGTCGTGGCCAGGATCCGGACCTTGCCCGCCTTGGCCATCTCCAGCGCCTCAAGAATGGTGTCTACCACCAGCGATATCTGTCCCCCGACCAGATCATTCATCGCCGGCGCGCCGCCTTTGTAGGGCACATGGACCAGCGACACGCCAGCCGCCTTGTTCAGCATCTCGCCGACCAGGTGCCCTGGCGTCCCCGCACCGGGCGATCCGAACGTGGCCTTTGCCGGATTCGCCTTCGCCCATGCCAGGTATTCCTTGATGCTGCCCGCCGGCGTGGCCGGGCCGGCGGACAGGCCGAGTTCGAAGGTGGCGACACGTCCCAGCGGCGTAAAGTCGCGCACCGGATCAAACTCCAGCTTCTGGTAGATATGCGGGTAGATCGTGAACGGCGTGCTGTTCGCCAGAATCAGCGTCAGTCCATCCGCCTTCGCTCGCCTGGTTTCCCCCAAGGCGATGCGTTGACCCGCGCCCGGCTTGTTTTCAACGAGCACAGGCTGGTTCAGCGCGATGCGCAGCTGGCCGGCAACCGCCCGCGCCACGGCATCCAGCGCACCGCCCGGCGCAAAGCCGACAATCAGCCGGACCGGCGTCGAGCTTTCCTGGGCATGGGCGGGATTGCCGGCCAGCAACATCACCGTGCCTACGGCTGCGAACAATTTTGAACAGCGCATGGTTATCTCCTTGGGGGGTGCGACCTACGTGAAACTACACTTCTGTTCCTGGAACGGCCCTGGCCGTCGGCAGATGTTTGTGGGGGTCAAAGCCGATGGCGGACAACTGTGCCGACAATGCCTTTCCCTGGCCTGCGGTGAGCGGCAAGAGCGGCGGCCGCACGACCGACCAGTCAGGTTCAGCGCGCGCATCCGCGATCACCTGCTTCATGGCCGCGATGAGGGGATAGCCTTGAAAGACCGTGCGCACATTGCGTGCCGCGTCGTTCTCTTTTTCGCCCCCCCCACGCACGCATGCCACATACAGATCGGCCAGCGCCCGCGGATTCACATTGGCCGTGGCGCTGATGCAGCCCGCCCCGCCCGCCAGCACGGTGTCCCTGAGCAACATCTCGGTACCCGCGAACACTTCGAATCCGTCCCGGGCGAAATGCTCGATGTAGCCCCGGGTGCTTTCCCAATCACCCGACGAATCCTTCATGCCGGCCACCTGCGTGGGATAACGGCGCAGCAGCGCTTGCACCACACCCAGGCTGATCGGCACCTGGGACATCGCGGGAAAGTTGTAGAGGTACACGCGAAGCCGATCGTCGTTGACGCGATCGATGACCCGCGAGAAGTACGCGACCAGACCCTCGTCGCTGACGTTCTTGTAGTAGAACGGCGGCAGCATCAGCACCCCGCTGACGCCCAGGCTCAGCGCATGCTGGGTCAAACTGATCGTCTCGGGCATCGAACAACAACCCGTGCCAGGCATCATCCGATGCGCGGGTATCCCCGCTTCGACCAGCGCTTCCAAGAGGCCCTTTCGTTCTGACAGCGCCAGGGAATTCGCTTCCGAATTCGTTCCAAAAACGGCCAGCCCCACGTCGCAGGCAACGAGCCCGCGGCAATGCTCGACGAAAGCCGGCGTATTGACACAAAGATCCGCCTGGAACGGCGTGACAACCGGCGCAAAAACGCCGAATTTCTTCTCTGAAAGGCGCATGGCGCTTACTCCCCTTGAGTTTCCAGCAGTGGTTCATCGGTTGCGGTGCCGGGTGCGAGCGCGTCGCGGTAGGCAAACAGGGTAGGAACGCCCCCTGTCATCAGGAAGACGATGTCTCCGGCATCGCGCAGGCCATTGCCACGTATCAGCGCCAGCAGTCCGGCAAAGGCCTTTCCGGAATACACCGGGTCCAGCAATAGCCCTTCGCGACACGCCATCAGGTTCACGGCCTCGACCATGGCCGCAGTCGGCACGCCGTAGGCCGATCCCCGCTGACTGCCATCCACAAGCATGTCGGCCTGCGCAATGTCACCGCCCGTGCCCAGCAGGTCGATAGCCGCCATGGCCTTGAGCGCCGTCGTCTGTTGCACCGCGTCGGCATCGCCGATCACCGCGAATGACTGGATGGCACGGGCGGATCCCCCCATGGCCACCCATCCTGCCGCCAGGCCGGCATGGGTTCCCGAACCGCCATTGGCCAGGAAGATCCGTGCCAATCGAAAGCCGCAGGCGGCCTGCTGCTCGACGATTTCGCGCGCCGCCGCGGCATAGCCCAGCGCGCCGATGGCGTTGGACCCGCCCGCAGGAATCACATAAGGAATGCGGCCTCGTGCACGGTGAAAGTCCGCGCGCGCCTGCATCGCGTCGTTGGCGTCGGCAGACGCAGGAATCTCAATGCGCGCTGCGCCGAACAATCGGTCGAGCAGAACGTTGCCGCCCAGGCGATGTTCCGCATTGGCGTGCCCCACCGTCGGCTTGACCACCAGTTCGCACGCCAGCCCAAGGTGCGCGCAGGCAGCCGCGGTCAGACGTGCGTGGTTCGACTGGCGTCCGCCCGTGGTGATGATCACGTCCGCGGCCATCGCTTGCGCGTCTCCCAGCAGGAACTCAAGCTTTCTCAGCTTGTTGCCGCCCCCGCCCAGCGCCATATGGTCGTCGCGCTTGGCAAAGAGCCGGGTCGTCCCCAGTTGATCGCGAAACGCCTGTTCCACGTTCTTCAGCCGTTGAACCGGCGTGGGGCCGGCCAGCAACGGCGCGCGCGGTCTGCGCTCTAGCGCCTGTGTCAGATCTTCGGTGCGGTATGACATGAATAGGAACGGCCCGGAATGCAGGCGTGCCGGTCGGAACCCACACGCCCTTCAAGTTGCAATGTCGAAATTCTCGTTTCACCACCACCGGAAAGAAAGTGATTTATATTGATCATCTGACAGCCAAAAACCAGATCAATACATGGTCACCAAAGTCTCCATCGCACAACTGCAGGCCTTGGTCGCCATCGTCGAACAAGGCTCGTTCTCCGCGGCGGGCCGGCAATTGGGCATTGCCCAGTCTGCGATCTCGCGCAACATCAACGAGCTTGAAAGCCGCTTGCGATCGGCCGTTTTCCAACGTGAAGGGCGTGCGGCCAGATTGACCGACGAAGGCGCGCGCGTGGCCGAGCTGAGCCGGGACGCGCTGCGGCAATGGCGGGTGATCTGCGAAGAATTCGCAGAACCCACCTTGCTGCATCGCACGCTGCGCATGGGCATCACCGAAATCGCCGCGCAGACCTGGCTGCCGCGTTTCATGACCGCATTCCGCGCCGCGTTCCCTTGGGTGCAACTGCAGCTGGAAGTCAGCGCCATGGCATCCGAACTGGTCGAAAAGGTCCAGCGCGGACAGCTGGAGCTGGTCATGGTGTCTGACGCCGGCGATCGTTCGGACGTGACCGTCCTGCCCCTGGGGCTGATGAAGTGTGGCTGGTATTGCCGGCCTGACTTCCAGGCGCCGCAACGTGCGCTACCGCTCGATGAACTGATGCGCTTTCCGCTCGTCATGCAGGACCATGCATCCGCGGCCGGTCGCCTGGTCCTGCAGTGGCTGGAATCGCACGCGGTACTGCCCGCAAATGCCCTCTATGCCAATAGCTTCGCGGCGCTGGGCGGCATGACCGTTGCCGGTCTGGGCATCGGCTGCCTGCCCTGCGCCGTGGCGCACGAACTTGTCGAACGTGGGCTGGTCCGCGAAATCAAGACCTCGCCAAAGATGCCGCCGATGCGCTACGTGACCGTCTTGCGCAGCGACCAGGGCACGCCCTTCCTGTCCCGCGTCGCCGAACTGGCCGCCGACGTATGCGACTACAACCTGCGCTACCAAGAGGCGGGCTAGAGCCTATGTTCTCAATCAAGCAACTTGAGCTTTTCGTGCACACGGCCAGGCTGGGGTCCGTACAACGCGCTGCCGAACACCTGCACCTGTCACCATCCGCTGCCGCCAAGCGACTGCGCGATCTTGAACGCAGCTCGGCCGTCCCGTTGTTCGAGCCGCAAGACCGTCAAAAGGCGCGCTTGACCGCGAAGGGAAGAGAAATGCTCGCGCTTTGCGAGGATTTGCTCAAGACCCTTCAGGCCATCGAGAAAGGAGCCTGACCCCGCCGTCAGTCCACACCCGTGCCCGCAAAATGCGGCGACTGGCCGAAGTGTTCGATCAACAGTTCCGTCAGCACCCGTATCTTGCGGGCGGGATGCTGGCCGGGCGGACGAATGACGTAGGCGCCGGCCGGCGGCGGCGGATACCGCGTCATGATGGGCACGAGCGCCCCGGCGGCCACATAATCGTGGGTCAGGCAGTCCGGCAAATAGGCCACCCCCAGTCCGGCCGCCGCCGCAGCCACCAGGGCCGCGCCGTTGTCGGCCTTGAAGCGCCCTTGCGGCCGCGCCACCACCACCTTGTCGCCATCCATGAACTGCCAGGTCTCGGTGCCCTGCATCAGCGCCTCGTGCGCCGCCAGTTGGGCGGGCGTTTCCGGCGCACCGTGCGCCTTGATGTAGTCGGGGCTGGCCAGCAGCTTGCCGCGGATGGGGCCGACGCGCCTGGCGACCAGGTTGGAATCCTGCAGATACCCCACCCGTATCGCGCAGTCGTAACCCTCGGCGATGAGATCCACGAAACGATCGCTGTAGCAGGTCTGCACATGCAGCCTGGGATGACGACGCGCCAATTCCGCCACCACCGGCGCAAAATGCGTCAGGCCGAAAGACACCGGCACGGCGACGCGCAGGCGGCCCCGCAGTTCACCGGCCGGCACGATCGCTTCCCGCGCCATATCGATTTCGGCGCAGGCCTTGGCCGCATGGTCGCGGAACAGCGCGCCGGCCTCGGTCAGCGCGGCGCCGCGCGTCGTGCGCGCCAGCAACTGCACACCCAATTCCGCTTCCAGCCGCAGCAACCGACGGCTGACGATCGACTTGGATACGCCCAGCCGCAGCGCGGCGGGTGACACGCCCCCCGCATCGGCAACTTCGATGAAGGTCTGGAGTTCTTCGATATCCATGTGGCGCGGTTCCCCGTTGTGCGACGCGTTTCGCCGCAGGATAGCACTGCGCCATGCATATCGAATCCACAAACATCGCTGCGCCACGGCGCACGGTCGACATGTGCCTGGAAGCGTTCCTGATCGCGCGACACAGCTTGCCTTCGAACGCAACTACCGCGTCCCCCGCGACAAAAACATAATGCTGATTCCACCCACTCCAACAATCCAGGGATCAACAATGAGCTTTCGCAACGGCCTCGATTCACTGCTACGCCCCGAAGATTCGGTACTCGTCCTGATCGATCACCAGCCCTACCAGCTGACCAACCTGAACAGCCACGATCCGCAAATGGTGGTCAACAATTCGACCGCGCTTGCCAAGGCCGCCAAGGCCTTCGGCGTGCCCACGATCCTGACCAGCGTGATCGCCGCGCGCGGCGGCCGCATCTTCCCGCAGATCACCGACGTGTTTCCCGATCAAGAGGTCATCGACCGCACCTTCATCAACACCTGGGAAGACAAGAAGGTCGTCGACGCCGCCAAGGCCACGGGCCGCAAGCAGCTGATCATCGCGGGCCTGTGGACCGAGATCTGCGTGGCCATGCCGGCCATCCAGGCGGCAGGCGAAGGCTGGGATGTGACGGTGGTCACCGATGCGTCGGGCGGCGTCTCGGTGGAAGCGCACGAAGTCGCCCTGCAACGCATGGCCGCAGCGGGCGTGAACCTCATGACGTGGCTGGCCGTGGCCGCCGAGTGGCAACGCGACTGGGCGCGCGTGGGCACCGCTGCCGCGCTGACGGACGTTCTTGTTCAGCACGCCGCAGGCAGCGGCATCGCGTATCTGTGGGAACAGCAGCTGCTCAATACGCCGGTGTCCGACACGGCGGGCTGATCACACGGGGATGACGTGGCCGCGTCGTGTCGATGGTTTGCGATGCGGCGCATCATCCTCTGGCGCCGACATGACGGATAACGTCTTGCAACGAATCCGGCGACGCAGGTGTTGCCGGGCGTGAAGAGACCGCGATAAGGTGAAAGCCCCTCACCTGGCCCCGCTTCCGGAGGTGGCTTGCCCACAATACGGACATCCTCATGAGCCCGAGCCGTTCCCTGGGCGCGACCGGCTTCGCCCTCATCGCCGTCTGCTACGGCTTCGCGCGCTTTGCCTTCGGCCTGTTCCTGCCGCGCATCGGCGCGGACATGCCCTTGTCGTCGACGCTGGTCGGGTTGATATCCGGCGGCGCGTTTCTGACGTATTGCGTGGCCGTCATCCTGTCCGCATGGCTGACCGAACGCGTCGGCGCCCGGTATGTGGCCTTGGGCGCCGCCCTGATCGCCGCTGCGGGCATGGCGGGCATCGCCATCGCGCCCTCGCCCGGCTGGCTGGCCGGCGCTGTCATGCTGGCCGGCTCCAGCACGGGACTGGTCTCGCCGCCCCTGGCTGCCGCGGTAGCCGCAGCCGTCCCGCCCCATCGGCAGAACGCCACCAACACCCTCATCAACGCCGGCACCGGCGCGGGCGTGGCCCTGTCGGGCCCCGTGGCGCTGCTGCTGGGTGAACTGTGGCGCTACGCGTTCGCGGGCTTTGCCCTGGCGGCGCTCGGCCTGGCCTTCGCCGTGGCGTTGATCCTGCCGCGCGCCTCGCCCGCCACCACAACCACCGCACAGGGCATGCCCGCGCTGGACGGCGCGCTGCGACGCCTGATCCTGGCGGCATGCCTGGCAGGCGCGGCCAGCACCGCCATCTGGTCCTTTGGCGGGCAGCTGGTTGCGCTGCGGCTCAACTGGGGCAGCACGGGCGCGGGCCTGCTCTGGACCGCCATCGGCGCGGCCGGCATCGCGGGCGCCGGCGCCGGCCACCTGATCGCGCGATTCGGCATCAACCCCGTGCACCGGGCAGCGCTTGCGGCGATGGCGGCCAGCATCCTGCTGATCGGCATCGACGGCACCTCGGCCGCGCTGACGCTGGCCGGCGGCCTGCTGTTCGGCGCCGCCTACATCATGCTCACGGGCATATACCTGCTATGGGGCGTGTCGGCCCTGCCCGACCGGCCCGCCACCGGCGTGACCCTTGCCTTCCTGGCGCTGGCCATCGGCCAGACCGCCGGCGCGCCGGGCTTCGGGTGGCTGATGGACAGGCTGACGGCGGGCGACGCCGTGATCCTCTTTGCCTGCCTGGGGCTGACCGCCGGTCTTGCACGCGCCGACGCGGCACGTGCGCCCTGACCTGACGCGCGGCGCCTCTTAACGATTCGTTGACGCCGCCTGGCCTACCGTCCATCATCAACCACCCCTGGCGGCCTGCCCCATCCGCCACCGACAGGAATCGCCCCTGGCATGAACGACACGCCTGCCGACGATCACACCGCTCGTACACGCTTGCTGCTCGCCATCCTGCTGACCGGCCTGTCCGCCGGCCTGGGCGGCATGCTGCTGGGCATGTTGCTGCACGCCGTGCAGCACCTGGCCTACGGCTACAGCCTGGATCGCATCATCGGCCCCGAGACCTTCCTGCAAGGCGTGCAAAGCGCCAGCGACAGTCGGCGCCTGGCCGTCCTGATGCTGTGCGGCCTCGTGGCAGGCTGTGGCTGGTGGCTGATCTACCGGTTCGGCAGGCCGCTCATCAGCGTGACGCAGGCCGTGCAGGACCCGGCCGCGCGCATGCCGGCCAAGACCACCTTGGCGCATGCCCTCTTGCAGATCATCACGGTGGGACTGGGCTCGCCGCTGGGCCGCGAAGTCGCGCCACGAGAAGTCGGCGCGCTGGCGGCAAGCGGCGTGTCGGCATGGCTGTGCCTGCCGGCCGACCAGCACCGCCTGATCGTGGCGTGCGGCGCAGGCGCAGGCCTGGCCGCCGTCTACAACGTGCCGCTGGGCGCGGCGCTGTTCGTGCTGGAAGTGTTGCTGGGTACGTTTGCGTGGCCCGCCGCCGCCGTCGCGTTGGTGACCTGCTGCATCGGCGCCGTCATCGCGTGGATCGGCCTGGGCAACGAAATCCAGTACGCGGTGCCGCCCATGACCGCCGGCGCCAGCCTGATCGTCTGGGCCGCCGTGGCCGGCCCCCTCTTCGGCGTGGCGGCCCATGGTTTCGTGCAGTTGACCTCTGCCGCGCGGCGCCAGGCCGCTCGCGGGTGGCGGCTGCCGGTCGCGGCGTTCGTCAACTTCACCCTGATCGGCGTCCTGGCGATCTTTCTGCCGGCCCTGCTGGGCAACGGCAAGGGTCCGGCACAACTGGGCTTCAGCAGCGAACTGACGCTGGGCATGGCCGCCCTGCTGCTCGTCCTGAAGGTGGCCATCACCAGCGGTTCGCTGCGTGCGGGCGCCAGCGGCGGCCTGCTCACCCCAGGCATCGCCATCGGCGCCTTGCTGGCGGTCGTGCTGGGCGCGGCCTGGAACCTGATCTGGCCCGACGCGCCGCCCGGCGCCTACGCCGTGGTGGGCGCGGCGGCCTTCCTGGCGGCGTCCATGCGCATGCCGCTGACCGCCATCGTCCTGATCCTGGAATTCACGCGGGTCGATCAGGCTTTCCTGGTGCCGATCATCCTGGCGGTCGCCGGCTCTGTGGCGACACAGCGTTGGTGCGCGGCCCGGGTCGCCCCACCACCGGACAACTCGCCGGCACGGGACGATCAAACAGCACGGCCATCCCGCACGCCGACGTGAACATCCCCAGGTTGTTGTGACCCACCCCAGGCACCTGCACGACGCGCTGATTCAGCCCCGCGGGATGCCGGCTCTTCAGGTAGTCGAAATAGGCAAGGCCGCGTTCCAGCCGGTTGGGGCCTTGCGCCATGCCGCCGCATGAACGATCGATGAAGTGGGTATAGGGATCGGTGTCTGCCTGGCCCAACAGGTACTCCACGCGCCGCTTGGCATAGCGGGCCTCGACCTCGTCCGCGTTCTGCGACGCCACGTAGGGCGGCCCGCCCTCAAGCTGGTACTTCCACTTCGTCGCGGCGGGACACGTGCCGGCGGGCGCAGGATTGGGCCGCTGGTCGCTAAAGTACAGATAGCTGGAAGGGTTCGCCACCACAAAGCGCACCGGCACGCCCTTGCGCGCCAGCAACTTGCCGCCCTGGCCCACCACGGCATAACGTTGAACGATCTGCGCGCCCGCCGAATGCCCCATCACGACGACATTGCGCAGCGCGGGATAAAGACGCTTGTCCGCAAAGTGATCCAGCAAGGCATCAATCGCCTCGAATGAACTGATCGGCGCCGGCCCGATGGCAGGTTCGCCGCTCTTCCAGCCCTCTTGCGTCCACATCAAGGTCTGCGGCGGCATCGAGAATTGCTTGACGTCCGGCGCGGTCAGGAACTGCGGCGCCACCACCAGCACGCTGCCGTCCGGCTTGCCGGCCCCCGACAGGATTTCCTTGCCGGTGTCGAAGTAGGTATCCGCATTGCGCAGCGTGCCGTGAATGACGATCAGCACGGTCGAGACCTTCGGGGCCGCGGCCACGATGTCCATCGACGCATACAGCGGAAGATCTCCCACGCCAGCCGCCCCCTTCACGGCAAGCACCTGATCCGCGACCCGCTTCACCGGCGCCTCCAGCTTGGACACTTTCGCTGGCGGGGGACTGGCGGCTTCGCGGGTGGCACAGCCGTTCGCGGCCAACAGCAACGGCCCGCACAGCACCCCCCATTTGATGTACGAAAAGAATCTTCCTGTTCTCATTGCCTCGCTCCTGATCGCACCGTGAAATCGATGCGTTCAATACTGTAGGCGGTTCTCCCTGTCTGGAACATTAAGCGTTTACACGCTGAAAATTCCCGACGCCACGCCGCTGCGCTCGCCGCAGCCGCCTACTGCCGGATAGCTTCGCGCAGGTAGTCGATGAAGGCTTTGAGCTTCGGCGACGGCAGCCGCTCGCGCGGGGTGACGGCGTGGAATTCCTGGACGGGTCCTTGCCATTGGGCAAGCACCCGCACCAGCCGCCCTTCGGCCACGTCGGCCGCCATGCTGGCTTCCATTGCCAAGGTCAGTCCTTCACCGGCCAGCACGGCATCGCGCAGCAGCGCCGGATCGGACGCGACCACCACCGGGTTCACCAGGTAGCCGCGCAGCCGGCCGCTACCCTGGCGCAGGGGCCAGACATGCCCCACGTCCTGCTGTCCCTGATGCAGGGACAGCACCTTGTGATCGCCCAGATCATCAGGGCTTTGGGGGCAGCCGTGCTGATCCAGGTAGGCCGGGCTGGCGTAGATGCCCGTGGGAAAGCCGCCCAGGCGGCGAGCCACCAGCGAGGAATCCGGCAGCGCACCCAATCGCAGGGCCACATCCAGTTCTTCCTTGATCAGGTCCAGCGTCTCGTGTGAGGCCAGCAACTCAAGCCGGATGTCCGGGTAACGGGCTCTGAAGCCCGCAATCAATGGCGCAAACCAGCTGACGCCGAACGAGTACGGCAAGGTCACGCGCAGCCATCCGCGAGGCCCGTCACGCAGCTGCTGGACGGCGGACTCGGCCGCTTCCAGAGTTTCGGCCACCTGCTTGCACTTCTCGAAATACACGGCGCCCGCCTCGGTCAGGCTCAGACGCCGCGTAGAGCGTCGCAGCAATTGCGCACCGATAAAGCGCTCCAGCGCCATGACGCGTCGGCTCACGGTGGTCTTGGGCATCTGCAGCGCGTGGGCCGCGGCAGTGAAGCTGCCGGCCTGTACCACGCGCACAAACACCAGCGTGTCGTTCATATCGCGGTTCATCGTCAGATTGTCCCATGAACGGTTCAATCTTTGCCATTGAAACGGGCTAATAAAACTGGCCGCCAGCCGATATCTTTGCTCTACCCCTTCTCTGGAACAAGCCATGAATTTGAACGAATACAGCGCCCACGACGGTGTGGGCCTTGCACAGTTGGTCGCCCGCGGCGACGTCAGTGCCGCCGAGCTGGCCGCCTTGGCAGCCTTGGCCATCGAAACGGTGAACCCGCGCCTGAACGCGGTCATCGAACACTGGCAGCCAGACGTTGCCCAGCCCCCGGCGAGCGGTCCGCTGGCAGGGGTGCCCTTTCTCATCAAGGATCTGGCCGTCTCGTACGCGGGGCGGCGCAGCGAGCTGGGCAGCCGGTTGGCGGCGGGCCTGGTCGCCCCGGCAGACTCGTACCTGATGAGCCGATTCAAGGCGGCAGGCCTGCAGACCATCGGCCGCACCACCACTCCCGAAATGGCCTTCAGCACCGAAACCGAATCGGCGCTGGCAGGGCCGACGCGCAATCCCTGGAATCCGCTGCTCAGCGCCGGGGGGTCGAGCGGCGGCGCGGGCGCCGCCGTCGCGGCAGGCATCGTGCCCCTGGCGCATGCCACCGATGCCGCGGGGTCCATCCGCGTGCCCGCCGCGTTCAATGGGCTGTTCGGGCTGAAGCCCACACGCGGGCGCAGTTCGCACGGCCCCGGCCTGGACGAAGTGTTCGCCGGGTTCGGCGTGCAGCTGGGTCTGAGCCGCACGGTGCGCGACAGCGCCGCGCTGCTGGACGCCATACAGGGCCAATCACCTGGCGATCCCTACTACACGTCGGCACCCGCCGAGCGCTTTCTAACGCAGGTCGGCCGTGACCCGGGGCGCTTGAGAATCGGCCTGCTGCGCACGCCCTGGAATGCCGGCGCGGTAGATGCCGACATCGCGCAAGCCACGCAGCTTGCGGCCTTGCACTTGCAGGCGCAGGGCCATCAGATCGAAGAATCATCCTTCGACCTGGGTGTGTCCTGGGAAGCCTTCGTGCATGCCAACGCGCAGATCTGGTGCGCCACCCTGGTGCGCTGGATCGACGGCCTGGCGTCGGCCACCGGCCGCCGCATCGATGCCAGCACCTTGGAGCCTTCGACGCTGGCCTGCTACGCCTATGGCCTACAGGCACGCGCATCCGACTTCGCCGGCGCCCTGGAAGTGCGCAACAGCGTGGCCCGGACGGTGGCCAGCTGGTTCGAGCGTGTCGATGTGCTGATGACACCCACCCTGCCCCAATTGCCCCAGCCGCTGGGCACGTACAGCGCCGGCGCGGCGCAAATGAATGGCCTGGAATGGACCTCGCGCGTCTTTCAGCACTCGCCGTTCACACCGATATTCAACGTGGCCGGCACGCCCGCCATGTCCGTCCCCATGGCAACCGCCGCGAGCAGCGGCCTGCCCATCGGCATGCAGTTCGCAGCCGCCTTTGCCCGCGAGGACGTGCTGCTGCGCCTGGCCGGACAACTGGAGCAAACGATGCCTTGGCATGCGCGTCGTCCGACGGTGTGGGCGGGCGCCTGACCAGCCGACTTGTGTTGGCCTGACGTCTTGATGATTGCCCCCGGCCACACTGCGCTGCCAGGTAGCCGGACCCCAACCGCTTTTGCGCCGCAGCATGCCGCCATGGAATGACGTCGGGATTTTTTTTCGTTTGTGGCCCGCCCGGCGCGCTTCCAGAATGGCTGTGCGGAGCGTCCCTCGCCGGGCGCGCCGACACCCATAATAATCAGGAGACATTGCATGCACGGCCTTACCCGTAGTCCGCTGTTCGCGTCCATTGCCAGCGCTGGCGCGCTGCTTCTTGCCGTACCCGCACAGGCGGTATCGCCACCCCCTGCCCAAGGAGAAAATGGCATGGTGGTCAGCGCCCACAAACTGGCCAGCCAGGTCGGCGTGGATGTACTGAAACAGGGCGGCAACGCCGTGGATGCCGCCGTCGCCGTGGGCTATGCGCTGGCGGTCACCCTGCCCCAGGCCGGCAACCTCGGCGGCGGCGGCTTCCTGGTCATACGCATGGCCGATGGCCGCGAGACCATGGTCGATTTCCGCGAAGCCGCGCCGCTGGCCGCCAGCGCCGACATGTACCTGGACAAGGACGGCAACGTCCGCAAGGAAGCAGTATCGCGGTCCTGGCTGGGCGCCGCCGTGCCCGGCACCGTCGCCGGGCTGGAATATGCGCGCGAACACTTTGGCAGCCTGCCCAGCAAATCGCTGGTGATGCCCGCCGTGGCACTGGCGCGCGATGGCTACGTGCTGACCCAGTGGGACGACGTGGTCGCGCACGCCGATCTGCTGACCACATTCGCCAAGACGGATGCCTACGCCAAGAAGTATTTCCTGAACGGAGACCGCCCCTACCGCGCCGGCGAACGCTTCCGCCAACCCGCCCTGGCCAAGACCCTGCAAACCATCGCCGACCAAGGGCCGCAATCGTTCTACGGCGGCTGGATCGCCGACGAAACCGTGCGCGCCAGCAAGGCGGGCGGCGGCATCTTTTCCGCGGAAGACTTCTCGCAGTACAAGGCCTTGGTCTACAAGCCCATTCACTGCAACTACCGGGGCTACGCCCTGGTTTCGGCCGCCCCTCCCAGTTCAGGCGGCATCTCGCTGTGCGAAAGCCTGAACGTGCTTGAGAACGTGTCGCTCAAGGACATGGGCTTGCGGTCGGCAGCCAGCACGCACCTGTATATCGAAACCCTGCGCCGCGCCTTTGCCGATCGCAACGTCGAACTCGGCGATCCGCGGTTCGTCCAGAACCCGGTCGACAACCTGATTTCCAAGTCCTACGCAAAACAGGTCCTGGCCAGTATCGACCCGGCCCGCGCCACCCCTTCGTCCGACATCAAGGGCGGCGTGCCGGTCAAGGAAGGCAACCACACCACGCACTACTCCATCGTCGACAAGGCCGGCAACGCGGTCTCGGTCACCTACTCGCTGGGCCTGCGTTTCGGCACGGGCAAAGTCGCGGGTGACGCCGGCTTCTTCCTGAACGACACCATGGAAGGCTTCACCGCCAAGGTAGGCGCGCCCAATGTGTTCGGCCTGATTCAAGGCAAGGCCAACGCCATTGCCCCGGGCAAACGTTCGCTCAGCTCCATGACGCCCACGGTCGTGCTCAAGGACGGCAAGGTATTCATGGTGACCGGCAGCCCCGGCGGCCCGCGCATCATCACCACCACCTTGCAGACCATTCTCAACGTCATCGACTACGGCATGGACGTGCAGGCCGCCGTCGACGCCCCGCGCATCCATCACCAGTGGCTGCCGGACACGGCCTACCTGGAAGCCGGCGCCTTGTCGCCCGACACCCAGGCCATGCTCGAAAAGATGGGCCACCGCTTCACGACGGAAGAAAACTGGAGCGTCGCCGACGCCATCGTGGTGGACGAAAAGCGCGGACTGATCTTCGGCGGCCACGACAATCGGGCGCCGGCGGGCGGGGCGCTGGGTTATTGATTTGCCCGGCCGCGAGCCATCTGCAGCGCCACCTGTGCCACGCGCTGCCCCAGATGGCTTGCCGTTTCCAGGTCGGATTCCGGCGGCGCCGTGTCCGCGGTCTGGTCCACGTTGGATTGCGCGCCGGCCCCCAGCCAGAAGCCCAGGCGATTCAAGTCGCGCTCGGAGCCGGTCGCCGAGTTGTTGGCCGGGGGCAAGGCCATGTTGATCCAGTGCATGCCATGCTGCGCGGCAAACAAGGCAAGCTGGATCAGCGTGGCCAGCTTGTCGCCCGCGTGCGCGCCCGAGTTCGTGAACCCGGCGGCCAGCTTGTTCTGCCAGGCGGCGCCCTTGGACAGCACGGCGGGCGAAGTGGCTTCCTGAAAGGTCTTGAACGCCGCGGAAGCGCTGGCCATATAGGTAGGCGTTCCAAAGATGATGCCGTCCACCTGTGCCAGGTCATCCCAGCGGGCCTGGGCCTGTTCCGTGGTCAGCAGCAGCGCGTGCGCGCCTTCGACCCGTTCCACACCGGCCCGCACGGCTTGCGCCTGCCTGGCGGTGTGGCCATAGGTGCTGTGGTAGATGACCGCGATCTGGACGTTCGACATGCAATGCTCCATAAACAATTCCCGCCTGACGTTTTTGCAGGACGAGCTTGGCCACAGGGGCCGACAGCCAGCCCCTGAAAAGACAAAAAAGAAAACGAGTGATCAGTCGCTGATGCGAGACACGACGCTATCGAGCCTGTCGAGAAAGCGTGCCCACGCCTGGCCCAGCCGCACATAGCTGAGCGCGGTCGGCGACGGAAAGCCGGACTGCTCCATACGCAACCGCGTGCCGCCCCTTTCGGGCGTCAACGTCCACGTGACCGTGGTCTGCAAGCCGCTGGCCGACTCGGTGCCATCGCCCCAGCGATAGACCAGCAATCGCGGCGATTCCACGGCCACGACCTGGCAGTGCGTGATGCCCGACCATCCCGGCAACGGCGCGGCGCGCACGGTGAAACGATGGCCGACCTCGGCAACGAAGTCGTTCGCCATCAGCCATTCTTCTATCAGCCACGACTGCGTCAGCGCGCGCCACACTTTTTCTGGCGGATGCCGCAAGGTCCTGTTGAACACCAGGCTGTGCGAGTCTTGCGTCGCCATCATGTGTCCATCCTGTCCAGCACGTCGGACAAGGCATCAAGCCGGTCACGCCAGAAGACGCCATAGACTTGCAGCCAGTCGATCAACGGGGCCAGCCCCTGCGACGTGGCGTGGTAGTACGTTTCGCGCCCTTCCTTGCGCCCCTCCACCAGCCCGGCGTGCCGCAGCACCGCCAGGTGTTTCGAGACGGCCGGCTGGGAAATGCCGGCGTGATCGGTCAAGCGGCCAACCGTCAGCTCACCTTCAAGCGTGAGCTGCTGAAAAATCGCCCGCCGGGTCGAATCGCCCAAGGCGGTAAACAGAACACGAGCCGGCTCCCTATCCATACGCTGATCTCACCCAATTCATAGCCAAGAAGTTATGGATTTATTTATAACTTTTCAGTTATGCGTTGTCAACGCCGGTGCACAGTCATTCCAGCCGGAACGCCTTGCCGTGCTCGTCGCCCCGCGGCTGGCGCGAGAACGGTGCCAGGCATCTCTCTGATGACCGCGATCGGCCTCGCAGCTGATAAGGTCGATTTTCGTCTTAATACGCGGGAGTATTTGTATTGGATCTATGAATAGGCGCTCCTTACTATGAATTCGCCGCCACGCGCGGGATAGCGCGGGCGAAGCACACATAGCTCAAGGGGAACACCAATGTTCATGCAGAAACACCGCAGGGCAGCACTTGCCGCGGGCCTGACGATGGCCGGCATTCTGACAATGGCCGCCACGCCGGCCGCGCACGCCGCGGACGCCCAGTATCCGAACAAGCCCATCCGCCTGATCGTGCCTTTTGGTCCGGGCAGCGCCACCGACCAGTTGGCCCGGGTCGTGGCCACGGGCCTGTCAGAGCGCCTGGGCGCCGCGATCGTCGTCGAGAACAAGGCCGGAGCCGGCGGCAACATCGGTGCGGGGTACGTCGCGGAAAGCGCGCCCGACGGCTACACGCTGCTGATGGGCGCGGCCAGCACCAATGCCATCAATCCCAGCCTCTACCCGAACCTGAAATTCGATGCGATGCAGGCCTTCGTGCCTGTCGCCAATGTCGCCTCGGTGACCAACGTACTGGTCGTCAGTCCGCAGGTCAAGGCGCGCGACGTCAAAGGCCTGATCGAAGAACTCAAGGCCAACAATTACAGCTATGCCTCCAGCGGCGCCGGAGGCAGCCAGCACTTGTCGGCCGAGCTGTTCAAATCCCTGTCCAAGACCGACATGGTGCACATTCCCTACAAAGGCGGCGCCGAGCCCTTGCCGGACCTGATGAGCAACCGCGTGCAGGTGATGTTCTGCAACCTGCCTGTGTGCCTGCCGCATATCCAGGCCGGCAAGCTGGTCGCGCTTGGCGTGACCTCGGCGCAGCGCTCGCCCTTGTTGCCCAACGTCCCGACCATCGCCGAAGCCGGCCTGCCCGGCTATTCGGTGGAAGGCTGGTTCGCGCTGTTCGCCCCGGTCAAGGTGCCCGCCGCCATCGTAGCCCGCTTGCATGACGAGACCGAGCAACTGCTCGCCTCCCCCGCCGTCGCGGACCAGATCCGCCGGCAAGGCGGCGAACCCAAAGTCGGCAGCCAGGCCGACTTCGCCGCGTTCGTGCAGGCAGAGCATGACAAATGGGCGAAGGTGATCAAGGACGGCAACATCCGGATCGAATGACCGGTGCTGCGGCAGGGGCCCGGCATGTTTGCTTTTTTTATGCAAGCATGCCAGATGCCTAACACCCTTATGTATGGTTTTATTCCTCAAAAAATCGCGCTAAAAATCCATACAAAGATAGACATTCAACAAATTGTATGGATTTTGACGGTAGAATTTGACCGTCAATCGGGAGGTGGGCGCTCACGCTCGCCCCTCCCCACCTGAAGCAGCGTTTTGAGGCAATGATGAATTTCTGGGTCCCTGTAATCTTCGGTACGTTCAAGCTTCTCGTCCTGGGCACGGGCATGTTCCTCGCCATCAAGTCTCACTACGATGGCGAAAAAAAGGACAAAGAGAAGCAGAAGGAAAAAGAGATCGAGGCACCGTAGCGCTGACCTCGGTACTACTGGCGACCTCCTGATCGACGTGTCGATGCGGGGAATTCAAGGTGCCAGGCTACGTCTACGACGGCGGCGCCGAAGCGGCCGCGCGATGCCGTTCTGGGCGGGCCCGTATGGGTTTCTGATCATCCCCTTCGGGCCGGTCGCCTTGGTCTGCCTGCCGCTTCAGTTGGTAAAGGCACAGGCGCCAGCTTGAATCTGGTAAAAACTGAGCCGGGTATCTAAATAAGAATGCCTCTGATGCTCCAGCGACAAGATCACAAGACCAGAGTTGTGCATCAGCTCGGTCAAGCTGATTTGACGTGGCACGAGGAAGATGTGTCGCGCTGTACGCAAGACATCGTCGACATCCAACTTGAGAAGATAGGATCATGACCCAGCCGCATTCCACACGCTCACCCGCTTACGCACTGAAGATACGGTCTACAGCTGCGATGACGCTTCTCTTGACGTTGGGCCTTGCAACGCTATGGACTGGCGCCCAGGCCGCCAGTTTTGATTGCAAAAAGGCCGTGAGCACGACGGAAAGGTTGATCTGCAGCGATGCCGAGACATCCGCGCTGGATGGGAAATTGAAAGGGGCCTATGAAACAGCACAGGCCGCAACCGATGCCTATGGCAAGAAAGAGTTGGCTAAAGAACAGCGCAACTGGATCAAATACGCTCGCGACGTGTGTCAAGACAGCGCGTGCCTGCAGCAGGCATACACAGCCCGCATCGCCATGCTGGCGCGTAATGACAAACATATCGCCAATGGCGAGGTGTACTCAGACTGCAAGCTGCCGGGCAAGCAAACCGCTAGTGGCGAATGCGTCAATGTCGTGCCGATTCGTGATCCCAACGCCCGCGTTGAATCGTTCAACCAATCGTTGGCGCATCAGAAGCAAAAAGGCCGCATCATCGGTTGCAGCCAGCTGATTGATCTACCGGTTGGCGTCGCTGGGAGCAATCACAGTTTTGGCGGCTCCTGCGTATTGCAGGAAGGTACGCAGCGCAAGAACGTGAGGATCTGCAACGACGACATGTTCGGGCATTTCCAAGTAGAGCCGTCCACGCCACAGGATGCCTCAGACAAGCGCCTGGTCGACTTTACTTACGCACAATGCTATGGCGGTTGATGGCAAGCGCCCGGGGTCATTTAAAGTGTCAGGCTACATTTTCGTAGGCTGCGTTTTCGACGCGGGAATCTCCCGCTGACGCGCCGCGGCGCCCTGCTGGCGGTCGGTGCAACGCCGATCGCCGAGGCGCAAGCCAGCGCCTTCCGGCCGGCTGATCTATTGCCAGCCACGGGCAACGCCCTGCGCAGTTACATTCTTCAGGGCCCCTCCGCCCCTCCCAAGATGTAACAGCCCGCCCCCGCCCCCTTGAACCCCACCACATCATCCCTATAATTAGCACTCGACTCCGGTGAGTGCTAACAGTCTCCCGGGCCAAACCGATCATTCACTTTCTTCTTAAGTAACAGGAGTTCCTCATGGCCTTGCGTCCCCTGGGCGATCGCGTGATCGTCAAACGCCTCGAAAACGAGCGCAAGACTGCGTCGGGCATCGTCATCCCCGACAGCGCCGCTGAAAAGCCCGACCAGGGTGAAGTCGTGGCCGTCGGCCCCGGCAAGAAGACCGAAGACGGCAAGATTCTGCCGGTCGACCTGAAGGCTGGCGACAAGGTTCTGTTCGGCAAGTACGCCGGCCAGTCCGTGAAGGTTGACGGCGAAGAGCTGCTCGTCATCCGCGAGGACGAAATCCTCGCCGTGGTCCAGTAAACCCTGCCTCAAACGAATTTTCGAAGGAAGCTAACAAATGGCTGCCAAGCAAGTATTGTTCGGTGACGACGCCCGTGTGCGCATCGTCCGCGGCGTGAATGTCCTCGCCAACGCTGTCAAGACCACCCTGGGCCCCAAGGGTCGCAACGTCGTGCTGGAGCGCTCGTTCGGCGCCCCGACCGTGACCAAGGACGGCGTGTCCGTCGCCAAGGAAATCGAACTGAAGGACAAGTTCGAAAACATCGGCGCCCAGCTGGTCAAGGACGTTGCCTCCAAGACCTCCGACAACGCCGGTGACGGCACCACCACCGCCACCGTGCTGGCCCAGGCCATCGTTCAGGAAGGCCTGAAGTACGTTGCCGCCGGTTTCAACCCGATCGACCTGAAGCGCGGCATCGACAAGGCTGTCGCCGCCGCCGTCGCCGAACTGAAGAAGCAATCCAAGCCGGTCACGACCAGCAAGGAAATCGCTCAAGTCGGCTCGATCTCGGCCAACAGCGATTCCTCCATCGGCCAGATCATCGCTGACGCGATGGACAAGGTCGGCAAGGAAGGCGTCATCACCGTCGAAGACGGCAAGTCGCTGGAAAACGAGCTGGACGTCGTCGAAGGCATGCAATTCGACCGCGGCTACCTGTCGCCCTACTTCATCAACAGCCCGGAAAAGCAAGTTGCCGTGCTGGAAGACCCGTTTGTCCTGATCTTCGACAAGAAGATCAGCAACATCCGTGACCTGCTGCCCGTGCTGGAACAAGTCGCCAAGTCGAGCCGTCCGCTGCTGATCATCGCCGAAGACGTCGAAGGCGAAGCGCTGGCCACCCTGGTGGTGAACAACATCCGTGGCATCCTGAAGACCACCGCCGTCAAGGCTCCGGGCTTCGGCGACCGCCGCAAGGCCATGCTGGAAGACATCGCCATCCTGACGGGCGGCACGGTGATCTCCGAAGAAACCGGCATGTCGCTGGAAAAGGCCGGCCTGGCTGAACTGGGCCAAGCCAAGCGCATCGAAGTGGGCAAGGAAAACACCACGATCATCGACGGCGCTGGCGACAGCAAGTCGATCGAGGCTCGCGTCAAGCAAGTCCGTATCCAGATCGAAGAAGCCACGTCCGACTACGACCGTGAAAAGCTGCAAGAACGCGTGGCCAAGCTGGCCGGCGGCGTTGCCGTGATTCGCGTTGGCGCTGCCACCGAAGTCGAAATGAAGGAAAAGAAGGCCCGCGTCGAAGATGCCCTGCACGCTACCCGCGCTGCTGTGGAAGAAGGCGTCGTGGCTGGTGGCGGCGTGGCTCTGCTGCGTGCCAAGCAAGCCATCGCTGACCTGAAGGGCGACACGCCTGACCAGAACGCCGGTATCAAGCTGATCCTGCGCGCTGTGGAAGAGCCCCTGCGCACCATCGTCACGAACGCCGGCGAAGAAGCCAGCGTCGTGGTCAGCAACGTGCTGAACGGCAAGGGCAACTACGGCTACAACGCCGCGACCGGCGAGTACACCGACCTGGTCGAGCAAGGCGTGCTGGATCCCACCAAGGTGACCCGCACCGCCCTGCAAAACGCTGCCTCCGTCGCCAGCCTGCTGCTGACGGCCGAAGCCGCCGTGGTCGAACTGGCCGAAGACAAGCCCGCTGCCCCGGCCATGCCGGGTGGCATGGGCGGCATGGGCGGCATGGACTTCTAAGTCCCGCTTACCTTGCAAGGCCTCCCCGGCTTCGGCCGGGGAACAGTACCCCGAGAAACCCCCGGACCTTCGCCCCGGGGGTTTTTCTTTTTGTGCAAAGCGTTCCTGGCCGCCCGGTTCTGCGGCGCGCCGGTGTCCCGAGTCGGAACACTTGCCTACAAGTTGCGGGTTTCGCCGCGACGCATGCGTCCCTACAATGAGGGATCCCAAGCCCGAGCCCAGTCCCATGCGTCTACCCCAGAGCCTGCGTGCCCTGCGCCCGTCCGAGATCGGCGGGCTGCTGATGGATTCCGCCAACCAGTGGTCGACCCACCGCGCGTCCAGCAAGGGCGCCGCGCTGGCGCTGTACATGGTGTTTTCGCTGGCGCCGATGCTGATTCTGGTAATTGCGGTGGCGGGCGCCTTCTTTGGCGAAGACGCGGTGCGATCGGAATTGTTCTCGTCGCTGCGCGACCTGACGGGTGAGCGCGGCGCCGAGGTGATCCAGACGGTGCTGGCCAGCGCGCATGAATCGGGCGGCGGCTGGATCGCCGCGCTGATCTCGATTTTCGTGCTGATCTTCAGCGCCACTACGGCGTTCGCCGAGCTGAAGGCCAGCCTGGACGATCTGTGGGAAGTGTCGGCCAACCAGAAAGGCGGGCTGCAAGGCATGGTGCGCAGCCGCATGCTGTCGTTCGGCCTGGTGCTGGTGCTGGCGCTGTTCCTGCTGATTTCGCTGACGGTGAACGCGGCGCTGGGCGCGGCGCGCAAGTACTACGGCGACCTGTGGGCCGCGTCCGCCTTTGCCACCGTGGCCGACTGGATTTCCACCGCCTTCTCGTTCTCGGTGGTGGTGGCGCTGTTCGCGGTGATCTTCAAGCTGCTGCCCAGCGCGCGGATTTCCTGGCGCGACGTCATTCCCGGCGCCATCGTGACGGCGGCGCTGTTCCTGGTGGGCAAGTGGGGTATCGGGGTGTATCTCAGCCGTGGGGCCGCCGTGTCGGCCTATGGCGCGGCGGGCTCGTTGATTGCGCTGCTGCTGTGGATCTATTACTCGGCGCAGATCTTCTTTTTCGGCGCGGTGTTCACGCGCCAGTTCGCGTTGCGCTTCGGCCGCGCGGCCAAGAAGGAAGAAGCGGTGGCGGATGCCGAGGCCATGCCTGCGCCTGCGACGCCTGCTACACCTTCGGCACCTGCCGCATCGCCCGGCACCGCTTCGGCCACGGCATCGACGCCGCCCGCTTCGCCGGGCACGTCAGAGGGTGCCGCCCCGACTGCACACGCACCCGATCCCTCGCTCCCGCCCAAGCCGCCTGCCCCCTGACGCCACCCGCCTTACGGCGCCTCTGCCGGCTCCAGCCCTGCCATCAGACGCAGGCACTTCAAGAACATGGGCCGCAGTTCGGGCGGAATCGGCGCCAGCACTTCGGCCTCGACCTCGGCGTCCCGCGGCAGCACGCGGGCCAGCAACGCCATGCCCTCGTCGGTGATTTCCAGCGCGTAGGCGCGTGCGTCCTGTGCCGAGCGCGTGCGGCGCACGTAGCCCTTGGCCGTCATGCGCGCGATCATTTCCGCGAAGGAATTGCGGTCCAGCGCGATCAGCTCGGCGATGCGGCTTTGCGTGGCCCCGGGGTTCTGATGCACCGTGATCAGCAGCGCCTTCTGGCGCGGCGTCAGGTCTTCTTCGGGAAACGCCTGGGCAAACAACCCTTCGGCCCGGAAATGGGCGCGCCGCAGCAGGTGGGATGCCACCTGGGTCAGGTCGAAATCCTGTAACGCTTGAGGCGGGGCTGAACGGGATGCGGGCATCGGGCGGTTCCTTGAAATACGCGTGGCGATTGTAGGCGCTGACCTCGCGTCCTCCGGCAAAACCCTGCATTGACTTCACCTGGCCGGCTCCTTACTATCGCCATAATAGTACGTATACGTACTTTATACGCAAAGCCTGTCCGGTCGTCCGACCGCCACGGCCTCTTCTGGAATCTCGATCATGACGATCCGCCAACTGCGCAACTACATCGACGGCCGTTTCGAAGACGGCGCGTCCACCTTCGACAAGCACAGCCCGGTGGACGGCGCCCTGATCGCGCAAGCCCACGAGGCCAGCCGCGAACAGGTCGACCGCGCCGTGGCCGCGGCGCACCGCGCCCTGCCCGCCTGGGCCGCGCTGCCGGTCGCCGCCCGCACCGACCATCTGCTGGCGCTGGCCGACGGCATCAATCGCCGCTTCGACGACTTCCTGCAGGCCGAGATCGGCGATACCGGCAAGCCAGTGTCCTGGGCCAGCCAGATCGACATTCCGCGCGGCGCGGCCAACTTTCGCGCTTTTGCCGAACTGGCCCGCACACTGGACATGGAAAGCTACATGACCGACACGCCCGACGGCCGCCAGGCGCTGAACTACGCCTATCGCAAGCCGCTGGGCGTGGTGGGCGTGATCTCGCCGTGGAACCTGCCGCTGCTGCTCTTGACCTGGAAGGTCGCGCCCGCGCTGGCCTTTGGCAACACCGTCATCATGAAGCCATCGGAAGTGACGCCATCCACCGCCACCCTGCTGGCCGAAGTGGCGCGCGACACCGGCCTGCCGCCCGGCGTGCTGAACCTGGTGCATGGCTTCGGCCCGGGGTCCGCGGGCGAATTCATGACCACGCATCCCGACATCGACGGCATCACCTTCACCGGCGAATCCGCCACCGGCGCGGCCATCATGCGCGCCGTGGCGCCGGGTGTGAAACCCGTGTCGTTCGAACTGGGCGGCAAGAACGCGGCGCTGGTGTTCGCCGACGCCGACTTCGACGCGGCGGTCGAAGGCACCGCGCGTTCGGTCTTCGCCAATTGCGGCCAGGTCTGCCTGTGCACCGAACGCGTGTACGTCGAACGCCCGATCTTCGAGCGCTTCGTCGCCGCACTGGCCGAGCGCGCGCAGGCGCTGCGCATCGGCTGGCCCGACGATCCCGCCACCGGCATGGGGCCGCTGGTGTCGCGCGAACACCGCGAGAAAGTGCTGTCGTACTTCGCGCTGGCCCGCGAAGAAGGCGCCACCGTCGTCACCGGCGGCGGCATCCCCGAATTCGGCGACGCCCGCGATGCTGGCGCCTACGTGCAGCCCACCATCTGGACCGGCCTGCCCGAGACCGCGCGCTGCATCAAGGAAGAGGTGTTCGGCCCCGTCTGCCACGTGGCCCCCTTCGACACCGAAGAAGAGGCCATCCGCCTGGCCAACGACACCCGCTACGGCCTGGCCGCCGCCGTCTGGACCCAGAACCTGACCCGCGGCCACCGCGTGGCCCAGGCGATGAAGGTTGGCCTGGCGTGGGTCAACTGCTGGTTCCTGCGCGACCTGCGCACGCCCTTCGGCGGCAGCGGCCTGTCCGGCATCGGCCGCGAAGGCGGCCGCCATTCGCTGCACTTCTACACCGAACCCACCAACGTCTGCATCAAGCTCTAAGCCTCCAAGGAAACCACCATGACCACCGCCCCCGTCAGCGCCACCGTCGTCGCCGGCAAAGCCACGCCCCGCGGCAAGTATCCCCACATCAAGCGTGCCGGCGACTTCCTGTTCGTCTCCGGCACCAGCTCGCGCCTGCCCGACAACCGCATCGCCGGCGCCGAGGTCGACGCGCTGGGCACGGCCACGCTCGACATCCGCGTGCAGACCCGCGCCGTCATCGAGAACATCCGCGACATCCTGGCCACCGCCGGCGCCGGCCTTGCCGACCTGGTCGAGATCAGTACTTTCCTGGTCAACATGAACGACTTCGGTGGCTACAATCAGGTCTACGGCGAGTTCTTCGACGCCGATGGGCCGGCACGCACCACCGTGGCGGTGCATCAGCTGCCGCACCCGCAATTGCTGATTGAAATCAAGGCAGTCGCCTACAAGCCGCTCGCGCGTTAAGCCTTCCCCGCGCACGGCCATGGCGCGCGACCGCCCTCCGGCTTTTCCTTCGGAACAGGATCCCCGCCCCCGGCGCCCCGCCGGGACGGCCGCGCGCATGTCGAACTTCCGCATCACGCCCAACGCGCTCAGCCACAAGCTGAAACTGCACCAGCTGCAGATCTTCGAACGCGTGCTGGCGCGCCGCTCGCTGTCGCGCGCCGCCAGCGAACTGCACCTGACCCAGCCCACCGTCACCAAGGCCATCCACGACCTGGAAGCCTTCTTCGGCGCCACCCTGTTCGAACGTTCCAACCGCGGCGTCACCCCCACCGAACTGGCCCTGGTCCTGGGCCGCCGCGTGCACGCCATGATGGCCGAGATCCGCTACATGGCCGACGACATCGACGCCGTCCTGGGCGGCGCCAGCGGCCACGTCGTCGTCGGCACCCTGATCGCCGCGTCCGCCAAGCTGCTGCCCGAAGCCATCGCCCGCCTCATGACCGACCACCCCGGCATCCAGGTCACCGTCCGCGAAGGCCCTTCGGCCCAGCTTCTGCCCGCCCTGGCTACCGGCGACGTCGACATCGTCGTCGGCCGCCTGCCCGGCCCCGACATGGCCTCGATCTCCGGCGTCGCCGTCGACCACCACAAGCTCTACCGCGAAGACCTGTGCCTGGTCGTCGGCGCCCAACACCCCCTGGCCCGCGCCTCCCAGATCGCCCTGCCCGACCTGATCGACCACATCTGGATCCTGCCCGCCCCCACTTCCCCCCTGCGCGCCTCGATAGAACGCACCTTCTTCGACGCCGGCCTGCGCCTGCCCGCCCGCCACGTAGAGTCGCTCTCGCTCCTGACCAACATCGGCATCCTGATGCACAGCGACGCCCTGGCCCTGATCCCCTACGACGCCGCCGCCCAATTCCTCACCATGGGCCTGCTCGCCCGCCTGCCCACCACCGTCTTCGGCACCTTCGGCGACGTCGGCTACTCCATCCGCGCCGACCGCCCCCTGACCCCCGCGTGCCAACGCCTGGTGGACTACCTGAAGCAAATCACGGCACAACGCGCCCCAACACCAACAACCGAATAGACGGCCACGCCAACTCCAGCCGCCATCCCAAACGCGCCACACAAGCCCCTCCCCCCCACAACGGCGGGCGAAGCCCGCCACCGCCCCACCCCCTCGCTTTCCCCCCACCGCCGCAACGCCCCCCCCAACCATCCGCTATCCACCCACCCGTAAAGCTGATCCCAACGCCAGCGCGGCGTCGTGGCGGGAGGCGAACGCGGGGCGTGTAGATTGCGCCCGAGGGAATCGGAAGGCAGTCGCCGAAGGCGACAACGACGATGACGAAGGGGCAGTCCGGAGCGAAGGCTCCGGACCGCAATCGTAGCCCCGCGTTCGCCTCCCGCCACGACGCCGCGCGACTTAAGAACCCACCCCACCATCAGCACCCCAACTATCACATTAGCAATCACCAACAACCACACAAGCAATAAAGGAAAGCCCCAAAAGAACCCCTAAGGGAAACCCCGCGATAGATAACCCGCATATCTGATCACACAATTTCTATTGTCCCCCCGCCCCCCCACCCGCCTAGACTCCCATCATCAAAGCAAGCCCAAGCCTCCCCGGAGATCGACATGCCCGCCTACGGCCCGCCCCTGAACTTCCAACGCTGGATCCAGGACCACGCCCACCTGCTCAAGCCCCCCGTCGGCAACCAGCAGATCTGGCAGGACGCCGACTTCATCGTCACCGTCGTCGGCGGCCCCAACCACCGCACCGACTATCACGACGACCCGCTCGAGGAATTCTTCTACCAGGTCCGCGGCAACGCCTGGCTTTCGTTGTGGATCGACGGCAAGCCCGAACGCGTCGACCTCAAGGAAGGCGACATCTTCCTGTTGCCCCCCCACGTGCGCCATTCCCCCCAGCGCCCTGAAACCGACAGCGCCTGTCTGGTCATCGAACGCCAGCGCCCGCAGGGCCTGCTCGACGGCTTCGAGTGGTATTGCCCCCACTGCGGCCACCTGGTGCACCGCGTCGAAGTCCAACTGAAAAGCATCGTCACCGACCTGCCGCCCCTGTTCCAGGGCTTTTACGGCAGCGAACAGAAACGCACCTGCCCCGGCTGCGGCGCCATCCACCCCGGCAAGGCGCAAGCCCCAGCCACGCAGCCCGCGCCCGCCTGACCCCGCGCCTTGGTTTGACCCTGGCTGTCTGCCCAACGACAGCCGCTTGCCTGATCCGCGCTTGCCCTCGCACATCCCGTTGCCCAACCCGCGACAAGCCGCCTTCATCCCACGCCTTTTGCACGCCTTGCCCATGACCCAGAAAATCGACATGCACGCCCACTTCTTTCCGCCGATCACGCGGCAGGAAGCGGCCGCGCTCGACCCCGTCAATGCCCCCTGGCTGCGGCGCGACGGCGATGGCTCGACCGGCCAGATCATGGCCGGCGACCGCCCCTTCCGCCCCGTCGACGCCACCCTGTGGGACCCGGCCCTGCGCGTCGCGCAGATGGACCGCCACGGCGTTGACGTGCAGATCCTGTGCGCCACCCCCGTCATGTTCGGCTACACCTACCCGGCCCAGGCCGCGGCCGACTGGGCCGCCCGCATGAACGACCTGGCGCTGGAACACTGCGCCCACGCCCCTGCCCGCCTGAAGGCCCTGGCCCAGGTGCCGCTGCAAGACCTGGACCTGGCCTGCCGCGAAGCCTCGCGCGCCCGCGCCGCCGGCCACCTGGGCGTGCAGATCGGCAACCACGTCGGCCCGCGCGACCTTGATGACGACACGCTGGTGCAGTTCCTGGTGCACTGCGCCCACGACGACATCCCGGTGCTCGTGCACCCCTGGGACATGATGACCGACGGCCGCATGAAGAAATGGATGCTGCCCTGGCTGGTCGCCATGCCCGCCGAAACGCAGCTTGGCATTCTGTCGCTGATCCTGTCCGGCGCCTTCGAGCGCATTCCGCGCAGCCTGAAGCTGTGCTTCGCGCACGGCGGTGGCAGCTTTGCCTTTCTGCTGGGCCGCGTCGACAACGCCTGGCGCCATCGCGACATCATTCGCCAAGACTGCCCGCAACTGCCTTCGTCCTACACCGACCGCTTCTACGTCGACAGCGCCGTGTTCGACCCGCGTTCGCTGCGCCTGTTGATCGACGTGATGGGCGAAGACCGCGTGCTGCTGGGGTCCGACTACCCGTACCCGCTGGGCGAACAGGAAGTCGGCAAACTGGTTTCGCATTCCGACCTGCTGCCGGCCGTGCAGCAGAAGATTCTGTTCAGCAACACCGTGGCGTTCTTTGGCCTGGGCCGCTGAACGCTGCATCGCCACCACATGACCGTGAGACACGGCAACGCAAGGGGAATCACCATGAAACGCATCCATCTGCTGGCCGCCTTGGCGGCCCTGGGCCTGGCCCACGGCGCGCCCGCCTGGGCCGACGTCAAGATCGGCCTGCTCACAACGTTGACCGGCCCCGGCTCGGTGCTGGGGCAGGATCAGCTCGACGGCTTCATGCTGGCCGTGGAACAAGGCGGCGGCAAGCTGGGCGGCGTGCCCGTGCAGGTCATCAAGGAAGACGACCAGTTCAAGCCCGAAGTCGGCGTGCAGGCCGCTCGCAAGCTGGTGCAAAGCGACAAGGTGCCGATCATCACCGGCGTGGTGTATTCCAACGTGATGCTGGCCGTGGCGCGGCCTGTCACCAGCGCCGGGGTGTTCCTGGTGGGCTCGAACGCCGGCCCCACCAACCTGGCCGGCAAGGACTGTTCGCCCTTCTTTTTCTCGACCTCGTGGAACAACACCCAGCGCCACGAAGGCAGTGGCGAAATGGCCAACCAGATGGGCTTCAAGAAGGTCTACCTGCTGGCGCCCAACTACCAGGCCGGCAAAGACGCCATGGCCGGCTTCAAGCGTTTCTACCAGGGCCAGGTCGTCAACGAGGTGTTCACCCAGGTCAACCAGCCCGACTACTCGGTGGAACTGGCCGCCCTGGCCGACGCCAAGCCAGATGCCGCTTATGTGTTCTTTCCCGGCGGCATGGGCGTGAACTTCGTCAAGCAGTACCGTCAGGCGGGCCTGTTCGGCAAGATCCCGCTGCTGTCGGTCGACACCATCGACGGCGCGACGCTGCCCGCCTTGGGGCAGGACGCCCTGGGCGCGGTCACCAACGTGCCGTACTCGCCTGACCTGGACAACGCCGCCAACAAGGCCTTTGCCGCCGCATTCCGGCAGAAATACGGCCGCGAGCCTTCCAGCTACGCCGCCCAATCGTGGGATGCGGCGCAGTTGATCGGCTCGGCGCTCAAGCGCACCGGCGGCAAGGTCGACGACAAGGACGCGCTGCGCCGCGCGCTGGAAGCCGCCGATTTCCAATCGGTGCGCGGTGAATTCCGCTACCAGCCCAATCACTTCCCGGTGGCCGGCTTCTTCCGTGCCGACGTGGCGCAGGGCGCGGACGGCAAGGTGGGCTTCGTCAACAAGGGCCCCATCTTTCCCGACCTGTCCAAGGTATCGGACCAGTACGCCACGCAGTGCGTCATGAAATGAAGCCCTGGCGGCCCGCGCAACCGGGCCGCCCAGGCAGATGAGAGGTAAGGCTCCATGTCCGCGACGCTGCTGCTGGTGCAGGCCCTGAACGGCCTGCAACTGGGTATCCTGCTTTTCCTGCTGGCCGCCGGCTTGACGCTGGTGTTCGGCATCATGAACTTCATCAACCTGGCGCACGGCTCGCTCTACATGATGGGCGCCTTCATCGCGGCCACCGTGTTCCGCCACACCGGCTCGTTCCTGCTGGCGGCCGCCGCCGTGGTGGCCGGCATGGCGCTGCTGGGGCTGCTGCTGGACCGCATCGCGCTGGCGCGGCTGTATCCGCGCGAACACCTGGACCAGGTGCTGGCCACCTTCGGTTTCATCCTGTTCTTCAACGAGCTCACGCGCATCATCTGGGGTCCCGCGCCCATCAGCATGGGACTGCCGTCGTGGCTGTCCGGCACCATCGACCTTCTGGGCGTCACGTATCCGCTCTACCGCTTTCTCATCATCGTGGCAGGCCTGGCGGTGGCCGCGGGCTGCTATGTGCTGATCCACCGTACCCGGCTGGGCATGCTGATCCGCGCGGGGTCGACCGACCGCATGATGGTGGGCGCGCTGGGCGTGAACATCGCGCGGCTGAACACGCTGCTGTTCGTGCTGGGCGCGGTGCTGGCCGGCGTGGCGGGGTTGATGGCCGGGCCGATCCTGTCGGCACAGACCGGCATGGGCGAGCCGATCCTGATCCTGACGCTGGTGGTGATCGTCATCGGCGGCATCGGCTCGGTACGCGGCGCCTTCCTGGCCGCGCTGATGGTGGGGCTGATCGACACGCTGGGCCGCGCGCTGCTGCCGGCCCTGCTGCGCGCGGCGCTGTCGCCCGCCGCCGCCAACGCGGCTGGCCCGGCGATCGCATCGATGCTGATCTATATCGTCATGGCGCTGGTGCTGGCGATGCGGCCGCAAGGCCTGTTTCCCGTGCGGCACGGATAAGGGGCGCGCAACATGCTTGAACTTTCTGCACGCAAGCTGGCCGCCGGCATCCTGCTGCTGGCGCTGGCCCTGGTGCCGCTGTATGCGCAGTGGCAGGGCGAACCCTTTCTGCTGGCGCTGTTCGGCCGTGTGCTGGTGTACGGCATCGCGGCGTTGGCGTTGAACCTGCTGCTGGGCTATGGCGGCATGGTCAGCTTCGGCCATGCGCTGTACCTGGGCCTGGGCGCCTATGCCGTGGGCGTACTGAACCACTACGGCATCGACAACGGCTGGCTGCACCTGGCCGCCGCCCTGGGCGCCTGCGCCGTGGTCGGGCTGGTCAGCGGTTACGTCGCGATGCGCACGTCAGGCATCGCCTTCATCATGATCACCCTGGCCTTCGCGCAGATGTTCTATTTCCTGGCGACGGGGCTGGAAGGTTTTGGCGGCGACGATGGCATGTCGCTGTTTTCGGGCAGCGACTTCGGCCTGTTCCGGCTGGATACGCCGCTGGCGCTGTACCTGGCCGCATTTGGCGTGCTGCTGCTCACGCTGGCCGCGCTGCACCGTCTGGTGCACGCGCCCTTCGGCATGGCGCTGCGCGGCTGCCAGGCCAACGAGCGGCGCATGCGCGCACTGGGCTTTGCCACGCTGCGCTACCGGCTGGCGGCCTACGTCATATCGGCCATGGTGTGCGGCGTGGCCGGCGTGCTGCTGGCCAACCTGACGCTGTACGTGTCGCCGTCGTACCTGGCCTGGACGACTTCGGGCGAACTGATCGTGATGGTGGCGCTGGGCGGCCTGGGCACGTTGTTCGGCCCGGTCGCGGGCGCCCTGGCGTTCCTGCTGCTCGAAGAAGGCCTGAAGCTGCTGACCGACCACTGGATGCTGGTGATGGGTCTGTTCATCGTGGCAGTGGTGCTGGTGTCGCGCCGCGGCCTGTATGGCGGCCTGTCGGACAAGCCCTGGCGCCTGGGCGGCCTGCGGCCCGCGCCACGCCCCACCGGAGAACCGCGATGAGCACCCTGCGCGTGGAAAACCTGGTCAAGCGCTACGGCGGCCTGACCGTCACCGATGACCTGTCGCTGGACGTGCCCAGCGGGGAACTGCACGCCGTCATCGGCCCCAACGGCGCCGGCAAGACCACGCTGATCGGCCAATTGAGCGGCGAACTGCGGCCCGACGGCGGCCGCGTGCGGCTCGACGGGGTGGATGTGACCCGCATGCCGGTCGACAAGCGCGTGCGCCACGGCCTGGCGCGCTCGTACCAGATCACTTCCGTGTTCAAGCCCTTTACCGCGCTGGAAAACGTCATCATGGCGGTGCAGGCGCGGCGCGGCCACAGCTTTCGCTTCTGGCGGCCGGTGCTGGCCACGCCCGCGCTGCGCGATCCGGCGCACCAGGCGCTGGAACTGGCCGGGCTGGCGGCCCGCGCCAACACCCCGGCCGGCGAATTGGCGCATGGCGAACTGCGCCAGCTGGAGCTGGCCATGGTACTGGCGTGCCAGCCCACCCTGCTGCTGCTGGACGAGCCCATGGCGGGCATGAGCCAGCACGAATCCGAAGCCATGACGCGGCTGCTGCAACGGCTGCGCGGGCAATACACCATCTTGCTGGTGGAACACGATATGCAAGCCGTCTTTGCCCTGTCCGACCGCATCACGGTGCTGGTGTACGGCCGCGCCCTGGCCTGCGGCAGCGCCGACGACATCCGTCGCGATCCGCAGGTGCGCGAATGCTACCTGGGCAGCGAACGCGGCCATGCCGGGCGCCGCGCGCCAGGCGCCCTGGCGGGAGCGACGGCATGAACCACGCGGCAGACAACACCGTGAGCGCCACCGTGGACAACGCCCGGCATGCCGGGGCGCCTCTGGCCGGCCCGACCACGCCCGCCACGCCGCTGCTGTCGCTGCGCGGCGTCACCGCGCACTACGGCGCCAGCCAGGCGCTGTTCGGCATCGACCTGGACATCGGGCCGGGCGAATTCGTGACGCTGCTCGGGCGCAACGGCATGGGCAAGTCCACCACCGTCAAAGCCATCATGGGCCTGAACCGCGCCAGCCGCGGCGCCATCGCGTTCGACGGCCGTGACATCACGACGCTGCCCTCGTACAAGGTGGCGCAGTGCGGCATCGGCCTGGTGCCCGAAGGCCGCCACGTGTTTCCCAACCTGTCGGTGCGCGAAAACCTGGTCGCCACCGCCCACAACCGCCAGGGCCTGGCAGCCCCCTGGACGCTGGACCGGGTCTACGGCCTGTTCCCGCGGCTGGGCGAACGCGCGCGCCACCTGGGCAGCCACCTGTCGGGCGGCGAACAGCAGATGCTGGCCATCGGCCGGGCGCTGCTCACCAACCCGCGCCTCTTGATCCTGGACGAGGCCACCGAGGGCCTGGCGCCGGTGGTGCGCGAAGAAATCTGGCAGGCGCTGGAAAGCCTGAAGCGCACGGGCCTGGCGGTGCTGTGCATCGACAAGAATCTTGAGCCGCTGCTCGCCACGGCCGACCGCCACGCCATCGTGGAGAAGGGCCGCGTGGCCTGGACGGGCACGTCGCAGGCCTTCATCGACGACGAACCTCGGTTGCTGCAATACCTGGGCGTGTAGCGACCAGGGCCGGGATGCCCCCAAAGAACATCGGGCGCCCGCAAGCGCCCGATGGTTCGTACCGACGACCCGCTGTTTACGCGCCGACGCCGGCCGGCTCGCGCACAGACGTTGCCACCGTGGCCTCGCCGTCGTCCGGTATCGGCGCCGCGGCTTGCGGCTCACGCGCGACTTCCTGCAAGGCATGCAGCACGCCATGCTCGCGCAACGTTTCCAGCTGCGCGGCCAGCGCGGCGATGAACACCGGCTTTTTACCCAGGTCGCCAAACACCGGCCGATAACCCGCCAGCACCATGGCGCGGCGATGCGCGGCCTGGCTGGGCGCCGCCGCACGCGCCGCCACGTCGGCCCGTGCCAGCAGCTTGGCCAGCGGCGTGGCCAGCGGGTCCTGGATGGGGTGGCGCGCGCCCGTTTCGTCCACGCCGCGCAGATAGTGCAGCCAGGCGGCCACCGCCAATGCCAGCCGGCGGATGTCGTCGCCGCCGCGCAGGCGTTCGCGGATGGTGGCCAGCAACCGTTGCGGCAGCTTCTGCGAGCCGTCCATCGCGACCTGCCGCGTCAGCTGCGGCAGTTCAGGGTTCACCACGCGTCCCAGGAAGCGGTGGCGATAGCCTTCCAGCCCCACGTCCGGAATGCCCTTGAGCGTCGGCGCGATCTCGCAGCGCATCATGTCATCCAGAAAGCCGCGCAAGGCCGGCAGCGCCGCCGCCTCGCCGATCGTGGCAATGCCCAGCAAGCCGCCCAGATAGGCCAGCGCCGAATGCGGGCCGTTGACCATGCGCAGCTTCAGGCGCTCGTAGGGCGCGGCGTTGGTCACGAAGGTGGCGCCCGCCGCTTCCCAGGCGGGGCGGCCAGCGGCGAACTTGTCTTCGATCACCCAGTTCAGGTAAGGCTCGCCCACCACCGGCCAGGCGTCTTCCACGCCCAGCCGCAGCGCGATGCGCGCGCGGTCTTCGTCGCGGGTGGCCGGCACGATGCGGTCCACCATGGAATTGGGAAAGGTGCAGTGCTTGTCGATCCAGCCGGTCAGCGCCGCGTCGATGCGCAGCGCAAAGGCCAGCACCAGGCTGCGCAGGGTGTCGCCGTTGGCCTGCAGGTTGTCGCAGGACAGCAGCGTCAGCGGTGGCAGGCCGCGCTCGCGGCGCAGCGCCAGGCCATAGACCAGGAGGCCGATCGCGCTGCGCGGCCGGATCGGGTTGTCCAGGTCGTGCAGGATGTCCGGATCGTCCCAGCGCAGGTGGCCCGTGGCCGGCTCGTGGCTGTAGCCTTTCTCGGTGATCGTCAGGCTGACGATGCGGGTCTGCGGATAGGCGATGCGTTCAAGCACCGCGTTGGGGTCTTCTTCAGCCACCATCACGCGCTGCACCGCCCCCACCACGCGCAGTTGCTCGCGCGGCTCGCCGCCCGGCGCGGTATCGCGCAGCGCCAGCGTGTACAGGCCGTCCTGCGGCGTCAGCGCATCGCGCGTGGCGGCGCTGCGCAGCGACACGCCCAGGATGCCCCAGGACAGGTCCTGCGTGGCAGCCATGGCCAGGTCGGTGGCCACCGCCTGATGCGCACGGTGAAATGCCCCCAGCCCCAGATGCACGATGCCGGGCGTGAGCCGGCTGCGGTCATAGGGGGGCTTCTCCACGTCTGCGGGCAGACGCGTCAACGACTCCGTATTCAAACGTTCGAGCATGGATTGCAGTGCCAAAAGGTCGCCGTCGTGCGTCTGCCGAAAGGCCTGCAGCCAGGCGCGTGGGTGGGAATTCGCGCCAGCGTATCGTATGGCCGCGGCGAAGGCAAAACGTAACGTAGTATTACGTTAAAACGCGTTCCATGACGGCGGCAAAGGCACGACCGCAAAGCCAAACCACGGCAGCAACCCATATCTGGTAAAAAGCCGCCACACCCGGCCTTATTACGCACCCCATGTCCACGAATCCGCACCACTCGCCCTACAAAAGCACCGGCGGCCTGCGCCGCATCCTGAACGCGCTGCGCTATTCGCTGCAGGGCCTGAAGGCCGCCATCAAGTACGAGGCGGCGTTTCGCCAGGAACTGGCGCTGGCCGTGCTGCTCATCCCCGCCGCGTTCTTCCTGGGCCGCACCACCGTCGAAGTGTTCTTCCTGATCGGCACCGTGATCCTGGTGCTGGCGGTGGAGCTGCTCAATTCGGCGGTCGAGGCGCTGGCCGACGCGCTGTCGGTCGACACCCACCCGCTGCTGGGCCGCGCCAAGGACCTGGGCAGCGCCGCCGTTATGCTATTGCTGTTGTTCACGGTGGCCGTCTGGGTCGGCGTGGCCGTGAGCCGGTTCGTCATGCACTGAAAGTCGGACGCCGGCTTGCCCGCCCCGGCCCCCGCGCCCGTAACGGCGCCTCTATACTGGGAGCCATGATGCCCAACACCAAGCCCGCTTCCCCGGAACGCATTGTCATCGTCGGCGGGGGTGCCGGCGGCCTCGAACTTGCCGCCAAGCTCGGCCGCATCCACGGCCGCCAGCACATCACCCTGGTCGACAGCCGCCCGTTCCACATCTGGAAGCCGTCGCTGCACGAAGCGGCGGCCGGCACGCTCGATATCCACCAGGAAGGCCTGTCCTACCTGATGCTGGCGCACATGAACGGCTTTTCGTTCGCGCAGGGCCGGCTGGTCGGCGTCGACCGCGAGCGCCGCCTGGTCACCGTAGACCCGGTGTCCGATTCCCAAGGCCAGGAAGTCCTGCCGCGCCGCGAACTGGCGTACGACACCCTGGTGCTGGCCCTGGGCAGCACGTCCAACTTCTTCAACACCCCCGGCGCGGCCGATCACGCCGTGACGCTGGACACCACCGAAAACGCCGAACAGTTCCGCCTGACCATGCTCAAGGCCATGGCGCTGGTCGACCAGGCCAAGGTGCGTGACCCGTCCGCCCGCCTTGACCTCGTCATCGTCGGCGGCGGCGCCACCGGCGTCGAACTGGCGGTCGAACTCACCGAAGCCAGCCACGTCGTCAGCGCCTATGGCCTGCCGAACTTCCGCGCCGAACGCGACCTGGCCATCACGCTGGTCGAAGGCGCGCCGCGCATCCTGTCGGCGCTGCCCGAAAAGATCTCCACCGCGGCCACCACCCGCCTGACCGAACTCGGCATCCGCGTCGAAACCGCCTGCCGCGTGTCCGAAGTCACCGCTGATTCGGTCAAGACCGCCGACGGCCGCACCTTCCCCGCCCAGCTCTGCATGTGGGCGGCGGGCATCAAGGGCCCGGCGCTATTGGCTGACCTGGACCTGCCGCTGAACAAGCTGGGCCAGGTCGAAGTGAACGAACGCCTGGAAACCGCCGACCCGCACATCCTGGCGCTGGGCGACTGCTGCGCCGCGCCCTGGCGCGATGGCCGCACGGTACCCGCCCGCGCCCAGGCCGCCCACCAGCAGGCCGACTACCTGGCCAAGAAAATCACCGCCCGCCTGCGCGGCACGGCCGAACCCACCAAGCCCTACGTCTACGAAGACCACGGCTCGCTGGTGTCGCTGGGCCAGGACGCCGGCGTAGGCAGCCTGATGGGCAAGCTGGCCGGACGGGGCCTCTTCGTAAGCGGTACACTGGCGCGCCTGATGTACATGAGCCTGCACCTGATGCACCACAAAGCGGTGCTGGGCATCTCGCGCACCGCCTCCCTGGCCCTGGCCCGCCTGCTCATGCGGCGCACGCGTCCCCGGGTCAAATTGCACTGAACTCCCATGAATTTCCTCCAAAGACTCGAACACGCCTGGACCTCCCGCAACTCGCTGCTGCAAGTCGGGCTTGACCCCGATCCGCAGCGCTTTCCGCGCGAATTGCAGGACAAGCCCGACGCGATCTTCCAGTTCTGCCGCGACATCGTCGACGCCACCGCGCCGTACGCCTGCAGCTTCAAGCCCCAGATTGCCTACTTCGCCGCCCACCGCGCCGAAGACCAGCTCGAAGCCCTGTGCCAGCACATCCGCGACAAGCACCCCGACCTGCCCATCGTGCTGGACGCCAAGCGCGGCGACATCGGCTCCACCGCCGAAAACTACGCCCGCGAAGCCTACGAGCGCTACCAGGCGCACGCCCTGACCGTCAGCCCCTACATGGGCCTGGACTCGGTCGAGCCCTACCTGGCCTGGCGCGACCGCGGCGTGATCGTGCTGTGCCGCACGTCCAACCCCGGCGGGTCCGACCTGCAATTCCTGAAAATGGATAACGGCGAACCCCTCTACCTGCACGTGGCGGGGCTGGTGGCCGACAAATGGAATGCCAACGGCCAATGCGGCCTGGTGGTGGGCGCGACCTTCCCGAACGAACTGGCCGCGGTGCGCCAGCGCATCGGCGACGCGGTGCCGCTGCTGGTGCCCGGCATCGGCGCCCAGGGCGGTGACATCACCGCCACGGTCAACGCCGGCGCCAACGCCGCGCGCAGCGGCATGATGATCAACTCGTCGCGCGCCATCATCTACGCCAGCGGCGGCGACGACTGGCGCGACGCCGCCGGCCAGGCCGCCCGCGGCCTGCGCGACGCGATCAACGCGGTACGTTGATCGGCGCGATGCGGCTCAGCGCCGGTTGACCGGCGCGCCCAGCAATTCCAGAACGCCGCGCAACGCAAACTCCACGGCCGCCTGGCGCACCTGCGCCCGGTCGCCGGGAAACACATGGGTCACCGCGCGGCTGCTGATGCCGTCGCCCACCCGCATGGCAAAACCAAAGCACACCATGCCCACCGGCTTGCCCGGTGTGGCCCCGCCCGGGCCAGCGATGCCGGTGGTGGATACCGCCACCTGCGCGGCCGGCGCCGCCAGCAGCACGCCATTGGCCATTTCCAGCGCCACCGGTTCACTGACCGCGCCGAAGTGATGCAAGGCATCGGGCGACACATCCAGCTCGGCCACCTTGGCCTCGTTGCTGTAGGTGATGAAGCCGCGGTCGAACCATTCACTGGACCCCGCCACCGCCGTCACCGCGCCTGCCAGCAGGCCGCCAGTGCAGGACTCGGCCGTACCCAGGACCAGGCCCTGGCGCCGCAGCGTGTCGCCCACCCGCTCGGCCAGGCCCAGCGCGGTGGCTTGCGCCAGTTGTTCGGCAGACAGATTGGACCGCGTGCTTTCGTGTTGCTGGTTCATCCCAAGACTCCTGTGCGCACGACCAACGCCATGATCAGCAAGGCGTATCCGGCCGCGACGATATCGTCCCACATTACCCCAAAGCCGCCCTTGAGGCGGGCGTCGAAGAACTTGATGGGCGGCGGCTTGACGATGTCGAACGTGCGAAACAGCACGAACGCCAAGGCCTGCGACAACAGGCCGGCCGGCGTCAGCCACAGCACCAGCCAGAAGGCCACCATCTCGTCCCACACCATTCCGACATGATCGGGCTGCTGGAGTTCGCGGCCGACCCGATCGCAGGCCCAGCAGCCGTACAGGAAGGCCAGCGCCAGGAAGATGCCGATGGCCAGGTCGGACGCGGCGGGCGCGGCCGCCACCCAGATGGCCCAGGCCAGCAGCGTGCCCCAGGTGCCCGACGCGGGACGCACCAGGCCGCTGCCCAGGCCAAAGGCGATCAACCGGCCCGGATCACGGCAGACCCAGGCCAGGGACGGGTACACGGCGCGCGAGCGTTCGCGCATGGAAGGGGAACGGGGGGAGGAAGACGGCATGGTTGGGTTTGAAGGTGGCGGAAAAGGGATGGCGGAGTCGGGCGGTGAAGGCCCCTGTCATGCCCCTGGGAAGTGGTCGAACCCCGCGGGCAACTGCGCCAACGGCTGGCCCGTGGCATCCAGCACCATCAGGCGAGGCCGCGCCGCCCCCGGTATCTCGGACGAGCCGCCGGCATGCGTGACGGCGGAAGCCTGCATCGCGTCCTGGGCCGGCTCGTGCGCCACGATGCCGCCCACCCGGGTCACCCGCGCGCCGGCCGTCCGCGCGGCGGCCAGCACGGCGTCACGGCGGGCTGCCGGCGCGGTGAAGCAAAGCTGGTAGACGTCGCCGCCGCCCAGCACCGCACGGCGCAGCGCATCGACCGGCAGCCCGGCCAGCGCGGCGGCGGCCGGCAGGCGGTCTTCATGCAGCACCGCGCCCACCCGGCTGGCGGCCAGGATGTGGCCCAGGTCCTGCAACAGGCCGTCGGAAATATCGATGGCGGCGTGCGCAATGCCGCGCAGCGCCAGGCCCAGCGCCACCTGCGGTTCAGGCCACTCCAGCGCGCCGCGGGTGGCCGCCAGGCGTTCGGGATCGGTGGGGTATTGGCCGTCCAGCAGCCGATACGCCACGTCAGCAGCACCCAGTTCGCCAGACACCCAGATGTCGTCGCCGGCCTGCGCCGCGTCGCGGCGCAAGGCGGCGCCTGCGGGCACCGCGCCGAACACGGTCACGCTGATGGCCAAGTCATGGGCACTGCGCGTGGTGTCGCCGCCGATCAGCGGGCAGCCGTGGACGGCAGCCAGCGCATGAAAGCCCTCGGCAAAGGCGGCCAGCCATGGCTCATCCAGCCGCGGCAGCGCCAAGCCCAGCACGCAGCCGATGGGGCGTGCGCCCATGGCGGCCAGGTCGGACAGGTTCACGGCCAGGGCCTTGTGCCCCAAGGCCTTGGGATCAACGTCAGGAAAGAAATGCCGGCCTTCCAGCAACAGATCGGTGCTGGTGGCCACCTGTTCGCCTGTCGGCACAGGGAACAGCGCGCAGTCGTCGCCCACGCCCAGCAGGCCGGTCGGAGCGGTACGCGTGAAATAGCGCGCGATCAGGTCGAATTCGGACGCCACGGCAACTCCGCAGTCCGGCGCAGCGGCCGGTATTGACTCCCAAACCGGAGCCACGTTCCAAAGGGAGGACCGCTCCAGCAAGGAAGGGGAAGCAAGCCCCCAGGGATGCACGCCTCCCCAAAAAAAATGGGTCTCCCCAGACCCGGGCCGCGCGGATCCGGGCTCCGCCGGTCCGCTGCGGCGCCCCCCTTGGGGGGAAGCGCGCAGCGCTCCGGGGGGGCTACCTCTTAATTTCGTGCGCGCGCACGTCGGCAGCCAGCTTGTCGAGCACGCCGTTGACGAACTTGAAGCCATCGGTGCCGCCGAACGACTTGGCGAGCTCCACGGCTTCGTTGATGGCAACCTTGTACGGCACTTCGACATGATGAATCAGTTCGAAGCTGCCGATCAGCAGGATGCCGTGTTCGACGGGCGACAACTCGGCCAGCGGGCGGTCGACGTAGGGCGTGAACCGCTCGCGCAGCGTGGGCGCTTCGCGCAGGACACCGTGCAGCAAGGTCTTGAACCACTGGGCGTCGGCCTCGGAAAAATCCTCGGTGTCGCGCAGATGGGCGTCGATCTCGCCGGCGTCCTGCGTGCCCTGGCCACCGCGCAGCAGCCACGCGTAAACGCCCTGCAACGCGAATTCGCGTGCACGGCGGCGTGCGCTGCGCGCGTTGGCGCGGGCTTGCGCCGCGCTATCAGCGCTGGTCGTCGTCTTCTTCGTCGTCAAAATCTTCGTCCTCGTCTTCGTCGTCTTCGTCTTCTTCCTCGGGCTCCAGTGCCGCGACCAGGTTGGCCATTTCAACGGCCACCTGCGCGCAGTCGCGGCCCTTGCCGGCGGCGCGGGCTTGCGCCTGCTCGTCGGTGTCCACGGTCAGCACGCCGTTTGCGACCGGAATGCCGGTTTCGAGGGAGATGCGGGTGATTGCAGTGGCCATCTCATTGCTGACCACTTCAAAGTGATAGGTTTCGCCGCGGATGACGGCGCCCAGCGCGATCAGGGCGTCGAATTCGAACGTTTCGGCCATGTGCGACAGGGCCACGCCCAGTTCCAGGGCGCCGGGCACGGTGGCGACCATCACGTCGCGCTCGTCCACGCCCAGTTCGGCCAGTTCCTTCAGGCACGCTTCGAGTTCGGCCTGGCCGATTTCTTCATTGAAGCGGGCGCGTACGATGCCGATGTGCAGCCCTTCGCCGTTCAGGTCGGGGGTAAGGATGTAAGGGTTCATGTGTCGGCCTTCAGTGTGTTGCGGGAGTATGCAGAGGGTCGCAATCGTAACCCGTAATGGTGAGCGAGAAGCCCGCCATGCTGGGCATCTTGCGCGGACGGGCCAGGAGCTTCATCTGGCCCACGTTCAGGTCGCGCAGAATCTGGGCGCCGATGCCGTAGGTGCGCAGGCCGAACCGGTCGGCGTTGGCAGGGTTGGCATTGGCCTTGGGGTCGCTCCAGCCGGCGATCTGCGCGAACAGATGTTCGGTGGACGATTGGCAATTCATCAGCACCAGGACGCCGGCCGGCGCCTGGGAAATGGTCTGCAGGGCCTGCGCCACGCCCCAGCTGTGCGGGCTGGCGCCGGTGTCCAGCACGTCCAGCACCGAGGCCGGCTCGTGCACGCGCACCAGCGTTTCGACGTCCGGCGTCACGGTACCATGCACCAGCGCCAGGTGGGCCGAGCCGGTGGCCGCGTCTTCGTAGGCCACGGCCTCGAACACGCCCCAGGCGGTCTGCATGGGCCGCTTGCCCACGCGCTTGACGATGGACTCGTGCTCGCTGCGGTACTGGATCAGGTCGGCGATGGTGCCGATCTTCAGGCCGTGCTCGCGGGCGAATTCGACCAGGTCGGGCAGGCGCGCCATGGTGCCGTCCGGCTTGAGGATTTCGCAGATGACGGCGGCCGGGGTCAGGCCGGCCATGGCGGTGAGGTCGCAGCCGGCTTCGGTGTGGCCGGCGCGCACCAGCACGCCGCCGGGCACGGCGCGGACCGGGAAGATATGGCCGGGCTGGACCAGGTCGGACGGCTTGGCGTCGCGCGCCACCGCCACCTGAATGGTGCGGGCGCGGTCGGCGGCCGAGATGCCGGTTTCGACGCCGACGGCGGCTTCGATCGACTGCGTGAAATTGGTGCCGTATCGCGTGCCGTTGCGGGCGGCCATCAGCGGCAGGTCCAGCTGGCGGCAGCGGTCTTCGGTCAGGGTCAGGCACACCAGGCCACGGCCATGGGTGACCATGAAGTTGATGGCTTCGGGCGTGACGAATTCGGCGGCCATGACCAGGTCGCCTTCATTTTCGCGGTCTTCTTCGTCGACCAGGATGACGATGCGGCCGGCGCGCAGCTCGGCGATGATCTCGGCGACCGAGGCAATATCGAAGGATTCCGGCTCGGAGCCGGGCAAGGAGGACAACTGGACGGACATGGCGGGCACGTAAACCAGGCAGGAAAGCCCGGATTTTAGCGCCCCCGGCGCCAGAACCCCTACCGGGGCGCGACGGCCCCGCCCAAACAGGGCCATCCGGTTAAACTTTCGGCCGGAGAACACCCTATAAAACCAAGGAAAAACGCCATGCAAGCCCTTGCGGCCATGCCTTTGAACGTCGCGGCGGGGATACGCGTCGTCCTGACGGACATCGACGACACGCTGACCACCGACGGCCGCCTGCCGGCCGACGCCTACGCCGCGCTCGAGCGCCTGGAACAGGCCGGCATCCAGGTGGTGCCCATCACCGGCCGCCCGGCCGGCTGGTGCGACCACATCGCCCGCATGTGGCCGGTGCGCGCCGTGGTCGGCGAAAACGGCGCGTTCTACTACGCCTACGACCGCCAGGCACGCCGCATGACCACCCACTACTGGACCGACGCGGCCTCGCGCCAGGCCAGCCGCAAGCAGCTGGACGCCATCCGCGACCGCGTGCTGGCCGACGTGCCCGGCGCGGCCGTGGCCAGCGACCAGGACTACCGCGTGGCCGACCTGGCCATCGACTTCTGCGAAGACGTGCCCGCCCTGCCCGAGGCCGACATCGGCCGCATCGTCCAGATCTTCCAGGACGCCGGGGCCCAGGCCAAGGTCAGCTCCATCCACGTCAACGGCTGGTTCGGCGACTACGACAAGCTGACGATGACCCGCACCCTGTTCCAGCGCGAATTCGGCCTGGACGTGGCCAGCGTGCTGGACAGCACCCTGTTCATCGGTGATTCGCCCAACGACGAACCCATGTTCGCGTTCTTCCCGGTGTCGGTCGGCGTGGCCAACATCCAGTCGCAACTGCACCGCCTGACGCACCGGCCCGCCTACGTGGCCGCCTTCCATGGCGGCGGCGGCTTCAAGGAAATGGCCGACCGCCTGCTGGCCGCCCGCGCCCCGCGCGCCCTGTCGGCATAAGGCGCACCGTGGCCACTGCCAAGACCCCCGCCCCGGCCGCCAACGACGGCCGCCGCAGCATCCAGTCCATCGAAGTGGGCGTGCCACTGTTGGCCGCGCTGGTCGACGCGGCCAAGCCGCTGACCCTGCGCGACCTGGCCGCCGGCGCCGGCATGACGTCGGCCAAGGCCCACCCCTACCTGGTCAGCTTCATCCGCGTTGGCCTGGTGCAGCAGGACAGCATCACCGGCCAATACGAGCTGGGGCCCTTCGCCCTGCAGATGGGCCTGGTCAGCCTGCAACGGCTGGACCCGGTGCGCATCGCCATGCCCGAGATCGCCAAGCTGCAATCCGAGATCGGCCACACCCTGGGCATCGCGGTGCTGGGCTCGCACGGCCCCACCATGATCCACATGACCGAGGCCAGCTACCCCGTGCACGTGAACATGCGCAAGGGCACGGTCATGTCCATGCTGCACACGGCCACCGGCCTGGTGTTCGCGGCCTGGCTGCCGCCCAAGGTCAGCGAGCACTACATTGCCCGCGAAGAGGGCGACACGGCGGTCATCGCCAGCGTGCCGCCCCCGCGCAAGGCCAGCCGCGCCAATATCGATGCGCAACTGGCCGACATCCGCGTGCACGGCATGGCCCGCGCCCTGGGCAACCCGCTGCCCGGCGTGGATGCCCTGTCGGTGCCCGTGTTCGACAACACCGGCAACATCGTGCTGGCGCTGACCAGCCTGGGCCCCACCGGCCTGTTCGATGTTTCCTGGGACGGCGCCATCGCCCGCCCCCTGCTGGCCTGCGCCCACGAAATCTCGCGCAAACTCGGCTACCGGGCCTGACCCGCCGCACCGCAAGCCAAGCGGGCCCATTCGGGCCCGCTTTTTTTCGCGCAAAAACGAACGCATAGCGAACAAAACGAACAAAACTCGAAAAGAAAGGCAGGGACTTTCCCAAGTGTGCTCGGCGTACTCGTATGTTTGAATTCAGTTACTAGTCATATTCATACCCATAAGAGGAGACATACGATGCGCGCTTTGCGTCTACTGCAAGCGGCCTCGCTGGCCGCGTTCGCTTTCGGGGCGTCCGCCGCCCAGGCCGCCGACACCTGCCCCAACCGGGGCGACCTCGACCAGATGTATTGCGACGCCGACAAGAACCTGGTGGCCGACACGCCCACCGACCCGGCCAAGCTGAAGACGCCGTCCACGCTCGTCTTCACCTACACGCCGGTCGAAGACCCGGCCGTGTACGAAGACATCTTCAAGCCGTTCACCAAGCACCTGTCCGAATGCACCGGCAAGCGCGTCGTGTTCTACCAGGTGCAGAGCAACGCCGCCGAAATCGAAGCCATGCGCTCGGGCCGCCTGCACGTGGGCGGCTTTTCCACCGGCCCCACCGCCTTCGCCGTGAACATCGCCGGCGCCGTGCCGTTTGCCGTCAAGGGCTACGCCGACGGCTTCCAGGGCTACAACCTGATCGTCATCGTCAAGAAAGACAGCCCCTACCAGAAGCTGACCGACCTGAAGGGCAAGAAGCTGGCGCACACCGCGCCGTCGTCCAATTCGGGCCACATGGCGCCCGTGGCGCTGTTCCCCAAGGAAGGCCTGACGCCCGACAAGGACTACAAGGTGGTCTTCTCCGGCAAGCACGACCAGTCCGTCATGGGCGTCAATTCCGGCGACTACGACGCTGCCGCCGTTGCCTCGGACGTGTTCAAGCGCATGATCGAACGCGGCCAGGTCAAGGAAGCCGATTTCCGCGTCATCTACAAGAGCGAGAAATTCCCCACCTCGTCGTTCGCCTACGCACATGACCTGGAGCCGAAGTTCCGCGACCAGATGCTCAAGTGCTTCTACGACTACCGCTTCCCGGCCGAGATGTCCAAGGCCTTCGACGGCGCCGACCGCTTCTACCCGGTGACCTACGAGAAGGACTGGGCCATCGTGCGCCAGGTCGCCGAATCCGGTGGCGAAAGCTTCAACCGCGCCGCCTACGACCGCGAATCCGCCAAGAGCAAGAAGTAATCAGCATGACGACGTCGCTACGCATTTCCGGCCTGGTCAAGGAATACCGGGCCGGCCGGCCGGTACTGAACGGCATCGACCTGCAGATCGCAGGCCAGGGCCTCACCGCCATCATCGGGCCGTCCGGCACCGGCAAGAGCACGCTCTTGCGCTGCATCAACCGGCTGATCGAGCCGACCCGCGGCGAAATCGTGCTGGAAGCCGGCGACGGCGCCGTCGATCTCGCCCGGGTGCGCGGCGCGTCGCTGCGCCGCGCCCGCCGGCGCATCGGCATGGTGTTCCAGGAATACAACCTGGTCGAACGCCTGACCGTCATGGAAAACCTGCTGACCGGGCGGCTGGGCTACACCAGCGCCTTCAAGGCCTGGACCCGCCGCTTCGAAGCCGAAGACATCGAACACGCCTATTCGTTGCTGGACACCGTGGGCCTGGCCGGCTTTGCCGACCAGCGCGCCGACGCCCTGTCCGGCGGCCAGCGCCAGCGCGTGGGCATCGCCCGCGCCCTGATGCAACGCCCGCAATTGCTGCTGGCCGACGAGCCCACCTCGTCGCTCGACCCCAAGACCTCGGTCGAAATCATGGAGCTGCTGGCCGCCCAGGGCAACGCCACCGGCATCCCCGTCATCGTCAACATCCACGACGTCGAACTGGCGCGCCGCTACGCCAGCCGCATCGTCGGCATGTCCGGCGGCCACGTCGTCTACGACGGCGACGGCCACGGCCTGGATGCCGCCATGCTCAAGACCATCTACGGAGGCGAGTCTTGGCTGGAATAACGCATCCCCGGGGCCCGCGCCCCTTCGCCATGTCCGGCCGCGCGAAAGCCGGCCTGCTCTTGCTGGTGCTCTACACCGTCTACGCCGCGGCCCAGCTGGACTTCAGCTGGAGCCGCTTCGAATCCGGCATGGGCCACGCGTCCACCTTCCTGGCGCGCATGTTCCCGCCCAACTTCGAAAAGCCCGCCACCTTGTGGAAGGGCATTGCCGAAAGCCTGGAAATCGCCGTGCTCGCCTCGGTGCTGGGCATCTTCCTGGCCCTGCCCGTCGGCCTGCTCGGCGCGCGCAACATGATGCCCGCCTGGGTCTCGTGGCCCGCGCGTTCGCTCGTCGCCCTGTGCCGCGCACTGCACCCCGTCATCGTCGCCATCCTGTTCGTCAAGGCCGTCGGCTTCGGCGCCCTGGCCGGCATCCTGGCCCTGACCGTCGCCTCCGTCGGCTTCATCGGCAAACTCTTCACCGAAGCCATCGAGGAAATCTCGCTCAAGCAGGTCGAAGCCGTGCGCGCCACCGGCGCCTCGTTCGCCAACGTCATCGTCTTCGGCGTCCTGCCGCAGGTGTTCGCGCGCTTCATCGGCTTTGCCACCTACCAGTTCGACTCCAACCTGCGCAACTCCACCATGGTCGGCATCGTCGGCGCGGGCGGCGTGGGCGGCACGCTGTTCTCGGCGTTCCAGCGCTTTGACTACGACTTCGTCAGCGCCATCCTGCTCACCCTCATCGCCATCATCATGCTCGGCGAAATCCTGGCCGGCTTCGTGCGCGCCGTCTTCCTGGACAACCTGGGCTTTGACCGCATCCTGCAAAGCCGCTTCGCCGGTGCCCGCGGCATCGGCTCCAGCCAGCCCAAGCCCGCCAAGCCCGTCGTCAACAAGGCGGAGGCAGACCAATGAACGCCCACGCCCCCACCTTGCGCGACACCGCTGCGCCGCGCGTCTGGCAACGCTACAGCCTGGGCCAGCGCCTCTTGCGCTTCGCCCTCTACCTGCTCGTTGTCGCCGCCATCGTCCAGGCCATCCGCGGCGTCGAAGTCATCCCCGAGTTCCTCTACGACGCCCCCGAACAGATGGCCGACCTGTTCCAGCGCATGTGGCCGGTCGACTGGGCCTACTACCCCGGCGGCGTCCACAACGCCCTGGTCGAGACCCTGCACATCGCCACCCTGGGCACCATCCTGTCCGTCTTCATGGCCGTCCCCGTCGGCCTGCTCGCGGCCAACAACCTCACCCCCAGCAAAACCATCAACATGCTGGCCCGGCTCATCCTCGTCTCCAGCCGCTCGGTCAACTCGCTGGTCTGGGCCCTGCTCTTCATCGCCATCTTCGGCCCCGGCGCCCTGGCCGGCACGCTCGCCATCGCGTTCCGCTCCATCGGCTTCGTCGGCAAGCTCGTCGGCGAAGCCATCGAAGAAGCCCAACGCGGCCCCATCGAAGCCGTCACCGCCACCGGCGCCAGCAAGGCCTCGGTCATCTGGTACGCCTACTGGCCCCAGATCCGCCCCGCCTTCTGGTCCATCGTGCTGCTGCGCTGGGACATCAACGTCCGCGAATCCGCCGTCCTCGGCCTGGTCGGCGCCGGCGGCATCGGCATGGCCCTGGACACCGCGCTGAACCTCTTCCAATGGGACCGCGTCGCCCTGGTCCTGGCCGCCATCTTCGTGGTGGTCGTCCTGGCCGAAGTGATCATCACCCAAGCCCGCAAACGCATCCTGTAACCCATACAGCGCGCCAAGAACGTTCCTTTGCACCGCCCGGAAACGGGCGGTTTTTTTTGCGCAGTTTCAAACGCAGTTCATCCGCCCCGCTCCCCCCGCAAGCGCGCAGCGTCATCCCACGACGCAAGACACCGCGTAAGCCTCGCAAGGCCGCCCGCGCGGCCGGCGCGAGGCGGGCCCCGCAAACCGCTCCAATCCAAAGAAGCCGTCAACAAAACGCCAAGCACACCGCCCGTCCCCACGGCCGGCATTAATCCTCATCAACAGCGCGTGGCGGGGCAGGCGGGTGAGGGCGGGGCGTGTAGATTGCGCCCGAGGGAATCTGAAGGAACCGCCGAAGGCGGTGACGAAGATGACGAAGGGGGGGGCCGCCTAGGCAAGTCCGGAGCGAAGGCTCCGGACCGCAATCGTAGCCCCGCCCTCACCCGCCTGCCCCGCCACGCGCGGCTCAAGAACCCCCAAGCCCCCCTTGTTGACGCACCGCAACCCCGTCTAAGCTCAATGTGAACAAAATATGACCCGTCATCAAAAACACCCCTCCGATTGACTAAGATCTCGGCTTTTGCCGTCGGACACCCCCGCCATGTCGGAACAGGAATTGAAGCTGCACGTGCCCACGGCGTCCCGCCAGGCCGTGCTTCGAGAGGTCAAGCAGCGTGAAGCGACCCGCATCCGCTTGCACGCCATGTACTTCGACACCCCCGAGCGCGAACTCGCCCGGGCCCGCATCGCCATCCGCCTGCGCCAGGAAGGCCGCGACTGGGTCCAGACCCTCAAGATGCCCGGCGTCAACGCCATCACCCGCATCGAACTGAACCACCCCAGGCCCGGCCCCGTCCTCGACCTGTCCGTCTACGCCGGCACCGAAGTCGAAGCCGCCCTCGCCGCCATCAAAGGCGAACTCGGCCTGCGCTACGAAACCGACGTCCAGCGCATGCTGCGCAAAGTCCGCACCCGCTACGGCACCGTCGAACTCGCCTACGACACCGGCATCCTGCGCGCCGGCGCGCTTGAACTGCCCATCTCCGAACTCGAATTCGAACTCGTCTCCGGCCGCCCCGCCGCCATCTTCTCCGTCGCCCGCGGCTGGCAGCAGCGCCACTCTCTCGTCCTCGACCCCCGCAGCAAATCCGAACGCGGCGATGCCCTCGCCCAGCTCGCCCAGCGCCTGGCCGACGTCGACGCCATTCCCGGCGACGACCTCGAAGCCCGCCGCGCCCGCGCCATCGCCCTCTTCTGGGCCCCGCGCGGCGCCGCCTCCGTCAAGCTGCGCGAAGACATGACCGCGCCGCAAGCCATGGGCCGCATCGCCGCCGAATGCCTTGACCAGATCGCCCGCAACGCCGCCGTGCTGGCCGAAGTCGACACCGAAGGCGTCTACCGTGCCGGCAACTCCGAACACGTGCACCAGTTGCGCGTCGGCATCCGCCGCCTGCGCTCCGGCTGGAAACTGTTCGACGGCTGGATCGCCCCCGTGCCCGATGCCCTGCTGCAAGGCGTGCGCGCACACTTCGCCGCCTTCGGCGCCAACCGCGACCAGGACGTCCTGAACGAAACCGTCGCCCCCGCGCTGATGCGCGCCGGCATGCCCGTCATTCCCATGGAAGCCGCGCCGCCCGAACAGGACGCCCGCGCCATCGCTGGCGGCAAAGCCTTCCAGGCCTGGCTGCTCGACCTGCTGGAATGGAGCCTGGACGTACCCCCCGCCGTCCCCCTGGCCGACGGCATCCCCGTCGCCAACGGCGTGCCCAGCGACGCTGCGCCCGAGCCGGCCATCCGCCTGCAAGGCGGCGTTGCCGGCCCCAGCGTCAAACCCACCATCATCCCCATGCTGGCCCCCGAGCCGGACCCGCAACAGCTGCACAAACAGCTTGCCCGGCGCCTGCACCGCTGGCACAGCAAGGTGGCCGACCAGGGCACCCAGTTCGCCGCGCTGGACATTCCCACCCGCCACGAACTGCGCAAGCGCGGCAAGCGCCTGCGCTACAGCCTGGCCTTCGCCGAATCGCTGTTGCCCGCCTCCAAACTGCGCGGCTATCGCAAGCTGCTGTCGCGCGTGCAGGACATCCTGGGCGAAATCAACGACCTGGCTGTCGCCAAGGACTACTACGAAGCGTGTACGGTCACGCACCCGCAAGCCTGGTTCGCGCTGGGCTGGATCAGCGCACGCCTGGAAGAACTGGCCGTCGATGCGCAAAAGGCCTTCGACGACCTGGCGGGCAGCAAGCCTTTCTGGAAGTAGCGCCAAAAACACCGCGCCCCACGTATCCGGCATCGGACACTTGGGGCGCGTTTTTTTGTGCCGCCAGACTCGGCGGCATCCCGATCGATCAGTCGGCCAGCAAGGCCCCGGCGAATTCATCCGCCACGAACGGCTGCAGGTCTTCCAGGCTTTCGCCCACACCGATCCAGTACACCGGAATCGGGCGCACGCCCTGGCTGCCCGCCGCCACCGCCGCCAACGTGCCGCCCTTGGCGGTGCCGTCCAGCTTGGTCACGACCAGACCCGTCAGGTTGATGGCCGCATCGAACGCACGGATCTGCGCCAACGCGTTCTGGCCGGTATTGCCGTCCACCACCAGCAGCACTTCGTGCGGCGCGGCGGCGTCGGCCTTGCCGATCACGCGGCGGATCTTCTTCAGTTCTTCCATCAGGTGCAGCTGGGTCGGCAAACGGCCCGCCGTATCCACCATCACCACGCCCATGCCGCGCGCGCGGCCGGCATTGACCGCATCGAACGCCACGGCGGCCGGGTCGCCGCCATCCTGCGAGATCACGGTGACGTTATTGCGGCTGCCCCATTCGATCAATTGCTCGCGGGCAGCGGCGCGGAAGGTATCGCCCGCGGCCAGCAGCACGCTCGCGCCCTGGCGCTGGAACGTGTGCGCCAGCTTGCCGATCGACGTGGTCTTGCCGGCGCCGTTCACGCCCGCGATCATCACCACCAGCGTCTTGGCCTGCTTCAGGTCGAACGCACGCTCAAGCGGACGCAGGTGGTCGGCCAGCAGTTGGCGCAGCGCCGCCTTGACCTTGGCCGGGTCTTCGATGCGCTCTTTCTTGACCCGCGCACGCAGCGCGGTCAGCAGCTTCTCGGTGGCCTCCAGGCCGGCATCGGCCATAATGAGCGCCGATTCGAGTTCCTCGAACAGGTTCTCGTCGACCTTGACGCCGACGAAAATGCCGCCAATGCTTTGACCGGTGCGCGACAAGCCTTGCTTCAGGCGCGACAGCCACGACGCCTTCTTGGGCGCGGCTTCGGGCTCGGGCTGCGGTGCCACCGCAGCGGGCGGCGCGCTGACCGGCGCGGCCGCCACCGGCGGCGGCACGATGGCGGGCTGAGGCGCAGGCACAGGCGATGCGACCGCTGCGGGCGCGGCCATTACGGGCGCGGCAGTGACGGGTTCGGCAATCACCGGCGCAGCCGAGGGAGGCGCCACGGGAGCCGGCGCTGCGGCAACTGGCGTCACCGGTGCGGCAGCAGCCGGTTGAGGCGCAGGCGCAGGCACAGGTGCAGGCACAAACGCCTGCGCAGCCGGGGGTTGCGGCACCGAAGCGGGTTGCGGTTGCGGCACGCTGGCCGGCGCCGGTGCGGGCACCGACGCGGCCGGCACCGGCAGCGTCAGTTCAGGCGGCGCGGCGGGCGAGAATTCGCGGACCGCAGCGGGGGATTCGACGGGAGTGGCGGGCGCCTCGGCGCCGGCTTGCGGGCCGGGCGCGGTGTCCACGCCCTCTGGCGGCGACGCGGGCTGGGCCGGCGCGGCGGGCGGAGGGGATTTTTTCTTGAAGAAGCGGCTAAACATGGGTAACAAGTATATTCGTATCGTCGGGGGCCAATACCGGCGCACCCCTATCGTCGTGCCCGACGTGGAGACGCTCCGCCCGACCCCCGACCGGGTGCGGGAAACGCTGTTCAACTGGCTCAATCACCTGTGGGGCGGCGAATTCGCCGACAAGCAGGTGCTGGACTTGTTCGCCGGCAGCGGCGCCCTGGGGTTCGAAGCCGCCTCGCGCGGCGTGGCGCACGTGCAGATGGTCGAACGGGACAAAACCGCCGCGTCCGCGCTGCGGACACTACGCGACAAGCTCAAAGCCGACATGATACGCATCCATGTGGGCGATGCGATGCAGGTCGCCGAAAGAATGGATGCGTCCCGATTTGACCTCATTCTTCTGGACCCGCCCTTCGGACAAGGCTGGCTGCCGCGCCTGTGGCCGATCCTGCCCGGCATCCTGGCCGAGGACGGACTGGTCTACGTCGAGGCCGAAACCGCCATCGACGCCCCCGACGGATTCGAGATATTGCGCCAGGACAAGGCCGGGGCGGTCCACTACCATCTCCTGAAATTTGCTGCATTGCGCAAATAGATCAATAATCCGAGCTTCGGAGGATGGTGTACACCACTAATAACGGTACGGAGCTCGCATGATCATCGCTGTTTACCCCGGCACTTTCGACCCGCTGACCAGAGGCCACGAAGACCTGGTCCGCCGTGCCGCCACGCTTTTCGACAAAGTCGTGGTCGGTATCGCCCATAGCCGCAACAAGAAGCCTTTCTTCAGCATCGACGAACGCGTGGACATCGCGCGCGAAGTGCTGGGCCACTATCCCAACGTGGAAGTGCAAAGCTTCGGCGGCCTGCTCAAGGACTTCGTGCGCGACCAGGGCGGGCGCGTCATCGTGCGCGGCCTGCGCGCCGTGTCCGACTTCGAATACGAATTCCAGATGGCCGGCATGAACCGCCACCTGCTGCCCGACGTCGAAACCCTGTTCATGACGCCGTCGGACCAATACCAATTCATCTCGGGCACCATCGTGCGCGAAATCGCCCAGCTGGGCGGCGACGTCAGCAAGTTCGTGTTCCCCTCGGTCGAACGCTGGCTGCAGGAAAAAGCCAAGGAACGCCGCGAACAGTCCTGGCCGGGCTGATCCTGCGGGCTCCCCCGCCGCCGAATCCCCCCGAAGAGCGCCCTGTGCGCTCTTCTTGCACTTTGGCGCCCGGCCATGCCCCCCGGATAATGGCAGGACGGCGCCAGGGGCTTGTCCGGGCGCCCTGCCGGGCCGGCAGTACAATGGCGGCGCCCCAGCCTGAATTCCCCTGCCCCGCCCATCATGGCTCTGACCATCACCGAAGAATGCATCAATTGCGACGTTTGCGAGCCCCAGTGCCCGAACGACGCAATTTCCATGGGCGAGGACTACTACGTCATCGACCCTGACCGCTGCACGGAATGCGTCGGCCACCACGACGAGCCCCAGTGCAAGGTGGTCTGCCCGGTGGAATGCATCGAGCTGCACCCGCAATGGAAAGAAGGCCAGGAACAACTCATGGCCAAGTACCGCCGCCTGACCGGTGCCGCATGAGCGACACCGCACAGCCCAGCTTCAATCCCCCCGACTCCCGCCCCAACGCCCGCCGCGACCTTTCCGCCTCGGCCATCGCCGCCGGCCTGGTCGCCGTGCTGGTCAGCTTTGGCGGCACCGCCGTGCTGATGGTGCAGGCCGGCCATGCCGCGGGCCTGGACGCCGCCCGCATCGGTTCCTGGATCGGATCGCTCAGCCTGGTGCTGGGGTTCGGCGGCGCGGCCTACAGCCTGCGTACGGGCCTGCCCATCGTCATGGCCTGGTCCACCCCGGGCGCCGCGCTGCTGGTCACCGCGCTGGCCGGCGTGCCCTTTCCTGAAGCCATCGGCGCCTTCGTGCTGGCGGCCGCCCTGACCCTGGCCTGTGGCCTGTTCGGCTGGATCGATCCCATCCTGCGCCGCATTCCCGGCGAGGTCGCCGCCGCCATGCTGGCCGGCGTGCTGCTCAATTTCGGCATGGGCGTCTTCACCAACATCAGCAAGCAACCGGCGTTGGTGCTGGGCATGTGCGCCGCGTATCTGGTGTGCCGCCGCTGGGCGCCGCGCTACGCCGTGCTGGTGGTGATGGTCGTGGCCGTCGGCATGGCGGCCGGCCTGGGCCTGCTGCAGGTCGACCAGCTCGACTGGCACCTCACCGAATTCGTCTGGACCACGCCCGCCTTCAGCATGCAGGCCGCGATCAGCCTGGGCATTCCGCTCTTCGTGGTCGCCATGGCGTCGCAGAACCTGCCCGGGCTGGCCATTCTGCAAGCAGCGGGCTATCGCCCCCCGGCCTCGCGCCTGGTGGCCGCCACGGGCTTCCTGGGCCTGCTGGCAGCCCCCTTCGGCGCCCACAGCGTCACGCTGGGCGCCATCAGCGCCGCCATCTGCACCGGCCCCGAGGCCCACGCCGATCCGTCCAAGCGCTACATCGCCGCCGCCACCTATGGCGTGGGTTACTTCGCACTGAGCATCGTGGCCGGCGCGGTCGCCGTGTTCTTCCAGGCCCTGCCGGCCGCCCTGCTGGCCGCACTGGCCGGCCTGGCGCTGCTGGGCACCATCATGGGCGGCATGGCGGCCGCCATGGCCAATCCGCAACGGCGCGAAGCCGCGCTCATCACGCTGCTGGCCACGGCGTCCGGGTTCAGTTTCTGGGGAATCGGGTCGGCCTTCTGGGGCCTGGTCGCAGGCCTCGCAGCCCACACCGCCTTCGAGTACAAGCGCAAGCTGGCCGTGCCGTAACGGCAGGTCGGAAAACGGCAAGTCAGGAATGCGTCGCGCGGGTCCCCGCGGCGCTACCGGCTGTCAGGCCGGCCAGGCGGACACGGGCGTGTCCGGATGCACCTTCATGATGCGGCAGGGCACCTGCACGAAGTTCGAGATCCAGGCGGCGGCAAGCTCGCCTTCGTCAACGACGTCGATGGTCTGTTCGCCCACCTTCATGCTGTAGCGCACGCTGTCGTCGTCTTCGATGACATCCAGTGGAATATCCATGCGCAGCATGCCCGGGGCGCGCAGCACCAGGTAGCCCAGGCGCAGTTCGACCGTCACGTCGGCCAGCCGCGGGCACAGCTCGCGGTTCAGCCACTGGCCCGAATCATTGGCCACCAGCCATTGGCGGTGGTAGGCGGCGGCCTCGGGCTGTGCCGTGTGGCCGCACTGGGCGATGGGCTGAAAGGCTTCGCTCATTTGCCGAGCAGGCCCTTGAGCGCCTTGTCGACCGCCGCGCCGCCCTTGCCCTTGCCCGTCACGGCTTCACGCAGCTTGTTTTCCAGGCTGCGCTTCAGAATGCCGCCGATGGCGTCCTTCCAGAGCAACGTATACGTGGGCTTGTCGAACGGGCCCTTCACGTGCACGGGAATGGTCACGTCTTTCAGGTCGATCAATTCCTTGCCTTCCGGGTCGGCGGCCGGGTTGACCACGCGGGCGCGCGCCACCAGATCCAGCTCTTCCTTGACAAAGTCGATGGTGGCCGGATCGCCCTGCGTCACGCGCAGCAGCGGCGACACGACGTTCAGGCGCTTCACGCTGGCCACGCCCTTGGTGAAGGCCAGGTCGGCGTCCATTTCCGAGAACTCGGTCTGCTTGCTGGTGTCGGCCGCCACGGTCTCGTCTTGCGACTCGGGCTTGAGCGCGGCCTTCAATTCGCGCAGCGTCTGCGTCAGGTTGATGCCCTTGACCGCGCCATCGCGCAGGCGCACCTGCAACGTGCCGCCCAGGTTGCTCTTCATGGCGTAGCCGTTGGCGCCGCCGGTTTTCAGGTCCAGCGCCAGGCTGCCGGTGCCGGACAGCACATTCTTCTGCGCCAGGTCCATCAACAAAGGCTCGATGGCGATGCCCGCCAGCGACATCTTCGTGGCCAGCTGGTTGCCCTGGGCCGCATCCACCGACATGGCGCCGGCCAGCTTGCCGCCGTACAGGCCCGCCGTGAGGCTGGAGATATCGAGCTTGCCGCGGTCCAGCTTGACGGCCGCGGCGACGTCGTCGGCCTTCAGGCCGCGCACCACCAGCTTGCCGACCTTGAGCGTGCCGTTCACGCTGGGGCCGACCAGGGCCGACAGGTTGATCGAGTCGTCCGCGGGCTTGGCCGGGGCCGGCTGGGCGGGCTTGTTTTCGTCTTTCTTGCCGTCAGCGGGCGGCTTGGCAGGCGCGGCCGCAACCGGCGGCACCAGCTTGTCCAGATCCAGCGTATCGACCGCCAGGGCGAAGTTGACCTGCGGCGCGTCGCTCAGCTTGGTGATGTCGGCGCTGAGATCGAACTTGCCGCCTTCCAGCACGGCGTTGATCTTGCTGCTGGCCTGGTCTTTGAGCAGGTCGACATTCAGGCTGCCGATCACGGGAATCTGCAGGTTGCCCTTGGGCAGGCCCGGGTCGGTGATGTTGACGTCGCCGCGCAGGCCGGACAGGCCGCCCTTGCGCTGCAGCAGATTCAACGACAGCGGCGAGGCGAAGGTCAGCTTGACGATGCGTTCGCCGTTCTTGGACGTGCTGTCCAGCTTGGCTTCCTTGATGTCCAGTTCGGTCGCGTTGCCGCTGATGCCGTTCAGGCCGAAGGTCGCGTCCAGGCCGCTGATGCGCACGCGACCTGTCAGGGCTTCGCCGGTGGCCTGCGTGGGCGAAATGTTCAATGCCGGTGCATCCACCGCGAATTCGAACGGGCCGTCGGCCACGCCGCCCTTGGCGCGCACGGCCAGCTTTTCGATCTGCAATTGGCTCTTGTGCGGGTCGATCGACAGCTTGGGCATCGCCACGCTGGCCTCGACACCGGTGGCGCGCGCGGCCGGATCGGTGATGTCGCCCTGGAAGACGAGTTCCAGCCCGGCCACATCCAGCGCCGACTTCTGGCCGTTGAACGCCAGGTTGCCGCGCATGGCCAGGCTCTTGGCCTCGGCGCCGGGCAGCTTGCCGTCCATGCGCAGGTCCAGCTTCTGGGCCGCATAGCGCTTGGCGGACGGGTCCAGCGTCAACAGCGCCTGACCCGTCAGGTTGGCGTCGATGCGCGGGTTGCCGCCTTCGACGCGCGCCGTCAGGCGCACATCGAACGGCTGGTTGAACGTCACGCGGCCGGTATTGGCGTTGATCTTGGTGACCGCCACCGCCATGCCCGACATCTCGTCCTGCAGCAGCACTTCGCCGTCTTTCAGGTCCAGGCCGGCAATGTCGATCTGCATATTGTTGCGCGCCGACGGCGAGGTGCCGTTGGTGAGCGCCTGCGCCGCGGTCTGGGCCGCGCCGGCAATGGCCTCGGCCGGATTGGCGGGCGTGGCGACCACCGGGGCCGTGCCGCCGACCAGATTGCTGAAATTGAACTGGCCGTCCTTGCCGCGCACCACCCGCGCCTTGAAACCGCTGATGGCCACGTGGTCCACCACGAAGCTGTTCGACAGCAGCGGCCACACGGCCACCGCCAGGCGGGTGCTTTCGATGGACGCGAAGTTCTCGGTGCTATTGGCTTCGGACAGGGACACACCCTGTACCGACAGGCCGATGCGCGGGAACAGCGACAGCTCGATTTCGCCGTCGATCGTCAGTGTGCGGTGATAGCGTTCCTGGACAAGCTCTTCGAGCTTGTACTTGTACGCGTTGGGGTCGAACGTCAGCAAAAAGATGGCCAGGCCAACGACGGCCACGACAACCAACACCACCAGGCCTATCAGAATGCGCTTGAACCACGTTTTCATTGCCGCCCCGTCGGACCCTCGACTGGTAATCCCTGAATGCCACCCGCCGCGCCGGGCGCGAAAGTGACGCTTTGCCGTGGCTTGCCGCCCGACATCCTGATCTGACCGTCCTGCATGGCATGCCGCCGCGTGCGCCGGGCTTGGGGCCGGGTCGCCTGAAATGGGGGATCTACCAAGGAAAGACGGGCTGAAGACGCGGGCATGGCCTGCGTGCAGATACCGCTATCGTAACAAATCGGGCCGGCCTGCGCGCCAACCCGAAAACTGACGGTTTTCTGTCTGGGTGATTGTAGGACTAGAATTATTGATCCATCAATCATTGACGTATCCAACAATGCCCGCCCCCAACCCCAGCACCCCCTATTCGCCCGGCCAGGTGCTTCCCTTCCGGCAGACCCTGCTGGCCATGCTGGGCATGTGCTTCGTGATGATGATGGTGGCCATCGACCAGACCGTGGTCGGCACCGCCCTGCCCACCATCGTGGCCGAGCTCAAGGGCTTCGAACTGTATGCCTGGGTGGCGACCTCGTACCTGCTGACCTCGGTCATCACCGTGCCGATCTTCGGCCGCCTGGGCGACTACTACGGCCGCAAACCCTTCGTGGTCGCGGCCATCGTGCTGTTCACCCTGGCCTCGGTGCTGTGCGGCGCCGCCGACAGCATGCTGACCCTGGTGCTGGCGCGGGCCTTGCAGGGCATCGGCGGCGGCATGCTGGTGGGCACGGCATTCGCCTCCATCCCCGACCTGTTTCCCGACCCCCACGTACGGCTGCGCTGGCAGGTCATGCTCAGCTCGGCCTTCGGCATCGCCAACGCGGTCGGCCCCTCGCTGGGCGGCGCCCTGACCGAGCACTACGGCTGGCGCTCGGTGTTCTACGTCAACCTGCCCATCGGCATCCTCGGCGTCTTCTTCGTGGCGCGTTATTTGCCCCACCTGCGCAACCACACCGCTGGCAAGGTCCGGCTGGACTGGCAAGGCGCCCTGCTCATCGCCGCCGCACTCGGCGGCCTGCAACTGCTGGTCGAACTGCTGCCCAAGGAAGGCGCCAGCCTCACCATCGCCCTGCTCGGCATCGGCAGCGCCGCCGCGTTCGCCCTGCTCTTCTGGTGGGAACGCCGCTGCCCGCACCCGCTCCTGCCCTTCGACATGTTCCGCAACCGCGGCCTGGCCACGCTGTTCACGCTGGCGCTGCTGGTCGGCGTCACCATGTATTCGATGCTGTTCTACGCGCCCCTGCTGCTGCAAGGCGGCTTCGGCCTGTCGCCGCAGGACGCCGGCCTGCTCATCACGCCGCTGGTCGTCTTCATCACCGTGGGCAGCATCATCAACGGCCGCATCATCACCCGCATCCGCAACCCCAACCGCATGCTGTACGCCGGCTTCATGCTGATGGCCGCGTCCTGCCTGGGCATCGTCACCACCCACAACTACACCGCGCACTGGCTCATCGCCGGCTACATGATGATGGCCGGATTGGGCATGGGCTTCATCATGCCCAACCTCACCGTCTTCGCCCAGCAGACCGCCGGCCGCACCCACCTGGGCATCGCCACGGCCCTGCTGCAATCCCTGCGCATGATCGGCGGCATGCTCGGCACCGCCGTCGTCGGCACCATGGTCAACCACAGCTACTTCAGCGGCGTCGAATCCACCCTGCGCGGCACATCGGCCCAGTGGCTGCCGCAGCTGGACGACCCGCAGATGCTGGTCAATCCCGTGGCGCAGTCGCAGTTCCTGGCACAATTGGCCCATCAAGGCCAGGATGGAGCGTCGCTGATCGAGATCGCGCGCGTGGCGCTGGTCGGCGCCATCCACGAAGGGCAGCTCATTGCCCTGGCGGTCGCGGTGCTGGCGCTGTGGTGCGTGCGGCGCGTCCCCCTGGTGCAATTGGCGCGAGTTCCCAAGCCGGAGCCCGCCGGCGTCGGAGAGTAGCTTTTGCCCAAACAACAACAAGGCCTGCAGGTCATCCAGCACATGGGCCAGACCTACCGCGTCATGCAAAGCGCCTTCAGCGCCAAGGTCGGCCACGCGCTACCGCGCTGGCGCATCCTGCTGGCGCTGCATGAATGCGGGCAGTGCTCGCAAAAGCACCTGGCCGAACGCTGCCGGCTCGACCCGGCATCCCTCACGCGTCAGCTGCAAGCCATGCAGAAACTGGGCTGGATTTCCCGCGCGGTCGATGCCAACGACAACCGGCTGACCAATGCGCGATTGACGCCCGCAGGACAGGCGGTGGTGGACGAAGCGCTACCTAAGCGGGCGGCGTTCTTTGATGAGTCGTTGAAGGGGTTGTCGGCGGCGGATATCGATACGCTGAACCGGGTGTTGAGCGTGCTGGAAGAGAATTTCGTGCGTGGGGCGGGGGATAAGGGCGCTTGATCAGGCGCGGGACTCCAGGCGTCGGAATCCAACGGCAATCACCGCAATTTGTGCGGTGAAATTTGTGCGGTGAAATTTGTGCGGTGATTAAACGACTATTCACCGCACGATGTGCGGCGAATAACCCTCACCCAACAAAAAAGCCGCATGACCATGCGGCTTTCGCGAAAGGTCGTGCACTGCCGAGCATTCACAGAACGCCCGACACCGCCGAATCCGATCAGACGTTGAACAAGAAATTCATCACATCGCCATCCTGCACGATGTATTCCTTGCCTTCAGCCCGCATCTTGCCCGCTTCCTTCGCGCCCTGCTCGCCCTTGTAGGCGATGTAGTCTTCGTACGCGATGGTCTGCGCCCGAATGAAGCCACGCTCGAAATCGGTGTGAATCACGCCCGCGGCTTGCGGCGCGGTGGCGCCGATGGCGACGGTCCAGGCGCGCACTTCCTTCACGCCGGCGGTGAAGTACGTTTGCAGGCCCAGCAGCTTGAAAGCGGCGCGGATCAGGCGGTTCAGGCCCGGTTCTTCCATACCCATGTCGGACAGGAAGGCCTGGCGGTCGGCGTCGTCGAGGTCGACGATTTCCGATTCGATCGCGGCGCAGATGGCCACGACGGGCGCGTTGCGGGCAGCGGCGAATTCGGTCAGGCGATCCAGCAGCGGGTTGTTGGTGAAGCCGTCGTCGGCCACGTTGCCCACGTACATCGCGCGCTTGGCGGTGATGAAGCACAGCTGGGCGATGTCGGCCTGCTCTTCGGTGGTCAGGTCCAGCGCACGAATGGGCTTGGCTTCGTTCAGCTGGGCCACGCACTTTTCCAGTACGGCCACGATGCGTTGCGATTCCTTGTCGCCGGAACGGGCGGTCTTCTGGTGGCGCAGCAGGGCCTTTTCGGCGGTCTGCAGGTCGGCCAGGGCCAGCTCGGTTTCGATGACTTCGATGTCGGCAATGGGGTCGACCTTGCCGGCCACGTGGATCACGTTGGGGTCTTCGAAGCAGCGCACCACGTTGACGATGGCGTCGGTTTCGCGGATGTGCGAGAGGAACTGGTTGCCCAGGCCTTCGCCCTTGCTGGCACCGGCCACCAGGCCAGCGATGTCCACGAATTCGACCGTGGCGGACAGGATGCGCTCGGGCTTGACGATCTCGGCCAGCTTCTGCAGGCGCGGATCCGGCACCTCGACGACGCCCACGTTGGGCTCGATGGTGCAGAACGGGTAGTTCTCGGCGGCGATGCCGGCGCGGGTCAGAGCATTGAAGAGTGTCGATTTGCCAACGTTGGGCAGGCCGACGATGCCGCATTGCAGAGCCATGGGAATCCTGTGTAAGTACGGTATTGAGCGTTAACGTTCTAGTTTACCCCGCCAGGGGTTACGGCACGGCGGGCGTCTGGCCGGCGCGGGGCGGCGACCCATGAGGGGCCCGCAGGCGGCCAGGCCGGCGCCGCGGCTTTGCTACTGCGCCGCGGCGGGCAGCCACCGCATCACTGCCCAGATCAGCAAAATGGGGCCAGCATTGAAGGTGGCGTGCAGCGCGATCGCAGCGCCGATGCCGCGGCGGACGCGAATCCAGCCCAGCACCAGCCCGGTCACCCACTGCGGCAGCACCAGCAGCGGCAGCAGCCAGTACGGGGTGTCCTTGAAGACGAAGTTGGTCAGGTGCACAGCGGCGAATGTCAGCGCCACCAGGTGGAACACCCAGCCGAAGTGCTTCAGGTAATGCCGCCGCCAGGCGGTGTTCCAGCCTTTGAGCGGTTCGGCCTTGGGGCGCAGCGCCCAGCAGGCCAGCAGCACGAAGGCCGCCAGCAGCAGGCCGGTCCAGATGCGCGGGCCGTACAGCACCACGGGCAGCAGCGCCGGGCAGAACCACAGCGCCTGCCTGGGGCGCCGCAAGCCATAGCGAAACAGCATTTCCTCGACCAATGGCGCCCAGATGATGGCGGTCAGCCAGGGAATGTTGGCCGGGTCCAGCCGATGCGTCACCCCGCCCGCCCCGGCCGCAGCGACCGCCAGCGGCCCCAGGACAAGCAGATTGATCAGCCACAGCACGCCCGCCCAGGCCAGGATGCGGCCGGGGCCGACACCTGGCCACCAGTCCGACACCCAGCCGATCGCGGCGGTGCGCCCGGGCAGGCGCCGCACAGGATGCGGCCGGCGCACGAAGCGCCAGAAATCCACCAACTCGGTGCGAAAGCGCGGTTTGCGGACGGACACGGCGCCGGGGCTGGCGTTCATCAGGCGTCGTTGCCGCTGTGCAGCTGGCGCGTGGCCAGCGGGAAATCACCCGCCAGCATGGCCGGCACCACGGCGCGGCAGCGGTCTATCACGGCTTCGATTTCCTTTTGCTCTTCGCGGCGCGGCGGATGCAGCACGAAGTCGGCCACCTGCTGCGCGAGATTCAGCGTGCGTGGATGGCCGATGCCGATGCGCAAGCGCCAGAAATTCGGGCTGCCCAGCGCGGCCTGAATGTCTTTCAGGCCGTTGTGGCCGGCGTGGCCGCCGCCCTGCTTGAGCTTGACCTGCCCGGGCATCAGATCCAGTTCGTCATGCAGCACCAGCACGTGCTCGGGCGTGAGCTTGTAGAAGCGCGCCAAGGCGCCCACCGCCTGACCGGACCGGTTCATGTAGGTGTTGGGCTTGAGCAGCAGCACGCTGTCGGCCCCCAGGCGGGCTTTGGCGACCATGCCGAAAAAGGATTTCTCGAGCGCAAAAGAAGTGCGCAGATCGTCCGCCAGGTGGTCGGCCAGCCAGAAGCCGGCGTTGTGCCGGGTGGTTTCGTAGTCGGGACCGGGGTTACCCAATCCCACGATGAGGCGTATGGGAGTAGACATGATGGGGGTGTTTAAACCAAAAAACCCTGCGCATGCAAATGCACACGCAGGGTTTCGGGCACCAGCCGCAGGAAAGCCGAGGCTTTCCGGCAGGACTTAGGCGGCCGGGGCAGCCGGAGCGGCTTCGTCAGCGTCGTCAGCGGCAGCGCCGCCCTTGACGACAGCGGCAGCCAGCAGCGGGTTGGCGTCAGCGCCGTGCGGGACGTAGGTCACGCCCATCGGCAGCTTGATGTCGGCCAGGTGGATCGAAGCGCCAGCCAGGATGTTGGTCAGGTCGACTTCGATGAACTGGGGCAGCGCTGCCGGCAGGCAGGTGATTTCCAGTTCGGTCGTCACGTGGCTGATGATGGCGCCCGACAGCTTCACGGCCGGCGAGATTTCAGCGTTGACGAAGTGCAGCGGCACCTTGGTGCGCAGGGCTTGGTTGGCGTCCACGCGCTGGAAGTCCACGTGCAGGACTTGCGGCTTGTAGGCGTGCCATTGAACCGAACGCAGCAGAACTTGTTCTTCCTTGGCGCCTTCGAGCTGCATTTGCAGGATCGATGCGTGGAATTCTTCCTTGCGCAGCGCGTGGTAGATCTCGTTGTGGTCGAGTTCGATGTTCAGAGGGGCAGCCGTACCACCATAGACAATGGCGGGAACGCGGCCCGCGCGGCGCAGGCGGCGGCTCGCACTCGAACCCTGGACGCTACGCGCAGTGGCGATGAATTTCATGGAAAACTCCAAAAACAAAAAATAGCGAAGAGGCTTCGCCGGTTAAAGCACGGCGCACAACAGGTGCGCCGTGTTGCTTGTGCCTTGCCGCGACCAGCAAGGCACAAAAAAACGGGGGTGGGCTGAACGCCCGACCGACGCCTGGCGTCAGTCGACGAACAGCGAGCTGACCGATTCGGCGTTCGAGATACGCAGGATGGTCTCGCCCAGCAGCGCAGCGCACGACAGCTGGCGGATCTTGCCGCTGGCCTGGCCTTGCTCGGAGAGCGGAATGGTGTCGGTGACGACCAGCTCGTCCAGTTCCGACGCTTCGATGCGGTCGATGGCGCCGCCCGACAGCACGGGGTGCGTGCAGTAGGCGTAGACGGCGCCGGCGCCGCGGTCCTTCAGGGCCTGGGCCGCCTTGCACAGCGTACCGGCGGTGTCGACCATGTCGTCCATGATGATGCAGGTGCGGCCGTCGACTTCACCGATGATGTTCATCACTTCCGACACGTTGGCGCGCGGACGACGCTTGTCGATGATCGCCAGGTCGGCTTCCAGCTGCTTGGCCAGTGCACGGGCACGGACCACGCCGCCGATGTCCGGGGACACCACGACCAGGTTCGAGAAATTGCGGCGCCAGATGTCGCCCAGCAAGATCGGACCGGCGTAGATGTTGTCCACGGGGATGTCGAAGAAGCCCTGGATCTGGTCGGCGTGCAGGTCCATCGTCAGGACGCGGTCGACGCCAGCCACTTGCAGCATGTTGGCCACGACCTTGGCCGAGATGGCCACGCGCGCCGAACGCGGGCGACGATCCTGGCGGGCATAGCCGAAATAGGGAATCGCGGCGGTGATGCGGCCCGCCGAAGCGCGGCGCAGGGCATCGACCATGACCATGATTTCCATCAGGTTGTCATTGGTAGGCGCACAGGTGGGCTGCAGGACGAAGACGTCCTTGCCACGCACGTTCTCGTTGATTTCGACCATCACCTCGCCGTCGGAGAAGCGACCGACGGTCATCTTGCCCAGGGACATATCGAGGTGGTTGACTACGTCCACGGCCAGCCGAGTGTTGGCCGTGCCCGTGAAGATCATGAAGCTATCGTTTGCCATGATGGATGATGCGATGGTCGTTTAAGACACTGACGAGATGATGCGAGAACCTGCGGACCGGAAAATAAAAAAGCTGCTGAACCCGGGCCAGTGTCTTACAGGCGTGTTCAACAGCTTTTTTATGTATTCGGTTGGCTGGGGAGGAAGGATTCGAACCTTCGCATGCCGGAATCAAAATCCGGTGCCTTAACCAGCTTGGCGACTCCCCAACTATCTTGCAATCCAATTCCGCAACGGATGCTCAGTCAACCCAGGACAAGCCTGCACTAACCGGAACCGTGGATGCGTTGTGCTGTTTGTTTTAACAGCGCCGCGCATTGTAGCGGTAATTTCCGTTTTCGCCAAAACGGCCTCCGGAAGTTCGGAAAACTCGGCGTACAAACACGCACCAGATCCCGACATGCGAACTGGGATTCCTCGAGACTTCAGGGCATCCTGTTCACTAAGCCACCGCGATGCCCTGAAAACTTCAGGATAAAGACGGAAGACTACCGGCTCCAAGTCGTTCCTGCCGAAGCAGAAAGTAGGCGAAGCAAGAAAGTCCGCTATTGTGATGTAAGAAGAATCTCTTGTCAAATCGGGTGCGGAAAAAATTCCAACAGTCGGCACGCTCGCGTCGGGCTGGGCCACCAGATACGCCCGCTCCGGCAGCTCCAGCGGCGTCAGTTTTTCGCCCACGCCCTCGGCAAAAGCCGATTGGCCGAACACGAATACCGGCACATCGGCACCCAGCGGCAAGGCCAGGTCCATCAACTGGCGCCGGGTCAGGCCCGTGCCCCACAACCGGTTCAGCGCGATCAGCACGGTCGCCGCATCGCTGGACCCGCCCCCCAGGCCGCCCCCTTGCGGAATACGCTTTTCCAGCGCGATCTGCGCGCCCTGGCGCGTGCCGGTGGCTTGCTGCAGGGCGCGAGCGGCGCGCAGGGTCAAGTCGTCGGCCTCGGACACGCCAGGCAGGTCCGCGGCGCGGCTGATGACACCATCGGCGCGCGCCTCGAAATGCAGCGTGTCGCACAGGTCGATGAAGCGGAACGCGGTCTGCAGCAGGTGGTAGCCGTCAGGGCGACGGCCCACCACATGCAGGAACAGATTCAGCTTGGCGGGTGCGGGAACGTCGTAGAGAGTCACGGCGGATCGGAAAAAAGGGAGCAAGCGCCGATTTTAACGATCCGCGGGCACACGGCCGATCAGGCGATTTGCGGCGCGGTGCGGCCAGCCAGACGCTCGGCAGACGCCTCGATGACCTGACCTTCCGGCAGCTTGAACACCGCCACGGCGCTGGCCAGCTGGCGCGCCTGCTCTTCCAGTGCGCCGGCCGCGGCGGCGGCCTGCTCGACCAGGGCAGCGTTCTGCTGCGTCACGCCATCCATTTGCGTGACGGCGCGATTGACCTGGTCGATGCCGCTGGCCTGTTCTTCCGAGGCCGCGGAAATCTCGCCCATCAGGCTAGTCACGCGCTGCACGGAATCCACGATCTCGCGCATCGTGGCGCCGGCGGTTTCCACCTGCGTCGACCCCACGCCGACCTTCTGCGCCGAATCTTCGATGAGCTGCTTGATTTCCTTGGCGGCGGCGGCGCTGCGCTGGGCCAGCGTGCGCACTTCGCTGGCGACCACGGCAAAGCCCTTGCCCTGTTCGCCCGCACGCGCGGCTTCCACCGCAGCGTTGAGCGCCAGGATGTTGGTCTGGAATGCAATGCCGTCGATCACGCCCACGATGTCGGAAATGCGGGTCGAGCTGCCCGAGATGGCACGCATGGTTTCCACCACGCTGGACACGGCATCGCCGCCGCGCTGCGCCACCGCGGCCGACGCGGCAACCATGCGGTTGGCTTCGCGCGCGGTGTCGGCGTTCTGCTTCACCGTGGACGCCAGCTCTTCCATGCTGGCGGCGGTTTCTTCAAGCGAGGCGGCCTGCTCTTCGGTGCGGCTGGACAGGTCGGTGTTGCCCGAAGAGATTTCGCGCGCACCGACGTTGATTTCGTCCACGCCGCGACGCACGGTGGACACCGTGCGCACCAGGCTGTCCTGCATGGCGCGCAGCGCGTTCAGCAACGCGCCGATTTCATTGCGGCCGCGATCGGCCACGCGGCGCGTCAGGTCGCCTTCGGCGATGCGGCGGAAGATCTCGCCGGCTTCCAGCAGCGGGCGCACGATCATGCGGCGGATCAGCACGTGCGCACCGACGGCCATCGCCAGACCCAGCGCCAGGATGCCGCCCAGCAGGTAGGTGAACACGCTGTGGAACAGCGAAATCTCGTCCATCACGCCCTGCCCGGTTTCCTCGGCGCGGCGCATGAAGGCGTCGCGCTCGGACACCAGCAGCTCCTGCACCTGCTGCGTACCCTGCTTGAAATAGGCGTCCATGTCGCCGGCCTCGAGCACCTTGCCGACGTTCTGCAGGTTGGTGCTGAGGTTGCCATAGGCCTCGATCAGATCCTTGGAGGCAGCCCGCTCATCGGCCGACAGGCCGCCCGAGAAGCCCTGGAATGCACGATCGCCCGCGGCGATGCGCTGGCGTGCCAGCCGCAGCGCGGTGGTGTCGCTGGCATTGCCCTGCGCCACCCGGGTGGCGTAGCGGCTGAGGTCGGTGCGAGCCGCCACCAGCGACAGCGCCGCCGAATTGACGGCGTTGACCTGCTGCGAAGAAAGGCGATAGAGCTGGCCGACGTCCTGATTGGTCTGGCGCAGGGCGATGAAGCCCATGCCGCCGACAAGCAGCTGGAAAGTGAAAAAGACCGCAATGATCCCCAAAAGCATCGTCGCGATTCGTGTGTTCCTGAACATAGGCATTCTCCAAAAAATCGGCGGCGCGATCCGCGGCCGCCGGTCTTGCAAGCCGCGCGGGCTGGTCGCGCGCGCGGGTCTCGGGAGAATTATTCAGGCTAAACAAGATATTTCAAGCCGTAACACAACGGACTTTGCCGCGTTTATTTGCCCGATTGAAAAATGACGGGCGTGTTAACGCCGACGGCCGCGGCGCCCCAGCATTGAAACCGGGGCGGCGCGGCCGTCGGGCCAGGCGGATTACGGCAGGATCAGGGCTGGTTGACGACCAGCCGCACCATGATGCGGCGGCCGGGTTCCTGGCGTTCCAGGACCAGCATGCGGGGACCGAGGGTGTCGTAGCGCGACAGGTTGGCGCGCCAGCCGCCCTGCTCGAACGCCACGGGGCGGCCGAGTTCGTCGTTGGAAACGTCGGAGGCTTCGGGTTGCCCGGCCAGTTTGCCGCGCAGCCAGTCGCGCAGGCCGGATACCGGCATACGGCTGCCCAGGGCGTCTTCGGCCAGGGCATCGGGGTTGTCGGCCACCAGGCGGGTGCCATCGGCCTTGGTCAGGCTGGCGGCGCCGGGCTGGCCTTCGACGCGGGCTTCGGTCGAACCCAGCGGGTTGGTCAGGTCAAGCACATAACGACGGCCGTCGTCCGACCACGAGAACCCGCCCTGCACGGCGCTTTGCTTGCCGCCTTCTTCGTTGACGGTGATGGCAAAGCGCCCGATGCGGGAAAACGCATCGGCGGACGTGCCTTCGATGGGCTTGGGCGTGGTGGTGCAGGCCGCCAGCACAAAGGCCAGCAGGGCCAGCAGCGCCCAGCGCAATGCCGTCACGCCATCATGCAGGCGCCGAGCCACTGCCGTCACAGGCTGACCCCCAGGCGCTTGATCACATCAAGCACGGTCTTGTTCTTGGGGTCTTTCTGCAAGGCGGCGCGCAGCAGGTCGGTGGCCTGGTCACGCTTGCCCTGGGTCCAGAGCACTTCGGCCAGGTGGGCGGCGATGTCGGCTTCCGGGCGCACGCTGTAGGCGCGGCGCAGGTAATCGGCGGCCGCGACCTGGTCGCCCATGCGGAATTTGACCCAGCCCATGCTGTCCAGGATGAATGGATCGTTGGGCGAGAGTTCCAGCGCCTGGGTGATGAGGTCCAGCGCTTCGGGCAGGCGCTGGTTGTGGTCGGCCAGCGTGTAGCCCAGCGCGTTGTAGGCGTGGGCGTGGTCCGGATCCAGCGCGATGACCTGGCGCAGCATGCGCTCCAGGTCGGCCAGGCGGTCCTGGCGCTCGTACAGCATGGCCAGTTCGTACTTGATCTCGACGGTGTCGGGCAGCGCCTGGTCGGCGGCTTCCAGCGTGGACACCGCCTGGCCGATGCGGTCGGCATCGCGCAGGATCTGGGCCTTGGTCAAGACGCCCAGCGTGCGTTCTTCTTCGTCTTGCGGCGAGGCGGCATCGACCATCTTGATGGCGTCGTCGACGCGGCCGGACTTGGCCCGCAGGACGGCCTGGCGCATGCTGGCCGAGAACCGCAACGACGGGTCGTCGATGCGGCCGAGTTCGGCGATGGCTTCGTCGTACTGGCCCTGGTCTTCGGCGATGCGCGACAGCAGCACGTGGGCATCGGCGGCGGCGGCGCCCGCGTCGGTGGCGCCCGGCACGATGGCGCGCTGGCGCTGGTTCTGGACGTCCAGGTATTGCTGCAGGAAAGCCTTGGCCTGCGGCAGTTGGCCGGCCTTGTAGGCCAGCTGGGCCTGCATGAAGAGCAGATCGAAGTCTTCGGGCGAGCGGCGCGACATGGCCTGCAATTCGGCCAGGGCGCCCGCGTAATCGCCGGCGTCGGCCATTTGGCCGGCCAGCATCAGGCGCACCTTGCGGGCGTTGGGATTGCGGCTGATATAGGCGCGGGCGTCGGCCTGGGCGCGCTGGGGATCGACCTTGGCGCCGTACTCCAGCACGCGCTGGGCGGCGGCTTCGGACTTGGGGTCGGCGGCCAGCGCGGCGCGGGCTTCCTGGGTGGCGCGTTGGTTGTCGCCGGACGCGGACGCCACGTCGGCCAGCGCCAGGTGCGCGGCGGGCAGCTTGCGCACGCTGTCGCTGAAGGATTCGTCAAGGATGCGCAGCGCCAGGCGGCGATCGTTCAGGCGGCTGAGTACGGCCAGGGCCTGGCCGATGGCGGCCGGCTTGTCGCGCGAGGCGTCGATGCGGTTGCGCAGCGCCTGCGACAGCCCCTTGGTCTGGCCGTTGGCCGCGGCCAGCGCCAGTTCGGTGGAGCTGGCTTCCAGGTCGTTGGGCGACAGGCGGGCCCAGACGCGGGCGGCGTCCAGCGCACCCGGCAGGTTGCCGCCGGCCAGCTGGAATTCCAGGCCACGGCGCGCCAGGCGGGGATCGCCGGTATCGCGAGCCAGGCCGACCATGGTGTTGGCGGCCGTGCCGTACATGCCGCGCTGGGCGGCGATTTCCGACGCCAGGACGCGATAGAAGATGTCGGCCGTCAGCGACACGTAGGGCAATTGCCCCGGACGCAGGCGGATGACCTCGGTTTCAGGTTGGCGGTTCTGGGGCGCCATGCGCGGGCCGGTCGCATCGCGCGTCCGGCTGTCGGCGGCCTGGGCCTGAGGGGCCAAGACGGCGGCCAACGCGAGCGCCAGCGTGGCAAACCCGATATTCATTTGTTTGAAAGACGACTTCACGCGGCCCGTCCGGTTGATGGCACAATCTTCGTACACGCAATTGATGATCTTACACTGGCTCATGCCGGAACTGCCTGAAGTTGAAACCACGCGTCGGGGAATCGACGCCGTCATCACCGGCCGGACCCTCTCGCGGCTGGTCGTCCATGAATCCCGGATGCGCTGGCCCATCCCGTCCGACCTGCCTGCCCTGCTGAGCGGCCGAACGGTGCTGGAATGCGGCCGCCGGGGCAAATACCTGCTGCTGCGCTTTGACCACGGCACCCAGATCGTGCACCTGGGCATGTCAGGTTCGCTGCGCAGCACGGCGCCGGGCGAATTCCTGCGCAAGCACGACCACGTCGAATGGATCTTCGACCAGGCGGTCCTGCGCCTGCACGACCCCCGCCGGTTTGGCGCGGTGCTATGGCATCCCGACGCCGACGGCCCCATCGAAACCCACCCGCTGCTGGCCAAGCTGGGCATCGAACCCTTCGATCCGCGCTTTGACGGCGCCTGGCTGCACCAGCACTTCAAGCGCCACGGCGCCGCGGTCAAGCAGGTGCTGCTGGCCGGCATGGCGGTCGTGGGCGTGGGCAACATCTACGCCTCTGAAAGCCTGTTCCGGGCCCGCATCAACCCCAAGACGCCGGCCAACAAACTATCGGCCGCCCGCTGCGACCGCCTGGCGGACATGGTGCGCGCCACCCTGGCCGACGCCCTGACCTCGGGCGGCAGCACACTGCGCGACTACGTCGGCGCCAGCGGCGAACCCGGTGCCTATTTCGAGATCCACGCCGCGGTCTACGAACGCGAGGGCCAGCCCTGCAAGGTCTGCGGCACCCCGATACGGCGCTTCGTCCAGGGCCAGCGCGCCACCTATTACTGCCCGAAGTGCCAGAAGACCTAAGTCCGGGCCTAACCCCGAACCTAAGCCCAGACTAGGCCCGGATCCAGGCCCGAACCTCGGCCAGGCGGTCTGAGCTTCGGGCGACCCGAAAATTCCCCCCTGAATGTTCCCCTGCGGGCCGCGTTGCGGCCCGGTTTGCCATGGGCGCTGGGGCCATGACCCTGGTGAAATCCCTGAAAAAGCCAGGACATTAGTCAATAGCAAACGTATTGCATAAGCACTAATGCCACGCTATATTCCTTCCACACACCCTATTCCTATAAAAGTGGAAGGAGCCAGTCATGAGCAAGCAATTCGCCTCGCACGCCGACCTGTCCGACAAGGTCGTCTCGTTTGAAAAACTGTCCGACAACGCCTATGCCTACACGGCCGAAGGCGACCCCAACACGGGCGTGATCATCGGCGACGAGGCGGTCATGGTGATCGACACCCAGGCCACCCCGGTCATGGCGCAAGACGTCATCCGCCGCATCCGCGAAGTCACCGACAAGCCCATCAAGTACATCCTGCTGTCGCACTACCACGCCGTGCGCGTGTTCGGCGCGTCGGCCTACAACGCCCAGGAAATCCTGGCCAGCCGCGACACCTACGACCTCATCGCCGAACGCGGCGAGCAGGACAAGGCCAGCGAAATCGGCCGTTTCCCGCGCCTGTTCCGCAACGCCGAATCGATTCCGCCCGGCCTGGTCTGGCCCACGATGACCTTCAAGGGCGAAATGACCGTCAACCTGGGCAATCTGGAAGTCAAGCTGCTGCAGGTGGGCCGCGGCCACACCAAGGGCGACACCATTGCCTGGCTGCCCGAACAGAAGATCCTGTTCGCCGGCGACCTGGTCGAATACCAGTCCACGCCCTACTGCGGCGACGCCTACTTCCGCGATTGGCCCACGACGCTGGACGCGCTGTCCGGCTTTGAAGCCGAAAAGATGGTGCCCGGCCGCGGCCCGGCCCTGAAGAACGCCACGGAAGTGCGCCAGGGCCTGGCCGGCACCCGCGCATTCCTGACCGACCTGTATGGCGCCGTGAACCGCGGCGTGGCCGAAGGCAAGGACCTGAAGACGATCTACCGCGAGGTCTACGACTTCATGAAGCCGCGCTACAGCGACTGGGTCATCTTCGACCACTGCATGCCGTTCGACGTGTCGCGCGCCTATGACGAAGCCTCCGGCCACGTCCACCCGCGCATCTGGACCGACAAGCGCGACCTGGAAATGTGGGCCCAGCTGGAGGGCTGATCCCGAACGGAACGGGGTGGGCAGGCCGACACAAGCGGCCGCCCTCACCCGTTTCACGCCAAGCAGGAACCGGCTTCGCCCGCCCCCGCCCCAACCGGCGTGGGCAGCAAGGCGCAGCCGAGCATAAAAACAAAATGACCCACACAGGAGACAACCGTGGGAGACATCGACTTTCAGGCGATGGAGTTCGCCTATGAAAAACACGCCGACCAGGCGGCCGCGGCACGCGCGCGCCACCCGGTGGTGGTGGTGGGCGCCGGACCGGTCGGCCTGACCACGGCGCTGGACCTGGCCAGCCAGGGCGTGCGCGTGGTGGTGCTGGACGACGACTACCGCCTGTCCACCGGCTCGCGCGCCATCTGCTTTTCCAAGCGCACGCTTGAAATCTGGGATCGCCTGGGCGTCGGCCAGCGCATGGCCGACAAGGGCGTGTCCTGGAACGTGGGCAAGGTGTTCTTCCGCGACCAGGAGGTCTGGCGTTTCGACCTCTTGCCCGAACCCGGCCATCGCCGTCCCGCCTTCATCAACCTGCAGCAGTACTACGCCGAAGGCTACCTGTACGAACAGGCGCGCCAGCAGCCCAATATCGATCTGCGCTGGAAGAACAAGGTGGTCGGCGTCGAGCAGACTGACGCGGGCGTGGTGCTGTCGATCGACACCCCCGAGGGCGCCTACACCTTGCAGGCCGACTGGCTGGTGGCGTGCGACGGCGCGCGTTCCCCGGTGCGCAAGCTGATCGGCCAGGAAAGCCATGGCCGCATCTTCCGCGACCGCTTCCTGATCGCCGACGTCAAGATGAAGGCCGACTTTCCCGCCGAACGCTGGTTCTGGTTCGACCCGCCCTTTCACCCCAACCAGTCGGTGCTGCTGCACATGCAGCCCGACAACGTCTGGCGCATCGACTTCCAGCTGGGCTGGAACGCCGACCCCGTCGAAGCCGTCAAGCCCGAGAACGTGCTGCCGCGCATCCGCGCCCTGCTTGGCCCCGACGCGCAGTTCGAGCTGGAATGGGTCAGCGTGTACACCTTTGCCTGTGAACGCATGGACACGTTCCGCCATGGCCGCGTGCTGTTCGCGGGCGACTCGGCCCATCGCGTATCGCCGTTCGGCGCGCGCGGGGCCAACAGCGGCGTGCAGGATGCCGAAAACCTGGCCTGGAAGCTGAAGCTGGTGCTGGCCGGCCAGGCGCCCGAATCGCTGGTGGACAGCTACGCCGCCGAACGCGAGCATGCCGCCGACGAGAACATCCTGAACTCGTCGCGCGCCACCGATTTCATCACCCCCAAGAGCGACATCAGCCGCAGCTTCCGCAATGCCGTGCTGAACCTGGCGCGCCACCATCCGTTCGCGCGGTCACTGGTCAACAGCGGCCGGCTGTCCTTGCCCGCCACCTACGCCGACTCGCCGCTGAACACGCCCGACACGGACGCGTTTGCCGGCCGCATGCGGCCGGGCGCCGTGGCGCTGGACGCCCCGGTACGGGGCCCGGGCGGTATCGACTGGTGGCTGTCGCGCCTGACCGGCAGCTTCACGCTGGCGCTGTTCTGCGGCGACCAACCGCCTGCGCCCGACACGCTGCAAGCCCTGCAGGCGCTGCGCCTGGCGGCCGTGCCGGTCACGCCGGTGCTGGTGGCTGGCGCCCACTGCGACACCTCGGCGTGGCCCGCCGACCTGGCGCAGGTGGTCGACAGCGAAGGCCTGCTGGCCCAGCGCTACGACGCCCGCCCCGGCACCGCCTACCTGATCCGCCCCGACCAGCACATCAGCGCGCGCTGGCGCGCCTTTGCGCCCGACGCCGTGGCCTCGGCCATCCAACGCGCCACCGGCCGCGCCTGAATCCGAAGGACTATCCATGCTGATCACCGAGAACAACCTGGCCGCGCCGGACGACTTCTATGAAGCGCTGATCGACGCGCACCGCGACCTGAGCAACGAGCAAAGCCAGGAAATGAACGCCGCACTTATCCTGCTGCTGGCCAACCACCTGGGCGACATGGCCGTGCTGCGCGAAGCCCTGGCGCAGGCGCGCGCCTCGGTCACCCCGCAGGCGACCCCACCGCAAACGCATTGACGATCAAGGCGCGCAGCCATTGGTTGCCGCCGTCGCGGTCGTAGCGGCGCTGCCAGTACATATTGGTCTGCAGCGCCGGCACCTTCACCGGCGGCGTCATGATGCGCAGGCCAAAGGGCGGCGCCGCGCTGGCGGCCAGCTTTTCGGGCACCGTGGCCAGCAGGTCGGTCGCACTGACGATATACGGCACGGCCGAGAAATGCGGCACGCTGAAGTGTTCGGCCAGCACCAGGCCGGCGCGCTCCATCGACTGGTTCACCTGGCCGTAGGGCGCGGCGCGCGACACGATCAGGTGGCGTTCGGCTCGAAACGCCTTCAGCCCCATGCCGGCATGCGCCGTGGGATGCGCCTGGCGAAACAGCGTGGCGTAGCCCTGCCGGAACAGCATGCGCTGCAGCGTGCCCGCCCCCATCTCGTCGAATGCGCCGATCGCCAGGTCGACGCGGCCCGCCTCCATTTCGCGCGGCAGGTCCGGCCCTTGCACCCGCACCGAATCAATGCGCACCTGCGGCGCCACCTGCACGCACACTTCCATGAGGCGCGGCATGAAGTGAATCTCGCCCACGTCGGTCATGGCCACGCGAAAACGCCGCGTGCTGGTGGACGCGTCAAAGGCATCCTGGTCCTGCAACGCCTGCGTCAGCATCGCCAGCGCCTCGCTGACTGGTCCGGCCAGGCGCTGCGCCCGCGGGGTGGGCAACATGCCCTGGGCGGTGCGCACGAACAGTTCGTCGCCAAAGGCCAGCCGCAACCGCCGCAAGGCATTGCTGACGGCGGGCTGCGACAAGTCCAGCCGTCGCGCCACGGCGGACAGGTTGCGGTCTTCGAGCAGATGCTGGAACAGGATCAAGAGGTTCAGGTCTACGTCGCGCAGCTCGGCCATGTGGCCCCCTACTATTCACAAAATTTATAGTCGCTATTTTTGCATTCCCGTAGCCGCAGCGGGGGTTTTTTCCGACAATGGCGTATCGGCCTGGAGCAAGCGCTGCCCCAGGCCCCAGAACCAAGACCGCGCGGCCACGCACCGCGCGCCACCCAGGAGGATTTCATGGAACTGCAATACCAGACCGGCTTCGGCAACGACTGTGCCACCGAAGCCCTGCCCGGCGCGCTGCCGCTGGGCCGCAATTCGCCCCAGCAATGCCCCTACGGCCTGTACGCCGAGCAACTGTCCGGCACCGCCTTCACCGCGCCGCGCAGCGAGAACCGCCGCTCGTGGCTGTACCGCATCCACCCCGGCGCCCAGCACAAGCCGTTTGAACCGTTCGGCGGCGCCGCGGGCTGGCAAAGCACGTTTGGCGAAGGCCCGGTCACGCCCAACCAGCTGCGCTGGAGCCCGCTGCCCATCCCCACCGCCCCCACCGATTTCCTGGAAGGCGTGAAGACCTGGGGCGGCAACGGCGGCCCCGACGAGCAGGGCGGCGTCGGCATCCACCTGTACGCGGCCAATCGCAGCATGAAGGGCCGCTACTTCTACAACGCCGACGGCGAGCTGCTGCTGGTGCCGCAGCAAGGCCGCCTGCGCCTGGCCACCGAGCTGGGCCTGATCGACCTGGAGCCGCTGGAAATCGCCGTGATCCCGCGCGGCGTGCGCTTTGCCGTGCAACTACTGGACGACACGGCGCGCGGCTACATGCTGGAGAACTTCGGCGCCGCGCTGCGCCTGCCGGAACTGGGCCCGATCGGCTCGAACTGCCTGGCCAATGCCCGCGATTTCAAGACGCCGGTGGCCTGGTATGAAGACGTGGAAGGCGATTTCGAACTGATCGCCAAGTTCACGGGCGGCTTCTGGCGCGCCGCCATCGGCCATTCACCGCTGGACGTGGTGGCCTGGCACGGCACGCACGCGCCGTACAAGTACGACCTGCGCCACTTCAACACGATCGGCTCGATCAGCTTCGACCATCCGGACCCGTCGATCTTCACGGTGCTGACGGCGCCGTCCGACACCCCGGGCACGGCGAACATGGATTTCGCGATCTTCCCGCCGCGCATCCTGGCGATGGAAAACACGTTCCGTCCGCCCTGGTTCCACCGCAACGTGGCCAGCGAATTCATGGGCCTGATCCAGGGCGTGTACGACGCCAAGGCCGAAGGTTTCGCCCCCGGCGGCGCCAGCCTGCACAACTGCATGAGCGGCCACGGCCCGGATGCGGAAACGTTCGAGAAGGCATCGCGCGCCGACACCAGCACGGCGCACTACATCCGCGACACGATGGCGTTCATGTTCGAGACGCGCCGCGTGATCCGCCCGACCGCGCAGGCATTGGCGTCGGTAGAATTGCAGGGCGACTATTACCGGTGCTGGCAGGACATCAAGAAGCACTTCGATCCCAGCAAGGCGTGACCGGACAGACCGATTTCACGCCCGCCCACGGCGATGCGCGCAAGCGCATCGCCGTTTGGCTTTGGATTTTCCCGGCGCCTGCCGGCCCCTTACAAACACACTGAACGAGACACTCCATGACCACGACGATCAACGAAACCCACGACCCGTCCCTCAAGAGCTGGGTGGCCAGCGCGAACACGGGCACGTCCGATTTTCCGGTACAGAACCTGCCGTACGCCGCGTTCCGCCGCAAGGGCTCGCAAGAGGGCTTCCGCCCCGGCGTGGCGATCGGCGACCAGATCGTGGACCTGGCGGCGCTGGCCGCCAAGCAACCGTTCGAAGGCGCCGCCTCCGAAGCGCTGGCCGCCTGCCAGGGCGACGGCCTGAACGCGCTGATGGCGCTGGGCCACACCCACTGGAGCGCGCTGCGCCTGGCACTGTCACGCGCGCTGCGCGAAGGCGCGGCGCTGCGCACGGTGGTGGAACCGCTGCTGGTGGCGCAGGCAGACGCCGAGTACACGACGCCTGCCCGCATCGGCGACTACACGGACTTCTATATTTCGGTGCACCACGCAACGGCGGTGGGCAAGCAATTCCGCCCGGACAATCCGCTGCTGCCGAACTACAAGTGGGTGCCGATCGGCTACCACGGCCGCGCCTCGAGCATCGGGGTGGACCAGAAGTTCCCGCGCCCGGTGGGCCAGACGCGCCCGGCAAACGAAGGCGAAAACCCGCAGTTCGGCCCCTGCGCGCGCCTGGACTATGAACTGGAACTGGGCATTTTCGTGGGCACGGGCAACGCGCAAGGCGAACGCATCACGCTGGCGGACGCCGACGCGCACGTGTTCGGCCTGTGCATCCTGAACGACTGGTCGGCTCGCGACATCCAGGCCTGGGAATACCAACCGCTAGGCCCGTTCCTGTCGAAGAATTTCGCATCGACGATCTCGCCGTGGATCGTGACGATGGAAGCGCTGGAACCGTTCCGCACACAATGGAACCGCGGCCCGTCGGAACCGCAACCGATGCCCTACCTGGCCTCGGACGCAAACCGCGCGAAGGGCGCCTACGATGTGCAGATGGAAGTGCTGCTGACGACAGAAAAGTCGCGCACCGAAAAGCTGCCCCCGGCCAAACTCTCGCGCAGCAATTTCCGCGACGCCTACTGGAACATCGCCCAACTGATCACGCACCACACGGTCAACGGCTGCAATCTGCAACCGGGCGACATGCTGGGTACGGGGACGCTATCGGGTCCGCAGGCGGCGGAAGCGGGTTCGCTGCTGGAACTGAGCAATGGCGGGAAGACTGCATTTGATCTGCCTTGGGGGGAGAAGCGGACGTTCCTGCAAGATGGGGATCAGGTGATTATGCGGGCTGAGTGTGTGAAGGCTGGGTATCCTCGGATTGGCTTTGGTGAAGCGTCTGGGACTGTGTTGCCGGCTCGGGTTTAGGGTATTTGGATCGTGCTGGCGTTTGTTTGTGCTTCGTAGGTCGCCCCTCGCGGCGGTGGCATGCGGGGCGGGCGCCCACGATTGCGGTCCGGAGCCTTCGCTCCGGACTGCCCCTTCGTCATCTTCGTCCGCCTTCGGCTCCCTTCAGATTCCCTCGGGCGCATCGAGGTTGCCCGCCCCGCATGCCACCGCCGCGAGGGGCTACGCGCGTCTCGAATCGTTGCGCTGCTAGACCTGTGTGCGGGGAATGGAATCTGCAGGGTCGCCAAGCCGCGGCCGCGCGGGCGGCCACGTTTGGCATTGCGTTGCTGGAAAGTGTTGCGACGACGCTTCGCGCTGTTGGAGATTGGTTTTCTAGTGGCTCGTCACGTTGGGGGTGGGGCGGTGATGGGCGGCGCGGCGGGGTCCTGCTTGCGCATGCTGACTGTCTCGCGCGCCGCCCATCAGGCGCTGCACACTGACGTGACACTCCACGGCATCCGCGCCGCTAGAAAACAACATCCTCACCTACACGCGAGAGCGTCATCAGCGCCCGCAAGACGCCGCGTAAGCTTCGTAAGGCCGCCCGCGCGGCCGGCACGAAGCGGGCAACGCCCCACCCCGCCCACCCCACTCCGACGGGGATAAATATGCCAAGCACACCACCCGCCCCAGCAACCGCGGCTAATCGTAATCGTGAGCGCTTGGCGGTGTCGGCGGGTGGAGGGCGGGGCGTGTAGATGCGCCCGACGGAATCCGTAGGGAGCCGAAGGCGTACGAGGATGAGGACGGGGCAGTCCGGAGCGAAGGCTCCGGACCGCAATCGTAGCCCCGCCCTCCACCCGCCGACACCGCCAAGCGCGGCTCAAGAACCCAACAGACTAAAGACCCAACTCAAGGCAACCGATACTTCTCTTCCCGATAAACCCAACTCCCCCACAATCCATGCGCCAGAGCCTCCTTAGAAAGCCCCTCATCCACAGGCTCAACAGGCTCATAGATTTCATCACGCCCCACCGGCGCCGCCTCATACCGATATTCTTTTGGCGCCTTCGAAGGTTCCAGAACCAGCAGCTTGTCGCCGCGTAGATAGCCGAAATTGTCTGCGTACTGCATCAGCGCCCGATTCGGATCTCGTTGCGTCAGATCTGCGCCCAGCATCGGGTTCACGTTGTCCAGGCCGATCAGCGACAGCAGCGTCGGCGCCATGTCGATCTGGCTCACGATGCGGTCGTCCTGGCGGGGGGTAATGCCGGCGCCCAGGATCAGCGCGGGGATCTGGAAGTGGCGGACCGGGACCGGGATCGAACCGTAGACGCGCGAATCGTGGTCGGCGATCACCAGGAAGACCGTGTTGTTCCAGTATGGGGCCTGGCGGGCCTTGTCGAAGAATTGGCCCAGCGCCCAGTCTGCGTAGCGCACCGTGTTGTCCACGCTGGCCGGGTCGCCCACTGGCTGGATGCGGCCGGCGGGGTATTCCCAGGGCGAGTGGTTGCTCACCGAGAACGCCAGGGTGAAGACGGGCTTGTCGCCGTCTTCGCGCAGCAGGCGGTCGACCTGGTTGAACATGTCTTCGTCGGAAGCACCCCACGAGCCTTCGAACACCGGGTTCACGAACTTCGGGCGGTCGATGACTTCGTTGAAGCCGTTGCCCAGGAAGAATGCCCGCATATTGTCGAAATGGGATTCGCCGCCGTAGACGAAACGCGAGTGGTAGCCGTGCTTGCCCAGCACTTGCGCCAGCGTGAAGAAGCCGGTCTGCGAGCGTGGCAGCTTGACCACGGCGTCGGCCACGCTGGGCAGAAAGCCTGCCGTCACCGCTTCGATGCCGCGCACCGAGCGCGTGCCGGTGGCGTAGGCGCGGTGGAACATCCAGCCGTCCTTGGCCAGGCGATCGATGTTGGGCGTCAGGTCCTTGCCGCCCAGGCTGCCGACGTATTGGGCGCCCAGGCTTTCCTGCAGAATGATCACCACGTTCAGCGGCTTGTCGCGGCGTACAGTGGCTTTCTGTTCGTGCAGGCTGGGGTAGCGCGGGTCCAGCGGCGGGCCGGACAGGCCGGCTTTTTCGCGCACGATGGCGTTCATTTCGTCCACCGGCATCTTGGGGTACATCGCGGCCGACGAGCGCTCGTCGCGCATGCGGTAGGCGGCGTCGAACACGCTGTACAGCGAGTTCAGGGCCAGCGAATTGACCATGGCATCCGAGCTGAACGCCACCTTGGCCGGGTTGATGGGGCGGTGCTCCAGCGTGCCGCGTGCGCCCAGCACCACCAGGGCCAGGATGACCAGGGTCGCCACCGGCCGCTTCCACCACGCCATGAACGGATCGCGTACGCGTGTCGGGAACAGCTTGACCGCCAGCCAGGCCGCCAGGATCAACACGATGGCCGCGGCGAGCAGCACGCCCTTGTAGCCCTGCCACAGCATCGAACCGACTTCTTTCGGGTTGAGCAGGTAGATGAAGTACAGGCGGTTGGGCCGGGTGTCGTATTCGGCGATGAATTGCGGCGTGGAGACTTCCAGCAGCACGTACAGCATCCACCAGATGCGGAACCACCAGGCGGTGACGCGGGCGCCCCAGGCGCGGTGGCCGAACCACGGCGAGAACACCGCGGGCAGCGCGATCACCATGGACAACAGGCAGACGTCGATGCGCAGGCCGCCGAACAGCACGGGCCACAGGCCGCCGGCGGCCTCGACGCGGTCCCACATCCACAGCGACAGGCCCAGCCGGCTGAGGGTCAGCAGGACCAGGACGGACAGGATGAACCGAAGTGTCAGGCGGCGCATGCGGCGGCCCTCCCCTGGCGGCTGCCAAACCCTTGCGTTGATGCGTCGCTACGATGACCGAGCCAAACCATGCCTTGCCGTCCGGTGAATGAAAACGGCCAAGATTAACGCGGTTTGGCGGGGACGGCGGCGGTGAGCGGCGGTTGAATCTCTAGCGAGGTTGGGTAAACGTTGTATGACGTCGTATTTCAGCCAACGCTGTATCCGCGGAGGACAGCCCGTCGTCGTTACTGCACCTTGCGCAAACGCTCGCGGCTGTTGCTCAGGTGGGTGCGCATTGCGGCGCGGGCGCCTTCGGCGTCCTGGCGGACGATGGCGCTGTAGATGTCTTCATGTTCCAGGTTGACGCGGGCCAGGTAGGCGGGGCGGTCTTCGTGGGCGAATTTGGCCGAATTGATGCGGGTGCGGGGAATGATGGCCGAGCCCAGGTGCGACATCAGGTCGGCGAAATAGCGGTTGTCGGTGGCTTGCGACACCAGCAGGTGGAACTGGAAGTCGGGGGTGATGGTGTCGCCGCCGCTGTCCAGTGCGCTCTTGAAGGCGTCCAGCGCGCGGCGCATGTCGGCCAGCTGGGCGCCGCTGCGGCGTATCGCGGCCAGGCCCGCGGCTTCGCTTTCGAGGCAGATGCGCAATTCCAGCAGCACCAGCACGTCGCGCACGGTGGCGATGTCGGCCGGGTCCACCCGGAAATCGCCGCCACCGCTGGGTTCCAGGGCATAGGTGCCCACGCCGTGGTGGGTTTCGACCAGGCCCGAGGCCTGCAGCCGCGACAGGGCTTCGCGCACGACGGTGCGGCTGACGCCGAACTGCCGCATGATCTCGGATTCCGTGGGCAGCTTGTCGCCCGGGCGGATGTCGCCGCCGCGGATGCGTTCGGAAATGCTCTCGACCAGGCCCTGGGCCAGGTTTCGGGGACGACGCTGCGGCAAAACGGGGGTATCGACAGGAGCGTTCATCAGGGATTATCCGAAAGCGGTTGCGTGGAGCTTGACTGCAAAAATTCGTGCTTATTATACTTTGGACAGGTTGTACGATAACGTACCAGATACGTCCTCTCCACTGCGCCATCCACCGAGTGTTGCGCCATGAGCCAAGTTGTCGACCGCATGCCCGCTGCGCCGCGTTGCCATCGCCTGCTATTGACCGGCGCGGCCGGCAACCTGGGCAAGGTGCTGCGGCCACGCTTGAAAGCCTATGCCGATGTGCTGCGGGTATCCGACGTGGCGGCGCTGGCACCTGCCGGCCCTGGCGAGGAAGTCATCCCCTGCGACCTGGCCGATGCCGCCGCCGTTTCCGAACTGGTGCGCGGCGTCGACGCCATTGTGCACCTGGGCGGCGTTTCCGTGGAACGTTCTTTCGAAGAAATTCTGCCGGCCAACATCCAGGGCGTGTACCACGTCTACGAAGCCGCCCGCGTCCATGGCGTGCGGCGCGTGGTGTTCGCCAGCTCCAACCACGTCATCGGCTTCTACGAACAGGGTACGCAGCTGGATGCCGACGTGCCGCTGCGCCCTGACGGCTACTATGGCCTGAGCAAGGCCTATGGCGAAAACCTGTCGCGCTTTTACTACGACCGCTACGGCATCGAGACCGTCTGCCTGCGCATCGGCTCGTCGTTTCCCGAGCCCAAGGACCGGCGCATGATGGTCACCTGGCTCAGCTACGACGACCTGACCGACCTGGTGGTGCGATCCCTCTTCACGCCGGGCGTCGGCCACCTGATCGCCTACGGCGCCTCGGCCAACCGCGACAACTGGTGGGACAACGCCCGTGCCGCTGCGCTGGGTTTTGCGCCCAAGGATTCGTCCGAGTCCTTCCGCGCCCAGGTCGAAGCCCAACCGCCCTTGCCCGCCGACGACCCCGCCGCCCGCTATCAGGGCGGCGCGTTCGTCAAAGCCGGCCCCTTCCCTTTTCCGCCCCGCTGAGTCCCGCCCCCGCCATGGCGACTTCCGTTGAACGCATCGGCACCCAGCTCTGTGGCGTGGGCGAAAGCCCGGTCTGGCGCGCCGCCGACCAATCCTTCTATTGGACCGACATCCCTGGCCGCGCGCTCTGGCGCTGGACGCCGGACAGCGGCGCCATCGACCACTGGGCACTACCGCAGATGGCCGGCTGCATCGCGCCGCGCGGCGACGGCTGGCTGCTGGCCATGGAAGACGGCCTGTACGCCTGCGGCCCACTGATCGCGGCGCAGCCCTGCCTGCCGCAGCCGCTGGCGCGCGTACGCCATGGGGCGCCCGGCATGCGCTTCAACGATGGGCGCTGCGACCGCCAGGGCCGCTTCTGGGCCGGCACCATGGTCATGGACATGAGCCTGGCCAGCCACGCCGGGCGCCTGTACCGGCATGACGGCGGCGACGCGCTGCAAGCCGTGGTTGCGGACCTGATCGTGCCCAACGGCCTGGCCTTCAGCCCCGACGGCCGCACCCTGTACCTGTCCGATTCGCATCCGGCGCGGCAGGTGGTCTGGGCCTACGACTACGACACCGACGCCGGCGTGCCGAGCAACCGCCGCGTGTTCATCCCGAAGCTGCCCGCCGGCCGGCCCGACGGCGCAGCCGTGGACGCCGATGGCGGCTACTGGATCTGCGGCAACGAAGCGGGCCGCATCTACCGCTACACGCCGGACGGCCGGCTGGACCGCAGCGTCGACGTGCCCGCCCCGCGGGTCGCGATGTGCGCCTTCGGCGGACCGGACCTGGACGTCCTGTTCGTCACATCCATCCGCCCCGCGGACGCCGCCCCCGGCTCCGCCGCCGGCGCCGTGTTTGCCCTGCGCCCCGGCGCGCGGGGCCTGGAGGAAACCGCAAGCGCCGGCTAGCACCCGACCGCGGCGCGCCTCTTGCGCCCACGCACGTGTAGTAGGCAGGTCCGACATATCAAAGAGCTTCGGGGCCCCACGGGCCCTCAACGAAACGCCGTACTCCCTACCGGAGGTAGACATGCTTGCCCCGACCCTGACCCGCGCCATTCTGGCGGCGGCTGCCTTGCTGACGCTGATTCCCGCCACCCATGCCGCCGAGCTGCGCTCCGCGGACATCCATCCCGACGATTACCCCACCGTGCAGGCCGTGCGCCAATTCGGCGAACTGGTCAAGCAACGCACCAATGGCCGCATCACCGTCAAGGTATACGCAGGCGGCGCGCTGGGCAACGAAGACGATTCGATCGAACAAGTGAAGATGGGCGCGCTGGCCATGGCGCGCGTCTCCAGCGCCGCCATGCACAACATCTGCCAGACCACGCGGGTGCCGTCGCTGCCGTTCCTGTTCCGCTCCAAGGACCACCTGCACAAGGTGCTGGACAGCGACATCGGCGAGCAGATCCTGCGGTCGTGCGAGTCGGCCGGCTTCGTAGGCTTGGCCTGGTACGACAGCGGCTCGCGCTCGATGTACACGCGCAACAAGCCGATCAAGACGCTGGCCGATGCCAAGGGCATGAAGATCCGCGTGCAGCAGTCGGACCTGTCGGTCGCCATGGTGGAAGCGATGGGCGGCAATGCCACGCCAATGCCGATGGGCGAGGTCTATACCTCGCTCAAGACCGGGCTGGTGGATGCAGCCGAAAACAACTACCCCAGCTACGAAAGCGCGCACCACTACGAGGTGGCCAAGTACTACGCGATGACCGACCACACCATGACGCCCGAGATGCTGATCTTCTCGAAGCGGCAATGGGACAAGCTGTCGGCCGACGACCAGAAGATCCTGCGCGAGGCCGCGCGCGAATCGGTGCCCTACATGCGCAAGCTGTGGGACGAGCGCGAACAGAAATCCCGCGCCGTGGTCGAGAAGGCCGGCTCGCAGATCGTCGAGGTCGACAAGGCCTCGTTCCAGGCGGCGATGAAGCCGGTCTATGACCGCTACGTCACCACGCCCGACATGAAAGACCTGGTCGCCAAGATCCAGGCCGTCCAGTAAGGGAACATCATGTTGGCTACCTCCACGAATGACCCGGATGTCGCGGCGGGGGGCCGGGCGCATGCCCTGGCTGCCCCGCTGGACGCCTACACCCGCGGCTGCGCCCGGCTGGCGCGCCTGTGCATGTGGACCAGCGTATTCGGGCTGGTCTGCCTGATCGTCGCCGTGTCGCTGCAGATCTTCGGCCGCCACGTCCTGAACAGCACCCCCACATGGGCCGAAAGCCTGGCCTTGCTGCTGGTGCTGTACGTCACCATGCTGGGCGCGGCGGTCGGCGTGCGCGATGCCGGCCACATCGGCTTCGAATCGCTGGTGGACGCGCTGCCCGCGGCCGGCCAGCGGCGCCTGAAGATATTCATCCACCTGCTGGTGCTGCTGTTCGGGGTGCTGATGGCCTGGAATTGCGCCCTGCTCGCCGAGTCCGTCTGGCCCTACAAGATTCCCAACCTGGGCATCTCCAACGGCTGGAAATACATCCCCGCGGCCCTGTCCGGCACGTTGATCGCGCTCTTTTCCATCGAGCACGTCATCGCCCTGCTGCGCAACCAGAAGGTGGTACCGGCATGGCGCTGACCCTACTCTCATTCACCTTCATGGGGTTCCTGGTGATCGGCGTGCCGGTGGCCTTCGCCATCGGCCTGTCGTCCATCACGGCCATCATGTACGAAGACCTGCCGCTGGCGGTCGCCTTCCAGCAGATGACCTCGGGCATGAACGCGTTCTCGTTCCTGGCCATCCCGTTCTTCATCTTCACCGGCGAACTGATGCTGTACGGCGGCATCGCCGACCGCATCGTGGCCTTCGCCAAATCGCTGGTGGGGCACGTGCGCGGCGGCCTGGGCATGTCCAACGTGGTGGCGTGCACCCTCTTTGGCGGCGTGTCGGGATCGCCGGTGGCAGACGTCTCGGCGATGGGCTCGGTGATGATCCCCATGATGAAGCGCGAGGGCTACCACGCCGACTACGCCGTCAACGTCACGACCCACGCGGCGCTGGTCGGCGCGCTGATGCCCACCAGCCACAACATCATCATCTATACGCTGGCGGCGGGCGGCAAGGTATCGATTGCCGCCCTGATCGCCGCAGGCGTCATCCCCGCGCTGATCCTGACGCTGTGCAACCTGGCCGCGGCCTACTTCGTGGCGCGCAGCCGCGGCTACCCGGCAGGCACGTTTCCGGGCTGGACCATCGTCGGGCGCTCGCTGGTCGCCGCAACGCCGGGCCTGTTCGTGGTGGTGCTGATCATCGCGGGCATCCTGAGCGGCGTGTTCACCGCGACGGAATCGGCGGCGGTGGCGGTGCTGTATGCGCTGGCGCTGACCATCTTCGTCTATCGCTCGCTGACCTGGGACCAGTTCGTGCGCGCCGCCAGCAAGGCGGTCAAGACGACGGGGGTGGTGTTGCTGCTGATCGGCATTTCAGCCACCTTCGGCTACCTGATCAGCTTCTACGGCGTGGCCGAAAAGACCGGCGAACTGATGGCGTCCGTGTCCACCAGCCCCTGGGCCATCTTCCTGATGGTCAACGTCATCCTGTTCGTGCTCGGCACCTTCCTGGACATGGCCGCCACCATCCTGATCTGCACGCCGATCTTCCTGCCGATCTGCATGCAGTACGGGATGGGGCCGGTGCAGTTTGGCATCGTGATGCTGCTGAACTGCGCCCTGGGGCTGAACACGCCGCCGGTCGGCACCACCCAGTTCGTGGGCTGCGCCATCGGCGGCGTTTCGGTGGGCACGGTGATGCGGACGATCTGGCCGTTCTACGGGGCGCTGATCGCGGCCCTGGGGCTGGTGACCTATGTGCCCGCGTTCTCGCTATGGCTGCCCGGCGTGCTGCTCAACTGAACCGTCGCCACCGGGGACGGTCCGCCAGCGCTCCGTCCCCGCAGCACCGGCCAGAAGAACAGCGCGGCCAGCAGCCACATCAAGGCCGCGGACCAGAGCGTCTGGCTCAGGAAGTGCGCGCCCTGCAGGATGCGCACGACCGAAAACGCCACCCCGGCGATGATCCCTATCGCCAACCCGCCCCAGCGCCAGTTCGGCCGGCCCGCGGCCCAGCCGGCGAAGTACAGGGCCAGCATGGAATAACCGGCGCCGGCATGGCCGCTGGGCAAGGCGCCGCCGGCCTTGGTGCGGTCCCAGGTCCACCAGGACGCCGGATACGGCGTGTAGCCGCCCAGCGTGTCCAGGTCGTAGGGCCGCGGCAAGGTGGTGTAGTGCTTGAGCTGGTTGACCAGCAATTGCCCCACCAGGCAGGTCAGGGCAATCGCCAGGGCCGGACCGCGCAGGGGCCGCCAGGCGGGAATGCGGTAGCTGGCGGCGGCCACCGCCACCGCGGCCAGGGCTATGCCGATGGGCAGGGCCAGCACCATGCGGTGCCCGACCAGTTCCAGCCATCGGTTGGTATGCAGGGGAAAGTCGTCCAATGCCGGGCTGAACAGCGCCCGCCCGATCGCCAGGTCCAGCCCGGAGGCGTTCGCCCACCAGGCCAGGCAGGCCAGGATCAGGGTCACGCCCATGACGTGCGTGAAGAAATAGGCGACTGGCGTCGGCCGAGCGGCCGCGGGCAGGGATAACGGGGACATGTAGGAGGTAGTGCGGTGGCGGTCGGCCGGAGCGGACAGCTTAGGCGTGCGATAGTCGAAAATTCGTCAAATTCGCACGCCTTGTTCACGCCGTCCGTTCAGGCCGTGACAGTGGCCGCGTCCAACCGCAGCGTGAAGCGCGTACCGCGCTGCTCGCCCTCGCGAGAGGAATCCACCGTCAGCGTCCAGCCCTGCATGTCGCAGACCCGCTTGGCGATCGCCAGCCCCAGCCCGCGCGCGGTTTCGTCGCGCCCGGCCATGCCGGAATCGCGCATCCGGCCGCTGTAATACCGGCGGAACAGGAACGGCAGGTCGTCGGCCGCGATGCCCTTGCCGTCGTCGCTGAGCAGCAAGGCGCCGTCGGCGTCCAGGCTGGCCGTCAGGGTGGCCGGTGCAGCATGCTCGACGGCATTGCGCACCAGGTTGCGCAGCACGGTCAGCAGCGCATAGCGGTCCAGAATGCGGATGTGGTCAGGCTCGATGCGATTGTCAAAGCGCAGTTCGGCCAGGCCGGCCTGCGTTTCATAGCCCCGCCAGGCATCCAGCATGCATTCGCCCAGGTCGACCGGTTCGGGCGGACGCATCTGGTCGCGGGCCATGGCGCGCGCGCTTTCCAGGCAGACGATGACGTCGTCGACGTTATCCACCACCCGCGTCAGCCGCTGGCGCTGGTCGGCGGTCAATTCCTGCGTCAGCAGCATCAGTTCGCTATCGGACCGGATGGCCGCGAGCGGGGTACGGACCTCGTGGCTGAGATTGCCGGCGAATTCGCGCTCGCGCGCGATCGACCGGTCGACCTGGTTCTGCACCCGGTTGAAGGCCTCGATCAGTCGGCCCGCCTCGTCGTCGCGGGTCACGGCCAGGTCGGGCGCCCCCGGCGCCCAGGTCGACAATCGGTCGGTCAGGTCCAGCAACGGCCCCACCGCCACCGCCGCCACTCGTCGCGACAAGGCGTAAGCGCCCACCACGCAGATCGCCCCCACCCCCAGCACGATCAGGCCGAAATCATGCACCCGCTCTTCGTTGTCGGTCGCGTCGTACAGCAGGTACACCTTGCCGGTGCCGGTTTCGGCCACCATCACGTGCCAGGTGTAGGCGCCGGGTTCGATCAGGTGCAGGCCGTTGTCCAGCCCGCGGATTTCTTCAGGCATGCCGATGGGCGGCTGGCCGTCGACGCTGAGCCAGGCACGCATGGACCCGCCCAGCTCGCGGGCGCCGCGGCGCGGCAGGAACTGGTCGCTGGTGCGCGCGTGCTGCACCAGGCGGTCCATTTCGGTGTTGAGGATGTCGTTGACCAGATCGTCTTCCATCTGGTCGAACGTCAGGTAGGCCAGCAGCGCCAGCGCCGTGACGAACAGCGCCACGGTGCCCGTCAGCGCCCACACCACGCGTTGGGTCAGGGTGCCGGCCCCGGTCGAGGGCCGATTCATGCGGCCGCTCCGCTCGCCACCAGCCGCCAGCCGGTGCCGTGCAGCGTTTCGATGCCATCGAAGCCGGCATCGGCCAGTGCCAGGCGCAGCAGGTGAACCTGGCTGCGCAAAGCATCGGAAGACGGCGGCTCGCTGCCCCACAGCTGCGCTTCGAGTTCTTCGCGCGACACTACCCGGCCCGGATCGCGCAGCAGCGCTTCAAGAATGATGGTCGCCTTGCGCGTCAGGTGCACCGGCTTGCCGGCGATGGACACCATGCGGCTGCGCGTGTCGTATTGCAGGTCGCCGAACACCCGCACCGTGTCCACGGTGGAACCCTTGGCGCGCTGGATCAGGGCCAGCAGGCGGGCTTCGACTTCCAGCAGCGCGAACGGCTTGGTCAGGTAATCGTCGGCGCCATGCGAAAAGCCCGCCAGCTTGTCTTCAAGGCTGTCGCGCGCGGTCAGCACCAGCACCGGCAGCGGCAAGCGTTTCTCGTTGCGCAGCGCATGCAGCACCGCGTTGCCGTCCATGCCCGGCAGGCCGATATCCAGGATCATCGCGTCGAAACGCTGCTCGTCCAGGCGCTTGAGCGCGGCCGGACCGCTGTAGGCCACGTCCGGCAGGAACTTGCGCGCTTCCAGGAACGTGTACAGATTGCCGGCGATGATGTGATCGTCTTCGACGATCAGGATCCGTTGGTTCGCCCCCGCTGCGGAACTGGCCGCCATATTTGCATTCCCCATGGAAAGAAAGGTTGAGCGCCCCGCCTCAGGCTTGCAGCACCTTGCCGGGATTCATCAGGCCTTGCGGGTCGAGCGCGCGCTTGATGCGGCGCATCAGCGCCAGCTCGACCGGACTCTTGTAGCGCGGCAGCTCGTCGCGCTTGAGCTGGCCAACGCCATGCTCGGCGCTGATCGAGCCCGCGTGGGCATGCACGCTGTCGTGCACCACGCCATAGACGTCGCTTTGCAGCGCCAGCAGTTCGGCTTCGGTCTGGCCCGGCGCATTGGCTACGTTGTAATGCAAGTTGCCATCGCCCAGATGGCCGAAGATCACGTGCCGCACCCCCGGAAAACGCGCCTGCAGCAGCGCATTGGTCTTGTGCACGAAACCGGCGATGGCCGATATGGGAATCGACACATCGTGCTTGACGGACTTGCCCAGCTCGGCCTCGGCCAGCGGAATGCTTTCGCGCAGGTGCCACAACGCCTTGCTCTGCGCCACATTGGCGGCAATGGCGGCATCGTTCACCAGGCCGACCTCGATGGCCTCGCCCAGCACCGTTTCAAAGCGCTCGCGCGCATGGGTCTCGCTTTCGCTGTCGGACAGTTCCAGCAGCGCGAACCAGGGCGATGCGGCGGATTCACCGTCAAATGGCAGGCGCTGTTGCGGAAACAGCCGCACCACCGCTTGCAGGCAATCGCCGCTCATCAGTTCGAAGCCGGTCAGCGCGGCGCCAAAGCCGGCGCGGGCGCGTGACAGCAGTTCCACCGCGTTGTCGATGCTGTCCAGCGTGAGCAGCGCCGTACACGAGGCCACCGGCCGCGGAAACAGCTTGAGCGTGGCCGCGGTGATGATGCCCAGCGTGCCCTCGCTGCCGATGTACAGGTCGCGCAGGTCGTAGCCGGTGTTGTCCTTGCGCAGGCCACGCAGGCCGTCCCAGATCTCGCCTTCGGCGGTCACGACTTCCAGCCCCAGGGTCAGGTCGCGCGTGTTGCCGTAGCGCAGCACTTGCGTGCCGCCGGCATTGGTGGCCAGGTTGCCGCCGATGGTGCAGCTGCCTTCGGCCGCAAGACTCAGCGGGAACAGCCGGCCCGCGTTGGCCGCGGCCTCTTGCACCGCTTGCAGGATGCAGCCGGCTTCTACCGTGATGGTGTCGTTGTCGGTATCCAGCGCGCGCACCCGGGTCAGGCGGGCGGTGGACAGCACCACGGCGCTGCCGGAATCGTCGGGCGTGGCGCCGCCGCACAGACCGGTGTTGCCGCCTTGCGGCACCACCGGCACGCCGTGGCGGGCGCACAGCTTGATGGCGTCGGCCACTTCCTGGGTGGATCCCGGGCGGATCACCGCCAGCGCCGCGCCCCGATAGCGCCGGCGCCAGTCGAGCACGTAGGAATCGGCGTCCGCGCCGGTCAGCACATGGGACGCGCCCAGAAGGGACTGCAAATCGCTCAGCAAATTCATAGGCGCCGCACAGGAAATCGCGCCGGGCCGCGCCCGGGCGCTGTTCAAGGGATATGCGGCCTATTGTAGAGGCAGCGGCGCCTGGCCTGCCCCCTAGCCGACGGCCTGATCCAGCCGGGTGCCCGTCAGGCCCGTGCAGTAGGCCCTTGAGGCGATGCGGTTCATCAGGAAAGCCCGGTCCACACCGGCCGGGCCGGGCATCTCGGACAGCGCACGGTACGCACGCCTCAGGGCCTCGCCGCGCGTGGCGCCGCACACCAGCAGGCGGGTGCAGGGCTTGCGGCGCTCGGCGCAGCCGTCAATGCGCACTTCCAGCGCATGCGCGGCGACCGGTTCGAAATCGGCCACGGCCGCGCCCGAACGAGGCTGCGATTCGGCGCAGATCACGCGAAAGACGCCGCTGCGGTCGTCCAGCGAAAAGGCCACGGTGCCCATGCCTTGCCAGGCGAGGTCCCGCGCCACGCTGGCCGCAATGGCGCGCAGCGCGCTTTCAATGGAGGCGGGCAGGTGCGGCGCCGGACATTCGGCGATCAGCACGCGGGCATCGCGCCAGACGCAGCGCTCCCAGGCCCGGCCGGTCGCCAGCTCGCCCTCGGGCGATACGAATACGTGGATGTCGAGCCGGCGCTCCCGCCCGGCGGCGGGGCCGGCGAAGTCCGTGGGCGGCCCCCGCCTGCGCCTGGCGCCGCCCGATGACATGACTGTGGATACTTTGGCTCCCATGGCCCCTCCGGTCTTTCTGCTTGCATGGCAAGCGTATCACCTTCGGATGACGGGCAAGTTCCGTCGCCACGCAAGGCCCTTGACGCCCTACGGCGCCCGCCGGATGATGCGCCCCGCCCCAATGGGGGATAATCCTGGTTTTCGCCCCGTCCTGCCGGCCCGTCCGGCCTAGGGGTTAACCAGCAGAGCCTCCCCGGTTTCCCCGGCAGCGCCTGCCAGCTGCATGCCAGTATCGTTACTAGAATAAGGAACCGTCGTGGCCGACAACACGCAATTTCCCGCCTCGGTATTCAAGGCCTATGACATCCGCGGCACCGTCCCGGATCTGATCGATGCCCGCTTCGCCCGCTCGCTGGGCGTGGCGCTGGCCGCGCTTGCGCAAGCGCAAGGTATCCAGACGCTGGTGGTGGGCCGCGACGGCCGCCTGAGCAGCGAAATGCTGTCGCAGGCGCTGCAGGAAGGCATGCTGGAAGGCGGGGTCGACACCCTGGACGTCGGCCAGGTCCCCACGCCGCTGGTGTACTTCGCCGCGAACACCATGCAGACCGGCTCGGGCGTCGCCATCACCGGCAGCCACAATCCGCCCAAGTACAACGGCTTCAAGATGATGATGGGCGGACGCGCCCTGTACGGCGAAGACGTGCAGGCGCTGGCCCGCGTCATGAATGGCGCCCCGGCCGCCCCGGCCGCACGTCCCGGCGTGCGCCGCGAGCTGGACCTGGTCGCGTCCTACATTGCGCGCGTGGCCTCGGGCATCAAGCTGGCCCGCCCCATGAAGATCGCCATCGATTGCGGCAACGGCGTGGCCGGCGCCATCGCGCCGCAGCTGTTCCGGGCCCTGGGCTGCGACGTCACCGAACTGTTCTGCGACGTCGACGGCACGTTCCCCAATCACCACCCCGATCCGGCCGAACCCAAGAACCTGCAGGACCTGATCCATTGCCTGGCCACCACCGACTGCGAGCTGGGCCTGGCTTTCGACGGCGACGGCGACCGCCTGGGCGTGGTGACCAAATCGGGCCAGATCATCTGGCCGGACCGCCAACTGGTGCTGTTCGCCCGCGACGTGCTCGAGCGCAATCCCGGCGCCACCATCATCTATGACGTCAAGTGCAGCCGGCACGTGGGCCTGTCGGTGCAGGCCGCGGGCGGCGAACCGCTGATGTGGAAGACCGGCCACTCGCTGGTCAAGGCCAAGCTGGCCGAAACCGGGGCGCCGCTGGCCGGCGAAATGAGCGGGCATATCTTCTTCAAGGAACGCTGGTACGGCTTTGACGACGGCCTGTATACCGGTGCCCGCCTGCTCGAGATCGTGTCGCGCTTTGCCGATGCGTGCGCGCCGCTGGAAGCCTTGCCGCAAGACGTTTCCACGCCCGAACTGAAACTGGAAATGGAAGAAGGCCAGCCTTTCGCGCTGGTGCAGGCCCTGCAAGAGCAAGGCCAGTTTCCGGGCGCTGTGCGCGTTGTCACCATCGACGGCGTGCGGGCGGAATATGCCGACGGCTTTGGCCTGGCGCGTCCGTCCAACACCACGCCCGTCGTGGTCCTGCGCTTCGAAGCGCAGACCGCCGAGGCGCTGGCCCGCATCCAGGGCGATTTCCGCCGCGAACTGGCTAAACTCGCCCCCGACGCAACTTTGCCTTTCTAGACTGACCATGTCACTGTCCGACAGTCCCGCATGGCAGCAGTTCACCGCCGCTGCCAAACACGCCAACCTGGACGGCGAGCACCTTCGCCTGATCAACGCTCCCGGTCTGCGCCTGGACCTGAGCGCGCAGGCGCATTCGCCCGAGCTGGCGCAAGCCGCTACGGCCCTGCTGACCCAGCAAGGCTTTGATGCGGCGCGGGCCCAACTGTTCGACGGCGGCAACGCCAACTGGACCGAGCAGCGTCCCGCCTGGCACACTGCCCTGCGCGCCTCCCAGCCGCCGGCCCTGGTCGCCAGCGCCGTGCTGGCCGAACGCGAGCGCGTGCGCCAATTCGTGCGCGAGGCCGACGCCGCCAAGCGCTACAGCTGCGTGCTGCACCTGGGCATCGGCGGCAGTGACTGGGGCCCCCGCCTGGTGACGCGCGCCCTGCGCTACGGCGCCGCGCGGCGCGAAGTGCGGTTCGCTTCCAACGTCGACTCGCACTCCGTCGCCGACGCCATGAGCCGGCTCGACCCGCACAACACGCTGGTCATCGTCGCGTCCAAATCCTTCACCACCACCGAGCCGCTGGCCAACGCCGAAGTCGCCATGAACTGGCTGCGCGATGCCGGTGTGGCCGACCCGATCAAGCAGGTCGTGGCCATCACCGCCAACGTCGAAGCGGCGCTCAACCTGGGCATCTCGCCCGACCACATCTTCCAGATCTGGGACTGGGTGGGCGGCCGCTATTCGCTGTGGTCGGCCATCGGCCTGCCCGTGGCGCTGGCCCTGGGCAACGATGCCTTCGACCAGCTCCTGGCCGGCGCAGCCGCCATGGACGACCACTTCCGTCATGCCCCCTTTGCCGAGAACGCACCCCTGCAGCTGGCGTTGGCCGGTGTCGTCAACCGCAGCGTGCTGGGCTACGACTCGCTGGTCATTTCGCCGTATGACTCGCGGCTGTACCACATCGTGCCGTGGGCGCAGCAGCTGGAAATGGAATCCCTGGGCAAGGTCGCCACGGCCGATGGCAGCCCGGCCGGCGTTCCGACCGGGCCGGCAGTGTGGGGCATGTCGGGCACCGACTGCCAGCACACTTTCTTCCAGTGGCTGCACCAGGAGACCACCGGCGCGCCGGTCGATTTCATCCTGTGCGAACAGCCCGACCACGACTACGCGCGCCACCACGAACTGCTGTTCGCCAACTGCCTGGCCCAGCGCGCGGCGCTGCTGCGCGGCAAATCGTTCGACGATGCGCTGGCCGAAACCTCGCAGACGGAAAAAGATCCGGCCAAGGCGCGCGTGCTGGCGCAGCACAAGGTGCACCCGGGCGGGCGGCCGTCTTCGCTGATCGTGCTGCCCCGCCTCGAGGCCTATACGCTGGGCGCCCTGCTGGCGCTGTACGAGCACAAGGTCTTCACGCAGGGCGTGATCTGGGGCATCAACCCCTTTGACCAGTGGGGCGTGGAATTCGGCAAGGCGCTGGCCAAGAACATCATCCGCGAGCTGGACGCCCCCGCTTCGCAGGCCGCCCCCCAGGACCCCTCCACCCGCTTCTGGATCGACGCCATCTCGCGCCGCCACTGACGCCGGCCCTGGCGGGCAACCCTATGGACAGCACGGAATGACGGGCCAATAATGGCCCGTCGTCCTTTCCGGAGCGTCCCATGCCTTTGCCAGTCCGCAGCACCTCCCGGTTACTCGCCGCCCTGGCGCTGACCGCCGCCGCAGTCAGTGCCCAGGCGCAAACCGCCCCGGGCATGGTCGCCGCCGCCAATCCGCTGGCCGCCGCCGCGGGCCTGGATGCCCTGAAACGCGGTGGCAGCGTGGTCGACGCGGCCATCGCCGTGCAGATGGTGCTGACCGTGGTCGAGCCGCAATCCTCGGGCTTGGGCGGCGGTTCGCTCATGCTGGTGTGGGACCAGGGCAACGCCACCCTGTCGGCGCTGGATGGCCTGGCCGCGGCGCCGGCGCGAACCACCGCCAGCCTGCGCACCGACGTCAACGGCGACACGCTGCCCCTGAAAGACGTGGCGCGCTTTGGCCGCCCGGTGGGCGTGCCCGGCACCGTGCGTGTCATGGCGCTGGCCCACCAGCGCTACGGCAAGCTGCCCTGGGCCAGCCTGTTCCAGGCCGGCATCCACAGCGCCGAAGACGGCTTCCCGATGTCGCCCTACCTGCACGACAGCCTGCAGCGCCTGCCGCAACTGGCCGAGAACCCCGCCATTCGCGGCGTGTTCTACGATGCCCAGGGGCAATTGCTGCCAGTCGGCGCCACGGTACGCAACCCGCTGCTGGCCGATGCGCTGCGCAAGGTCGCGGCCGACCCCGAAGCCATCAACCAGGGTGCGCTCACCGCCGATATCCTGGCCGTGACCGGCGCCGGCAAGTATCCCAGCCTGATCCAGGCCCAGGACCTGGCCGCCTATCGCCCGGCCGAACGCACGCCGATCTGCGGCCCGTTCCTGTCCTGGAAGGTCTGCACCTTTCCGCCCCCCAGCTTTGGCGGCGTCTCGGTCTTGCAGCAACTGGGCATGCTGTCGCAGCGCCGCATCGACACGCTGGCGCCCGGCTCGACCGCGGCCGACCATCTGCTCATCGATACGGCTCGTATCGCCCGCGCCGACCGGCTGGCCTACATAGGCGACCCCGATCAAGTGAAGGCGCCCGTGCGCCAACTGATCTCGCCTGCCTATGTCGATCAGCGCGCCGCCCTGCTGTCCGGCAAGGCGATCGTGCATCCGCGTCCCGGCGTATTCGCGGGCGTGCCGGCGCCGGCCGGCGCCGAAGCCCCCGGCACCACCGAGACCAGCCAGGTCGCCATCGTCGATGCCCATGGCAACGCCTTGTCCATGACCACCACCATCAACCTGAACTTCGGTTCCTGGCTGATGCCGCATGGCTTCTTCCTGAACAACGCCCTGACCAACTTCTCATCAAGCCACGGCAAGGATGCGCCCAACGCCATGGCGCCCAACAAGCGCCCGGTCACGTCGATGGCGCCCACCATGGTATTCGACCGCGACGGCAAGCTGGTGCTGGTCACGGGGTCGGCCGGCGGCGGCTACATCGTCGACTACATCGCACAGGCCGTGGTGGGCACGCTGGCCTGGGGCCTGCGCCCGGCCGACGCGTTGGCGCTGCCGCACGTTGCGGGCAACACCGGCCGCAGCCAGGTCGAAAAAGACCGCGTGCCGCTCGAATCGGCGGCACAGCTGGCCGCCCAGGGCCACAAGGTCGAGCAGGTCGAAATGAAAAGCGGCGCCGCCGCGATCCGCGTGACGCCGCAAGGGCTGGATGGCGCGGCAGACCCGCGCCGCGACGGCGCTGCGCTGGGCGGCTAGGGCCAGGGCCTGGCGGCGCCCGACGGCGCCGCACGCAGGCCCGTGGGTGCGCTACGCGCTGAGCGTGTCGTACAGGTCCACATGGATTCGGGCGACGCGTTCGATGTTGAACTCGCGCTCGGCCAAGGCCCTGCCGGCCGCCCCCATGGCCTGCCGCAATGCCGGATCGCCGGCCAGGCGGGCGATGGCATCGGCCAGCGCCTGCGGGTCGCGCACCGGCACGAGCAGTCCCGTCTTGTCCGGATCGATCGCATCGCGGCAACCGGGCACATCGGTGGTCACCACGGCGCGTCCGCAAGCGGCGGCCTCGATCAGCGATTTGGGCAGGCCCTCGCGATACGACGGCAGCACCGCGATGTGCGAGGCCGCATACAGCTGCGGCACATCCGAACGCTCGCCCAGCGCCTCGACACAACCCTCGCGTTGCCAGGCATCCACCTCGGCCTGGGTGGCCGATGCCGGATTGCCAGCGTCCACGCCGCCCACCAGGCGCATCGTCACCGGCACGCCGCGCTCGCGCAGCAGTCTGGCGGCCTGCACGAATTCCTGCACACCCTTGTCGCGCAGCAGCCGCGCCACCATGGTCGCCACCACGGGCGGGGTAGCAGGTTCGGGCTGCGCCCGGTAGTCGTTCAGGTCCACCCCGGCGCCACGGATCAGCACCACCTGTTCGTCACGCACCGCCCCCAGCGACTTGAGCATGTCGCGGTCGCTGGCGTTCTGGAAAATCACGCGGCTGTTGGAGTGCCCCAGCGCGATGCGGTACAGCCGCGCCACCACGGCGCGCACCAGCCGCATCTTGAGCGAATTGGACAGGAACACGAACCCCAGCCCGGAGATCGCCGCCACCATGCCCGGCACACGTGCCAGCCGTGCGGCGATGCCGCCATACAGGACCGGCTTGATGGTCACCAGGTGCACCACCTGCGGCCGCAAGCGGCGGAACAGGCGCAGCAGCGCCATCAGCGTGCCCAGTTCCTGCAACGGATGCTTGCCGCTGCGCGTCATGGGAATGGCGTGATGCGTCATGCCCAGCGCCTGGATATCCGCCACAGCGGGGCCATCCATCGTGGCCACGTGCACGTCGTAGCCGGCGCGCTGCGCGGCCAGCGCCAGCGGCACCCGATGCGACATGAAGAACGCGGGGTTGTTGACGACGAACAGCAAACGACGGGCGGCGCTCATGCCGGCGCTCCGGAAATGCGGCGCCAGACCGCGATATAGCTTTGCACCATGCGCGCCAGGTCGAAGTTTTCCAGCACCCGGGCGCGTCCGGCCTCGCCCGCACGCCCCTGGCCGCGTGAAGCCACTTCACGCAGGCCGGTTTCGATGCCGCGCGCCAGTGCCTCGGGCTGCTCGGGCGGCACCACCACGCCGGTCTCGCCGATGATGTAGGCGGCGTCGCCCACATCCGTCGCCACGCAATAGATGCCGCAGGCCATGGCCTCGGCCACCACGTTGGGAAAGCCCTCGGCGCAGCTGGACAGCACATGCAGGTCCAGCCCGTTCATCACGGCGGGTACGTCGTCGCTGGGGCCGGCCAGCACCAGTCGGTCGCGTAGATTCAGCTTGTCGACCAGCGCCATCAAGTCCGGGTTGTCCGCCGTCATGCCACGCCCCACCAGCACGCAGCGCAGGCCGGCATCGCGGCCATCGCGCACCAGCGCGGCCACGGCACGCAGCAGGTTGGCATGGTCTTTCAGCGGGTCCCAGCGGGCCACGCAGCCGATCACCGGCACGTCGCCCGCCAGGCCCCATTGGGCCCGCACGCGTTCGCGCGCTGCCGGGTCCGGCGCGTAGCGCGACAGGTCATAGCCATTGGAGATCACCACCATGCGATCGCGCCGGTAGCCCTTGGCGGCATGGCGTTCGGCGGCATTCTGCGCGGCGCAGACGATGGCGCGCGGCAAGATACCCGACAGCGCCGCGCACGCGCGCAACACCATGCGTGCCGAACGGCTGCTGCGCTCGAGATGCGCGCCAGAATTGCGGATGCCCCAGGCAATCGCGCGCACGCCGGCCAGGCGGGCCGCCACGCCGCCGATCAGGTCGGCGTGGTACATCCAGGTCTGCACGGCCTGCGGCTTCGTTTGCGCGATCAGCCGGCGCAACGCCATGAAGCCGCCCAGCGTGATGCGGCCGCGCGGCATGCCCAGCGTATGCACGGCAACGCCCGCCGCACGCAACCGTTCGCCGTACACACCGTCATCGGTCAACGACACCACCACGTGTTCGACGGCCTGATCCGGATACGTGGCCAGGCGCCACAGCACGGATTCCGCACCGCCCTGCCCCAGGCCGGTGATCACATGCAGGACGCGCAATGCGGCTTGGCTCATCGCCCTTCCCTTACAGCTTCGAACAACTCATCCCATTCCGACAGCACGCTGGCCAGCGCGTAGCGCTGGCGCACGGCGGCTGCGGCGCGCACGCCCATCTGCTGGCGCAGCGCCGGATCGCTCAGCAGGCGCCGCAGCGCCTCGCGAAGCGCGTCGCGGTCGCCGGCAGGCACCAGCAGGGCGTCCTGGCCGTCGCGGGTCATTTCGCGCGGGCCGCTGGGGCAATCGAATGCGGCGCAGGGCAGGCCCAGCGCCATGGATTCCAGCAACACATTGGGAAAGCCTTCCACCAGCGAACTCAGCACGAAGGCCTGGCCACGAGCCAGTTCGTCCCAGGGCGTTTCGGTACGGCCCGGCAGTTCGACGCGCGATTGCAGGCCCAGTTGCGCCACCTGCTGCTCGAGCGCGCCGCGCTCGGGGCCTTCGCCCCAGATGCGCAGGTTCCAGTCGGGGAAATCCGGCGCCAGCTGCGCGAACACATCGATCAACAGATCGAACTGCTTGTCGGTCACCAGGCGCCCCATCGCCAGGAGCGTGCGCGGTGAACCGTCATCCGTCTGCGTCACCAGCGGCGCATCCAGCAGCGGCGCGGGCAAGGGGTTGGGAATCACGGCCAGGCGCTTGATGCCCGGCACCTGGCGCGAGAACGGGCCGGCCGTGTCGGCCGCCTGCACCGTCACCATGTCGGCGCGCGGATACAGCAGGCGACGCAACCGGCGCCACACCGTGCCCGTGGTGGTTTCGGCCACCGGATTGGTACGCTCGCAGACGATCAGCGGCGCGCGCAACCCGCGCGTGGCCAGGATGGCGGCAACGTTGACGTTGGTCAGAAAAGACACCACCACATCCGGCCTGGAGTCGCGGATATGCCGGCGCAGCGCCAACAGGCGCCGGAATGCGGCCAACGGACCCGACACCCGGGTGCCCGCCAGGTCTGCCAGCCATTCCAGCTTGACCTTGTCCGACAACGGGTAGAAGCAGGTCCCCTTGGACGAGTAGGTCGGCGTCAGGGTGACATCGTCTCCGCGTTCGGCCCAGGCGTTGACCAGCGTGGCGGCCACGCGCTCGGCGCCCCCGGCGTGCATGGAACTGACCAGCATCAGTATCTTCATTCGTCAGCGACTCCCAAACGTTCCTCCTTGCTCACCGCCTGAGCGGTAGCGGTCCAACCAGGCCTGCATCATCAGCACGCCCCACAGATGGCTATCCCAATTGCGATGGCCGGACACATGCTCGCGCCACTTGCGCAGGATGGGTTCCGGCTCGAACCAGCCTTCCTGGCGCAGGCGCGCCGGGTCCAGCAGGGCCTCGGCCCAATCGCGCAGCGGACCGCGCAGCCAGGCGGCCAGCGGCACGGCAAAGCCGCGCTTGGGGCGGTCCACCAGCGCCTGCGGCACGTGGCGGTACAGCACCTGGCGCAGCAGCCACTTGCCGGTGGCACCGCGCACCTTGTACTGGTGCGGCAGGCTCCAGGCGAATTCGTAGACCCGGTGATCGATCAGCGGCACGCGCGTCTCGAGGCTGACCGCCATCGCGGCGCGGTCCACCTTGACCAGGATGTCGTCCGGCAGATACGTGATCGTGTCCAGCTTCATCATGGACTCGAAGGTCGAACCGCGCATCGCCTGCGCGAACTCGGAGACCGGTTCGACGCCGCCCTTGACCACGCGAGCCGGATCGGACCAGTACGACACGAACAGGCGATAGAAATCGCCGCGCGTATCGGCGCGCAGCAGCTCGCCCAGCTTGCCGACCTTGCCGCGCCAGGCGCCCCGGCCCGGCAGATGGGTCGACGCGCTGAGCAGCGCGCCCGCGGGCGTGCGCAGCAGCGAAGGAATCCGCTCGAACTTCTGCCACCAGTTGTTGACGCGGAAATAGCGCGAATAGCCGCCGAACAATTCGTCGCCGCCGTCTCCCGACAGGGCCACGGTCACGTGCTGGCGCGCCATGCGCGTCACCAGCGACGTCGGAATCTGCGACGAATCGGCGAACGGTTCGTCATACATGTCGGCCAGCCCCGGCACCACGGCCAGCGCATCGTCGGCGGTGACATACAGTTCGGTGTGGTCGGTGCCCAGGTGCATGGCCACGGCTTTGGCGTGCTGCGCCTCGTCGTAGCCCTTTTCGTGAAAGCCGATGGCAAAGGTGCGCACCGGCTGCGAGCTCTGCGCCTGCATCAGCGACACGATGGTCGACGAGTCGATGCCGCCCGACAGGAACGCACCGAGGCTGACGTCCGACAGCATCTGGCCGCCCACGGCCTTGGACAGCACGCCTTCCAGCGCATCGGTCGCTTCGGCATCGGACCCGAACGACAAGCGCGATTGCGCCGCGGCGTCAGCGGCTTCCCGCGCAGACCAGTACACGCGCGGTTCCGGCATGCGGCGGCTGCGGGTATCGTCGGCGGTAAACTCGATCCAGGTGCCCGGCGGCAGCTTGGCGATGCCCTCGTAAATGGATTGCGGCGCCGGAATGTAGTTGTGCCGCATGAACGAGGCCAACGCATTGCGGTTCAGGTCGCGGCCGAATCCCGGGATCGGCATCAGACCCTTGAGCTCGGAGGCGAACACCAGTTCGGCGCCGGAATAACCGTAGTACAGCGGCTTTTCACCCATGCGGTCGCGCGCCAGCATCAGCTTGCGCGAGGCCCGGTCCCACAGCGCGATGGCGAACATGCCCACCGACGCCTGCAAGGTGGCCTCAATGCCCAGGGCGGTAAAGCCCGCCAGCAGCGTCTCGGTATCCGAGTGGCCGCGCCAGGCCGGCGCCAGGCCGGACTGTTCCAGCTGCTGGCGCATGTCCAGGTGGTTGTAGACCTCGCCGTTGAACACCATGACGTAGCGGCCGCAGGCGGACACCATCGGCTGGTGGCCGGCCTCGGTCAGGTCCTGGATCGCCAGGCGCACATGCGCCAGCGCCAGCTCGGCGCCCGTGTCTTCCCAGAAGCCGTTGCTGTCCGGCCCGCGGTGGCGGATGCGGCGGCAGCTTTCCGCCAGCACTTGCGCCTTATCGCCCAGGGGGCCCCAAATTCCGACAATTCCACACATGATCTAGGTTCTCGTGGTCACCGCAGCAACGGCGTGGCGCGTGGCCTATCGGCCCGATCCACGCACGCCGTCAAAAAGTTCTTCCCATAGGCCCAGCACCCGCTCGGCCGAAAACCGCTCGCGCACGGCCGTGGCCGCCTGGGCCATGCGCTGGCGGCCCGCCTCGTCGGTCATGACCGCATCCAGCGCGCGGCAGAGCGCATCCACATCGCCATTGGGCCGCACCAGCACGCCGTCCACGCCTTCGCGCACGATCTCGCGCGGGCCGGTGTCGCAATCGAACGCCACCGCGGCCAGGCCGCTGGCCATGGATTCGAGCAGCGTGTTGGACAGCCCCTCGAAACGCGAGGTCAGCACATACAGATCGGCGCTTTGATACCAGTCGCCCACGTTGCCAGCCCGCCCGGGCAAGCTGACGCGGTCTTGCAGGCCGGCGCCTTGCACTTGCGCTTCCAGCGCGCGCCGCTCGTCGCCTTCGCCCAGGATAACCAGATCCCAGTCCGGATGCGACGGCGCCAACCGGGCATAGGCCTGCACCAGCAGGTCAAAGCCCTTGTCCGCATGCAGCCGGCCCACGGCCAACAGGCGCTTGCGGCCATCGCCCGACCGTGGCGGGAGCATCGGCTCGCCCTTGGGCAGGGGCCAATGCACCGGATTGGGGATGACGGCCAGCCGCGACCCCGGCACGTGCTGCGCCAGCCAGTCGGCGGTGCCGCGCGTCAGGGCCACGACCCGCGCGGCGCGCGGGTACGTAAACCGGCGCAGGCGCTGCCAGAAACCGGACATGGCCTGCGACGGCGGATGGGTGTGTTCGGTGGCGATGACCCGCGTGGACAACCCGGTCGAGGCCAGCACGGACAGGACCGACGCCGTCGTCATCATGCCCAGCACGATATCGGGGCGAAACGCCTTGATCACGCGGCGCAGCGCGCGCACCCGCTGCACATTGCTCAGGATGCCGCGCAAGCCGCCGCCCTCGCCCGCCGTGTGCAGCACTTCGCGGCGCACCTTGGGATGCAGGGTGTAGACGTCGCCTTCGGTGCCGGCCTGCGTCACCACCATCACCTCGCGGCCCATGTCAGCCCAATGCGCGCTCAGGTCGGCGGCCACGCGTTCGGCGCCGCCGCCGTGCAGCGAATGGATGAACAGCAGCACGCGTTGCGCGCGGGCGGAGTCGGCTACGGGCATTCAGTCGGCCTCTTGGGGTTCAGCGCGGCGCAGGGCCACCACCAGGTAGCAGGCATAGGAAAGCAGGTACATCAGGCTGGTCGCCAGCATGATGCCGGCCGCGCCCATCTTGGGCGCCAGCACCACGTTCAGCCCCGCCTTCAGTGCAAAATTGCCCACCGCGATGGCGGACATGATGCGATAGCGGTTCTGGCTGGCCAGCAGCTGCACCAGGATCAGCACGCCGAAATAGAACGGCAATTGCAACAGGCCCCAGCGCAGCACGTGCGCCACGGCCTCGGTATTCTCGGCGGTGAAGGCGCCGCGCTGGAACAGCACCGACACGCCCCACGGCGCCAGCAGCCAACCCACGGCCACGGCGGCAGCGCCAGCCAGCACCATCAGCATCGACCATTTCAGCGCCATGGCACGCGCACGCGCCGTATCGCCCCGCGCCTGCACATCGGCCAGCACCGGCAAGGCCGCGCGGCCCACCGATACCGCGCCGATACCGAGCACCAGCGAAAGCAATCGGCTGGCGTAGCCCAGGGTGGCGTTGGCATTGGCGCCCAGGTTGGCGGCTGCGTATTGGTCCAGCGGGCCGACAAAACTCATGGCCACCTGGCCGATCAGCATCACGCCCGCGGCGCTCATCAGTTCGGGCCAGTGCGGCGACTGCCACGTCAACCGGGGCGAACCCCAGAAGCCGCCGTCGGCGCGCGCGGCCAGCCAGGCCAGCCACACAGTCTGGATCGCGTAGCCCACCAGCGTGCCCCACAGCAGCGGGCCGACGCCGTCGGCGCTGGCCGCCAGCATCACCCACGCCAACGTGGCGACCGCGGGCACACTGTCCAGCAAGGTATTGACGTGGCGTTCGTGCGACCGCAACCGCGCGGCGCTGATGCCGGCCACCAGCAACAGGGCCGAAACCGGCGCAAAGGCCACCAGCAGGTCGCCGGTCATGCCGCCGACGCGCGCGGACAGGCCCTGCCCCAGGCTGCTCAGCACATGCGGCCAGGCGAACCAGGTCAGGAGCGCCAGCGCGATGCCGGCGGCCGCTACCCAGCCCTGCAGTTCCCGGATGAATTGTTCCCGTTCGGCGTCCTCGGCGCGGCGCAGGCGCACCAGCACCGGAATCAGCACCACCGACAGCACGCCCACGATCGTGACCGGCAGCCAGGTGGCCATGGTCATCGTGAATTGGTAGGCGTCGACGGCGTCGCTGACGCCGTAGCGGTACGCCACCGCCATCTCCTTGATGGCGCCGGCGGCCTTGCCCAGCAGCAGGAACACCGCCACCCGGAACGCGCCTTTGAAGATGCGCTGGTGGTCCGGGTGGATGGTGCCGAGTTTTCGGATGAGTGCTTTCAAATCAACGCAGGAATTGCGTGTACCAGGGCATTGCCACTTCCAGGCCCTGCAGCACGGTGTGCGTGGGCTGGTAACCCAGCAATCGGCTGCCCTTGCTGACGTCGGCCTGCGAATGGCGCACGTCGCCTGCGCGGAAGTCGCCATAGACCGGCTTCTTGCCATAGGCGACGTCTTGCTTGCCCAGCGCCTGCACCAGGAACCCGAACAGGTCGTTCAGGGTGCTGCGGCCGCTGACGGCCACGTTGTAGACCTGGTTGCGCGCCTCGGGCGGCGCCATGGCGGCCAGGATGTTGGCCTGCACGGCGTTGTCCACGAAGCAGAAGTCGCGGCTGGTCTCGCCGTCGCCGTTGATGGTGACGGCGTCGCCCTTGATCATGGCGGCGGTCCATTTCGGGATCACGGCGGCGTAGGCGCCGTCCGGGTCCTGGCGCTTGCCGAACACGTTGAAGTAGCGCAGCCCCACCGTCTCGAAGCCATACGAGCGCGCAAACACGCTGGCGTACAGTTCGTTGACGTACTTGGTGACCGCGTATGGCGACAGCGGATTGCCGATGTTCTCTTCGACCTTGGGCAGCGCCGGGTGGTCGCCGTAGGTGGAGCTGGAAGCCGCGTAGACGAAGGACTTCACTTCGGCATCGCGTGCGGCGACCAGCATGTTCAGGAAGCCGCCGATATTCACCTCGTTGGTGGTGATCGGGTCTTTCAGCGAACGCGGCACCGAACCCAGGGCCGCCTGGTGCAGCACGAAGTCCACGCCCGCGGTGGCGCGGCGGCAGGCTTCCAGGTCGCGGATGTCGCCTTCGATGAAGCTGAAGCGGCTCCATTGCTCGGGCGTCACGGCGCCTCGCACCTCGTCCAGGTTGCGCTGGTGGCCGGTGGCGAAGTTGTCCAGGCCGACCACGGTCTGGCCCAGCTTGAGCAGCGTTTCCAGCAGGTTCGAGCCGATGAAGCCGGCGCAGCCGGTCACCAGCCACTTGCGCGGCGCGGCGGAGAGTTCACGGGTAACGGTTTCGTAGCGGGTCGTCATGGCCGTTTCCCCTTACAGACGCAGATCGGATTCGGCGGGCGACAGCACGTACTTCAGGTCGTACAGGATGTGCTCGGCCTTGCCCAGTTTGCGGATGCCTTCGGCGCCCATGGCCTTGAACTGGTTGTGCGCCACTGCCAGGATCACGGCGTCGTACTTGCCCTCTTCAGGCTTGGCAACCGGCGTGATGCCGTATTCGTGCACCGCCTCTTCGGGTTCGACCCACGGGTCGTACACATCCACATCGACGTTGTAGTCGCCCAGTTCCTTGACGATGTCCACGATGCGCGTGTTGCGCAGGTCGGGGCAGTTTTCCTTGAAGGTCAGGCCCATCACCAGCACGCGTGCGCCTTGCACGTGGATGCGGCGCTTGGTCATGGACTTGACCAGTTGCGACACCACGTAGCCGCCCATCGAATCGTTCAGGCGGCGGCCCGCCAGGATGATCTCGGGGTGGTAGCCGATGGACTGCGCCTTGTGCGTCAGGTAGTACGGGTCCACGCCGATGCAGTGGCCGCCCACCAGGCCCGGACGGAACGGCAGGAAGTTCCATTTGGTGCCGGCGGCTTGCAGCACGGCTTCGGTATCGATGCCCATCTTGTTGAAGATCAGGGCCAGTTCGTTGATCAGCGCGATGTTGACGTCGCGCTGCGTGTTCTCGATCACCTTGGCGGCTTCGGCCACGCGGATGCTGGACGCCTTGTGCGTGCCGGCGGTGATGATCTGCTTGTACAGCTGGTCCACCAGTTCGGCGACTTCCGGCGTCGAGCCCGAGGTGACCTTCTTGATGGTGCTGACGCGGTGTTCCTTGTCGCCCGGGTTGATGCGCTCGGGGCTGTAGCCGGCGTAGAAGTCGACGTTGAACTTCAGGCCCGACACGCGTTCCAGCACCGGCACGCAGTCTTCCTCGGTGGCGCCGGGGTAGACGGTGGATTCGTAGATGACGATGTCGCCGCGCTTGAGCACGGCGCCGATGGTTTCGCTGGCCTTCACCAGCGGGGTCAGGTCGGGCTGCTTGTATTCGTCGATCGGCGTGGGCACGGTGACGATGAACACGTTGGCCTGGCCCAGCTCGGCGCGGTCGGCGGTGTAGCTCAGGTGGCTGGCTTCGGCCAGCTCGGCATCGCTGACTTCCAGCGTGTGGTCGTGACCCGCCTTCAGGGCGTCGATCCGGCGGGTGTTGATATCGAAGCCGATGACCGAGCGCTTCTTGCCGAACTCGACCGCCAGCGGCAGGCCGACATAACCCAGGCCGACAACCGCGAGTTTCACATCCTGAATACGCAACATAACTCTCCCTTCACCGTAAAACGATTACGGCATTTTAAATATGGTCGGGGTGATGGATAACCGGGCCCCCGGCGGATATCGCCGGGGCACCCAAGACTTAATCGGCCCGCAAGACGGAAGGCAGCAACAGCCACCCCGGACGGCGCCAGGACACCAGCCGCGCGTACAGCCAGATATAGACGCTGGCGAACACCACCAGGCTGGCGCCAAGCGCCCAGGCGTTGTCCCACCAGATGGTGGCGGGCACCAGGCCGATCAGGGCCAGCACCCACATGTACGGCGACGCCAGGGCGTTGCACAACGCCGGCACCGCATGGCGGCGGCCGCGACTGAAGGTCACGCGGACCAGGCGGCGGAACACCAGTTGGTGCAGGTGCAAGGCATCGGGCTGGTCCACCGGCACGCCACGCTTGAAGCGGCGGCGCCAGATGGAAAAGCCGGTTTCGAAGACGGGGTAGAACAGCACGGCCAGCGCGTAGAACGGCGACACCGAGGGGTTGCGCACCACCAGCAGCACGGCCAGTTCGGCCAGCATGAAACCCAGGAAATACGCCCCGCCGTCGCCCAGGAAGACGCGGCCGAACGGGAAATTCCAGACCAGGAAGCCCAGCGTGGCCGACGCCAGCGCCGCGGCAATCAGGAAGATCGGCACATCGCCGACCTGCAGCGCGACAAGGCTGATGGACACGGCCATCAGCGTAGCCACCATGCCGGCCAGGCCATTCATGCCGTCGACGATGTTCAGGGCATGGGTACAGCCGCCCACAGCGAACATGGTGAACAGCAGGGAAACAGGCCAATACGACAGGACGTAGTCGACCGGGGCCATGCCGACGCGGCTGACGCCGCCCAGCAGCCACCAGGCAATGGCAGCAGACAGGAAAGCCGCCAGCAGACGCTTGCTGGCGCCGATATCCTTGGTGATGTCTTCGAGCAGGCCCGCCACGAACACGGGCAGCGCCGACACGAACAGGGCCGGCCACAACCACGTCAGGGTCATATTGTCGGGCCCGAGCACCAACAGGCCCAGGAGCGTGCCGGCCAGCACGGCCAGGCCGCCGACGCGGGGCGTGGCGCGCGAGTGGTTCGCTTGCGGTTTGTTGAGGTCGGTGTCGCCGGTGAAGGCGCCATGCCAGCGCTCCGACGCCACGATGATTCCGCCCACCATGAACGCGACCACGCATATGTACAGCCAGGTCACAAGGTCACCTTTGGTTGGTCTATCGAGACAGGCCCGCCATTATCGGCGGCAGGTGTAACGCCCATATATGGGAGGAATAAGGAAGTGCAATGCACCGGGACAGAACGTAACACCCGCGGAAATACGGATTTCATGGATTAATTGTAGAGCTTTCCGTCTGGGCGCACGCGAAATCTGCAAGGGAAAACGCCAATATCTTCACAGGGAAACCGACCCGGGCGGCCCCCACCCTCGGGTCAGCAATCCGCACAGTATCCCCGATAAATAGGGACACATTATTTCAGGATAAAAAAAAGCCCGAGATCGTAAGATCTCGGGCTAAATCCACCAAAGGAGGAGGGTGGAGGAGACAACCGTGGCATGTTGGGAGCGGCCTGAAGGTTTCGCTCGCTACGCTGTCGGGGTCTGGCTTGCGGGTTTCGCTTGCCTTGGCACCGCACCGACTGCGTTTCAACATCCGATGAGATGCATAGTATCGGGTTTTTTTGTGCGATGCAAGAATTTTTTTAGGCTCGCGGCAGCGCGACATTCCGCGTTGCATTTTTGCCGCACGCTGCGCGGCGCATGCCTGGAAAGCCGCAGCCAGCAATGACCTTGCGACATGGCGGGTTTTTGCCGAACGGGTTAACCCCTTGCGGACTTACCCTAGACCCTGCCGGGTAATCCCGCCCTATGATTGGCACCAGAAAGGTGCATCCGGCACCAATATGCGGCAATTTTTGCGCATTGCAACATTTTTGCTCCCCACCCCGGGGCAGCGCGCGTTCAGATCCAGTACGCCGTCGTGGTCATGACCTTGGACATGGCCCGCATGGCCGTCTTGACCGGACCGGGCAGCGGCACGCCGCCGGCGGCCTCGGCGCTGGCGCGATGCTGGGCCTCGTCTTCCTTCATCTTCTGCACGATCTGGCGCGAGCGGGCGTCCTGCTCCGGCAAGGTGCGCAGGTGGCCGTCCAGGTGGGCCTCGACCTGCCGTTCGGTCTCGGCCATGAAACCCAGGTTGCGCGGCACGCCGGCGTAGCTGGCCAGCACGCCCAGCGCAAACGAGCCGGCGTACCAGACCGGGTTCAGCAGGCTGGGCCGGCTGCCCAGCTCGGCCAGCCGCTGGTTGCACCAGACCAGGTGGTCGACCTCTTCGCCGGCCGCTTCCAGCAGCAAGGCGCGCGGGCCGGGCTCGCGGCATGCCGCCGCCTGCCCCCGGTACAGCGCCTGGGCGCAGACCTCGCCGACGTGGTTGACCCGCATCAGTCCTGCCGCGTGGCGCTTTTCCTGTGCCGACAGCGTGTCGGGCGCCTCGTCAGCGGTGGCCGGATTCGGCCGGCCGGCGCTGGCGCTGCCGGACAGCACGCGCAGCGCGCGGTCGGCTTCGGCCAACAGGGCGTCCAGCGGACTGGTGCGACGCAGGAAAGAAGCGGGGCCGGATTGGAACAGGGCGGTGGACATGGACAACTCCTGGAATTGGGGCGCGCACACCCCTGATGCGGGGCGGGGCTCTCGTGCCTGGAATTGTACGCAACGGGTATCATCAGCCATTGACTGCGCTCAAGCACCCGCACAAGGACACCGACACATGGAATGCACGATCGACTGGGGCGGCCCCAATGGCATGCTCTTTACCGCCAGCACCGGCAGCGGCCACGTTGCCGTCATGGATGGCGCGGTGGACGGCGGCGGCCACAACCTGGCCCCCCGCCCGATGGAAATGCTGCTGGCCGGCACCGGCGGCTGCACCGCCTACGACGTGGTACTGATCCTCAAGCGCGGCCGCCACGCCGTGACCGGCTGCAGCGTCAAGCTGCAGGCCGACCGCGCCGATGTCGACCCCAAGGTGTTCACTCGCATCCATTTCGCCTTCACCGTCACCGGCCGCAACCTGCCGCGCGCGGCCGTCGAGCGCGCGGTGCAGCTGTCGCACGAGAAATACTGCTCGGCCTCGGCCATGCTGGAAAAGACCGCCGAACTGACTTTCTCGGTGGACATCGTCGACACCCAGGAAGCCCCCGCCACGGCCTGACGCGACCGCGCCCTTTCAGCCCTTACTCATTCTGTACCCATGAAACAATACCTGGACCTCGTTCAATCCATCCTGGACACCGGCGCGTGGCAGGAAAATCGGACGGGCATACGCACCCTGAGCATGCCGGGCGCCTCGCTGCGCTTTGACCTGCAGCAGGGCTTTCCCGCCGTGACCACCAAGAAGCTGGCCTTCAAGTCGGCCATCGGCGAGATGGTCGGCTTCCTGCGCGCCTCGCGCAGCGCCGCCGAATTCCGCGAACTGGGGTGCAAGGTCTGGGACCAGAACGCCAACGAGAACAGCCAGTGGCTGGCCAACCCGTACCGCGAAGGCCCCGACGACCTGGGCCCGGTCTATGGCGTGCAATGGCGCCAGTGGCCGGCCTACAAGGTGCTGGACGCCCACCGCCAGGAACAGATCGCCGACGCGCTGGGCCGCGGTTACACGAAGGTGGCCGACCTGCAGGAAGACGGCGCCCCCAAGGTGCTGCTCTATAAAGCCGTCGACCAGTTGCGCCAATGTCTGGACGCCATCCACGAGCGCCCGGGCGACCGCCGCATCCTGTTCCACGGCTGGAACTGGGCGCAGATCGAGGAAATGGCGCTGCCGCCCTGCCACCTGCTCTATCAATTCCTGCCCAACGCGACCACCCGCGAAATTTCCCTGTGCCTGTACATCCGCTCGAACGATGTCGGGCTGGGCACGCCGTTCAACCTGACCGAAGGCGCGGCGCTGCTGCACCTGGTGGGCCGGCTGACGGGTTACAAGCCGCGCTGGTTCACGTATTTCATTGGCGACGCCCACATCTACGAGAACCACCTGCCGATGCTGCGCGAACAGCTGACGCGTACGCCGTATGAAGCGCCCCAGCTCGTGCTGTCCGACCGCATTCCCGATTTTGCCCAGACCGGCCGCTACGAGCCCGAGTGGCTCGAGAAGGTCGAGCCGGGCGATTTCTCGCTGGCGGGCTACACCCACCACGCGCCACTCACCGCGCCCATGGCCGTTTGAGGCCATGGCGGTTCGGCCGCCTGGCGGCCGTCCGCCATGCCGGGACACGCAGGTGAAGATTGGTGAGCTTCTGGAAGCGCGTTTTCGGTATAACCCATCCCTTAGCCTCGGACGCGCGTCCAGCAAGCCTCGCGCGCCGTTGCTTCTGAACGGCCCATGCCGCGCCGTGCCTGCCGCTCGCCGCGAAACCGGGCACCCCGCCCGGCCTTCCCGGCCGCCTGCACCGCAGCGCCGCACCCCCTATCCAGAAAAGAGAGTACGTGAATCGCCAGCGTCGACAGCAGGACCCCCTTGCGGCCCGAATGCAACTGTTGACTACTAATTGATTTGAATTGAGGCCGGCGCGGCGGCTGTATGCGCTCAGGACAGGACCCCAAAAATGCTCGTTGGAACATATAACCCTTCGCTCGTCCTCGTATCCCTAGGGGTCGCCATCCTGGCGTCGTATACGGCGCTGGGCATGGCCAACCGCGTGCGGGCCGCGAACGGACTGCCGGCGGCGCGTTACTGGTTGGCCGGCGGCGCATTGGCCATGGGCATCGGCATCTGGGCCATGCATTTCGTCGGCATGCTGGCGTTCAGCCTGCCCATCCCCATGGGCTACGACCTGCCGCTGACCCTGCTGTCGCTGGTGATCGCGATCGGCTGCTCGGCCTTCGCGCTGTGGATCGTCTGCAAGGACGAGCTGCCCTGGCCGCGGTTGATCGCGGGCGCGCTGCTGATGGGCGCGGGCATCGCGGCGATGCACTATATCGGCATGGCTGCGATGCAGATGATGCCCGGCATCTCCTACAACCCGGCCTGGTTCGCGCTGTCCATCGGCATCGCCGTGGCGGCCTCGGGCGCCGCGCTCTGGATCACCTACCGCCTGCGCCAGGACGGCCCGCGGGTGGCGCTGTCGCGGCCGCTGGCGGCCGTGGTCATGGGCATGGCCATTGTCGGCATGCACTACACCGGCATGGAAGCGGCCGGCTTCCCGGAAGGCAGCATCTGCATGGCCGCCAACAGCGGCATTTCGGCGGGCTGGCTGGCCATTGCCGTGACCGCCGTGACCCTGAGCGTGCTGGCCATCGCCCTGGTGGTCGCCGTGCTGGACAACCGCCTGGAAGCGCGCACGTCCGCCCTGGCCTCGTCGCTGGCCGAGGCCAACGAAGAACTGGTGCAGCTGGCGTTGCACGACACCCTGACCAAGCTGCCCAACCGCATCCTGCTCGAAGACCGGCTGGAACAGGCCATTGAAAGCGCCAGCCGCCGCAAGGGCTATTTCGCCGTGCTGTTCTTCGATCTGGACGGCTTCAAGGCGGTCAACGACGCCTATGGCCACCATACCGGCGACGCCCTGCTGATCGACCTGGCCCAGCGCATTCGCCAGACGCTGCGCACGCAGGACACCGTGGCGCGCCTGGGCGGCGACGAATTCATCGTGCTGAGCGAGGTGGTGGAACCCACCGACGCCGCCAATGTGGCGGACCGCCTGATCGAGGCCATCGCGCGCCCGGTGATGGTGTACGGCCACGAAGTGCTGGTGACGTCCAGCGTGGGCATCGCCATCTACCCGAATGACGGCGAAGACACGCACGCGCTGCTGACCAACGCGGACGCCGCGATGTACCACGCCAAGCGCCTGGGCGGCACCGGCTACAGCTTCTTCGAGCCGTCCATGAACGCCGACGCGCACGAGCAGATCGAGCTGCTGCACGACCTGCGCCTGGCGCAGGAGCGCGACCAGTTCGTGCTGCACTACCAGCCCAAGTACGAAGCGCCCGCCGGCCCCATCATGGGCGCCGAGGCGCTGCTGCGCTGGAACCACCCCACCCGCGGCCTGGTGGGCCCGGATCAGTTCATTCCCACGGCGGAAAAGACCGGGCTGATCCTGTCGATCGGCGAATGGGTCATCAACGAAGCCTGCCGCCAGATGCGCGAGTGGATCAACGCGGGCCAGGGCCACTGGACCATCGCCGTGAACATCTCGGCGCTGCAGTTCGCCCACGCCGGGCTGGTCGAGACGGTGCGCAGCGCGCTGGCCCGGCACGACGTGCCGCCGTCCTGCCTGACGCTGGAAGTGACCGAATCCACCGCCATGCGCGACGCCGAGGCCAGCCTGACCGTGCTCAAGCGGCTGTCGGGCTTGGGCGTGACCATTTCCATCGACGACTTCGGCACCGGCTATTCCAGCCTGCTCTATCTGAAGCGGCTGCCGGCCACCGAATTGAAGATCGACCGCGGCTTCGTCAACCAGCTGGAAAACGACAACGAGGATGCCGCCATTGTCTCGGCCATCGTCGCGCTGGCCCAGCAACTGAACCTGCGCATCGTGGCCGAAGGCGTGGAAACGGCGGCGCAGCAGAAATTCCTGACCGGGCTGGGCTGCGACTCGCTGCAGGGCTTCCTGCTGGGCAAGCCGATGCCGGCCAGCGAATTCCTGGAACACGCGGCGGGCTGAATTTGCTACGCTTGGGGCCTTCCCGCCGGCCCTGCCGGCCGACTTCCCCAAGCATCCCGACCGCATGTCCGCCAGCCTTACCCTGATCGTCGCCTATTCCACCAACCGCGCCATCGGGCGCGACAACGCCCTGCCCTGGAAATTGCCGGGCGATCTGGCGCATTTCAAGCGCAGCACGCTGGGACACCCCATCATCATGGGGCGCAAGACGTGGGAATCGCTGGGCCGCCCCCTGCCCGGGCGCACCAATATCGTGGTCAGCCGCAATCCGGACTTCAGCGCCGCCGGCGCCACGCTCGTGCCCTCGCTGGAGGCGGCCATCGCCGCCTGCGGCGACAGCGCCGAGGCCTTCGTGATCGGTGGTGCGCAGATCTACACGCAGGCATTGCCGCTGGCCCACCGCATCCTGGCCACCGAAGTCCATGCCGAGGTCGAGGGCGACGCCTTCTTTCCGCTGCTGCCGGGCTTTCAGTGGAAGGAAACGGCGCGCGACGCGCAACCCGCCGAGAATGGCTACGACTACGACTTCGTCACGTACGAGCGCGGCTGACCCCGCACGGCCCTAGGCCGCGCCCGCATTGCGCATGAAGCGCCACAGCGCCGATGCCTCGGAATACGCCACGTTGAAGCGCACCCAGGGCGTATCGGCCTCGTCGGCCTCGAAATAGGAACCCGGCGCGAGCCAGATGCCGTCTTTCAGGGCCAACTCGGCCAGGCCGTTGGCGCCGCGTTCGCGCCACTGGCCGGCCACCTTCGCCCACAGGAACAGGCCGGCCTGGGGCCGCGCATAGACCTCGAAGCCATGCTGCGCCATCTGGCCCGCCACGTTGGCATGGGCCTGGGCCAGGCGTTCGCGGGTGCGCTCGATGTGCGCCCGGTAGCGGCCTTCGCGGATGACCTGATGGACGATGCGCTCCATGATCTCGGGCGACGTCAGGCCGACCGCCATCTTGGTGCGGGCGATGTCGCGGGTCAGGTCGCGGTGCGCCACCACGTAGCCCACCCGCACCGACGGGCTGATGACCTTGGAATAGCCGCCCAGGTAGACCACCCGGCGCCCGCCATCCAGCGCCGCCAGCATGGGTGTGACGCCCGGCGCGAGTTCCCGCGAGATGTCGTCTTCCACCACCCAGAGTCCATGGCGCTCGGCCAGTTGCAGGATGCGAAAGGCGTTGGCCATGCTGATGCTGGCCCCGGACGGATTCTGCAGCGCGGTGTTGACGAACAGCGCCCGCGGCCGGTGTTGCGAGGCCGCGCGCTCCAGCGCATCGCAATCCAGGCCGTCCAGGGTACGCGCCACCGGCACCACCCGCAGGCCGGCCAGGCGCAGCATCTGCAAGAGATTGGCGTAGGCCGGCTGCTCGACCAGTACGGTGTCGCCCGGCCGCAGCAGGGTGCGGATCACCATATCCAACCCGTGGGTCACGCCCTGGGTCAAGAGCACCTGGGAGACCTCGACCTCCATGCCCTGCGCGCTGAGGGTGGCGGCGATGGTTTCGCGCAGCGGCGCGTAGCCGTACGGATGGCCGTAGTGGGCAATGCGCATGGCCGGCACCCGGCCCATGTGGCGCAGCGCCACGTGCAACCCCTCTTCATTCAGCCATTCGCCGGGCAGCCAGCCGCAACCCGATTTGATGGGGATGGAGTGGTCCGCGAAGATGTCCGACAGCAGCCAGCTTGCATTCAAGCGGGGCGGCTCCCAGGATTGCGGCTCGCCCCGGCGCGCCGGGGCATCCGGCTGGGCCACCCGATAGCCGGCGCCTGGTCTTGCGGCCAGCCAGCCCAGCGACACCAGGCGGCTGTAGGCGCTGGCGACCGTGAAAGTGCTGACGGCGTGCTGGCGCGCGAACTCGCGCACCGAGGGTAGGGACATACCCGGACGCAGCAGTTGGGCCTCGATGGCTTGCAGAATGGCCGCCACCAGCTGGTCCACCAGCGTGGGGGCCTGGCCGCGGGCGCGCACGGGCTGGAAATCGATCACGGCAGGAAAGCTAACTGTACAGTTGTCATGCTTGCAACTATACAGTTAGCCCGCTTTGCGCGGATTGTATATTTTCAATCCGCGCGGGACGTACCAGAATCATTCGCATCCGCCGGCTGCCTGCACGCGACGCAAGCAAAGCCGGGCCTGTCACCCCCTGGAGCCGCCATGAACGCCCCCGCCGAGTTGCCCGACCTGTCCCATCTCTGGATGCCCTTCACTGCCAACAAACAGTTCAAGGCGCATCCCCGCATGCTGGCGGCAGCGAAAGGCATGTACTACACGTCGGCCGACGGTCGCCAGATCCTGGACGGCACGGCCGGCCTGTGGTGCGTGAACGCCGGCCACGGCCGCCAGGAAATCGTCGACGCGATTTCCCGCCAGGCCGGCATCATGGACTACGCCCCGGGCTTCCAGCTGGGCCACCCGCTGGCCTTCGAAGCCGCCACCGCCGTGGCCAGCTTCATGCCGCAGGGCCTGGACCGCGTCTTCTTCACCAACTCGGGGTCCGAGTCCGTCGACACCTCCCTGAAGATCGCCCTGGCCTATCACCGCGCCCGCGGCGAAGGCCAGCGTACCCGCCTGATCGGCCGCGAACGCGGCTACCACGGCGTGGGCTTTGGCGGCATCTCGGTCGGCGGCATCTCGACCAACCGCAAGACCTTCTCCGGCGCGCTGCTGCCCGCCGTGGACCACCTGCCCCACACCCACAACCTGGAGCAGAACGCCTATTCCAAGGGCCAGCCCGCCTGGGGCGCCCACCTGGCCGACGAACTCGAACGCATCATCGCGCTGCACGATGCGTCCACCATCGCCGCCGTGATCGTCGAGCCCATGGCCGGCTCCACCGGGGTGCTGATCCCGCCCAAGGGCTACCTGGAAAAACTGCGCGAAATTACGACCAAGCACGGCATCCTGCTGATTTTTGACGAAGTCATCACCGCCTACGGCCGCCTGGGCGCCGCCACCGCGTCCGAATTCTTCGGCGTCACGCCCGACCTGATCGCCATGGCCAAGGGCGTGAGCAACGCCGCCGTGCCCGCGGGCGCCGTCGCCGTGCGCCGCGAAGTGCACGACGCCATCGTCAACGGCCCGGCCGGCGGCATCGAGTTCTTCCACGGCTATACCTATTCGGCCCACCCGCTGGCCGCCGCCGCCATCCTGGCGACGCTGGACATCTACCGCCGCGAAGACCTGTTCAGCCGTGCCCGCAAGCTGTCGGGCGCGTTCGAGCAGGCGGCCCACAGCCTGAAGGGCGCACCGCACGTCATCGACGTACGCAACCTGGGCCTGGTGTCCGGCATCGAACTGGCGCCGCGCGCAGGTGCCCCCGGCGCCCGCGCCGCCGAAGTGTTCCAGAAATGCTTCGACAGCGGCCTGATGGTGCGCTACACCGGTGACATCATCGCCGTCTCGCCCCCGCTGATCATCGAAGAAGCCCAGATCGGGCAGCTGTTCGAGCAGATCGGCAAGGTGCTCAAGGAAGTTGCATGACGGGGCGCCCCGCCGCTGCGCCCACGCGGCGCCGACGGGGCCTTTGCCCCCACCCGCGCGCGGGCCAGCCCCGCGCGCACTGACACACACTCGCGGGCGGCCCTGGGCCGCCCTCCGGCATTTTCAAAGAACCCGTTCCGAGCCTTTCCCATGAAGAAGATTCCCCACTACATCAACGGCCAGCACTACGACGGCCGCAGCAACCGCTACGCCGACGGCTTCAATCCGGCCACCGGCGAAGTGACCACCTCGGTTCCGCTGGCATCCACCGACGAAGTGGCGCTGGCCGTGGCCTCGGCCAAGGCCGCCTTCCCGGCCTGGTCCGAGACGCCCGCGCTCAAGCGTTCGCGCGTGCTGTTCAACTTCAAGGCGCTGCTGGACAAGCACCAGGACGAGCTGGCCGAGCTGATCACCCGCGAACACGGCAAGGTGTTTTCGGACGCCAAGGGCGAAGTCATGCGCGGCATCGAGATCGTGGAGTTCGCCTGCGGCATTCCGCAGTTGCTCAAGGGCCAGTATTCCGACCAGATCGGCGGCGGCATCGACAACTGGAGCATGCGCCAGGCCTTGGGCGTGGTGGCCGGCATCACGCCGTTCAACTTCCCCATGATGGTGCCGTGCTGGATGTTCCCGGTAGCCATCGCCTGCGGCAACACCTTCGTGCTCAAGCCGTCCGAGCGCGACCCGTCGGCGTCGCTGCGCCTGGCCGAGCTGCTGACCGAAGCCGGCCTGCCCCCCGGCGTCTTCAACGTGGTGCATGGCGACAAGCAGGCCGTGGACGCATTGATCTCGCACCCTGACGTCGAGGCCCTGTCCTTCGTCGGCTCGACCCCCATCGCCGAATACATCTACGCCGAAGGCACCCGCCGCGGCAAGCGCGTGCAGGCCCTGGGCGGTGCCAAGAACCACCTGGTGGTGATGCCCGATGCCGACCTGGACCAGGTCACCGACGCCCTGATGGGCGCGGCCTACGGCTCGGCCGGCGAACGCTGCATGGCCATCTCGGTGGCCGTGGCAGTGGGTGACGTCGCCGACAAGGTGGTCGAGCGCCTGATCCCGCGCGTCAAGGCCCTGGTGGTCAAGGACGGCATGAACGGCGACGCCGAGATGGGTCCGCTGGTCACGGCCCAGCACCGCAACAAGGTCATCGGCTACATCGAGGACGGCGTTGCCGCCGGCGCCGACATGCTGGTCGACGGCCGCGGCCTGAAGGTGCCGGGCAACGAAAAGGGCTTCTTCCTGGGCGGCACGCTGTTCGACAACGTCAAGCCGGCCATGAACATCTACCGCGAAGAAATCTTCGGACCGGTGCTATGCATCGTGCGCGTGCCTGATTTCGCGTCGGCGGTGGAACTCATCAATGCCCATGAATTCGGCAACGGTGTGGCCTGCTTCACGTCCGACGGCGGCGTGGCACGCGCGTTCGCGCGCCAGATCAAGGTCGGCATGGTCGGCATCAACGTGCCGATCCCGGTGCCCATGGCCTGGCATTCGTTCGGCGGCTGGAAGCGGTCGCTGTTCGGCGACCACCACGCCTACGGCGAAGAAGGCATCCGCTTCTATTCGCGCTACAAGAGCGTGATGCAGCGCTGGCCGGACAGCATCGCCAAGGGCGCGGAATTCACCATGCCCGTGGCCAAGTAAACGCGCCACGCGCGTCCACACCGCCCCGGCCGCGGCGGCCGGGGCTTGCCGAAAGACACAACAAGGGGAATCCTGATGCGCATCGGGATAGGCGGCTTTCAGCATGAAACCAATACGTTCGCGCCGTCGCGCGCAACGTGGGAAGACTTCGCCGACAAGGGCGGCGGCTGGCCCAAGCTGGTCAGCGGCCCGGCGATGTTCCAGGCGGTGGCTGGCGCCAACATTCCAGTGGCCGGCTTCATCGAGGCCATGGGCAGCCACACGCTGCTGCCCGCCACCTGGGCCGCGGCCAGCCCTTCCGGCCTGGTCACCGAAGACGCATTCGAACGCATCAGCGCGCTGATCCTGCAGGGCTTGTCGCAGGCCATGCCGCTCGATGGCGTCTACCTGGACCTGCACGGCGCGATGGTCACCGAGCACCTGGACGATGGCGAAGGCGAACTGCTCAAGCGCGTACGCGCCCTGGTAGGGCCCGACGTGCCGGTGGTGGCCAGCCTGGACCTGCACGCCAACGTCACGCGGGCCATGGTGCAACATGCAGACGCGCTAGTCTGCTATCGCACCTATCCGCACATCGACATGGCCGAAACGGGCCAGCGCGCCGCCGCCTTGCTGGCGCAGCGTCTGGCCGGCGCGCCGCGCAGCCGCGTGGCGCTCAGGCAGTTGCCCTATCTGATTCCGCTGTGCTGGCAGTCCACCGACATCGAGCCGTCCCGCAGCCTGTACCAGTTGGTGGGCGAGCTCGAAACGCGTGGCGCGCAGAGCGTGTCGTTTGCCACCGGCTTTCCGGCGGCCGATTTTCCCGACTGCCTGCCCGCCGTCTGGGCCTACGGCGCGACGCAAGACGAGGCCGACGCGGCCGCCGATGCGCTGACCCGCGCGGTGCTTGATGCCGAGCGCGATTTCGGCGGCACCCTCTACACCCCGGACGACGCCGTCACCACGGCCTTGCGGCTGGCGCAGGACGCCAGCGCGCCGATCGTCATCGCCGATGCGCAGGACAACCCCGGCGCCGGGGGCAGTTCCGACACCACCGGCCTGCTGCGCGCGCTGATCCGCCACAACGTGCACGATGCCGCCATCGGCCTGATCGTCGACCCCGAGGCTGCCCTGGCCGCGCATCGCGCCGGTGTCGGCAAGACCATCCGAATTTCATTGGGTGGACATTCGGGTATTCCTGATGATGACCCTCTGGACGCCGAGTTCATCGTAGAGAAAACTTCGGATGGGCGCTTCGATACGCACGGCGCGTTCTACCGCGGTTTCCACATGGATCTGGGCCCCAGCGCCTGCCTGCGGATCGGCGGCGTGCGCATCGTGGTGGCGTCCAGCAAGGTGCAGATGGCCGACCAGGAAATGTTTCGCTTCGCCGGGGTGGACCCGCGCCGCGCGGCGATCCTGGCGGTGAAAAGCTCGGCGCATTTCCGCGCCGATTTCACGCCCATTGCGCACACGATTCTGGTGTGCGCGGCACCGGGCTCGATGCTGATGGATGCGGCTAAACAACCATGGACACGGCTGCGTCCGGGCATCAGAATGGCGCCTTGCGGCCCGGTCTTCGCCGGACCCGCTACAGCCTGACCCTCGCACGCCGCGCCCCTGGCGCGGCGCGTTAACGACGTAGCGGCACAGCGCCGCTCACCAGGGCCTGTCAACACTAAAAGGAGCCTCGCATGAGTACCAAAATGAGCGGCTATCAAGGCGCGAAGCGCAGTCGTGTAGGCACCACGGCGAGCATTCGCAACGCTGAGAGGCGCTCATTTTGGTACTCACCCTTCGGGCAGGCCGGTAATCGGCCACCAGGCGTCGTTGCACTCACCTTGCGTGGCAGAGCCACGCGGCGGCGAGTGCGCCTAGCCTGGTGGCCGATTACCGGCCTGTGCGAGGCTCCTTTTAGTGTTGACAGGCCCTAACTTCAAGGGGATTTTCATGCTCAAGTTTGTCCGCGCGGCCGCATTGGCCAGCGCCACCCTGCTGATGGCTCACGGCGCCTACGCCGAGACCGTCATCAAGTCGGTGATGCACTCGCCTTTGCGCCTGACCGACCCGCACGCCACCACCGCGTACATCACGACGTGGCACGGCTACATGATCTACGACACCTTGCTGGCCACCGACGCCGACAACAAGATCCAGCCGCAGATGCTGGAAAAGTGGGATGTCTCGGCCGACGGCAAGACCTACACCATGACGCTGCGCCCCGGCCAGAAATGGCATGACGGCAAGCCGGTGACGGCCGAAGACTGCGTGGCGTCCATCAAGCGCTGGGCCGCGGGCGACGGCATGGGCCGCACCCTGCTCAAGTTCACGGACAAGATCGAAGTCATCGACGACAACAGCTTCCGTATCGTCATGAAAGAACCCACGGACCTGGCGCTGCGCGCCCTGTCCAAGCCCACCGGCACGGCGCCGTTCATGATGCCCAAGCGCATCGCCGACCTCGCCATCGGCCAGCCCATCACCGACATGACCGGCTCGGGCCCGTTCAAGGTCATCGAGTTCAAGCCGGGCGTGAAGACCGTCTACGCCAAGAACACCGACTACGTGCCGCGCAAGGAACCCGCCAGCGGCCTGGCCGGCGGCAAGGTCGTGAACGTGGACAAGGTCGAATGGGACGTCATGCCCGACGCCCTGACCACCGCCAATGCGCTGTTGGGCGGCGAAATCGACTTCGTCGAGCAATTCCCCTATGACCTGTTGCCGATGATCGAAGGCAACAAGGACCTGAAGGAAGAATCGCTCAGCCCGGTCGGCTACTTCACGATGTACCGCTTCAACTTCAAGTACCCGCCCTTCAACAACAAGAAGATCCGCCAGGCCGCCATGTATGCCATCGGCCAGGAAGACGTGATGAAGGCGCTGGTGGGCAATCCCAAGTACTGGAAGACCTGCGCATCGCTGTGGGGCTGCGGCACGCCGCTGGAATCCGACATCGGCAAGGACGTCGTGGTGCCCTCGAACATCGAGAAGGCCAAGGCCCTGCTGAAGGAAGCTGGCTACGACAACACCCCCATCCTGGTGATGCACGCCACCGACGTGGGCACGCTGTCGGCCCAGCCGGTGGTGATGGCCCAGGCCCTGCGCAAGGCCGGCTTCAACGTCAACCTGGCGGCGATGGACTGGCAGAGCGTGGCCACCCGCCGCGCCTCGAAGGCCGCGCCGGCCGAAGGCGGCTGGAACATCCACAACACCAACTGGTACGCCACCGACGTGATGGACCCGGTGCGCTCGGCCCCCGCCGCAGCCAACGGCGACAACGCCTGGTTCGGCTGGCCCGACTTCCCCCAGGTCGAGGAACTGCGCACCAAGTTCGCGCTGACTTCCGACCCGGCCGAGCAGAAGAAGATCGCCGACGAGCTGCAGCGCATCGGCATCGACGAAGGCCTGTACGTGCCGCTGGGCCAGATGTCCGTGCCCACCGTGTACTCGGCCAAGCTGTCCGGCCTGGTGCATGCACCGGTGTTCGCGTTCTGGAATGTGAAAAAAGCTCCTTGAGGAGCGATTAGGGCCTGCCTTCGGGCAGGCCCGGATTCTGGGGGAATTACATGCTGGCATTCGTTTCACGCCGGCTCCTCGCGACCATCCCCGTACTGGTGATGGTCGCGGTGGTGGTCTTTGCGATATTGCGTGCGGGCTCGGGCGATCCGGCCATCATCATGGCCGGCGACGGCGCCACGCCTGAACGTGTCGAACAGATACGTCAGACGATGGGGCTGGACAAACCGGTGGTCCAACAATTCTTCATCTGGGGCGGCCGGCTGTTGCAGGGCGACCTGGGTACCTCGCTGATGTCCGGCGTGCCGGTCACCAAGCTCATCAGCCAACGGCTCGAACCGTCGCTCAGCCTGGCGGTGCTGACACTGATCTTCACCCTGATCGTGGCGATTCCGCTGGGCGTGCTGGCGGCCTGGCGCCAGGGCCGGCTGCTGGACCGCGCGGTGATGGGCTTTTCGGTACTGGGGTTCTCGGTGCCGGTGTTCGTCACCGGCTACCTGCTGATCTGGACCTTCGCCATCAAGCTGGGCTGGTTCAACGTGCAGGGCTACGCGCCGCTGGCCAACGGCTTCTGGCCGTTCCTGCACCGGCTGATCCTGCCGTCGCTGGCGCTGTCCACCGTGTACATCGCGCTGATCGCGCGCATCACGCGCACCAGCGTCATCGAGGTCATGGGCGAAGACTTCATCCGCACGGCGCGCTCCAAGGGCCTGACCGAAACCGGCGTGCTGCTGGGCCATGCGCTGCGCAATGCGGCCGTGCCCATCGCCACGGTGGTGGGCCTGGGCATCGCGCTCTTGATCAGCGGCGTGGTCGTGACCGAATCGGTCTTCAACATTCCCGGCCTGGGCCGGCTGGTGGTCGAGGCCGTGCTGGCGCGCGACTACCCCGTGATCCAGGGGCTGACGCTGTTCTTCGCGTTCGTCTACGTGTTCATCAATCTGGTTGTCGATTGCGCCTACACGGTGTTCGACCCCCGTATCCGATACTGAGGCCACGCCATGCAAACGCCAACCGACGCCGCCGCGCAAGCGGCCGCCGACCTCCCCGGAGGCGGCAATCCCCACGTCACTGCCTGGCGCCAGATCCGCCAGGGGCTGCGCAGCTGGCCAGTCATGCTGGCCCTGGTGGTGCTGGCGCTGATCGTCGCCATCGCCCTGTTCGCCCCGCTGCTGGGCACCGTGGACCCGACCCAGATCAACCCGGGCGCACGCCTGAAGCAGCCCTTCACCGACTACCTGTTCGGCACTGATGCCTTTGGCCGCGACGTCTGGTCGCGCGTGGCCTACGGCGCCCGCATCTCGCTCATCGCGGGCCTGGGCGCCGCCGTCGTCAGCGTGGCCATCGGCCTGGTGATCGGCGTGATCGCGGGCTGGTTCCGGTCGCTGGACGGCTTCATCATGCGCACCATGGACGCCATCATGGCGATTCCCGGCATCCTGCTGGCGATCGCCCTGGTGTCGGCCACCGGCGCCAGCCTGATGACCGTACTGATCGCCATCACCATCCCGGAAATCCCGCGGGTAGTGCGGCTGGTGCGCGGCCAGATCCTGACCGTGCGCGGCGAACCCTATGTCGAGGCCGCGCTGGCCCTGGGCACGCCGTTGCCGCTGCTGCTGTGGCGCCACATGGTGCCCAGCACCGTGGCGCCCCTGACCGTGCAGGGCACCTACGTGTTCGCCTCGGCCATGCTGACCGAAGCCATCCTGAGCTTCCTGGGCGCGGGCATTCCGCCCGAGATCGCCTCCTGGGGCAACATCATGTCCGAAGGCCGCATGTATTTCCGCATGCTGCCGGGCCTGATCCTGTTCCCGGGCCTGTTCCTGTCGCTGACCGTGCTCAGCGTGAACATCCTGGGCGACGCGCTGCGCGATGCGCTTGACCCGAAAATGGTGCGCAGGATCTGATGCCGATGACCTACTCTCCTACTCCCCCCGCGGGCGATACCTCGTCCGCCGTCCTGGCCATCCGCAACCTGTCGGTGGAAGTCGCCGGCGCCGGCAACCGGGTCGTGCGCAACCTGAGCCTGGACGTGCATGCCGGCGAAACCGTCTGCGTGGTCGGCGAATCCGGCTCGGGCAAATCAGTGACCTCGCTGGCCGTCATGGGCCTGTTGCCGCCGGGCGTGCTGCGCATCAGCGCGGGTTCCATCCGCGTCGAAGGCGAAGACGTCGCCACCGCCACGCCGCGCCGCCTGCGCGAACTGCGCGCCACCCGCATGGCCATGGTGTTCCAGGAGCCCATGACCGCGCTGAACCCTGTGCACACGGTGGGCAAGCAGGTCGACGAAGTGCTGCGCCTGCATCGCCGCATGTCGGCCGCCGAACGCCGCGCCAAGGTGCTGGAGATGTTCCGTTCGGTGCACCTGCCCGATGTCGAACGCATTTTCGACGCCTACCCGCACCAGCTGTCGGGCGGCCAGCGCCAGCGCATCGTGATCGCCATGGCGCTGATCCTCGAGCCCAAGCTGCTGATCGCCGACGAACCCACCACGGCGCTGGACGTCACCACGCAGAAGCAGATCCTGCTGCTCATCAAGGAACTGCAGGTCAAGCACAAGACCGCCGTGCTGTTCATCACGCACGACTTCGGCGTGGTGGCCGAAATTGCCGACCGCATCGTGGTGATGAACCGCGGCGACCTGATCGAAAGCGGCACGCGCCACGAGATCCTGGCCGAACCCAAGCAGTCGTACACGCGGCGCCTGGTGTCGTCCGTGCCCAGCCTGGTGCCGGCGCGGCGCGACGCGCCCGCCGGCCAGCCGGTGCTGCACGTCAAGGGACTGGGACGCACCTATGGCGGCAAGCGCGCGCTGCTGTCGCGCCGCGCGCCGCAGAACGTCATCGCGGCCACGGACGTCAACCTGACCCTGCGCAAGGGCGAGATTCTGGGCATCGTCGGCGAATCCGGCTCGGGAAAGTCCACCGTGGCGCGCTGCATCGTGCGCCTGATCGAGCCCACCGCCGGCCACATGATGATGGGCGGCGAAGACCTCAGCACCTTGTCCGGCGCCGCGCTGCGCCCGGTGCGCCGCCGCATCCAGATCGTGTTCCAGGACCCGTATCGGTCGCTGAACCCGCGCCGCACCGTGGGCGAATCCATCATTGAAGGCCTGCTCAATTTCGGCATGCCGCGCGAAGAGGCCCTCAAGCGCGCGGGCGAAACGTTGACCGTGGTCGGCCTGAGCCCCGACGCGATGCGGCGCTATCCGCACCAGTTCTCGGGCGGCCAGCGCCAGCGCATCTGCATCGCGCGCGCGCTGGTGATGGACCCGGAAATCCTGGTGGCCGACGAAGCCGTGTCCGCGCTGGACGTGTCCGTGCAGGCGCAGGTGCTGGAGCTGCTCGAACAGGTGCGGCAGCGCACCGGCGTGGGCGTGCTCTTCATTACGCACGACCTGCGCGTGGCCGCGCAGATCTGCGACACCATCATGGTCATGCAGCGCGGCAAGGTCGTCGAGACCGGCACCGCCGAAACGGTGTTGACCGACCCCCGCCACGAATACACCCGCGCCCTGATCGACGCGGCGCCCGGACGCGACTGGGACTTCCGCAATTTCCGGCCCGTCGCGGCCGGCCAGACGCCCGCCGCCACCGCCTGACGCGCCCTCATCCACTGGAATCCGCCATGCCGCAACCGCACGAACTCTCGGCCCAGGAACTGCTCTCGGCCTACCGCAACAAGACGCTGTCGCCCGTCGAGGCGACGCGTTCGGTGCTTGACCATATCGAGCGCTGGGAACCGCACATCCGCGCTACCTACGCGTTGGACCCGGAACAGGCGTTGACCCAGGCCCGCGCCTCGGAAGCGCGCTGGATGAAGGGCGAGCCCCAGGTCTGCGGCGGCTACACGCTGGATGGCGTGCCCGCCACCATCAAGGAAAACATCGCCACCCGCGGCGTGCCGGTGCCGCTGGGCACCGCCGCCACGGATTTGACGCCCGCCACGGCGGACGCCCCGCCCGCGGCCCGCATGCGCGAAGCCGGCGCGGTCGTGCTGGGCAAGACCACCATGCCCGACTACGGCATGCTGTCATCGGGCCTGTCGAGCTTTCACGAACTGACGCGCAACCCCTGGGACGTCACCAAGAACCCCGGCGGCTCCAGCGCCGGGGCGGGCGCGGCGGCCGCCGCCGGCTATGGTCCGCTGCACATCGGCACGGACATCGGCGGCTCGGTGCGCCTGCCGGCCGCCTGGTGCGGCATCGCCACGCTCAAGCCCAGCCTGGGCCGCATTCCCATCGACCCGCCGTTCATGGGCCGCTGCGCCGGCCCCATGACCCGCACCATCACCGACGCCGCGCTGATGATGGGCGTGCTGTCGCAGCCCGACGTGCGCGACCACATGAGCCTGCCGTTCCAGGATTTCGATTGGCTCAACCTGACCCAGGATGTACGCGGGCTGCGCATCGGCCTGTTGCTGGACGCCGGTTGCGGCCTGCCGCTGGACCCGGAAATCCGCCAGGCCGTCGAGGCGGCTGCCCGCCTGTTCGAGGCCGCCGGCGCCATCGTCACGCCCATGAATCCCTGGATGACGCCCGACATGCTGGACGGCGTCGACCGCTTCTGGCGCACCCGCTCGGCCATCGACCTGGGCGCGCTGCCCGAGGCGCGCCGCGCCAAGATCCTGCCGTTCATCCGCACGTGGGCCGAAAGCGGCGGCGGCCAATCCGGCGAAGCCGTGTTCCGCAGCTACTACGACACCCTGAATGTGCGCGCCAAGACCGTGGCCGCATGCGCCCCCTACGACTACGTGCTGTCGCCCGTAGCCCCCGTGGTGGCCTACAACGCCGAATGGGCCGCGCCCACCAACGAAGTGGCCACCACCATGCACCATATTGGCTACACCCTGCCCTACAACATGAGCGAGCAACCGGCCGCGTCGGTCAATTGCGGCTACACCCGCGCCGGCCTGCCCATCGGCCTGCAGATTGCGGGCGCGCGCTTTGACGACCTGGGCGTGCTGCGCGTGGCACACGCCTGGGAACGCATGCGCCCGGCGCAGCACCCGTGGCCCCAGCCGCCCGGCACAGCCTGATTCCCTGCCGGGCCGGCCTTCCCGCCGGCCCGCCCGCTTTCCGGTCTTTCCCCTTTGGCAACCCACAGGACTCCCCATGCGTTGGCTTCTGGCAATGATCAAGCACGAGACGAACACCTTTTCGCCCGTGCCGACCCCGCTGTCGCGTTTTTTCCGCGGCGCCCCTGACATCCTCGAAGGCGAGCGCGCCATCCGCGCCTACGAAAACACTGATAGCGGCCTGGGCGGCTACATCGAAGTGGCGCGGCGCGTCGGCGCCGAGATCGTGGTGCCGGTAGCCGCCGAATCCTGGCCCAGCGGGCCGGCCAGCAGCGACACGCACGAAGCGCTGTGCAAGCTGGTGCTGGACCAGGTCAAGCGCGGCGGCTTCGACGCCATCCTGCTGGACCTGCACGGCGCCATGGTGGCCGAAGGCGTGCAAGACGCCGAAGGCGACCTCTTGCGCCGGTTGCGCGAGATCGACCCCAAGACGCCCGTGGCCGTGACGCTGGACATGCACGCCAACATCTATGCCGACATCGTCGACCACGCCACCGTCATCAGCGGCTTTCATACTTACCCACACGTCGATATCCGCGAGGCCGGCGTGCGCGCCGCCAACGTCATCGTGCGCACGCTCAAGGGCGAGATCAAGCCGGTCATGACCTGGGCCAGCAAGCCGATGCTGCCGCACGTGATGTGCCAGGGCACCCATGCCGAACCCAACAAGTCGCTGCAGGAACGCTGCAAGCAGCTCGAGGCCGGCGGCGTGCTGGCCGCCTCGGTGTTTGTGGGCTTTCCGCACGCGGACATCCGCGAAGCCGGCCTGAGCGCCGTGGTCTGTACGGACGGCAACCTGGGCCAGGCCGAGCAATACCGCGACGAACTGCTGGAACGCGCCTGGAACGACCGCGCCAAGTGGGTCTTCCACCCTGAACCGCTGGCCCCCACCATCACCCGCGCCAAGGCGATCGAACACGGCCCGGTCGTACTGCTGGACCACTTCGACAACACCGGTTCGGGCGGCACCATGGACACCACCGCTGTATTGGCCGAAGTGTTGCGCCAGGAACTGGACAACGTCGTCTTCTACGCGATCTGCGACCCGCAGGCGGCCCGCGAGGCGGCCGCGGCCGGCGTGGGCAGCACGATCACCCTGGCGCTGGGCGGCAAGGTGCCGATGCCCGCCATCAAGCAGCCGAGCGAACCGCTGACGGTCACGGGACGGGTCAAGCTGGTGTTCGACGGCGTCTACCTGAACCGCGGCCCCATGTATCGCGGCGTGCGCAACGACACCGGCCTGACCGTGGTGATCGATACGGGCCGGGTCGAGATCGTGGTGGTCTCGCGCCACCAGGAGCCCTTCGACATCAATTGCCTGCTGTCGGCCGGCATCGACCCGCTGCAAAAGCGCTACGTGGTGCTGAAAAGCCGGGTGCACTGGCGTGCAGGCTTTTCCGACATGGCCACCGAGGTCATCGAATGCACCGGGGTGGGCGTGACCACGTCCGACTACGGCCAGCTGGAATTCAAGCACGTGCGGCGCCCCATCTACCCGCTCGATCCGCTCTGAAACCGGTTTTGTCGACAATATGGCCGGCGCCCGAGGGCGCCGGCTTTCATTTTGAAATCTTCGGTAACTGGGCGCACTCTCCGCACGCGATTTGCCTCGTTATACTCGCCCCGGTCCTTACAGGGCGATGAATCCAACATCGCCGCCGCCCGCCTGTTTCACGGCGTACGGCCGCGGTCGGATCAGACTCGATAATCAACGACAAAGCAAAACGATGAAAAAGAGCGTAGCGATCACCTTAGCCGTGGTCATAGTGGGAGCGGGAAGCTGGGTTGGCGCCACGTGGTACACCGGCAAGCGCATTGAAGAAAGCGCCCAGCGCCACCTGGCCGAAACCAACGAAAAGCTGGCCAAGATCACGCCTTTGTTCGGTCTGCGCATCGACCAGATCAAATACGAGCGCGGCCTATTCTCGACCCAGGCCCGCTATGGCCTGTCGTTCGTCAAGAACGACAAGAGCCCGCAGGAAATGCCTGACGGCATGGTCGAATTCGATGCCAAGATCGAACACGGCCCCTTCCCCAAGAGCGCCCTGGCGCGCGGCGCCATCGCCCCCAAGCTGGCGTTCTTCCACGCCGAACTGGCCAAGACGGACAACGTCAAGCCCGTGTTCGAGTTGACCAAAGACGTCTCGCCCCTGATCACGGACGCCGTGGTCAGCTTCGGCGGCAACACCGCGTCGACCTCGAAGATCGCGCCGGTCAAGATCACCCACGAAGGCAACTCGGTCGACTTCAGCGGCATGACCATCACCGGCGCCTTCGACCGCAGCCTGCAGGGCGTCACCGCCCACGCGCAGACCGACACGCTGGCCGTGGACGGCACCAAGGGCAACGACCCGATCAAGCTGCTGCTGTCGGGCCTGTCGATCGACGTCGACAGCCGCATGGGCAAGTTCGGCCTGTCCGTCGGCGATTCGGGCTTCAAGATCAAGCGCACCGAGGTCGTCAAGCCTGACGCCGACGTCAAGCTCAGCCTGGACAACTTCGGCTACACCGTCAAGGTCGCCGAAGACGACAAGACCATCAACGTGCAGGCCGCCTACCAAAGCGGCGACATCATCGTGAACGACGTGGCGCTGGGCAATGCCCAGGCCGTGATCAAGCTGGCCAAGCTGGACGGCGCTGCGGTCAAGCAGCTGTCGGACACCTACAACCAGCTGATCCGCCAGTACATGGCCGATACGCGCGACGAAGGCCTGAACGATGAACAGTTCCAGGTGCTGCTGGACAACGCCGGCAAGCTGCTGTCGGGCAACCCGTCGTTCAGCATCGATCCGATCAGCTGGAAGACCGCCAAGGGCGAAAGCAAGCTGACGTTCTCGCTGGACCTGGCCAACCCGCCGAACGCCAAGGACCTGACGCCGCAGGAAATCATCGTCAAGGCCATCAAGCAGATCGACGCCACCCTGGTGATCTCCAAGCCGATGGTGCAAGACCTGATGGTGCAGTACGCCGTCAAGAAGGAAGGCCTGGCCGCCGACAAGGCTGCCGAGGAAGCCGCCGACAACGTGCGCAGCATGTCCGGCATGGCCGAGATGTTCAACGTGGGCAAGAACGAAGGCGACAACATCGTCGGCAAGTTCCACTTTGCCGACGGCATGGGCGACCTGAACGGCAAGAAGATCCCCGCCGACGAACTGTTCGCGGGCCTGTTGGGCTCCGTGGGCATGAACCCGAGCATGACGGACGACGACGAAGAAGAGTCCGAGCCCGCCGTCGGCGCCACGTCGATGGACGGCGACACCGCGTCGGCCACCGCCGGCGAGACGCTGCAGGAATTCAACGTCGACATGGTCGTCAGCATGCTCGACGACATGGGCTACACCACGCGCAAGACCGACGGCGACGAAGGCCCTGTGCTGATCCTGGACGCCGGCAGCACCGGCGCCACCGACCTGCGCATGGAATTCCTGTGCAATGACTTCACCGAGAAGTGCTACGACCTGGTCGTGACCGCCACGTACGCCACCAAGAAGCCCGCCTCGCTGAAAGCCATCAACGCCTGGAACCGCGAATACCGCTGGACCCGTGCCTACCTGGACGACAAGAACCAGGCCGTGCTGCAGATGGACATGAACGCGGAAGGCGGGATCGGCAAGAACAACCTGCAGATCCTGATCAACACGTACTTCAGCATCACCGAAGACTTCGCCAAGACCTTGACGGCCGCACCGGCGAAGTAAGCCACTTGCTCCCAGCCGCCCGCCCCCAGGTGCGGCGGCGGATACGACAAGCCAAGGGCCGCACGCAACGTGCGGCCCTTTTTGCATCCGGGCGACGCAATACAGGCCTCCCGTAAAAAAGCCCCTGCTTTTTCAAGCAGGGGCTGTTGCACCACGGCCGGACCCGCCTTGCGGCAGGCCCAAGCGCTGACGCGTTACGCGTAGGCTTCGATCGGCAGGCAGGCGCAGACCAGGTTGCGGTCGCCATAGGCGTTGTCCACACGGGCCACCGGCGGCCAGTACTTGGCGTCGCGCAGGGAGGCCACCGGGTAGGCGGCCTGCTGGCGCGGGTAGTCGTGCAGCCATTCTTCGGCCAGCAGCATCTGCGCGGTGTGCGGCGCGTTCTTCAGGACGTTGTCCTCGCGATCACGTTCGCCGCGCTCGACCTGGGCGATTTCCTCGCGGATCGAGATCATGGCTTCGATGAAGCGATCCAGCTCGGCCACGCCTTCGGATTCCGTCGGTTCGACCATCAGCGTGCCAGCCACCGGGAAGCTCATGGTGGGGGCATGGAAGCCGTAGTCCATCAGGCGCTTGGCGATGTCTTCGGCGCTGATACCGCTGGTTTCCTTGAGCGGACGCACGTCCAGGATGCACTCGTGCGCCACGCGGCCGTTACGGCCCGCGTACAGCACCGGGTAGTGATCGCGCAGGCGGGTGGCGATGTAGTTGGCGTTCAGGATGGCCACTTCGGTGGCGCGGCGCAGGCCGTCGGCGCCCATCAGCGCGATGTACACGAACGGGATCGGCAGGATGCCGGCCGAACCGAACGGCGCGGCCGAAACCGGGCCGACCTTCGCTTCACCGGGCAGCTTGCCCTGTTCGTTGACCACGCCCGGCAGGTACGGCGCCAGGTGCGCGCGCACCGCGACCGGACCCACGCCCGGGCCGCCACCGCCGTGCGGGATGCAGAAGGTCTTGTGCAGGTTCAGGTGCGACACGTCGGAACCGAACTTGCCCGGCTGCGCCACGCCGACCATGGCGTTCATGTTGGCGCCGTCCAGGTAGACCTGGCCGCCGGCCTGATGCACCAGGTCGCAGATTTCGGTCACGGCTTCCTCGAACACGCCATGCGTGGACGGGTAGGTGATCATCAGCGCGGCCAGCTTGTCGCCGACCTGTTCGATCTTGGCGCGCAGGTCGGTCAGGTCGACGTTGCCGTTGGCATCCGAGGCCACGACCACGACTTCCATGCCGGCCAGTTGGGCCGAGGCCGGGTTGGTACCGTGCGCCGACGACGGGATCAGGCAGACGTTGCGCTGGTGCTGGCCGTTGGCCTGGTGGTAGCCACGGATGGCCAACAGGCCGGCGTACTCGCCTTGCGCGCCCGAGTTGGGCTGCAGGCTGATGTTGTCGTAGCCGGTGATTTCGCACAGCGCGGCCGACAGGCGAGTGATCAGCTCGTTGTAGCCCTGGCTTTGCGAGCCGGGCGCGAACGGGTGGACCAGCGCGAATTCGGGCCAGGTGATGGGGATCATCTCGGCGGTGGCGTTCAGCTTCATGGTGCACGAACCCAGCGGGATCATCGTGCGGTCCAGCGCCAGGTCCTTGTCGGCCAGCTTGCGCAGGTAGCGCAGCATGTCGGTTTCAGACTGCACGCTGGAGAACACCGGGTGCTTCAGGATGGCACTTTCGCGGGCCACGGCGGCGGGAATGCCGCTGGCGGCCACGGCGTCGAGCGCGTCGACGTCGAGTTCGACGTCATCGCGTTCCAGGCCGGCGGCGAACACGTTGACCAGCGCTTGCAGGTCGGCGGCGGTGACGGTCTCGTCCAGCGAGACGGCCAGGCGGGCGCCGTCGACGCGGCGCAGGTTGATGTGCTCGCACTCGGCGGCCGTCAGGATGGCCGGGGTGGCGGCGCCGGTTTCCAGCAGCAGCGTGTCAAAGAAGGTGTCGTTGGCGACCTTGATGCCCAGCTTGCCGAGTTCGGCGCGCAGGATCGCGGTGTAGCGCTGCACGCGATGGGCGATGCGGCGGATGCCGGCCGGGCCGTGCCACACGGCGTACATGCCGGCCATGACGGCCAGCAGCACCTGGGCCGTGCAGATGTTGGACGTGGCCTTCTCGCGGCGGATGTGCTGTTCGCGCGTTTGCAGCGCCAGGCGCATCGCCGGGTTGCCCTGGGCGTCCTTGGACACACCGACCAGGCGGCCGGCCATGTTGCGCTTGAAGGCGTCCTTGCAGGCCATGAAACCGGCGTGCGGGCCGCCAAAGCCGAACGGCACGCCAAAGCGCTGGGCCGAACCGACGGCGATGTCGGCGCCCCACTCACCCGGCGCGGCCAACAGCGCCAGAGCCAGCAGATCGGTGGCGACGGCCACCACGGCGCCTTGGGCGTGGGCGGCGTCAGCCAGCTTGCGGTAGTCGGACACCGAACCGGTGCTGTGCGGGTATTGCAGCAGCACGCCGAAGCATTCCGGCAGGCCCTCGGCTTCGTCGCCAATGGCGATTTCGATGTCCAGGCCTTCGGCGCGCGTGCGCACGACTTCGATGGTCTGGGGGTGCACGTGGCGCGAGATGAAGAACACCGGGCTCTGCGACTTGGCGCCGCGGCGGGCCAGCGTCATGGCTTCGGCGGCGGCGGTGCTTTCGTCCAGCAGCGAGGCGTTGGAGATGTCCAGCCCGGTCAGGTCGGCGACCATGGTCTGGTAGTTCAGCAGGGCCTCGAGGCGGCCCTGCGAGATCTCGGGCTGGTAGGGCGTGTAGGCCGTGTACCAGGCGGGATTCTCGAGAATGTTGCGCAGGACCACATTGGGGGTCTGCGTGCCGTAGTAACCCTGGCCGATGTAGTTGCGAAAGACCTTGTTGCGGCCGGCGATCTGCTTCAGTTCGGCCAGCACGTCGGATTCGCTGCGCGAGGGCGGCAGCGCCAGCGGGGCCTGGCTGCGGATCTTGGGCGGCACGACTTCTTCGATCAGGGCGTCCAGGCTGGCGCTGCCGATCACGGCGAGCATGGCGGCCTGGTCGGCGTCGGAGGGGCCGATGTGGCGGGGTATGAAGTCGGTGTGGGTGTCTAGGGCGCGCGACATGGAGGGATCTCGGGGTAGCAGGTGTCGTCGGGGGACGAACGGTGATGCATCTTGCGGACGGGCGCGGCGCCAGGCGCCGCCGCCCGTCCGGACAGGCTTAGCCGTTGGCGACGGCTTCGTAGCCGGCAGCGTCCAGCAGCTTGTCGGCATCGGCGGCGTTGACCGGCTTGATCTTGAAGATCCAGGCGGTGAAGGCCGATTCGTTGATCAGGTTGGGGTTGCTTTCGAGTTCGTCGTTGAACGCAACGATCTCGCCCGCGACCGGGGCGTAGATGTCGGAGGCGGCCTTGACCGACTCGACCACGCCGGCGGTTTCGCCCGCGTTCAGCTTGGCGCCGACCTTGACGTCGCCGACGAAGACCAGGTCGCCCAGTTGGTCCTGGGCGGTATCGGTGATGCCGACGACAAACACGTCGCCTTCGGCTTTGACCCATTCATGGGACTGGGTGTACTTGCGATCGGTGGGCAGACTCATGGGAACTCCTGAGGGATTCGGGTAGAAGAATGGTGTTGCGCGCCTCGCGCCGGCGGCCCGCCCGCCACGGGGGGCCTGCGGCGCGAAGCTTCGAGTTTACGAGTGTTCGACGGCTTTGCCGTTACGGACAAACGGCAGTTTGCAGACCAGGGCGGGCACCCACTTGCCGCGGATGTCGACCTCGACCGTGTCGCCCACGGCCACGCCTTGCGGCAGGCGGGCAAAGCCGATGGACACGCCCAGCGTGGGCGACATGGTGCCGCTGGTGAGCTCGCCCGTGCCTTGCGCGGTGCGCACGGCCATGTGGGCGCGCATGACGCCGCGTTCCTGCAGCTTCAGGCCGACGAAGGCGGCGGGCGTGGCGAATTGTTCCAGCGCATCGCGGCCGATGAAGCGGCGCTCGGGGTTTTTCAGGGACACCGTCCAGGTCAGGGCGGCTTCGCCCGGCTGGGTCAGTTCGTCCATGTCCTGGCCATACAGGTTCATGCCGGCTTCCAGGCGCAGCGTGTCGCGCGCGCCCAGGCCCGCCGGACGCACGCCCTGGGCGACCAGGTCGCGCCACAGCTGCACGGCCTCGGAAGCGGGCAGTACGATTTCAAAACCGTCTTCGCCGGTGTAGCCGGTACGGGCCACCAGGGTGTCGTCGCCGATGCGGGCGGCCACGAACGGGGTCAGCGGCTCGCTGGCGGCCTGCCAGGCGGGGCGCGCGGCCCAGACCTTGGCGCGGGCATTGGGACCCTGCACGGCGATCATGGCCAGGTCGCGGCGCGGCGTGATGGTGACGTCGAACTTGCCGGCCTGCTTGACGCGCTGCATCCAGGCCATGTCCTTGTCGGCCGTGCCGGCATTGACCACCACGCGCCATTGGTCGGCGGCGAAGAAGTAGACGATCAGGTCGTCGATGACGCCGCCCTGCGGGTTCAGCATGCAGGTATAGAGCGCCTTGCCCGGCACCGTCAGCTTGGCCACGTCGTTGGCCACCAGGTACTGCAGGAAGGCGAAGGCATCCGGGCCGGTGACGTCGGCGTTGAGCATGTGCGAGACGTCGAACATGCCGGCATCCTGGCGCACCGCGTGGTGTTCTTCCAGTTGCGAGCCGTAGGCCAGGGGCATGTCCCAGCCGCCGAAGTCGACCATGCGGGCGCCAGAGGCGATGTGTTCGTCGGCCAGCGGGGTGCGTTTGAGGGTTGCGGACATGCGCGGGTACTCCGGAGCGGCAGCGGTGCCAGGGTTACGGAATGCCGCTGGCGGACGGGCGATGTGCCCCCGCGCAACGGCTGAATCTTCCGCCCCTCTGTCCTTTTGCCTGAGAGTTGCCCCGCATGGCGGGTTTGCACCTTCGGCGCCTGGGCTGCGCGCTATGTCCCTGATTGGGCAGCGGCGCCAGGTCTCTCCAGAGTACTGTTTTGCCCGTCCGCACGGCGAAAACCGGGACAGGGCAAACATGTGCGGTATGGGATACCTGAGCGATTCCGGGCGAATTGCGCCTTCGGCGGCGGCCGCCGCACTTGGCAGCCGCTCTCTCCCGCAACATGCGTGACAGCGGCGAAAGCATACCGCGAAACGCGCGCTTCGCCCAGCGCCGCGCGGCCGGCAACCCCGGCTCGCAACCCCGGCGTGCAACCCCTTCCCGGCCCCTAGCCCAGCGCAGTATCCAGCAGCATCATCAGCACAAAGCCCAGCATCAGCCCGCAGGTGGCGTAGACCTCGTGCCCCTTGCGGTGCGATTCGGGAATGATCTCGTGGCTGATCACGAACAGCATCGCGCCCGCCGCGAACCCCAGGCCCCAGGGCAACATGGCCGCCGACCAGCCCACGACCGCCGCGCCCAGCACGGCGCCGATCGGCTCGACCAGGCCGGACAGCATACCCAGCGCAACCGCGAACGAGCGCTTGTAGCCGGCTGCGATCAACGCCACGGCCACCACCAGCCCTTCGGGAATGTCCTGGATGGCGATGCCGGTGGCCAGCGCGGTGCCGCGCACCGGATCGTTGCCCGCGTAGCCCACGCCGATGGCCAGGCCCTCAGGCAGGTTGTGCAGGGTGATGGCGAAGACGAACAGCCAGGTACGGCGCAGCCGGTGCGCCTCGATGCCCTCGCGGCCCTTGATGAAGTGTTCATGCGGCAGCAGCCGATCCATCAGCAGCAGCGCGGCCGCGCCCAGCAGGATGGCCGCGCCGACGGTCAGCCCGGCGCCCCAGGGGCCGGCGCCCTGTGACTCGGCCGCCGCGATGCCCGGGGCCACCAGCGAGAACGCGCTGGCCGCCAGCATCACGCCCGCGCCGAAGCCGAACATGCTGTCCTGCATTTTCTGGGGAATGGTGCGCGCGAAAAGGATGGGCAGCGTGCCGGCCGCAGTGGCGCCGGCGGCGACCATGCCGCCCAGCAGCGCGTCCGCCACATGCGGCGCGTTCGCGTCGAAGTAGACCCACAGCTGATGCAGGCCCAGGCAGGCGACCAGCACCGCCAGCGTCCAGACGCTGACGCTGGTGGCCGCGGGCCGGATGCGATGACGGCTGAATGTGTTCATGGAACGCTGCCCCCCGCGCAAAGCCGGATCAGCCGATGGCGGCGGCGTAGCGACGCGCCACCTCGGGCCAATTGACGACATTGTAGAAGGCGCCGATGTACTCCGGCCGGCGGTTCTGGTACTTCAGGTAGTAGGCGTGTTCCCACACGTCCAGGCCCAGGATGGGGGTATTGCCCTGCATCAGCGGGCTGTCCTGGTTGGCGCTGCTTTCCACCACCAGCTTGCCGGCCGGCGTGACGGACAGCCAGGCCCAGCCGCTGCCGAAGCGGGTCAGCGCCGCCTTGGTGAAGGCTTCGCGGAACGCGGCCAGGCCACCCAGCTCGGCATCGATCGCGCGGGCCAGCTCGCCCTCGGGCTCGCCGCCGCCCTGCGGCGACATGACGGACCAGAACAGGCTGTGGTTGGCATGGCCGCCGCCATGGTTGCGCACCGCGCCGCGGATCGCCTCGGGCAACTGGTCCAGGCGGGCCACCAGCGCTTCGACCGGCTCGTCCGTGGCGATGCCGGCGCCGTCCAGGGCCGCGTTCAGGCTGGTGACGTAGGTCTGGTGGTGCTTGCTGTAGTGGATTTCCATCGTCATGGCGTCGATATGGGGTTCGAGCGCGTCATAGGCGTAGGACAGGGTCGGCAGGGTGTAGGCCATGAGATGTCTCCGTCAGACCGGCGCCGCGGAATGCGGGGCCAGATTGATTATCGAAAACATAAATGATATGTATTTTTATTTGATATCACAATGGTTGCGTTGCAATGGCTGTCATAGAAGCGGGCTATGCGGCGCCGCCGGCCGCACGGCGCGGCCGCGCCTAGGCGCCGCCTGGCGCATGGCCATCGGGAAATCGTCCGAGAATGAAAGAGACATGGCGGCCCGCCGACGCGGGCGCCGGCCCTACAGCGCCTTGCCGCAGGCCACGCCCGAGGCCCAGGCCCACTGGAAGTTGTAGCCACCCAGCCAGCCGGTGACGTCCACGGCTTCGCCCACGAAGTACAGCCCGGGAGTGGTCTTGGCCTGCATGGACTTCTGGTCCAGTCCGCGGGTGTCGACGCCGCCGCGCATGACTTCGGCCTTCTTGTAGCCGGCGGTGCCGCTGGGCACCAGCGTCCACTGGTGGATGTCCTGCGCCAGGGCGCGCAGGGTCTTGTCGGGCGCATCGGCCAGGCGCAGTGCCGCCAGGCCGGGCTTGCCGCCCTGCTCGGCCAGGTGCAGCCAGCGATCGGCCAGGCGCTTGGGCCACAGGCCGGCCAGCACCGTCTGCAATTGCTGGCGGTTGCCGGACTTGGACGTCAGCAATTCGTCGGCCAGGTCGCGCCCCGGCGCCAGGTCGATGACGATGGGTTCGCCCGGTTTCCAGAAACTGGAGATCTGCAGGATCGCCGGGCCCGACAGGCCGCGGTGCGTGAACAGCAGGTCTTCGAGGAATTCGCCGCGGCCCTTGCCCTGCCCCGTGTGCAGATTGACTTCCAGCGCCACGCCGGACAGTTCCGCCAGGGGCTGCCACTGGGCCGCGTCGAAAGTCAGCGGCACCAGCGCGGGGCGCGGCTCGACCACCTTCAGGCCGAACTGGCGCGCCAGCTTCAGGCCGAAGTCGGTGGCGCCCAGTTGCGGGATCGCCATGCCGCCGGTGGCCACCACCAGCTTGGCGGCCCGGATAGGGCCTTGACTGGTGCGTAGTTCAAAGCCGGTTTCGCCATGGGCCACTTCGGCCACCTGGCAGCCCATGCGCCACTTCACGCCGCCCGCGTCGCATTCGGCGCGCAGCATCTCGATGATGGATTCGCTGGAATCATCACAGAACAGCTGGCCGCGATGCTTCTCGTGCCAGGCGATGTGGTGGCGCTTGAGCAGCGCCAGGAAGTCCTGCGGCGTATAGCCCGACAGGGCCGACCGGCAGAAATGCGGATTGTCGGACAGAAAGTTGGCCGGGCCTGCCCCGATGTTGGTGAAGTTGCAGCGGCCGCCGCCGGAAATGCGGATCTTCTCGGCCAGGCGCTCGGCATGGTCGACCAGCACCACGCGCAAGCCACGCTGGCCGGCGACCGCTGCACACATCATGCCAGCGGCGCCGGCGCCGAGAACGGCAACATCGAACATCGGAACAGTCGGCCCTTATCAGTCTTCGATCAGGCAGTCGACGTAATAACGCTTCTCGCCGTCCGGACCCACTTCGTCGGCCAGGCCGTGGATGTAGGTTTCGAAGCCCGGGAAGCGCTCGTTGAACTCGCGCGCGAACTGCAGGTACTGGACGATGGTGCGGTTGAAGCGTTCGCCCGGAATCAGCAGCGGAATGCCCGGGGGGTAAGGCGTCAGCAGCACGCCCGTGACGCGGCCTTCGAGCTGGTCGATATCGACGCGCTCGACCTCGCGGTGCGCCATGCGGGCAAAGGCGTCGGACGGCTTCAACGCCGGCACCATGTCGCTCAGGTACATCTCGGTGGTCAGGCGGGCCACGTCACGCTCGCGGTAGGCTTCGTGGATCTGCTGGCACAGATCGCGCAGGCCCATGCGCTCGTAGCGGCGATGCACCTTGCAGAAATCCGGCAGGATGCGCCACAGCGGCTGGTTGCGGTCGTAGTCGTCCTTGAACTGCTGCAAGGCGGTCAAGAGCGTGTTCCAGCGGCCCTTGGTGATGCCGATGGTGAACAGGATGAAGAACGAGTACAGGCCGGTCTTTTCGACCACCACGCCGTGCTCGGTCAGGTACTTGGACACCAGCGCGGCGGGGATGCCGGTTTCGCCGAAGCTGCCCGACATGTCCAGCCCCGGGGTGATGACCGTGGCCTTGATCGGGTCCAGCATGTTGAAGCCTTCGGCCATTTCACCGAAGCCGTGCCAGTGGTCGTTGGCTTCCAGCACCCACTCGTCGCGGTTGCCGATGCCTTCGGACACCAGGCGGTTCGGGCCCCAGACCTTGAACCACCAATCGTTCTTGCCGAACTCGGATTCCACCTTGCGCATGGCGCGGCGGAAGTCCAGCGCTTCGCGGATGCTTTCCTCGACCAGCGCGGTGCCTCCCGGGGGTTCCATCATGGCGGCGGCCACGTCGCACGACGCGATGATCGCGTACTGCGGCGAGGTCGACGTGTGCATCAGGTACGCCTCGTTGAAGACGTTGCGGTCCAGTTTGCGGGTCTCGGATTCCTGCACGATGATCTGCGAGGCCTGCGAAATGCCGGCCAGCAGCTTGTGCGTGGAGTGGGTGGCGAACACCATCGCATCCTGGCTGCGCGGGCGGTCCTGGCCGATGGCGTGCATGTCCTTGTAGAACTCGTGGAACGCGGCGTGCGGCAGCCAGGCTTCATCGAAGTGCAGCGTGTCGACGTAGCTGCCGAGCTGCTCTTTGATCATTTCCACGTTGTAGATGACGCCGTCGTACGTGCTTTGCGTCAGCGTCAGGATGCGCGGGTTCTTGTTCACCGCTTCGCGCGCGAAGGGGTTGGCCTCGATCTTCTTGCGGATGTTGTCCGGGTGGAATTCTTCCAGCGGGATCGGGCCGATGATGCCCAGGTGGTTGCGCGTGGGGCGCAGGAACACCGGGATCGCGCCCGTCATCGTGATGGCGTGCAGGATCGACTTGTGGCAGTTGCGGTCCACCACGACCACGTCACCCGCGGCCACGTTGGCATGCCACACCACCTTGTTCGAGGTGGACGTGCCGTTGGTCACGAAATAGCAGTGGTCGGCGTGGAAGATGCGCGCGGCGTTCAGTTCCGATTCGGCGACCGGGCCGGTGTGGTCCAGCAGCTGGCCCAGTTCGTCCACGGCGTTGCAGACGTCGGCGCGCAGCATGTTCTCACCGAAGAACTGGTGGAACATCCGGCCCACCGGGCTCTTCAGGAACGCCACGCCGCCGGAGTGGCCGGGGCAGTGCCAGGAATAGGAACCGTCCTGCGCGTACTTGACCAGTTCGCGAAAGAACGGCGGCGGCAAGCTGTCCACGTAGCTGCGGGCTTCACGGATGATGTGGCGCGCCACGAATTCGGGCGTGTCCTCGAACATGTGGATGAAGCCGTGCAGTTCGCGCAGGATGTCGTTCGGAATGTGTTCCGAGGTACGCGTTTCGCCGTACAGGTAGATGGGAATGTCGGCGTTGCGGAAACGCAGTTCGCCGATGAACATGCGCAGGTTCTTGATCGCGCTGGCCACGTCCTCGGGCGAATCCACGTCGAACTCTTCATCGTCGATCGACAGGATGAAGGCGCTGGCGCGGCTTTGCTGCTGGGCGAACGAACTCAAGTCGCCATAACTGGTCACCCCGATCACCTCGACGCCCTCGGCCTCGATCGCTTCAGACAAGGCACGAATACCCAAACCGGACGCGTTCTCGGAACGGTAGTCCTCGTCGATGATGAAAATAGGGAAGCGAAATTTCATGCAGGCGCTCCTGGGGCAAGCGAATCGGACCGTTATGGCGGACGCGAGTGTACTTCTAGTGAAAAACCGTCTGATGACAGGCGGCGCGGAGGCCCCGCCAGGGTGGCGGGAATGGCGGAATTGTAGGGCGGATTTTCCTCAAGCCCTATGGTTTTCCCGAAGATGGCCGCACACGGGCCCCGATGGGGCCCGCGGCAGGCCCGTTCCCGGGCCCGCCCAGGGCGGCGGCAGCTAGCGGATGGTGCGCGCTTCGCCGGCCCGTAGCGCGGCGGTGAAGGCGTCGAAGTACGGCGGGATGGCCTCGGCGTCGCCGTAGCGGATGCGCCGTTCGACCTTGGCGATGGCGCCGAAGCAGACCTCGGCGTCGGGCTCGCCGCAGACCAGCACGACCGGGTCTTCGTCGTCGCAGACCTCGTACAGGCCGCCGTGGGCGCGGCGCGCCACTTCGTACAAGTAGGCGGCGGCGCCGACGGTCTGCATGGGGGTCAGGGGCAAGGTGCCGACGTGCGCGGCTTCGAGCGCCGCGTCGAGCGCGTGGATGCTGGAGGGGGAGTAGTCGAGCGTGGCCCCGGCGGACCCGGCGGCCTGGACGAAGTCTTTCGCGGCATTGGCCACGCGCGCCACGAACTCTTCCTGGACTTCGTCGCGCTTGGCGTCCTGGTTTATCTTGAGGAAACCGAACATCATTGGCTCCTTTGTGAAAACTGCAAGCGGCGTTAGTCCCATTATAGGCAGCCCACCCGCCTATACTGGCCAGTAACCCCCGAACCGTTCCCTATTCCCAACACTTGCCCGCATGCCTTCCAGCGCCCCACTTGTCCGACGTCTTACCCCCGCAGACGCCCTGTCCCTGCGGCAGTTGCGCCTGGATGCTTTGCAGGAAACCCCGGAAGCATTCGGATCAAGTTACGAAGAGGAACACACGCTGACACTGGAAGACATCCGCGGCTGGATCGCCCCCGCGGACGACAGCGCCATGTTCGGCGTGTTCGTGCATGACGCGCTGGCCGGCATGGTGGGCGTGGCACGCCAGCGCAAGCTGAAGATGCGGCACAAGGCGCATATCTGGAGCATGTACGTGGCGCCCGCCTTCCGCGGCCAGGGCCTGGGCCGGCTGCTGATGCGCGCGGCGATCGACCATGCCGCCGGCATGCGCGGCGTGCGCCAGGTGCAATTGAGCGTCACCGCCAACAATGCGGCCGCCTATAACCTGTATGCCACGCTGGGGTTCGAGGAATACGGCCACGAATGCGAGGCCCTGTGCGTCAACGGCGAGCTCTACGACGAGCTGCTGATGGCGCTGCCGCTGGCCGGCAAGTAGCGCCCCCGGCCGTTCAGCCCGAGCGGCGCCTGGCGCCGTAGGCCCAGACCTGGTTGCGGCCGCCGTCCTTGGCCTTGTACAGCGCCTGGTCGGCCGCCTTGATGACGGCGTCCGGCGCGCGCAGCGCGTCGCCGCGTTCGGCCACCCCGATGCTGACCGTGACCCGCAGCGGACGCGAATTGCGGCCGCCGCGCGCGCCGCGGCGGCGCTGGCCGACCTGGTCCGCCTTGGGCCGCGCCGGCTTGTCGCGCAGGCGCATCTGGTAGGCCTCGATCGCGCGGCGCACGGTTTCCAGATGCGGCATGGCCTCGGCCGCCGTCTTGCCCGGAAACACCAGCGTGAATTCCTCGCCGCCGTAGCGGTAGGCATAGCCGCCGCCCGCCACCCGGCGCAATTGCGAGGCGACCATGCGCAGCACCTGGTCGCCCACGTCGTGGCCGTGGGTGTCGTTGAAGGCCTTGAAGTGGTCCACGTCGGCCATCGCCAGCGTGTAGACGCGGCCCATGCGTTGCAGCCGCTCGTTGAGCGCGCGGCGTCCGGGCAGGCCGGTCAGTTCGTCGCGAAAGGCCATGTGGAAGCCTTCGTGCGCCAGCGAAATCGACAATGCGGTCAGCGCGGCCGACGCCATCACGGCCAGCTCCAGCGGATGCTGGCCGCCGCGCGGCAACGCCCACGCCATGCAGACAAAGCCCAGCCATTGGCCGGCCTGTTGCGGGCGGCCATAGCGCAGCAGCAGCAAGGTCAGCGTCAGGCCGGTCACGAGCAGCGCGGCCAAGGCCTGCACGGGCAGGCCCAGCCGGGCCAGCATGCCCTGCACCGCCAGCGCACCGAACCACTCTGCCACGCCGTCCTTGCCCGCCAGCGCGATGACGGCCGCGCCCACGGCCATCAGGCCGATGCGGGCAGCCATGTCCAGCAGCAGGCTGGACCGCTCGGCCCAGAGCGCATTGATGCTGTAGGCCAGCGACCACCACACCAGCGCCGGCCCCAGCGCCCAGGGCGCCTGGCTGGCCAGGGCGGGCCAGACGGCCACCGCCCCCAGCACGCTGAGCATCAGCGCCAAGGTCTGCGACCGCTGGTACATCAGGCAGATGGCCCCGCCCACCAGCGCCATGACCCAGGGCACGAACGGCACGATCTGCGTCAGGGCCGGGGGCCACTGCTGCCATAGCAACAGCCCGGCCGCCGCGAATACCGGCAGCGCAGGATAGAACAACAGGGGCAGCCAGGGAATATGGGGGTAACGCACGGATAGGGCCTTGCTCACGCTTGCTGAGATGACGTCGCCAAATCGGCAAACACATATCCCTTTTTACGGTCGCGGCCCGGGGTTCTTTAGCGCAGCAACGATCTCGCGCGAGGCCTGCCGCGCGGGGCCGGCGCCATGCTATGTTTTCGCGACGCGCTTTCCCGGAAAACCCCATGCGTATCCTGGTCAATATCGACGTTCCCGATCTCGAGCAAGCCATTGCCTTCTACCAGGACGCCTTCGGGCTGGTCCTGCACCGACGCCTGGGCCCCCAGGCTGCCGAAATGCTGGGCGCCACGGCCCCCGTCTACCTGCTGGAAAAGGCCACCGGCACCCCGGCCGCGGGCAGCGTGCGCCAGCCGCGCAACTACGCCCGCCACTGGACGCCGGTGCACCTGGACGTGGTGGTCGACGATGTCGATGGCGCGGTGCAGCGGGCGGTGACGGCGGGCGCGCGGCTGGAAGATGCCGCCGTGTCGCACGCGTGGGGCCGCATTGCGCACCTGGGCGATCCGTTCGGCCACGGCATCTGCATCCTGCAGTTCCTGGGCCGCGGCTACGACGCGCTCGCGCCCGCCGCGCTGCGCGACCTGCCGGTCACCGAGGCCGATTTCGAAGCCCTGCTGGCCATCCGCATCGAAGCCATGCGGGACAGCCTGGAACGGCTGGGCCGCTTCGATCCCGAGCGGGCGCGGGCGCGGCTGCGCAGCACGTTCCGGCCTGAACATACCTGGATCATCGAGCGGGACGGCGCACGCGTGGGCTTCTATGCCCTGCGCCCGGACGGCGACGGGCTGCGTCTGGACCACCTGTATGTGGTGCCGGCCGTGCAAGGGTTGGGGGTGGGCGGCCAGGTGCTGGACCGCTTGCTGCGCGATGCCGACAGCCGGGGCCTGCCGGTGCGCGTGGGTGCGCTGCGCGGCAGCGACTCGAATCGCTTCTACCGCCGGCACGGCTTCGTGCAGGTGCAAGAAAGCGAGTGGGATATCGATTATCTGCGCCCTGCGCCGGGGCGCGGGGCCTGATGCACCGCCCGCGACCGGGGCCGGCAAGGCCCCGGGTGGCGGCGGAGCGCGCCGATCAGGTGCGCGGCAGGGTGACGCCGGTCTGGCCCTGGTATTTGCCGCCGCGGTCGCGGTACGAGGTCTCGCAGACTTCGTCGCTTTCCAGGAACAGCATCTGGGCGCAGCCTTCACCGGCGTAGATCTTGGCCGGCAGCGGCGTGGTGTTGGAGAATTCCAGCGTCACGTGGCCTTCCCATTCGGGTTCCAGCGGGGTCACGTTGACGATGATGCCGCAGCGCGCGTAGGTGCTCTTGCCCAGGCAGATGGTCAGGACGCTGCGCGGAATGCGGAAGTATTCCACCGTGCGGGCCAATGCGAACGAGTTGGGCGGAATGATGCAGACGTCGCCCTTGAAATCCACGAACGAGCCTTCGTCGAAATTCTTCGGATCGACGATGGTGGAGTTGATGTTGGTGAAGATCTTGAATTCGTCGGCGCAGCGCACGTCGTAGCCGTAGCTGCTGGTGCCGTAGCTGACGATGCGCCCGCCATTGGCCGTGCGGACCTGACCCGCTTCAAAGGGTTCGATCATGCCGGCTTCGGCCTGGCGGCGGATCCAGCGGTCGCTTTTGATGCTCATGGTGGCAGAGTGCTTGGGATTGAATGGGCCTCATTTTATCCCGAGCGCGCCGCCCCGTCCCCCAAAGGGCCGGGGCGGCGCCCCGTCAATCGCCAAAGAAGGTGCGGTAGACCAGCGCAATGCCGTTGACCGAGCCGCCCTTCAGGTCCAGCGACAGGCCCCGCGCCAGCCGATAACTGGCCCGTCCGACGGTGTCGCTGCCGGCCAGCGCCTGCTCGACGCTCAGGGTGATGCCGTTGGCGAACGACTTGCTGGCCACCAGAAATTGGGTTGCCAGCTGGCTGTCGCTGTCGCGGTTGACGTCGCCCGCCACGGTGCGGTCGGGCAGGATGCTGCCGGAGCTGCCCAGGTTGCCGGTACGCACGCTGACGTCGTCCAGTCCGAACTGCTTGTAGAACGGCTGGCCGCCGCCCAACAGGGCCGTGCCCACCGACAGCAGCAGCGCGGCGTCGCTGCCGCTTTCGTCCGGACCGCGGCCCAGCAGCAGCCACGAGAGCTTTTCGACGTCGCTGACGTCCGGGTAGGACACCAGGTCGATACGCGGACGCTGGGCGGTGCCCACGACCTTCACGCCGGCCTCGACCTGCTCGCCCGTGCGCAGGGCCTCGATATCGAGCAGCGGATTGTCCAGCCTACCCTGGAAGGTCAGCGTGCCGCGGCGCAGCCGCAGCTTCTGGCCATAGGCCTCGATGCCGCCGCCGCGGGTGCGCAGCGCGCCCACGCCGGTCAGGCGGCCGTCGTTGAGAAGAATCTGGATCGACCCGAGCAAGCCGGCGTCCAGCCCCATGCCGGTGATGTAGAAACGCGGCCCCATGTCGAACTTCAGGTTCATGCTGGTCTGTAGCGGCGTGGAAACGGTGCCCGGGTCGTCGCCCGCGCGCCGCACCTTGACGTCGTCATCCAGCGACGGCACGCCCTGCAGGATTTCCAGGCTGAACCAGCCGGCATCCGCCTTCAGGTCGCCGACGATGTCGATGCGCGGCATCTGCGCAGTCAGGTCCACCGTGCCGGACACCATGGCGTAGCGGTCGGACCGCTGCAGCGCCGGGAAACGGTACAGGGTCAGGCGCACGTTGCCGCCGCCGTCAATCAGGTTCCATTGGCCCCGGGCTTCGGCATAGCCATCCTTGGCCTCGGGGTTGGTGGTGATCCATTCCTTGGTGCGCCATTCAGCCGGCATGACCCGCAGCGACGCCGGAAAGCGCAGGCTGTCCAGCACCAGCTTGTCGCCGTCCAGGCGCGCCGACAGCTTGCCTTCGATCAGGCGCACGCCGTCGTCGATCCGCACCACGCGCAGCTTGTCGCCCCGGATCGCGCCCGTGGCGCTCCATTTGCCGGCCAGCGTGCCCTGGGCCTCGAGGTTGGCCTTGACCTGGCCGCCGATTTCCATCGAGTCGCCGATGAAAAGGCCCACCCAGGCCAGGTCGGTGATGTCGGCATCCAGCTTGGCGCGGATGGGCTGGCGCGGGTCCAGCGCCATGCCGCCCTGGGCGTTGACCAGCAGCACCGCGTTGCCGTTGCCGGATATCTTGCCCATTTTTTCGGTGGCCAGATCCAGCTTGGCGTCCAGGCGGCTGGCGTTGGCCGCGGTGGGCGTGGCGGTCAGGTCCAGCACCAGCGCCTTCACGCCCAGCGGAATGGGCGGGTCGCCCGGGATCAGCAGGTCGCCATCGCGCCGCGCGATGCGGGCGCGGCCGGCCAGCCGGCCGTCGAACTTCAGGTCCCACAGCACGTCCAGCGCAATGCGGCGCTGGCCCTCGGCCACCATCGCGTTGACGCGCTTGGGGCCCTTGTTCAACTTGGCCGCCGCCTCGGGATCGACCGCGGCGATGACCTGGCGCGCCATGGCGGCCGTGATGATGAGGTTGTCGGACTGCCCGGCGGTTTCCCAGCGCTTGGCGTCGCCGCGCGAACCCTTGTGGGCGATGACCAGTTTTTCCTTGCCGGGCAGCGACAGGGCCAGCGCGGTCTGGCCCACCTGCCACTGCCATTGCGGCGCCACCGCCGACGGCAGGTATGACAACGTCACGGGGCGCTCGGTGGCGACCGTGAACCCGGCAGTGTCGGCCGACAGACGCGAGAACGTACCGCGCCAGCCGGTCAGGGCGGCGTCGGCATCGCCCGCCGGCCCCTTGCCCCAGCCCCCCGCAAACGTGATGGCCGCCTGGGCCCGCGACTGCCCCAGCACGCCGGGGCGCGGCTTGGGCGGGTTGTAGCCCGCAGTGAATTCGCCCTTGTGCGCGGCCGCCGTGCCGGTCAGCTTGCCCTTCAGGTCGGCCCCGCCCGGCAAGCCGGGCCAGAAGGCGTCCAGCTGCGGCGCCTGGGCGTCCAGCGTCAGGGCGCCGTCGGCGGCGCCGACTTCGCCCTGCGCCCGGATGCGGTTGGCGCCGAGCTTGAGGTCGATGTCCAGGCCGTGAATGCGCAGGCCGGCGAGCAGGTCGTCGACGGGCGTGGCGGGGTTGGCTGCGGCAGCGGAGTTGGCGGCGTCCGTGGCTGGCGCAGCCGGATTGGCGGCGGGTTGCGCGGCGGCGTTCGCTGCCGCCGCGGGGGTTGCGGCGGATTGGCCCGGCGGTGCGGCGATGTCCACCTGCGCCTTCACCGTGCCGGTCAACGGCTGCTTGTTCCAGCGTGCGCCGTCTTCGAAGCGCAGGTCGATGGCGGCCTGGCGCAGCTGGCTCAGGTTTTCAAGTTCGGCGCTCAGTTGCGCGTTGGCGCTGACCACGGCCGGCGGAATCGCGTCGCCCAGCCAGTGCGACAGGTCCAGGCCCCGCGCGCCCAGCGTACCGGCAATGCGGTCACGGCCGGGGCGGTCAGGCACCGCTTGCAGGTCCAGGCGCGCCGACAGGGACGACTTGTCCGGCAGCTGCGCGTCGGCCCGAGCGCTGCGCAGCACCAGGGGCGTGCGCGGCGCCAGGTCGGCCACCACATCCAGCGCCAGGCCGGCGCCGGTGCCATCGAGCTTGGCCTGAATGCTGTCGAGCGACCCCGCGGCATCGGCGCGCAGCACCACCTGGCAGGCCGGCGCAGGCGGGCCGGCCAATTCGATGGCGGCGGCCTTGCCTTCGTTTTTATCCTTGCCCGCGCCGTCAGCCTGGGCCTTGGCAGCGCCGCCCTGTGCTTTCTTCGCGGCGCCCGACGCGGGTTTGGCGGCGCCTTGCGCCTTGGGCGCATCCGCCGAAGCCTTGGCCGCGGGCGCTTTACCGACCGGCACGAACTTGCCGCTCAGTTGATCGGCCTGGCACAACGGCGAATCCGGCCCCGTGCCTCGCGCCGCCACGTCCAGGCGCGCGGCGAAGGGCCACGGGTCCGCCAGCCCCAGCAATTCAGCCTGGCCGCTGACCTGGGCCTGTCCGACCTCGTGTCCGACCCGCAGGTTGGCGATGCGCAGTTGCGCGCCGTTGGGGCCGGCCGCGAAGGTGGCGGTCAGGTCGCCCAGCGTCACCGGCAGCGGCTGGCCGTCTTGCAGCAGCTGGAATTCGCCAAGCGCCAGGCGGTCCACCGCAATGGTCACCGGCAGCGATGGCAGGGTGAAGGGTTCATCGGACGGCGGTTCGGCGGGCGCGTCGGCGCTGGACGTCAGCGCCACGTCGACCGTGCGCGCCGAGATCTCGCGCACGTGCAGCAGCCGGTCGCCCAGCGCACGCCAATGCACATCCAGGCGCAGATCGCTGATGCCGATGCGGGTGCCGCCAAATTCCAGATCCAGCCGGCCGACGTCCAGGCCGCGCAGGATCGAACCACGCACCTCCAGCGCCTGGCCGTCCAGCTGCTGCGCCGCGGTGGTGAGCAGCAGCCGCGACCCCGTCTGCGAGGCCAGCAGCCAGAACACGAAACTGCAAGCCAGCACGGCCAGCATGGCCAGGCCCGGCAACCACCAGACCAGCACATGGCGCAGGAATCTGCGCAGCGCCGTCAAAACGCGATCCCCAGCGAGAAGTGCAGGCGCAGGTCGCGCTCGCGCTGGCCGTAGGCCACATCCAGGAACAGCGGGCCGGCCGGCGTGCGCACGCGAGCGCCCACGCCGTAGCCCACCGACATCGACATGTCGCTGAAGGACTGGGCCGCGTCGCCGGCATCGACGAACACGCCCATGCCCCAACGCTCATTGAAGTAGTGGTCGTATTCGATGCTGCCGACCACCAGCGACGGCGCGCCCACCGTGGCGTTGTCGCGCTTCAAGCCGATGCTCTGGTACTTGTAGCCGCGGATGGAGCGCGCGCCGCCCGTGCGAAAACCGAAGTCATCCGGCACCTGCACGTTGCCATTGGCCCAGACACGGCCGACTTCGCCGCGGATGGTCAGCACGTCCAGCTTGCCGATGGGCCACCACTTCTGGGCGCGGAAGCGGGCGCGGGTATAGGGTTCACCGGTATCCAGCGTGACGCCCACGCCACCGCCCAGCGCGATCAGGTTGCCTTCGCGCGGGTCGTATTTGTTGTCGACGTCGCGCCGCAGCCACTCGCCGGTGGCGGTCAGGGTGGGCAAGGTGTATTCGTCGCCGCCGTCGATCTTGACGTGGTCTTGCGCCAGCAAGAGGCCCCAGCGGGTTTCGTAGGTAACGCGGCTGTCGCCGGCGCCCTTGCGTTCCTGGCTGCGGGTGGCGCCCAGGGCGTAGCGGGTCACGTCCAGGCCCTGGATGTCGGAATGCTGCGCCAGCACGCCGATCGAATCCTTGTAGCCGCGCTCGGTGGGCGGCAGGTAGATGTCGGTGTAGACGCGTTGCTGCAGCCGGTCGACGCTGAAGCCCGATTCCATCGTGACGGGCTGGCCGAACACCACGTTCTGGCGGTACAGCGATTCCAGCCGCACGCCGGCCTCGTCGTCCACCCCCAGCGAAACGGAAAAGCGCTTGGGCGGCGCCTCGACCACCCGCACCTGCACGGGCAGGGTCACTTCGCCATTGGAATCGTAGGTGGCGGGCGGCGGTGGCATCGCGCCGGACACCACGGGATCGCCGGCCGGCGCGGATTCGGCCGCGTTGGCCGCGCCCGGCGCACGGGCCCGGTCCGACGCGGGTTCGGCGGGCTTCTGGGCGCCGCCGGGCTGGCGCAAGGCCACGAAGGCGCCGCGGAAAAACGCCGTGGATTGCAGGTCCTGCTGCCATTCATCCAGCCGGTTCTGGTCGTAGGGCGACCCCGGCGAATACCGCACGTAGCGCGTGATGAGCTTGTCCGGCACGCGCTCGAGCCCTTCGGTGCTGAGTTCGCCCATGCGCACTTGCGGGCCACTGTCGATGGTGACGCGCAGCGCGGCCGACGCGGTGTCGGCCTGCACTTCGGCTTCGGACGTGGTCATGCGCGCCAACATGAAGTCGCGCACCGAGACCTCGTCCAGCAGCGCCGACTTGGCCTTGTTCCAGTCGCTGTTGATGAACGGCTGGCCGACCTTGAGCAGCCAGTCGTCGCGCAGCTTCTGCACGCGGGCGGCGTATTCCGGGCGGGTGATGCGGCCGGTGAAGGTCAGGTCGACCGACGACACCATGGTGCGCTTGCCCGGAACGATGCCGATGTCCCAGGTTTCGCCGCCGATGTCGGTGCCGGCTTCGAGCGTGACGGTGGGGCTGAAGTAGCCCTGCGTGGCCAGCGCGGCCAGCGTCGCGTCGCGCGCGCGCCGCCGCAGGCGGTTGATTTCACCGCCGTCCTGGTCTTCGGCCAGGCGCGCGATGGCATCCACGGCCTCGGTGATCGACTGCAACGCGGCCGGCGGCACGCCACCGGGGTCCACGATGATCTCGGGACGCTTGGCCGCGGCCTCGCCCCCCACCATGCAAAGTCCAGCCAGAAAGGCCCGGGCCGCCCACCGCATGCGTCAGGTCGGCTGCTGCACGACGATGGACGGGAATTTCCCGGCCATGTCGCGGGGAAGCGCCGCGACGCCCGCCGCGAGTTTCCGGGCGATGCCGCGGTACAGGGCCGCGGCTTCGCTGGCGGGGTCGGCCACCACCGTGGGCGTGCCCGCGTCGGTCTGCTCGCGGATCGCCAGCGTCAGGGGCAGGCTGCCCAGCCAGGGGGTGTCGTACTGTTCGGCCATGCGGCGTCCGCCGCCTTCGCCGAAGATGTGTTCGGCGTGGCCGCACTGCGAGCAGATGTGGATCGCCATGTTCTCGACCACGCCCAGGATCGGCACGTCGACCTTCTGGAACATGCGCAGGCCCTTGCGCGCATCGAGCAGCGCCACGTCTTGCGGCGTGGTGACGATGACCGCGCCCACCACCGGCACCTTCTGCGCCAGCGTCAACGCCACGTCGCCCGTGCCCGGGGGCATGTCGACGATGAGATAGTCCAGGTCGCGCCAGTTGGTCTGGCGCAGCAGCTGTTCAAGCGCCTGCGTGACCATCGGACCGCGCCAGATGGCGGGCGAGTCGGCATCGATCAGGAAACCGATGGAGTTCGCCTGCAGGCCGTGGCCGGTCAGGGGTTCCATGCTTTTGTTGTCCAGGCTTTCGGGGCGGCCCGAAATGCCCAGCATGGTCGGCACGCTGGGGCCGTAGATGTCGGCATCGAGCAGGCCCACCTTGGCGCCCTCGGCCGCCAGGGCCAGGGCCAGGTTCACGGCCGTGGTGCTCTTGCCCACGCCGCCCTTGCCGGAGGCCACTGCAATAATGTTGCGCACATTGGGCAGCGGCTTCAGGCCCTTCTGCACGGCATGCGCGGCCACCTTCCAGGTGACGGTCACCTGGGCGCCGGGCGCGCCGGCCGCGGCCAGCGCGGCCACCGCAACGTCGCGCACCTGATCGCGCACGGCGTCGGCGGGATAGCCCAGTTCGAGCGTCAGGGCGACACGGTCGCCCGCCAGTTGAATGTCACGATCTTTTACAGATACCCCCAAGTCCAGGCCGGTGTTGGGGTCTTGCGCGGCGCGCAGCGCAGCGCGGATGTGTTCTATCGTTATACTCATATCACTGTGGTTCCGTAGGCAGCGCGGCTTCTGCGGGCCGCCATCCCCTAAAGGATAGCGGAATACGCGGGAACCTTTCGCTGCGTTTTGCATCCGACCTTCATGACCAATACTCTCATCCGCTTCTTCCGTGCCGTCTTATTCGCCGCCCTGGCCTTGATCGGCATGGCGATGGCGCTGGTCTTCATGTTGTCCACGGCCATCGCCGTGGCGATCCTGTACGTCGTCGCCAAGGTGCGCGGCAAGCCTTTCGGCGTTCGCGCCTATTGGAGCCAGCGCCAGGGCGCCCGCCAGGGTCCCTTCCAGTCCGCCAGCGCCCCGTTCGCCACGCAGCCCCGCGGCGACGTGATCGACGTCGAGGCCCGCGAGATCCGCTAAGCACGGTTTCGCAGGCGCCCTGCCGGCCGCCTTGCGCGCACCGGCCGCCGCGCCGCATCCGCCTGCCCGGCCTCGGTCCGGCCCCCTGACCGGCACCCGGCCCGTTTCTCGTTGCCGTCCCTCAACCCGCCTGGCGCCTGTCCGCGACCATGCGGGTTGTGCCGTTTCAGGCACGCGCCCCGGCACGTCGCCGCCGTTGCCCTAAAATGGCCGGCCAACCCCTCTTTTCCCCTCAACCTCTATCGACAACCATGTCTCGCACCCTTTTTGTCACCACTGCGCTGCCCTACGCCAACGGATCTTTCCACATCGGCCACATCATGGAGTACATCCAGGCCGATATCTGGGTTCGTTCGATGCGAATGGCGGGCCACACGGTGCACTTCGTGGGTGCGGACGACGCGCACGGCGCGCCGATCATGTTGAAGGCCGAAAAAGAAGGCATCACGCCGCAGGCGCTGGTCGCCCGCTACGCGGCCGAGCGGCCGCAGTACCTGAACGGCTTTCACATCCGCTTCGACCACTGGCACAGCACCGATTCGCCCGAAAACGTGGCGCTGTCGCATGACATCTATCGCAAGCTCAAGGCCCAGGACCTGATCGAGACCCGCTCCATCGAGCAGTTCTACGACCCGGTCAAGGGCATGTTCCTGGCCGACCGCTACATCAAGGGCGAATGCCCCAAGTGCCACGCCAAGGACCAATACGGCGATTCCTGCGAGGTCTGCGGCGCGGTCTACGCGCCCACCGACCTGATCAACCCGTACTCGGCCCTGACCGGCGCCACGCCGGTGCTGAAGTCGTCCGACCACTTCTTCTTCAAGCTGTCGGACCCGCGCTGCGTGGAATTCCTGCAGAAATGGACCAACGGCAGCAACGTCAACGGCGGCAAGCACCTGCAGCCTGAAATGCTGGCCAAGACCCGCGAATGGCTGGGCGCCGAAGACGGCGAGGCCAAGCTGGGCGACTGGGACATCTCGCGCGATGCGCCGTACTTCGGCATCGAGATCCCCGACGCGCCGGGCAAGTACTTCTACGTCTGGCTGGACGCGCCGGTGGGCTACCTGGCTTCGCTGAAGTCGTACTGCGACCTCAAGGGCCTGGACTTCGACGCGATGCTGGACCCGGCCGGCACCACCGAGCAGGTGCACTTCATCGGGAAAGACATCGTCTACTTCCACGCCCTGTTCTGGCCTGCAATGCTGAAGTTCGCCGGCCGCAAGACGCCGGACGCGGTCAATGTGCACGGCTTCATCACCGTCAGCGGCGAGAAGATGTCCAAGAGCCGCGGCACCGGCATTTCGCCGCTGCGCTACCTGGAAATCGGCATGAACGCCGAATGGATGCGCTACTACATCGCCGCCAAGCTGAACGCCCGGGTCGAAGACATGGACTTCAACCCCGAAGACTTCATCGCCCGCGTCAACAGCGACCTGGTCGGCAAGTACGTCAACATCGCCAGCCGCGCAGCCAGCTTCATCACCAAGCACTTCGACGGCGCCCTGGCCTATTCGGGCGACACCGCCGCGCTGTCGGCCGAATACGCCGAACAGGCCGAGTCGATCCGCGCCGCCTTCGAGGCCCGCGAGTACAACCGCGCCATTCGCGAAATCATGGCCTACGCCGACCGCATCAACCAGGCGTTCGACACGGCCCAGCCGTGGGTGCTGGCCAAGGGCATCGCCACCGCCGACGACGCGCAGAAGGCCGCCCTGCAGGACATCTGCTCGCGTTCGCTGGCCGGCTTCAAGGCCCTGTCGGTGATGCTGGCCCCGGTGCTGCCGGCCCTGGCCGAGCGCGTGGCGCGCGAACTGTTCGCCGCCGACGCCAACTTCACCTGGGCCGACGCCGCGGTGCTGCCGCAGCGCGTGGCGCCGTTCAAGCACCTGATGCAGCGCGTCGAACCGCAGATGCTCGAAGACCTGTTCGAGCCGCCCGCCGCCCCCGTGGTGGTGCCCGGCGGCGAGCCGCTGGCCGAGACCATCTCGATCGACGACTTCGCCCGCGTCGACCTGCGCATCGCGCAGATCGTCAATTGCGAGCACGTCGAAGGCTCGACCAAGCTGCTGCGCCTGACGCTGGACGTGGGCGAAGGCCGCCACCGCAACGTGTTCTCGGGCATCAAGTCGGCCTACAAGCCCGAAGACCTGATCGGCAAGCTGACCGTCATGGTGGCCAACCTGGCCCCGCGCAAGATGAAGTTCGGCGTATCCGAAGGCATGGTGCTGGCCGCCAGCCACGCCGATGAAGCCGTGGACGCCGGCATCTACGTGCTGGAGCCCTTCCCCGGCGCCAAGCCCGGCATGCGCGTGCGCTAAGCCGGCCTTCGGCGCCCGCACCAACGACAAGCCCGCCATTCGGCGGGCTTGTCGTATTTGGGGCGGCCCGCGTAGGGCGGCCCGCGGAGGGCGGCCCGCGCAGGACGGTCAGCGTGGCTGCTGCGGCCCGGCGTCAGTCCCTGCTGGGGGCCAGCGCCGGGTCCAGCGAAATGCGCTCGTCGAACACGAAGCACTTGCCGTCAAAGCCCGGGCCGCCGGTTTCCTCGAAGTACTTGAGAATGCCGCCGTCGAGCTGGTAGACGTTGGGGATGCCCGCCTCGTTCATGTAGATGGCGGCCTTTTCGCAGCGGATGCCGCCCGTGCAGAAACTGACCACGGTCTTGCCTTCGAGTTCGGCGCGGTGCGCCTGCACGGCGGCGGGAAACTGGGTGAAGCGGTCGATGCGCCAGTCGATGGCGTTCGTGAAAGTGCCTTCGTCGACCTCGAACGCGTTGCGGGTGTCCAGCATGACGACGGGGCGGCCGTCGTCGTCGACGCCCTGCTCAAGCCAGCGGGCCAGCGTGCGCGCATCCACGCCCGGGGCACGGCCGGCCTCGGGCCGGATCGTGGGGTGATCCATGCGGATGATCTCGCGCTTGATCTTGACCAGCAGCTTGCGAAACGGCACCTGCGCGCTTTGGCTGAACTTGACTTCCAGGTCAGCAAAACGCGCGTCGGCCCGCAAGGCCTGCAGAAACGCGTCGATGCCGTCGGCCGACCCGGCCAGGAACAGGTTGATGCCCTCTTCGGCCAGCAGCACGGTGCCCTTCAGGGCGGCCTCGCCTGCCCGCTCCAGCAGCCGGGCGCGCAGCTCGGGCAGGGCGTCCAGCGAGACAAATTTGTAAGCGGCGATATTGACGACGGAAGACATGGCAAAGCGGGGCGTAGGACGGCGAAGGCCGTAATAGTAATCGCTGCCCCGCCCTGCCCGCTTGCCGCAGGTCAAACCGGGCGGTCAGCGCCGGACGATTTCCTGTTCCACCACGGCGTCCAGCACCCAGCGCAGGCCAGAGGTGTCGGCAGGCGGATTCGGGTCCTTGATCTCGACCACGCGCAGGCGGTAGCGGATGCCGGGCTGGAAGTTGAAGCCGGTGATGTCGCCATACCAGAGCTGCCAGGGCTGCGACTGGCTGTCGCGCACCTGGTAGCAGGTGGTGCGGCCGGCGCCGCCATTGCAAGGTACGCGTTCGGCGTTGACGTACACCAGCTTGGTCGGCCCGACCTGGCCGCCCGCGACGGGGTCGATGCGGCGGCCGAAGTCCAGCGTATCGCCGGTGCTGAGCACCCAGCTCATGCGCTGCGGGTTGTTGGTGTTGTCGAACGACGTGGCGGTAATGCGCGTCAGGCTGGCCAGGAATTCCTGTTCGAGCTGCATGTTCACAGGTGCGCACGCCATCATCGTCGCCACGGGGTTGGACGTGATGATCAACTGGCCGTTGGCCACGGTGTAGGGCGCGTTGTACGCGTTGCAGCCGGAAAAGCCGCTGGCGCGCGTGGCGCCCTGGTCGTGGATGAAGCTGATGGTGAGCGGACGCGAATTGGACGACGGGTGCGGGATTTCACGCAGTGCACCGCCCGGGCGGGTCCAGCGGGCCAGGTCCCAGCTGGTCTGCGCCAACACGTCCGACGCCGAAGCGGGCTGGAAGCGCGGGTCCCGTCCATCCGCGGTGCGCTGCGGCGGCGCCGCGCAGGCCGCCAGGCCAAGACTGAGCACGCAAGGCGCGATCCAGCGCAGGGATGAAGACAAGGGCATGGGATTCTCCCGCAAGAAACTAGGGCTTGTTCAAAGCCGGCGGCCCCTTGCACGGCGCCATTGCGGCAGTCGGCCGGGGCCCCGGGCAGCGCCCATTGTAGGCGCGCCCCGGGCGGACGCCGCGCCGCGCAAAACAGACTGAAACACCTGGCCCGGCGGGCCTCAGGGCGTGGGCGGGTCCTGGCGGCGTTCGAATTCCAGCACGTCGCCGCCGCGCAGATTGAAGGTCAGGTGGCGCGGCGCGCCACCGCTGTCCAGCGTGAAGGTATCGATGGCGCCCAGACTGCGCAGGTAGTCGTTTTCAAGGGCCGCGCGCTCGGCCGGCACGCAGGCCATGCGGGTGGCGCCGCGCGCCTGGATGAAGAGCTTGCCGGCTTCGAGCTTGTACGTGCCCATGTAGCGATTGCAGCCCGAAAAACCGCCCGCGCGGTATTCCTTGCCCTGCGCCAGGAAGGTCAGTTGTATCGGTTCGCCGTTGTCGCCATGGGGAATGTTGCGCAGCCCGCCCGAGGCCTGGGTCCAGCGCACCAGCTCCCAGCTGGTCTGGGCCAGCGAATCGGCGCTGCTGGCTGCGTTGGCCGCAGCCGCGCCCTGGGCGCGCGCGCCCCCTGTGGAACCGGCGCAGCCCGCCAGCGCCGCGGCCAGCAGCCCGACGCCCAACAGGCGGCAATGCGAAGACAGGAAGGAAGACATGGAACAGCACTCCTGAATAGACACACCCCCAACTGTAACCGCCATGGGGCCGGCGCGTCCCGGGCCTCCCCCTGACAGCCGAATCCGAAAGCGGCAAGCGCCGTCCTCCCTGCGCAGGGGGGCCTGCATCGTACGCCGCATGGCGGCGGCCCTTTGCGGCGCGCAGAATCGGCTGACCCCCGTACGCGTCTGGCATGAGCCGGCGGCGGGCCCGGCAGCACATAACAACGACGACCGGAGACACGGCGATGGGCTTTTTACGAACCTTGCTGGCGCTGTCCGTGGTGCTGGACCACCTGGGCGGCGGCACGACCGATTGGCTGGTAGGCGGCCGCCTGGCCGTGCAGCTTTTCTATGTGATTTCCGGCTTCCTGATTTCCTATGTGCTGACCGCCACCGACCACTACCAGGGTTCGGTCGGACGGTTCTATGCCAACCGGGCCCTGCGCCTGTATCCCGTGTACCTGGCGGTGGCGGCGCTGACGCTGCTGGCGCATGCGGCGGGCGGCGGCGCGTTCTGGCGCTTCTACGATCACCTGCCCTTTGCGGCGGAGCTGTTCCTGGGCGTGTCGAACCTGCTGATCCTGGGGCAGGACTGGCTGATGTTCTTCGGCATCGAGCACGGCGCGCTGGCATTCACCGGCAGCTTCGCCCACAGCGAGGTACCGCTCTACCAGGGCCTGTTGGTGCCGCAGGCCTGGACGCTGGGCGTGGAGATGAGCTTCTACCTGATCGCGCCCTTCGTGCTGCATTCGCCGCGCCGCCTGCTGGTGCTGCTGGCGGCGTCACTGGCGCTGCGCGCGGCGCTGGTGGCCACCGGCGTGGGTCTGGCCGATCCGTGGACCTATCGCTTCTTTCCGACCGAGCTGGCGCTGTTCCTGATCGGCTCGCTGTCGCACCAGGTGCTGCTGCCGCGCTGGCAGGCCTGGACGCGCCGCCTGCCGCGGCTGCCCGAGATCGGCACCGCCGTGCTGCTGCTCTACGCGCTGGCCCACTTTTCCATCGGCCTGCCACACACCATGCGCGATGCGCTGGCGGTGGTGCTGTTTGCCGCCCTGCTGCCGCTGGCCTTCCTGTTCCAGTCGCGCCATCGGCTGGACAAGGCCATCGGCGAACTGAGCTATCCGATCTACATCTGCCACGCGCTGGTCATCCTGTTCTTTGGCTGGCTGCTGGACGGCGCACAGACACGCCAGCCGGTGATGTTCACCGTGCTGGTGGTGGTGGGCTGTATTGGCTTTGCGGCGCTGCTGAACGCGCTGATCGCGGACCCGGTCGAACGGCTGCGGCGGCGCTTGCGCGCCCGCGGCGAGGCGGCCGATACGGCAGCGGCCGACGGCAGCCGCGAAGGGCGTGCGGATACCATCCAGCCGTCCGGCAGGGCGGAAACCGCGCGCAGGATCACGCCCGCGCCGCACGCCCGCGCGGTCCCTTCCGGCCGCACCGTGGGGACTATTCGCCGCGCGCCTTGATGTAGGCCGCCAGCACCTGCTCGATCTGTCGCTTTTCCTGCAGGCTCAGGCGGGCATAGGTGGCGTAGGAGACGGTTTCGAAGGGCCAGGGGGGCTGCACGGCGCAATCGCCCTGGGCGGGCGACGGTTCGGCATAGGCCGGACTGACCATCGGGCCTTCGCCCGTACTGAGCCACATGGGATTGACCCGTAGCGCCCGGGTCAGCTTGATGAGTGCGTCGCTGGAAGGCTGCAGGCGCTGGCCGCTTTCGTAGTTGCCGATGGCGCTTTGCGACAGGTTGCTCGCGACTGCCAAGTCCTTCTGTGTCCATCCCTGAAGCATTCTTGCGTTGCGCAGACGATGGCTAAACGTGTCCAATCGATCAACCTGAGACATTAATATGAATTTATTTATTTGATTAAAACATCTCAATACTGCCGTCAAATAAACGGATTACACCCCAATTCCCGGGCTAATCCGTAAATCGCGGCGCGCACCCCCACCCGCCTGCCACGGCGCGGCCGCGGCGTTGCCGGGCACACTCGGCATCTTGTAAAAAAACCATTGCTATCATCGGCTTGCGGGCTACAGCGGGCGCTTGGCCTGTCGCCCCGGCCCTGAGCGGGCCCGGGCGACCACGCCATTAAAACCCGCCCGAGTTTATGTCGCCTCGCCATAAAAAATAAAAAATAATGTATCGGTAATACTTAATATCTTATGGTCGCAAACACGTGAACGAACAGCGTTTCAGGCGCTTTCCATGAATTGGCCTCGGCACGCGTGTTACTACCGGAAACTACAGAAACGTATCTTCACAAAAAAACACGCCCGTGTTTAAATGAAACACGGGCGTGACTTCCATGCGGAATCGGATCATCGGCGGCCAGAGCGCAACACGCTTGAGCCAGGCGCCGCCCCAGACCCCGACCGCGGCCTCGACCGGCCGCGGCCCAGACGCTGATCGACAGTCCAGTTCATTTCAGGGCGGTCGACACTGAAAGCCCTAGCCCGCCACCAACAACACCGCCAGATGCCGCCACATCATGGCGCGCAGCAAAGGGAGAGGGGCATGACACGCAATGATCACGCTGTCGTTGGCGCAGGCGGGCATCCATGAACAACACGCTGGATGTCATCTTTCTTGGCCAGGACGACGCCCGGCATGCCCGGCTGGTCGAGGCCTTGTCCCATCTGGGTTTCAGCGTGCGCCGCTGCCATGACCTGGCCGACGTCTACGACCGCTATTCGCGCCGCCCCAGCCCCCTGGTCATCCTGGAGGCGCCCCTGCCCGACATCCACAACGCCGCGGTGCGGCTGCGCGCCATCGACCGCAGCCTGGGCATCGTCGCCATCGCGCCCTTTGGCGCCGAGGAAAACCGCATCCGCACGCTGCTGTGCGGCGCCGATGCCTGCCTGCCGCCGGAAGTGACCGGGCTGGAACTGGCCGCCGTGCTGCAGGCGCTGGTGCGGCGCGCGGTGGGGCTGGACGGGGCCGACAGCGGCGCCGAGCCTGCGCTGCCCGACGAACCGCTGCAGGAAACCTGGCGACTGGCCAACAAGGGCTGGACGCTGATCAGCCCCACCGGCCGCCAACTGGGTCTGACCACGGGCGAGCGCGACTTCCTGACCAAGCTGGTCAAGGCGCCCGACCGCAAGGTCAGCCGCGACGCCTTCTACCCGGACGGCGCCGAAGATGCGGACGGTGCCATTACGCGGCGCCGCTTCGTCGACGTGATGATCAGCCGGCTGCGGCGCAAGGCGACCGCCAACCACATGACGCTGCCGATCCGTGCCGTGCATGGCTGGGGCTATATGTTCGCGGCGGATATCGCGCTGGAACTGGACAATCGGGAGGGGGCAGAGGAAGGGCGTCCGGACGGACTGGAAGATTCGCGGCGTTATGCGCTGGATGCCAACGCGCCGTCTTACTGATACGCTACGGGCCAGGACGCTGGCGCCAGACGAAAAAAACGCGGCGCTGCCCCGAAGGTAAGACGCCGCGCTAAAACAACACGTGAGCCTGGAGTCATCAGCCGGCACTGATGCCTTCTACCTAGATCACGCGATTCCAACATTCGTGCCTCATACTACTCACGCACGGACTGGCCGTGAGCCCGGGCGGGGTCTCTAGTCCCCACTCAAGCTGCAGCGTGATCAACGCCCGGGTGATTCGTCCGCCCTAGCAGCTGGCGGGCTTGTCGCCCGTATCAGCGGTGTTCCTCTCGGATAGCCGCGTGATGAAAGAAGTTTAGGACGTCGGGCGCAATTCAAGTAATTCTTTGTTGATAGCCTTCTATACATATTGGATATAGGAAGCCTGCCGCGCTGCCCTATAGAATGAGCGGCAAAGGACGCCCCTGCCATGCCCCATTCCCTGTCCGGCCTTGCGCGCCGGTTGCGCCTTGCGCTGACCCGCATTCCCCCCAATTGGTGCCTCGCCATTCTCGTGGCGCTGGACGGCTATGCCTTCATGCATCCCGTGCTGCGCGAAGTGCGCGCGCGCGAGTATTCATTCTGGCTGGCGCTGGATAACTGGCACGACGTGATGCAGGTGGTGGGCCTGCTCGAGATTCCGCGCCTGGTGCTGGGCGTGGGCCTGCAGGTCATCGCGCTGGGCCTGATCCTGAAGGCGCGCATCGCGTGGGCCTTCTCGCTGGTGCTGCTGATCGGGGTGGGCACCTTCGCCATCCTGGGCGACAGCGGGCGTGCGGGGCTGGGCGTCTATACCCTGGTATTGGTGATCGCGCTGATCGCCTACTGGCGGCGCTTTGACCGGGCCAGCGTCACGGCCGGTTCGCTGTTCGCGCTGGTCAGCATGGCGTCGCTGCTGATCTACGCGATCTTCGGCACGCTGTACCTGGGCGAGGAATTCAATCCGCCCATCAAGGACGCCGCAACGGCGCTGTACTTTTCGATCGTGTCGATGTCCACGGTGGGCTACGGCGACATCACCCCGCACAGCAACGCGGCCAGGCTGTTCACCGCGTCGATTATCATTCTTGGCATCACCGTCTTTGCCACTTCCATCAGTGCGATCGCCGGCCCGGTGATCGGCGGCAATCTGAAACGGCTGGTCAAAGGCCGGTTTTCCAGCGCCATGAGAAAAAACCACATCATCATTGCCGGCGCCACGCCCCTGGCCTTGAGCGTCTACGAAGGCTTGCGCCGCCGGGGCGACGAGGTCACCGTCATCGTGCCGCCCGGCGTGCCGCAGGAATACCCGGCCGCCACCGACCTGATCGAAGGCGACCCGTCCAGCGTGGAAGTGCTGCGCAGCGCGGGCGTGACCCGCGCGCGCTACGTGCTGGCGCTGCGCGAAGATGACGCCGAGAACGCCTTCATCGTGCTGGCCGCCAAAGAAGCCGTGGGCGACCAAGGCGCCAAGACGGTGGCGCTGGTCAACACCAGCAAGCACCTGGAAAAGATTCGCCGGGTGCAGCCCGACCTGGTGTTCTCGGTGCAATTGCTGGGCGCCGAACTGCTGGCGCGCGCCATCAACGGCGAAGCGCTGGACAGCCAGTCCATCACGGACCTGTTCTTCGCCAAGGCCGCTCCACAGTCCTAGCCGCAGCGATAGACGTTGCCCGAAAGCGTGACGTTGGTCTGCTCCAGGTGGTCCTTGTGGCCCGTCTGCCCGGCACGTTGCGTCAGCAAATACACGACGTTGCCGCCCAGCGCCGCGGCCTTGTTCTTCAGGTCGTTGCGCGCCCCCGTTTCCAGATCCGCGTTCGAGGTGATCACGCCCGCCAGGAAGTTGCCCTGGCTGCCGGTCACGTCACCCAGGAAGGCGCAGTCCTTGCCCGGTTCGTTGTGCGTGATGCGCACGTTGGAGGACGCGCCCGGCGACAGCGCCGTGGGTGCGCAGGCGGCCAGCGCGCAGGCCGAGGCCAACAGGGAAGCGACACGCAATGCATCGCGGGAGATCGCAGGCAGGTAGTGCATGGCAAGCATCCATCAAAGGGACGTGGGAACCCGGCGCGCGGGCGAACCCCGCGCGACAGGCAGTGAAAAAATTACGTTGAGATCGCCGCGCGGGCGTGGCGCGGCCAGGCGCGGACCAGCCCGCGAGCGTCGGGGCCTGCCGCGACAGGCAGCTCGACGCGACGCCTAATCGACGCCGGTATCGTCGCTGGCCGCGGGCTCGCCGGGTTGGTATTCGAGCAGGTCGCCAGGCTGGCATTGCAGCACTTCGCAAATGCGCTCCAGCGTGTCAAAGCGCATGCCCTTGACCTTGCCCGATTTGAGCAGCGACAGATTCGGTTCGGTAATACCGATTTCCTGGGCCAATTGGCGCGCCTTCATCTTGCGCTGCGCCAGCATCACATCCAGCCTGACCACGATCGCCATCAGATGAATCCCCGGTTTTCTTCGGCGACCTGGGCCGCTTCTTCCATGGCCCAGGCCAGCGTGAACAACAGGCCGCCGAGCAGGCCGAGCAGGATGTCGCTGATGTCGATGCCGATCATCATGTGGCGCTCGCCCGGCCCATTGGCCAGCGTCAGGGCCAACATCAAGACGGTCTTCAAGGCCGGCACCGCGACGCTGAACACCGTGATCAGCAAGGCGATGCCGCGCAGTCGCCTGGCCGTGGCCACGGTCAGCACATCGCCGCGGCTGAAGTCGGAAAACATGGCATGGGCATGGGCAATGGCGCGCAACGCCAGGGCCGCCAACACCCCGAACAAGGCGAAACCCAGCACCCGATACGCGGGCCCCAGGTTCAGGCGCGGCAGGGTGACGGGCGCGGCGGGTTCGGCATAGGCCGGCGCCGTCACGCCAAGAAAGGAATACAGGCCGCGGGCCAGCACGGCCTCGGACGTGAAGAACCACATGCCGACCAGTGCGGCAATGAGGATCACTGCGGCCACGACCAGCAGGCCGCGCATCCAGCGCGACAGCCCGCGGATGCGGGCCAGGCGCCGGGTGCCGGCGGCGGGTGGCGAAGTCTCGTGGATGGAAGAAAAGGTCGGCGCGGCTGCCATGGCGGTCTCCGGATGACGTTGCTGGGGTTATGAAGTTGCTGTAGTGTAGCAACAAATTATCGTTTAACAATAATTTTTTATCCCAAAGAGGAAAGTCATGCGGATCACCCTGGCGGTCGCGTCGCTGCTTGCCGCGCTGCTGTACTTCATGCTTTCAGACCCCTGCGCATGCGCCGCCGACCCCGGCGAACGGATCTGCCGCGACACGACGTGCCCGCAGGCGGCGCGCGGCGCCAGCCTGTGGTCGCTGGGCAACCGCTTTTCGTTGTTGAACCTGCCGCTGCGCGCGCTATGACGCCGCGGGTACCGGCGGCTGCGCCGCCTTTTCGGCATACCAGCGCACGAAGTCGGCCGACGGCATGGGCCGGGCAAACAGATAGCCCTGGATGAAGGCCACGCCGCGCTGCGTCAGGTAGGTGAACTGCTCGGGCGTTTCCACGCCTTCGGCCACCACCGCCAGGCCCAGGCGATGCGACAGCGTGATGATCACGTCCAGCACCGGCGCGTCTTCGCCGGTGGGCTGGATGGCATGCACGAAGCCCTTGTCGATCTTCAGGTAATCGACCGGGAATTTCTGCAGGTACGACAGCGAGCAATGACCCGTGCCGAAATCGTCGATGGCCACGAACACCCCTTCGGCCCGCAGCGCGTCGATGTTGCGGCGGGCCTGGCCGTTGTCGGCAATGAGGCTGCGCTCGGTGATTTCCAGCACCATCAGCGATGGCCGGATGCCGGCGCGAAAGGCCTGCACATCGGCCAGCAACGTCGGGCTGGACAGGTGTGCGGGCGCGAAATTGACCGCGATGTGGAATTCGGGCGGCGTGGCCCAGTCGCGCATATCGCGCTGGATCAGCTTGAGCAGATGCTGGGTCAGCGGCACGATCATGTCCTCGACCTCGGCTGCCGCAATGAAGATGTCCGGACGCACCGGCCCCACGCCAGGACGGTTCCAGCGCATCAGCGCCTCGACGCCTTCGCAGCGGCCCGTGGCCTTGCCATAGACCGGCTGGTATTCGACGTGGAATTCGTCGGCCGCCATGGCGCGGCGCAGCTGCTCTTTGAAGGACTGCCGGTTCACCTGCAGGCGGTAGGCCCCGAAGGCCAGCAGCGCGCCGAGCAGCAAGGCCACGGGCAGGTAGGTCACCAGCAATTGTTGCCACGCCCGCACCACGGCCTCGGCCGGGGCCAGCACGCGCACATCCAGATCGGCCCGGTCGGCCACCCTGTCGGCCTGCTGGAACAGCAATTCGGGCACCGCCGATGCATGGCCCCAGGAATCGCTGCGGATGGGCGCCCCCTGCCCCAGCGTGACTTCCAGCTGGTATTCACCCAGCGAGGCCACCGAATTGAGAATGTCCTGCACATAGCGCCCGTCGATGGCCACCACGCCGCCGCGGCCGTCAGCAGCCGGCATGCCCAGCAGCAGCGCCGGCCGCTCGGGCGCCAGGGGCGTGCCCGCCACGCTGAAGAACCATTGCGCAGGCGGAACGTCCACCGGCCATTTGCGGAATTCGCCGGTGAGGTAATCAACCTCACCCAGCACCGACGAGCAATAGATGTGGTCGCGCTCGACCAGGATCAGCGCGCGGAAGTACGGGTTGAGCGTGCCCCAGCGGTACAGGTCGGGCAGCGCCTCTTCACAGGACTTGTCGGTCAGCGCCGCCACGCGCGGCAGGATGTCGACGGCGCGATCCACGATCTGCTCGGTCTGGACCCGCACGATGCGCGCCACGGTGGCGGCTTCGGCGCGTTCGGTGGACTGGGCATGCAGCCAGGTCCACGCGACGCAGCCCAGCACCGGCAGCATCAGGGCCAACGCCACCGGAAAATATCGCCAGGAGGGCACACGGACGGTCATTCCGGAGTTAGGCAAAGCGCCCTCGCTGCTTGAGTCGTGGAAGTGACGCAAGGATACAGGGCGGTGTGGCGCGGCGGCTATAGCAGGCCGCAGATCAGCGCCACGTGCGCGTCGCGCCGCTCCGGCAGGTTGATGCGTTCGTCCGGCCCCAGCAGGATCGCCATGAAAATGGCATGGACCACCGGCGACAGCAACAGCCACGGATGCCGCAGCGCCACGCCGTCGCCGCACAGGCCGCGTTCGCGGGCCAGCTGCAGCAGGTGGGCGATGTCGGCCTGGTGGGCATCGGCCGTGTCCTCGCGCCAGCGGCGCGCCAGATGCGGCACGCGGTCGCTTTCGGCCAGCAGCAGCCGCATGGTGGCGACCATGGCCGGATTGGCCAGGCTGGCATAGAGATGGTTGACCAGGCGCTCGGCCAGGTGCCTGGGCGTGGCCGCGCCCGCAACCAGGGCATGGGCGTCCAGGCGCGGCGGGCAAAGGTGACGCGCGAGCAGCGCTTCGAAGACCTGTTCCTTGCTGGAAAAATGGGCGTACAGGCCGCCCTTGGACAGTCCGGCCCGCAAGGCGATGTCATCCATCCGGGCGCCGGCATACCCGGCGGCCGAGAATTCCTGCAACGCGGCGTCAAGAATCTGCCCGACGCGCACGTTCGGGGGGAGACGCTGACGTTGCGTACCCATCACCACTGCTCCCTGTGCGAATTGGCGCGGCATCAAGGCCGGCCAACAGCCCCATTAAAAACCGACCAGTCAGTCGCTAGCTTGATCTGGATCAAGGAATCCGCAGGGCGGGCGGCGCACAATCGATTCAAGACGTTTGCCGCCGGACCGCCGCGACGCCAGGCCACAAGCCTGGCAGGGCGATGATCCGGCCCCCTTGAGCGCGGCGATGTCGCCGCCCGAACGCCATGGAGCCCACATGTCGGACACGACCCAGCCAGCACGCAAGGACATTGCGATGACCGCAGGCCGGTTCGATGACGCCGCCTGGGGGCAATGGCCGTATTCCTGGTGGAGCCAGGCCTTCATGCAGGTCCGCAACGCCTGGGACGCCCAGGCCCGCCTGCTGCCCCTGGCCAACGACCACCAACGCGCGCTGGCTGCCTTTGCCGCGCACCAGTGGCTAGAACCGCTGGCCCCCGACAACCAACCGTTCACCCACCCCCTGGTGCTGCGCCAGACCTGGCAGGAAGGCGGCGCCAACCTGCTGCGCGGCGCGCAGGCCGCCTGGGAAGACGGGCTGCGCCAATGGGGCGGCCTGCCGCCGGCCGGCGCGGAACGCTTCCGGCCCGGCCACGAGGTGGCGCTGACCCCAGGCAAAGTGGTGCTGCGCAACCGCCTGGCCGAACTGATCCAGTACCAGCCCGCCACGGCGCGGGTCCGGCCCGAACCGATCTTCATCGTGCCGGCGTGGATCATGAAGTACTACATCCTGGACCTGTCGCCCCACAACTCGCTGATCCGCTACCTGGTCGAACAGGGCCATACCGTGTTCTGCGTGTCGTGGAAGAACCCCGCCGCGGCCGACCGCGACCTGGGGATGGACGACTACCTGCGCCTGGGCGTGCGCGAACCCCTGGCGGCGATCAATGCCATCGTGCCGGGCGCCGCCGTGCATGCGGCCGGCTACTGCCTGGGCGGCACGCTGCTGGCCATGGCCGCCGCCGCGATGGCCCGCGAAGGCGACACGCGCCTGGCCAGCCTGAGCCTGCTGGCCGCGCAGACCGACTTTTCCGAACCCGGCGAGCTGGGCCTGTTCATCGACGAATTCCAGGTGGCGCTGCTGCAGGCCGAAATGCAGGCGCTGGGCTACTTCCCGGCGCAGCAGATGAGCGGCGCGTTCCAGCTGTTGCGTTCGCAGCAGCTGGTGTGGGGCCGGATGATCAACGACTACTGGCTGGGCCAGCGGCGGCCGATGACGGACCTGCAGGCCTGGAATGCCGATGCGACCCGCCTGCCGGCGCGCATGCATGGGCAATACCTGCGCGGCCTGTACTTGAACAATGACCTGGCCGCCGGCCGCCATGCCGTGGACGGCCAGCCCGTGAAGCTGGCCGACCTGCGCCTGCCGCTGTTCTGCGTCGGCACCGAAACCGACCACGTGGCCCCCTGGCGCTCGGTCTACAAGCTGCACGGCCTGACGTCCGCGCCGCTGACCTTCGTGCTGACCCGCGGCGGCCACAACGCCGGCATCGTCAGCGAGCCCGGCCATCCGCGCCGCCACTTTCGCAGCCTGACGCGGCCGGCGGACCAGCCGGCATTGACACCCGAGCAATGGTTCGAGGCCGCGCCCAAGCACGAGGGTTCATGGTGGCCGCATTGGCAAGCCTGGCTGGCCGCGCGTTCGGGCAAGCCGGCCAAGCCGCCCGCCCAGGGCGCCGCAAGCCAGGGTTATCCGGTGCTGGGCGATGCCCCCGGCGCCTACGTGATGGAGAAATGAAGCATGACTCGCCGCCCCCTTGCACCATGGACTGTCGCCCGCCTGGCGCCGGCCGCCCTGGCCGTGCTGCTGGTGCAGGGCTGCGTGTCGATGGCCCCGCAATACGACCGCCCGGCGCTGCCGGTGGCGGCCACCTATGCCGCCGAGACTGCCGGGCCCGCCTCTGCCGCGCCGACGTCGACGCCGGCCGCGCAGGTCGACTGGCGCGACTACTTTTCGGACCCCACCTTGCAAGGCCTGATCGGCCAGGCGCTGGCGCATAACCGCGACCTGCGCGTGGCGCTGCTGCGGGTCGAAGAGGCGCGCGCGCTCTACGGCATCCAGCGCGCCGACCAGTTCCCGACGATCGGCGTGCAAGCCGAAGGCACCCGCGCCCGCACGCCGGGCGACCTGAACCTGACCGGCCGGCCCCAGGTGGCCAGCCAATACCAGGCCGGCGTGGGCATGGCGACCTGGGAGCTGGACTTCTGGGGCCGCGTCCGCAGCCTGAAGGACGCCGCGCTGGAAAACTACCTGGCCTCCGATGCCGCCGCCCGCGCCGCCACGCTCAGCCTGGTCACCCAGGTGGCCGACAGTTACCTGTCGCTGCGCGAGCTGGATGAGCGCCTGGCCCTGACCCGCGCCACGATTGCATCGCGCGAGGAATCCCTGCGCATCTTCCGCCGCCGCTACGAAGTCGGCTCGATCTCCAAGCTGGACCTGACCCAGGTGGAAACGCTGTGGCAGCAGGCCCGCGCGCTGGGCGCCGATCTGGAGCAGGCCCGCGCCACGCAGGCCCACGCCCTGGAACTCCTGGTCGGCAAGCCGCTGGACCTGCCCCTGCCGCAGGCCGGCCTGGACGACGACGCGGTGATGCGCGACCTGCCGGCCGGGCTACCGTCGGACCTGCTGGTCAACCGCCCCGACATCGTCGCGGCCGAACACCAGCTGCGCGCCGCCAACGCCAACATCGGCGCGGCCCGTGCCGCGTTCTTTCCTCGCATCACGCTGACAGGCGCCGTCGGCACCGCCAGCGCCGAACTCGACGGCCTGTTCGGCAGCGGCAGCCGCGCGTGGAACTTCACGCCCAGCCTGGACCTGCCGATCTTCGATGCCGGCCGCCGCAGCGCCAACCTGGATTTGGCCGAAGTGCGCCGCGACCAGGCCGTGGCCGGCTACGAACAATCCATCCAGAGCGCGTTCAAGGACGTGTCTGACGCGCTGTCGGCGCGCCGCTGGCTGGCCGAGCAGGTGCAGGTGCTGCGCGCCACCGTGGCCGCCCAGGCAGAGCGCGCGCGCCTGGCCAAGCTGCGCTATGACCATGGCGCCTCGCCCTACCTGGAAGTGCTGGACGCCCAGCGCGACCTGCTGGCGGCGCAGCAGACGCTGGTGCAGACCCGCCGCGCGCTGCTGTCGGCCCGTGTCGGCCTGTACGCCGCGCTGGGCGGCGGCACCCAGGCGCCCGCCGCGCCCTCCTCGATCCCCTCCGGAAACGCATCATGAAGCTGCCTACCCGAAAACTGATTCCCGTCCTGATCGTCCTGGCTGTCGCCGCCGCCGGCTATGGCGGCTGGCGCATGCTGTCCGACAACGGCCCCGGCGAAGGCTTCATCAGCGGCAACGGCCGCATCGAAGCCACCGAGATCGACGTGGCCACCAAGCTCGCCGGCCGCGTGCAGGACGTGCTGGCCGCCGAAGGCGATTTCGTCGCCGCCGGCCAGCCGCTGGCGCGCATGCAGATCGATACCCTGACCGCGCAGCGCGAAGAAGCGCGCGCCCAGCACCAGCAGGCCATCAACAACGCCGCCAGCGCCAGCGCCCAGATCGCGCAACGCGAAAGCGACAAGCTCGCGGCCGAAGCCGTGGTGGTGCAGCGCGAGAGCGAACTGGATGCCGCCCGGCGCCGCCTGGCGCGCTCGGAAACGCTGTCGCGCGAAGGCGCATCGTCGATCCAGGAACTGGATGACGACCGCGCCCGCGTACGCAGCGCCCAGGCCGCCGTCAATGCGGCGCGCGCGCAGGTCAAGGCCGCCGAAGCCGCCATCGACGCGGCCCGCGCCGCCCAGGTGGGCGCACAGTCGGCCGTGAACGCCGCACAGGCCACCATTGCCCGCATCGACGCCGACATCGCCGACAGCGAACTGCGCGCCCCGCGCGCCGGCCGCGTGCAATACCGCGTGGCGCAGTCCGGCGAAGTGCTGGGCGCGGGCGGCAAGGTGCTGAACATGGTGGACCTGGCCGACGTCTACATGACCTTCTTCCTGCCCGAGCAGGCCGCCGGCCGCGTGGCGCTGGGCCAGGACGTGCGCATCATCCTGGACGCTGCGCCGCAGTACGTGATTCCGGCCAAGGTGTCGTTCGTGGCCAGCACCGCGCAGTTCACGCCCAAGACGGTCGAGACCGCCACCGAACGCCAGAAGCTGATGTTCCGCGTCAAGGCGCAGATCGACCCGGCGCTGCTGCAGCAGCACCTGACCCAGGTCAAGACCGGCCTGCCCGGCGTGGCCTGGCTGAAGCTGGACGGCGAGGCCGCCTGGCCCGCCACGCTTGAAGTCAAGGTGCCCTGATGAACACCGCCACGACAGCCTCGTCCCCCGCCCCGGTGGTGCAGCTGTCGGGGGTGGCGTTGCGCTATGGCAAGACCGTGGCGCTGGACGGCATCACGCTGGACATTCCCGCCGGCCGCATGGTGGGCCTGATCGGCCCCGACGGCGTGGGCAAGTCGAGCCTGCTGGCCCTGGTGGCCGGTTCGCGCGCGGTGCAGGAAGGCTCGGTGCGCGTACTGGACGGCGACATGGCCAGCAAGCGCCACCGCGACGACGTCTGCCCGCGCATCGCCTACATGCCGCAAGGGCTGGGCAAGAACCTGTACCCCACCCTGTCGGTGGAAGAAAACCTGCAGTTCTTCGGCCGCCTGTTCGGCCACAGCGAGGCCGAGCGCCGCCGCCGCATCGACAGCCTGACCCGCAGCACCGGCATGGACGCCTCCCTGTCGCGGCCCGCGGGCAAGCTGTCCGGCGGCATGAAGCAGAAACTGGGCCTGTGCTGCGCGCTGATCCACGACCCCGACCTGCTGATCCTGGACGAGCCCACCACCGGCGTCGACCCCTTGGCGCGCGCCCAGTTCTGGGACCTGATCAACCAGATCCGCAGCGAACGCAGCGGCATGAGCGTCATCGTCGCCACCGCCTACATGGACGAGGCGCAGCGCTTTGACTGGCTGATCGCCATGGACGAAGGCCGCGTGCTGGCCACCGGCACGCCCGACGAACTGCGCGCCCGCACCGGCACCGATTCGCTGGAAGCCGCGTTCATCGCCCTGTTGCCCGAAGAAAAGCGGCGCGGCCACCAGCCCGTGGAAATCACGCCGCTGGCGCTGGACGACAACGCCCCCATCGCCATCGAGGCGCGCGACCTGACCATGCGCTTTGGCGACTTCGTGGCGGTGGACCACGTCAACTTCCGCATCCGCAAAGGCGAAATCTTCGGCTTCCTGGGTTCGAACGGCTGCGGCAAGTCCACCACCATGAAAATGCTGACCGGCCTGCTGCCGGCCAGCGAGGGCCAGGCCTGGCTGTTCGGCGCCGAGGTCGACCCGAAGAACATCGACACGCGCCGCCGCGTGGGCTACATGTCGCAGGCTTTCTCGCTGTACGGCGAACTGACCGTACGGCAGAACCTGGTGCTGCATGCGCGGCTGTTCCACGTGCCCGAGGCCGACATCCCCGCCCGCGTCGACGAGATGGTGGCGCGCTTTGACCTGGCCGACGCGCTGGACGACCTGCCGGACAAGCTGCCGATGGGCGTGCGCCAGCGCCTGTCGCTGGCGGTGGCCATGGTGCACAAGCCCGAACTGCTGATCCTGGACGAACCGACCTCGGGCGTGGACCCGGTGGCGCGCGACAATTTCTGGCGCCTGCTGATCGCGCTGGCGCGGCGGGACCAGGTCACGATCTTCATTTCCACCCACTTCATGAACGAGGCCCAGCGCTGCGACCGCATGTCGCTGATGCACGCGGGCAAGGTGCTGGTGAGCGCGTCGCCGGACGAGATCATCCGGCTGCGCGGCGCCAAGACGCTGGAAGAGGCCTTCATTGCCTACCTGATCGACGCGGGTGCGGGCACGCAGCCCGGCAAGGCGGGGGATGTCTCGACGCAAGCTGTGACGGCAGCGGCGGAAAACACGCTGGACACAGCGGCGCCTGCGGTCCACCCGGAAGATCGCGGCTTCAATCTGCAACGCATGTTCAGCTACATGTGGCGCGAAACACTGGAACTGCGCCGCGACCCGGTGCGCGCCACGCTGGCGCTGGCCGGTTCGCTGCTGCTGATGTTCGTCATCGGCTTTGGCATCAGCCTGGACGTGGAAGACCTGCGCTACGCGGTGATGGACCGCGACCAGACCACGCTGAGCCAGAACTACAGCCTGAACCTGGCTGGCTCGCGCTACTTCATCGAGCAGCCGCCCATCACCGACTACCAGGACATGGACGCCCGCATGCGCAGCGGCGAGCTGTCGCTCGCGATCGAGATTCCGCAAGGCTTTGCGCGCGATGCCGAACGCGGCCGCAACGCGCAGATCGGCGTCTGGATCGACGGCGCCATGCCGCAGCGCGCCGAGACCATCCGCGGCTACGTGCTGGGCATGCACCAGGGCTGGCTGCAGCAGCAGGCGCGCGAACGGCTGGGCGCGGGCGCGACGCAGCCCTTCAGCATCGAAACGCGCTTTCGCTACAACCCCGACGTGCGCAGCCTGCCCGCCATGGTGCCGGCCGTGATCCCGCTGCTGCTCCTGATGATGCCGGCGATGTTGACGGCGCTGGCGGTGGTGCGCGAAAAGGAATTGGGCTCGATCATCAACCTGTACGTCACGCCGGTGACGCGGCTGGAATTCCTGCTGGGCAAGCAGGGGCCGTACGTGGCGCTGGCGATGCTGAACTTCCTGTTGATGACGCTGCTGGCGGTGACGCTGTTCGGCGTGCCCATCACAGGCAGCTTCCTGACCTTGCTGGCCGCCGCGCTGATCTACAACGTGGTCGCCACCGCCATCGGCCTGTTGGCCTCGACCTTCACCCGCAGCCAGATCGCGGCGCTGTTCTTCACCATGATCGGCACGCTGGTGCCGGCCGTGCAGTTCGCCGGGCTGCTCAATCCGGTGTCGTCGCTGGAAGGCGGCGGCAAGCTGATCGGCCAGGTCTACCCCGCCACCCACATGCTCACCATCAGCCGCGGCGTCTTCAGCAAGGCGCTGGACTTCTCCAACCTGCAAGGCTCGTTCTGGCCCTTGCTGGTGGCGATTCCCGTCATCCTGGGCGCGTCGGTGCTGTTGTTGAAGAAGCAGGAGACCTGATCATGCTGCGACATGCCGCCAATATCTTCCGGCTGGGGGTGAAAGAGCTCTGGAGCCTGGCGCGCGATCCGATGATGCTGGTGCTGATCGGCGTGTCGTTCACGCTGATGATCTACACCGCCGCCACGGCTGTGCCCGAATCGCTGCACAACGCCGCCATCGCCGTGGTCGACGAGGACGTCTCGCCGCTGTCCTCGCGTATCGCGTCGGCGTTCTACCCGCCCCACTTCACCCGGCCGCAGATGATCGATTCGGCCGAGGCCGACGCCGGCATGGACGCCGGGCGCTATACCTTCGCCGTCAACATCCCGCCGAATTTCCAGCGCGACGTGCTGGCGGGCCGCCCCGCGCAGATCCAGCTGAACGTGGACGCCACCCGCATGAGCCAGGCGTTCACGGGCAGCAACTACATCCAGCAGATCATCACCGACGAGATCAACGAATTCGTGCAGCGCTACCGCAAGCCGACCGAGCTGCCGGTGGACCTGGCGGTGCGCATGCGTTTCAACCCGAACCTGACGCAGGCATGGTTCGGCAGCCTGATGGAAATCATCAACAACGTCACGATGCTGTCCATCATCCTGACCGGCGCCGCGCTGATCCGCGAGCGCGAACACGGCACCATCGAGCACTTGCTGGTGATGCCTGTAACACCCACCGAGATCATGCTGGCGAAAGTCTGGTCGATGGGGCTGGTCGTACTGGTGTCCGCTGCGCTATCGTTGACATTCGTGGTGCGCGGCCTGTTGCAGGTGCCGGTCGAAGGATCGGTGGCGCTGTTCCTGGTAGGCGTGGCGCTGCACCTGTTCGCGACCACCGCCATGGGCATCTTCATGGCGACGCTGGCGCGCAGCATGCCGCAATTCGGCATGTTGCTCGTCCTGGTGCTGCTGCCCTTGCAGATGCTGTCCGGCGGCACCACCCCGCGCGAAAGCATGCCCGACTTCGTGCAGAACATCATGCTGGCCGCCCCCACCACCCACTTCGTGGAACTCGGCCAGGCCATTCTCTTTCGCGGCGCGGGATTGAGCGTCGTCTGGCAACCTTTCCTGGCGTTGGCGCTGATCGGCAGCGTCCTGTTCGCCTTCTCTTTGACGCGCTTTCGCAAGACCCTCAGCCAGATGGCGTGAGGCCTGTGTATTCGTTGGCCCTTATTACTCTCTTAAAAGGACGCATGATGAAGAAGACAACCGCCCCCACGCCCCCGGATCTTGCCGGCGCCAATGTCGCCTATTGCAAGCGCCTGGCCGAACTGGCCCAGGAAAGCCAGCAGCGCTGGCTGCAGCTGGGCCAACGCCTGGCCGGCGACACCGCAGGCCAGTACTTCGCCTCGTTCGGCCCGCTGAAGGTCGACGGCAACTGGCAGAAAATCGCTCCGGCCCTGGGCGAAGCCACGCGCAAGCACTGGCAATGCCAGCTGGAAGCCAGCCAGGCCATCACCCATGCCGCGCTCGAAGACCAGGCGGCGCTGGCCGCCGGTGTCAGCGAAGCCTTCAGCGGCTGGCTCAGCAATGCCTCGGCTGCGGCCACGGGCGGCCTCACGGCCTCGCCGCTGACGCGCATGTGGTCCAGCTTTTCCGAGCAGATGACCTCGGCGTGCACGGCCATGCAGGAAGCCACCCAGGTCGGGGCGCGCCATGGGCGCTAAGCGCACGGCGCTCGTCACCGGCGGCGCGGGGTGCCTGGGCCGCGCCATCGCCCGGGCGCTGCACGACGCCGGCCACGACGTGATCGTCACGTACCACTCCAGCGAAGAGGCCACCCGCGCCTGGCTGGCCGACGAGGCGGCCCAGGGCCGGTGCTACGACATGGTCAAGGTGGACGTGGCCGACTATGGCTCGTGCCAGGCGCTGGCCCGGCGCCTGGAAGATGACGGCCGCCAGATCGACATCCTGATCAACAACGCCGGCATCACGCGCGACGCCAGCCTGCGCAAGATGAGCTACGAGAACTGGAACGAGGTCATGCGCAGCAACCTCGATTCCATGTTCAACATGACGCAGCCGCTGTGCGGGCCGATGGCCGACCGTGGCTGGGGCCGCATCGTGAATATCTCATCAGTGAACGGGTCCAAGGGCGCATTCGGGCAGACCAACTACGCGGCATCCAAGGCCGGCATCCACGGGTTCACTAAGGCCCTGGCGCTGGAACTGGCCAGAAAGAACGTCACGGTCAATACCGTGTCGCCGGGCTACCTGGCCACGGCGATGGTCAAGGCGGTGCCCGAAGACGTTCTGAAGGAAAAGATCCTGCCGCAGATTCCGCTGGGACGGCTGGGGGAACCCGATGAGATCGCCGCGCTGGTGGCGTTCATCTGCAGCGATGCGGCGGCGTTCATGACCGGCAGCAATGTCGCCATGAACGGCGGGCAGCATATGTACTGAGACCTGCTCGCCTGCCTGGAGCTCGGGCGCTTGCGATGGCATGCGCCCGTGCGCCTGCTCACGACGGGCGCGGCCGGCTCACGCCGCCGGCGCGCCCAATTCCTCGACCAGGAAATCCACCAGCGCCCGCACCTTGGCCACCATGTGGCGGCGCGACGGATACACCGCGTAGACGTCCGTCTGCACGGGCACCCAATCCGGCAGCACCGCCTGCAACGCGCCTCGGTCCAGGTCGGCCTGCACATACACGCGCGGCACCAGGCTCACGCCAAACCCTGCCCGCAATGCGTCACACACCGCCAGGCTGGAACTGACCTGGTAGCGGCCCCGCGCCGGAATACGCTCGACCTGCCCCGCGCGCTGGAAAGTCCATTCATCGGCATGCCCCGACAACGTGAAGCGCACGCATTCCAGGCGCCGCAGGTCGGCGGGCTGGACCGGCACCCCATGCTGCTGGAAATACGCGGGCGCGCCGCACAGCACGTGATCCAGCGTCAGCAGCTTGCGGGCCACCAGACTGGAGTCTTCCAGCCGGTCGCTGCCGCGAATGGCCACGTCGAAGCCTTCCTTCACCAGGTCGATGCGGCGGTCTTCCAGGTGCAGGTCCAGCGACAGGCGCGGATAGCGCGCCAGAAAGCGCGGCATGGCGCCCGCCAGCAGCGTCAGGCTGAGCGACAGCGGCGCGCTCACGCGCAGCGTGCCGGCGGGTTCTTGTTGCAGCGGTCCCAACGCCGACTCGGCGTCCTGCAGGTCATCCAGAATGCGGGCGACCTGGTCGTAGTACTGCCGCCCCGCCTCGGTCAGGCTCATGCGGCGGGTGGTGCGGTTCAAGAGGCGCGCCGCCACGTGGGCTTCGAGTTCGGCGATGTTCTTGCTGACGGCGGCCGGCGACAGCCCCAACTGGCGCGAGGCCGCCGCAAAACCGCCCTGCTCCACCACCTGGCGAAACACCTTGAGCGCGGTGAGATGATCCATGGATTCCCCGGGGTAATCATTCACTGTCAGTGAATGATGTTGCCATTGGAATGGATATTATCGCGGCCTGGCGATTCAATTAGCCTGTCGGTATGGAGGCCGCGCCCGCGCCCGGCCCGTCTTGCCCTTCCAAGGAATTCCCGCCATGAGCCGCAGCGCCGACCTGCTCCTGACCGCGGTGGCCCCGGCCATCTGGGGCAGCACCTATGTCGTCACCACCCTGATGCTGCCGCAGGGCTACCCCCTGACGGTAGCCATGCTGCGCGCCCTGCCCGCCGGCATCCTGCTGTTGCTGGCCGTGCGGCAACTGCCGCAGGGCATCTGGTGGCTGCGCGCCTTTGTCCTGGGTGCGCTGAACTTCTCGGTGTTCTGGGCGCTGCTGTTCGTGGCCGCCTACCGCCTGCCGGGCGGCGTGGCCGCGACGCTGGGCGCGATCCAGCCGCTGGTGGTCATTCTGCTGGCGCGCGCGCTGCTGGGTTCGCCCGTGCGCGGCCTGGCGGTGCTGGCGGCGCTGGCCGGCATCGGCGGCGTGGCCTTGCTGGTGCTGGGCCCCAAGGCCGCGCTGGACCCTGTCGGCGTGGCGGCCGGCCTGTTCAGCGCGGCGTCCATGGCCCTGGGCACCGTGCTCAGCCGCCGCTGGCAGCCGCCGCTGTCGGCGCTGACCTTTACCTCGTGGCAACTGACGGCGGGTGGCGTACTGCTGTTGCCGGTGGCGCTGCTGGCCGAACCGGCCCTGCCGCCGGCCACGACCCTGAACGTGCTGGGCATCGCCTACCTGGGGCTGATCGGCGCGGCGCTGACCTACGTGATCTGGTTTCGCGGCATCGCCCGGCTGGAACCCGCGGTGGTGTCGTCGCTGGGATTCCTGAGCCCGGTCACCGCCGTGCTGCTGGGCTGGGCGCTGCTGGACCAGCGCCTGAGCGCGGCGCAGATGACCGGCATGGTGATCGTGGTGGGCAGCGTCTGGCTCAGCCAGCACGTGCAGCGCCGCGCCGTCCGGCCGCTGCAGCCTGTTGGCGCCGCCAAAGACGCCCCATCGACATAGTCGTATCCATCGATAACAAACCGCCGAAAACCCATGGCGCGCCGGGTGCGCCCGTAGCATGATCGTGGCTCCATACACAGTCGGGAGACTCACCATGGGCAGCACACCAACCATCATTCTGGCGCACGGCTTCTGGGGCGGCGCCGCGCATTGGGGCCGGGTCATCCTGGCCCTGTCGCGTCTTGGGCACAAAGACCTGCACGCGGTCGAGTTGCCGCTGACATCGCTGGCCGACGACGCCGAGCGCACCCGCAAGATGATCGCGCAGCAATCCGGCCCCGTGCTGCTGGTGGGCCATTCGTATGGCGGCGCCGTCATCACCGAAGCCGGCAACCAGCCCAACGTCGTCGGCCTGGTGTACATCGCCGCGTTCGCGCCGGACGCGGGCGAAAGCCCGGGCGGCATCACGCAGCAGGACCTGCCGGCCGCGGCGCCCAACCTGTCGCCTGACAGCGACGGCTATCTGTGGCTGCGCGCCGATAAATTCCACGAAAGCTTCTGCCAGGACCTGAGCGCCGACGACGCCCTGGTGATGGCCGTGACCCAGAAGGCGCCGCTGGCCAGCACCTTTGGCAGCACCATCAGCGTGCCGGCGTGGCGCCACAAGCCGTCGTGGTATCAGCTGTCCACCCAGGACCGCATGATCACCCCCGCGAACCAGGAAAAAATGTCGGCGCGCATGCAACCGCGCAAGGTGCTCAAACTGGATGCCAGCCATGCGTCGCTGGCGTCGCGCGCCGATGAAGTGGCCGCGCTGATCGACGAGGCGGCGCGCGCCTAACGGATGACTCGGATCAAGCAGCACAGTCATCCGGCTGTGCTGCTTTTTTTGTAACTCGCCAGTCTGTCCCCTACTGTAAAAAACTGCCCGTTTCCCTATGAAATACGGCGGTAACGGCTATTGCCATCGGCTAACTGATCCGCTTTTTTCAGCGCTTTCTGAATCTGTACTAACTATCGTCGCCGGCCTACCTTGACGCTACAGGCACCAGCCTGTCCGCGCGCGCCGCCTACCAGCGGTTTCCCCGCGCGGGCCTTGAAGTCAGGAAAACCCCGCCATGGATAGCGACGCGCTACTGCTTGCCCGAATACAGTTCGGTTTCACCATCTCTTTTCACATCATCTTTCCCGCCATCACCATCGGGCTGGCCAGCTACCTGGCCGTGCTGGAAGGCTGCTGGCTGCGTACCCGCAACACGGTGTACCGCGACCTCTACCACTTCTGGACCAAGATCTTCGCCGTCAATTTCGGCATGGGGGTCGTGTCCGGCCTGGTGATGGCCTACCAGTTCGGCACCAACTGGAGCTTCTTCTCCGATTTCGCCGGCAGCGTCACCGGGCCGCTGCTGGCCTACGAAGTCTTGACCGCCTTCTTCCTGGAAGCCGGCTTTCTGGGCGTGATGCTGTTCGGCTGGTCGCGCGTGGGGCCAGGCCTGCACTTTTTCTCGACCATCATGGTGGCACTGGGCACGCTGGTGTCGGCCACCTGGATCCTGGCGTCCAACAGCTGGATGCAGACGCCCGCGGGCTACGAGATCCTGGACGGCCGCGTGGTGCCGACCGACTGGCTGGCCGTGATCTTCAACCCGTCGTTCCCGTACCGTCTGGCGCACATGGGCATCGCCGCCTTCCTGGCCACCGCGCTGATGGTGGGCGCGTCCGGCGCCTGGCACCTGTTGCGCGGCGACCGCAGCCCGGCCGTGAAAAAGATGTTCGCGATGGCGATGGCCATGCTGGCGATATCGGCGCCGCTGCAAGCCGTGGTGGGCGACTTCCATGGCCTGAACACGCTCAAGCACCAGCCGGCCAAGATCGCCGCCATCGAAGGCCACTGGCACAACGAACCCGGTGCGGGCGTGCCGCTGACGCTGTTCGGCATTCCCGACATGGAACGCGAAGAAACCCGCTACGCCGTCAACATCCCACGCCTGGGCAGCCTGATCCTGACTCACAGCTGGGACGGCCAGTTTCCCGGCCTGAAGTCGTATCCGCCCCAAGACCGGCCCAACGCCACCGTGGTGTTCTGGTCGTTTCGCGTGATGGCCGGGCTGGGCATGCTGATGATCGCCCTGGCAGCCTGGGCGCTGTGGGCGCGCTGGCGCGGCAAGCTGTACCAGTCGCGGGCCTTGCAGCGCTTTGCGCTGTGGATGGGGCCATCCGGCCTGGTGGCGATCCTGGCGGGCTGGTATGTCACCGAGATCGGCCGCCAGCCGTGGATCGTCTACGGCGTGATGCGCACGGCCGATGCCGCCACGCGCCACGGCATCGGCGAACTGACGCTGACGCTGGCGCTGTTCGTGGTGGTGTACCTGTTCGTGTTCGGCGCCGGCGTGTCGTACATGCTGCGCCTGATCCGCATGGGTCCCACACCGGCGCCTGGCCATGCGCCGCTGTCCGGCGGCCCGGGCGAACCGCGCCAGCCGTCGCGGCCGCTGTCGGCCGCCTCCACCTCGGCGGATGTTCCGTCCGCCTCACGCAACGCCAAGGGAGCCTGACGCCATGGGTATCGATCTTGCACTGATATGGGCCGTCATCATCCTGTTCGGCGTGATGATGTATGTGGTGATGGACGGCTTCGACCTGGGCATCGGCATCCTGTTCCCGCTGGTCACCGATGCCGAGGAACGCGACGTCATGGTCAACACCGTGGCGCCCGTGTGGGACGGCAACGAGACCTGGCTGGTGCTGGGCGGCGCGGGCCTGTTGGCGGCGTTTCCGCTGGCATATTCGGTGATTCTGAGCGCGCTGCACCTGCCGCTGGTGTTCATGCTGCTGGGGCTGATCTTTCGCGGCGTGGCGTTCGAATTCCGCTTCAAGGCGGACCCGCACCACCGTCCGCTGTGGGACCGCGCGTTCGTGCTGGGGTCGCTGTGCGCGACGTTCTTCCAGGGCGTGACGCTGGGCGCCTACATCGAAGGCATACCGGTCGTGGACCGCGCCTATCAAGGCGGCGCGTGGGACTGGATCAGCCCGTTTTCGCTCTTCACCGGCGTAGGTCTGGTCATTGGCTACGCGCTGCTGGGCTGCACCTGGCTGATCATGAAGACCGAAGGCCGCCTGCATCGCCACATGTGCACGCTGGCCCGGCCGCTGACGCTGGCGCTGCTGGGCGTGATCGCCGTGCTCAGCCTGTGGACGCCGCTGGCGCAGCCGCAGATCGCGCAGCGCTGGTTCAGCCTGCCGAACATGTTCTGGTTCCTGCCCGTGCCGTTGCTGGTGGCGGCCGCCGGCTTCGACCTGGTGCGGCGCGTGCGCGGCGCGCCCAACGCCGGCCCCTTCGTGCTGGCGCTGTGCCTGGTGTTCCTGGGCTATAGCGGCCTGGGCATCAGCATCTGGCCCGCCATCATTCCGCCCGACGTGTCCATCTGGACCGCCGCCGCGCCGCCGCAAAGCCTGGGCTTTGCGCTGGTCGGGGCACTGGTCATCATTCCGATTATCCTGATGTACACCGCCTGGTCCTACTACGTGTTCCGCGGCAAGGTGCGCGCGGGCGAGGAGTTCCATTGATGCCTGCCTCCCCTTCCCCCACCTCGTGGCGCAGCCGCTTGCTGTGGCTGGCGCTGATCTGGGCCGGCAGCGTGGCCGCGCTGGGCGTGGCAGCCTACGCCTTGCGACTCATCATGCGCGCCGTCGGCATGTCGACTTGATTTCCCGCCTTTCACGGACCCGCCATGAAGCGCTATGAACGCCTGACCGAAGACATCACCGCCTCGATCCTCTCGGGCCTGTTGCAAGCCGGCGACCGCCTGCCCTCGGTGCGCCAGACCAGCGCCAGCCGCGGGGTCAGCCCGTCGACGGTATTCAAGGCCTACTACCTGCTGGAAGCGCGCGGGCTGATCCGCGCACGCGACCGGTCCGGCTACTACGTGCTGCACGCGCCGCATGCCGCCTTGCCTGAGCCCGACGGCCTGTCCAGCGCCAGCGCGGGCCGCCATCCGGTGGATGTCAGCGACAACGTGCTGCAAGTGCTCAACGCCACCCTGCGGCGCGACATGCTGCCGTTCGGGTCGGCCTTTCCCAGTCCGTCGCTGCTGCCCTACGGCCGGCTGGCCAAGTTCATGGCAAGCGCGGTGCAGCAGCTGGACCCCTGGAGCTCCATCGACGACCTCAGCCCGGGCGATGCCGCGCTGCGCCGCGCCATCGCGCTGCGCTACCTGGCCGACGGCCTGACGGTGCCGGTGGACGACATCATCATCACCAACGGCGCGCTGGACGCGCTGAACCTGTCGCTGGCCGCCGTGACGCAGCCCGGCGATGCGGTCATCGTCGAATCGCCCACCTTCTACGCCGCGCTGCAATCGCTGGAACGCAACCAGCTGCACGCCATCGAAGTGGCCACGCATCCGCGCGAAGGCATCGATTTGCAGGCCCTGGAACGCGCCATCGTGCAGCACAAGCCGCGCGCGTGCTGGCTGATGACGACCTTCCAGAATCCCCTGGGCAGCCTGATGCCCGAGGCCAAGAAAGAAGCGCTGGTGCGGCTATTGACCGAGCATGGCGTCGCGCTGATCGAAGACGACGTCTATGGCGAGCTCTATTTCGGCGACACCCGGCCACGCCCCGCCAAGGCCTTCGACCGCGAAGGCATCGTGATGCATTGCTCGTCGTTCTCGAAAACGCTGGCGCCGGGCTATCGCGTGGGCTGGGTGGCCGCCGGGCGCCATACCCGCGCCATCATGCGCAACAAGCTCACCACCAGCCTGGCCACCGCCGCGCCCACCCAGGCCGCCATTGCCGCCTATCTGGCCCAGGGCGGCTACGACCGCCACCTGCGCCAGTTCCGCCAGACGCTGGCGCTGCAACAAGGCGAGGTACTGCAAGCCGTGGCGCGCTACTTTCCAAAAGGTACGCGCGCCACGCGGCCGCTGGGCGGCTACTTCACCTGGGTCGAACTGCCCGCGCACATCGACACGCTGCAGCTGCATCGCGCGGCGCTGGGCCACGGCATCAGCATCGCGCCGGGGCCGCTGTTCTCGTCGTCGGGCGCCTTCGGCAACTTCCTGCGCTTGAATTACGGACACCCCTGGAATGCCGGGATGGAACAGGGCATGGCGACGCTGGGCAAGCTCATGGGGACATGAAATCCGCCATATTGATACAGATAGAAACCCCGCCCCGACCCACATCCCTTAGAGTGCGAAGCCTTCGACATCTGGACGGTGCCGCGTCGCGGCGCGTTTCTCATGACTGCTTCGTTCCCCCGAGTTTTGCCGCGCCACGCGCTGGGTTGCTACCTGGGCGCCGCGGCCCTGCTGTACCTGTTCTGCGCGCAACTGCTGGCCGCCATCGACATCTGGCTGCTGCCCCGCAGCCTGCTCGTCGAGATGCTGCGCTACCGCGCCATGTGGCTGGTGTTCTTCCTGACGCTGCCCACCGTGGGCTACCTGCTGTGGCGGGGGTCGGACCTGGTCGCATGGTGGCGCGCCCCGGCCGCGCTCACGCTTGACGGCCACGCGCTGCATCTGGGCACGCGCACCGTGCCCTATACCGACATTGCGTCGATGCGCCACCTGCACAACCGCGACCATCTGCTGCTGACCCTGCACAGCGGCGAACGCATCCGGCTGCGCCTGGCGATCTGGCAAGACGCCTATGAACTGGCTGAACACCTGGAAGATGCGGTGGGCGGCAACCTCGAAGCCGACACCCGGCGCCAGCTGCAAGCCGGCGCCACCGTGGCGTTCGGCCCACTGGGCATGAATGCCGCCGGCCTGGTGCACAAGGGCCAGCAGATTCCCTGGACCGCCATCGACACCATCCGTACGCAATCGGACAGCGAAGACATGGAAACCGACGAAACGCTGATCATCGTCGCCCAAGGCAAGACCCACAAGATCGACCGGTCCAGGATCGTCAATGAATCGGTGATGCTGGCCTGTCTACGCCAATACCTGCCCGGCGCCTGACTTCGATTCCGCCCCGTCACAGGACGGCGGTCCCTTTCCCCTTTTTGCGCAGCCTCGACATGGAAATCTACAGCTCCCCCGCCCAACAATCGCAAACGCTGGCCGACCGTCCCGTGTATTTCTCCCGCAACCGCCTGATCGCGGGCGCGGTCATCTGGACCGTCGCGGCACTGGTCTTCGGTTTCCTGGCCGCGCGCTCGCGCGACAGCATGGGCGCCCTGGCGTTCTTTGCCGCCATCGCCGCCATCGGCGTCTGGCTGGTCGTCAAATGCCTGACGCGCGCCTTCGGCCCGGCCACGCCCGTCATCACCTTCACCCGCGACGGGTTGAAGATCACCGACGGCACCGTCATTCCGTGGGACGCCATCAACGAGAACACCTACGTCAATCAAAGCTACGTCGGCATTCCCACCGCCAGGCAGATCCAGCTGAAGACCTCGCTACCGAACAGAAAGCGCGTGCTGATCCAGGCCATGGCGCTGGAGATCAACGGCGACGAATACCTGGCGTTGTGCGACGCCTACCAGGCGCGTTGAAACACGGCTGACGGGCGACGCTGCTAAGGCTTTCTGGCGGCGTCCAGGTCCTGCCGCAGGGACGCCGCATCGGCGCGCCACGGCAGCACCAGCTTGCCCGCGCGATCGATGGCGCCCCACTCGCCGCCGACCACCTGGTGATGTTCCCCGCTGGCGTCCGGTTCGAACCGGCAGCGCGAGCAGACGACGGCGGTGCCGCCGATGAAGGGTTCGATCCAGGTGTAGGGTGTTGCCAAGGCAACATCGAGGCGCTTGTCGATATAGACCATGCTGCCATCGGGCCGCCGGCCACGAGCCAGCCCATCGACGAAATCGTCGGGACCGTTGTCGAAGGTGATCACCTGTGCCGACGCGCCATCGGCCCGCACCCACGCCCAGCCGCCGTCCAGCGCCACCGCACCCAGGCCGTCGGCGCCGTACTCCAACTGCCGCAGAAAGGCCGGATTGAACGTGATCCGTCCGGCTTCGCGACGCGCGCAGTGCGCCGTGCTTTCCATCATGCCGCCCGCGCCCCGGGCGGCGGACAGGCATGTCAGATCAAAGTCGGAAGCCGCCAGCGGCGCGTGCGCCAGCAAGGAAAACAGCAGAGTCGTCAGCATGCGCGAAATCCTAGCACGCGACCCTGCATGGCTCACATGACGATCGTCAGTTCGCCGTCGCGCCCGAGTCCTTCACGGCCTGTGCCCACGCCACGATCTCTGACTGGATGAAGGCGCCGAACGCAGCCGTGTTCACATTCGATGCCTGCGCGCCTTCTTCCATCAGGCGCTGGCGCACGGCGGGAGCGGCCAATGCGCCGCTCAACGCGGCATTCAATTTCTGCACCACCGCGTCGGGCGTGCCCGCCGGCGCCACCACGCCATGCCACGACAAGGCCTGGAAACCGGGCAAGCCGGATTCGGCCATGGTCGGAATGTCGGGCAGCGCGGGCGAACGCTGGGGCGAGGTCACCGCCAGTGCGCGCAACGTACCCGCCTTGATATGCGGCAGCGCCCCCGGAATGGTCGTGAACAGGAAATCGATCTGGCCGCCGATCAGGTCGGTGATGGCGGGGCTGCCGCCCTTGTAGGGCACGTGGGTGAACTGCAAGCCGGCCGCGCGCTTGAACATCTCGCCGGCCAGGTGCCCGGGGGTACCCGCGCCGGCCGAGCCCACGTTGCTGCGGTCGCCCTGCGCCTTGATGTGCGCGATCAACGCCTGCACATCGGCGGCCTTCACGTTGGGGCCGATCACCAGCACATTGGGCACCGTGGCCAGCAGCGTGACGGGCGTGAAATCCTTGGCCGCGTCGTACGAAATGCGCGAGTACAGCGACGGGTTGATGCCGTGCGTGCTGGCGGTGGCCAGCAGCAGCATGTAGCCATCCGGCGCGGCCGAGGCCACCTGCTTGGCCGCGATGGTGCCGTTGGCGCCGCCCTTGTTGTCGATCACGATGGTCTGGCCCAGCGTCTTGGCGGCTTCGGCCGCCACGGTGCGCGCCAGGATGTCGGACGTGCCCCCCGCCGAATGCGGCACCACCAGCGTGATGGGCTTGGCGGGAAAGGTCTGTGCGTGCACGGTCGGCAGGGCCGACAGCAGACAGGCGGCAAGCGCCGCGCGGGCGATGCGGGTAGGGAACATGCGGGTCTCCTGATGGATATGGATTGCGGCGCCATCGAGGGCGCCGTCATGCGAGCGGGTACAACGAATCGATGCGCGGCGTCCGGACTGGCGTCCCGGCGCCGCGCGGGTCCGGCTTTCAGTCGGCCCCCAGTTGCAGCTTGTTGGGCTGGCGTTTTTCGATCGACCACTTGAGCAACGCGGCCGATCGGTAGATGCCGTGCGCGAACTTGCCGTAGGGCAGCGTCAGGAAGAGCGCCATCACCACGCCCAGGTGCACTGCCAGCAGCAGCGCCATGGCGCCGGTGTCGCGTCCGGCCAGCAGGGCCAGGCCCGTGGCGCTGGTCAGGAACAGCAGCGCGATGAAGCCGCGGTCCATCGGCTTTTGCGCGGCGTCGCCATGCTGCGGATGGCGCTTGAGGTTCAGCCACAGCAGCCCCGCCGGCCCGACCAGCAGGCCGATGCCGCCCACCGTGCCCAGCAGCACCGGCGCGCTCCAGAACGGATACGGCGCCTGCTGGCCCAGCAGGTAGTGGTACAGCGTGGCCACGACCGTGGCGGCAAAGCACAGCATGAAACCGTAGAACGTGAAGTGGTGAAAGCGGCGGCGCCACAGGGTGAAGGCGTCGTCGGCGTTGTTGCAGCCCTTGCCGTGGCCGCCGTCCAGATAGCGCAGCCGCAGCGCATCGTGCGCGGCCTCGGCCACGGCGGCGCCGCTGGCCGCGCCCGGACTGACGTCGCGCCAGAACTTCGTCACCCCCACGCCCAGCGCCAGCATGGCAAAGCCGAATACCGCGCCGAACATCAGCGCCAGCGTGTTGTGCGGAAACACCGCATAGAAATTGCCCGCCATCGGCGCATGCCAAAGGCTGCCGGTCAGCAGCACCGCCAGTGTCAGGAACAGCGCCAGGCCCGCCGCCGTGGCCAGCGACAGCGTCAGCCCGTTGCGGCGGTACAGCTGGCCCAGCGCGGGCGGCCAGGCGTAGTCGGTGTACGTCTGCATGCGCACCTTGGCCATGGCCTGCGGCACGTTCACCGCGAACTCGTGCGGCGGCGCGTATTGGCAGGCGTGCAGACAGGCGCCGCAGTTGTGGCACAGATTGGCCAGGTAGTTCAGGTCGGCCTTGCCGAATTCCAAACGCCGGGTCATGGCGGGAAACACCGCGCAGAACCCTTCGCAATAGCGGCACGCGTTGCAGATCTGCATGACGCGGGCCACTTCGGCCTCGCCGCCGCTGAGCGCATCGGGCGCGGCGGCAACCGGCGAAGAGGCCGGCGCGGCGCCACGGCCATGCCATGTGACGACCTGCTCGGCCATCGCGGCCTGGGGAGGGGTGAACGACTGGGCCTCCTGGGCCAGGGCTTCAAGCTGCCGCATGGCGGGCTCCTTCGGAATGGGCGCGACGCGCGGCGGCCGCGGCGCGGGTGCCGGCGATGCGGCCGAACGCCGTGCCGATGGACATGCCCACCCCCGCCGTATAGCCCTTGCCCAGCACGTTGCCGGCCATCATTTCGCCGGCCACGAACAGGTTGTCGCTGGGCACATCACCAAAGCGCACCGCAGCGGTCTCATCGACCTTCAGGCCCAGGTAGGTGAACGTGATGCCGGGGCGCAGCGCATAGCCGTAGAACGGCGCCGTATCGAGGGGCCGGGCCCAGTGGGTCTTGGCGGGCGTCAGGCCTTCGGTATGGCAGTCGTCCAGCGCGGTGTGGTCGAACTTGCCGACCCGGCAGGCCTGGTTGTAGTCGCGCACGGTACGTTCGAACGCCACCGGGTCCAGACCCAGCTGCGTCGCCAGTTCGGGCAGCGTGTCGGCCTTGACGCCCGGAAACACCGGCGGCATGAAGCGCCCGATGGCCTTGGCGTCGATGATCGAATAGGCGATCTGCCCCGGCTGCATGGCCGTCAGGCGGCCCCAGATGGCATAGCGCTTGGGCCAGAAATCCTCGCCTTCGTCATAGAAGCGCTGCGCATCGCGGTTGACCACCACGCCCAGCGACACGCAATCGATGCGGGTACAGATGCCGCCGTCGTACAGCGGCGCGCGGGCGTCGATGGCCACGCAATGTGACTGCGACGGATCGCCAATGCGGTCCGCGCCCGCGTCCAGCATGAACTTGAGCAGCACGCCCTGGTTGAAGCGCGTGCCGCGGATCAGGAAGTTGTCGGCCGGCCATTCGCCGCGCTCGTTCTGGCCCCAGGCTTCGCGCAGCCATTCGCGGTTGGACTCGAAGCCGCCGGCGGCCAGCACACAGGCGCGCGCCTCGATGCGTTCGGCGCCGATGCGCGCGGCGATGAAGCGGCCGTCTTGCAGTTCCAGCGCATCCACCGGCGCGTCGTAGCGTATCTGCACGCCCAACGCTTCGGCGCTGCGGTAGTAGGCATTGACCAGCGCCTTGCCGCCGCCCATGAAGAACGCATTGGTGCGGGCCACGTGCAATGCACCCGACAGCGGCGGCTGGAAGTTCACGCCGTGGCGCCGCATCCAGTCGCGGCAGGTGGACGACTCGCGGATCACCAGCCGCGCCAGGTATTCGTTGGTCTGGCCGCCGGTGACCTTGAGCAGGTCCTGCCAGTATTCCTCTTCGGGATAGGCCTCGACCAGCACGTCCTGCGGTGCATCGTGCATGCAGCGCAGATTGCGCGTGTGCTGCGAATTGCCGCCGCGCCATTCGCGCGGCGCAGCTTCCAGCAGCAACACGCTGGCGCCGGCTTCACGCGCCATCAGGGCCGCGCACAGCGCCGCATTGCCCCCTCCCACCACCAGAACGTCGACCATGACCGCATTTCCTGAATCAAGGAATGCACTGTAGGTCGATGCGCCGCGCTGCGATATCCGCGCGGCGTCAACGGGTCTTCACGATTCGTGAAGGGTCGTGACCGCCCAGGTGCCCGCGCGCGCCAGGCTGCGCGACACATCCGCCAGCACCAACCGCGCGGCCAGCGCCGCGGGCGACAGTTCGTCTTCGGACAGGCTGGCCAGCAGATTGGGCCGGAACAGGTCCGCATCGTCGATGCGGGCCATGGCCAACTGGCCCGGCGCAATGCGGGCCGTGGCCGAGCTGGGCTGGATGGTGGCGGCGTAGCCCAGTTGCACCACGTCCATCAGCAACGCCAGGCCATCGACTTCGGCCACGACCCGTGGCGTCAGGCCAGACTTCTGGAAGGCGTGGTTGACCAGGGCGCGCAGCCCATGGCGGCCGCTGGGCAGCACCAGCGGCAGGTCGGCAATGTCTTCCAGCCGGGTGGTCGACCCCGCCGGCAGGCCGGGCATGCCGCGCCGGGCGCACAGGTACAGCGGTTCGTCCAGCAGCGGCATCACGCTCCAGCGGCGCGCGGCCTCGGCGTGGAACACGATGGCCAGGTCCAGCAGGCGGCCGTTGAGCATGTCGGCCAGATGGCCCGACAGGGCTTCGACCAGGTGCAGGCGAATGTCCGGGTAACGCTCGTTCATGGCCTGCACGAACGGCGCCCCCAGGATCGAGGCGGTGGTGGACGACAGCCCCACGCTGACGTGCCCGGCCAGCCGCGCCTGCTGGGCGGCGCGCACGGCATCGTCGGCATGGCGCAACGCCAGCTGGGCCTGGCGAAAGAACGCCAGCCCCGCGTCGGTGGGCACCACGCCGCTGGCGCTGCGCTGCAACAGGCGCGTGGCCAGTTCGCCTTCCAGGCGGCTGATCTGCTGGCTGAGCGCCGACGTCACCATATCCAGGGACGCGGCCGCGCGGCCGATGCTGCCGGCTTCGACGACGCGGACAAAATAACGCAGCTGGCGCAGTTCCATGGGGGGCCTTCAAGTCGCGACAAGCCGCAAGGATACGCCGCCCACCGGGCATCGGCCAAGGCAGCGCATCGCGGCCGGATTCAGGCGTCGCCCTGCAATTCGCGGGCTTCGTGGCGCAGGCACTCCTGCAATTGCGGCAACACCCGGCTGGCCGCGCCCGCCTGCCACATCATGCCGATCAGGCCGAAATCCAGCTGTTCGCGCATGGGCACGATATCCACCAGCTTCAGGCGGCGATACAGCTGCGCCACCGACCCTGCCAGGCAGGTGACGTAACCGGTTTCGTGCAGCAGCGCCTGCAACGCCACGATCGACGCCGTCTCGATGCGAGGCGAAGGCGCCGCAACGCCGGCCCGCGCGAATGCCTCTTCGAGCCGGGTGCGCGACACCGTGGCCAATGGCGGCATGATCCACGGGTACTGCGCCGCATCGCGCCAGGTGGGCCGGCGCAGTTTCGCCAGCGGGTGGCCGGGCCGCGTCACGATGCTGAAGATGTCGTGCATCAGCCCTTCCATCTGCAGCCCGGCGTGATGGGCGCGCGGGTCCAGCGGACCGATGATCAGGTCGATTTCATGGCGTTGCAGCCGCTCGATCAAGGGCGCCACCAGGCCTTCGACCACTTCCACGTAGATGCCGGGTGCGGCGCGCTGCAATTGCGCGATGGCGCGCGGCAACAGCACTGGCGACGCCGACAGGATGGTGCCGACATGCAGGCGCCCGCTGATGCCGGCGGTGACCGATTCCAGCTCTTCATGGGTGCGGCGCACATCGCCCAGGATGCGGCGCGCGTGGCGGGCCAGCACCTCGCCGGCCTCGGTCAGCGTCAGCCGGCGGCCGCGCGTGAACAGCGCCGCGCCGATCACCGCTTCCAGGTCCGCCAGCCAATGCGACACGGCCGGCTGCGTCATGTGCATGGCCGCCGCCGCGGCAGTCACGCTGCCCGCCGACGCCAGCGCCATGAAGACCTCAAGATGGCGCAGCTTCAGGCGGCGCGCCCACGCAATGTCGTCCAGGCTTGCGTCCATGGCGGATTCCGTCCCCTTGAAAACGCGGCGCGGACGCTTCCGCACCGCCCATCGAATTATGCAGAAATGGTAATGGCTAACTCAAGATTATTCATTTGATGTTCATGGGTGCCAATTCCAGAATACGTCGTCCCTTTCCCACACCTTCCACAAACGGCGACGACACGCATGCCTAAACTCACCACCGCTACCTGGCGCCACCGCCATGTCCAGATGACCGCGCTGATGGACGCGCAGGACCTGGATGCCCTGATCTTCACGTCGGCGGATTTCTTCCAGTTCGCCACCAACTTCCATACGGACGTGCTGCCGTGGGAACGCCCGATCTTCGCCGTGGTGCCGCGCAACGGCGAGCCGTTCCTGGTCATGAACGAGCTGTCGACCCACCATATGCGTTTCTCGGTGGAGCAAGGCAAGGTCTGGATCACCGACGTCAGCTACTACGCCGAACACCCTCGCGTCACCCAGCGCCTGCCGCTCCTGGCGCAGTTGCCCGACCTGGTCGCGCAGCGGCTGGCGCAGGCCGGGCTGGCGCGCTCGCGCATCGGCGTGGAAGGCGCCAGCGCGGTGCTGGCCGCCGTTGCCGCCCTGCTGCCCGACCTGCGGCTGCGGCCCTGCACCCGCGAATGCCGTACGCTGCGCTGGCGCAAGCACGCAGAAGAACTGGCCGTCATGACCGCCATCGGCTCGATCGCCGACTGGCTGCAGGACCGCTACCGCGAGAACATCCGCCCCGGCCGGCTGGTGCAGGAACTGGATTTCGCCATGGCCTCGCTGTGGGTGCAGGAAGCCGCCGAGCGCTTTCCGGGCGAGCATTTCGAGGTCATCCGCGCCTGGACCCTGAGCGGCCCGGCATCCGCCTCGCCGCACGGCGACGGCGCCTCCTGCGGCGCCCGCATCCGCGAAGGCGACGTGCTGGTCAACATCCTGATTCCGCGCCTGAACGGCCTGGCCATCGAGAACGAGCGCACCTGGTTCTGCGGCCGGCCCAGCAAGGAGCAGACCGCCCTGTGGACCGCCGCCCGCGACGCCAACGAAGCCGGCATCTCCGCCGCCGTCACTGGCGCGCCGGTCAGCGCCATCGACGCGGCCGCGCAGGCCGTCATCGAAAAGGCTGGCTTCGCGGACTGCATCCGCCACCGCACGGGCCACGCCATCGGCATCATGCACCACGAGTACCCGGAAGACATGGCCTTCTGCCACCGGCCGCTGGTGGACAACGAGGTCTATTCGGTGGAACCCGGGCTGTACGCCTACGGCATAGGCGGATTCCGCATCGACGACACCGTGGTCACCGGCGCCACGCCGCGCACCCTCACCGCCACCCCCAAGACGCTCGACTATGCCACCGTACGCTGACGCTCACCCCCCCGGGCCGGCGGACCTGCCGGCGCTGGACGAGGCGCTGGCGCGCGACATCGGCCATCGCCTCTTCACCGTGCTGGTGTACGACTGGGGCCGCGGCGAAAGCCTGCGGGCCTATTCCAGCGCGCCGGACGCGTACCCGCCCGGCGGCGCCAAGCCGATCCGCCCTGGCAGCGCCTATTACAACCGCGTGATCGTGGCGGGCGAACCGCAATGGTGCCGCGACGCCGCCGACATCCGGGCGGCCTTCTTCGACCACGCATTGATCCTGTCCCTGGGCTGCGAGTCCGCCGTCAATGTGCCGGTGCGCGACGGCGACACGCCGCTGGGCAGCCTGAACCTGTTGCACCAGGCCGGCTGGTACACGCCGGCCATGCTGCCCGCGCTGCGCGATTACGCCGCGCAGGCGGCGCCGCTGCTCAAGGCAATCATCGTGGATCGCCTGGGCGCGGGGGCCGCTGCATTTCACGCCGGCAACCCGTAGAGCCTGTCACCACTCACAGGCCCTGGGCCATACTCAACGACAAGGGGAACACCATGAACATCAAGACTGGCCTGGCCGCCCTGGCCGTGGCAATGGCAGGAGGGTTGGCGATGCCGGGCGCACACGCGGCCGGGTATCCGGCCAAGCCCATCACCATCATCTACCCGTACACGCCCGGCTCGGCGTCCGACACCCTCAGCCGCGTCGTCGGCGAAGTGCTGCAGAAATCCCTGGGGCAGCCTGTCATCGTCGAGAACAAGCCGGGCGCGGGCGGCACCATCGCGCTGGACTACGTGGTGCGCGCGGCGCCCGATGGCTACACGCTGGCCTTCACCGCCAGCGGCGCCATGGCGGTCAGCCCGCACCTGTATCACCTGCGCTTCAAGCCAGCCGAAGCGCTGGCGCCGATCACCACGCTGGTCGAGATTCCCTTCGTGTTCGTCACACGCCCCGATCTGCCGGAAAAGACCTTGCAGCAGTTCATCGCCAAGGCCCGCGCCGCGCCGGGCACGCTGACCTCGGCCAACGCCGGCATCGGCACGCAGGCGCACCTGACGCAGATGATGTTCCTGAACAGCGCCGGCATCGACCTGAACGTGATTGCCTACAAGGGCGGCGCGCCGGCCGTCAACGACCTGATGGGCGGCCACCTGGATTCCATGATCGACAACGCTGCCGCCCAGGCCGGCTACATCAACGCAGGCAAGGTGCGCGGCCTGTTCGTGACCAGCAAATACCGCGTCGCGGCCTACCCCGATGTGCCCACCGCCGAAGAGGCGGGCCTGCCCGGATTCTCGGCGGTCGGCTGGTTCGGCCTGGCCGCGCCCAAGGGCACGCCGCCCGAGATCATCGACCGGCTCAACGCGGCCCTGGTTCAGGGCCTGAAAGAGCCTGCCGCGCACCAGCGGCTGATCGACGCGGGCTGGGTGCCCGTCGTCGGGTCGCCGGCCGAGGCCCAGGCGCGCACGCTGGCCGACCTGGACGCGTTGGGACAGATCGTGCGCAAGATCGGGCTGCAGCCGAACTGAGGCGCGCAAGCGAAGCGGCCGGCGCGCCTTTCGATGGGCGCACCGGCCGGGGGGCCTTTTCAGGCGACATCGTGCACATCTGCACCTCTGCGCGCAGGCACGGGCCGCGGCGCCGACGTCACTGCGCAGCCCTCAATAACGTGCGTCCTTGGGCTTCTTGCCGTTCGGCCAGTCCTTTTCCTTGCCCGGGAAGTCCGGGCGCGGCATGTGGGTGAAGTATTCCGCCACGTCCACCGCGTCCTGGTCCGACAGCACACCGCCCTCGCCCCAGGTGCCATGCGTATTCACGCCCATCGGCATGCTGTTGCGGATGAAGGCCGCGGCCTTGTAGGTGCGCGCCAGGCCCGCGCCGATGTTGAACGACTCATCGCCCCACAGCGGCGGAAACACGATATCGCCCGCACGGTCCTTCTTGCCTTCGCCGTTGGCGCCGTGGCAGGCGGCGCACTGCGCCGCATACAGGCTTTTCCCGCGAACGGGGTCGCCGATCAGCTTGGTGTCGATCGGCCAGGCGTTTTCGATCTGCACCTTGGCGCCGTGCGGCACGTCCTGCGCCAGCCACTTCATGTAGGCCACCATGGCCTGCATTTCCGGCGACGTCTTGTCCAGCGGCTTGCCATTCATCGACCGCATGAAACAGCCGTTGATGCGGTCTTCCAGCGTCACCACGCGGTTGGCGCGGGGATTGAACTGCGGAAACGAATTGATCGTGTTGATGTACGGCGCGCCCAGCGGCTTCTTGCCCTGCTGCACGTGGCAGCTGTTGCAATTCATGCTGGCGCCGGTGTTCTGCGGCAGCAGGCGGCGGGTTTCGTTGAGCAGGCGTTTGCCGTAGTTGATCTGGTCGGCGTTGGGTTCCTTGGCAATCAGCGTGTCGGACGGAATGGTGTAGTCGGCCAACCGCTTGCCGTCCTTGTCCAGCACGGCGAAGGTCTTGCCGTTGGGGTCCGCAGCCGGCGCATCCTGCGCCGCCATCGCGGCCACGCCGCCCCCGACCGTGGCCGCCAGCACCAGCGCCGCGGCAATCTTGAGCCTGTTATTCATGTTTGCCTCCCGACACGATGTTCGGTTTCTTGCCCGCCAGGAAGTCGCGGATGTGCGCCACGTCGCCATCGGCGATGGCCGGCGCCTGGTTGGTCCAGGCCGTGCGGATGAAATTGATGACGTCGGTGATGTCGCGGTCGCTCAGGTGGTTGAACCCGGGCATGGCGAAGGCCATGGCGTCATGGTCGTTGGCGGGCATCTTGCCGCCTTCCAGAGTGATCTGGATGATGGACTGCGGGTTCTGCGCGAAGATGGCCGAATTGCCTGCCAACGCCGGGAAAATGCGCGGCATGCCCTGGCCGTCGGCGCGGTGGCAGACCACGCACTGTTCCATGTAGATCACCGCGCCGCGCGAGTCGTAGCGGCCATCGAGCAGGGCCGCCGTGGTGGTGTCGGCCTTGGCGGCAAACACCGGCAGCTTGCCCTGCACCGGCGGCAATTGCTTCAAATAGGCCGCGATGCTGGCCAGGTCGTTGTCGCTGAAATGGCGCGTGCTGTGCTCGACCACGTCGGCCATCGCGCCAAATGCCGCCACCTTGTCGGTGCGGCCCGTCTTCAGGAACAGCGCAATGTCGGCCACCGTCCACGATTGCAGGCCCTGGGCTTCGCCGCGCAGGCTCTTGGCGCGCCAGCCGTCGATCACCGCGCCCGACAGGAAGGCATCGCCATCCGCCATGGACAGCGCTTTTTCCTGGTAGGCCAGGCCGCGCGGCGTATGGCAGGCGCCGCAATGCCCCGGCCCTTCCACCAGATAGGCGCCGCGCGTCAGCATTTCGTCGGCGCCGGCCGGCGCCGCAAACTGCCGCTTGCCGGCAAACAGCGCCTGCCACCAGGCCATGGGCCAGCGCATGTTCAGCGGCCAGGGAATGGTGGAGTCGGCGCTGGGCTTGCTGTCGGGCTTCACGTCGGCCATGAAGTAGGCGTACAGCGCCTGCACGTCGGCGTCGGGCATGATGGCGTACGACGGATAAGGCATGGCCGGATAGAGCGGCGTGCCGTCCTTGCGGATGCCGTACTGCACCGCGTTCTTGAAATCGGCGTAGCTGTAGGCGCCGATGCCGGCGGTCTTGTCGGACGTGATGTTGGACGAGTAGATCGTGCCCACCGGCGTCTGCATCGCCAGGCCGCCCGCAAAGGGCTTGTCGCCGGGCACGCTGTGACAGGCCACGCAATCGGCCGTGCGCGCGATATAGGCGCCGACCTCGGCCAGGCGCCGATCCTGCGGATCGACGGTGGCCGTCGTTTCCGTCTTGCGATGGGCGGTAAGCACCTGGGCGCCGCCGATGGCCCCGCCTGCCAATACCAGCAGCGCCACCACCGCCTTGATCCCGAACTTCTTCATCTGACCCTCCGTTACGCGCCGGCAAGCGCGTACGTCGGGTGTTCGTACTGCGTTGTCCAGCTTATGAGGCCAGCTTACGCGTTTTAGTAATAAGCATATGACTGAAAAGCATGAAAGTATCGGGCTTGTTTGATCGGGCGCAAAGGGCGTTCAGACAACGGCGCCGCGGCCAAGAACGAAGGCCCCCGAAGGGGCCCCGTAGTCTGGCGTCTGTTACCTCCGCTTTTGGCGGAACCGCTCAAGCCGGAATAGTCAGACCCTTTACCACTGCCGGACGCGCCACGAAGGCTTCCAGCACGCGGGCGACGTTCTTGAATTGCGAGAACTCGACCAGGTCACCGGCGCCGTAGAAGCCGATCAGGTTGCGTACCCACGGCAGGATCGCGATGTCGGCGATGGTGTACTGGTCGCCCATGACCCAGGCGCGCCCTTCCAGGTGCTTGTCCAGCACGCCCAGCAGGCGCTTGGATTCGGCCACGTAACGGTCGCGCGGGCGCTTGTCTTCGTAGTCCTTGCCGGCGAACTTATGGAAAAAGCCCAGCTGGCCGAACATCGGGCCGATGCCGCCCATCTGGAACATCACCCATTGCAGCGTTTCATAGCGGCCGGCGGTGTCGGCGGGGATGAACTGGCCCGTCTTGCTGGCCAGGTAGACCAGGATGGCGCCAGACTCGAACAGCGCCAGCGGCTTGCCGTCGGGGCCGTTGGGGTCCAGGATCGCCGGGATCTTGTTGTTCGGGCTGAGCGACAGGAATTCCGGCGAGAACTGGTCCTGGGAATCGAAGCTGACCCGGTGCGGCTCATAGGGCAGGCCCAGCTCTTCCAGCAGGATCGACACCTTCACGCCGTTGGGCGTGGGCAGCGAATAGAGCTGGATGCGGTCGGGGTGCTGGGCGGGCCATTTTTGGGTGATGGCGAACGAGTCTAGGGAAGACATGCGTAGGAGCTCCTGGAGATCCGGGGGTGGCGATTGGGAACGCGGTGGCGGCGCGGGCGATGGGCAATCCGGCGCCTGCGGGCGTCGCGCAAATTTAACGCAAATCACCCGCTTGGCAAGCGCTCGGCGGCCGGCCCGTGGGCGGCCGCCGCGCAACAGACTGTTCCAGGCCTACAGGCCAGGCGCCCAGGCGGGTCGGGCGTCCCGGTTCTGCCGCAGAAATGCCGTGGCCGCGATGATGTCGGCGTCGTTGCGGCGGTCTTCGGCCAGGTGCGGCACCTGCTTGCGGAAATCCCTCCACAGGACGGCGGTGCCCTGCCCCAGGGCGGCTGCCGGCCCCTGCGGATAGCGCAGCTCCACCGCCTGGGCCGCATGCATCAGTTCCACCGCCAGCAGCCGGGTCAAGGCGGTGATCTGCCCGGTGACGCGCAACCCAGTCAGCGGCGCGTTGGTGCCCACGTCTTCAATATTGCCGGCCTGCGCCTGCACGTCGGTCACGACCGGGCCGGACAAGGCCCGCACGTCGGCCGCCAGCGCCGACACGGTCTTCTGGATCGGGCCGTAGCCGATGGCGCCGTTGCCCGGGCTGAGAAAGCGCGGCAGCCGCGTGAAGGCCGGGTCGGTCAGGCGCAAGGTGCGCTGCGCCGACAGCTGCGCCACCTGCGACAGGGCCACCGCCGTGCCCTGCAGCGGCAGCACCCAGGCGCTGGGGTCAAAGCCGGCGCTGGGCAGCACGGCCCCGCGCACCGGGCCGTCGGTCACGAAATACTGGGTTTCGTAGGCGGATGCGCCGGGGCGGGGCGTGGCGTCCAGCACCACCGTGGGGTTGTCATCGGAACTGTTGATCTGCACCTGCAACTGGCCGTCCAGCAGCGCCAGCATGTCGCGGGCGGCGCCGTGCGCCTGGCTGACGGTGCGGAAGCTGAGCGGATCCTGCAGCGGCCGCTGCGCATCGGTTTTCCACAACGCGCTGCCTTGCAGCAGCCCCAGCATGCGCTCGGCGGTGGCGCGCTGGCCGGCGTAGGGCCGCTGCGACTGCGCCGGGGCCAGCAGCGGCGCCAGGTTGCCGTCCAGCCCTTCCAGCGACAGCGCCGCCACCGCATCGGCCTGGGCCAGCAGCGCCCGCGCATCGTGCGCGGCCAGCACCGCCACCGCGGCGCCGTAGGCGTTGGAACTGACCATGGACAGCGCATCCTTGCCGAACGGCCGCACTGGCGCCAGGCCCGCCTCTTGCAGCGCCTGCGCGGCGCCCAGGCGCCGCCCGCCGCGCCAGGCCTCGCCCTCGCCCATCATGACCAGGCCGATCTGCGGCAGGATGGTGATGTCGGCTTCGCCGACCGAGCCTTCGCCCAGCATCACCGGCGTCACATCGCGGTTCAGGAAGGCGGCGTATTGGTCCAGCACCGCGGGCTGCATGCCGGCCCCGCCGAACAGCGCGGTGTTCAGGCGGATCAGCATGGCCGCGCGGGTCACATCGCGCGGCGCCTCGTTGCCGTAGGCCGCGCTGTGCGAATGCAGCAGGTTGCGGTTGAACTGCTCGGACAGGCGCAGCACCTCGGGCGAAATGTCGCCGCCCTGGAAGATGGTCTGGTCCTTGTTCAGGCCCACACCCCGGTTCAGGCCGTACACCGGCTTGTCCAGGCGGGCGTAGGCCAGCAGCAGGTCGTAGGCGCGGGCCGCGCGTTGGGCGGCTTGCGGGGCGATGGTGACGGCGCAGTCCTGCCGCGCCACCGCCACGACCTGGGCGGCGGTCAGCGAGCGGCCGTCCAGGGTGACGCCGCATGCGGTGGCGGACTGGGGCAGGGTCGATGCTGGCGCCGCACCGGCAGGCGCCGACGCCACAGGCTTGGCGGCCGATGCTGTCGCCGCAGCCGAGGCCGCTTCAGCTTGCACAGCAGCCATGCCACAGGCCAGCAGCGACACTGCAACCACCCTGGACAGCCTGCCCCGCCGCGCCCCACCCTTCGACACCACTTGAAAAACCGTCATCCCGCCGTCTCCGCTCAAGGTTGCTTGACTGCCTGCGTCAAGGGAATTTGCATCACGGGAATGCGCATCAGGTCCTGCCCCAGCACCACCGGCCCCTTGAAGGTGTCTTGCGCCGACAGCCAATGCGCCGCCGGGGCATCGCCGGGCACCAGGTGCGACAGCACCAGGCGCTTCACGCCCGCCCGCGTTGCCGCCTCGCCGGCCTGCTGCGGCGTGGTGTGGGCTTCGAGCAGTTGCCGCGCCAACGCCTGCTGGCGCGCATCCCAGGGCTTGGGGCCGACGATGTGGTCGACCCACGCGGGGTCGATGGCCTCGTGCACGAGGATGTCGGCGCCGCGCGCCAGGCGCTCCAGGTTGGGGCTGACCGCCGTGTCGCCCGAGAACACCACCGACCCCGCGGCAGTATCGAAGCGATAGGCGAAGTTGGGATACACCAGCCCGTGCGGCACCAGGATGGCTGTGACCGTCACGCGCTCATCGCGCCAGACCTCGAAGGGGTCCATCGGCGGCGCCGGATTCGTGTTGGGGTCCTGCACCACGCCGGGCGGCACCGGGATGTCGTGCGCCTGGAAAAAGCCGCGCACGTCGGGCACGCCTTCGCTGCGCACCCGGATGTTCAGGTCGGCGGCCATGCCGGCCACCACCGAATCCACCAGGTCAGCCGTACCCGCGCCGGGGTTCTCGGCGTGTATCACCGGGTCGCCCGCCAGGCCCGCCGCCAAAGGCGGCAACGCCCCGCGCCGGCCCGGCCCGAAGATCTGCAACGAGGCCTTGGCCCGGCGACGCGCGCTGGGGTCGTACATCAGCAGGCTGGCCAGGTCGATGATGTGGTCGGTATGCAGGTGGGTCAGGAACACGGCCTGCTCGGCGCCCGGCTTGATGCCCGCGCGGCGCAGTTGCCGGTAGGCGCCCGACCCCAGGTCGACGATGTAGGCCTTGCCGTCCACCACCAGCGCCGACGAGATGCCGTGCGGCGAATCGGCGCCGTACCAGGTGGGCCCGCCGGCCACGCCCAGCAGCACGAGTTCGGCGGCGGGCGCGGCCGTCGTTGCGGCGGCCGTTGCGGCAACCGGCGCGGCGGCGGGAGACGTGGCGGTCGGCGCAGCCAGAGCGGCTGCGCTGCCCAACACCGACAAGACCAGCGTCGCGGCGACCGCCGCCAACCGGCCCGGCGCCGCCTTTCGCATCATTTTTCGTGCCGCCCGTTGCGCCACGCTTTGCGCCAGCGTCACCCGGCCGTCAGACATGACGGCTCTGCGGCAACACCGTCAACGCCACCAGCGCAACCACGCAGGCGCCCATCACATACAGGGCCGGCGCGAACGACACACCGGTGGTGTAGGTGATCCAGGTCAGGATGGCCGGCGCAAAGCCGCCCAGCACCGTCACCGCCGTGTTGTACGACAGGGACATGCCCGACGAACGCACGGCGGTCGGGAAGACCTCGGACAGGGCTGCCGGCGCCGTGCCGACATACAGCGCCACCAGCAGGCAGAACAGCGACTGCACCACGATCAGCGCGAATTGCGTGTGGTTGGCCTGCAGCCACATCATCAGCGGGTACACCGTCACCAGCAGCAGCAACGCCGAGCCGCGCAGCACCGTGCGGCGGCCGTAGCGGTCGGACAGCGTGCCCGAAAAGAAGCAGCCGCCAATCAGGAACAGGTTGCCCACCAGCGCCCCCAGAAACGCCTGCGAGCTGGTGAAGCCCATGCTTTTCTGCACGTAGATCGGCATGAAGATGATCAGCGCGTACGGACCGATCGCCCACAGCACCGACATGCACAGGCCGGTGAACAGTTCACGCGGGTAGTCGCGCAGCACCGCCAGCAGCGGAGCCTTGACGTGGCTTTTAGTGGCCGCCTGACGGGCCTGTTCTTCGCGGAAATGCGGCGTTTCGTCGAGCGTGCGGCGCATCCACAGCCCCACCGGGGCAATCGACAGGCCCACGATGAACGGAATGCGCCAGCCCCACTCGCCCACCTGGTCTTCGGTCAGGAACGTGGTCACCAGCGTGGCAACCAGCGCCCCCAGCAGGTTGGAAATACCCATGCTGGCCTGCAGCCACGACGCATACTGGCCGCGCTTGCCTTCGGGTGCATGCTCGACCAGGAACGCCGTGGCGCCGCCCACTTCGCCGCCGGCCGAAAAGCCCTGCAGCATGCGGCCGCAGACGATCAAGAGCGGCGCGCCCACGCCGATGGCCGCGTACGGCGGCGCAATGGCGATCAGCAGCGTGCCCAGCGCCATCAGCATGATGGTCATGGTCAGCGCGGCCTTGCGTCCGGCGCGGTCGCCATAGGACCCCAGCACCAGCGCGCCCAGCGGCCGCACGATGAAGCCCAGCCCGAAGGCCAGGAACGAGGCCATCAGCTGCACCGTCGGGTCTGCGTTGTGAAAGAAGTTCTGCCCGATGTACACCGCGAACAGCGCGTAGACCGAGAAGTCATACCATTCCAGCGCATTGCCGATGGATGCGGCGATGACGGCCTTCTTGGCGCCCTTGTGTTCGTCGGCGCCGGCATGGGGGGGATTGCCCCCCAATACCCCGGCGCCCGGGTTGATTGCGATGTTCTTCATTGACGTTCCCATTGAATCGCCCCGTATCCGGGGCTGTTATGTCCTGCCGTTCAAGCCCGCACCGACGTGTCGATGCGGCCTATGCCTTTTTTGCTGACCTCGTCCAGCGCCTCTTCGTAGCCGGCGTCCGCGTAGCGCAGCACGCCGCTGGCCGTGTCGTTGGTGAGCGACAGCGACAGGCGCTGCGCCGCCGCGTCGGTGCCGTCCGCCACCACCGTGACGCCCGCGCTGGTCATGTAGCCGCTGTAGCCGCCGCCCCCGGAATGAATCGCCACCAAGTCGGCGCTGGAGGCGCAGTTGATCATTGCGTTCAGCAAGGGCCAGTCGGCGATGGCGTCCGATCCGTCGCGCATGTTCTCGGTCATGATGTTCGGGTGCGCCATGGCGCCGGCATCCAGGTGGTCGCGGGTGAACGCCACCGGCGCGGCCAGAATGCCTTCGCGCACCATGCGGTTCACTTCCAGCGCCAGCTCGGTGCGTTCGCCGTGGCCCAGCCAGGCGATGCGCGCCGGCAAGCCTTCGAACGGCACTTCCTGGCGCGCCAGGCGAACCCAGTTGGACACGATCAGGTTGTCCGGGAAACGCTGCAGCAGGAAGTCGTCGATCTTGCGGATGTCGTCGGGGTCGTTGGACAGCGCAATCCAGCGGAACGGGCCGATGGCGCGCGCGAACAGCGGCCGCAGGAAGGCCTCGGTGAACACCGGAATCTCGAACGCGCGGTCCACGCCGCCCTGCTTGGCGTGGGTGCGGATCAGGTTGCCGTTGTCGAACACCACGGCGCCGCGGTCCTTGAAGCCCAGCATGGCGGTGACGTGGCGCACGATGGACTGGCGGCTGGCGTTCATCAGCCCGGCCATGTCGTCCTGGCGCATGCGCGCCACCTGGTCCAGCGTGTAGCCCGCCGGCACGTAGCCATACACCAGGTCATGCGCGGACGTCTGGTCGGTGACGATGTCCGGCACGATGCCGCGCGCCAGGATTTCGGGATAGACGTCGGCCGCGTTGCCCAGCAGCCCCACGGAAATCGGGCGGCGTGCCGCCTGCGCCTCGCGGATCAGGGCCAGCGCCTCGTCCAGCGACTCGGCGCGGCGCTCCAGGAAGCCCGCCTTCAGACGCTTTTCGATGCGTTCCGGGTTGATCTCGACGGTCAGGATGGCGGCGTTGGCCATGCGGCCGGCCAGAGGCTGGGCCCCGCCCATGCCGCCCATGCCGGCGGTCAGGATGAAACGGCCGCGCAGGTCGTTGCCGAAGTGGCGTTCGGCGATGCGGCAAAAGATTTCATAGGTGCCCTGGATGACGCCCTGCGAACCGATGTATTGCCAGTCGCCGGCAGTCAGCCCGCCCCAGCAGATCAGGTTGTCGTCCTGCAACTGGTAGAAGTTTTCGGCGTGGGCCCACTGCCCCACCATATTGCAGTTGGCCATGATGACGATGGGCGCCTGCGGATGGGTGCGCAGCACACCGATGGGCTTGCCCGACTGCACGATCAGGGTCTGGTCTTCTTCCAGTTCGAGCAGCGCGCGCACGATCGCATCGTGCGACGGCCAGTCGCGCGCGGCGCGGCCCAGCGCGGCGTAGACCACCAGGTTGTCCGGGTCTTCGCCCACTGCCAGCACGTTTTCCAGAAGGCGCAGCAGGGCCTCCTGGCGCCAGCCCTTGCAACGCAGCGCCGTGCCGCCGGGAACGTTGAATTCGCGTTTCATCGCAAGGTCCCTCAGCGCGCCAGCGCGTAGCCGGTGAAGTCCATGCCCAGCGCCTTTTCGACGATGGGGTACACCGACGCGTCGGTGACGCTGGAAGACAGCGGAATGTGCTGCTTGGACACGTGCAGGATGGACACCTGCAGGCCTTCTTTGAGCTTGCCCGCGCTGACCGGGTTGCCGTCGGCGTCCAGCGTGGTGATGACGTCGGGGTAGCAGGCGATGCGTTCGCCTTGTGCGTCGGTCACGGCCATGTGCTCATTCATCACGTGGATGACGCGTTTGCCCGCGCCCTCGCCGATCTCGACGGTGCCGATGTCGAAGGCTTCTTCGGTGTACTTGAGCGTGTTGCGCACCACCCGGCCCGAGCCGATGATTTCGCCCTGCGTGGCCTTGCAGATGGCGTCGATCACGGCGCTGCCGCCCTTGGGCTGTGCCGCCAGGATCGCCTCGCCCAGCGCCAGCGCGCGGCTGATGCCGCCCAGCGCCGCATGACGCCGCACGTACGACGCGCGGATCGGGTTGCGGCAGCTGGCAATGAAGCCGCCGGCCATGTCGGCGGCCTTGCGCAGCACCGGCGACACCTTGCCGGTGGCGCCGTGCACGGTCAGTTCCATATAGGCGTTGTTGGCGCGGTTGCCGCCCACGGCGCACTGGATCATGGGCTCGGGGCTGCCGGCCAGGCCCAGCGACCCCATGTCGCCCGTGGGATGGGCACGGATGTCGCCCACCGCGTCCACGACCTTGGCGCCCAGCACCGCCGACGGCAGCCAGCCGTTGAGCGTGCTGGACATGCCGTTCTGGCCGATGATCAGCCCGTACAGGCGTTCGCCCAGCGCATCCTGCAGGCGTTCGGCCGCCTTGACGTAGTCGATGCCCAGCATCTGCCAGTCGGTCAGGCCGCCCGGCGCGCCGATGGCGGCAGCCGTGGCGATCCAGGCGTCGTCAGGCACTTCGTCCATCGAGACCAGCTCGGGCCGGCCGATGGTCACCGCCAGCGACCCCAGTTCGCGGCCATGATCGGCCCAGCCGCCCCCGCCACAGGCAAACACCGAACCGCCCCTGACCGCGGCTTCGACGTCTTTCATCGTCAAGATTCTTCCCATTTCGCCCTTCCTTTCCCGATAGCGGTTTAGCTGGTCCAGCGACGCATGGCGCTGGAGATTTCGGGGAATCATAGGAAGCAATCTTGTTAATGTCGTATTACCTTTTATGCCTTGTATATAACGCTGTGTTAATTGCTGGCCGCGCCCAGAGAGAGGCGCGATCCGGGGCCGCGCCGCACCTAGGGATATCCCCAGGCGAGATATCAGTGGGATTCGGGGGAAGCCGGCAGGTCCAGCTTGTGCAGCACGTCGATGAACGCCTGCGCCAACCGCGACAGGGGCTGCAATTGCAGGTGAAACACATTGACCGGCGCATGCACCGTATCCACGATCGGCACCGTCACCACGTCGGACCAGATCGGCCCCGCCACCGTGATCTCGTCCACCAGCGCCACCCCGGCCCCGGCCTGCACCAGCGCGCAGGCCACGTGCGCCTGCTGCACCTCGATGCGCGGTTCGGGCTGGGCATCTTCGGTGCCGAACAGCTTGTGCACCAGCATGCCGAACGGAATGTCGGCGCTGTAGCCGATCAGCGGTTCACGCGCCAGTTCGGCCGCCGTGACCTGGCGGCGCGCGGCCAGCGGATGCCCCGCCGGCAGCACCGCCACGATCTTGTTTTCATAGAGCGGCCGGGTGGCCAGGCTGGGGTGGTTCACCGGCATGTACGCCACCCCCAGCTCGACCTGCTGGGTCAGCAGCGACTGCTCCATCACCGCCGGGATCAGCGTCTGCAACACGATGCGGATCTCGGGAAACTGGCGGCGGAACCGGGCAATGGCGCGCGGCAGCAGCGACTGCCCCAGGCTGGGGCTGCAAGACAGCCGCAGCTGGCCCTCGCGGTTCTCGGCCAGGTTGTCGGCCACCTCGTTCACGCGCTGCACGTTCTGGTAGAGCGCAGTCACTTCCACGAACAGCCGCCGCGCTTCCGGCGTGGGGTACAGCCGGCCCTTGATGCGTTCGAACAGCATCAGCCCCAGGCGCTGCTCGGTATAGGCGATGAGCCGGCTGACGGCGGGCTGCGACACGAACAACAGCTTCGAGGCGCCGCTGATCGAGCCGCTGATCATGATGGCGCGGAACACCTCGATCTGCCGCAGATTCAATTTCATATGCTTAACCTGATGTTAATTCCCATGTACATATAAGCATAAGACGTTTTGATCTGCGGTTACTACACTGCCCTTCAATCCTTAGTCTGAATGGAAGTGGTCATGAGCGATTTCGATTGGGTGGTGCGCGGCAATATCGTCGATCCGCACGGCATTGTGGAAAACGGCTGGCTGGCGGTGCAAGGCGGCAAGATCGCCGCGCGCGGCACCGGCGCGGCCCCCGCGGCGCGCGAGAGCGTCGACGCCACCGGCCAATGGATCATCCCCGGCGTGGTCGACGGCCAGGTGCATTCCGGCAGCCAGGCCAACCAGGAAGGCCTGGGCTGGGCGTCCCGCGCCGCGGCGGCGGGCGGCGTCACCGTCATGGTCGACATGCCCTACGACGACCCCGAACCCGTGGCCTCGCGCCCGCACCTTGATGCCAAGATCGCCGAGGTCGAACGCGACTGCCACGTCGACGTGGCCCTGTTCGGCACGCTGAACACGCAACACGGCCTGGCGGCCGCGGCCGGCCTGATCGAGGGCGGCGTCTGTGCCTTCAAGTTCTCGACCTTCGAAGCCACGCCCGGCCGCTTTCCGCGCATCGAAGAAGACGATCTGTACGACGCCTTTCGCCTGATCGCGCCGTCGGGCCTGGCCTGCGGCGTGCACAACCAGATGCAGGAAATGACGCGCAAGAACATCGCGCGCCTGGTCGATGCCGGCGACACCGGCTGGGACGCCTTCATGCGCGCCCACACCCCACTGATCGAAAACCTGGCCACCGCCCTGATCTACGAGATCGGCGCCGAAACCGGCGCCCGCGCCCATGCCGTGCACGTGTCCACCTCGCGCGGTTTCGAGATCTGCAACATGTACCGCCGCAACGGCCACCGCGCCAGCATCGAGACCTGCGTGCAGTACCTGATGCTGAACCACGAAGAACACACCCGCCGCTTCGGCGCCAAGACCAAGCACTACCCGCCCATCCGCCCCAAGGCCGAGGTCGACCTGCTCTGGACCCACATCGCCAACGACGAATGCACCTTCGTCTCGTCCGACCACGTCAGCTGGGGCCTCGAACGCAAGCAGAATCCCAACGTCTTCAAGAACTCATCCGGCGGCCCCGGCCTGGAAACCTTGCTGCCCGCCCTCTGGACCGGCTGCGAAGAACACGGCATTTCGCCCACCATGGTGGTGCGCCAGCTGTGCAGCAACCCCGCCAAGCACTTCCTGCTCGACGACCGCAAGGGCACGCTGGATGTCGGCAAGGACGCCGACATCGTCATCCTCACCCCGGAACGCTACGCCTTCGATCCGTCCGGCAGCCTGGCCGCCGTGAACTGGAGCTCGTTCGAAGGCCGTGAATTCACCGTGCGGGTGGCCGGCACCTGGTGCCGCGGACAGCAGGTCTACGACGGCCAGCGCATCGTCAACCAGCAAGGCGACGGCCGCTTCCTGCGCCCGCGCCAGGCATGAAGGCCGCGCCCATGTCCCAGCCTTTTCCGCCCCTGAACGCCGACCGCCTGTGGGCTCGTGTCGAAACCCTGTCGCGCTTCACCCTGCCCGACCAGCCCTGGACCCGCCGCGCGTTCTCGCCGCTGTTCCAGCAAGCCCGCCAGTGGTTGCGCGCCGAATTCGAAGCGGCAGGCCTGACGACGCGTGTGGATGCCGGCGGCAACCTGATCGGCACGCGCGCCGGCCGCCACCCCGCCCGCAAGCCGATTGCCACCGGCTCGCATTGCGACACCGTGCCCAGCGGCGGCCGCTTTGACGGCATCATCGGCGTGCTGGCCGGCATCGAAGTCGCCCACACCCTGCAAGA
>NZ_CADIJO010000001.1 GCF_902859705.1 Achromobacter deleyi | reverse complement strand
CGGACCGCGCGGCTTGCCGCCCGTCTTGCCGCCGCTGCGGCCGCCCGGCTTGCCGCCGGCTGCGCCCGCGCCCCGGCCACCCGTGGGCTTGCCGCCCTTGCGGTTACCGTTGCCGCTGCTATTGCCATTGGCCTCGCCCGCCAGCGGATGACCATTGGCGTAACCGCCCGCGATCATCAGGCCGGTACCGAAGGGGTCCGACGGACACGCCGCCGTCTGGCCGGCGCTGCCCGTGCGGCCACCCTGGATCTTGCCGCGGCGACCGATGCGGGCGCCATTCATGCCATTGCGATCCAGCGTGCCGAACCCCGGGGGCAAGGCGCTGTCGTGCGACTGGGGCTGCTTGGAACGACGGCGATTGCCACCGGCATCGTCGTCTTCACGCAACAGTCCCAACTGCACCATCAAGGCGGTGACCAGCGAGGCATCCAACTCTTCCCAGCGACCACGACGCAGCGTGCGCGGCAGCACCACGTCGCCAAAACGGGTGCGGATCAGGCGGCTGACCGTAACGCCGACCGCTTCGAACATGCGGCGCACTTCACGGTTGCGGCCTTCCTGCAGGGTCACGCGGTACCAGCGGTTGCTGCCATCGCCGCCCAGGTAGTCCAGCGCGCCGAAAGCGGCCACGCCGTCTTCCAATTCGATGCCATCGACCAGCGACTGGCGCTGGGCTTCGTCCATTTCACCCAGCACGCGCACGGCGTACTCGCGTTCGGTGCCGTAACGCGGATGCATGATCCGGTTGGCCATGTCGCCCGACGTGGTGAATATCAGCAGGCCTTCGGTGTTCAGGTCCAGCCGGCCCACCGACAACCACTTGCCGGTACGCAGCTTGGGCAGGCGCGCAAACACGCTGGCACGGCCGCCCGGGTCGTCATGGCTGACGATTTCGCCCGAGGGCTTGTGATACAGGATCACGCGCGGCGGCTTCTTGGTGTTGGTCCGCATAATGGGCTTGCCATTGACGCGGACCTGGTCGTTCGGGGCCACGCGCTGGCCGATATGGGCCGGCTCGCCATTGACCGACACGCGGCCAGCAACGATCAGCTCTTCCATTTCGCGGCGCGAGCCGATGCCGGCGTCGGCCAGCACCTTGTGCAGCTTGGGCATGACCACGTCGCTGTTCAGGTACTTGCCCAGCCGCTGCTCCATGCGGTCGGCGGTTTCCAGGTACGACAGCGCCTGCTCGGCTTCCTGCTCGCCGCCACGGGTATCGGCCGTATCGGCGGCGCCGGCCGCGGGGGCCTGCGCATCGGCGGCGGCAGCGGGTGCCTGCTCGGCGGCGGGGGCATCGCCACGGCGGCGGCGGAACGGCGTGCGCAGCTTGCGGCCGCGGCCACGGGCTTCGCCTTCGGCGGCCGGCTCGCGGGTGGCAGAGGCTTCCGGCTGGCCGTTGGAAACGGCGTCATCCGGACGGGGATTATCGTCCTGCATTGCTGTATTCGTTGTCACTGGGACAGCTCCGAATTTCAAACTTGGGTAGGCTTGCCGGGGGCAGGCGCATCATCATCTGGGGACGCCGGTTCGCGATCAGCCTCGGGCTGATCGGAATCCGGCTCGGCAGGCTCCGCCATGGCGGAGCCGGTATCGGGCTCGAACGCGTCGGCGCCAGGCGCCAGGGGTTCGGCCTTTTCTATCGGTTCGGTCGGTTTCGCGCTTTCCGCGTGCTCGACACGCTCATTCACGGCGCCAGGGTCGGCGGCCGCATCGGAACGGTCAGTCTCAGCAGGATTTTCGGACAACCCGCCATGCGCCTCTTGGGCGGCATCCCCGTCCGGCGCCTCGGCTTGATCGAAGCGCCCGGCATCCTCGATGCCCACGGATGGCGCATCGGGCAAGCTTTCGGCTTGCGCCCGGACGGTGGAATCGTCTGCGGGAATCGCGTCTTCTTCTGGGCGCGAAAGCGGGGATTCTACGCTATCGCCCGCGCCTATGGTTGCATCGTCGTCCGAAACAGACAATTCCGCAACCGGGATACTCCCTTGCTCGCCGGCCGGGTCTGCGCCAGCGTCGACCGCCGCTTCGGCATCCGCCACGTCGATTTCATGCTGTGCCTGGCCCTCTGCGGCAGCCGTCGCATCCTGCGCCTCAGCCTCGGCGGCCTCGGCCAGTTGCTGGACTTCGCCCAGATCCAGGCCGGCCAGGGCGGCGGCCGCATGGGCGGACTCCAGCGCCGGCAGTTCGTCCAGGGCACGCAGCCCCAGGTCGTCGAGGAACTGGCGGGTGGTGCCGAACAGCGCCGGCCGGCCCGGGGCGTCGCGATGGCCGATCACTTCGATCCAGCCCCGGTCTTCCAGCGCCTTGACGATATTGGACGATACGGTGACGCCGCGGATGTCTTCGATGTCGCCGCGCGTGACCGGCTGGCGCCAGGCCACGATGGCCAGCGTTTCCATCACCGCGCGCGAATACTTCGGCGGCTTTTCAGGATTCAGCCGCTCCAGGTAGCGCTGCATGTGCGGCCGGCTCTGGAACCGCCAGCCCGTGGCCAGCTGCACCAGCTCCAGGCCGCCATCGGCCCAGTTGCCCTGCAGGGTCTCCAGCAACGTGCGCAAGGCACTGTTGTCGAACTGCTCATCGTCACCGAACAGCTTGCGCATTTCGGACAGTTGCATCGGCTGCACCGCGCATAGCAGCGCGGTTTCCAGCACGAGTATCGCCTCGCTATCGTTCATCGACATTCAAATTCAATAAAAAGGGGCTAACTTGCGTTAGGGTGAAAATAAGGTTAATATTCTTTTCTCAGACGCGGGGTGGAGCAGTCTGGCAGCTCGTCGGGCTCATAACCCGAAGGTCGTAGGTTCAAATCCTGCCCCCGCAACCAAATTGATCAAGGCCTGGCGATTGCGCCGGGCCTTTTTCATTTGTGCTCGCGATTGCAAAATCAGGGATTGCGGCTGATTCAAACCGGCAGCGATACCGGTAAGACCCGACACGCCACCCGATTCCGATACGCCACCCCAAGCAGCCGCCCGAACCCACCGCTGGGCGGTACGGCGACAGACTGCGCGGGTTTGCGAATTTCTCACGAGAATCCTGTGTTTACTGACAACCGCCGCGGGCTCGGGCCGCAGGGTTCGCGCCATGCAAGATGGGCTGAACGCATACCCCGGCCATCGGCGGGGCAATGTTTTAAGCAAAATCCGGAAAAGCTGGCATAACAAGCCAACAAGCCTGCGAAGCGCGCCGTGTCCGGCACTGTTTTCGCGGCAATCGATATTGCGCCAATCGAGATCAAAGGACCTGAATCGTCAGGCACCGGCCGCCAGCGCGGCCTTTGCCGCCTGCCGAAGACCCTGGTGCGCCTCCCCTCGAGCATCCGGAGCCCCTGCCCCATGATGCCGCGGCTTATTAAGCCGGAATTACGATTCTTAGATGTTTTTCTAAGACTACATGCTTGCGGAAATTGGCAAAAGCCCTGCAGTTCAGCGCCAAGCCAACCGGGAAAGCACCCAAATTATACCGCTATATACCTGCCCCTCAACCGGCGGCGCCCGCAAGAGCAGCCCTTCCGGCATGCCCCAGCCCTGTCGCAGCCCGGTGCGCTACGGCGTATCCCAGGGCGTGGACCCCAGCCTCTCGACCAGAAAATCCAGCATCGAGCGCAGGATCAATGGCATCTGGCGGCGCGAGACATAGACCCCATAAATACCCAGCTCCTGCGGCTTGGCCTGGGGCAGGATGACCTTCAGACGACCTTCGGCCACATATTCGGTGGCGTAGTAAGTAGGCAACATGGCCACGCCTGCCCCCTCGAGCGCCGCCTGGACCAGCACCGAGACCTCGTTGGCGCTGATATTGCCGCTGACCGGCACATCCACCGGCACGCCGTCGCGCTCGAAGCGCCACAGGCTTTTGCCAAAGTAGGAATGGGTCAGGCAATTTCGCAGGGACAAGTCTTCGATGCGGGCGGGTTCGCCCTCGCGTTGCAGGTATTCCGGCGACGCGCAGACCACCGACCGGCATACGGCCAGCTTGCGGGCGATCAGGTTGGGGTCCAGGTCGTTGGTGATGCGCACGGCCAGGTCGACTCGCTCTTCGACCAGGTTCACGGCGCGGTCGACCAGCATCAGGTCGACCGATGTGCCGGGGTGCTGCTTGACGTAATCGGTAATCACCCGCGCCAGGTGACGAGAACCGAACGACATGCTGGTGGTCATGCGCAGCAGGCCGCGCGGCGTGTCTTCGGGGGTGGACACGGCGCTGCGCAGATCACCCACCATATCCAGCATCTGCCGGCAGCGCGGCAGGGTTTCGGCGCCGGCCGGCGTGAGGCTCAGGCGCCGGGTCGTGCGATGCAACAACCGCACCCCGACCCACTGCTCCATTTCCGCCAGGTAGCGCGACACCATGGCCCGGGACATATCCAGATGAACCGCCGCCGCCGACAGACTGCCCCTGTCAGCGACCTCCACGAACACCTGCATCGCTTTCAAACGGTCCATGATTGTCTCGATTTGTGCACCAGACTTTACGGGTTATACCGTATTTCCGTGCATTTTCAGCATCTGAAATGACGCACACGTCTCCGGCAAGCCACCCCGCCCGCCTGGAATCGAAACGAACGCTACGCGGGAAACTGCCCCAAGGCGGCGCAGGCCGCCGCCCGCACGTCGACCGGATCCGCACCCCTGACGATATAGACCAATTGCGACAAACGATCATCGCCCGGCCATTGGACCAAGGGGCGGATGGGATACAACTCGCCATGCACCCCATGCACCTCGCATGGCAGGGCCTCGCCCTCGAAACAGACCAGGCCCTTCATCCGCAGCAGCGCCGGCCCGAATTGTTCCTGCACACGAGAGACCCCCGCCAGAAAGGCGGCGCGGCCGATCGGGGCGACCAGCGTGATGGAAAAGCTGGCCACCTGTGCATGTCGCGCCGCCATCGGCTTTGAAAACGCCTGCAGCCAACCCGCCAGTTCGACGCCATCGCGCCGCGACTGCGGATCCGGACCATCCCGCAGCACGCCCACCAAGGGCGCGTCGCCCCGCTGCACACAGCGCCGGGCGCCGGGATTGATCTCGGCCACGGCCTGCTCGACGTCACGCAACTGCGCGGCGTCGGCCAGGTCGGACTTGCTGAAGACGACCGTATCGGCCAGCGCCAACTGGCGCAGCGCCTCCGGCTGCGATTCCAGTTGCTTCGGCCCCTGCCGCACGTCCACCACCACCAACGCGCCCTGATAGACGTAGCGCTCGGCCAGGAAGCGGTCATGCTTGAGCGTGAAGAGCACCGGAGCCGGGTCCGCCAACCCGCTGGTTTCGATCAGCACCCGCCGAAACGGCTTGATGCGCCGGCTGAGCGCCAGCATGAACAGATCGCGCAAGGTATCGGCGACGGCCCCGCTGGCCACGCAGCACAGGCAGCCGCCCTCGATCAGCACGATGTTGTCCGGCGCCAGGCGCACCAGATGATGGTCCACGCCGATATCGCCGTATTCATTGACGATGACGACGGCATCGGCATAGGCGGGCTCGCGCAGCAGGCGGTTGAGCAAGGTGGTCTTGCCGCTGCCCAGAAAACCTGAAATGACCGTTACGCCGATGCGTTTGTCGTCTTGCACGCCCATCACGTCGCGAGGCCTTGCCCCGCCCTCCCCTAGTGCGCCGCGCCCCAGATGGGGAACGGATCAGGGATCGTAGCCAATTCCATCGCCGGACGGGTCATTTCTTCCTGCGTCATCAGGCAGGCCGTCAACCGCGCACGCAAGGCCGCCTCATCCATGCCGATGCCGATCAGCACCAATTCCTGGCACCGGTCGCCGTAGACCGGGTCCCACTCGGCGACGATGCGGGCGCGCGATTCGGGATCCTCGGGCCAGCGCTCGGCTGGCAGTGCGGCCCACCAATAGCCGGCCGCACCGTAGCGCGTCACCGGCCCGGCTTGCGACCAGGACGCCGCAATGGCCGGTCGCGTCGCCAGCCAGAAATAGCCCTTGGACCGCACCACGCCGGGCCATTCCTCGTGGACCCAATCCCACAGCCGCTGCGGATGGAACGGCCGGCGGGCGCGAAACACGAAACTGCCGATGCCGTATTCCTCGCTTTCGGGCACGTGATCACCACGCAGTTCCTTGAGCCAGGCGGGCGCCTGCGCCGCCTCGTCGAAATCGAAGCGACCGGTGTCGAGCACGCGCGCCAAGGGCACGCGGCCGAATTCGCCACGCACGATATCGGCGCGCGGATTCAGCTTGCGCAGAATGGCCTCGAGCCGCGCCAGATCATGCGCAGCCACCAGATCGGTCTTGTTCAACACCATGACGTCGCAGAATTCGACCTGCTCGATCAGCAAGTCCACCACCGTGCGCCCGTCCTGCTCATCCAGCGCCTGGCCGCGCGCGGCCAGGTTGTCGTGGCTGGCATAGTCGCGCAGGAAATTGAATGCATCCACCACCGTGACCATGGTGTCCAGACGAGCAATGTCCGACAGGCTGGCCCCATCTTCGTCGCGGAAGGTGAAGGTTTCGGCAACCGGCAGCGGCTCGGAGATGCCCGTGGACTCGATCAGCAGATAGTCGAACCGCCCCGCTTCGGCCAACTGGCGAATCTCGATCAACAGGTCTTCGCGCAACGTACAGCAGATGCAGCCATTGCTCATCTCGACCAGCTTCTCGTCGGCTCGCGACAGAGCCGCGCCCCCTTCGCGCACCAGCCGGGCATCGATATTGACCTCGGACATGTCATTGACGATGACCGCGACACGCCGCCCCTCGCGATTGTTCAGCACATGATTGAGCAACGTGGTCTTGCCGGCGCCCAGGAATCCGGACAACACCGTCACGGGCAGGCGCCCGTCTTGCGGCCGCGCCGCGCTTTCTGTCTGCATGATGACCCACCCGGTAAAATTAGAATGTTATTACATAACACAAAGCTTTCACCAGGCTGCCAAAATTCAAACCGAAAACCCAAACCAAAAGGGCCATTCACTTGCGTGAATGGCCCTGAATTCTTTGGCTCCCCGAGCTGGGCTCGAACCAGCGACCTGCGGATTAACAGTCCGTCGCTCTACCGACTGAGCTATCGGGGAACTGCTAAGAAACGAGATTATGAACGAAAATTTTGAAGTGTGCAAATCACGAAGTTTTTGTGGAAAGTTGCATCGCAAGTTTCCCATCGCGAAAAAACTCTGATATGATTTCGGTCTTTCCAGATCAGGCCCCATAAAAAGGCGCTGAATTGGGAAGAAAAAGATGTTTTGCTTGTCTCTTCTGGCATGTCCGGAAAAAAAGCAAATGGTCTTGCCGGCATAGCTCAGTTGGTAGAGCAGCGCATTCGTAATGCGAAGGTCGTAGGTTCGACTCCTATTGCCGGCACCAGAATTCAAAAAGCAGCCCTCTCGGGCTGCTTTTTTCATTTCCGCGCACGGCAAGCCCCGCGCTGCGCCGTCGCCCGGGAACTCCCGCCCCGCCTCACGCATCCAACCAGCTGGAACCCCCATCAGGCTGGAACAACCATGCGCATCCTTCTTGTCGAAGACGACATCATGATCGGTGAAAGCGTGTTGGATTGCCTGCGCGCCGAGCACTACGCCGTTGACTGGGTCAAAGATGGCCAGGCCGCCGAACTGGCGCTGCGCACCGACCCCTACGATCTTGTCCTGCTGGACCTGGGCCTGCCCAAGCGCGATGGCCTGGCGCTGCTGCGCGACCTGCGCGGCCGCAAGGACCGCACCCCGGTGCTGATCGCCACCGCACGCGACGCCGTCAGCGATCGCATCGCGGGCCTGGACGCCGGCGCGGACGACTACATCGTAAAGCCCTACGACGTCGATGAACTGCTGGCCCGCATGCGCGCCCTGATCCGTCGCAGCGCAGGGCGCGCCGAACCGATCTTCGAACACGACGGCGTCACCATCGACCCGCAGTCGCACGCCGCGACGGTCAATGGCATGCCCGTGCCGCTGACTGCTCGCGAATGGGCGGTGCTGGAGCCCCTGATCGCCCGCCCCGGCATGATCTTCTCGCGCGCCCAACTGGAAGAAAAGCTGTACAGCTGGAAGGACAGCGTCAGCAGCAACGCGGTTGAGGTTTATATTCATGGCCTGCGCAAGAAACTGGGTCAGGACCTGATCCAGAACGTCAGGGGCGTCGGCTATGTCATTCCCAAAACATGAGCATTCCGCTTAGCTATTCGCTGCGGGCTCGCTTGCTGTTGTTCCTGCTCGCCGCCATTGCGGTGGGCGCGCTGGTGCAAGGCGCCATCGCCTACCGCAGCACGCTGCAGCAGGCCGACGACATTTTTGATTCGCTGCTGCAACGCACCGCGCTGTCGCTGGGTACCGGCGATGGGCTGTTGCGGATGGGCCCGGCCCACGCCAAGGGCAGCGCTACCCCCGTCGCCGACGACCTGATCATCCAGATCTGGACGCCGGACGGCGTACGCGTCTTCAACTCGCGTTCGCGCCGCCCCCTGCCCGACCAGATCATCCTGGGCTTTGCCGACGCCCAGGTCGAAGGCAGCACCTACCGCGTCTATTCACTGGCCACGCCTTTCCAGGTGATCCAGGTGGCGCAGGACATGAACGTGCGCAAGCGCATGGCCAGCGCCCTGGCCTGGCGCACGATCGCGCCGATCGCCGCAGCCGCGCCGCTGCTGATGCTGATCGTCTGGTGCGTGGTCAGCTGGTCGCTGCGGCCGGTCAAGCGCGCACGCGCCCAGGTGGCCGACCGGCGGCCGGAAGACCTGTCGCCGATCGACGTGCCCGACCTGCCCGAAGAGATCCGGCCACTGATGCAGGAACTGAATCTGCTGCTGGAACGCATGCGCGGGGCCTTCGCACTGCAAAAGCAGTTCGTCGGCGACGCGGCCCACGAACTGCGCTCGCCCCTGGCGGCGCTGAACCTGCAATTGCAATCCCTGCGCCGCGCAGGCGACGAAGACAGCCGGCGCGTGGCAGAACAGCGCCTGGCGGCCGGCATCGAGCGTGCCACGCGGCTGGTCGAGCAATTGCTGTCCATGGCGCGCCACGAAGACACCGCCGAGCAGCCGCCCGCCGCCCCGGTGGACCTGGGCGACGTGCTGCGCCTGGCCCTGTCCGAGACCCTGGCGGCCGCCAACGCCAAGCAGATCGAGGTGGACCGGCAAGGCGCCCCCGAGGCCTGGGTGACCGGACATCGCGATGCGCTGGTCCTGCTGGCGCGCAACCTGCTGGACAACGCCATCAAATACACGCCTGCCGGCGGCCACATCGATATCCGCCTGGATGCGCAGGCGGGTCGCGCGATCCTGCTGATCGACGACAACGGCCCCGGCATTGCCGCCGCCGAACGCGAGCGGGTGTTCGACCGCTTCTATCGCGTGGAAGGCAACACCCAGCACGGCAGCGGCCTGGGCCTGGCGATTGCGCGCGCCATCGCCGAACGCCACGGCGCCGCCATCACGCTGGAAGACGCCCCTGGCGGCCAGGGCCTGCGGGCCAAGGTCGACTTTCCGCTGGGCAATGCGCCGACTTCGCAACCCCATCCGCCAACTTAAGTTTCACCTAAGTGTCAGGCCCGAAGATAGCGCCATGTCCTCAAACATGAACGCAGGAGCCGACATGAAGACCTCGCAAATGAACCCCTCGCGCCTGGTGCTGGCGCTGCTGGCCGCCGGCGCGATTGGCGGCGCGGGTGCCACCGCCGCGTTTGGCGGCATTTCGATGGCCGCCAACGCGCCGTCGCCCGTGGCCGCAACCGCCCCCGCGATCAGCCCGACCAGCGCGCCCAATTTCGTACAGATCACGCACGACTACGGCCCTGCCGTGGTCAACATCAGCATCAGCGGCACGCGCAAGGTGTCCGATGACGACGATGATCCGTTCGCGCAGTTCTTCGGCCAGATTCCGGGCGCGCGCGGCGGCATGCCGTCGCGCGAGGTGCCGATCCGCGGCGAAGGCTCCGGCTTCATCGTCAGCAGCGACGGCATCATCCTGACCAATGCCCACGTGGTGCAAGGCGCCAAGGAAGTGACGGTCAAGCTGACCGACCGCCGCGAGTACCGCGCCAAGGTGCTGGGCGCCGACACGCAGACCGATGTGGCCGTGATCAAGATCGACGCCAAGAACCTGCCGGTGGTGAAGGTGGGCGACGTGAACCAGCTGCAGGTGGGCGAATGGGTGCTGGCCATCGGCTCGCCCTACGGCCTGGAAAACACCGCCACGGCAGGCATCGTCAGCGCCAAGGGCCGTTCGCTGCCGGACGACACCTCGGTGCCGTTCATCCAGACCGACGTGGCCGTGAACCCCGGCAACTCGGGCGGCCCCCTGTTCAACGACCGCGGTGAAGTGGTCGGCATCAACTCGCAGATCTACAGCCGCACCGGCGGCTTCCAGGGCCTGTCGTTCTCGATTCCGATCGATGTGGCCTACAAGATCAAGGACCAGATCCTGGAGCATGGCAAGGTGCAGCATGCGCGCCTGGGCGTGACGGTGCAGGAAGTGAACCAGGACCTGGCCAATTCCTTCAAGCTGGATACGCCGTCCGGCGCGCTGGTGTCGAGCGTGGAAAAAGGCAGCGCCGCTGAAAAGGCCGGCCTGCAACCGGGCGACGTGGTGCGCAAGATCAACGGCAAGACCATCGTGTCGTCCGGGGATCTGGCTTCGCTGATCACTCTGGCCACGCCGGGCGAGAAGATCACGCTGGACCTGTGGCGCAACGGCGGGGCCAAGGAAGTGGTGGCTACCCTGGGCGGCATCCCCAAGGACCGCACGCAGGCCTCGGGCGAAAGCCGCGAAGTGCAGAAGGGTCAGCTTGGCCTGGCGCTGCGCCCGCTGTCGCCGCAAGAGCAGGAAGCGTCGGGCACGCAAGGGCTGTTGATCGAGCAGTCGGCCGGGCCCGCCGCCAAGGCAGGCATCCAGGCGGGCGACGTACTGTTGTCGCTGAACGGCGTGCCGGTGCACAACGTCGGCCAGGTCAAGGACGCGCTGTCCAAGGCCGGCAAGACCGTGGCACTGCTGGTGCAGCGCGGAGAAGACAAGATCTTCGTGCCGGTGCAGTTGGGTTGAACCGCGGGGATTGAACCGCGGGATTGAACCGCTGATTTGAGCCGCAGCGCTGCACCGCGGCGTCACACCGACCGGCCGGGACTCCATCTGGAGCCCGGCCGGTTTGGCTTTATTCGGCGTCCGGCTGCTTGCCCGGCGCGGCCGCGTCGAAGGCGGCCAATTCGCGGCAGGCGGCGTCGATGCGCACCACCGTGGGCATGGCGCTCAGGTCGCATTCCAGGCGGCGCGCGTTGGCCACCTGCGGCACCAGGCAAAGATCGGCAATGGTGGGCGTATCGCCATGGCAGAACTTGCCGGTGGCTTGGGAGCCCGTCAATTGCGCTTCCAGGGCTTGCAGCCCCTGATCCACCCAGTGCCGATACCAGGCGTTCTTGGCGGCTTCGTCCACGCCCAGCGTGTGCTTCAGGTATTTCAGCACCCGCAGGTTGTTCAAGGGATGCGTGTCGCAGGCAATGCCCAACGCCAGGTCGCGCACCCGCGCGCGGCCGATCGGGTCCGCCGGCAACAGCGGCACCTGCGGATGGGTTTCTTCCAGGTACTCGATGATGGCCAGCGACTGGCCGATGACGGCGTCGCCGTCGATCAGCGTGGGCACCAGGCCCGTCGGATTGACCTTGCGATAGCCGGGCGACAACTGCTGCCCGCCATCCTTCAAGAGATGCACAGCCAGGTATTCGTACGGCAGGCCTTTCAGGTTCAGGGCGATGCGCACCCGGTACGCGGCCGAGCTGCGGAAATAGCTGTACAACTGCATGAAGTCTCCTTGGTTCTTGTCGCGCGCAACGCCCGCCGGGCGTTGCGTCTATCGGGGTGCGCTCGAGCGCTGCGCGTCTATTCCAGCGATTCGGTCTGCGCGGCCTTGCGCGACAGGCCCTTGGGCAGCGGGAACGCCACGTTTTCTTCCAGGCCCGGCATGGTGCGTACCGACACCGCGCCCAATTCCTTGACGCGGGCGATCACCTGCTGCACCAGGATCTCCGGCGCCGAGGCCCCGGCAGTGACGCCGATGCGCTTGCGCCCGACCAGCCAGGCCGGATCGATGGATTGCGCGCCGTCGATCAGGTACGACGCCACGCCCATGCGGTCGGCGACTTCACGCAGGCGATTGGAATTTGAGCTGTTGGGGCTGCCCACCACCAGCACCAGGTCGCACTCGGGCGACAGCACCTTGACCGCGTCCTGGCGGTTCTGGGTGGCATAGCAGATGTCGCTTTTCTTGGGCTCGACGATGCTGGGAAAGCGCGCTTTGAGCGCCTTGGAGACAGCCGCGGCGTCGTCCACCGACAGCGTCGTCTGCGTGACGTAGGCAAGGTTGTCGGGATTGGTGACTTCCAGGCCGGCCACGTCTTCGACGGTCTCGACCAGATACATGCCGCCCTGGGCCTGGCCCAGCGTGCCCTCGACTTCCGGATGGCCCTTGTGGCCGATCATGATGATCTCGCGGCCGGCCGCGCGCATGCGGGCGACCTCGATGTGGACCTTGGTGACCAGCGGGCAGGTGGCATCGAACACCTGCAAGCCGCGGGCGTCGGCCTCGGCCCGGACCGCCTTGGACACGCCATGGGCCGAGAAGACGACGATCGCGCCCGCGGGCGCATCTTCGAGTTCGTCGATGAAGATGGCGCCCTTGGCGCGCAGGTCTTCGACCACGTAGCGGTTGTGCACGATTTCGTGGCGCACGTAGATCGGCGCGCCGTGAAGTTCGAGCGCGCGCTCGACGATGTCGATGGCGCGATCGACGCCGGCACAGAAGCCGCGCGGCTGCGCCAGCAGGACTTCGGCGTCGGCAGCGGTGACGACCTGGCTCATCAGAGAACTCCCAACAGCGCCACGTCGACTCGCAACCGGACGCCCGCAAGCGGGTGATTGAAATCGAACAGCGCCGATTCCTCGTTGATTTCCTTGAGCACGCCCGAATAGCGCCCGCCGTTGGGCGCGGCGAATTCGACCAGGTCACCCGGCTCGAAGGTGGCGTCCGCGCCGGCATGTTCGGCCAGCATCTTGCGCGTGACGCGCTGGATCAGTTCAGGGTTGCGGTCGCCATAGGCGTCGGCGGGCTCGATGGTGACGCTGAAGCGGTCGCCCTCGGCCTTGCCCAGCAAGGCGGTTTCCAGGCCCGGCGCCCATTGGCCGCTGCCCATCTGCAGCGTGGCCGGACGGCCGTCGAAGGTGTCGGTGAACACCGAATCCTGGCCCGGCCCGGAGGCCAGCGTGATGCGGTAGTGCAGCGTCAGGTAGGAGTCCGGACGGACCAAAACGTTCACTTCATTAGAGGCGATGCTCACGATCTGCCACCGTGTTTAAACAGTAAGTAAACCCTGATTTTAGAGCCTCTTATGAAATTGTCTGTGCGGGTGTCCAAACACGAGCGTCCCCGAGAGCGTCTGCTGCGTCACGGCGCCGCCGCGTTACAAAATGCCGAGCTGCTCGCCATCGGCCTGCGCACCGGGGTGCCGGGCCTGAACGTGCTGGACCTGTCCGGCCGGCTGCTCGAACGTTTTTCCGGGCTGCGCGGGCTATTGGGGGCCACGCCGGAAGAATTGCTGGCCGTGCCCGGCCTAGGCACCGCCAAGGCCTGCTCCCTGGCAGCGGTGCTGGAACTGGCCAAGCGCGCCGTCGAAGAAGAACTCACCCGTGACAGCACGCTGGACCACCCTGCCCGGGTGAAACAATATTGCAAGGTCACGCTGGCGCACCGCCGCGTCGAACACTGCATCGCCCTCTACCTGGACAGCCAGTTGCGGCTGATCGCCAGCGGCGAACTGGCGCGCGGCACGCTGTCGCAGGCGTCCGTCTATCCCCGCGAGGTCGTGCGCGAGGCGCTGCGGCACCACGCGGCGGCCCTGATCGTGGCGCACAACCATCCATCGGGCCTGGCCGAACCCAGCGCGGCCGACCAGGCCTTCACCCGGCACCTGAAACAGGCGTTGGCGCTGGTGGACGTTTCGCTGGTGGACCACCTGATCGTCGCGGGCGACGAAGTCGCATCCATGGCGGAGCTGGGCCGCTTATGAACGCGGCGCCCGGGGGCTGCGTCCCAACCGGGATTTCGTTAGACTACGGCCCGAGATTGTTTTAGGCTTAACCTAATTTCCGCTTTCGCGACCCAGCGACTTCCATGAAACGCCTGTGGGACATTTCCCCGCCCGTCTCCACGGCTTCGCCCGTGTTTCCGGGCGACACGCCGTACCGCCAGCAATGGAAGTGGTCGCTCGCGCCCGGCTGTCCGGTCAACGTCAGCGAAATCACGCTGTCGCCGCACGTGGGCGCGCATGCCGATGCGCCCCTGCACTACCAGAACGGCGCCGCCGCCATCGGCGCGGTGTCGCTCGAGCCGTTCCTGGGTCCTTGCCGCGTCATCCACGCGATCGACTGCGGCCCGCTCATCACCCCCGAACACCTGCTGCACGCGGCCGCCAACCTGCCCCCGCGCATCCTGGTGCGCACGGCCAAGCACGCCGCCCAGGAATGGTGGACCGACGACTTCTCGGCCTACGCGCCCCAAACCATCGAATGGCTGGCCGAACGCGGCGTCATGCTGATCGGGTTGGACACCCCCAGCATCGACCCCGCGTCCAGCAAGACCCTGGACAGCCATCACACCATCTTGCGCCACGACATGCGGGTTCTCGAGAACCTGGTGCTCGATGACGTACCGGAAGGCGATTACGAACTGATCGCCCTGCCGCTGGCTCTGGTCCAGGCTGACGCCAGCCCGGTGCGCGCCATCTTGCGCGAACTGGGCTGAAACACCGGCCGTCGGGCAGGCCGGGCGCAACCAGCATTGCGGCGCGGCAAGCGCGCCCGTGCCTTGCGCCGGCCGCCCGCTTTGTGAAAGAAGCACGACCATGACACACCTATCCGATCCGCGCATGGCGCTTGCCTGCGCCTGCCTGCCTTTCTCTGGCTGGCGCAGCCTGCCCGCGTCCGCCCGCCGCGCCGCGCCGCCCTGCGGAGGCCAAGCATGAGCCGCCCCGAACGCCCCGAAGACATCGTCCGTGAAGAAAAGGCGCAGCTGGATTTCACGCGCGACATGACCTACGGCGACTACCTGCACCTGGATGCGCTGCTGGGCGCCCAGCACCCGCTGTCGCCCGAGCACAACGAGATGCTGTTCATCGTGCAGCACCAGACCAGCGAGCTCTGGATGAAGCTGATGCTGCACGAGCTGCGCGCGGCCATCGCCAACCTGGCCGCGGACCGCCTGCAGCCGGCTTTCAAGATGCTGGCCCGCGTCAGCAAGATCATGGAACAGCTGGTGCACGCCTGGGACGTGCTGGCGACCATGACCCCGCCCGAGTATTCCGCCCTGCGCCCCTACCTGGCGCGGTCCAGCGGCTTTCAGAGCTACCAGTACCGCCAGATCGAATTCCTGCTGGGCAACAAGAACGCAGCCATGCTCAAGCCGCACGCGCATCGCGAAGACCTGCTTGCCCAGGTGCGCCAGGCCTACGAGGCGCCGTCGCTGTATGACGAATCGCTGCGCCTGCTGGCCCGCCACGGCGTCACGGTGCCGGCCGACCACCTGGAACGCGACTGGACCCAGCCCTACCAGGCGTCGGACGGCGTCGAGCAGGCCTGGCTGACGGTCTACCGCGACACGGACCGCTACTGGGACCTGTACCAGTTGGGCGAAAAGCTGACCGACCTGGAAGACGCCTTCCGCCTGTGGCGTTTCCGCCACGTCACCACGGTCGAACGCGTCATCGGCTTCAAGCGCGGCACCGGCGGCACGTCGGGCGTGGATTACCTGCGGCGCATGCTGGAAGTGGTGCTGTTTCCCGAAATCTGGAAGCTGCGCACGGAACTCTGATCGCCGGCCACCCTGTCCCCATATAGAGGAACGCGGGCGGCGCTGCGCAGCGCCACCCGCAACCCCTGGCCGATCCAGCCGATCCCATGCTAGAATTCGCAGTTACTTTTCGGATACGTGGCAAGAACAGCGGCAGTCCATTGTGGCAACCCCAGTGGCACCCCACAGCGGCACCCCGCGCGATCCTGCTGGCGACCCTAACTTTTGAACGGCTCTTGTCTGAGCCCTAGGAAAGCACCATGAAAGAAGGCATTCACCCCGAATACCGCGAAGTCGTCTTCGCCGACCTGCAAACGGGCAACAAGTTCATCACCCGTTCGACGGTCCACACGCGCGAATCCATCGAACTCGATGGCAAGACGTACCCGCTCTTCAAGTGCGACGTGACCTCCGAATCGCACCCGTTCTACACGGGCGCCCAGACGCGTATCGTCGAAACCGGCCGCGTGGAAAAGTTCCGCGCCCGTTTCGCCCGTACGGCCGGCACGGTCAAGTCCGCTTCCTGATCCTGTCGCTCCTGCGGGAGTCACAGCAAAAAGGCAGCCTTCGGGCTGCTTTTTTTTCCCCGGGCCCTGCTCATCGTCACACCAGGGGCTGGCGCTTCCCGATCACTCGGTTACATTAACGCCCGTGTCCCCACTTTCTATTTCCACTCCGGCCCGGCTCACGTCGGTTGCCACCGCAAAGCTGCCCAGGCTGATTCTGCTTGGGCTGGCGCTGGCCTACATCGTAGCGGGCCTGTTCATGCGCGACCCGTGGAAAACGGATGACGCGGTCGGCCTGGCCACGATGATCACCGCCATCCGCGAAGGCGGCATCACCTGGCTGCTGCCGCAAGTGGGGCACCTGGCCCATGCCGAGGAAGGCCCGCTGATCACCTGGGTGGGTGCGGTATCGATCTGGCTGTTCGGCCCGTTCATCGGCGACATCACCGCCGGCCGTCTGCCGAACCTGCTGTGGTTCGGCATTACGGCCATGAGCGTCTGGTACGGCACCTACCTGCTGGGCCGCCGCAGCGAAGCCCAGCCGCTGGCCCTGCCGTTTGGCGGCGAACCCGAACCACGCGACTACGGCCGCATGCTGGCCGACGCCGCGCTGCTGTTGCTGCTGGCAACCGTCGGCATCCTGCAGCGCACCCATGAAACCACCGTCGTGCCGGCCATCATGGCATGCCAGGCCCTGGCGTTCTATTCGATGGCGCGCACGGTGGATCGCCCGATCTCCGGCGCCACCACGCTGGGCATCGCGGTCGCGGCCAGTTTCCTCACCCGAGGCTGGGTCGGCGCCTTGCCGGTCATGGTCGCCGCCCTGCTCGCCTTCTATCCGCGCGGCCCCTTGTGGAAGCACAAGCGTTGGCTGCCCTGGGCCGCACTGGTCGCCGCCGCGCTGATCCTGGCCTGGTGGATACCGGCAAGCCATAGCAGCGAATACTGGATCCGCAACTGGAAGAGCTGGAACCTGTCGTCGTTCGCCGTGCCTCCGTGGCGCGACGTCGGCCGCACCCTGCGCGATCTGCCGTGGTACCTGTGGCCCACCTGGCCACTGGCGCTCGTGGCCATCTGGCGCTGGCGCGCCTGGATCTACGCGCCGCATATCTGGCTGCCGCTGATGCTGCTGATCTGCGCGGCGCTGGTGCTGTTCGGGCTGGACGAAGCCAGCGATTCCGAATACGTGCTGATGGCCGTGCCGTGCGCAGTGCTGGGCGCATTCTCGCTGCCGACCCTGCGGCGCGGCGTGGTCAATACGCTGGACTGGTTCGCGGTGATGTGTTTTTCGCTCACGGCCGCCACCGCCTGGCTGGGCTGGGTCGCCCTGCACTTCCAATGGCCCGCCCAGATTTCGCGCAACATCGGCCGCCAGACGACCGGCTACGAGCCGGTGATTTCCTGGGGCGCGTTTGCCCTGGCGGTCGTGTTCACCCTCAGCTGGATCGCGCTGGTGGTCTGGCGCCTTCGGGTCAAGCCGCAGGCCCTGTGGCGCGGCACCGTGCTGTCGGCCGGCGGCCTGACCGTGACCTGGATCCTGCTGGTGCTGCTGTGGCAGCCCGCGGTCGACTACGCCCGCAGCTATCGCACGGTGTCGGGTGAACTCGCCCAGGCCGTGGCGCAGAACACCCGTCCTGGCGAATGCGTGCGCGGACTCAGCCTGGGCAGCGGCCAGCGCGCGTCGTTCCTGATTTTCAATAATCTGACGTTCACCTTCGACTCCAAGTGCACGCTGGTGCTGCAGCAGACCACCAACCAGAGCCTGCGCGACAACACCGCCGCCTACAGCGACAGCGCCGACGTGCTGTGGCAGGGCGGACGTCGCGCCGACCGCCAGGAGGTGTTCCGCCTGCTGCGCGTCGGCCCCAACCGATGACCCCTTCCCTCGCGGCGCCGATCTCTTTCGGCGCCACCCTGCGCGGCATCGCCAAACAGGCCTGGCCGGTGCTGATCAGCCAGTGGGCCGGCATCTCGTTCGGCGTGCTGGACACCGCCATGACCGGCCACGCCAGCGCCACCGACCTGGCGGCGATGGCGCTGTCCGCCTCTATCTACATCACCATTTTCGTGGGGCTGATGGGCGTCGTGCACGCGCTCATTCCCATCCTGGCGCAGCACTTCGGCGCCGGCAACAACCTGGAAGTCGGCCGCAGCTGGGGCCAGGGCGTCTGGCTGGCGCTGGGCCTGTCGGTGGTGGGCGCCATCCTGATGCTGTTCCCGGACCTGTGGCTGTCCATGTCGGGCAATGTCGACCCCGCCGTGCGCGACCGCGTCGCGTCGTACCTGCGCGCACTGGTGCTGGCGCTGCCCGCCGCCCTGGTGTTTCGCACCATCTACGCGCTGGGCACGTCGGTGTCGCGCCCCAAGCTGGTCATGGCGATCAACCTGACCGCCATCGGCTTCAAGGCCTTCTTCAACTGGCTGTTCATCTACGGCAACCTGGGCCTGCCCGCCATGGGCGCCACTGGCGCCGGGCTGGCCACCGCGCTCGTCTCGTGGATGAGCCTGGGGCTGGGCCTGTGGGTGGTCACCCATGACCGCTACTACCGCCGCTTCCACCTGCACGTGGGCCGGCCCGACTGGAAGTCGCTCAAGGAACTGCTGCGCCTGGGCATCCCGATGGGCGGTTCGTACCTGGTGGAAGTGTCCGCCTTCACCTTCATGGCGCTGCTGGTGGCACGCGAAGGCACGTACGTCACCGGCGGCCACCAGATCATGTCGAACCTGGCGGCGCTGTGCTACATGATGCCGATGGCGCTGGGGGTGGCCACCGCCGCGCTGACGGCGCAGGCGATCGGCGCCGGCAATCTGGCGCACGCGCATCGCACCGGCATGGCCGGCCTGGCGCTGGGGCTGATGGGCGCGCTATTGACGGCGGTGGTGTTGCTGGCCGGCCGGCCGCTGATCCTGGCCGCCTACACGGGCGATCCCCAGGTCGCCGCGGTCGCCACCACGCTGCTGGCGGTGCTGCCGCTGTTCCACCTGTTCGACTCGATGCAATGCATCAACTCGTACCTGCTGCGGGCCTACAAGGTGGCCGTGGTGCCGCTGCTGCTGCAGACGGTGGCGCTGGCCGGCGTTGGCCTGGTCGGCGGCTGGTGGTTTGGCTTCGGCCCGGGACGCGGCGGCCTGGACGGGCTACGCAACGTTCTGGTGCCGGGTTCACCGCAAGGCGCCGGCAGCATGTGGCTGATGGCGATGGTGGGGTTGGCGCTGTCCGCAGCACTGCTGCACTTCTGGTACCGGCACATCGTGCGCACCGTCGCGAAATAGGCGGGACCCGCCCAAAAAAAAGGCAGCGATGGCTGCCTTTTTTATTGCGAAGCAGCGTCGCTGCGCCGCCTGTGCGCGGCGCGGGACGCTGCACCCGCCTCAGCCCTTGGGCCGCTTGTCGATCACGCGGCGGGCCTTGCCCGTCAAGGTGCGTTCGACATGGCCCGATTCCGACACCTGGATGCGGGCGCTGACGCCGATGTGCGTCTTGACCGCATGCTGCAATTGCTTGCCCAGGGCGGCGCGTTCCGCATCCGACAGGGTCGAGAATTCGGCGCGCACTTCGGTCAGGATCTCGAGCTCGTCCATATTGCCCGAGCGCGACAGCACCAGTTGGTAGTGCGGCGCCAGTTGCGCGATCTTCAGGACCAGTTCTTCGACCTGCGTCGGGAACATGTTCACGCCGCGCACGATCAGCATGTCGTCACTGCGGCCGGTGATCTTGCCGATGCGGCGCATGCTGCGCGCGGTGGGCGGCAACAGGCGCGTCAGGTCGCGGGTGCGGTAGCGGATGATGGGCATCGCTTCCTTGGTGAGCGAGGTGAAGACCAGTTCGCCCGGCTCGCCGTCCGCGACGGGCTCGCCCGTGTCCGGATTGATGATCTCGGCGTAGAAATGGTCTTCCCAGACGACCGGGCCGTCCTTGGTTTCGACGCACTCGCTGGCCACGCCGGGGCCCATCACTTCGGACAGGCCGTAGATGTCGACGGCGTCGATGCCGGCTTCGGCTTCGATGTCGGCGCGCATCTGGCCGGTCCAGGGTTCGGCGCCGAAGATGCCGATGCGCAGCGAACTTTGACGCGGATCAATGCCCTGGCGACGCTGTTCTTCGAGAATATTGCAGAAATAGGAGGGCGTGACCATGATGATGTCCGGACGGAAATCGTTGATCAGCTGCACCTGCTTTTCAGTCTGTCCGCCCGACATCGGGATGACCGTGCATCCCAGCCGCTCGGCGCCGTAATGCGCGCCCAGGCCGCCCGTGAACAGGCCGTAGCCGTAGGCCACGTGCACCGTATCGCCGGGCTTGCCGCCAGCCGCACGGATCGAGCGCGCCACCAGGTTGGCCCAGTTGTCCAGGTCGCTCTTGGTGTAACCGACCACCGTGGGCTTGCCGGTCGTGCCGCTGGACGCGTGGATGCGCGAGATGCGCTCGCGCGGCACGGCGAACATGCCGAACGGATAGTTCTCGCGCAGTTCTTTCTTGGTGGTGAACGGGAACTTGGCAATGTCGGACAGCTGCTTCAGGTCGTCCGGATGCACGCCGGCCTCGTCAAAGGCCTTCTTGTAGTGCGGCACATTGTCGTAGGCATGCTTGACCGACCACTTCAGGCGTTGCAGCTGCAGCGCCCGCAGTTCGTCCTGGCTGGCATGCTCGATGGGGTCCAGCCCCGGCTTGCTCATGGTGTTGGACATGGTTATCTCTCTCCTGGAATTCTCTTTACGCCGGTCCGGGCGGCGCGGATTCGCTCCGCGCGCGCCTCGTCCGGCGGCCTTGTCTTGGGGGGATGGGCGGGTTCAGCCTTCAGCCGGCGTGCCGACGATCTGCCCCTTGATCCGGTACGAACGGCCGCGGAACAACGCGACGTTGCGGCCATCCTGGTTGGTCACGGTGACGTCGTAGACGCCGGTGCGGCCGGCCAGCGAACGCTCTTGCGCCACCGCCGTCAGCAGGTCGCCTTCGAAGCCGGGCGCCAGGTAGTCGATGGTGCAGCCCGAGGCCACGGTGCTGACGTTGCGCGAATTGCAGGAAAAGGCAAAGGCGCTGTCGGCCAGGGCGAAGATGAAGCCGCCGTGGCAGGTCTTGTGGCCGTTGAGCATGTCGGGACGCACCCGCATGGTCAGGCGGGCGTAGCCCGGCGCCATTTCCTCGACCTTCATGTCCAGGCCTTGCGACGCGGCGTCGCCGGCATACATCACCGTGCCCACGGCCTGCGCCAGTTCCTGGGGATCGGCCGGCGCCTCGACGGGCGGAACGTGCGTGCTCATCATTGCCCCTTGAACTGCGGTTCGCGTTTGCCCAGGAAGGCCGCCACGCCTTCGGCGTAATCGGCGCTGCGGCCCAGTTCGCGCATCATGTCGCGTTCCAGGTCCAGCTGGGTCGCCAGGTCGTTGCCCAGGCTGGCCTGCAAGGCCCGCTTGGTAAAGGCCAGGCCCTTGGTCGGGGCGCGCGAGAAATGCTGCGCCAGCTGATCGAGCGTGGCGTCGAACGCATCGTCGGCCACGCATTGCCAGATCAGGCCCCAGGCTTCGGCCTGGCGCGCGCTGAGCTTGTCGCCCAGCATTGCCAGCCCCATCGCGCGGGCACGTCCCACCAGGCGCGGCAGGACGAACGTGCCGCCCGTGTCGGGGATCAGGCCCAGCTTGCAGAACGACTGGATGAAGTTGGCCGATTCCTTGGCGATGACGATGTCGCCCGCGAATGCCAGGTTGGCGCCCGCCCCCGCCGCCACGCCGTTGACTCCCACCACGACGGGCAAGGGCAAGGCGTTCAGGCGGCGCACCAGCGGGCCGTAGAACTTGTCGACGGTCTCGCCCAGGTCGGGCGGCGTGCCGTCCGGCGCGGGCTTGCGCTCGCTCAGGTCCTGGCCGGCGCAAAAGCCGCGGCCGGCGCCGGTCAGCACCAGCACGCGCGCGCCTTCCGTTTCGACGCGCGTCAGGGCGTGGGCGACTTCGCCGTGCATGTTGGCGGTGAAGCTGTTGAGCTTGTCCGGGCGGTTCAGCGTCAGGCGCGCAATGCCGTTGGCGAGTTCGAACTGGATGTCTTGATAGTTCATGTCCGGGTCCGCCGCTTAGATGTGACGGCGGGTCTGCACCACGCGGAAGCGGTTCGACACGAAGGCCGTGTCGGACAGCGCCGCATTGGCGGCCGGGTTGGCGCCGGTGCCGTGGAAATCGCTGAAGGCGGCCGTCTGGTTGACGAAGACCGCGCCCGTCAGGTTCAACGACAGCGACACGCCGGATTCTTCGGCGGCGTCCTGCACCTGTTCAGCCACCTCGTTGTTGGTGGTGTAGGCCGACAGCGACAAGGCGCCGTGCTGGATCACGCTGTCGCGCGCCAGCTGGATGCTGTGCGCGGTGGAATCCGTGGCCACCACGAAGGCGATCGGGCCGAACCATTCCTGGCTGATGGCCGCGTTACCGGCTTCGGTGCGCAACACCAGCGGCGTGCGCACGCGGGCATTCTCGAACTGCGGGTGTACCAGCGTGCGGCTGTCGGCCACCACGGGCATGCCCAGCGCACGGGCCTTTTCGATGCGTTCCACGATGCCTTCGTTCTGGATCGCGCCGGTCAGTTCCACAGCCTTGGCGGCGTCGGCGCCCAGCTTGTCGACCGCGGCGCCCAGAGCGGCGGCAACCTCATCAAAGCTGACCCGGCCTTCCGGCGTCTGGATGCCGTCGCGCGGCACGTAGATGTTCTGCGGCGCCGTGCACATCTGGCCCGAATACAGGGCCAGCGAGAACGCCAGGTTGCGCGCCACGCCCTTCAGGTCGGCGGCCGAATCAATGATGACCTGGTTGACGCCAGCCTTCTCGGTGTAGACCAGCGCCTGGCGGGCGTTGTTCTCGAGCCAGTCGCCGTTGGCGGTGCTGCCGGTGAAGTCGATGATCTTGACGGCCGGGTCCAGCGCCAGTTGACGGGCGGTGTCTTCGTCGGCGGCATGCGCGGCCAGCTGCACCACGTCGGGATCGAAACCGGCTTCCTGCAGCACTTCGCGCGCCACCTTCACGGTGAGCGCCAGCGGCAGGATCGCGCCGGGGTGCGGCTTGACGATGACGGTGTTGCCGGTGGCCAGGCTGGCGAACAGGCCGGGGTAGCCGTTCCAGGTCGGGAAGGTCGAGCAGCCGATCACCAGGGCCACGCCGCGCGGCACCACGGTGAAGTGCTTTTCCATGCGGATCGGCTCGTTCTTGCCCTGCGGCTTTTCCCAGATGGCCACGCCGGGAATGCGCGACATTTCCTGCCAGGCATACACCACGGCTTCAAAGCCGCGATCCTGCGCGTGCGGGCCGCCGGCCTGGAAGGCCATCATGAAGCCCTGGCCGGTGGTGTGCTGCACCGCGTAGGCCATCTCGAAGCTGAGCTTGTTCAGGCGGGCCAGGATCTCGAGCGACACGCCCACCCAGGCCTGCGGGCCGGCACGGCGCCAGTCTGCCAGCGCACGCTTGGCGGCCGCGACCAGCTTGGGGGCCGGCACGTGGGGATAGGTGATGCCCAGGTCGAAACCGTAGGGGGACTTTTCGCCGCCCACGGTGCCGTCGGCATCGTGCTGCGTCAGCGGAAACGGCTTGCCCTGAAACGCTTCGAAGGCGGCGCGGCCGTCATCGTTGGCGGTTTCGCCGTAGTTGCGGGGGCTGGGGGATTCGGCAAACGGGCTCCAGTAGCCGCGCAGCGAGGCGGCGGCCAGGGCCTGTTCCAGCAGGGCTTGATGGCGTTCGAAGAATTTCTGGGACACTGCGTCTCTCCAAATATTGAATATTCTCTGCCCGGCCAGACCGGCCGGAACCGATGACTTGTCTCGCGGCGGTCAGGTTTCCTGGTCGAAATCGATGACCAGGCGGTCGCTGACCGGAAAGCTCTGGCAGCTCAGGATGAAGCCCCGAGCCACCTCGTAATCTTCGAGGGCGAAGTTGGCATCCATGTCGACTTCGCCTTCCACCACCTTGCAGCGGCAGGTGGAACACACCCCGCCCTTGCACGAATACGGCAGCTCGATACCTTGCGCCAGCGCCGAATCCAGCACGCTGTCCTTGTTCTTGTCGATGACGAACTTGCGGCTGTGGCCGTCCTGCACCACGGTCACCTCGCATTGCCCCTTGCCGGGGGCCTGGCGGGCTTCCTGCCCGGTGCGCAGCGCACGCGGGCCCTTGGGCGCGCCGAACAGCTCGAACTTGATGTTCGCCTTCGGGATGCCGCGAGCCTGCAGACGTTCGACCACGCTTTCGGTCATGGTCTGCGGACCGCACACAAAAGCGTAATCGATATCCTCGGGGCTCATCCAGGCCGACATCAGCTGGTCGACCTTGTCGCCATCCAGGCGGCCATTGAAGAGTTCGATGTCCTGGGTTTCGCGGCTCATCACATAGACCAGCGAGAACCGTTCCATGTACAGGTTCTTCAGGTCTTCGATTTCTTCGCGAAACAGCACGGCCGACGACGCGCGGTTGCCGAAGAACAGCGTGAACTTGCTGTCGGGCTCGGTCGACAGCGCGGTCTTGACCAGCGAGAACACCGGCGTGATGCCGCTGCCCACCGCGAAGGCCACGTAGTGGCGCGCGTTCTCGGGCGAAAAGTCGACGGTGAAGTTGCCCGCCGGCGCCATCACTTCCAGCGTCTGGCCCGGTTGCAGTTCATGGTTGGCCCAGCTGGAAAACGCGCCTTCGTCGACTTTCTTGATGGCCACGCGCAAGAGCTTGTCGCGCGGCGCCGAACAGATCGAATACGAGCGGCGCAGTTCTTCGCCGTTCAACTGCGTGCGCAGCGTCAGGTATTGCCCGGGCAGGAAGGCGAATTCATCGGCCAGCGTGTCGGGCAGGTCAAAGGTGACGACCACCGCGTCGCGCGTGTTGCGCGCCACCGAGGCCACCTTCAGGGAATGGAATTGGTTCAGGCTCATGGGAAACCACGCTCAGTGAGTCTTGAAATAATCGAAGGGCTCGCGGCAGGCGACGCAGCGATACAGCGCCTTGCACGACGTCGAGCCGAAATTGCTGACCAGGCGCGTATCGCGCGAACCGCAGCGCGGGCACTCGATGGCCGGGCCGGCGGCGCGCCGGCTGATGCCCGAGATATCGATGGCCTGCTGCGCGGGCGCGGCGATGCCGTAGCCCTTGAGCGCGGCGCGCCCTTTTTCGCTCATCCAGTCGGTGGTCCAGGCAGGCGACAGGCGGGTCTGCACGTGGACTTCGCCAATGCCATGGCGCGCCAGGACCTGGCGGATGTCTTCGGTGATCTCGCGCATCGCGGGGCAGCCTGAATAGGTAGGCGTGATGACGACCACACAGGCCTGCCCGTCCCAGGACACCTCGCGCACCACGCCCAGGTCGACCACCGACAGCACGGGGATCTCCGGATCGGGGACCTCCTGCAGCCAGGCGTAGACCTGGTCGATGGACACGGGCGCCAGCGCGTTCACCAGGTGGCTCCCGGATAGGCGCGCGGCAGGAACTGCATCTCGGCCAGCACGTAGCCCAGCTCTTCGGTGTGCTTGCCTTGCCGGCCGCCGCGATACGCCAGGTGGTCCGCGGCCGCGGCGTCGGGCACCGTCAGGGTGGCTTCCTGCAGCACTTCGCGCACGTGCTGGTCCCAGGGGCCGCGCAGGGCAGCCAGTTCACAGCCGATGCCGCGCGCGGCCATGTCCTGGTCGATCGCATCGTCGGCGAACAGCTCGCCGGTGAAACGCCAGGCGTCATCGAGGGCCGCCTGCATGCGCGCATGGCTGACCTCGGTGCCGTCGCCCAGGCGCACCACCATGTCGGACGAGCGCCGCACGTGGTAGGTGACCTCTTTGATCGACTTGGCGGCAATGGCGGCCACGCGCTCGTCGGACGATTCGGCCAGGCGCTGCAGCAGGAAGTAATGCCACACGTCGAACAGGAACTGGCGCGCCATGGTGTCGGCGTAGTTGCCGTTGGGCCGTTCGACCAGCAGCGGGTTGTGGAACTGGTGGGCGTCGCGCAGGTAGGCCAGCGCGTCTTCGTCGCGGCCGGCGCCTTCGACTTCACCGGCCAGCGTCAGCCACATGCGGGCCTGGCCCAGCAGGTCCAGCGCGGTGTTGGTCAACGCCAGGTCTTCTTCCAGGATGGGGCCGTGCCCGGTCCAGGCGCCCAGGCGCTGCGACAGGATCAGCGAGCTGTCGCCCAGGCGCAGCAGGTATTCAAAGAAAGTCTTGTCCATGTCTCCCCCGCCGTCTTACATGTGCTTGATTTCTTCGGGCATCGGGAAAAACGTCGGATGCCGGTAGACCTTGCTGTTGGCCGGCTCGAACAACGGGTCCTTGTCGCCGGGGCTGCTGGCCGAGATGTCGGCGGCGCGCACGACCCAGATGCTCAGGCCTTCGTTGCGGCGCGTGTAGACGTCGCGGGCGTGGTTGATCGCCATTTCCGCATCGGGGGCGTGCAGGCTGCCCACGTGCTTGTGCGCCAGGCCGTGCTGGCTGCGGATGAACACTTCCCACAGAGGCCAGTCTTTGCTCATGATGGATATCCTCGAATGCCGGGCGCGCGGCGCCCGGGTATGAATAAGTGATGGAGTGGCAGTGCCGGGCCGGGGCCCGGCCAGGTTCAGGCAGCCTTGCGTTCGGCCTGCTTGTCGGCGTAGGCGACCAGCGCGTCGCGCACCCAGGCGCCGTCTTCGTGCGCCTTGACGCGCGCGGCCAGGCGCTCGCGGTTGCAGGGGCCGTTGCCCTTGAGCACCGCATAGAACTCGGACCAGTCGATTTCGCCGAAGTCGTAGTGGCCGCGTTCGGCGTTCCACTTCAGTTCGGGATCCGGCACGGTCAGGCCCAGGAATTCGGCCTGCGGCACGGTCTGGTCGACCATCTTCTGGCGCAGTTCGTCGTTGGAGAAGAGCTTGATCTTCCAGGCCATCGACTGGGCGCTGTTGGGCGAGTCGGCATCAGAGGGGCCGAACATCATCAGCGCCGGCCACCACCAGCGGTTCAGGGAGTCCTGCACCATCGCCTTCTGTTCGGGCGTGCCGTGCAGGCACATCTGCATCAGCAGGTCATAGCCCTGGCGCTGGTGAAAGGACTCTTCCTTACAGACGCGCACCATGGCCCGCGCGTACGGGCCGTACGAACAGCGGCACAGCGGGATCTGGTTGATGATGGCCGAGCCGTCGACCAGCCAGCCGATCATGCCGATATCGGCCCAGCTGAGCGTGGGGTAATTGAAGATGCTGGAGTACTTGGCGCGGCCGGCATGCAGGTCGTCGATCAGGTCGTCGCGCGACACGCCCAGGGTTTCGGCGGCGCTGTACAGGTACAGCCCGTGGCCGGCTTCGTCCTGCACCTTGGCCAGAAGGATGGCCTTGCGCTTGAGCGACGGCGCGCGGGTGATCCAGTTGCCTTCGGGCAGCATGCCGACGATTTCAGAGTGCGCGTGCTGCGAGATCTGGCGCACCAGCGTCTTGCGGTAGGCCTCGGGCATCCAGTCCTTGGCCTCGATCCGCACGCCATCGTCGATGCGGCGCTGGAACGTCTGTTCCGGGCCTTCGAGCTGGTCCGCGGTCTTGACCTGCTTGACGCCGGTTTCGACGAGTTGAGCGTACATGGTTGTCTCCTTGAGACGGTTTGCGCAAACGCAAAGCAAACGTCGCGCAGTGCCGTCATGTCATAGGTGGATTATTTAATACAAAAAAACCATTGTCAAACTCAAATCTGTATCACATTGGATTTATGTATCATATCGAGGATCCCGATACCGGCCGTCCCCGGCCCCCCTTATGGCAAACCCTCAGTCGCCCCTGGACCGTTACCTGTCACGCCTGATCAAGAACGATCCGCCGCGGGCCAAATCCCTGTGCGTGAGCCTGCTGGGAGACGCCCTGACGCTGCATGGCGGCGCCATCTGGCTGGGCGACCTGATCGAGCTGCTGGCCCCCCTGGGGATCAACGAGCGCCTGCTGCGCACCAGCGTGTTCCGGCTGGTGGCGCAGAACTGGCTGCAATCCGAACGCCACGGCCGGCGCAGCCTCTACCTGATTTCCGAACACGGCGCGCGCCATACCGCACACGCCTCGCAGCGCATCTACGAGGGCGCGCCGCGCGACTGGAACGGGGAATGGACGCTGGTGGCTTTGCCGCGCACCGGCAACGGCCTGGCCGAACGCGCCGAGCTGCGCCGTGAATTGGTCTGGGAAGGCTTCGGCATGATCGCGCCGGGCCTGTTCGCCCATCCGCACACCGAGGCCCGCGCGGCCCACGAAATCCTGGAAAAGCTGGGCATCCCCGACCGCGCCCTGGTGCTGTCGGCGCGCGACCTGGCCGGCGCGGGCGGCCTGCCCATCGCCAGCCTGGCCTCGCAATGCTGGAACCTGGACGACGTGGCCGAGCAATACCGGCAATTCATCAAGAATTTCGGTCCGCTGGAAAAATTGCTGGAAGACGCCCCGGCGCCCGCCGAGGCGTTCATCGCCCGGGTGCTGCTGCTGCACAGCTGGCGCCGCATCGTGCTGCATGACCCCCAACTGCCCACGCCCATGCTGCCGGACAACTGGCCGGGCCACGCGGCGCGTGAATTGTGCGGGCGGATCTACTGGCGGGTCTTCGATGCGTCGGAAGCGCACCTGGACGCCCTGGCGGGCAAGGACAACGACCGCTATACGCCGTTGACGGCCGAAGGCGAGTCGCGCTTCGGCGGACGGCCGCCTGCCGCCTGACTGACGCGCCCAGGCAGCAACGGGTCAGTCCGTGGCCGCGGGCGGCGGCATCGCCACGCCCAGGTCATGCACATGGCATTCACCGGCCGCATCGCGGCCCGCCCCCGGCGCCTCCAGCCCCCGCGCCATCGCAATGAAACTCAGCGTCCAGCGGGCGCGCACGGGGCGGCCCAGCGCCTGGCCGGTATCTGCGTCGATGCCGCTGGGCACGTCCAGCGCCAGTACCGGCGCGACACCGCTGTTGAGGCGGTCGATCAGGACCTGCCAGGACGCTTCCAGGGGACGATTCAGGCCGATACCGAACAGGCCATCGATGACAACGGCATAGCCGTCGGGATCAGGCAAGGCGGCAAGCGAAGCGCCGCCCGCTTCATGCCAGCGCAGCCAGGCGCGGGAGGCATCGGGCGGCAAGGCATCCGGCCCGGACGGCAGATAGAGGTCGACCGCGTAGCCAAGCGCCTTGAGCCGCGTGGCCGCGGTGAGCGCATCGCCGCCGTTGTTGCCCGGGCCGGCCACGGCCAGCACCCGGGCGGGCGGCACAAACCGCGACGCGATGAAATCGGCCGCGGCGGCGCCCGCGATGGGCATCAGTTCCCGCCCCTGCGCCAGGGCCAGCCGTTCGGCCTGGCGTATCCGGGCAACGGGAAAGGACGCCATGGTGCTTACACCTTGAGGAAGTGCTCGCGGTAGTACTTGAGTTCGTCGATGGATTCGTAGATGTCGGCCAGCGCTTCGTGGCGGCTTTTCTTCTCGAAGCCCTTGTATACCGCGGGGGCCCAGCGACGCGCCAATTCCTTCAGCGTGCTGACGTCCAGGTTGCGGTAATGGAAGAACTGTTCCAGGCGCGGCATGTAAGCAAACATGAACCGGCGGTCCTGGCTGATGGTGTTGCCGCACAAGGGCGATTTGCCCGCCGGCACGTGCTGCGCAAGAAACGCCAACAGCGTATCCTCTGCTTGCGATTCGGAAATCGTCGATGCGCGCACCTTGTCGATCAGGCCGCTCTTGCCGTGGGTGGACTTGTTCCAGTTGTCCATGGCGTCAAGCTGGCTGTCGGACTGGTGCACCACCAGCACGGGGCCTTCGGCGACCACGGTCAGGTCGGCCTCGGTCACCACCACGGCGACCTCGATGATGCGTTCTTTTTCAGGGTCAAGGCCGGTCATTTCCATGTCGAGCCAGACCAGGCGGTTTTCGTTCACAGCCATATAATTTGCCTATAAAACACGCGATTTTCGCACATACCTACTTGAGCCTGCCGCATTGCCCATGTTCACACTGCTGTTCGTTGCCTTCCTGCTGACCGATATCGCCGTGCGCATGTGGCTGGCCACCCGGCAGATCCGCCACGTGGCCCGCAACCGCGACCAGGTACCGCCCGAATTCTCGCATCGTATCGGCCTGGCCAGCCACCAGCGGGCGGCCGACTATACGGTGGCGCGGGTCAGGCTGGGCATGCTCGAACGCACCTACGACGCCATCCTGCTGGTATGCCTGACGCTGATGGGAGGATTGCAGGCGATCGATCTGCTGGTAGGCCAGCTTACCAGCAATGATTTCCTGCGCCAGATGCTGTTGCTGGTCGCCGTGGCGCTGCTGCTCGGCCTGCTGGGCCTGCCCTTCACATTGTGGCGCCAGTTCAAGCTCGAAGCCCGTTTCGGCTTCAACCGCATGACGCCCGAACTGTTCCTGTCCGACGCATTCAAGGGCCTGCTGGTCGCCGCCGCGCTGGGCCTGCCGCTGGCCGCCGCGGTGCTCTGGCTGATGGGTAGCGCCGGCCAATACTGGTGGGTCTGGGCCTGGGCGCTCTGGACCGCCTTCAACCTGGCGCTGCTGATCATCTACCCGATGTTCATCGCGCCGCTGTTCAACAAGTTCACACCGCTGTCCGACCCCGAACTGGCCGGACGCATCCAGCGCCTAGCCCAGCGCTGCGGCTTTGCGCTGAACGGCCTCTTCGTCATGGACGGCTCACGCCGCTCGGCGCATGGCAACGCCTATTTCACCGGCTTTGGCCGCTCGCGCCGCATCGTGTTCTTCGACACCTTGCTGGCCCGCCTGAACGCCGACGAAATCGAAGCCGTGCTGGCCCACGAACTGGGCCATTTCGCCAAGCGCCACATCATCAAGCGCATCCTGTTCAGCTTTGCCGCCGCACTGGGCTTTTTCGCCATCCTGGGCTGGGTCGCGCAGCAACCGTGGTTCTACGAAGGGCTGGGCGTACTGCCGCAATTGGGCGGGCGCAACGATGCCATGGCGCTGTTGCTGTTCTTTTTGGCCATCCCGGTCTTCACTTTCATCTTCACGCCGCTGGCCAGCTGGTATTCGCGCCGCGACGAATTCGAAGCCGACCGCTACGCGGCCGAACAAAGCTCGCCCGACCGCCTGGTATCCGCCCTGGTCAAGCTCTACGACGACAACGCCGCCACCCTGACACCCGATCCCGTGCACTCTGCCTTCTACGATAGCCATCCCCCCGCCGCCGTGCGCATCCGCCACCTGATGGCGCCCGCGGCATGAGCCTGTCCGACCGCTCCAAGGCCACCTTCGCCAGCGCGCCGCAAGACAGCGCGCCTGCCAATGCCGCCAACGAAGGCCGCATCATCGCGGCCCACGGCCGCCACTACACGGTAGAACTGGCCGACGGCAGCCTGCGCAAGTGCTTCCCGCGGGGCAAGAAGGCCGGCGCGGCCGTCGGCGACCGGGTCCGCATCACGCCCCAGGGCCAGGACGAAGGCGCCATCGACGCCATCCTGCCGCGGCGCAACCTGCTGTACCGGTCAGACGAAATGCGCTCCAAGCAGTTTGCGTCCAATGTCGACCAACTGCTGATCGTCGTCGCGGTGCAGCCCACGTTCTCGGACGACCTGACCGGCCGGGCGCTGGCCGGCGCCTGGAGCGCCGGCATCGCGCCGCTGATCATCCTGAACAAGACCGACCTCGTCGACGCCCTGCCCGCCGCCCGCGCGCGCCTGGCGCCCATCGCCGCGCTGGGCGTGGACATCGTCGAACTGAGCGCGCTGGAACCCGAAAAGGTGCATACCGTGCTGGCCCCGCGCCTGGCGGGCCGCACCAACCTGCTGCTGGGGCAAAGCGGCATGGGCAAGTCCACGCTGCTGAACGCCCTGATCCCCGACGCCCTGGCGGCCACGCGCGAACACTCCACGGCGCTGGACATGGGCAAGCACACCACCACCAGCACCCGCCTGTATCACCTGCCGGCGCCCGGTGGCGACCTGATCGATTCGCCTGGGTTCCAGGCCTTTGGGCTGCAGCACCTGACCCGCGAAGACATCATTCGCGGCTTTCCCGAATTCACCCTGCCGATCGAGTCCTGCCGCTTCTACAACTGCACCCACCGCCACGAGCCGGGCTGCGGCGTGGTCGCGGCGCTGCAAGCGGGCAAGATCGACCCGGCCCGCTATGCGCTGTACCAGCGCATCCTGGAAGAAAACCTGGCGGGCCAGCAGCGGTACTAGGAATCAGCGCGGCTGAAAGCCGTTGCGCAGCAGGTGGTACAGGTTGCGCAGCATGCCGGCCGTGGCGCCCCAGATGAAGTGCCGGCCGTAGGGCATGCCGTAGTAGTGGCGCACCCGGCCATCGTCCAGCCGCGCCTCGTACAGGCGGTGGTTGGCCGGATCCATCAGGAACGACAGCGGCACCTCGAACACCTCGGCCACCTCGAACGCATCAGGCGCCAGCTGGAAGCCGGGCGTGACCAGCGACACCACCGGAATGATCGAAAAACCCGTGGCCGTCAGGTAGGGCGGCATGCTGCCCAGCACTTCGACGTGGTTGGCGGGCAAGCCGGTTTCTTCCTGCGCCTCGCGCAGCGCCGCGGCAATCGGCGTGGCATCGCTGGTTTCGATGCGGCCACCGGGAAAGCTGACCTGGCCCGCATGATCGTGCAGGTGCGCAGCGCGCTGGGTCAGCATGATGTGCACGCCATCGGTGCGCGTCACCAGCGGAATCAGCACGGCTGCCGGCACCGGCACGCCTTCGCGGCCGGGATAGCGCAGATCGTTGTCGCGCGACAGTTCCAGCGTCCAGGTAGACGGCTGGCTGAGTGTGCCGCGCAGCAAGTCGGGCGTCAGCAGATTGGCGGGCACCGCCGGCAGGGAATCGTTGGCGACAACCCATGGCTGCGACGCCGGATCGAATCCGGGACGCGCCAGCGGCCGCCTGGGCCGAGCAGAAGACGAGGAATCAGACATTCGGCTTTTCAAATAGAAAAAGGCACCCTCGCAGGTGCCTTTTTAACCCGGAAACCCGTGCCGAACGAAAACGCTGGATGGCGTGTGCGTCCGACACTGGTAGGGCCGTGTGCCGATAAGCGATCAAGCCGCCGAGGCTTGCTTGCTGACCAGCTTTTCCTTGATACGTGCCGACTTGCCCGAGCGGTTGCGCAGGTAGTACAGCTTGGCGCGGCGCACGTCGCCGCGGCGCTTGACTTCGATGCCGGCGATTTGCGGCGAGTACAGCTGGAACGTACGTTCCACGGCTTCACCCGACGAAATCTTGCGCACGGTGAACGCGGAGTTCAGGCCGCGGTTGCGCTTGGCGATCACGACGCCTTCGAAGGCCTGCACGCGCTTGCGGGTGCCTTCAACGACGTTCACGCTCACGATGACGGTGTCACCGGGAGCAAATTCAGGCTTGGCTTGGCCGCCGGTCAGGCGGGCAATCTCTTCCTGTTCCAGGATAGCGATAAGGTTCATGAGAACTCCTAGATCATCATGCCTTGCGGACTAAAAACGCTTTGCCAGTCAATGTCGTTTTAGTGTTGATCGGGTCGTTGGAATCCTGTTGGAACCCATTGACCATGTACCGCAAGCAGAGGATGAGATTTGGCAAACCAATGATTCTACACCAAAATTTGCCTGGAGCGTCAGGTAACATGGCGGCCTGCCCACCGCTTTGCGGTACCCTAGCAGTTCCTGTAACAAACACGTCACAAGACGCTGTCTTTCCCCATGTCGTATTCGTCCCTGATATTGGTCGTCCTGGCGGCGATGGCCCACGCAACGTGGAATCTCCTCGCCAAGCGCGCGGCCATGGTGGGCGCTCCCTTCGTGTTTGCCTACGGGCTGTGCGCCTCGGTGCTGTATGCCCCCTGGGTGATCTGGGTGCTGCTGCACGACGGCATGACATGGACCTGGCCCGTGGTGGCCGCGATCCTGACGTCCAGCCTGTTGCACCTGGGCTACAGCCTGTGCCTGCAACGCGGCTACCAGGTGGCGGACCTGTCGGTGGTGTACCCCATTGCCCGAGGTACCGGCCCCCTGCTCTCGACCACCGGCGCCTTTCTGCTGCTGCGCGAACCCGCCACCGGCACCGGCATTGCCGGCATGCTGTGCGTGGTGATCGGGGTGCTGCTGATCGCCACCCAGGGACGGCTGTCGATTTTCCGCAACGCCCAGGCCTGGGTGGGCGTGCGCTGGGGCATGGTGATCGGCCTGTTCATCGCCGCCTACACGGTGGTGGACGCCTACGGCGTGAAGGTACTGTTGATCAGCCCGGTGCTGTTCGACTGGTTTACCTGCGTGACCCGCACCACCATGATGACGCCCCACATGCTGCGCCGACGCACCCAGGCCTGGGAATCCATGCGCGGCCACTGGCACCTGGCGCTGGCGGTAGGCCTGCTGTCGCCGCTGGGGTACATCCTGGTGCTGTATGCCTTGCGCAACGGCGCGCCGCTCAGCCTGGTGGCCCCCGCCCGGGAAATGTCGATGATGCTGGGCACCCTGGCCGGCATGTTCCTCTTGCGCGAGAAAGTCGGCCCGGGCCGGCTGGCCGGCTGCCTGTCGATTCTGGCCGGCGTGGTGCTGCTGGGGTCGACCTGACCCCGGCGAGGGTCAGAATCCGCCGGCCGCGCCCAGCCACATCAGCGCGGGGATCATGGCGCCCCATGCCAGCACCAGCACCACATCCACCACCATGCTCTTGACGCTGACCTGATCGGACACCGGTTCGACCGTGGCGTTGCCCAGGCTGCGTTCGCGCGGGCCGCGCACGACGTTGCCGGCAGCGGGCGCCGCCACATCGGTGGCGGCCGGGGGAAACGGCCACTTGCCCGGCAGGGTGCCGAACGTACGGACACGTTGCACGGCACGGCGCAGCGGGGTCAGCGATACGGCGGCAAGATCGTCCGGCAGGACGGAGAGTTGAGCGGTGTTCATGGGAACTCCTTGGTAGCGCGGTAAAAACGACAGTCAGAATCGACGGGCAACAGCAACGGACTCGGGCGAACAAGGTCGGGCGAACGGCAAGGGCCGTCCGGCGCCATGGCGTCAGTCAAACAAGGACAACTGCCCGGCAGCCACGGCGCGCCATTGGCGCTCGCCGCGCCCAAAGGCGCCGGCCGCCGGTGAGCGGCTGGGCGTGGCACCGGACGGGGTGCCGGAAAAAGGGACCCCTGAAGACGCTTTCGCGCCAACCGGGGATAGGGAAACGGGGGCCGCCCCTGCGGCCGTTGAAAACAGGGCTCCGGCGCCACCGGCCGCCAAGGGCGGCTGGAAACGGTCGGCATCCAGCGCCAGGCGATGGCGATTCAGGCCCAGCTTGCGCGTGGCCACCGCGAACCGCTGGCGCAGCAGGTCGGCCCAGATGCCGGTGCCGCGCATGCGCGAGCCGAAGTTGGGATCGTTGCGGCGGCCGTTGCGCAGGTCTTCGATGCGATGCAGCACGCGCTGGGCGCGATCCGGGTAGTGGGCGTTGAGCCAGTCTTCGAACAGGGTTTTGACTTCCCAGGGCAGCCGAATGACGGTGTAGCTGGCATAGTGCGCGCCGGCCGCCTTGGATTCCTGCAGGATGTGCTCCATGGCGTCGTCGTTGATGAACGGGATCACGGGCGCTACCAGCACCCCTACGGGCACCCCGGCGGCCGTGAGGTTGCTCACGGCTTCCAGGCGGCGCCAGGGCGCGGCCGCGCGGGGTTCCAGCGTGCGGGCCATGCCGGCATCCAGCGTGGTGATGCTCATGTAGACCACCACCAGCTTCTGCTCGGCCAGCGCGGCAAGGAGATCCAGGTCGCGGGCGACCAGGGCGTTCTTGGTAACGATGGTGACCGGGTGCCGGGTTTCCAGCATCAGTTCGAGCATGCCGCGCGTCAGGCGCCAGTCGCGTTCGATGGGCTGATAGGCGTCGGTGGCCGACCCGATATTGATGGGCGACGGCTTGTAGCCCGGGCGGCTGATTTCGGCCCGCAGCGCCTCTACCGCATTGGCCTTGGCCACCAGGCGGGTTTCGAAGTCCAGCCCGGGGGAATAACCCAGGTAGGAATGCGTGGGCCGGGCGTAGCAGTAGACGCAGCCGTGTTCGCATCCCCGGTATGGGTTGACCGCCACATCGAAGGGAATGTCGGGCGAATCGTTGCGCGACAGGATCTTGCGGGCTTCTTCGGCCGTGACGGTCGTCTTGGGGGCCGCGGGCGCCAGTCGGGCGTCGGGCAGGATGGGAATGACTTTGGGGGAAATATCGGGGACAGCATCGACGAAATCAGCCGGGAGGCCCGAAGCGGACCAGCCGTCGTCGACCTGCACGCGATCATCGCGCTGAAAGCGATGCCGAACATTAGTAACCGCACCCCGACCGCGCAAGGCGGCGGGGGCGGCAGCCGGGGACCCAGAACCGGCGGGAAAAGAATGATCGGTGCGTGCCATGAAAACTACTGTACAAAAACACAGTGGTTTTGACAAGCACCAAAAGCCTTTTCGTAAGACAGCCCCACTTTACCGCAAGACGAAGACGCCGTCCGGACAATTCGATTTCATCTTGCGATATCGGCCGGAAACCCGCACCAGCATTGGGTTTGGAATAAAAACAACACCCCTTTTTCGGGGCTACAGGGGTGTTGTTTCGCGGCCTGCTTGCGGTTTACCGAAGCATGCCCGCCGCCGCCGTCTGATGCGTGGCCTCGTCGATCAAAATGAAGGCGCCCGTGGCCGCGACATCGTCGTACCGATCGACCGCCAACGCTTCGCGCGTGGTGAACGTGACGCGGCCGATGTCGTTCATGCGCAGCGTGCCTTCCGTGTTCTGCACTTCCTGCAGTTCGTGGATATCGCGATGCGACAGCACCGCGCGGATCTTCGCCGACGTCAGTCGCGTGCCGTGCTTGAGCAAGTACTTGCGCGCCGGGTTCAGCGGTTGCGCGTCGAGCCAGCACAGCTCGGCTTCGAACTCGCGCGCGACTTGCGCTTGCGCCTCTGAATGCACGATCACGTCGCCGCGCGACACATCGACATCGCGATCCAGCACCAGCGTGACCGAATCGCCCGCCACCGCTTCATCCAGCACGCGGTCGAACACGCGCACTTCGCGCACGCGCGCCGACACGCCCGACGGCTGCACCGTGACCTCGTCACCCGGGCGCAGCACGCCGCTGGCGATGCGGCCGGCATAGCCGCGGAAGTCTTCCTTGCGATCACCGTCGTGACGCGCCACCCATTGCACCGGAAAGCGCAGCGGTCCGCTGCGGCCATCGCCGGACAGGTCCAGCGATTCCAGCAGCGTCAGCAGCGGCTGCCCCGTGTACCAGGGTGTCTTGTCCGACAGCGTCACCACGTTGTCGCCGTTCAGCGCCGACAGCGGCAGCGCGTCGAAGTGCGCGATGCCCAGCTTGCCCGCCAGGTCGGCATAGGCGTCGCGGATGCGTTCGAACACCGCGCGGTCCCAGTCCACCAGGTCCATCTTGTTGACCGCCACCACGATGTGGCGGATGCCGAGCAGCCGGGCGATGGTGCTGTGGCGCTTGGTCTGCGGCAGCAGCTTGCCGTCGGCAGCGCGGGTAGCGTCGATCAGGATCACGGCCACGTCCGCAGTGGACGCGCCGGTCACCATGTTGCGCGTGTACTGCTCGTGGCCCGGCGCGTCGGCGATGATGAACTTGCGCGCCGGTGTCGAAAAGTAGCGGTAGGCCACGTCGATCGTGATGCCCTGCTCGCGCTCGGCCTCCAGGCCGTCGGTCAGCAGCGAGAAGTCGATACCGCCTTCGGCCACGCGCTTGTACTTGGCGCGCGAGATCGCATCCAGCTGGTCGGCAAACACGCCCTTGCTGTCATACAGCAGGCGGCCGATCAGCGTCGATTTGCCATCGTCGACCGAACCGGCCGTGATCAGGCGCAGCACGCCCGTGCCGGCGCCCGAAAGAAAAGAATCGTTTACTGCATTCATGTGCGTCCCCTGTGGCCGGCGCTGCGCCGGCCGCTCGTGCAATCAGAAATAGCCCTCTTTCTTGCGGCGCTCCATCGAGGCCTCGGAAGTCTGGTCGTCCATGCGCGTGGCGCCGCGCTCGGTGATGTCGGTCACGGCCGTCTCGGCGATGATGGCGGCGGTGTCGGCGGCGTCGGACGCCACCGGGCAGGTGCAGGAAATATCGCCCACCGTGCGAAACCGCACCGGCAGGCGCTCGACCGTCTCGCCGTCCTGCGGCGGCGTCAGGCGCGTGACCGGCACCAGCAGCCCCTTGCGCCGGACCACCTCGCGCTCGTGGCTGAAATAGATCGGCGGCAGGGCCAGCTGCTCGCGCTGGATGTACTGCCAGACGTCCAGCTCGGTCCAGTTCGAGATCGGGAACACCCGCATGTTCTCGCCGCGGTGCACCCGCGTGTTGAACAGGTTCCACAGTTCCGGGCGCTGGGCCTTGGGATCCCATTGGCCGAACTCGTCGCGGAACGAAAAGATGCGTTCCTTGGCGCGCGCCTTTTCCTCGTCGCGGCGGGCGCCGCCGATGCAGGCGTCAAAGCCGAATTCCTCGATGGCCTCCAGCAGCGTCACGGCCTGGGCCGCATTGCGTGAATCGGTCTCGCGGCGCAGCACCACGCTGCCCCGCTTGATCGAGTCTTCCACGCTGCGCACGATCAACGTCTCGCCCAGCTCGGCGGCGCGGGCATCGCGAAAGGCGATGACCTCGTCGAAGTTGTGGCCCGTGTCGATGTGCATCAGCGGAAACGGAAAGCGCCCGGGGCGGAATGCCTTCTCGGCCAGGCGCAGCAGCACCACCGAGTCCTTGCCGCCCGAGAACAGCAGCACGGGCTTTTCGCTTTCCGCGGCCACCTCGCGCATGATGAATATGGCTTCCGATTCCAGCCAGTCCAGGTGGCTGCGTTGGATCACTGCGGACATAGGTATTCCCCTAAAACAGATTTCTGATGAGCGGCGGGCGTCACGTGCGCGCCGGCACGACGCTGATGACGCGGTTGCCAGCGTGCAGGCCGCATTCCTTGGAATCGGACGATTCCCACCACCACCGCCCCGCCCTCAGGTCTTCGCCTGGACGGATCGCGCGGGTACAGGGCTCGCAACCGATGGACGGGTAGCCCTGGTCGTGCAGCGGGTTGTACGGAATGCCCAAGGCGCGAATCGCGCCCCAGACGTCCGCCTCGCTCCAGTCGGCCAGCGGGTTGAATTTGTAGAGGCCGAAGGTCTTGTCGTCTTCTTCCAGGTGCAATTCGCCGCGCGTGGCCGACTGCGCTCGCCGCTGGCCTGTGATCCAGGCGCCCCGCCCGGCCAGCGCACGCTTGAGCGGTTCGACCTTGCGGATCTGGCAACAGGTCTTGCGCAGGTCCACGCTTTCATAGAACGCAAAGGCGCCGTGTTCGGCCACGTGACGCTCGACCGCCTCGGCGACCGGCCGGTACACGGTGATGTCACGGCCGTAGCGCTCGCGCACGGCGTCCAGCACGCCCAGCGTTTCCGCATGCAGGCGGCCGGTGTCCAGCGTGAAGACCTCCAGGTCCAGCCCGGCGTCATAGATGGCGTGCGTCAGCACCATGTCCTCGGCCGCCAGCGACGAGGCCAGCGCGGCGTCGGGATAGCGCTGGCGGATGTCCGCCAGCCTGGTGATCAGGTCAGCCCAGCGGGCGGCCAGCGCCGGATCGGCATCCAGTGCGGCCTGCGGGGACAGTTCAGTTGTCGTCATGATTGCACCGCGAAAATGCGCGCCCGGCGCGGACGCGCCAGCAGGGTTTCACCGTCCTGCAGCCCCAGTTCCCGGTACAGGTGCTCGGGCACTTCGGCTTCAAGGATGGCGTCGGAATCCTGGCGAGTCAGTTCCAGGTAGGCGCTGGGGCCGGCCAGGTAGGCGTGCGCCAGGCGCACCGGGATGCCGTCGCCGCCCGCGCGATAGCGTTCGATATCGAACTCGTGCGGCCGCACGTAGGCTGTGGCGCGCTGGTTTTCGGCCTGCGCCAGTTCAGGCGCCGGCAGCGACAGGCCGGCGCCTTCCCAGACGCCGCGGCTGGCCACGCCCTGCAACTGGTTCACGTCGCCCAGGAAGCCGTAGACGAACGGCGTGGCCGGGCCTTCCCAGACTTCGCGCGGCGTGCCCACCTGTTCGATCTTGCCGGCGTTCATCAGCACCACCCGGTCGGCCACTTCCAGCGCCTCTTCCTGGTCATGCGTGACGAACACACTGGCTACGTTCAGCTCGTCGTGCAGGCGGCGCAGCCAGCGGCGCAGTTCCTTGCGCACCTTGGCGTCCAGCGCGCCGAACGGCTCGTCCAGCAGCAGCACGCGCGGTTCGACCGCCAAGGCGCGCGCCAGGGCAATGCGCTGACGCTGGCCGCCCGACAGCTGGGCCGGATAGCGGTCCGCCAGCCAATCCAGCTGCACCAGCCCCAGCAGGTCATGCACCTTGCGCTGGATCTGGTCTTCCGACGGCCGCTGCGAACGGTGCTTGACCCGCAGTCCGAAGGCCACGTTCTCGAACACGGTCATGTGCTTGAACAGCGCGTAATGCTGGAACACAAATCCCACCTGGCGCTGGCGCACGTCCACGGACGTCGCGTCTTCACCGGCGAACAGCACGCTGCCGCTGTCGGCCGCTTCCAGCCCCGCGATGATGCGCAGCAACGTGGTCTTGCCACAGCCCGATGGCCCCAGCAGCGCCACCAGCTCGCCCGTCTCGATGTGCAGGGATACGTCGTTCAGCGCCCGGAACTGGCCGAAACGCTTGGATAGGTTGCGAACTTCGATGCTCATGCTTGTCTCCGTCTGGCCGGCCGCATCAGGCGGCGGCCGGCTTGATGGCCGTCACGGGCCCGGGATATTCGACCGGCAGTTCCGCCGCCCGCAGATAGCGCGCGTTGCGCCACTCGACCACGTTCTTGGCCACCAGCGTCACCAGCGCCAGGAGCGCCAACAGCGAGGCCACCGCGAACGCCGCCGAGTACTGATATTCGTTGTAGAGAATCTCGACGTGCAGGGTCATGGTGTTGGTCAGGCCGCGGATCTGGCCGGACACGACCGACACCGCGCCAAACTCGCCCATCGCGCGCGCATTGCAGAGAATCGCGCCGTACAGCAGGCCCCACTTGATATTGGGCAGCGTCACCCGCCAGAAGATCTGCCAGCCGCTGGCGCCCAGCGTCAGCGCGGCCTGCTCTTCTTCGCTGCCCTGCGCCTGCATCAGCGGAATCAGCTCGCGCGCGACGAACGGAAAGGTCACGAACAGCGTGGCCAGGATGATGCCGGGCACGGCGTAGACGATCTTGATGTCGTTGTCCTGCAGCCAGCCGCCGAACCAGCCTTGGGTACCGAACAGCAGCACGAACACCAGCCCCGCCACCACTGGCGACACCGAAAACGGCAAGTCGATCAGGGTGATCAGGAACTGCTTGCCGCGGAACTGGAATTTGGTGATGGCCCAGGCCGCGGCCACGCCGAACACCAGGTTCACCGGCAGCGCAATGGCCGCCACCAGCAGCGTCAGCTTGATGGCCGACCAGGCATCGGGTTCGACGATGGCATCCAGATACAGCTGCCAGCCCTTGCGGAACGCCTCGATGAACACGGCGGCCAGCGGCACCAGCAGAAACAGCGTCAGAAAGCCCAGCGCCAGAAACAGCAGCACGCCGCGCACCCAGCGCGGCTCGGTCAGGTGGGCCGGACGGTCTACAGCGCTCATGCCTGTCTCCCCAAGCCGCGACGGGCTTGCCAGCCCTGCAGCAGATTGATGACCAGCAGCAGCACGAAGGACAACGCCAGCATCACGGTCGCGATCGCCGCAGCGCCGGCATAGTCGAACTGCTCCAGCTTGGCGATGATCAGAAGCGGCGTGATCTCGGACACCATCGGCATGTTGCCGGCGATGAAAACCACCGACCCGTATTCCCCCACTGCGCGCGCGAATGCCAGCGCGAACCCGGTCATCAGCGCGGGCAGGATCGTGGGCAGCAGCACGCGGCGGATGGTCTGCCAGCGGTCGGCGCCCAGGCTGGCCGCGGCTTCCTCGATCTCGCGTTCGACGTCTTCCAGCACCGGCTGCACCGTGCGCACCACGAACGGCACGCCGATGAAGATCAGCGCAATCACGATACCCAGCGGCGTGAACGCCACTTTCAGACCGAACCACTCGGCCAGCGGCGCGCCCAGCCAGCCTTTTTCGGAATACAGCGCCGTCAGCGCGATGCCGGCCACCGCCGTGGGCAAAGCGAACGGCAGGTCGACCAGGGCGTCCAGGATCTTCTTGCCGGGAAAGCGATAACGCACCAGCACCCAGGCCACGATGGTGCCGAACACCAGGTTCACCAGCGCCGCCAGCAGCGATGCGCCGAAGGTCAGCTGGTACGACGCCACCACGCGCGGCGCCGTCACGGCGTCCCAGAAACCCTGCCAACCGAGCGAGGCGCTCTTGATCGGCAAGGCCGCCAGGGGGATCAGCACGAGCACGCTCAGGTACAGCACCGCGTAGCCCATGGAAATGCCGAAACCGGGCAGCACGCCCGGGCTGTTGCGCCGAACGGCAAAAGGCGCCTGCGCGCCCTTTGCCGCCGGAATCGAGGCTGAAGTCATGGCCGTCGTCCGCTGGTTGTCCGCTTATTTCTTCTGCGGCTGGTAGATCTGGTCAAACGTGCCGCCGTCGCTGAAGTGATCCTTCTGCGCCTTGCGCCAGCCGCCGAAGATCTTGTCGTCGATCGTCACCAGCTTGACCTTCGGGAATTTGCTTTCGTACTTGGCGGCCACGGTCTTGTCGATCGGGCGGTAGTAGTTCTTGGCGATGATTTCCTGCGCGGCGGGCGTGTACAGGAATTCAAGATAGGCTTGCGCCGCGGCGCGGGTGCCCTTCTTGTCGACGATCTTGTCGACGATGGCCACGGGCGGCTCGGCCAGGATGGACAGCGACGGCACCACGATATCGAACTTGTCCGGACCCAGTTCCTCGAGCGCCAGGAAGGCCTCGTTTTCCCAGGCCAGCAGCACGTCGCCCACGCCGCGCTCGACGAAGGTGGTGGTGGCACCACGGGCACCGGTATCCAGCACCGGCACATGCTTGAGCAGATCGCCGACGTAGGCGCGCGCCTTCTCTTCGCTGCCGCCGTTCTTTTCCAGCGCGTAGGCCCAGGCCGCCAGGTAATTCCAGCGCGCGCCGCCCGAGGTCTTCGGGTTGGGCGTGATCACCTGCACGCCGTCCTTGATGAGGTCGTCCCAGTCCTTGATCTGCTTGGGGTTGCCCTTGCGCACCAGGAACACGATGGTCGAGGTGTACGGCGAGCTGTTCTGCGGCAGGCGCGCCTGCCAGTTCTCGGGCACCAGGCCGCGATCGGCGATGGCGTCGATGTCGTAGGCCAGCGCCAGCGTCACCACGTCGGCTTCCAGCCCGTCGATGACCGAGCGCGCCTGGCGGCCCGAACCGCCGTGCGACTGGCGAATCGTCAGATCGACGTTGGCCTTTTCCTTGTATTGCTTGATGAAGGCGTCATCGATGGCGCGGTACAGCTCGCGCGTCGGATCGTAGGACACGTTCAACAGGGTCTGCTTCTGCTGCGCCTGGGCCGGCGCGATCGCGGCAAAGGACACCGTCACTGCGGCCAAGGCGGCCAACCAACCCGCTTTCCTGAAAGACATTCCTTGCTCCCTTCCCGTGTTTGGCAATGTGGAAGCAAGTTTGCCGGGGGCCTGTTCTGAACGGAACGAATCATTCTTTGATTGCTCATCGCTCCCAGGCATATAGCGCAGCGGTGCGCGGCGCCCCCAAAATGCAAAAAAGCCGCGCTTTCCCAGGGGAAAACGCGGCGCTACGGGCCTTGCCCGCCGAAATCGGGCAAGGCGGCGCGGGCCGCCTTGCGCACGATTTTCTTATTTACTTATTCGGTTGCGGCGTAATGCGCAGGTACGGGCGCACGGCCTTGTAGCCCTTGGGGAATTTCTGCTTGATCACGGCTTCGTCCTGCAGGGACGGAACGATGATCACGTCGTCGCCGTCTTCCCAGTTGACCGGCGTGGCCACGCTGTGGCTGTCGGTCAGCTGCAGCGAATCGATGACGCGCAGGATCTCGTTGAAGTTGCGGCCGGTGCTGGCCGGGTACGTGATGGTCAGGCGAACCTTCTTGTTCGGGTCGATGATGAACACCGAGCGCACCGTCAGGGTGGCGTTGGCGTTCGGGTGGATCATGTCGTACAGCTCGGACACCTTGCGGTCCTTGTCGGCCAGGATCGGGAAATTGACCTTGGTGGACTGCGTGTCGTTGATGTCTTCGATCCACTTGCTGTGCGAATCGGCGCCGTCCACGGACAGGGCCAGTACTTTCACGTTGCGCTTGGCGAATTCATCGGCCAGCTTGGCGGTGTAGCCCAGCTCGGTCGTGCAGACCGGCGTGAAGTCGGCCGGATGCGAGAAAAGGACACCCCAGCTATTGCCCAGATACTCATGGAAGCGGATCGGGCCGGCCGAGGATTCCTGTTCGAAATCGGGGGCGGTATCGCCCAGGCGTAGATGACTCATGGTGTCTCCTGCGTGCGCATTCAGGTTTGCGGAACCGGCGGGTCTCCAGGCCCGGGACCCACCGGGTAATCGTTTCAGTGGCGGCAAGGGCCGCCCCGGAAATCGATTCTTCCATCAAACCTGTTGCGGGGGAAATACGCAAGGCATATAACCTTATGCAATATTCGCAGCGGCCCCGCACGCGTCCGCGACCACCCCGGCGCGCACCGCGGCGGACAGCGCCAAGGCGCGCGGCAGGATGTGCGCCGCATAGAACAATCCGGTGGCCAGCTTCTCGCGGTGGAACGGATCGGTCGAGCCCCCGGCCAGACGCCGGCGGCATGCCAGCACCGCGCGCGCCATCTGCCAGCCGCCATGCACCACGCCGGCCAGCATCAGGTAAGGCACGCTGCTGGAATAGACCGCGCGGATGTTCGCGGCCGATTGCTCAAGTATGAATTCCACCCCGGCCTCATAGGCCTGGATCGCGCTGTCCAGGTTGTCGCGCAGCAAGCGCAGGCCATCGCGCTCGGCGCCCGAAGCGCGCGAGGATTCGGCCTCGACCGCCCGCAGCGTTTCGCGCATGGCAGCGATGGCGGCGTAGGCCGTGGCGCCCGCGTCGCGTTGCGTCTTGCGGCTGACCAGGTCGTTGGCCTGGATCGCGGTGGTGCCTTCATAGATGGGCAGGATGCGGGCATCGCGGTAATACTGCGCCGCGCCGGTCTCTTCGATGTAGCCCATGCCGCCGTGCACCTGGATGCCCAGCGACGCCACCTCGACGGCGGACTCGGTCGAAAAGCCCTTCACGATGGGCACCATGTATTCGTAGAACGCCCGGTTGCGGGCGCGCTGCTCGGGATCGGGATGGTGCGTGCCCTTGTCGTGCGCCGCCGCCGTCACATAAGACACGGCCCGCGCCGCCTCGGTCAGCGCCTTCATGGTCAGCAGCATGCGCTGCACGTCCGGATGGCGCGCGATAGCGACCGGCGCGGCCGAGCCTTCCACTGCCCGCCCCTGCACCCGCTCGCGTGCATAGGCCAGCGCGTGCTGGTAGGCGCGTTCGGACACGCCGATGCCCTGCTGCCCCACCGAATAGCGGGCGGCGTTCATCATGATGAACATGTATTCCAGCCCGCGGTTCAGCTCGCCCACCAGGTAGCCCACCGCGCCCTCGCCGGCTTCCCCCTTGCCCGAGCCGTACAGCAGCACCGCGGTGGGGCTGCCGTGGATGCCCAGCTTGTGCTCCAGCGACGCGCACCAGACGTCGTTGCGCGCACCCAGGCTGCCGTCGGCGCCGACCAGGAACTTGGGCACGATGAACAGCGAAATGCCCTTCACCCCAGGCGGGGCGTCCGGCGTGCGCGCCAGCACCAGGTGGATGATGTTCTCGGCCAGGTCGTGCTCGCCGTAAGTGATGAAGATCTTCTGGCCGGACAACCGGAAGCTGCCGTCTTCCTGGCGCACGGCGCGCGTGGCCACCTGCGCCAGGTCCGAACCGGCCTGCGGCTCGGTCAGGTTCATGGTGCCCGTCCACTTGCCGCCGATCAAATTGGGGACGAACTTTTTTCGTTGCTCGTCGGACCCCACCGTCAGGATGGCCTCGATCACGCCGTCGGTCAGCATCGGACACAACGAGAATGCCAGGCTGGCCGCCTGGATGTTTTCGCCAGGCGCGGCGGCGACCAGCTTGGGCAGCCCTTGCCCGCCCCAGGCCTGCGGATGCTGCAGGCCCTGCCAGCCCCCGGCGGCATAGTCCTTGAAACCCTGCGCGTAGCCCGGCGTGGCCGTCACGTGCCCATCGTTCCAGACGGGCGGCCGGGTGTCGCCCGGCACGTTCAGCGGCGCAATCGCCTGCTCGACGAAGCGGCCATTTTCTTCCAGGATGGCGTCCACCAGGTCGGGCGTCACCTCTTCGAAGCCGGGCAATTTCAGGACGTCGTCCAGGCCAGCCAGTTCTTTCAGCGCAAAGCGGAAATCCTGCAGAGGGGTAAGGTAGGGCATCGTGTCTCCATGAGCCTGTCGTCCGTGACGGCGGACGCGGCGGTATGCGGGGGGGCGCCGCCTTCGGTGACACGCGTGGCGCGGGTCGATGGACGGTCTCGGTGGTTTCCCTAACCGATCTTAAACCCTCAACCGCGGTTTGCGGGCGCGCCGCTCGCAAAGTCGCCGCGACAACCGCGCCGCATCACCGGCACCGCACTGCGCGGTCTACTCAGCTCAGGTGATACGCCAGCGACACGATGATCGGCCCCAGCACCGGCAGCAGCACGTTGGCGATGGCGTAGGTGACGGTATAGCCCAGCAGCGGCACGGCGCTGCCGCTCGCCCCCAGAATCGCGCTGATGGCCGGCGTGCTGACGTGCTGGCCGGCGATGGCCCCCACCAGCAGCGGCCCTTCTATCTTGAGCAGCTTGTGGCCGACCCACAGCGACAGGCAGGCCGGCCCCAGGGACACCAGCAGCCCGATCAAGGGCAGCACGGCGCCATGCTCGCGGATCAGCGACACCGCTTCGGGCCCGGCCGACAGCCCGACGCAGGCCACGAACACCGCCAGCCCCAGGTCCTTGAGCAACTGCACCGCGTGGTCGGGCATATGGCCCAGCGCGGGCCGCTTGGCGTTGATCCAGCCGCACACCAGGCCGCTGACCAGGGCGCCGCCACCGCTGCCCAGAGAAACCGGAATGCCCCACAGGCGCGCGCTCAGGCTGCCTATCAGCAACCCGGCCAGGATGCCGAACGCCAGGAACACCAGGTCGGTGACGCCGCTGCGGCGCAGTTCGTTGCCCAGCGCCGCCCCGGCCTCGGACAGTTCCGGCTCGGTGCCCACCAGCGTCACCAGGTCGCCGTACTGCACCACCGTGGCGGGCGTGACCGGCAACATGTGCCCGGATCGCTGGATCGATTGCAGAAACACGCCGCGGGCCCGCTTGGCGCGCGGCCGCTGGGCCAGTTCGCCCACCGTATGGCCGTTGACTGCCTTCTTGCTGACGATGATCGCCAGCTCGCTCAACTGCAGATCATCGGCGTGGGCTTCGGGCAGCTGGATTTCCGGCCCGATCACCGAGCCGGCCCGCAACGCGAAACGGCGCAGGCCCAGCACCACCACGATGTCGCCAGTCGCCAGCGTGTCGCCGGGTTCGGCGTCGACCGCCTCGCCATTGCGCAGGATGCGGCTGATGGCCGTGCGCCCGCCCAGCGCCGCCTCGACCTCGGCCACCGTCTTGCCGTCCGCATCCTTGACCACGTGCGAACGTCCCACCAGGCGCGGCAGCGTCGGCAGGTTGCTGTCTTCGCTTTCCCCCGAGGCCACGCCCAGCTTTTCTTCCAGCGCCTTGGATGCCTCGCGCAGATTGATGCGCAGCAGGGCCGGCGCCACCTGGCTGGTGAAGAAGACGATGCTGATCAGTCCCACCAGGTAGGTCAGCGTGTAGGCCGTGGCGATGTTGGCTTCCATGCGCTGCACGTCGGCATCGGGCAGGCCCAGGTGCTTGAGCGCTTCGGCGGCGGTACCCACCACCGCCGATTCGGTCGCCGCACCGGCTGCCAGGCCGGCCGCGGTGCCCGCGTCCAGCCCGAACAGCGGCACGGCCGCCAGCACGATGGTCAGCACCAGCAAGGCTTCGATCACCGGCAGCACGATGTAGCGCAGGCTGGAACGGTTCAGGTTGGCAAAGAACTGCGGCCCGCCTGAATAGCCCATGGCGAAGATGAACAGGGCGAACGCGACCTCTTTCAGGTCGCCGCGCATCTGGCAGCCGGTCTGGCCGATCAACAGGGCGACGATCAGCGTGCCGCACACGCCGCCCAGTTGAATCGGCCCGACCTTGAGCTTGCCGATCAGGTATCCCAACCCCACCGTCAGGAACAGCACCGCGATGGGAACGCTATTGAAAAACCCGACTGAGCACGTCATAAGGTCATGTCGCCCTGGTGGTTGCTGCTGGGTGCTACTTGCCCGCCGTGGCCTTCTTGGCGGAACGTTCCGCCTTGGCGGCCTGCTTCACCGCTTTTTTGACGGCCTTCTTGGCGGCGCCCTTGTCGCCGGCCTTGCGCTTGGCCGCCGATGCCTTGACGGTCTGGCCCTTGCCCGCGGTCGGGCCCGAACGCACCAGCTGGCCGGCCTTCCAGGCTTCGACGTATTCCGTGGCGGCCTCGACCATGTGCTTGCCGATCTTGGAATAGTCGCCATCGTCCAGGTTGGCCAGCGAGATGCGGATGGACCAAGGCGGGCCGCCGAAGCCGCCGCCGTCCATCAGCACCACGCCCGACTTCTCGGCCAGGCGGAACAGGAAGTCCACCGGTTCGTAGTTCGTCGTCATGTACTTGCAGAAGGCGTCGCCGTAGGTGTTCTTGGCCCACACCATGAAGTCCAGCTCGACGTAGTACCAGCCGCGCATCGGATCTTCCGGCGGCAGCGGCGCCCCCAGGCCGCGCCACAGCGCATCGCGGCGCGCCCGCACGATCTGCATCGTCAGGTGCTTGTACGCATCCTTCAGGTCCAGCAGGTGCGACAAGGCGAAAAAGCCCATCTGCACCTGCTGCGGCAGCGACAGGCCGGCGGTGTGGTTCAGCGCCACGTTGCGGCTGTCGGCCACCATCCGGTCAATGAACTTGAGCTTTTCCGGCTCCATCGTCATGGCACCATAACGCTTGTTCAGGCGCTGCTTCCACGACGCGGGCAATTCAGCGATGCGGCGATCCATCGTGTTCTTTTCGTGGGTCGCGATCACGCCCAGGCGCCAGCCCGTGCACCCGAAGTTCTTCGAGAACGAATAGACGCAGATGGTGTTGTGCGGCACCTCGGCCATCAGCGAACGGAAGTTCGGCACGAAGGTGCCGTACACGTCGTCGGTCACCAGCACCAGGTCCGGATTCTTGCGGATCAGGCCCACGATCTGCTTCATCTCTACCGGGCTGAACGCTACCGACGGAGGATTGCTGGGGTTCACCGTCACCGCCAGCTTGATCTTCGGGTTCTCCAGCTTGGCGATCTCGGTGGCCGGATAGTGCCAGTCGTGGGTGCCGTCGGCGCGCACGCTGCTGGCATTGATGGCCACGATCTTGAACTGGAAGCGCTCCAGGTGCGCGATTTCGATATACGGGGTGAAGGTCGGCAGGAACAGCGCGATGGTGTCGCCCTGCTTGAGCAGGCCGTTCTGCATCAGCGAGTCGAAGATGTAGCACATGGCCGCCGTGCCGCCTTCGACCGGGAACAGGTCGAACTTGCCCTTGGGCGGACGGCCGTCGCACATTTCCTTGATCAGGTAGTCGTGCACCACCTGCTCCAGGTGCACCAGCGACCGGGGCGGCACGGGGTAGTTGTCGCCGATGATGCTGTCGGTCAGCTCATGGATCCATTCGTCCGGCACGAAGTTCTTGATCTTGACGCCATACTCCAGCACCCCGGCCAGGAAGTCCGCCCCGGCAGCGCCCTTGTTCTTGGACAGGAACTTGCGCAGCCGGTCGGCGCAGCCCTTCTTGGGCGGCATGCCCGCCAGGATCACGTCATCGCGCACCCGGCGCGCTTCCTTCATGGCGAACTGGCCCAGCAGGAAGAACGCGTCGCGCGGTTCGGTGGCGATCCAGTTGGGGTTGCCGCGGCCGGCGTTCAGCATGGTCAGCGCGGCGGTCTGCTGGCTGTCCTTGGCCAGGGTGATCAGGTAGTCCTTCAGCTCGAAGGGCGACAGTTGCTCCAGGTCGCGCTGGCGGGAACGGGTGGTTTTCAGGGCCGAGGCCAGGCTGACGGTGAGAGGCGCGGTGGAAGCCATTATTCAGTACTCCTGGTTTGCGATTTGACAGGCGCTTGCCGGGGATTTCCCCCGTATCCGCTTGATGCCCCGCCCGCGCTGCGCGAGCGGGGATTTGCCGCTAGGTCATCAACATGACGATGACGATGCCCCAGATGATGAGCAAGGTGTTACCGATGGCATAAGGCACGGTGTAGCCCAGCGCGGGCACCTGGCTCTTGGCGGTCTCGGTGATCTGCCCGATGGCCGCCGTGGTGGTGCGGGCGCCGGCGCAGACCCCCAGCACGATGGCCGGGTGGAACTTGAACACGTAGCGGGCGATATACACCCCCAGGATCATCGGTATGCTGGTGGCGATGATGCCGGCGATGAACAGCTTGGCGCCCAATTGCTGGAAGCCCAGCACGAAGCCCGGCCCGGAACTGATGCCGACCACTGCCACGAAGGCCGTCAGGCCGACGGATGTCAGGAACCAATGCACGGGCTCTGGCACCCGCCCGAACGTCGGATGCACCGACCGCAGGTAGCCGAAGATCAGGCCGGCGATCAGCGAGCCGCCCGAGGTCGACAGGGTGATGGGAATGCCGCTCACGGTCAGCACCAGCGTGCCGAACAGGCCCCCCAGCAAGATGCCGAAGCCCACGAACACCATGTCGGTCTGCTCGGTGGGACGGTCCACGTAGCCCACTTTGCCGACCACCCGTTCCACGTCGCGCTTGGCGCCCAGGATGAACAGGTGATCGCCGCGGTCCAGCTTCAGCCCCCAGTTGACCGGCATTTCGTGGCCGCCGCGCACCACTTTGCGCAGGAACACGCCCCGGCCCAGCTGGCGCACCGATTCCAGCTCGGAAATCTCCTTGACGGTCTTGCCGGCCAGGTTCTTGTTGGTCAGCACCACCTCGATGATTTCGGCGGGCAGGTTGAGCAGGTCGCGGTCCTCGACTTCGGTGCCGATGATGCCGGCCGCCTGCAGCACCAGCGCATCGTGCCGGCCGGTCACGCCCAGCACATCGCCGGCCTGCAGCACGGTGGTGGAATCGTTGTCGATGATCTGGTCGCCGCGGCGGATGCGTTCGACGAACACGCGCGCCTCGACGAAGTGCGATTCCAATTCACCGACAGTCTTGCCGACGTATTCCAGGTGCTCGAGCTTGTAGGCGCGGGCCGTGAACTTGCGGTAGCCGGACAGTTCCATCGAATCGGAAGAGCCAGACATCTTGGCCTCGTACTCCTTGCACTCCTTGACGATGTCCACCCGCATCAGCTTGGGTCCCAGCGATGCCAGCAGCCAGGCGCTGCCGACCGTGCCGAAGATGTAGCAGACGGCATAGGCCACCGGAATGCTGTCGATCCATTTCTTCTTGGTCGCCGCATCGATGCCCAGGCCGTTGATCGTGTCGGTCGCCACGCCCATCACGGCTGAAATCGTCTGCGCGCCGGCCAGCAAGCCCGCACCGGTACCCGCGTCAAAGCCAAAGCCCACGGCTGTCGCCCAGGTGACCAGCAGGCAGATGACGCAGATGACGACGGCGAAGATGACCTGCGGCAGGCCATCGCTTTTCATGCCACGGAAGAATTGCGGTCCGACGCCGTAGCCCAGGCCGAACAGGAACAACAGGAAAAAGACTTGCTTGACGATAGGGGCGATGGTGATGTCGAGCTGGCCGACCAGCACGCCGACCAGCAAGGTGCCGGTCACTGCCCCCAGGTTGAATCCGAATATTTTCTTGGCCCCTATCCAGTACCCCAGACCCAGGGTGAGGAAGATTGCAAGCTCCGGATATTTTCGCAGAGTGTCAAAGAACCATTCCATCCCGAATCTCCTTCGTTATGTATAGGCCAAGCACTTGCGCGAATCTAGCTGCGCGCGGAACACATTATCAGAATCTTTCCAAAGATCAAAAGTTTTAGTGGGTCGATATCAAATAGTTTCGATTGTCAGCCGGCCATGAAAAAACCCGCGGACATAATGTCCGCGGGTTTTGGGTACCACTGGAATATCGAGGCTTACAGCGCGCCGGTCAGTTCGGGAACGACCTGGAACAAATCGCCCACCAGGCCATAATCGGCCACGCCGAAAATCGGCGCCTCGGGGTCTTTGTTGATGGCCACGATGACCTTCGAATCCTTCATGCCGGCCAGATGCTGGATGGCGCCCGAGATGCCCACCGCCACGTACAGCTGCGGCGCAACAATCTTGCCGGTCTGGCCGACCTGCCAGTCGTTGGGGGCGTAGCCCGCGTCGACGGCTGCGCGCGATGCGCCCAGCGCGGCGCCCAGCTTGTCAGCCAGCGGATCCAGGATCTTGAAGTTCTCGGCGCTGCCCAGGCCACGGCCGCCGGACACGACGACGCGGGCGCCGGCCAGTTCCGGACGGTCGCTCTTGGCGACTTCGCGGCCGACGAAGCTCGACAGGCCCGAATCGGCCACGGCGGCGACGTCTTCCACGGCGGCCGAGCCACCCTGCGCGGCCACGGCGTCAAAGCCGGTGGTACGCACGGTGATGACCTTGACCGAGTCGGCCGATTGCACGGTGGCAATGGCGTTGCCGGCGTAGATCGGACGCTGGAAGGTGTCGGCGGATTCCACGCCGATGATGTCCGAGATCTGGGCGACATCGAGCTTCGCGGCCACGCGCGGGGCCACGTTCTTGCCCGAGGCGGTAGCCGGGAACAGGATGTGGCTGTAGTTCGAGGCCACGGCCAGCACCTGGGCCGCGACGTTTTCGGCCAGGCCATCGGCCAGTTGCGGGGCATCGGCCAGCAGCACCTTGGCCACGCCGGCCGCTTGCGCGGCCTGGTCGGCCACGGCGCGGGCGTTGGCGCCGGCGACCAGCACGTGGACGTCGCCTCCGATCTTGGCGGCGGCGGCGACGGCGTTCAGGGTTGCGCCCTTGAGCTGGGCGTTATCGTGTTCGGCAATAACCAGCGTCGTCATCTCAGACCACCTTCGCTTCGTTCTTGAGTTTGTCCACCAGGGCCGCGACATCGGCCACCTTGATGCCGGCCTTGCGGGCGGGCGGCTCGCTGACCTTCAAGGTCTTCAGGCGCGGCGCGGGGTCCACGCCCAGGTCTTGCGGCGTGACGGTGTCCAGCTGCTTCTTCTTGGCCTTCATGATGTTGGGCAGCGTGACGTAACGCGGCTCGTTCAGGCGCAAGTCGGTGGTGACGATGGCGGGCAGCTTGAGCGTCAGGGTTTCCAGGCCGCCGTCGACTTCACGGGTGACCGTGACCTTGCCGTCGGCCAGTTCGACCTTGCTGGCGAACGTGGCTTGCGGCCAGTCCAGCAGCGCGGCCAGCATCTGGCCGGTCTGGTTGGCGTCGTCGTCGATGGCTTGCTTGCCCAGGATCACCAGTTGCGGTTGTTCCTTGTCGACCAGGGCCTTGAGCAGCTTGGCCACGGCCAGCGGCTGCAGCTCGGCGTCGGTCTGGACCAGCACGCCGCGGTCGGCACCGATTGCCATGGCGGTGCGCAGGGTTTCCTGGCATTGCGCAACGCCGCAAGAAACCGCCACGACTTCGGCCACGGCGCCCTTTTCCTTCAGGCGGGTGGCTTCTTCGACGGCGATTTCGTCAAAGGGGTTCATGGACATCTTCACATTGGCGATATCCACGCCAGTCTGATCAGACTTGACGCGCACCTTGACGTTGTAGTCAACGACGCGCTTGACAGGTACCAACACCTTCATCCCGCTGCCTCCAAATGGAAATTAATTACCCGGCGTATGCGCCGGGATCGCATTGCACAATTTTTTCCTGATTCTACAGCTTCGCCAGCGCCCGTATATGCGCCACGACGCTGCGGCCCAGGGCGGACAGGTTGTAACCGCCCTCGAGCGTGCTGACGATCCGGCCCTGGCAGTGGCGTTCGGCCACGTCCACGAGCTGCTCGGTGATCCAGGCATAGTCGGCCTCCACCAGCCCCATCTGCCCCATATCGTCCTCGCGATGGGCATCGAAGCCGGCTGATATCAAGATGAGTTCCGGGCGGTGCGCTTCCAGGCGCGGCAGCCAGGTATCGGTGACGATGGGGCGCACGGCCGCGCCCGTCGTATAGGCGGCCACCGGCACGTTCAGCATGTTGGCGGCCGGGTCGGCCGTGCCGCTGTTGGGAAAGAACGGGTGCTGGAAAAAGCTGCACATCAGCACGCGGTCGTCGCCCGCGAAGACATCTTCGGTGCCGTTGCCGTGGTGCACGTCGAAATCGACGATGGCCACTCGCGACAGGCCGTGGAAATCCAGCGCATGGCGGGCCGCGATGGCCACGTTGTTCAAGAAGCAGAAGCCCATGGCCTGCGAGCGGCAGGCGTGGTGCCCGGGCGGACGCACCGCACAAAAGGCCGTGCGGGCCTCGCCGCCCATCACCGCGTCGACCGCCGCCACCCCTGCGCCAGCCGCATGCAGCGCGGCCTCGTAGGTGTGCGGGTTCATGAGGGTGTCGGGATCTATCGGGTAATACCCGTGGTCCGGCGTATGTTCGCGCAAACTGTCCAGATACTGGACAGTGTGCACGCGCAGCAGGTCGTGGCGGGACGCCTGAGGCGCCTGCCGGTCGTCCAGATAAGGCATCAAGCCGCTGGCGAGCAATTGGTCGGAAATGGCATCCAGCCTCTGCGGGCTCTCCGGATGCCAACTGCCCATTTCATGCAAGCGGCATGCCGGGTGGGTAAGATACATGGTCTCCATAAGGAAGATTATGTTCATCTGTCGGCGAATACTGCAACTCGGAACCCTGACGGCCCTCCTGGCCGGATGCTCCACCACCGCTCCCACCGCCCCGAATTCGACCGCCGCCCTGACGCCGGCGGCCACCGGCACCGCTCCCATCCGCATCGGACCCACCACGCCGACACCCGGCTCCGACACGGCGGATGACGGCCCGGCCACCCTGACGCCCTCGGGCGCCCTGCGGCCCGAGGTGCGCGCCTTCGTCGAATCGCTGGCGGCCGAACGCAACCTGCCGCTCAAGCCAATGGTGTCGGCGCTGGAAGGCGCGCGCTACAACGCCACGGTGGCGCGCCTGATCGCGCCGTCGCCCCCGGGCAAGAAAATCTGGCGCAGCTGGCTGACCTACCGTTCGCGGTTTGTGGAACCCAAGCGCATCGGCTGGGGCGTGGAGTTCTACAACGAACACCGCGACCAGCTCAACCAGGCGGCGCAGCGCTTTGGCGTGCCGGCCCCGATCATCGCGTCGATCATCGGCGTTGAAACGCTGTATGGCCGCAACATGGGCAACTTCCGCGTGCTCGACGCGCTGGCCACCCTGGCCTTCGACTACCCGGACCCGGCCAAGCCCGAACGCGCCACCATGTTCCGTGGCCAATTGGCCGACTTTCTGACGCTGGTCATGAACGGCAAGCTGGATCTCGAAACTCGCGGTTCGTATGCGGGCGCCATCGGCATGCCGCAGTTCATGCCCACCAGCATCAAGCACTACGCGGTGGACGGCGACGACAGCGGCCATATCGACCTGACCAACAACACCCGCGACGCGATCATGTCGGTGGGCAGCTTCCTGGCGCAGCATGGCTGGCAACGCGGCCTGCCGGTGTTCGCACCGGTGACCCTGCCGGCAGACCCCACCGCGCTGGTCGATGGCGGCCTGGAGCCCAAGCAAAGCTGGACCAGCCTGACCGCCGCGGGCGCACGCCTGCAGCCCGGGGCCTCGAGCACCGGCTGGGGCAACCAGCCGCTGGGCGTGGTGGATCTGGTCGAAGAAGCCCGCGGCACCGCCCAATACCGCGTGGGCACGCCCAACTTCTTCGCGCTGACCAAGTACAACCGCAGCTATTTCTACGCCACCTCGGTGGCCGATCTGGCCAGCGAAATCGAGGCCCGGGTCGGCCGCTGACCCCGCACGCCGCACAGACAACGGGCCCGGCTTGCCGCCGGGCCCGTACTTTTTCAGCCGAACGCTTTCAGCCGTGGGGCACCGCCGCTCAGACCGTGGCCACCGGCGTGGCAGGCGAACCGACTGCACCCGGCAGATTCAAGGGCGGTGCGGTCAACAGGAACCGGCTGCGGCCATGCGCGGCCAGCCAGCGGGCCAGCGCGCCCAGGTACCACATCTCACCGATCGGCATGCCCAGCTTGAAGATGCAATGGTGATGCAGCGGCAATGCGGCGCAGCAGGCGTTGGGCTTTTGCGTCGGGTAGATTTCCAGCGCGTGGTTGTCCGACGCCATGGCGGCCACTTTCGAATCGGTGATCCACCGCAGCAGCCTGTCGTCGCTGCCATCCAGGCCGGCGCAGATCTCGTGCAAGGTGTGGGGGTCCGGCTCGCGGTTCTTTTCCAGCAGGGCATCGCCGAATTCGGTATGGAACAGCACGATATCGCCCTGCTCGATCTCGATCCGGTCCGCTTCCAGGATACGCATCAGGTCGTCGTAGCCCACCGCTTTCTGCTCGCGGCCGTAGTGCCGGGCCAGATCGACCATCACGCCCCGGCTTTGCAGGCACGACTCGGCCAGGTGCGTGATGTCCAGCTTCTTGGCATTCGACGCGCCGCCCCGGCCCAGGTCGGTCTTGGCAAAACCGTTGTCCACGTCGTAGTCCACCGGCCCCACCACGTGCTCATTGGGGCGGTAGCCGTTGTAGTAGACGCGTTCGGGCAGGCCGTCGCCGTTGGCGTCGAACAGCGCGCCCACGTGCGCCAGCGAATCCCATTGGGTCGAGTACTGCAGGCTCATCTCGACGATGTCGTCGCTGAGCACGTCGACACAGCCCGGACGCAGCCGCCCAAGCGGGAAGTTCAGGTACAGGTCGCCGTCCCTTTCGGTGGGGCGCAGCTTGGGCGGATGGCGCCGGACATTGACGCCGTTGCCTCCGGGATAGTCCAGCGGCAGCGACAGGCAGAAGCTCAATCCTTCGCGGACTTCCTGGATCGCCTTCATCACGTTCGCGGAGGTGATGTAATTCAGGCAACCTCTTTGGTCATCAGGGCCGAAGTCCCCCCAGTTCGATCCCTCGGGACGGTTCTTCCATCTCATGCGTCGCAACTCCTAGGCGATTAACTGCGAATTGACATAAATTTATCACGTATAGGATAATATCATCATGGATGTGAAAACAGCCGCTCGGGTCCTCGATGTCCTGAACCTCTTCGCCGAGGCGCAGAAGCCGCTGCTTTACAGCGAAATCGCAGCCCAGATGGAGATCCCGCTGTCCAGTTGCCATGGCCTGCTAAAGACCATGGTCGCGCGCGGCTACCTCTATGAAATCGGCAAGAAGCACGGCTACTACCCCACCCAGAAGCTGATCCACGTCGCTACGCTGATCTGCCGCAGCGATCCCCTGAACGCGGTGATCGAACCGGTCCTGGCGCGCGTGCGCGACATCACCGGCGAAACCGCCCTGCTGGCCAAGCTGGCGGACGACAAGGTGGTGTACCTGATCGTGGCCGAATCCAAGCAGACCATCCGCTTCTCGCACCAGCCTGGCGGCTTCAAGGCGGCGCACGCCACCAGCTCGGGCAAGGCCCTGCTGTCGGTGCTGACCGAAGACGAACGCCAGAAATGGTTCAAGACCTATACGGGATTCACCCGCTATACCGAAACCACGCTCACCAGCCAGGCCGCGTTCGAACGCGACCTGCAGGCCGGCATCCAGCGCGGCTGGCAACGTTCCATCGGCGAAAACGTCGAGGACGTGATGTCCATCTCGCTGGGCTTTCGCGCCTATGAGCAACCCTTCGCCATCGTGGTGGCCGGCCCCTTGGGGCGCATGCAGAAAAACGAAGCCGCCACTGGAAAACAACTGGAAGAGGTCAAGGGGCTGCTGCTCGCGGCCCTGCCCTCGGCCAATCTAACCTTTGTAGGAGAAGACAGCTGATGAACAAGCGCACTTTGCTCGCCGCGGCAGGTTCGGCGATCGCCATCGCGGCGTTGCCGCTGGCCAGCGCGCAGGCGCAAGACGCCTATCCCGACAAACCGATCCGCGTGATCATGCCGTGGGCGGCGGGCGGCCCGACCGACGTCGTGGGCCGCGTGATCGCGGTGCGCATGGGCGAGATCCTGGGCCATCCGCTGGTGATCGAAAGCCGGCCCGGCGCCAGCGGCACCATCGGTGCCGCCCAGGTGGCGCGTGCGCCGGCCGATGGCTACACGGTGCTGATGAATCCGTCGGTGCAGGGCATCTACCCCGCCCAGTTCAAGAGCCTGACCTTCGATCCCATCAAGGATTTCCGCATGGTCGGCGTGCTCGGCACGGTGCCCATGGTGGCGGTGGTGCCGCCCGATTCGAAGTTCAAGACCTTCGGCGAGCTGATCGCCCAGGCCAAGGCCCAGCCGGGCACGCTCAGCTTCGCATCCCCCGGCGTGGCGACCCTGCCGCACCTGGCCGGCGAGCTGATCAACACCACCACCAAGGCGTCGATCTCGCACGTGGGCTACCGCGGCAGCAGCCCGGCCCTGACCGATGTGGCCGGCGGCCATGTCGACCTGATGTACGCGCCGCTGGCGCCCGCCCTGCCCCTGATCCAGAGCGGCAAGGTGCGCCCGCTGGCCGTCACCACCAAGGCCCGCCTGGCCGAGCTGCCCGACGTGCCCACCATCGCCGAAAACGGCCTGCCGGGCTTTGACATCGTCACCTGGTACGGCATGTGGGTGCCCAAGGACACGCCGGAGCCCATCATCGCCAAGCTGAACAAGGCCATGATCGAAGCGTCGCAGTCGCCCAAGGTGATCGACGCCCTGAAGTCGCAAGGCACCCTGCCCAGCACGATGAGCTACCAGGAAGCCGAAGCCTTCAACCTGGCCGAAAGCGCACGCTGGATCAAGGTCATGAAAGACGCCAACATCCAGCCGGAATAAGCGTCAGGGCGCTTGCTGCGGCCCGAAAGCAAAAGCCCCGCGCACCAGAGACGATCCGGTGCGCGGGGCTTTTTTTCGGGGGCGTGACGCGGCCGCCCGGCCCTGCAATCAGTTGAAGACGCCCGTGGACAGGTAACGGTCGCCGCGGTCGCAGACGATGAACACGATGGTCGCATCGTTGACGCGCTCGGCCACGCGCAGAGCCGCCACCAGGGCGCCGGCAGACGAGATGCCGCCGAAGATGCCTTCTTCGGATGCCAGGCGGCGCGCCATGACCTCGGCGTCGGCCTGCTCGATGGATTCGTAGGCGTCGACACGGCTGCGATCGAAGATCTTGGGCAGATAGGCCTCGGGCCACTTGCGGATGCCGGGAATGGACGAGCCTTCGGCCGGCTGCGCCCCCACCACCTGCACCGCGGGATTGCGCGATTTCAGGTAGGTGGACACCCCCATGATCGTGCCCGTGGTGCCCATGGCGCTGACGAAGTGGGTCACGCGGCCGTCGGTCTGGTTCCAGATTTCCGGGCCGGTGGTTTCGATATGAGCGCGGGGGTTGTCGGGGTTGGCGAACTGGTCCAGCACCAGGCCCCGGCCATCGGCCTGCATTTCGGTGGCCAGGTCGCGGGCATATTCCATGCCGCCCTTGTCGGCCGGCGTCAGGATCAGTTCGGCGCCGTAGGCCGTCATGGCGGCGCGGCGTTCCACCGAAAGGTTGTCGGGCATGATCAGGATCATGCGGTAGCCGCGCATGGCGGCCGCCATGGCCAGGGCGATGCCGGTATTGCCGCTGGTGGCTTCGATCAGCGTATCGCCGGGCTTGATGTCGCCGCGCTCTTCCGCATGCTTGATCATGGACAGCGCCGGGCGATCCTTGACCGACCCCGCGGGATTGTTGCCTTCCAGCTTGGCCAGGATGACGTTGCCCCGCGCGGCGCCCGCGGCTCCGGGGATGCGCTGCAGACGCACCAACGGCGTATTGCCGACGGTCTGCTCGATGGTGGGATAGGTGGTAGTCATGAGGCCGATCATAACTCTCCCCGGCGCGGGCCGAGGCGAAAAGCCGCGCTCGCGCCAGGGGTTCATGGCGCGATCATGGGCGAGGCCGCGCCGTGGCGGGCGGCTTGGCAGATTGGGCCGCAACGCCTGCCTTGGCGCTGGCGGGGCCCGCTGCTCCTGCCGCGCCCATGGCGGGCTTGGCACCGGATCGGGCCGGGTTCGCCGCAAGGTCTGGCGCCACGGCGCTCTTGGCCGCGGGTGCGCCGCCCACCGTCAGGCCGGCCGCCTCCAATGCCTGGGCTTTCTTCGCACTGATGCCGCGCACGCGTTCGGCCAGGTCTTGCAAGGATTCGAACTTGCCGCCGCGATCGCGCTCGCGCACGATGGTTTCCGCCGTACGCGGACCGATGCCGCGGATGCCCTCGAGCTGCTGCGCGGTGGCGCCATTGACGTCGACCGCATGCGCGGGAGCGCTGACCAGCCCCGCCGCCAGCAGGGCCGTGCCCAGCGCCAGCCGCAGCACGCGGCGCGCTGCACTCGCCGCCGTCCGTGGCCGGCGCCAAGGCGCTGCAAGTCGGGGCGCAACATGGGGGGTCACATGAAGCACCGCTGGGTTCGCCACATGGGTCGCCAGATCAGCCGCCACGGTGGAATGCAAAAAGGGATTCATGAACAGGTCTCCGGATAAGGGCGGCGCAACGGCTGTTGCACCACGACCTGATCATGGCCCGGCGCGCATCGGCGATGCCTGGCCAGTGAACGGTTGCATCCACCCCGGCAACCACCCGGGCGAAAAAAAGCCACCAGCAGGCGGTGGCTTTCTCAAGGCGACAGGCAAGCGCCCACCTGGCCCGGCGGGCAGCCCGGCAGCCCTACTTGCGGGCGCGCCAGTAGCGCACGTATTCGGCCACGCCCGTCTGCACGTCGCGCATGGGCGCGGTGAAGCCCGCCGCGCGCAGCTGGCTCACGTCGGCCTGGGTGTAGCTCTGGTAACGGCCCTTCAGGTCGTCCGGGAACGGGATGTAGCGGATCAGGTCCAGCTCGACCAGTTGGGCCAGCGTCAGTTGCGCTTCGCCGCGTTCGGCGCGCAAGGTGTTCACGACCGCCGCGGCGACGTCGTTGAACGGCTGTGCACGGCCGGTACCGCAGTTGAAGATGCCCGACGTTTCCGGGTGGTCCAGGAAATGCAGGTTCACGGCCACCACGTCTTCGACCGAGATGAAGTCGCGGCTCTGGCCGCCATCCACATAACCATCCCAGCCTGCGAACAGGCGCACGTGGCCGTGCTCCAGGAACTGGTTCATGTTGTGGAACGCCACCGACGCCATGCGCCCCTTGTGCTGCTCGTGCGGGCCGTAGACGTTGAAATAGCGCAGGCCGACGACTTGCGCCGTGAGGCTGTCCATGCGGGTGCGCAGCACCTGGTCGAACAGCAGCTTGGAATAGCCGTAGACGTTCAACGGGCCTTCGTTGGCCGGGTCTTCGACGTAGACCGACGAACCGCCATAGACGGCGGCCGACGAGGCATACAGGAACGGAATGCGGCGCGCCTGGCAGAACTCGAACAGCTCCAGCGTGACGCGGTAGTTGTTGTCCAGCATGTAGCGGCCGTTGCGCTCGGTGGTGTCCGAGCAGGCGCCCTGGTGCAGCACCGCACGGATTTCCGGCAGGCTGCCGTCGGCGACGCGACGACGGAAATCGTCCTTGTCGAGATAGTCGGCGATCTTGCAGTCGACCAGGTTGACGAACTTGTCGCCTTCGGTCAGGTCGTCGACCGCGATGATGTCCTGGATACCGCGGCGGTTCAGGCCCCGCACCAGGTTGCTGCCAATGAAGCCCGCGGCTCCGGTTACGACGATCATGAGAGTTCTCCTGCCAATTCGGCGGCGGTGACGACGGACGTGCCCAGCTTGCCCACGGCGATGCCGCCGGCCCGGTTGGCCCAGCCCATGGCATCCACCCACGGCAAGTCGATGGCGCGCGAGACGGCCAGCGTGGCCAGCACGGTATCACCCGCGCCGGATACGTCGAAGACCTCGTGCGCCTGCGCGTCGATGTGTTCGCGGCCCGTGTCGGTAAACAAAGTCATGCCTTGCTCGGAACGGGTCACGAGCAGGGCTTCCAGGTCCAGATCGGCGCGCAGGCGCTGCGCCCGATCGGTCAGTTCGGATTCGGTGTTCCAGCGGCCCACGGCCTGCTGCATTTCGGAACGGTTGGGCGTCACCAGCGTCGCGCCGCGATAGCGCGAGTAGTCGTCGCCCTTGGGGTCGACCAGCACGGGAATGCCGGCATTGCGGGCCAGCGCGATCAGCGACTCGACGCGCGCCAGCACGCCTTTGGCGTAGTCGGACAGCACCACGATGTCGTGGTTGGCCAGGTGGCGCGCCAGGGCGGCGTCGATGCTGTCCAGGGCTTCCTGCGCCGGATGCTGTTCGAAGTCGACCCGCAGCAACTGCTGCTGGCGGCCCAGCACGCGCATCTTCAGCGTCGTGTGCAGGCTGCGGTCAGTGATCAGGTCGGCCTGGATACCGGCCTCGGCAGACAGGCGGCGCACGCTGTCGCCGGCCTCGTCTTCGCCCAGTACGCCCACCAGGGTGACATGGCCGCCCAGCGCCGCGACGTTGCGGGCCACGTTGGCCGCGCCGCCCAGGCGGTCTTCGCGGCGCGCGACGCGCACGACCGGGACCGGCGCTTCGGGGGAGATGCGTTCCACTTCGCCGAACCAGTAGCGGTCCAGCATGACATCACCCACCACGAGCACGCGGCTATGCGAAATGGATTCGGCGGGAAATTGCTTCATTCAAGTTCTTCCAGACGACGCGGCGCGTAGGTCTCCCAGGCATTGCAGCCCGGGCATTGCCAATAGAAGCGGCGCGCTTGAAAACCGCAGCTCCGGCACGCGTAGCGGTCCAGACGTTGCGTATGCTTGTGGATCAGGCTGCGCAGCAGCGTGAGGTCGGCGCCGGGCACCGGACCTTGTTCGGTGGCGCCTTCGCCATTGGCGAGTTCGGCTTCGAGCAGGCGATCCAGGCCCAGCAGCGAGGGATGGCTGCGCAAGGCGCCACGGGCGAATGCCCAGGCGGGGGCAGACCCTTGCTGCACGCGCAATTCACGAAACACGACGTTGAACAGGTCGAGCGAGGCATGGCGCGCATACTGCCGCTGCAGCAGTTCAAGGCCGGCCGCGGCCTGATCGGCCACACGGTAGTTGGCCAACAACTGTTCAGCCACCAGGCCGGCGTATTCGGGGGCGTCGGTCATGACCGACTCCAGGTACAGGCGCTCGCGCTTGGGGTCTTGTTCGAGCAAGGCCAGGCGCGCGCGCAGCATGGCGGTGCGCACGATGGCGCCCTTGCTCGACATGCCCGCATCGGCCGTGGACAAGGCGTGGTCGGCGGCATCAAGCGCCGTGTGCGCGGCATCGACGTTGGGCGGCTTGGCCGCCAGCGCGGTGGCAGCCTGTTCGCAGTAGTAGTGCACGATCTGCGGCACAGGTTCGTCGACCAGGCCATGCAGCGTCTTGACGGCTTCGATGGCGCGCGGCCAGTCGTGTTCCGATTCGTAGATGCGGATCAGCGAACGCAGCGCCGGCAAGGCGTAGCGAGTGTCTTTGAGCTGCTCGAAACCACTTTCGGCGCGGTCCAGCATGCCGGCCTTGAGAAAATCCTGGGCCAGCTCGTGCTGTGCATGCTCGCGCTCGGCGACGGGCAGGTCGGACCGGTTCAACAGGCTCTGGTGCACGCGGATGGCGCGTTCCATTTCGCCGCGACGGCGAAACAGGCTACCCAGCGCGAAGTGCAGTTCGGTGGTTTCGGGGTCGAGCTTGGCGACTTCGACGAACGCATCGATGGCGCGGTCGGGCTGCTCGTTGAGCAGGAAATTCAGCCCCCGGAAATAAGAGTCAGGCAGGCTGCGGGTTTCCCGAAGCATCTGCCGGATGTCGAAGCGCGCGGCCAGCCAGCCCAGCGCGAACAACACCGGCACGAATATCAACCACCAAGGTTCAAAATCCACTGTGCGGGCTCTTGCGGTAATTCAGTACGGGAAAGTGGGCATGCCGAGTGCGCCGCGCCATCACAGCGGCGACATCGGGGCAACGGCTTCCGGCGGCACGACCGGCGTGGTGCCATTGACGGCGGCCTGGACGCGGTCGAGTTCGCGGCGCAGGCGAATGGCCTCGCGGCGGCGGCGCATGGCAGCGGGCACGGTCAGGAGCAGGCCGAACAGAGCGCCCACCACGAAGACCACCAGCATGACGACGATCAGCGGCACATCCTGCACGACGTAATCGGCGTAGAACTTCACGGCGACGGGATCGGTGTTCTTCAGTGCGAACATCAATACCGCCACGAACACGAGCAATCGCAGGGCCCAGACAAGGTAGCGCATGACGCATGCTCCTAAGTATTCAAGAGGGTCAATTGTAAGCGACCTCCACTACTGAAGGGAGGCCCCAAAAAACAAAGCCCCTTGATTGCTCAAGGGGCGTTGCTCGCGGTCCGATCTGCCCGAAGGCAGCCTTACTGGCCGGTGCCGTCAGTGCATGGCGTGAAGACCTGCCATGGACGGCATCGGTTCACTCGATCCAGAGGATTGAGCGTCCTCGTCGTTGCCGCCGACCAAGTCCACCCGCTCGCGCAATTCCTTGCCTGCCTTGAAGTGCGGCACCTGTTTGCCAGGCACCAGCACTTGTTCGCCAGATTTCGGATTGCGACCGATGCGGGGAGACCGCTGCGACAGCGAGAAGCTGCCAAAACCGCGGATCTCGATGCGCTGACCCGAGGCCAGGGCCTGGGTCATTGCGTCGAGCACGGTCTTGACCGCGTAATCGGTGTCGCGGGCGGCCAGCTGAGGATAGCGGGCCGCCAAGGCGGCGATCAGCTCCGACTTGGTCACGAATTAACCGTCGTTGCGCTGTTGGTCCAGCTTGGCCTTCAGCAGCGCGCCGAGGTTGGTGGTGCCGGACGAGGCGCTGGCATCGGACATGCGCTGGATCGTTTCGGCGGTTTCGGCGTTGTCGCGGGCCTTGATCGACAGTTGGATCGAGCGCGTCTTGCGGTCGATGTTGACGATCATGGCTTCGATGTTTTCGCCGGCGTTCAGGACGGTGGTGGCATCTTCGACGCGACCCGAGGAGATCTCGGAAGCGCGCAGGTAGCCTTCGACGTCCACGGACAGCGTCACGACGGCGCCCTTGGCTTCGACCGACTTGATGGTGCCCGGAACCACGGCGCCCTTGTCGAACGTGGCAACGAAGTTGTTGAAGGGGTCGCCTTCCAGCTGCTTGATGCCCAGCGAGATGCGTTCCTTGTCGGTATCGATGCCCAGAACCACGGCTTCGATCTCGTCGCCCTTCTTGAAGTTGCGCACGGCTTCTTCGCCGGTTTCCGTCCACGACAGGTCGGACAGGTGAACCAGGCCATCGATGCCGCCGGGCAGGCCGACGAACACGCCGAAGTCGGTGATCGACTTGATAGCGCCGCGGACCTTGTCACCACGCTTGAAGTTGGTGGCGAACTCTTCCCACGGGTTCTGGCGGCACTGCTTCATGCCCAGCGAGATGCGACGACGGTCTTCGTCGATTTCCAGGACCATGACTTCGACTTCTTCGCCCAGGGTCACGACCTTGCGCGGATCGACGTTCTTGTTGGTCCAGTCCATTTCGGAGACGTGCACCAGGCCTTCGATGCCGGCTTCGACTTCAACGAACGCGCCGTAGTCGGTGAGGTTCGTGACCTTGCCGAACAGGCGGGTGCCTTGCGGGTAGCGACGAGCCAGACCCACCCACGGATCTTCGCCCAGTTGCTTGACGCCCAGCGAGACGCGGCTCTTTTCCTGGTCGAACTTGAGGACCTTGGCTTCGACTTCCTGACCCACTTGCAGGACTTCGGAGGGGTGACGCACACGGCGCCAGGCCATGTCGGTGATGTGCAGCAGGCCGTCGATACCGCCCAGGTCCACGAACGCGCCGTAGTCGGTGATGTTCTTGACCACGCCCTTGACCACAGCACCTTCGTGCAGGGTTTCGAGCAGCTTCTGGCGCTCTTCGCCCATGCTGGCTTCCAGCACCTGGCGACGCGACAGCACGACGTTGTTGCGCTTGCGGTCGAGCTTGATGACCTTGAATTCGAGGGTCTTGCCTTCGTACGGGGTGGTGTCCTTGACCGGACGCAGATCCACCAGCGAACCCGGCAGGAACGCGCGGATGCCGTTGGTCATGACGGTCAGGCCGCCCTTCACCTTGCCGGTGATGGTGCCGGTAACCAGTTCGCCGTTTTCCAGGGCCTTTTCCAGCTGCAGCCAGGCCGACAGGCGCTTGGCGCGGTCACGCGACAGGATCGTGTCGCCGTAGCCGTTTTCCAGGGAATCGATGGCCACCGAGACGAAATCGCCGGGTTGCACTTCGAGCTCGCCCTGGTCATTCAGGAACTCTTCCAGGGGGATCAGCGCTTCGGACTTCAGGCCGGCGTTGACGACGACGAAATTGTGGTCGACGCGCACGACTTCGGCGCTGATGACCTCGCCGGACTTCATGTCCTGGCTCTTGAGGCTTTGTGCGAAAAGGTCGGCGAAGCTTTCGCCGCCGGCGGCGGTAGTGGAAACGGAAGACATGGGGTTGAAATCCATTGGGCCGAAATGGCCGTTAAGAACACACCGCAGCGGATTGCCCGCCACAGTGGAGTCAAAATACCTGCCTGCCGGTTTGCCCTTGCGGGGTGTCCCGTGGGGGTGTCGCCTGGCTAGCGCAGGGCCTATAACAAAAACAAAAAACGACGTGCTTGCTCTACGAGTTTGCGCTACGGATTTGCTGCGGACTGCCAGAAATCCAGGATCGCCTGCACGGTTTGCGCAATCGTCAGGTTCGACGAATCCAGTACCTGTGCATCGGCCGCGGGGGCCAATGGCGCCGTGGCGCGCTGGGTATCTCTTGCGTCCCGCTCGCGCATGTCTCGTAGGAGGTCATCAAGATTAGCAGAAATTCCCTTTTCGATCAACTGCTTACGCCGCCTCTCGGCCCGAGCGACCACATCGGCCACCAGGAACACTTTCAGGGACGCATCCGGGAACACCACCGTACCCATGTCGCGGCCATCGGCAACCAGGCCGGGAGGCAGGCGAAAGGCCCGCTGGCGTTCGAGCAGCGCCTGCCGCACGCCGGGAAACGCCGCCACGCGGGAAGCAAAATTGCCGACCGCTTCGCGCCGGATCTCGTGGCCGACGTCGGCCCCCTCGAGATAGACGTGCGGGCCGTCGAAACGCACATCCAGCGTTTCGGCCACCCGCGCCACGGCGGGCTCGTCGGCGGCATCCACGCCACGGTTGATGGCGGCCAGGGCGGTCAGCCGGTACAGCGCCCCGCTATCGAGCACCGCCCAGCCCAGCGCCTTGGCGACGCGGTGGGCGACGGTGCCCTTGCCCGACGCGGTGGGGCCATCGATGGTGATGACGGGAGCGAGAGAAGTCACGCTTGAATCTGTCAGAGTCATGGAAAAGGAAAGGGCCGCGGCCCGTGAACGCTACGCCGACACCAGGCCCGCGTAGACATCAAAGTAACCCGGGAACGTCTTGCTGACACACCCCGGATCGAGGATGCGCACCACCGCCGGACCGAACGCGGCCAGCGAAAAGCACATCGCCATGCGGTGATCGTCCCAGGTGCCGATATGCGCATCGCGCCAGGCGCCTTCGGCGGGCGGGGTGACGCGCAGCCAATCCGGCCCCGATTCCACTTGCGCGCCCAGCTTTTCCAGCTCGGTCTGCATGGCGTGGATGCGGTCGGTTTCCTTGACGCGCCAGCTGCCGATATTGCGCAGGCGGCAAGGACCGTCGGCGTACAGGGCCAGCGCGGCCGCGGTCATGGCGGCATCGGGAATCAGGTTGAAGTCGGTATCGAAGGCCTTCAGGCGGCCGCCTTCGGCCACGCGCACGCCGGTGACCTCGATCCAGTTGTCGCCATAGGTGACGCTGGCGCCCATGGCGGCCAGCGTATCGGCGAATTTGACGTCGCCCTGGATGCTGTCGGCGCCCACACCGGTTACCCGCAGCGGGCCGCCGCCAATCGCGCCCAAGGCCAGGAAATACGAGGCCGTGGACGCATCGCCCTCGACCGCGATGCGGCCGGGGCTGCGGTAGCTGGCGCCGGCCTCGATGGTGAAGCGGCTCCAGCCGTCGCGGCGCACGGTGACGCCAAAGCGCGCCATCAGGTTCAGGGTGATCTCGATGTACGGCTTGGAGATCAGCTCACCGACCACCTCGATGACGACCGGCTGGCCGCTCTGCCCCGCCTGCAGGGGCGCGGCCAGCAGCAAGGCAGTCAGGAACTGGCTCGACACCGATCCCTGCACCTGGGTGATGGCGGGCGCGGTGATCTGGCCACGGCCGATGTGCAAAGGCGGATACCCCGGCTGGCCCAGATAGTCGATGCGGGCGCCCAGGGCGGCCAGTGCGTCGACCAGGTCGCCGATGGGACGTTCGTGCATGCGCGGCACGCCCGACAGGCGGTAGTCGCCGCCCATCAAGGCCAGCGCGGCCGTCAGCGGCCGGATGGCGGTGCCGGCGTTGCCCATGAACAGGTCGGCGGCGCCCACCGGAAAGCGGCGCACGCCCTGCACGGTGACCTGGCCATTTTCCAGGTCGGACACCGCCACGCCCAGCTGGCGCAGCGCAGCCAGCATCACGCGCGTATCGTCGGAATCGAGCAGCCCCGTGATCGTGGTGGCGCCGTCGGCAATGGCCGCCAGCAGCAGCACCCGGTTGGAAATGCTCTTGGAACCCGGCAAGGCCATCACGCCCTGCGCGCGACGCACGCGCGGCAGATCCAGGAAAGGCAAAGCGCCCATGTCAGCTACTCCTTGCGCCAATGGCGACGCGCCTGCGCCGCGGTATCGAGCAGCGCCAGCAAGGCCGCGCCATCACCGCCGTCGATCGCGCGCTCGGCGCGATCCAGCACGGCGCGCACGGCCGCGATCTCGGTCAGCATGGCGCCGCGGTTGGACAGAAAAATATCGCGCCACATCTCGGGCGAACCGGCGGCGATGCGGGTGAAATCGCGAAAGCCGCTGCCGGCCAGCGCCAGGCGGGTCGCGGCGTCATCGGCGGTAGCGACCTGCTCCATGTAGACGGCCGACAGCAGATGCGGCAAATGGCTGACCGAGGCCAGCACACGGTCGTGCGCCTCGGCATCCATGTCGATGACGCGGGCGCCGCAGGCCTGCCAGGCGGCGCGCACGAGTGCGACAGCCGCGGCGCTGTTTTCAGGCTGCGGGGTCAGGATGACGCAACGGCCACGATACAGCGCCGCGTCGGCGGCTTCCGGGCCGGTGCGTTCGGCGCCCGCTATCGGGTGGCCCGGCACGAACTGGCCGATGCGCTCGCCCAGCGCCGCACGCGCGGCGTCGACGACTTCGGCCTTGGTGCTGCCGCCATCGGTCAGCACCACGTGGTCCGGCAAATGCGGCAGCATGCGCGCTAGCACATCGCGCAGGCCACCCACGGGAGTAGCCAGGAAAACCAGATCGGCGCGTTCCGCGGCGTCTTCGGCGCTGACGGCTTCGTCGATCAGGCCCAGCTCGACGGCGCGTGCCAGGGATTGCGCATTGCGCCCTACCCCCAGCACCCGGCCCACCTGCCCCGCCTGGCGCAACGCCGCGGCGAACGATCCGCCGATCAGGCCCACGCCCACCACCGCCAGCACAGGAATCAGGGGGCCAGCGGCCCCCTGATCTGGCGTAGAGGAAGCGCCGTTCATTCGGACAGGATGGCGGTCAGCGCGTCGATGAAGCGGGCGTTCTCTTGCGGCAGGCCGATAGACACGCGCAGCCATTCAGGCAGGCCGTCGCCGGCCACCGGACGCACGATGACGCCGCGCTTGAGCAGCGCCAGGTTGATGCGCGGGGCATCGCCCACGTGCACCAGGACAAAGTTGCCATAGCTGGGCACGTAGCGCAGCTTGAGCTGGTCGAACGCCGCGCACAGCTGCGCCTTGCCGGCCTTGTTCGAAGCGTAGGCCTCTTCCAGGTAGGCGGCATCGCCCAGTGCGGCCACCGCGGCGGCCTGCGCCAGGGTGTTGACGTTGAACGGCTGGCGCACGCGGTTGAGCAGGTCGGTCAGGGCCGGCTGCGCCACCGCGAAGCCCACCCGCAGGCCCGCCAGGCCGTAGGCCTTGGAGAACGTGCGCGACACGATCAGGTTGGGATAGCGGCGCACCAGCGCGGTGCTGTCGAAACGGTGTTCAGGATCGAGGTATTCGTTGTAGGCCTCGTCCAGCACCACCGTGACGCGATCGCCATGCGCGGCATGCACGCGTTCCAGGAAATCAGCCACCTTGTCGCCCGGCACGAAGGTGCCGGTGGGGTTGTTCGGGTTGGCGATGAACAACAGGCGCGTGTCGTCGGCAATGGCCTCGAACATGGCGTCCAGGTCATGGCCGTAGTCTTGCGCCGGCACCACGATGTGGCGCGCGCCGCGGGCCTGCGTGGCCAGGCGGTAGACCGCGAACGAATACTGCGCGTACACCGCCGAGGCGCCCGGCTCCAGCAGCGCCAGCGCCGCGATTTCCAGGATGTCGTTGGAGCCGTTGCCCAGCGTGATCCAGTTCATCGGCACGTCGTAGCGCGCGGCCAGCGCGGCCTTCAGGTCAAAGCCGTTGGGATCCGGGTAACGCGCCAGCGATTCGGCGGCAGCCAGCATGGCCGCGCGCGCCGACTGGGGCATGCCCAGCGGGTTTTCGTTGGACGCCAGCTTGACGATGCCGGCCGGATCCAGCCCGAACTCGCGGGCCAGTTCTTCGATGGGCTTGCCCGCCTGGTAGGGCGCGATGGCGCTGACGTGGGCAGGAGCGGCGAGGGGCTTGGTGGTGTTGGTCATGGCAGACTCACGGCGCCGGGTAGGAACCCAGCACTTTCAGGTAGGCAACCTGCGCCCGCAGGGTATCCAGGGCGAGCGCGACATTCGGATCATTGCGATGTCCCAGGACATCGACGTAGAAATAGTATTCCCACTCGCCGGTGCGCGCCGGCCGCGACTCGAAGCGCGTCATGGAAACGCCATTGGCAGCCAAGGGCGCCAGCATTTCATAGACCGCGCCCGCGCGGTTGGGGACAGCCAGGATCAGGCTGGTCTTGTCCTTGCCGCTGACCAGGGGCTCGATGTTGCCGATGGCCAGGAAACGCGTGCGGTTGTGCGGGTCGTCCTGGATGCCGGCGCTGACGACCTGCAGGTTCCAGGCCGGCGCGGCGACTTCGCCGGCAATCGCGGCGATGGTCGGGTCGGACGCGGACAGGCGCGCGGCTTCGGAATTGCTGGCCGCGGCCACGCGATCCAGGTCGGGATAGTTGCGCGTCAGCCAGCCCTGGCACTGCGCCAGCGCCTGCGGGTGCGCGGAAATCGTCTTGATGCCGTCCATGTTGCCCGACTGCGACATCAGGCAGTGGCGGATCACCAGCGAGCGTTCGCCCAGGATCCGCAGCGGCGTATTGAGCAGCAGGTCCAGGCTGCGGTTGACCGCACCCTCGGTGGAATTCTCGACCGGCACCATGCCGACGTCGGCCTGCCCGGCCTCGACCGCGCGAAAGACCTCGTCGAACGACACGCACGGCAGTTTCTGCACGGCATGGCCGAAATGCTCAAGCGCCGCCTGCTCGGAAAACGAGCCCTGCGGCCCCAGGTAGGCAACCGTCATGCCGCGCTCGAGGCCGCGACAGGCCGAGATGATTTCCGTCCAGACGGACGCCACGCCCGCGGCCGGAAACGGGCCGGGATTCAGTTGCTGCAGGCGCCGGATGACTTCGGCTTCGCGCTCGGGGCGCAGCACCGGGCCATCGGCATGCGCCGCGTGCTTGGCTTCGCCGACTTCCTGCGCGGCGCGGGCGCGCTGCGACAGCAGGTCCAGAATTTGTGCATCGAGCGCATCGATGCGGTCACGCAAGGGGCGCAGCTTGCGCTGCAGATCGTCATCCATAGCGGCGCTCGAATTCCTTCAGGTACTCAACCAGCGCGGCCACGCCGGCCAGCGGCACCGCGTTGTAGATCGACGCACGCATGCCGCCCACGCTCTTGTGGCCCTTGAGCTGGGTCAGGCCGGCCGCGTCGGCGCCTTGCAGGAAGGCGTCGTTGAGCGACTCGTCGCGCAGCACGAACGGCACGTTCATGCGCGAACGCACGGGCGCGTGGATGGGATTGCGGTAGAACTGGGTGCTGTCCAGGTAGCCGTACAGCAGGTCGGCCTTGGCGCGATTGGCGGCTTCCATGCCGGCCACGCCGCCATTGGCCTTGACCCACTTGAACACCAATCCGGCGATATAGATGGCGAAGGTGGGCGGCGTGTTGTAGCGCGAGTGGTCCGCGGCCACGTTGGCGTAGTCGAACGCCGACGGGCAGATCGGCAGCGCGTGGCCGATCAGGTCGCGGCGGGCGATGACCATGGTGACGCCGGCCGGGCCCGCGTTCTTCTGGGCGCCCGCGTACATCATGCCGCAGCGGCTGACATCCATGGGACGCGACAGGAAATGCGACGAGGCATCGACGACCAGCGGCACGTCGGGCGCGCCCAGGGCGGCCGTATCGGGCCAGTCCATGAACTCGACGCCACCGATGGTTTCGTTGCTGCACAGGTGCAGGTAGGCCGATTCGGGGCGCACCTTCCAGGTATCGACCGGGGGCACCCAGGTGAACGGCGCCTGTTCGCGACCGTCCAGCTGGGTCGCCTGGGCGCTGGTGGCGGCGACGTGCGTGTCGCCATAGCGCCCGGCTTCCTTGTAGGAACGCGACGACCAATGGCCCGTCACGACGAAGTCGGCTGCCGGCGCGCCGCGCCGGCCCATGAGGTTCATGGGGACGATGGCGTTCTCGCCGGACCCCCCGCCCTGCATGAACATCACGGCGTAGTCGGGCGACAGGCCGAGCAGTTCACGCAGGTCGTTCTCGGCTTCATCGCAGATCTGCACGAAGTGCTTGCCGCGATGGCTCATTTCCATCACGGACATGCCGCTGCCGTGCCAGTCCAGCATTTCCGCAGCGGCTTGCTGCAGTACCACCTCGGGCAAGGCCGAGGGGCCAGCCGAGAAGTTCCAGGGGCGGGCCATTATTGCTCCGTAGGTTCCGTCGTATCTGCTGCGCCGGCGTCGTCGCCTTCGCCACCCGCTTCCAGGCCGTCTTCCAGGTCTTCGCCGTCGTCGTCCGCATCGCTTTCGACGACACGGCGCACGCCGGACAGCGAGCTGCCGTCGTCGACGTTGATGAGCGTGACGCCCTGCGTGGCACGGCCCATTTCGCGGATTTCCGCGACGCGGGTACGCACCAGCACGCCGCCGGTGGTGATCAGCATGATTTCATCCGAAGGCATGACCAGCACGGCGCCAACGACCTTGCCGTTGCGCGAGCTGGTCTGGATGGCGATCATGCCCTTGGTGCCACGGCCATGGCGCGTGTATTCGCCGATCGGGGTGCGCTTGCCGTAACCATTTTCGGTGGCGGTCAGCACGGTCTGGGTTTCGTCGCCCGCGACCAGCAGCGCAATCACGTTCTGCGTGTCTTCGAGCATCATGCCGCGCACGCCGCGGGCATTGCGGCCCATCGGACGCACGTCGTTTTCGTCGAAGCGCACGGCCTTGCCGGCGTCCGAGAACAGCATGACGTCGTGCTTGCCGTCGGTGAGGTCGGCGCCGATCAGGTAGTCGCCGTCGTCGAGGTCGACCGCGATGATGCCGGCCTTGCGCGGGTTGGAGAAGTCGGACAGCGGGGTCTTCTTGACCGTGCCGCGCGAGGTCGCCATGAAGACGTAGTGATCTTCGCTGAATTCCTTGACCGGCAGCACCACCGTGATCTTCTCGCCGTCAGCCAGCGGGAACATGTTGACGATGGGCTTGCCGCGCGAGTTGCGCGTGCCCTGCGGCACTTCCCACACCTTCAGCCAGTAAACGCGGCCGCGGTTCGAGAAGCAGAGCAGGAAGTCATGCGTGTTGGCGATGAACAACTGGTCGATCCAGTCGTTTTCCTTCATCGCGGTGGCCTGCTTGCCGCGGCCGCCGCGCTTTTGCGAACGGTATTCGGACAGCGGCTGGCTCTTGATGTAGCCGCCGTGCGACAGGGTCACGACCATGTCGGTGGGCGTGATCAGGTCTTCGGTGTCCAGCTCGGTCGCGTTCAGCTCGATGTCCGAGCGGCGCGAGTCCTTGGCGCCGGTCGAGAACTCGGCCTTGATGGCCTGCAGCTCTTCGCCGATGATCGTCGTGATGCGCTCGGGACGGGCCAGGATATCCAGCAGGTCGGCGATGGTGGACATGACGTCCTTGTATTCGCCGACGATCTTGTCCTGTTCCAGGCCGGTCAGGCGCTGCAGGCGCATGTTCAGGATTTCCTGCGCCTGCGTGTCGCTCAGGCGGTACATGCCGTCGCCTTGCAGGCCGAATTCCACGCCCAGGTCGTCGGGGCGGAAGGCCGCGCGGCCGCCCGGCGTATCGCCGTCGGCGCGCGAGAGCATTTCGCGCACCAGCGACGAATCCCACGACTTGGCCATCAGTTCCTGGCGCGCGACGGGAGGCGTCGGCGCGGCCTTGATGATGGCGATGAAATCGTCGATGTTTGCCAGCGCGACGGCCAGGCCTTCCAGCACGTGGCCGCGTTCGCGGGCCTTGCGCAGCTGGAACACCGTGCGGCGCGTGACCACTTCGCGGCGATGCTGCAGGAAGTAGTCGATCATCTGCTTCAGGTTGAGCAGGCGGGGCTGGCCGTCGACCAGCGCCACCAGGTTCATCCCGAAGGTGTCCTGCAGCTGCGTGTTCTTGTAGAGGTTGTTCAGGACAACCTCGGGCACCTCGCCGCGCTTGAGCTCGATGACCAGGCGCATGCCGTCCTTGTCCGATTCGTCGCGGATGTCGGAGATGCCTTCGATCTTCTTGTCGTTGACCAGCTCGGCAATGCGTTCCTGCAGCGTCTTCTTGTTGACCTGGTAGGGAATCGCGTCGACCACGATGGCCTGGCGATTGCCCTTTTCCATGTCTTCGAAGTGGGTCTTGGCGCGCATGATGACGCGGCCACGGCCCGTCCGGTAGCCTTCGCGCACGCCGGACATGCCGTAGATGATGCCGCCCGTGGGGAAATCGGGCGCCGGGATGATCTCCATGAGTTCATCGACCGTGCAAGCCGGATTGCGCAGGCAGTAAAGGCAGCCGTCGACCACTTCCTGGAGGTTGTGCGGCGGGATGTTCGTGGCCATGCCCACGGCGATGCCCGAGCTGCCGTTGACCAGCAGGTTGGGCAGGCGCGAAGGCAGCAGCAGCGGTTCTTGCTCGCTGCCGTCGTAGTTGGGGCCGAAGTCCACCGTCTCCTGGTCGATGTCGGCCAGCAGTTCGTGGGCGATCTTGGCCAGGCGGATTTCGGTGTAACGCATCGCGGCGGCGTTGTCGCCGTCGATGGAACCGAAGTTGCCCTGGCCGTCGACCAGCATGTAGCGCATGGAGAAATCCTGCGCCATGCGGACGATGGTGTCATAGACGGACTGGTCGCCGTGGGGGTGGTACTTACCGATGACGTCCCCGACGATACGCGCCGACTTCTTGTAGGCGCGGTTCCAGTCGTTGTTCAACTCGTGCATCGCGTAGAGCACGCGCCGGTGGACAGGCTTGAGCCCGTCCCGCACATCCGGTAGCGCCCGCCCGACGATCACGCTCATCGCGTAATCGAGGTAACTGCGGCGCATCTCTTCTTCCAGCGAAACCGGAAGCGTCTCCTTGGCAAAGGAATCCATATATATAACGACAGAATCGTGTAAGGAGGAACCCGGGCCGGGTAAACAGGAAATTCTATCATTCGATTCGGATCGCGGCCCGAAGGGCGCCGCCCGTGGCCCCGCGCGGGCCTTGGACCGGATGTCGGCGGCGGGCGGCGCCGGCGCGTCCGCCAACGCCCAGGCGCCCTGTTGCCAAAAACCAACAGGCCAAACGGATGGAGCGCCGAAATCGCCATATCCAGCGTCAATGCGCCTCTCCAGGGAAGCCAAAGCCCCCCAAATGCCTTAAGATTGTTTCCAGCACGCAGGAAACCCAGTAGCTATTCCTTTGAACCAGCTCTTGGCGTTGCTATACTGGCCCCGTTTTCCTGATATGCGGCGGGGGTTCGCTGCGAGTCACTTATCCAGCTTCAAGCTCAACGAGGAGAAACATGAACAAACCCTCCAAATTCGCTCTGGCGCTCGCCTTCGCTGCCGTCACGGCCTCGGGTGTAGCCTCGGCCCAGTCCTATCCGCAGACGGTGGACAACTGGCGCAATCCGTTCGGTAACGTTTGGAAGAACGGTACGAACGAACTGTGCTGGCGCGATGCGTTCTGGACCCCGGCCACCGGTATCCCCGGCTGCGACGGCGTTCCGGTTGCACAAGCGAAGGCGAAGCCGGCCCCGATGGCGGCCAAGGTCGTCTTCAACGCCGACACGTTCTTCGACTTCGACAAGTCGACGCTGAAGCCCGAAGGCCGTCAGCTGCTGGACCAAGTCGCCCAGCAAGCACGTGGCATCGACCTCGAAACCATCATTGCTGTGGGCCACACCGACTCGATCGGTACGGACGCCTACAACCAGAAGCTGTCCGAGCGCCGCGCCGCTTCGGTCAAGGCTTACCTGGTCAGCAAGGGCATCGACCCCAACCGTATCTATACGGAAGGCAAGGGTAAGAAGAACCCGGTCGCTTCCAACAAGACGAAGGAAGGCCGCGCCCAGAACCGTCGCGTTGAAATCGAAATCGTGGGTAGCCGCAAGTAATTGCCGGACTAGCTACAATAAGGGGCCTCGCATAGCGAGGCCCTTTTTTTCGCCCGGCTTGCACCAAAACCGTGCAGACGTCCCGGCACTCGCGGCGCTGCCCGGCGCTGCACCCCCCTCTATATATAGAGAGCCGCCTTATGCTGGACCGCCCATGACCACCCATACCTCCGACACCGCCCAAGCCACCATCAACGCCGACCAGGCTGAACTGGACAAGTTCGGCGCCCTGGCCAGCCGCTGGTGGGACCCCGAAAGCGAGTTCAAGCCCCTGCACGCCATCAACCCGCTGCGCCTGGAATGGATCCAGGAATCGGTGGGCAGCCTGAGCGGCAAGAAGGTGCTGGACGTCGGCTGCGGCGGCGGCATCCTGTCGGAGGCAATGGCGCGGGCCGGCGCAGACGTCACCGGCATCGACCTGGCCGACAAGTCCCTGAAGGTGGCGCGCCTGCATGGCCTGGAATCCGGCGTGAAGGTCGACTACCGCAAGGTGCCGGTCGAGCAGCTGGCCGCCGAGCAAGCCGGCCAGTTCGATGTGGTGACCTGCATGGAAATGCTGGAACACGTGCCGGATCCGGCATCCATCGTGCGCGCCTGCTCGGCACTGACCAAACCGGGCGGCTGGGTGTTCTTTTCGACGCTCAACCGCAACGCCAAGGCGTTCCTGTTCGCGATCGTGGGCGCCGAGTACGTGCTGCGCCTGTTGCCGCGCGGCACCCATACCTACGACATGTTCATCAAGCCCAGCGAGCTGGCCGCGGCCGCCCGCGGCGCCGGCCTGGAACCGGTCGGCATGCGCGGCATGGAATACAACCCGATCACGCAGATCTATTCGCTGACGTCCGACACCTCGGTCAACTACCTGATGGCTACCCGCAAATGAGCGCCCTGATCCTGTTCGACTTCGACGGCACGCTGGCCGACACCGCCCCCGACCTGGCCGCCGCCGCCAACCAGCAGCGCACGCGCCGCGGCCTGGATCCCCTGCCCTATGAAGCCCTGCGGCCGGTGGCCTCGCAGGGGGCGCGCGGCCTGCTTCGCGTGGCGCTCGGCCTGAAGGCCGGCGACCCTGATTACGAGCCGACCCGCCTGCAATTCCTGGAAGACTACGCCGCCAGCTCGACCGTACACAGCAAGCTGTTCCCCGGCATCCAGGCGCTGCTGGACGACATCCGCCAGCGCGGCCTGTCCTGGGGCATCGTCACCAACAAAGTCACCTACCTGACGCTGCCGATCGTCGAATTCCTGGATCTGACCCGCGACAGCGCCGTCCTGGTCTGCGGCGACACCACCGCCCATGCCAAGCCGCATCCGCTGCCGCTGCAACATGCGGCGCGCGAGGCGGGCTTTTCGGTGGATCGCTGCGTCTACGTGGGCGACGACCTGCGCGACATCCAGGCCGCCCATGCAGCCGGCATGCCAGCGGTGGCAGCCGCTTATGGCTATGTCGGCGAGGACGAAAACCTGTCCACCTGGGAAGCCGAGGCCTGCGCCGATACGCCGGCTGACCTGTGGGCGGCGATCCAGCCGCTGCTGCCGCGCGACGTGCGCTGACCGCCGGCCTTGGCGGCGTGACAACGGTTCGGTCGAATTAGTTGATTTGACCGAACAATTTATCCGAGCACCGTGGCTTTATCCGCCATTGCTGTTGAATTAAAGTAGAGTCCATACCGGCATTCGGGTGCTTCCCGATTGCCTTTCCCGGCAGATGCCGGCGCCGTGCGGCAACGCCCGCACAGCAGATCCACGCCACGCACCGACGGCTTGCAGCCCTCGTGCAATTGCGCACCGACCTGTCACCGGTGCGCAACCCAGACCTTTTTTGAACGCCCATCCCGCACTATCCGCGCGTTGCCGACGGCATCGCGCGCACCAGGAATTGCCTATGCTTTTGCCCATCCTGTTACTTTCAGCCGCCGGCTTCACCATTCTGACGACGGAATTCCTGATCGTCGGCCTCTTGCCCAGCCTGGCCCGCGACCTGGGTGTCACCGTGTCCCAGGCCGGCCTGCTGGTCACCCTGTTCGCCTTTACCGTGGCGGCCACCGGCCCGCTGCTGACCGCATTGATGGCCAATATCGAACGCAAGCGCCTGTTCATCGGCGTGCTGGTGCTGTTTGGCCTGTCCAACGCGCTGGCAGCAGTGGCCCCCAATATCTGGGTCATGGCGATCGCCCGCTTCGTCCCCGCGCTGGCGCTGCCCGTGTTCTGGTCGCTGGCCAGCGCCACCGCCGTGGAACTCGTGGGACCGGCCCGCGCCGGCCGCGCCATCTCGATGGTGGCGTTCGGCATCGTGGCGGCCACGGTGTTCGGCATCCCCATTGGCGTATTGATCTCGGACGCCTTCGGCTGGCGCGCCGCCTTCTGGGTGCTGTCCGTGGTGGCATTTGCCAAGGCGCTGCTGCTGTTGCTGGCCTTCCCCAGCACCCGCATTCGCGCTGAAAGCGTCAAGCTGGTCACGCAGCTGCGCATCTTGCGCAACCCGATCGTCGTCGGCCACGTGCTGCTGTCGCTGCTGGTGTTCACCGGGATGTTCACGGCCTACACCTATCTGGCGGACATGCTGGAACGCCTGGCTGGCTTCAATGGCCAGGTCGTTGGCTGGACGATGATGGCGTTTGGCGCGGTGGGCCTGATCGGCAACACGCTGGGCGGCCGCCTGGTCGACCGCAGCCCGCTGGGCGCCACCGCGCTGTTTTCGGCGCTGATGGCCGCGGGCCTGGCCTTCGTCGGCCCCGTGATGCAGTCACATGGCCTGCTGGCCGTGGCGCTGACGACCTGGGGCATTGCCCAGGCGGCCCTGTTCATCGTCTGCCACGTGCGCCTGATGAAGTCCGCCCCCGAAGCGCCCGCCTTTGCCGCATCGCTCAATATTTCGGGCGCCAACATCGGGATCGGCCTGGGCGCGGTGGTCGGCGGCCGCGTGATCGACCAGTACGGCCTGGCGTCGCTGGGCTGGGCGGCCGCCGCGATCGTGGCGCTGTCGGTGGCCCTGGCGTTTCTGCTGATGGCAGCCTCGCGCCCGCGCGCGGCCGGCAAGGCGGCTTGCGCCAACGTGGCCTAGGCACCGATTGCAACCTTGCGCAGCCCGCCCTGCCTGGCGGGCTGCGCAAAGGCAGCAGGCTATTGCGTTTACCAGTACAATAGACTTCTTGGGGCCGATCCGGATTCGACGTGGGTCGCGAAACAACTCAGGGCATGCCGAGCACCAGTTCGCTCGTTAAACCACTGGAAACACTACAAACGCCAACGACGAGCGTTTCGCTCTCGCCGCTTAAGCGGTGAGCCGCTGCACTGATCTGTCCTTGGGTCAGGTGGAGGAAGGCAACTTCCTAGGGGGGGTAACCCTCGAACCACAGCAGCGACATTCACAAGGAATCGGTCTGCGCTGGGGTCACACGGCTCAGATTTAAATTACGTGAATCGCTTTGGTCCGGCCTGTCGGTTGGCTAAGTCCAAGGTTAAAACTAAATAAATCGACTACGCATGTAGAACTGATTGCAGAGGGCTTGCGGACGGGGGTTCAATTCCCCCCGGCTCCACCAAATACTGCGATGTCGCCAAAATGGCCAACCTTACCGGTTGGCCATTTTTTTGCGCTGCGCTCAGTGAATGTGTTCCTGCTCGGAACGGTCGGTACGTTCCATCTGCAGCGTGGTGTGGTGCAGGTCGAAGCCTTCCTGCAGGCGCTGCTCGATGTCCAGCCGGACACTTTCGCCATCGGCCCCCTGGCGCAGCACCACGTGCCCGGTCAGAAGCGGCTGCTTCTGCGTGATCGCCCACAGGTGGATGTCGTGCACGCCCGCCACGCCCGGGGTTTGAACGATGGTGTCGCGCACGGCGCTCAGGCTCATGCCGGGCGGCACGCCTTCGAGCAGCAGATTGATGCATTCGCGCAACAGCACCCAGGTTCTCGGGAAGACCATGAAACCGATGGCCACGGCCAGCGCGGAATCGACCCAACGCCAGCCCGTCAGCCAGATGATGACCGCGCCCGCAATGACGGCCACGGAGCCCAGCATGTCGGCCCAGACCTCCAGATAGGCCCCCTTCACGTTCAAGCTTTCATCCTTGGCGCCCGCCAGGAGACGCATCGACACCAGGTTGATCACCAGCCCGGCGATCGCCACGGCCAGCATGCCGCCCGATTGAATGTCGGGAGGTGCATCCAAACGGCGATACGCCTCGTACAGGATGTAGAAGGCCACACCCAGCAGTACCAATGCGTTGACGGCGGCAGCCAGGATCTCGAAGCGGGCGTAGCCGTAGGTGCGCATCAGGTCCGCCGCCTTGCGGCCCGCCCGGATTGCGATCAGGGCCAGCAGCAAGGCGATGGCGTCGGTCATCATGTGCATGGCGTCAGAGATGAGCGCCAGGCTGCCTGTCCACAGGCCGCCGACGACCTCTACGACCATGAAGGTGCTGGTGAGCCCGAATGCAATCCACAGGCGGGATTCGGGCAGTGCGCGTATTTCGCCGTGCTGGTGGCTGTCGCTCATGCTTGTCCTTGCTGGCGCCGCGGCGGTTGCCGGGCCTGAGGTGTATGAGAAAGCCTGAAGTAGCTATAGCGTCAAGAGGCAATGCAACCGCGGTTCCCTGTGTTGGGATTATTCAAAAATGAATGATTATTTCCGGCTGTTCCCGAGCGGCAAAAACCCCGGGCTATTAATCCCGAACATTATCGGCAAGGTTTATCACTGGCCTATTAGTAACCAAAAGAAACTTCGTCGGATATACCGTGATACCACATTGGCAGGGGATTGAAAGTTGATGCGGCCCTAATTTATGCGCCTAGCAAGAGAGCGCCTTTCATCTGTCCCCCGCCAATTTCGCAAACTGTTGCCAGCCATTCGGAAGGTCGGGAAATACTCCGTCACATATTACCAATGCTTTCAAGACATAATAAACGCAAGAAAATGCCACCGGCTTGGGCCGCTCAACAGCGATGAAGATACTTTCCTTATTCGGAACGCGTCCTGAAGCCATCAAGATGGCGCCCCTGGTGACCGCGCTGCAGCGCGAGCCCTCGATAGAAAGTGTGGTCTGCGTGACCGGCCAGCATCGCCAGATGCTGGACCAGGTGCTGGCGCTTTTCGATCTGCATGCGCAGCACGACCTGGACATCATGGTGCCCAACCAGACCTTGAACGGCCTGTACGCGCGCCTGATTGGCCGCGTGGACGAGGTGCTGGAAAAGGAACAGCCGGATTACGTGCTGGTGCATGGCGACACCAGCACCGCTTCAGCGTGTGCGCTGGCCGCGTTTCATCGCCGCATCCGGATCGGCCACGTCGAAGCGGGCCTGCGCACCGGCAATCTGGCGATGCCCTTCCCCGAAGAAATGAACCGCCGCGTGGTCGACGCGATTGGCGACCTGCTGTTCGCGCCCACCGCGGAATCGCGCGGCAACCTGCTGCGCGAAAACCTGGCCGGCCGCATCACAGTGACGGGCAATACGGTCATTGATGCGCTGGCGATGACCTGCGCCAAGCTGGCTCCCGATGGCGAGCTGGCGCGCGGACTGCAGGCCCGCTATGACTGGCTCGACCCCAAGCGCCGGCTGATGCTGGTGACCGGCCACCGCCGCGAGAGCTTCGGCGGCGGCTTCAAGAACATCTGTGCCGCGCTGGCCGAACTGGCCCGCCGCGAAGACCTGCAGATCGTCTATCCCGTGCACCTGAACCCGCAGGTGCGCAATGTGGTCATGACGGACCTGGCCGGACTGGACCGCGTGCACCTGATCGATCCGCTGGATTACTTGGATTTTGTCTGGTTCATGCAACGCGCGCACGTCATCCTGACCGATTCTGGCGGGGTGCAGGAAGAGGCCCCCTACCTGGGCAAGCCGGTGCTGGTGATGCGCGAAGTCACCGAGCGCCCCGAGGCCGTTCAGGCCGGCACGGTTGCCCTGGTGGGTACCGACACGCAGCGCATCGTCACCGAGGTCAACCGGCTGCTGGACGACCCCGCCCTGCACGCCTCTTTTTCGCGCCGCATCAACCCCTATGGCGACGGCCACGCCAGCCAGCGCATCGTCGACGCGCTGTGCGGCCGCCCCGTTGCCGAATTCGATCCGTACGGATCCCACGCCGGCACGCCGGCCTGATGCCTTCTGCCCCGTATTCCCCGCCCGGAGCCCCCATGTCAAAGCCCACTCCCTTTCCCGCCGCCCTGACGCTTTGCCGCGCGCTGATGGCCGCCGGCCTGCTGCTGCCGCTGGGCGCGATGGCCAGCCCTGCCGGAGACGCCCTGCGCCAACTGCAAGGCGACGACTGGGTGACGCGCAACACCACGCTGGCCGATCTGGGGATCGGCGAGCCGGTGGTACTGAGCAACAGCGACGCGCGCCAGGAATTCTATGTGCCGGTGCCGCGCGGCGTGCCGATCACCGATGCCACCCTGAATTTCGACGCCAAGTACACCAAGGGCGAGCCAGGCCGCACCAGCCTGGTGCTGTGGGCCGATGGCGTGCCGCTGAATGCCCAGCGCATCGCCGACGGCGACGGCACGGTGACGCGCGGTTTCGCGGTGGATCCGCGCAGCCGCGAAAGCGGCTTCCTGCGGGTAGGCGTGGACTGGCAATCGGAAATCGCGCTGCGCCACTGTGAAAGCAATCGCGCCACCGCCAACGCGCTGACGATCTCGCCGCAGACGCGGCTGACCTACCGCTACGACGCCTCGGCCATCGGCAACCTGGATGACGCCTGGGGCACCCTGCCCGGCAAGCCGACCCTGATCGTGGCCGGCGCCAAGCTGGACCAGCAGGCCTTCGACAGCGCCTGGCGCATCGGCGTGGCGCTGGAGCGCGCGGGCAAGCGCGTCGCGGTGCGGGCCTTTCCGGCCGTCGGCGACGAGATCGACACGCGCGGCCTGCAGGCCCCCGAGGGCCTGTCGCATGTGCCCGCGTTCGCCGCGCTGACGGGCAACGAAAAGCACAAGCTGGCCAATGCCGCCGAGATCGGCGCGCTGCTGGTCATGGGCGCGCCGGCCGTGGCGGGCGACGTCGTGATTGCCGATGCCGGGCTGCGCGCCAAGCTGAACGAGGCGCTGGACGCGCTGCAATCGCAGTTTGCCTCCGATGCGGATGCGGCCGAGGCCTTCAAGACCTGGCGTGCGCGCCGTGCGCCGCTGGCCGCGGCCGACCTGCAATCCAAGGAAATCCGTCTGGCCGCCATGGGCCGCCAGGCCGTGATCGCCGTCGCCGCGGATGCCGGCGCCCAGGGCGCGGGCGCCTTCGACACGGCCTGGCGCCGCATCCTGGTCACGCGCCAGGTGCAGGTCAAGGCCGCGATGCCGCCCGAAACCTTCAAGGACGGCGGCCTGCGCCTGACGGCGCTGGGCGGCTCGCCCAACAGCTTCAACGTCGTCGCGAGCGGCGACTGGAACACCACCTTCCCGCTGGCCGCGGTGTCGTCCGATGGCCGCATGCCCGGCGAACTGGTCATGGACGTGTCGGCCGCGCCTGGCGCATCGTCGACGCGGCCGGTGGCGTCGGTGTTCTGGAACGGCATTCTGCTGGCGGCCAAACAGCTGGACGCCAACGGCAAGCCCGAACGCCTGACGGCGCGCGTGCCCGGCTACGCGCTGGGCGTCACCAACGCGGTACGCGTGACCTTCCAGCGCCAGCCGGTGTCGGTCGATTGCAACGAGATTCCGCAGGGTTACCCGGTGAACGTGCTGCCGACCAGCTACGTGAAGCCCGACCGGGCCGAACCGGACGGCACCTTCGTGGGGCTGTTGCCGCTGCTTGCCGGCAGCCCGCAGGTGATCGTGCCCGACAGCTACCTGGCTGACGCGCCCGACAACCTCAAGCGCCTGATCGGCATTGCTTCGGCCAGCGGCGTGTCGACCACCCGCGCCGAACTCACCGTGGCGGCCGGCGGCCAGACGGTCAAGCCCGCCCGCCCGTTCCTGGCGATGGAAGTGGCCGTGGATGGCGCCAAGCCGATGGTCACGGTCACCGACCGCAAGCAGTTGCGGGTGGACGGCAAGAACGCGACCTGGCTGGACATTTCCGGACTGGATCACCTGAGCACGGCCGAGGTCATCAGCGCCAGCGGCCAGGACGGCGTGCTGTGGCACACCCTGGGCCAGCGCGCCGGCATGCTGGACGCGCCGTTCGTGCTGAACCGCGGCAACGTGGCGATCATCGGCGCGGCGGGCCCGGTGGCCTGGATCGACAGCGCCAACCCGGATGCCAGCCATCCGCCCGGCGCCGGTGAAAGCGCGTTCTTCGAATGGCGCCGCTACATTTCCTGGAGCGTGCCGGCGATCAGCATCAGCCTGCTGGTATTGCTGCTGATCCTGATCTTCGCGATGCGCGCCAGCCGCAGAAGGAACAAGGACAGCAAGTAATCCAGGACGCGCCAGCCCATGTCTTCGCTTTACTGGCCCTATCTCATCGCCGATTACTACCGCGGCCTGGAGATCGTGACCGCCATCGTTGGCGTGATCATCCTGCTTTCGAGCCTGGATGATCTGTTCATCGACGCGTGGTACTGGGTGCGCGAGACCTGGCGCTCGCTGACCATCAAGCGGCGCTTTGCGCCGCTGGCGGCATCACAGCTGCGCGAGAAGGAAGAACAGCCGCTGGCGATCATGGTGCCGGCCTGGCTCGAGTACGACGTGATCGCGTCGATGCTCGAGACCATGGTGTCGACGCTGGAATACAAGAACTACATGATCTTCGCCGGCACCTACCAGAACGACGAGCGCACGATCAAGGAAGTCGAGCGGATGCGTCGGCGCTACCGCCAGTTGATCCGGGTGGAAGTGCCGCACGACGGCCCCACCTGCAAGGCGGACTGCCTGAACTGGATCGTGCAGGCGATCTTCGCGCAGGATGCCAAGCAGCCGGTGCCGTTTGCCGGCGTGATCCTGCACGACAGCGAAGACGTGCTGCACCCGCTGGAGCTCAAGTATTACAACTACCTCTTGCCGCGCATCGACTTCATCCAGCTTCCGGTGACCTCGCTGGAACGCCACTGGTACGAACTGGTGGCCGGCACCTACATGGACGAATTCGCCGAATGGCACACCAAGGACCTGGTGGTGCGCGAAAGCCTGTCCAAGATGGTGCCGTCGGCCGGCGTGGGCACCTGCTTTTCGCGCCGCGCGCTGGTCGAGCTGGCCAACGAGACCAATAACCAGCCATTCAATACCGACACGCTGACGGAAGACTACGACATCGGCGCACGGCTGGCCCAGCGCGGCATGCGCCAGATCTTCGGCAAGTTCGGCGTCGAATACGTGACCCGCCGACGCGCCTGGTTCGGCCTGGGCAAGGAAAAGATTTCCAGCGTGCACATGCCGCTGGGCGTGCGCGAATACTTCCCCAACACCTTTCGCACCGCCTACCGGCAGAAGGCCCGCTGGACGCTGGGCATCGGCTTGCAAGGGTGGCAACAGGTCGGCTGGACCGGATCGCTGGCCACCAAGTATCTGCTGTTCCGCGACCGCAAGGGCCTGGTGACCTCGTTCATCGCGATCCTGGCGTACCTGCTGCTGGCCAACTTCTTCGTTTTCTACCTGGCGGACCTGTTCGGCTGGTGGAAGGTGTATTACCCGTCGTACTTCAAGCCCGGCGGCTGGCTGGTGACGCTGATGTGGATCAACGCAGTGGCGCTGCTGCTGCGGGTGGTGCAGCGGGCCTATTTCGTGGGCCGCATGTATGGCTGGGAACACGCACTGCTGTCGATTCCGCGGATGATCGTGGGCAACTTCATCAATGCCATGGCCGCCGCGCGCGCCTGGAAGCTGTTCATCGGCCACCTGATCACGGGCAAGCGGCTGGCCTGGGACAAGACCATGCACGACTTCCCGTCCACCGACCAATTGGCCCAGCAGCGCCAGCGCCTGGGAGAACTGTTGCTGTCGTGGCAGGCGATCGACGAAGATAAACTATCGCGCGCACTGGAAATCCAGGCGCGTGACAAGCGGCCGCTGGGCGAGATCCTGATGGAACAAGGCTGGTTGGACGAAGGCACCCTGAAAGAAGCCATTCATTTCCAGCAAGGCGGCCAGGCCGACGCCACGGCGGCGGCAGCCGCGCCGGCACATACCGACGAAAAACCCGCGACTCCATGAAGCCATTGACCCGATCGTTTTTGCTGTCCGCCGCGCTGGCTTGCGCCGGGAACGCCGGGCCGGCCCAGGCCCAATCCGCGCCCCGCGCCGCCGAGGCCCCGCTGGAAGGCGCCGCCTACCAGTTCGCCGACGAAGGCTACAAGAGCTATGACGCCGGCAATTACGCGCTGGCGCAGCAACAGGCGGAATCCGCCATCGCGCTGCGCCCGGACGTCGAGCGGCTGCGCCTGCTGCTGATCTATTCACTGCAAAAGCAAGGCAAGCTGCAAGAAGCCGACAAGGCGGCGGCGGATGCGATCAAGAGCGGGCTGGACACGCCCGGGCTGCGCCAGGCGCGCGCCAACCTGCGGCCCCGCGCCGCCCAGCCGGCGGGCGCGGCAGCCGGCGGCGCGCCGGGCACCACGGCGGCCTACCGCCGCGGCTTTCCGATCGCCACGCGCGCCTATACCGACTACAACCGCGGCGATTTCCCCGCTGCGCAGCGCGGCGCCGAGCAGGCCTTCCGCATCGACCCCAAGCAAGGGGCGTGGGCCATGCTGTGGCTGGACGCGCTGGAAGCCCAGGGCAAGTACGCCGAGGCCGAAGCCGCCGCGGACAAGGCCATCGCGCTGGGCGCGCCCAACAAGAATGACCTGACCGCACGCCGCACGACTATGCAGCGGCGCCTGGCGATCAAACCCGCCGAACAGGGTTACCAGGCGCTGATTGCCAACCGCCCCGGCGACGCGGTGCCGCTGGCGCGCGAAGCGGTGGCGCTGGCCCCGGACACCGCCAGCCACCGCCTGCTGCTGATGACGGCGCTGATGCTGGACAACCAATTGGCCGCCGCCGAAGACGCGGCGACCGATGCCCTGAAGCAGGACGACGAGAATACCGTCGCCCTGGTGATGCGCGCCTACCTGCGCCAGCGCCAGGGCAAGACGGACCTGGCCAACGCCGACTTCGACGCGGCGCTCAAGCAGGACTGGCTGGATGAAGACCAGCGCCGCAATGTGCGCCTGATTGCCGCCGACGCCTCGCTGGCCGGCGGCGACACGGCGCGCGCGCTGGCCTTGGTGCAGCCCCTGGGCGCCAAGGACGAAGCCGCGACCGCCCGCATCAAGCGCGCCCGCTCCAGGCCGGCGGTGCCCGCCACGCTGACGCTGGCCAACTACCCCGCCCCGGTACAGGATTGCCGCGATACGCCCTATGGCACGTCTTGCGAGCTGCTGCCGTCCGATGCCGCTGGCAGCGGCGGCCCGGCATCGCTGGCCTACGCGGCCTATGCGCGCGAGGACTACCAGGAAGCCATCACCCAGGCCCGCAAGGCGTCCGAACAGGACCCGACCAACAAGGAATTGCAGCGCCTCTTGACCACCACGCTGGCCGCGGGCAACGCCGCGCAGTTGGCCGAGGCCGACAAGCGCATGAGCGACGCGCTGGCCGCGCAACCCGATGACCCCGCCCTGCTGATGCAGCGCGGCTACCTGCACCAGCGCATGGGCCAGCCCAAGCTGGCGCTGCAGGATTTCCAGGCGGCGCGCGCCACGGGCAAGGCCCCGCCGACGGTGATTCTGGACGAGGGCTATGCGCTGTCCGGAGTGGGCGACAAGCGCGGCGCGGTCGACAAGCTGAAAGAAGCCATCGACGAAGCCGACGCCGGGCGCCTGGAACTCACGCCCCAACAGCGCTTTGACACCCGCAGCGGCATCGCCGGCCTGTCGCGTGAATGGGGCGGTTATGTGTCCGCCGGCTATCGCGGCGCGCGGCCCGCCTCGTCGGGGCTGGGCGGCGCGGCCATCACCGTGCCGGGCGACGCGATCTTCAGCACCACGGAAATCTTCTGGCGGCCGTCGGACTTCCTGAACTCGTCGACGCAGACCTTCGAGCTGTACGGCCGCTTGTCGAACACGCTGTACAACAAGGGCGGCAAGACGGCCAGCCAGACGGTGTCGGACCCTTGCACCGGCGGATCCATCAACGTCGACGAAACCCGCAACCAGGGCATCTCCGGCATCCCCACCACCGTAGGTTCGCTGGGCATGCGCTTCACGCCGTCGACCGAAGTCGGACTGACCTTCGGCCTGGAACGCCAGTTCAACCTGGGCACCGCCACGCGCCAAGGCACGTTCAGCCCCAAACCCGACGACCTGCGCTGCAGCCTGAACCGCAGCAACCAGACGGCCCACTACAAGACGGACGCCGGCAGCGGCGGCTGGCTGGCCTACGTGACCTACGGCATGTACGAAGGCACGACGCTGCGCATCGACCGCCCCAACTGGTTCACCATGGAAGGCTATGTGCAGGCCGGCTATTCGTGGCAGGACATGTCGGCCCGTCTGTGGAAGCGCAACAACACCACCGGCGCCGATACCGACCAGACCTCGGGCAAGCTCAAGCGCGACCAGGCCTTCGGCGCCGGTGAATTGCGCGTGGGCCGCAGCTACCGGGTCGACCCGATCAGCGAGCGCCTGGTGTTCTTCCCCTACGCCGTGGTGGCCGCCGACTGGCTCTGGAACAAGAACCGCCTGAGCGGCCTGGATATCGACGGCACCGATTCGTACAACCAGTTGGGCGACGGCTCGTCCTGGTCGATGGGCGCCGGCCCGGGTTTCAACATCCGCTACTGGTTCCGCGAAGACCACTACAACGCACCGCGTTCGTACCTGGACTTGACCACCCAATACCGCTTCAATATCGGCGGCGGCCAGGCCGACCGGGCCAAGGGTCTGTTCATCAACCTGACCCTGTCCTACTGAGCCGCCCCCCTTTTTTCAGGAGTCCGCCTGGCATGACTACCGTTACCCTTCATCCGTCCCGGCCCGCGCGCCGGCTGGTTTCGGCGCTGTGCGGCGCGCTGCTGGCGCTGGCCGCAGCCGGCGCCCAGGCGCAGCAAGCCTCGTCCATCGTCATCCAGGGCAAGGACAACTGGCTGTTTCCCGGTTGGGGCAGCCTGACGCAGGTCGATACCCGCGGCATCGACGCCTCGACGCAATTGGTACGCGAGACCCGCGACGCGCTGGCCGCCAAGGGCATCCAGCTGGAAGTGCTGGTGCTGCCGGACAAGACCCTGTTCTACCAGGACAAGCTGCCGGACGGCACGACGCTGAGCGCCGAGGTCAAGAAGCGCTACCAGACCATCCAGGACAAGCTGAAAGCCGCGGGCGTGTCCTCGTTCGACGACGAAGCCGTGCTGCGCCGCGTGAAGGACGGCGGCCAGGACGTGTTCTATCGCACTGATCAGCACTGGACCCAGCCGGCCGCCGACGCCACCGCCGAAGCGCTGGCCCAGCGCATCAAGCAGGACGTCAAGACACTGGCGGGCAAGCCGGGCACCGGCATGCCGCTGGGCAGCGTGGTCAACGAGCGCCGCTACGGCGACCTGGCCGAGCTGTTCCTCACGCCCGACCAGCGCAAGCAGGCCGGCCGCGAGACCTTCACGGTGCGCCGCCAGGCCGACAACCAGAGCCTGATCGATGATGCGCCAGCGCCGGTGCACGTCACCGGCCACAGCATGGTGCAGCCGTACTTCGGCTTCCCGCAGAAGCTGTCCAACGTGCTGGACCGCCCGGTTTCCGTGAACTGGAAGCCCGGCAACGTCGGCCAGTGGATCATGCTGCTGGAATACCTGGAGTCGCCCGCGTTCAAGCAGAACAAGCCGCAGGTGCTGGTGTGGCAGATGTTCGAGCCCACCTTCGCGCAAGGGCCTGACGCCAAGGGGCTGTGGGACAACGCATCCATCATGACCACCGACACCTGGCGCAGCCGCATGAAGGCGGCGGTGGGGCAGTAACGCCGTGGCGCAAGCGGACAAGGCGACGCCGCCCCCGGCTGCCGGACACCGGCTGCACGCCATCGTCTTTGGCGTGCTGCTGGCGCTGGGCCTGGGCTGGGGCGCATGGTGCCTGGTTCAGGCCAGGCTGACCACGGCCGACGTCGCACCGTCGGCCTGGATGAACGGCACTGCGGGCACGGCGTTGAACAAGTCATTGCGCCTGCCTGCGCAGGCCACGGTGGACACCTGGAATTCCTCGGTGCGCTACCGCGTGCTGGGGGAACTGGGCGACCAGGTGGCCATGGGTTGCCCAGAATGGCTGTTCTATCGCGACGGCCTGCGCCCGCAGCCTGGCGTGCATGTGTTCGACCAGCGCCTGCGCCTGATGCGGCATTGGGTCGATGAACTGCGCCGCCAGCAGGTGCAGGTGCTGGTGGTGGCGGTGCCCGACAAGTCGCGCATCGAGGCCGACCATCTTTGCGGCCAGACCGTGTCGCTGCCGATGCAGGGCACACTGGATGCCTGGCAGGACGCCCTGCGCGCCCAGAACGTGCCCTTCGTCGACTTGCGCCAGGCGCTGCAAGCCGCGCAGGCGCCGCGCTTTTTCCGCACCGACGTCCATATGAACGCGACCGGTGCCCAGGCCGCGGCCCGTCAAGTGGCCGAGGCGGCCCTGCCCTTGTTGAAGGGGCCAGGCACGCAGGCCTTCAATGAAGAAAAGCCGGGGCCGCTGCAACCCCGCATGGGCGACCTGATCGTCCTGGCCGGGCTGGAACACGCTCGGCCGGGCTGGCGCCCTGAACTGGACCTGGCCGCGCCGCAGAAGATCGAACCGGTGCGCGGCGGGGGCCTGCTGGACGAGACGCCGCCCGTCGAAGTGCTGCTGGCGGGCAGCTCGAACGGCCGCCGCAGCAATTTCGCCGAACGCTTGGGGATGGGGCTGGGCCGCGAGGTCTGGAACCTGAGCCTGGACGGCGGGCAGTTTTCCGGGGCCCTGCTGGTGGCGCTCAAACAGCGCGAACAATGGCCCAAGAGCTTGAAACTGGTGATCTGGGAGTTTTCGGAAATGGCGCTGTCGCTGCCGCTGACCGACGACGAGAAATCCGTGCTGGCCCGACTGCCCTGACCCGAGATGCTATTCAATTCCTACCTGTTCCTGCTGATCTTCCTGCCCGTGACGCTGGCCGTGTACTACGGCGCCGGGCGGCTGAACCTGCGGCTGGCGGCCTTGTGGCTGTGCCTGACGTCTTTCGTGTTCTATGGCTGGTGGAATCCGCAGTTCGTGGTGCTGCTGGCCGGGTCCATTGCTTTCAATTACCTGGTCAGCCTGCTGATCCTGCACACCGCGTCCCGGCCGCGGCTGCAAGGGCTGATCGTGGGCCTGGGCGTGGGCGCCGACCTGGCGCTGCTGTTTCACTACAAGTATTTCGCCACGCTCTTGAATTTCCTGAACGACCTGGGCATGACCAGCTCGAGCATGGATTCGATCATCCTGCCGCTGGGGATCTCGTTTTTCACGTTCACCCAGATCGGCTACCTGCTGGACTGCCGCGCCGGCGTCGTGAAAGAACGCAGCCTGCTCAGCTACGTGCTGTTCGTGACGTTCTTTCCGCACCTGATCGCCGGCCCGATCCTGCATCACAAAGAGATGATGCCGCAGTTCGCGCAGCCGGAAAACTACCGCTTCAAGGCCGAGAACCTGTCGGTGGGCGGCATGCTTTTTGTCATCGGCCTGGCCAAGAAAGTGCTGCTGGCCGACGGCATTGCGCCCTATGCCGATGCCGGCTTCGCCGCCCCAGGCGACCTGCAGTTCTGGGGCTCGTGGGGCGCCAGCCTTTGCTACGCGCTGCAGCTCTATTTCGACTTTTCCGGCTATTCGGACATGGCGCTGGGGCTGGCCAAGATGTTCGGCATCCGTTTCCCGCTGAACTTCAATTCGCCCTACAAGGCGGGCAGCATCATTGAGTTCTGGGCCCGTTGGCACATGACGCTGACGCGCTACCTGACCGCCTATCTGTACTACCCGGTAGCCATGGCCGTATCCAAGTGGCGCACCAACCGCAACCTGCCCGTGGGCGCCGAGGGCGTCAGCACGCTGGGCGGTTTTGTCGGCAGCATCGTCAGCCCCACCCTGTTCACGATGGCGCTGGCCGGCGTATGGCACGGGGCCGGCTTCCAGTTCCTGGTGTTCGGCCTGCTGCACGCCATGTACCTGTCGGTGAACCATGCCTGGCGGATTTTCGTGGTGGGCAGAAAGCCCGCCGCGGCGCGCAACCTCAACATGTTCAAGCGCGCCGCCTGCGTGCTGCTGACCTTCGTGGCCGTGCTGGTGGCGCAGGCGTTCTTCCGGGCCCATGGCGTGGGCGATGCGATGCTGCTGATGCAGGGCATGATCGGCCTGCGCGGCATGGAAACACTGGACCTGGCTACGCACGTCAGCGGCCTGGCCTGGGGCGATGCCTGGCGCGTGCTGGTCGGCCATCACATGCAACTGATCTATGCTGTGGTGCTGCTGGGCATTGCCTGGTTCACGCCGAACGCCCACCAGATCCTGGGCCGCTATTCGCCGGCGCTGTTCAAGCCCCAGGAAGCGCCCTCGCCCTGGATGCGCTGGCGCCCCAACCTGGCCTGGCTGACGGTCATGCTGGTCCTGCTCTTTTTCTGCCTGGTCAACCTGCACAAGGAAACCCGGTTCCTCTATTTCCAATTCTGACCGCGGCGCGGTCGCGGAGCACGCTATGGACATCAACGAGATCGAAGCCAAGGTGGCCGACCTGATCGAAGGCATCATCCTCACCAAGGTCGACCCCGACACCCTGCTGATCGAATCCGGCCTGATCGACTCGCTGTCGGCGGTGGATGTGGCCCTGGCCGTCGAACGCCAGTTCGGCTGCAAGATCCCGCCGACCGAGATCGACGTGCACCTGGAATCGGTGCACACGCTGGCGACCTTCATCGCGGAGCATCCGCGCGCCTGACACCCCGGGAGGGCTGGACGATGCGTTTCGATTTCAACGCCTTTGATTTCGTGGACACCGCAGTCGGCACCGATGCCGTAGCGGTGGTGGATGCCCAGGGCGCCCTGAGCTGGGGCCAGTTGCTGGCGGCCACGCAGGCCTGGGAACAGGCGGCGCGGCTGGCGGGCGTCACGGCGGGCGTGCCGCTGGTGATCTCCGGCCACAAAGAGGCAGCCTTCCTGGTCGCGATCCTGGGCTGCCTGCGGCTGAAGGTGCCGTTCGTGCCGGTCGACGTGATCAACCCGCCCGAGCGCATCGCCCGTATCGGCGAGCTGGTGCGGGCCGGGTTGCGCTATGACGCGCAGGCCGGCGAATTCGTCGCCGGCAGCGCCGCCCCGGCGCCGCTGGACGAGGCCGGGCTGGCCTACATCATGTTCACCTCCGGCAGCACCGGCGACCCCAAGGGCGTGCAGATCGGCCGCGAAAGCGTGTCGCTGTTCGCCGGCTGGATTCGCGACTGCCTGAACCTGGGGCCGGCCCCCGCGTTCATGGACCAGATGCTGTTCAGCTTCGACTTCTCGCTGTTCAACTGGGTCGGCGCGCTGGAACTGGGCGGCACTTGCGTGCTGTGCCCGCGCGAGACCATCGCGCAGCGCGACACCTTCGTGGGGTACCTGGCCCACACCGGCATCAACGTCTGGGCCTCCACGCCGTCGTTCGTGCGCCAGCAACTGTTCAACCCCGACTTCGACCGCGCCCACCTGCCGCAACTGCACGCCTTCGTGTTCGGCGCCGAATCGCTGACGCCGACCCTGGCCGAAGAACTCTGGCAGCGCTTTCCCGACGTCCGCATCATCAATTCGTACGGGCCGACCGAGGCGACCTGCTCGACCACCTGGGTCGAGATCGACGCGGAACTGCGCGCCCGCGCGCCCAATCCCTTCCCTATCGGCCGCGCCAAGCCCTATGCCGACGTCTTCATCGAGAACGGTGAGATCAGCATTGCCGGCGACCATGTCATGCGCGGCTACCTGAACCGGCCCGACCTGAACGCCCAGCGCATGTTCACCCGCAACGGCAAGCGCGGCTACCGCAGCGGCGACCTGGGCGAAATCGACGCCGCCGGCCTGGTGACTTTTCGGGGCCGGATCGACGACCAGATCAAGATGCACGGCTACCGCATCGAGCTGGCCGAGATCGACGCCGCCATCGCCGCCCTGCCCGGCGCGCGCGCTGGCGCCACCGTTGCGTTGCGCCGGCCCGATGGCGCTATCATCCGATTGATCGGGTTCGTCGAGCCCGCCGAGGCCGGCCCGGGCGGCCTGCAACCGCTGCCCGCGGCATTGCAGGACTGGAAAGCCGCCCTGGGCCGCCGGCTGCCGCCCTACATGATTCCGTCTGAACTGGTGGCCTGCCACCGTTTCCCGACGACCAGCACCGACAAGGCGGACCGCAAGCAGCTTGAACGCTTGTACCTGGAGGCCCGCCTGAGCAAGAAACCGGAGTCCCAAGCATGACCCGTCGTATTCGTTTCCCCGCCCTGGCGCTGGCATCGGCGCTGGGTTTGGCCGCCATTGGCGGCGCAGCGCATGCCGAGGGCGTGTTCGCCCAGTTGTACGCCGCTCGCCCGCCCGCCGGCTCCTCGTTCGTGCGGGTGGTCAATCCCGAGGTCGGGCCGTTCCGTGTGCAGGTCGCCAATGGCCCGTCGCAGGAAATCGGCCCCACCAAGCCGGCCAGCACCTACGCCATCGTCAAGGGCAACCAGGCATTCAACGTGCTGGTCGACGGCAAGCCGGTGGCCAGCCTGCAAGTCGCGCCCGACACCTTCAGCACGCTGGTGGTGCACCGCGACGGCGTCAAGGTCACCTATGCCCTGGTGGACGACAGCAACGGCGCGCAGGACGCGCTCAAGGCCGAACTGCGTTTCTACAACCTGGCAGCCGACTGCCCCGCCGCCGCGCTGGCGGTCAGCCCGACCGGCCCCACGCTGTTCCAGGACGTCAAACCCGGCGCGTCGGCGGCCCGCGCCATCAACCCGGTCAAGGCATCCCTGGCAGCCGGCTGCGGCACGGTGCTGTCACCGTCCGTACCGCTGCCCGCCTTGCAGCCCGGCGACCACTACAGTCTGTTCCTCACCGGCGGCGCCACCGCCCCCACCTTGAGCGGCCAAGTCAGCGCCACGGACCCCTATAGCAAGTAAGGAGGCCGTATGCGCCGCGTATTCAGGGATGACCACGAGCTTTTCCGCGACCAGGTCCGGCGCTTTGTCGCCGAAGAGATCGCGCCCCACTATGCCGATTGGGAAAAGGCCGGCATCGTGCCGCGCTCACTGTGGCTGCGCGCGGGCGAAGAAGGCCTGCTCAATTGCGCCCTGCCCGACCCCTACGGTTTGGGCGGCGACTTCGGCCATGCGGCCGTCGTCATAGAAGAACTGGCGCGCGCCAACTACCTGGGGGTGGGCTTTTCGATCCACTCCGACATGGTGTCGCCCTACCTGGAAGCCTTCGGCACCACCGCCCAGAAAGAGCGCTGGCTGCCCGCCATGACCCGCGGCGAAGTGATCGGCGCCATCGCGCTGACCGAGCCCGGTGCAGGCAGCGACCTCAAGGCCGTCCGCACGCGGGCCCGCCGCGATGGCGACCACTACGTGCTGAACGGCCAGAAGACCTTCATCACCAATGGCGTCAACGCCGGCTTGTCCATCGTGCTGGCCAGCACCGACCCCGACCTGGGCGCGCGCGGCCTGTCGCTGTTCTGCGTCGAAGAGAACCTGCCCGGCTTCACCAAGGGCCCGGCGCTCAGCAAGATCGGCCAGCACTGCCAGGACACCTGCGAGCTGTACTTCGACGACGTGCGCCTGCCGGCCGACTGCCTGCTGGGCCAGGAAAACGCCGCCTTCGAATACATGACGCAGGAACTGGCACGCGAACGCCTGGCGATCGCGCTGCGCGCCGGCGCCTCGCTCGAAGGCATGCTGGACGAAACGGCCGAATACACCCGCAACCGCAAGGTCTTCGGACGGCGCGTCTTCGACTACCAGAATTCGCGCTTCAAGCTGGCCGGCGCGCGTGCGCAAAGCACCATGCTGCGGGTCTTCCTGGACGACTGCCTGGCCCGCCACATGGCCGGCGAGCTCGACCCCACCACGGCCGCCATCGCCAAGCTCAATGCCACCGAAATGCAGGGCGCGGTGCTGGACGACTTGCTGCAGCTGTATGGCGGCTATGGCTACATGGCGGAATACGGCATCGGCCGTGCGTGGGTGGATGCGCGCGCGTTGCGCATCTTTGGCGGCACCAGCGAGATCATGCGGGAAATCATCGGCCGCAGCTTCCTCTGAGCACCCGGCGGCGGCCGCGTCAGACGCGCGCCGCCATCCAGGCGCGCATCAGCGCGCGCGCCTCGGGCGTATCGCCGATGACCCAGGGGTCCACCGTAAAGGCCACCACGCGCTTGGCGCCGTAGCCGCGCGCCACCTGCCACTGCTGCTTGACCCGGTCGAAATCGGCCGAGCGCGCCTTGAAGGTGGTGCCGTCAGTGCTGCCGGATGGCAGTTCCTCGAACAGTTCCATGACCAGGTCGAACGACGCCCGGCGCTTGAGCAGCATGTCGTGCAGGGGTTCCAGCGACTGGTAATTCGCCAACCCCGCCACGCCCACGCCGTCCTGGATCATCGGATGGATGGCCACGTGGTCCAGCACCCGAGACCACAGCTGGGTCAATGAGCCATCCCCGCCCAGGCGGCTGAAATAGGTGGAGATGGTCGGCACGCGATAGCTGGTGGCCTGCGCGGCGCGCGCAAAGGCGTCCAGCCATGGCACCAGCAGCGCCTGGCGCTGCGGGCGCGACCAGTTGTACTGCTCCAGTTCGTAAGGCAGATACCAGCCGCGGAAATTGCGGCGCTTGGACCACGCCGCCCTTTGCATGTAAGCCACGCCGCGGTCGCGCGTGTGGTCCAGGTAGGCGGCCAGCGCGGCGTCGTCGGGCGAGGCCAGCATGTTCCACCAGCGCTGGTCGTAGGGCAGGCCCACATGCACGCCCAGGCCGCTGTGTTCGGCTTCGTCGAAGATCGCGTCCAGCATGGCCTTGGGCGCCATCCAGTCATCCGGCCGACCGCCTTCCAGGCCGGTCCATTGCAGGAAGATCTCGCGGCAGCCCAGCCGGCGGTAGGCGGCGATGCGGCGGCGCCAATCGTCGGCGGTCAGGTCCAGGTGGCTCAGCCAGAGCTGCAGGAAGGTCGCGTTCAGCGAGATGGGCGGCGCGCAGGCCGCCAAGGGCGCAAGCGCGCCAAGCGCCAGCGCCTGCAACAGGCGCCGGCGCAACAGGGACCGGGGCAGCGGGCGCGTCAGGAGCGTGTCTCCTGGCGCATCAGCCGCGGTTGCCGAACAGACCGGACAGCGAGGCCAGCAGGTCGGTGGGATTGAAGCCCTGGCCCGGCTGGACCGCGCCGTCGGGCGTGGCCTTGTCGACCAGCTGCGGCAGCAGTGCGGACAGGGAACCCAGCACCGAGCCGGTGTCCTGGCCCGTCTTGGCCGCCAGTTCGTTCACCACGCCCGGGTCCAGCACGCGGCCAAGCTGATCGGCGCTGACGGGCAGGTTCTGCCCCTTGCCGATCCACGAGGCGACGATTTCGCCCAGGCCGCCCTGCTGGAAGCTGGCGATCAGGCCGGACAGGCCGCCGGGGTATTTGTTCAGTTGTTCGATCAGGGCCGGCAGCAACGAGGCCGAGCCCCCTTGCTGACCGCCGCCGGCCATCGAGGCCAAGGTATCCAAGAGACTCATCGCCGTACTCCAGAAAAGTCGGAAATCCAGTATAGGCCCAGGCCCGCGAAAATCTCGTCCTTGCCGCGGCCTGGATACCGATCTTTGCAAAACTTGTATTGGGCGGCCTGCTCAGCCCCCGTTGCGCAAGGCGTTCAGCGCCTTCTGGCCGGCCCGGCCGTCCGCCGGCAGGCCCAGTTGGCGCTGCGCCGCCTGCAGCGCTTCGCGGGTACGGGCGCCGATCATGCCATCGGGTTCGCCCAGTTCATAGCCGCGAGCAATCAAGAGGCGTTGCAGTTCGCGCCGCTCGGCCCGCGACAGGCCGGGATCGTCGGTCGGCCAGGCCTGGACCAACGGCCCGCCCCCGCGCAGGCGGTCGGACAAGTGAGCGATGGCCAGCGCGTAACTCTCGGCCGCGTTGTAGGAATACAGCGCGTCGAAATTGCGGGTCACCAGGAAAGCCGGGCCCCTGGGGCCGGCCGGCAGCAGCAGTCCGACCGGCGTGTCGCCCGGCGGCAGCGGACGGCCGTCGGCGCGGGTCACGCCCTGGGCGACCCACGATGACAGCGCACGCTTGTTCTTGCGCCCGGCCCCGGCCGTGTTCAGGCCCGCAGGCAGCTTGACCTCGTAGCCCCAGTCCAGGCTGCTGTTCCAGCCGGCGCGCTTGAGGAAGTTGGCGGTGGACGCCAGCGCATCCGGCACGCTGTCGATCAGGTCGCGGCGGCCATCGCCGTCGAAGTCCACGGCCAGCCGCAGGTAGGTCGAGGGCATGAATTGCGTCTGGCCGAACGCGCCCGCCCAGGAACCGGTCAGCTTTTCCGGTGCGATGTGCTCGTCCTGCAGGATCTTGAGCGCGGCGTAGAACTCGCCGCGAAAGTAGGCCTGGCGCCGGCCGAAGCACGACAGCGTGGACAGGGACGTGAGCAGCGGCCGTCCGCCCAGCGTGCGGCCATAGTTGCTTTCGACGCCCCAGACCGCCGCGATGGTGGCCGGGTCCACGCCGAAACGGGCCGATGCCCGATCCAGTTCCGTGCGCCAGCGCTCGATGCCGGCCCGGCCGTCGGCCACGCGCTCGTCGTCGACCAGCGCCGCCATATAGTCCCAGATCGGCGTCTTGAATTCGGGCTGCGCATCCAACAGGCCGATCACCGCCATGTCCGGGACCAGGCCCGCGGTATGCGTATCGAATGTGGCGCCGGACACGCCCGCCTTGGCGGCGGGGGCGCGCAACTGCGCCAGGCACGAGGCAAAGGCATCGGCGGCCTGGGCGCTTTCGATGGGCAGGGTGACCGCGGCGACGGTCAGGGCAACGGCGGGGAAAAGCGTTTTCATCAGCAGGGAAAGGCTCCGGGGAATTGGGCGGTGTCGATCGCGATGGGCGGGCCGCTCAGCCAGCCTGCAACGCAGCCAGTTCGGCTTCGTCGAAGCCGGCGGCCCGGCGCGCGGCCAGGTTGAACGGGCCGCGCAGGCGTGGCGCGTCGTAGCGGGCGGCCAGCTCGGCATAGCAGGCCACCGGTTCTTTGCCTTGTTCGGCGCAAAGGCGCTTGTACCAGTCGTTGCCGATGGCGACATGGCCGATTTCGTCGCGCAGGATGATGTCGACGATGGCCGCGCTTGGCGCATCGCCTGCGCCCGCCAGCTTGTTGCGGATCAGCGGCGAAGCATCGAGGCCGCGCGCTTCCAGCGTGCGCGGCACCAGCGCCAGGCGCGCGAGCAGGTCGGCGCGCGTGCGCTCGGCCATGTCCCACAAGCCGTTGTGGGCGGGGAAGTCGCCATAGGCGTAGCCCAGGCTGGCCAGCCGCTGGTTCAACAGGTCGAAATGGTAGGCCTCTTCGGTGGCCACGCGCAGCCAGTCGCGGTAGAACGCGTCGGGCATGCCGGCAAAGCGCCACAGGATGTCCAGCGCCAGGTTCACCGCGTTGAACTCGATGTGCGCCAGCGCATGCAGCAACGCGGCGCGGCCTTCCAGGGTGGCCATGGAGCGCTGCGGCACCTGGGCCGGCGGCACCAGCTCGGGCACGGCGGGCCGGCCGGGCAAGGCGGCGGGCGCCACGTACTGCCGCGCGGGGTCCAGTGGTGCGTCGGCGGCGATGGCGCGCACCCGCGCCAGCTTGTCCGCCCATTCGGTGGCGGCCAGCGCCTGCAACGCCTGGGCGCGCAGGCACGCCGCGCCTGGCTCGTACGGACCCGTCCCGTCCGGCGGAAGGATCGAATGGCTGTCCATGAGGGTTCCCGATACCGGGGCGGCTCGCAGCCGCCCGAAAAACAATGACAATGCGCCATGCGCTGACGAAGACTTTATCATTCGCCCATGGATTCACCGCTACGCCTGACCATCGAGACCGACCTGTCCCGCATCGACGCTCGTCAATGGGACGCCCTGGCCGGCGACCAGCCCTTTCTGCGCCATGCATTCCTGTGCGCCCTGCACGACACCGGCTGCGCCGCGCCGGACACCGGCTGGGCGCCGCATTTCCTGGCGCTGTGGCGCGATGGCCAATTGGCTGGCGCCGTGCCGCTCTACCTGAAATCGCATTCACGCGGCGAGTACGTCTTCGACTACGCCTGGGCCGACGCCTTCCAGCGCCACGGCCTGCGCTACTACCCCAAGCTGCTGTCCGCCATTCCGTTCACGCCCGTCACGGGTCCGCGCCTGTTGGCGGCCAATGACGAGGACCGCGACACGCTGGTGCGCGGCCTGGTGGCGTTCGCAGAAGAAGTGCGAGTGTCGTCGCTGCATCTGCTGTTTCCCACCGCGACCGATCTGCGCGCCCTGCGCGAGGCTGGTTTCATGGTCCGCGAAAGCGTGCAGTTTCACTGGACCAATGCGGGCTATGCCGATTTCGACGCCTTCCTGGCCACGATGAGCCACGACAAGCGCAAGAAGATCCGCCAGGACCGCAAGAAAGTCGCCCAGGCCGGACTGGAATTTCGCTGGCGGCACGGCGCGCAGATCCGCCCTGAAGACCTGGATTTCTTCTATCAGTGCTATTGCCACACCTACTTCAACCACGGCAATCCGCCCTACCTGAACCGTGAATTCTTCCAGCGCGCCTATCGCGAGCAGCCCGACGCCTTCGTGCTGGTGCTGGCCGAACGCGACGGCCAGCCGGTGGCCGCGGCGCTGAACCTGGTCGGCGGCGACGTGCTGTACGGACGGTATTGGGGCGCGACGGAATACGTGCCGGGGCTGCATTTCGAGACCTGCTACCTGCAGGCCATCGCCTACTGCATCGTCCATGGCCTGACCCGCTTTGAAGGCGGCGCGCAAGGCGAACACAAGATGGCGCGCGGCCTGTTGCCCACGCCGACGTGGTCGGCGCACTGGGTCGCCGACCCGCGCTTTTCGGCCGCGATCCAGCAATTCCTGGATGAGGAAACCGCGGCGGTGGACGACTACCTGGGTGAACTGGAAGCGCACACGCCGTTCAAGCGGCCGGCTGCGGACGGCGCCTGAACGAACGCGGCACGCGCAATCAGAGAAAGCGGTCCAGCAGCTTGCGGCTGTGCTTGTCCAGCGACGGCACGTCGCGCACCAGATAGAAGATGCCGTGGCTGTCGGCGATCAGCAGCGTGTGCTGGCTCAATCGGCGGATGTCTTCTTCGCCGCGCAGCGTGAACGTGGTGGGCCCGCGGTCGGTTTCCACCTTCCAGGTGCTGGGGGTGGCATAGGTGGACACGCTGGCCAGCTTGCGGATTTCGGGCATGAACTCGCGGCCCGCGAGTTCTTCTTCGATCAGCGCGCGCTCGGCGGGCGGCACATCGGTGAGGCGCTCGATCCAGACCAGTTCGTGGCCGTCGCCGGTCACCAGCGACAGGCCGCGGTCGGCCTCGCTGATCGGAAAGGCGCGCACCGGGATGACGCCCTCGTGCGAGACGCCATCGGCGCCCTGGTACACCAAACGCCCGAACGCATTGCGTTGCAGCTGAAAAACGGGAAGCGTCATGACGGTTATCTCGATTCCGTGTCAGGCCACGGCGGCCATGTCGTCGCTACCAGAGGCCTGCGCATCGGCTTCGGCCTGACGCGCCTGCGCCTGGTAGAGGCGGTAGTAGGCGCCTTCGCGCGCCATCAGTTCCTCGTGCGGGCCTTGCTCGACGATCTGGCCGCGGTCCAGCACCACCAGCCGGTCGGCCTTGCGCAACGTGCTCAGGCGGTGGGCGATGGCAATCGTGGTACGGCCGCGCACCAGGTTGTCCAGCGCCTTCTGGATTTCCTTTTCGGTGGTGGTGTCGACCGACGAGGTCGCTTCGTCCAGGATGAGGATGCGCGGATCGATCAGCAACGCGCGGGCGATCGAGATACGCTGGCGCTCGCCGCCCGACAGCGCCTGGCCGCGTTCACCCACCAGCGAATCGTAGCCATGCGGCAGGCGCAGGATGAACTCGTGGGCGTGCGCGGCGCGGGCGGCAGCGACGATTTCGTCGCGCGTTGCGTCGGGCTTGCCGTAAGCGATGTTCTCGGCGATGGTGCCAAAGAACAGGAAAGGCTCTTGCAGTACCAGGCCGATATTGCGGCGGTAGTCGGACACGCGCACCGAGCGGATGTCCGCGCCGTCCACCAGGATGGCGCCCTCGGACACGTCGTAGAAGCGGCAGATCAGGTTGATCAGCGTGCTCTTGCCCGAGCCGCTATGCCCCACCAGCCCGATCATTTCACCCGGGGCGATGGTCAGGTCCAGGCCGCGGATGACCTGGCGGTTGCCGTAGCGAAAGCCCACGTCGCGCAATTCGATGCGGCCATTGATGTGCGGCAGCTTGGCGGGGTTCTGCGGTTCCGGCACGCTGGACACGTGGTCCAGGATGTCGAAGATGCGCTTGGCGCCGGCGGCGGCCTTCTGGGTCACCGACACGATGCGGCTCATGGAATCCAGGCGTGTATAGAAGCGCCCGATATACGCCAGGAATGCCGCCAGCACGCCCACCGTGATCTGCTTTTGCGACACCTGCCAGATGCCGAATATCCAGACGACCAGCAGGCCGACTTCGGTCAGAAGCGTCACGGTCGGGGAAAACAGCGACCAGGTGGTGTTGACGCGATCGTTGACTTCCAGGTTGCGGTTGTTGGCTTCGCGGAAACGCGCCACTTCGCGCTTTTCCTGGGCAAAGGCCTTGACCACGCGAATACCGGGAATGGTGTCGGCCAGCACGTTGGTGATCTCGGACCAGATGCGGTCGACCTTCTCGAAGCCGTGGCGCAGGCGGTCGCGCACCGCGTGGATCATCCAGATGATGAACGGCAGCGGCACCAGCGTGACCAGCGCCAGCCACGGATTGATCGAGAACAGGATCACCGCGGTCATGACAATCATCAGGATGTCATTGGCGAAATCCAGCAGGTGCAGCGACAGGAACACGCAGATGCGGTCGGTTTCGCTGCCGATGCGGGAAATCAGGTCGCCCGTGCGCTTGCCGCCGAAGTACTCCAGCGACAGCTGCTGCAGATGCTCGTAAGTGGTGGTGCGCAGGTCGGCGCCGATGCGCTCGCTGACCCAGGCCAGGATGTAGGTGCGGGCCCAGCCCAGCCCCCACGCCAGGAAGGCGGACCCCAGCAGCCCGCCCAGGTACAGGCGAACCTTGCCGTAGTCGATGGGCGCGCCGTTCTGGAACGGGATCAGCACGTCGTCCATCAGCGGCATGGTCAGGTAGGGCGGCACCAGCGTGGCCGCGGTGCCCAGCAGCGTCAGCAGGAAACCGGCCAGCAGCGGCAGGCGGTACGGGCGGGCAAAGCGCCACAGGCGCAGCAGCGCCCAGGTGGACGACGGCGCGGCCTGTTCCTGGTTGCAGGTCGGGCATTCGTCCTGCCCGGCCGGAATGGCGTTGTTGCAGATGGTGCACTGGCGCTCGGCGGCCTCGTCCGACGGCTGGCCGGACAGGCGGATGGCCTGCTGCGCCTCGAACTGGCCCAACAAGCGCAGCGCCGCCGGGTTGCGGGCCAGCGTGAAACGCCAGATGCCCAGGCGCGCGGTATCGTCGTGCAGCTCGAGCACGGCGGCGCCGGCATGGTCGGAAAGATTCAGGGACAGTTGGGGACCGAAAGGCCAGGATTCCCAGCCGGTATCGGCGGGATTGCGGGCGATCAGGCGGCGGTCGGTCAGGACAAGCAGGCCGGGCTGGAACTTCAGGCGCTGGTCCAGGTCTATTTCAACCGAGGCCAGCAAGGTTTCGCCCTCCGCCAGTTCAGCGCGGATTTCGTCCCGCCAACGGGCAGGAAAGGCATCGGCTAGGCCGGAAAGCAGGTGTGGTTTTTTCATTAGAACGCATACCGGGCCAGGACTCTGCCCTACAAGGCGGCGACCGTTCCCAACACCAGGCTGAAAACGTGTCCCTTCCTTACAACACAACGAGTTCACGCCTTTGAAGGCGTCGTATAGTATCAGCCGATTTTTCTAATTAGGAATATCTGGGATCCCCCACTCGTTGGCATTATTCTTAAGGCGCAACCCCAATAAATTCGCGGTCTTGCATAGGGGCGTCCGCGCGTGCCAACCTGCTTCTCAAGTAAATTAAAACATGAAAAAGAAAGACATTGAATTTCTCGATGTCGTGGCTTTGCGCGGCCCGAACATTTGGACGTACCGTCCGGTCCTTGAAGCGTGGGTGGATATCGGCGAACTGGAGGACTACCCCTCCAACACGATCCCCGGCTTCTACGAGCGCCTGACCGAATGGCTGCCGACCCTGATCGAGCACCGCTGCAGCCCGGGTGTACGGGGCGGTTTTCTGGCCCGCCTGAAAGAAGGCACCTGGCCCGGCCACATTCTTGAACATGTCACGCTCGAGCTGCAGAACCTGGCCGGCTTGCGCGGCGGTTTCGGCAAGGCCCGTGAAACCTCCACCCGCGGCGTCTACAAAGTCGTCGTGCGCGCCTGGCAGGAACAGGTCACCCGCACCGCCCTGAATGAAGCGCGCGACCTGGTCATGGCCGCCATCGAAGACCGCCCGTTCGACGTCGATGCCACCGTGACCCGCCTGCGCCGCCTGGTCGACCGCCATTGCCTGGGCCCCAGCACCGCCTGCATCGTCGATGCCGCCGATGACCGCGACATTCCCTACATCCGCCTGTTCGAGGGCAACCTCGTGCAATTCGGCTATGGCGCGCGCCAACGCCGCATCTGGACGGCCGAAACCGACCGCACCAGCGCCATCGCCGAAGGCATCTCGCGCGACAAGGACCTGACCAAGGAACTGCTCTCGACCTGCGGCGTGCCCGTCCCTGAAGGCCGTCTGGTCGACAGCGAAGACGACGCCTGGTCGGCCGCCGAAGACATCGGCCTGCCCGTCGTGGTCAAGCCTTATGACGGCAACCACGGCCGTGGCGTGTTCACCAACCTGACCACTCGCGAAGACGTCGTGTCCGCCTACCGCGTGGCGGTGGACGAAGGCAGCGGCGTCATCGTCGAACGCTTCGTGCTGGGCAACGAGCACCGCCTGCTGGTGGTGGGCAACCGCATGGTGGCCGCCGCCGCCGGCGAGCCGGCCTGGGTCACCGGCGACGGCAAGTCCACCCTGACCGACCTGATCGACACCCAGATCAATACCGACCCGCGCCGCGGTCGCACCGAGAATCATCCGCTGAATCCGGTGCGCCTGGATTCGGCCGCGCGGCTTGAAATTGCCCGCCAGGGCCTGACCGAAGACAGCGTGCCGGCCGACGGCCAGCGCGTGCTGGTGCAGCGCAGCGGCAACGTCGCCTTCGACGTGACCGATCGCGTGCACCCCAGCATCGCCGCCACCGTCACCCTGGCCGCCCGCATCGTGGGCCTGGACATCGCCGGGGTCGACCTGGTCGCCGAAGACATCTCGCGCCCGCTGGACGAACAGCGCGGCGCCATCGTCGAAGTCAACGCCGGCCCCGGCCTGCTGATGCACCTGAAGCCGGCCGACGGCACGCCGCGCCCGGTGGGCCGCGCCATCGTCGACCACCTGTTCCCGGAAGGCGACGCGGGCCGTATCCCCATCGTCGGCGTCACCGGCACCAACGGCAAGACCGTCGTGGCGCGCCTGGTGGCTCGCCTGCTGCACCTGTCGGGCAAGCGCACCGGCCTGGCCTGCAGCGAAGGCCTCTATCTTGACCGCCGCCTGGTGCAAAAGGGCGACCGCGCCGATTTCGCCTCGGGCACGCGCCTCTTGATGAACCGCAACGTGGATGCCGCCGTCATCGAAAACGACAGCGGCGTGATCCTCGGCCAGGGCCTGGCCTACGACCGCTGCCAGGTCGGCGTGGTCACCAACATCGACGACGCCGATCACCTGGGCGACTTCGACATCAACGAAACGGAACGCATGTTCAATGTGTTCCGCACGCAGGTCGACGTAGTGCTGCCCACCGGCACCGCCGTGCTCAACGCGCGTGATCCGCGCGTGGTCGAAATGGCCGAGCTGTGCGACGGCGCCGTGATCTTCTTCGGCATCGACCCCGCCCTGCCCGCCATCGCCGCCCACCTGCAGCAGGACGGCCGCGCGGTGTACGTGCGCGACGGCGCCATCGTGCTGGCGCAAGGCGCCCGCGAAGAACGCCTGGCCGCAGTCGCCGCCATTCCCCTGACCCATGGCGGCCGCGTGGCCTTCCAGGTCGAAAACGTGCTGGCGGCGGTGGGCACCGCCTGGGCGCTGGATATCCCCGTGGAACTCATCCGCGCGGGCATCGAGACCTTCGACATCGACCAGGCCGATGCGCCCTGGCAATTCACCCTGTTCGAGCGCAACGGCAGCACCGTGGTGGTGGACGACGTGCACAACGCGTCCGCCCTGCGTCCGCTGATCGCGGCCATCGACCAGTTCCCGTCGACCACCCGCGCCGCCGTCTATTCGGCCGGCGCCGACCGCCGCGACGCGGACCTGATCGAACAGGGCCGCCTGCTGGGCGATGCCTTCGACCGCGTGGTGCTCTACGACGACGCCACGGTCGCCAGCAAGCGCCCGGCCGGCCAGGCGCGCGCATTGCTGCGCCAGGGCCTGGAACAAGGCAGCCGCGTCAAGCAGATCCTGGACGAACCCGACCACGGCCGGGCCATCGAAAGCCAGCTGGACGGCATCGCCGCGGGCGACTTCGTCCTGCTGCAATCCGACGAGGCGTTCTCCGGCCCCACCATCGATCTCGTGCGTCGCTGGATCCAGCAACACTGACATCACTGTGCGCGCCCCGGCCCCGGCCGCGGGTGCGCGTAAGCTAGACAGGAATACCTGCCATGGAAGTTTCCCGTATCCGAGCACTGCGCGGCCCCAATCTGTGGAGCAAGAACACCGCGATCGAGGCCATCGTTTCCTGCGCCGACGCCGAATGCTCCATCGATAACCTGCCCGACTTCGAAGCGCGCCTGCGCGCCCGGCTGCCGCAGACCGGCCTGCTGCGCCCCGAAGGCCATCAAGGCGCCGTGTCGATTGCCCACGTGCTGCAGATCGTCGCGCTGACGATGCAGGCCTACGCCGGCTGCCCCGTCACGTTCGGCCGCACCTCGTCCACCATCGAACCCGGCGTGTTCCAGGTCGTGGTGGAATACAGCGAAGAAGAAGTCGGCCTGCTGGCGATGGACCTGGCGCAAGCGCTGGTGCATGCCGCGCTGGACGACACCCCGTTCGACCTGGCCGACGCCTTGAAGCGCCTGCGCGAACTGGACGAAGACGTGCGCCTGGGGCCCAGCACCGGCTCCATCGTCAACGCCGCCACCGCCCGCAACATTCCCTATCGCCGCCTGACCCAGGGCAGCATGGTGCAGTTCGGCTGGGGCAGCAAGCAACGCCGCATCCAGGCCGCCGAAACCGACCTGACCAGCGCCATTTCAGAATCGATCGCGCAAGACAAAGACCTGACCAAGATGCTGCTGGACGCCGCCGGCGTGCCAGTGCCGCTGGGCCGCTCGGTCACTACCGCCGAAGATGCCTGGGCCGCAGCCCAGGAACTGGGCGGGCCTGTGGTGGTCAAGCCGCGCGACGGCAGTCAGGGCCGCGGCGTTGCTGTCAACATCGAAACGCGTGAACGCGTGATCCAGGCCTTCGAGGTCGCCGAGGAAATCAGCTCCGAGGTCATCGTCGAACGCTACATCCCCGGCCACGACTTCCGCCTGCTGGTGGTGGGCGGCGCGCTGGTGGCGGCCTCGCGCCGCGATCCGCCCCAGGTCACGGGCGATGGCGTGCAGACCATCCGCCAACTGGTGGACCAGGTCAACGCCGACCCCTTGCGCGGCGACGGCCATGCGACCTCGCTCACCAAGATCCGCTTTGACGACATCGCGCTGGCCACGCTGAAAAAACAGGGCTTCGACGCCGACTCGGTGCCGCCCCCCGGCACCCTGATCTTCCTGCGCAATAACGCCAACCTCAGCACCGGCGGCTCGGCCACCGATGTCACCGACGAAGTGCATCCGGAAATGGCGGCGCGCGCGGTATCCGCGGCACGCATGATCGGCCTGGACATCTGCGGCGTCGACGTCGTGGCGGAAAGCGTGCACTACCCGCTCGAAGAGCAGCACGGCGGCGTGGTCGAAGTGAACGCGGCCCCCGGCCTGCGCATGCACCTGAATCCCTCGTTCGGCAAGGGCCGCGCGGTGGGCGAAGCCATCATCGCCAACATGTACGCGGACGGCGACGACGGCCGCATTCCGGTGGTGGCCGTGGCCGGCACCAACGGCAAGACCACCACCGTGCGCCTGACCGCGCACATCCTGGGCGTGGCCGGCAACCGCGTCGGCATGACCAATTCCGACGGCGTCTACGTCGACAACCTGCGTATCGACACCGGCGACTGCAGCGGCCCGCGCAGCGCCCGCAGCGTGCTGATGCACCCGGACGTCGACGCCGCCGTGTTCGAAACGGCGCGCGGCGGCATCCTGCGCGAAGGCCTGGCGTTCGACCGCTGCAACGTGTCCATCGTCACCAACATCGGCATGGGCGACCACCTGGGGCTGGGCTACATCAGCACCGTCGAAGACCTGGCCGTGGTCAAGCGCGTGATCGTGCAGCACGTGCATCCCAGCGGCACGGCCGTGCTGAACGCCGCCGATCCCATCGTGGCCGACATGGCCGCCAGCTGCCCCGGGTCGATCACCTACTTCGCCGAAGACCGCAACCACCCCATCATGGCGACGCACCGCGCCCAGGGCCTGCGCGTGGTCTACCGTGATGGCGATGCCATCGTGGCGGCGCAAGGCAGCGAGGAAACCCGCTTCCCGCTGGCCGAGATTCCGCTGACCCGCAACGGCACCATCACGTTCCAGGTCGAGAACACCATGGCCTCGGTTGCGGCCGCCTGGGCGCTGAACCTGGACTGGGACATCATTCGCCGTGGCCTGGCCACCTTCGTCAACGACGCGCAGACCGCTCCTGGCCGCTTCAACGTGTTCGACTATCGCGGCGCCACCGTGATCGCCGACTACGGCCACAATCCCGACGCCATCCTGGCGCTGGTGCGCGCGGTCGATGCCATGCCGGCGAAACGCCGCTCGGTGGTGATCAGTGGCGCTGGCGACCGCCGCGACGAAGACATCCGCATGCAGACCGAGATCCTGGGCGCCGCCTTCGACGACGTGCTGCTCTACCAGGACCAATGCCAACGCGGCCGCGAGGACGGCGAGGTGCTGGCCCTGTTGCAGCAGGGCCTGGTCGGCGCCAGCCGTACCCGCCACATCGAAGAGATCCACGGTGAGTTCCTGGCGATCGACACGGCGCTGGCCCGTCTGGGCGCGGGCGACCTGTGCCTGATCCTGGTGGACCAGGTCGAAGAGGCGCTGGACCACATCGCCCGCCGCATCAAGGAAGCCTGACCGGCAGCCGTGCGCCGCCGGCAATGGCGGCGCAAGCAGACCAACGGGGCGCCCATGGGCGCCCCGTTCTCTTTGGCGTGGCTGTGCGCCGGACCGCCGCGCGACAGATACCGCGCTAGCTGACGGCCCGGATGGAGGGCGCCTCGGCCTGATACCGGTCCGTGACGTGCGTGCACCCCAGCGCCGCCATCGCGGTCAGCGCCAATAAGACCGCGCGGCAGAATCGTTGCGTCATGCGTGTGCCCTCCAGAGTGGGATGCCGACGCTTGCGAAGCCGAGGCCCACGCAAGCTGCTGCACCGACTATACCGACGCGTCGCCATTGCTGCCAGCCATCGCGAAAAACGCCTCAAAATCGCGTATGTCCCGTTACTTGCCCCCCTCAAAACAGGACAAGACGTTGCTCAACTGTAACTCCCTCTCTGCGCACGGCCTGCCCAAATCCCGTCACGGGACGCGCGATTTGCCCCGTCCCCGGCCGTTACATTTACCCACAGCGTCCTTTGACAGCCCGCAAGACGGCCCTGTACCTTGAACCCAAGCTGATCAGTGTCCAACTCACCCGCGACTGCCAGGTTTATCGGCCATAAGCCCACGCAGCCGCCACTACGAAGAGAGGTCACCATGAATAACGACATCATCGCTGGCAAGTGGAAGCAGCTGTCCGGAAAGGCCAAGGCGGCCTGGGGTGAACTCACCGACGACGAGTTGACCCGTACGGAAGGCAACGCCGAGCGCCTCGCTGGCCTGATCCAGGAGCGCTACGGCAAGACCAAGGAACAGGCCGAGAAGGACGTGCGCGATTTCTTCGATCGCAATCGTTGATTTCCAAGCCACCCAGGAGAAGCTGACATGCTGCACTACGCCGTTGTTTTCTTCGTGATTGCGATCATCGCGGCCGTCCTGGGCTTCGGCGGCATCGCCGCCGGCGCCGCAGGGATCGCCAAGATCCTGTTCTTCGTCTTCCTGGTTCTGGCGCTGCTGTCCATTCTGGGCGGCGCATTCAGAAAGAAATAGAACAATCGCACCCAAAGATTTTTCGCTAGCCGTTGCGTACAACCGAACGCGCTGAAACCCCTACACAAGGAGCATAACTATGGAATTCCGCAAGCTGATCGCCGCCGCCGCACTGGGCACGGGCGCTGTCTTCACTTCCATGGCCTTTGCCGCCAATGACGGCAAGCCCAAGCAATCCGTGGGCGAATACGCGTCCGACGCGACCGTGACCACCAAGGTCAAGGCCGCCTTCGTGGCCGACAAGCAGTTGAGCGCCCTGGACATCGCCGTGGAAACCACCGATGGCGTGGCCAAGCTGACCGGCACGGTCGGCACCGCTGCCGAAGCCGATCACGCCGCCACCGTGGCCCGCGGGGTCGAAGGGGTTAAGCAGGTGATGAACAACATCAAGGTCGACCCGGCCAAGAACAAGAAGTAAACGCCGTCACCTCGAGGTGATCTCCGCGGCGCCTGCGTGCAAACGCAGGCGCCGCGTTGTTTTTGATGCGCGCAGCACTCAGACGTTGACGGTGCCGCGACCGATTTCCAGTGCACGCCCGCCGACCTGGATGCGTCCATCGGCCTGCACGTCCAGCAGCAGTCGGCACGGCCGGCCCATCTGATCGCCCTGCTCGACCAGGATGCTGGCCGGCAAGACGCGGCCTTGATGGCGCAGCCAGCCACCAAGGTTGGCGCAGGCCGAACCCGTGCCCGCATCTTCGTCCACGCCCCCGCCCGCCTTCGCAAAGAAATAGCGCGCCACCACCAGGTCGCGATCATCCTGGCGACGGCCTTCGTCGAACGCGAACAGGTAGCAGGTCTTGCGGCCCAGGCTGCTGGCCTGCCAGCGGTGCAGTTGGGTGGCATCGGGACGCGCGCGGCGCACGGCCTCGACGCTCTTGAGCGGCACCAGCAACTGATCGGCGCCGGTATCCACCCAGATCGGTTCGCCCAGCAGGTCATCGGGCTGCAATCCCATCAGGGCGGCAATGTCGGCGGCCGGCAGTTCGGGCGGCGCCGTGCGCACGCCGTCGGGGCACGGCGCAGTGAAGGTCCAGGCATCGCCGCGAGCCGTCACCGGCACGATGCCGGCCTTGAATTCCAGCGTCAGGGCATCGCCGGACTTGAGCAGATCGCGCAGCACCTGCGACGTGCCGATGGTGGGGTGGCCTGCGAACTTCATCTCGTAGCCGGGCGTGAAGATGCGCACCCGCGCATCGGCATGATCCGACGGCAGGATGAACGTGGTTTCAGACAGGTTGAATTGCGCCGCCAGGTTCAGCATGGTGGCGTCGTCCATGCCGCGCGCGTCTTCGAAGACGCAGAGTTGATTGCCGCTGAACGTGCTGGAGGCGAAGACGTTGATGAGACGAAACGCGTAGGTGGCCATGATCGGATAAAGCGAGGGAAGCCGCCCAGGCGGCGAAGGCCCTCACTTTATCGCATCGCGCTTACCAGATCGCGAAGAACAGCACCCAGGCCCAACAGAACGGCGCCAGGCCCGCCAGCAACACCAGCCAGGCCAATGCCTTCTTGAAGCGGCTGGCCGGACGCTGGTTCAACAGCCGCGCAAACAGGCGCAGGGTCCACAGCACCGCCAACGTCAGCAGCGTGAAGCGCACCGGTGCGGCCCAGGCGGCGCGCACGCCTTCATGCTTGAGCAGGTTGACCGTAGTGGCCGACAGGCCCAGGAACACGCCGATGCCGGCCGAAGGAATCAGCGCCTGGGCCAGCTTGTGCAGACCGGGGCGGAACCAGCCGCCGGCCGACGGCGTGGCCGAGGGCGCCGCAGGCACCAGGCGGTCGGCGATCCAGAGCGACAGGAAGCTGGCGCCGCCGACGATCACCGTGGCGCCGACCACGAACATCAGGATGCCCGCGCCATCGAGCCACGAGAAGCTGTCGTTCACTTCCGGATAGTGCGTCAGGATGAACCACGGCGCGTTGTCCATCAGCGGCCACAGGATGTCGTGTTCGACCAGCCAGGTGGCAGCCCATTGCTTGGCGGCCACATACCAGGGGCTGGCGCTCCAGAGGAACGCGCCCATGGCGATGCCCATCAGGCCAAAGCACAGCAAGGCAGTCTGCCAGGCATCGCCCTCGGCGACGTTGACGATTTCTTCTTCGGGCGAACGCGGCGTCAGCGCAATGGCGCCGCGATAGTCGCTGCAGCGGCCGCACATGTGGCAGTCGCCGGCGCCCTTCATGTGCCGCAAGGGCACCAGCGGCGCACAGTTGATGGGTTCGATCCGGATGACCGGATGACGCCACTTTTCTTCGTCGACCTTGAAGTGCCACGGCGCCAGCTTGGCCAGCACATTGAAGACGCCGTTGACCGGACAGAGGTACTTGCACCAGACGCGCTTGCTGCGACCGTAGCGCCAGCCGACGATCATGGCGGCCACCGTCGACCCGCCCAGCACCGCCAGCACCGCGAGCGGATACTGGTACACGCTCACAAGCTGGCCGTAGACGGTGGTGAGCGCGAAGGCCACGAACGGCCAGCCGCCCCACCGCATCCATTTCGGGATGGCACGCCCCTGGCCGCGTTCGCTGGCCCATTCGGTGAGCATGCCCTCCGGACAGAACCAACCGCACCAGGCCCGCCCCAGGATCGGCATCGAGATCAGCACGAACGGCCACCAGACACCCCAGAAGGCGAACTGCGCGACGATGGTGAGATTGTTGAACACCGATGCCGAATTGCCTGGCAAAGGCATGACGGCCGGGACGATCAGGAGGAAAGCGTATATCGCAACAATGCCCCACTGCAGCTTGCGTAGCAGTGGGGCATGGTCTCGAAGAAAGCCGGCGATACGGGAGGTTGCCCTCCCGAGTGCTGCTGCCATGGTTAAACCTTCATTAATTCAGTCCGGCAAAGGCGTCGGAATCAGGACGGTGCGCGGGCGGCGACGACCGGGGCCGGCTTGCCGCCCACCCAGCGCAGCAGCGCCCACACCACGATCCAGTACGCAACCCACAACAATACCGAAATCAAGGCCGGCAAGGCGCGGTACCCGGCAAAATCAGCCAGAATCTTGCCCACACCGGTGCTGTCGCTGAGCAACCAGGAACTATCCCAGACCGGGTCGATGATGGTCGGCAGCACATCCAGCGAAATCAGGTGATCCAGGCCGCCCACCAGCAGCGAACCGGCCAGCAGCAACAGCAGGATTTCGGTCACGCGGAAAAACCGGCGCCAGGTGATGAGCTTGCCGCCCAGCTGCAACAGCCAGAACGTCAGCAGCGCGACGATGAAGCCGGCCACGCCGGCCAGGGCCAGCATGAACATGCTGTTGCCGTCTTCGCCCGCGGCCACCGTGCCGTACAGGAACACCACGGTTTCACTGCCTTCACGCGCAACCGCAATGGCCACCAGGATGAACAGGCCCCACCAGTTGTCGCTGGCAACGGATGAGCGCGCACCGCTTTCAAGTTCGCCTTTGAGCGTGCGGCCGTGCTTTTTCATCCACACGACCATCTGCACCACCAGCGCGCACGCGGCCAACGACATCACGGCCTGGAACCATTCCTGCCCTTCGTCGCTGAGCCAGGACGACACGCCCAGCAGCACCAGCGCAAGCGCAACCGCCAGCGCCAGGCCGGCGGCCACGCCGCCCCACAGATACTTCAGTCCGCGCGCGCCTTCGGGCGTCGAGCGCAGCCAGGTGTACAGAATGCCCACCACCAGCATGGCTTCGACGCTTTCGCGCCAGACGATAAAGAGGACCTGTTCCATGTAATGCTGCCTGCCTATTCCTTGGCCTTGACGACCAGGGTGCCTTTCACCGACTGGTGAAAGTCATCGAAGAAGGGATACTCGCCGGGGCGCGAGATGGTGATGACCACGAAGGACTTCACGCCAGGGCCCAGCACTTTTTCCTTGCGCAGCGGAATGCTTTCGAATTCCACCGGCTCGTTGCTCTCGTTGATGAGCTCGATCTTGAAACGGCCCGCCGGGACTTCCAGCCGCGCGGGCTCGAAGGTGCCGTCGGGCTTGAACGTCAGGGTGAAGGTGGGCAGTTCGTCCGCCTGGGCGGGCGCCATGCCCGCCAAGCCGGCCACGCTGATCAACAGCGCGGCAACCACGCGTAGCAGGCGGCGCACGATCAGTAACCGCCCTTCTTGCCGGTGCCGGCATAGACGAATTCATAATCCAGTTCGATCGGCTCGAACCAGTCGCCCACACCGGTTTCCTTGTCGATGTGACGGCCGAAGTGGCTCATCTTGTTGGCCGTCGGCGGCAAGATCGTGTACTTCAGCTTGTACTTGCCCGGGCCTTCGAGCTTGATGTTTTCGCCGTAGTGCGGGCCGTCGTTGGCGACCATGGGCATGAAGGTGCCCTTTTGCACGTTCTGGCTGCCGACCTTCTGGATTTCGTAGTTCACGACCAGGTAGGGCACCCATTCGCCTTCCGGGAAACCGGTCTTGTTGCCGGCGGTGGCGTGGATGTCGGCCTCGAGGTGCACGTCGGAATCCTTGGCGGGACGCATCATCCCGGGCGGGTCCATTTCGATCGGCTGCAGATAGACCGCGCCGATTTCCATGCCGCCCTTCTCTACCGGCTTGCCGATGGGGTATTCAGCCGCTTGGGCGACGGACACGCTCAAACCGACAATGGCCAGCGCCAAGGCTTTCTTGATCATGGGGTATTCCTCGATACACGAATGAAACGGCGGTTCTGAAAAATATAAACAAGAACCGTTTGCATTAATGTAACGAAAAAAACTGACAAGCTCCTGAACTCAACAGCTGGAAAAGAGTCCGATTGTTGCGTCTCATCAAGCAAAAGAAAAGCCGGCGGGCCACTGCCACGCCGGCGTATCCAAGGCCGGGTCCGCGGCATTGCCGGGACCGGGCGCCCTGCCTTTTACTTGCGTCCGCCGCCTTGCGTACCGCCCGGGGTGAACGGGAAGGTCGAGAACATGGCGCGGGTCTGGTCTTGCATCTGGTCCTGCATCTGCACGAACAGGTTTTTGCTCTGGTCGATGTAGTTGTTCATCATGTTCTGCAGCATCGGGGTCTGCACGTTCATGAACTGGGTCCAGGCTTCGGGACCGAACTGGCTGCCGTACAGGCCCTTGGATTGTTCGGCCATGCGTTGCTGGATTTCCATGAAGGCCTGGATGTTCTTTTCCAGGTACGAACCCATGATGCCCTGCATGGCGTGGCCGTAGAAACGGATGATCTGCGACAGCATGTTCGACGAGAACATGGGCATGCCGCCGCTTTCTTCTTCCAGGATGATCTGCAGGAGAATGCTGCGCGTGAGGTCTTCGGCGCTCTTGGCGTCGACGACCTGGAATTCCTCATTGGCCAGAACCAGCTGCTTGACATCGGCCAGGGTGATGTAGGTGCTGGTCCGGGTGTCGTATAGACGACGGTTGGGGTACTTTTTAATCAGGCGCAGGCTGGCGCCGGTTTGTGCTTGCGTCATGTTTGTCCCCGGATCGGGCGATCTCTAAGACTTCGAATAGGTTGGAGTGTAATGCCGCAAGCCTTCTCCCCGAAGCTGCGCGGCGCGGAAGGGCCGCCCGCCGGGCGGCCCGTAGTGCGTCAGCCCATGTGCAGGCCGCCATTGAGCGAGAAATCCGCTCCGGTGGAAAAGCCGGATTCATCCGAAGCCAGCCACGACGTCATGGACGCGATTTCCTCGGGGGTACCCAGGCGGCGCACCGGGATGGTGGCGACGATCTTTTCCAGCACGTCCGGGCGGATGGCGCGGACCATGTCGGTGCCGATGTAGCCGGGCGAAATGGTGTTGACCGTGACGCCCTTGCTCGCGACTTCCTGGGCCAGCGCCATGGTGAAGCCATGGATGCCGGCCTTGGCCGTGGAGTAGTTGGTCTGGCCGAACTGGCCCTTCTGCCCGTTCACCGAGCTGATGTTGATGATGCGCCCCCATTGGCGCTCGACCATGCCGTCGATGACCTGCTTGGTCACGTTGAACAGGCTGTTCAGATTGGTGTCGATGACCGCGCGCCAATCGTCGGCGGTCATTTTGCGGAACAAGCCGTCGCGGGTGATGCCCGCGTTGTTGACCAGCACGTCCACCGGGCCCAATTCCGAGGTGACGCGTTCGAACGCGTCTACGGTGGACTCCCAGTCAGAGACATTGCCGACGGACGCATGGAACGTATAGCCCTGCGCCGCCTGTTCATCCAGCCATTGCTGGTAATTGCGGCTGGGGCCGCAGCCTGCCACGACGCGAAAGCCATCTTTGGCCAAGCGTTGGCAAATAGAGGTGCCGATACCGCCCATCCCGCCTGTAACGTAAGCCAGTTTTCCGCTCATTGGACTTCCTCCTGTGTGCGACGGACGCCTCGTTGATTGACTTTCTTATTGGCCTGGGCCCACCGCCTTTGCGGCTTCAGGCGGCCCTGACCTTCACATACCTGCCCGGCGCCGGCTCGATCGGCCGATACTGGGCATTGCCTGATTTTGTACGCGCCTTGACCTGCTTGCCGGAATGACCGGCCAGCCATTCGGTCCAGTCGGGCCACCAGCTGCCCGGCTTTTCCTGGGCCTGGGCCAGCCAGGCGTTGGGGTCGCCCGGCAAGGGCTGGCCCGCTTGCCCGGTATTGTCCGCTACCCAGTAACTGCGGCGCTTCTTGGCGGGAGGATTGACCACGCCCGCGATGTGGCCGGATGCGCCCAGCACGAACCGCTGCGGGCCACGCAGCACCTGCGTCGAGGCATAGGCCGAGACCCACGGCACGATGTGATCTTCGCGCGAACCGAAAATATACGCCGGCATCGTCAGGCGCGTCAGGTCCAGCGGCAGCCCGGCCGCCTGGGCCCGGCCCGGCACCTTCAGATTGTTCTCGAGGTAGGTATTGCGGAAGTACCACGAGAAGAACGGACCCGGCAGGTTGGTGCTGTCGCCATTCCAGAACAGCAGGTCGAAGGCGGGCGGCCGTTGGCCTTTCAGGTAGTTGCCGACGACGTAGTTCCAGACCAGTTCGTTGGGCCGCAGGAACGAGAAGGTGGTGGCCAGGTCGCGCCCGGGCATCAGCCCGCCGGCGCCCAGTTGGTGGTCGCGCCACAGCGCATGGGCTTCGTCGACGAAGACGTTGAGGATGCCGGTATCGTGAAAATCGAGCAGCGAGGTCAGCAGCGTGAGGGCCGCGACGGGATGCTCGCCGCGCGCTTCGGCCAGCGCCAGGGCAGAGGCCAGCATGGTGCCGCCGACGCAGAAACCCAGCGCGTTCACCTGCGGCTGCCGGGTGATGTCGCTGGCCACGCGCAGCGCCTGCAGCACCGCGTTGTCCAGGTAATCGGACCAGGTGGCGCGGTCGACGCCGTCGGTGTCGCTGGCCAGCGGGTTGCGCCAGGAAATCAGGAACACCGTGAAGCCCTGCTCGACCGCATGGCGCACGAAGGAATTGTCCGGCTGCAGGTCGAGGATGTAGAACTTGTTGATGTTCGGCGGCACGATCACCAGCGGGCGCTCGTGCACGGTGGCAGTAGCCGGCGAATACTGGATCAGCTGGAACAGCGGGTTTTCATACACCACGTCGCCCGGCGTGATCGCCACGTTGCGGCCGATCTCGAACTGGGTTTCGTCGGTCTGGGTGATGCGGCCTTTCTTGACGTCGCCGAGCAAGTTGGCCAGCCCTTCGTTCAGGGCGCGGCCGGCGCTTTCGACGATGGACTGCTGAGCATCGGGGTTCAGGGCCAGGAAATTGGACGGCGACAGCGCGTCGACCCATTGCATGATCGAAAAGCGCAGGCGGTCGCGCAGGGGTTCGCTGACCTGGGCGGCGTCGACCATGCGCGACATGGCGCGGGCGGACAGCAGATAGGTGTGCGCCATCAGCAGGTGCGAACCATTGGCAGCCCAGGCGTCGCCGGAAAAGCGGCGATCGGCCAGCGGAGCCAGCGCGCCGCGACGGGCGTCATCGCACAGGCGCTGCCACTCGCGAGAGAATTCAGCCTGGATGTCGGCCAGGACGTCCGGAGCCACGCTCACCGGAAGGGGCCCTGAGGCGGAGAGATTGGCATTCACTTCGACACCTTGTTATCGAGACTTCCCGATTGATGTTGCATGGCGGGTAAAGGGCTGTCAATGCGGGTATTCAATGAGGCCGGCAAGCCTGCCAGCCCTTTTACCAAGCCGCTTTGCGCGGGATCAAGCCGGGTCCAGCCAGGCCAGCAGCGCCATGCGTCCGGTCTCGCCATCGCGCCGGTACGAGAAGAAGCGCGCAGCGTCAGTGACGGTGCACAGGCCGCTCTGGCTGATCTCTTGTACCCCGGCGCGGCGCAGGCGGAAACCGGCCAGGCCGGCGAGGTCGGCCAGCCATTTGCCCGGCACGCCGGGCCGAGGACGAAAGTAGGACTCAGTCGCGGGGTCGTCCGCCATGAAGGCGTCGAGCACGTCGCGCCCGACCTCGAACGCCTCGGGTCCGATGCCGGGGCCGACCCACGCGCGCCAGGCCGTGGCCTGGGGCGCCTTGGCGCGCATGGCGGCCAGGGTGTTTTCCAGCACGCCGCCGGCCAGGCCGCGCCAGCCGGCGTGCGCGGTTCCCAGCACGCGGCCGTCGGCATCGGCCATGACCACCGGCAGGCAGTCGGCCGCCATCGCGACCAGCACCCGGCCCGGCTGCGTCGTGACGCTGGCGTCCAGCGTAGGCTCGGGCGGCACGTCGGCCTGGTCGGCGTCGATGACGTCGCTGCTGTGCACCTGGCGCAGCCAGAGCGGCTCGCCCGGCAGGGCCGCGCGCAGGCGGCGGCGGTTTTCGGCCACCGTGTCGGGGTGGTCGCCAGCGCGCAGGCCCAGGTTCAGGGTGTCGTGCGGGGCGACGCCCACGCCACCCGCGCGGGTGGTGCAGAAATAGTTGACGCCGGCCCAGGCGGGGCCGGTCACCACGGGCAAGCCTTGAATCACGCGTTCCATGTGATCGCTTCCTGGACCAGGGTCATGTCCGCCGGGACCGGGGCGGCGAATTGAACTTCGCCGCGGCCGCCCGGATCGTCGAAATGCAGGGCGCGGGCGTGCAGCATCTGCCGCGTGGCACCCGCGATGTTCTTGCCGCCATAGATGGTGTCGGCCAGGAGCGGATGCCCCAGGCTGGCCATGTGCACCCGGATCTGGTGCGTGCGGCCGGTTTCCAGGCGGCACACCACTTCGGTGACGCGCCCGCCGGGGTCGACCTGGCCGCGACGGGCGGGCGTGTAATGCGTGATGGCCGGCTTGGGCGCCACGGGGCGTTCGACGCTCATGCGCACCGGCACGCGCGGATCACGGCCGATCGGGCGGTCGACCTTGCCGGCCGCGGCCGCCCAGCCATGCGCCAGGGCGATGTACTCGCGGCCCATGCTGCGGGCCTGCAACTGGCGTACCAGATGGGTCTGCGCGATTTCGTTGCGCGCCACGACCATCAGGCCGGAGGTGTCTTTGTCCAGCCGGTGAACGATGCCGGCGCGCGCCACATGAGCCAGTTCGGGGTAGCGGTGCAACAGGCCGTTGAGCAGCGTGCCGCTCCAGTTGCCGGCGCCGGGATGCACCACCAGGCCGGCCGGCTTGTTGACCACGATCCAGTCGGGGCTTTCGTCGACCACCGGGAAATCGATGGCTTCGGGGGCGAACGCAAGGGTTTCGGGGGCGGGCTGGGCCCAGACGGTGATCTCGTCGCCCGGGCCGACGGTCTGGCGGACCTTGCCGGGCGTGCCATTGACGTGGACGTTGCCGGCTTCGATCCAGCCTTGCAGGCGGCTGCGGGAGTGGTCCGGCAACAGGCCGGCCAGCACCTTGTCCAGCCGGTCGGCGCGCGTGCCCGACGGCACCGTTACAAGTTGCGGCTCACCCCGGTTTTCGCCCGGATTTTCGCCAGGAAGACCCAGGAGTTCATCGTCGGAAACGAGATCTGCGCTGATGGCTGTATCAGACATGGAGACAAATCATATAATCAGCCTGCCATGCTAACACCAAGGATACGATTCTCGTGATTCACCACTCCGCAGCTCCCTTGAACCCCGCCTCCCGAAGCGGGTCGGTTTTGCGCGTGGTTATCGCGCTATTTGCCGTTATCGCCATTGCCGGTTGCGGCTCGACCAACAGCAAGTACGACAAGACCACCAACTGGAGCGCCGAACAGCTGTACGCCGACGCCAAGGCGGAAATCTCGTCCGGGGGCTGGAAAGAAGCCCGCGAGCGCCTGACCGCCATCGAAAGCCGCTACCCCTTCGGCGTCTACGCCCAGCAGGCCTTGCTTGAGCTGGCCTACGTCAACTGGAAAGACGGTGAAAACGAACAAGCCCTGGCCGCGATCGACCGCTTCCAGCAGCTCTACCCCAACCACCCCGGCACCGACTACGCCCTTTACCTGAAGGGCCTGATCAACTTCACGCCGGCCAGCGCCTTCATGAGCAGCCTGACCGGCCAGGATCCGGCCGAACGCGACCCCAAGGGCCTGCGCGCGTCCTACGACGCCTTCAACGAGCTGATCAAGCGCTACCCGGACAGCAAGTACACGCCGGATGCCGAAAAGCGCGTTGCCTGGCTGGTCAACACCATCGCCATGAACGAAGTGCACGTGGCGCGCTACTACTATGAGCGTGGCGCCTACATTGCCGCGGCCAACCGCGCGCAGACCGTCATCACCGACTTCGAAGGCGCCCCCGCCACCGAAGAAGCGCTCTACCTGATGGTGCAGTCCTACGACAAGCTCGGCATGACCGAACTGAAGAACGACTCGCAGCGCGTATTCGACAAGAACTTCCCCAACAGCTCGTTCAAGGACAAGGGCCTGAAGGCCGACAAGAGCTGGTGGAACCCGTTCAACTGATCGGCCACCGCATGGGAAAAAAAGCCCCTCGATTTCTCGAGGGGCTTTTTTATTCCTGCTTGCGGCGGTAGAAGGCCAGCACCTCTTCCAATTCGCGCGTTCGCGCGAATGGCGGCAGGCCGCGCCATAGCTGCTTGCCGTACGGTTTTTCGACCAGGCGGGCATCGCCCACCATCAGCACGCCCCAATCGGCTTCGGTACGGATCAGGCGTCCGGCGCCCTGCTTGAGCGAAATGGCGGCCTCGGGCAACTGGTATTCCGAGAACGGATTGCCGCCCTGGGCGCGGCAGGCCCGCAGGCGCGCCTCGATCACGGGGTCGTCGGGCGGCGCGAACGGCAGCTTGTCGATGGCCACCAGGGTCAGCACGTCGCCGGGCAGGTCGATCCCTTCCCAGAAGCTTGCGCTGCCCACCAGCACCGGGTGGGTCAGCTTGCAGAAGCGGTCGAGCAGGTCGCGGCGCGTGCCCTCGCCCTGCTTGAGCAGCGGCCAGTCGTGGCCGGCATCGTCGAAAGCGTCGGCCAGCAGGTTGGCGACCTTGTCCACGGCGCGCAGCGTCGTGCACAGCACCAGCGTACCGCCGGGGCTGGCCTCGAGCAGCGGCAGCAGCGTCTGGACGAAGCGGTCCAGGAACTGCGGCGACTGGGGTTCGGGCATGCCACGCGGCACGAACAGCAGCGCCTGCTGCGGGTAGTCGAAAGGCGATTCCCATTTGCCGGTGCGCGCGCGCTCCAGGCCCAGCTGGCTGGTGAAATGATGGAATTCGCCGTTCACCGACAAGGTGGCCGACGTCATGATCCAGGCCTGGCCCGGCTTGCGGTATTTGGAGAACGCCTGGGCCACCGACAGCGGCGCCGAATGCAGGCGCACGTGATGCAGGCCGTGTTCGACCCAGCGCACCGCCGGGCCGGTCCATTCGACGGCGGCGGCTGCGCCTTCCAGAATGGCGGTCGGCGTGGACAGGCCATCGCCCAGCGCAGCGGCGGGCGGCTCGGGCGCCTGGTTGTCGCGGCCCCAGCCTTCGTCGTCAAAGCCCGAGCCGCCGCGCCCGGGCGTGGCCCAGCGTTTCAGGCGCACGGAGATCTCGGCGCCGGTGCGCGCGGCGGCCACCAGGTCGGGGTGGCGCTCGGCGACGGACCCGAGCGCGTTGGTGGCGGTGTCCACCGCTTCGCGCAGCACCGCCAGCGCGGTGTCGAACTCATCGGCGTTGGGAATGGCCTCGAACGTGGCCTTGCGGCCCGGCAGGCGTTCCAGCGGCGCACAGGCCAGCCGCAGCTCGCGCGCGGCGGTTTCCAGATGGCGCGAGATGTCGCTCCATTTGGTGGCTTCGCGCGCATAGGCCAGGCCGGCGACTTCCAGCGCCCGGCCGAAATCCATGAGCTGGTGCGTGGACACGCTGCTGCCCAGAAAGCGCGTGGCGGTGTCCGGCAGTTGATGCGCTTCGTCGAAGATGACGGTGTCGGCTTCGGGCAGCAGGTCGGTGACGCCCTCTTCGCGCAGCACCAGGTCGGCCATGAAGAGCGCATGGTTGACCACCACCACGTCGGCTTCCTGGGCCTGGCGGCGGGCCTTGACCACGAAGCAGTCGCGGATGCGCGGGCATTCCTGGCCCAGGCAGTTTTCGCGGGTCGAGGTGACGCGCTGCCAGATGTCGGCGTCTTCGGGCACCTGGGCCAGGTCGCCGCGATCGCCGGTCTTGGAAATGCCGGCAAACACCTGGATCTGGCGCAGTTGCTGGATCTCGGAGCGCGACTTCAGCGCCCGGTCATCGCCCTGCAGACGATCAAGGTGATAGTGGCAGACGTAGTTGCCGCGGCCCTTGAGCAGGGCGGCCGTGACCGGCGCCGCCAGGGCAGCGCGCACGCGCGGCAGGTCGCGGGAAAAAAGCTGGTCCTGCAGCGTGCGGGTGCCGGTGGAAATCAGCACCTTGCCGCCCTGGATGAACGCGGGTACAAGATAGGCCCAGGTCTTGCCGATGCCGGTGCCGGCCTCGGCCACCAGCGTGGCGCGGTCGGAGATGGCCTGGCCGATGGCCTGGGCCAGCTCGACTTGCGACGGGCGTGGCTTGTAGCCGGGCATGGCCGACGCAAGCGGCCCGTCCTCGGCGAAGAATTCGGATATGTCCAGGTCCAGCATTGAAACAGCCTAGTGTCGAAGTCAACCGTGCCGGTCGACGGTCGGGGCGCCAGACACTGATGGTGGGAAAGGACCAAATGATACCCGCTGCGGCCGCGCTTTTCCGCTTGCCATGTCGCGGTCGCCCCCTGTCGCAGGGACGGATCGGTCACCCCTGGCACGTTCTGTAACAGTGGCTTATGGCACAATCCGCCCCTTGTTTTTCCTTTTTGCCGTCGTATCGAGATGTCTGAAACTTCCGTTATCACGAACGTCGCCGCCGGCGTCGACAATGCCCGTATCGTTGCCCAGCTCGCCACCGAGCTCGGAGCACGCGCCTCCCAGATCGCTTCGGCGGTCGAACTGCTGGATGACGGCGCCACCGTGCCCTTCATCGCGCGCTACCGCAAGGAAGCCACCGGCGGCCTGGACGACACCGTCCTGCGCAACCTGGAAGTGCGCCTGGGTTATCTGCGCGAGCTCGAAGAACGCCGCGGCGCGATCCTCGAATCCATCTCGCAGCAAGGCAAGCTCACGCCCGAACTGCAGCAGGAAATCTCCACCGCCGATACCAAGCAGCGCCTGGAAGACTTGTACGCGCCGTACAAGCCCAAGCGCCGCACGCGCGCCCAGATCGCCCGCGAGGCCGGCCTGGAACCGCTGGCCGACGCCATCCTGGCCGACACGGCCTGCGACCCGGCCGCGCTGGCCGCGCAATACCTGAACCCCGAAGCCGCGATCAACGACGCCAAGACGGCGCTGGATGGCGCGCGCGACATCCTGGCCGAGCGCTACGCCGAAAATGCGGACCTGCTGGCCGACATGCGCGAGCATCTCTGGTCCACCGGCCTGCTGTATTCCAAGATGGTCGACGGCAAGGAAACCGAAGGCGCCAACTTCCGCGACTGGTTCGACTTCAACGAACCGCTGCGCACGCTGCCTTCGCATCGCATCCTGGCGCTGCTGCGCGGCCGCCAGCAAGGCGTGCTGGAAATCCGCCTGGGCCTGGAAGCCGAACTCGAAGCGCAACTGCCCCACCCTTGCGTGGCGCGCGTGGCCAACTTCCTGAAGCTGGGCAATGGCCTGTTCGCGCTGGACGCCTCGCCGCGCGCCCGCTGGCTGGGCGAAGTGTGCCGCTGGACCTGGCGCGTCAAGCTGGTCACGGCGTTCGAAAGCGAGCTGATCGGCCGCCTGCGCGAAACCGCGGAAGCCGAAGCCATCCGCGTGTTCGCCGCCAACCTCAAGGACCTGCTGCTGGCCGCGCCGGCCGGCCCCAAGGCCGTGCTGGGCCTGGACCCGGGCATCCGCACCGGCTGCAAGGTGGCGGTCATCGACCAGACCGGCAAGGTCGTCGACACCACCACCGTCTACCCGTTCGAACCGCGCCGCGACCGCGACGGCACCATCAACACGCTGGCCGCGCTGGTGGCCCGCCACAAGGTCGACCTGATCGCCATCGGCAACGGCACCGCCTCGCGTGAAAGCGAGAAGCTGGTGGGCGACATGATGGAACGCTTCCCCGACCTGAAGGTGACCCGCGTGGTCGTGTCCGAAGCCGGTGCATCCGTCTACTCGGCGTCCGAGATGGCCGCCCAGGAATTCCCCGACCTGGACGTGACGCTGCGCGGCGCCGTGTCCATCGCCCGCCGCCTGCAGGACCCCCTGGCCGAACTGGTCAAGATCGACCCCAAGGCCATTGGCGTGGGCCAGTACCAGCACGACGTCAACCAGCGCGAGCTGGCCCGTTCGCTGGACGCCGTGGTCGAAGACTGCGTGAACGCCGTCGGCGTGGACGTCAACACCGCGTCTGCCGCCCTGCTGGCGCGCGTGTCGGGCCTGAACTCGTCGCTGGCCAAGAACATCGTGGCCTGGCGCGACGAAAACGGCGCCTTCCCCACGCGCGACATCCTGCGCAAAGTGCCGCGCTTTGGCGACAAGGCCTTTGAACAGGCCGCGGGCTTCTTGCGCATTCCCAATGGCGACAACCCGCTGGACGCGTCGTCGGTGCACCCGGAAGCCTATCCGGTGGTCGAGCGCATCGTCGCCAAGATCAAGGCCGAGGTGAAGCAGATCATCGGCCAGCGCGAGGCCCTGAAGGGCGTGTCGCCGTCGGACTTCACCGACGAGCGCTTCGGCCTGCCGACCGTGCGCGACATCTTCGCCGAACTCGAAAAGCCCGGCCGCGATCCGCGTCCGGAATTCAAGACCGCGCAGTTCAAGGAAGGCGTCGAAACGCTGAACGACCTGTTCCCCGGCATGGTGCTGGAAGGCGTGGTCACCAACGTGGCCAACTTTGGCGCGTTCGTCGACATCGGCGTGCACCAGGACGGCCTGGTCCACATTTCGGCGCTGGCCGAGAAGTTCGTGAAGGATCCGCGCGACGTCGTGCGTGTGGGCCAGACGGTCAGCGTGAAGGTGCTGGAAGTGGACGTGGCGCGCAAGCGCGTGGCCCTGACCATGCGCATGAACGATGCCGCCGTGCCTGCACGGCGCGGCTCGGACGCCCCGGCCAAGGGCGGCGACCGCCCCGGCCGCCGTCCGCAAGGCGACAGCGGCCGCGGCAACGCAGGCGGCGGCGTCGCGATGAACAGCGCCATGGCCGACGCGTTCGCCAAGCTCAAACGCTGATCTTGCCCTGGCCTGCCCTCACAAGGCAGCCAGGACGCAACCGGCAGGTCCCCAACCGGCGCTCAGGCGCCGGTTGTCATTTCAGGGTGTCACTTCGGGGTGCCACTTCGGGGCGTCACTTCGGGGCGTCATTTCGGGGTTGTCATTCAACTAAGGACTTTCCCGCAATGGGCCGATTTCCTTGCGATCCCTCAAGCCCTGCGCAATAAAAATAAGAGAAAATATCGAATTGTGTCCAAATAATAAAACGCCGTTGGCCTCGGACCGGCACGGCGACAGCAGACCCACGATCAGGCGAGCGGCGGCGCAAGCGTCTATCGGGTAGAAGCACAAGAACAACATGCGCCATACCCTGAGAGACCGGAGATCCGTCCGCCATGCGCAATACCATTACGCTTGCCGCCAATGAAGCGGCAACCATTACCGAAAAAGAAGCGAGCCTGAGCGGCGCCTACAACGAAGTCACGCTGGGCCAGTACGCCCACCTGACCGTGGACGGCGCCGAAGTCACCTTCAAGCACATCACCCTGGAACGCCTGGGTAGCCGCGTGATCGAACTGGTCAACGGCGCCCAGCTGCACGTGGGCGCGCTGGGCTTTGCCAGCATGGGCGCCAGCATCGTGTATCGCATCGGCGCCGGCTGCGCGCTGATCTTCGACGCCAGCCAATGGGACCCGGAAGTGGTCGCCAACACCACGTTCGATTTCGTCAGCCAGGGCAGCGGCACGCTGAAGTATTTTCCGTTCATCAACCCGGAATGGCTGGATTGCCCGAACGTCACCGGCTATTCGTCGGGCGACATGCTGGAGATCGCGGGCCAGGGCAGCGCCCAGCGCTTTCAGGTGCGCGACGGCCGCATCGTGAGCAGCGCGACGCGCTGAACGGCAGCGCCGGAACCCATGAAAAAGGCGCCGCTGACGCGGCGCCTGGACAAACCTTGAACAGGCGGCGCAGTGCGCGCCGCCCAACGCGCGCTTATTCCTGCGACATCGACGCCAGCGCTTCGCGCGCCTTGGCCAGCAAGGCCTGGGCATCGCCCTGGGCGCCGGCCGGCGCCGTGGCCACGGCCACGCCATCGAGCACGGCGGCCGGGCCGGCGTCGGTGGTTTGCAGCAGCGTGTCGGGCGATTCGGCCTGCAGGCGGCGCATCAGCGCCCCGGCTTCCTTGGGGTCGGCAAAGCCTTGCGACAGCAGCAGTTCTTCGCCATCGGCCGCCAGCAGGCGGAAGCGGAAGCTGCCGTCTTCGTCGCGGAAGCTGACAAAGCGCGCGCCCTTGCCCTTTTCCTTCTTGGCCTGCGTGCTCTTGGCCGGCGCCTGGGCGTTCAGGTTGCGCAGGCCCACGGCTTCGCGCAGTTCGCGCATCATCGGCACGGCCAGTTTGCGGGCCTTGACGGCGCCGGCCTGCAGCACGTCTTCGATGCGGCCGGGGTTGGCCATCAGGTCGAAGTAGCGCTCGCGCATCGGCGCCAGCAGGTTTTCAAGATGGTCGTACAGCGCCTGCTTGGCTTCGCCCCAGCCCAGCCCTTCTTCGAGCTGCTTGCGGAAGGCGGCGGCCTCGGCCTGCGTGGCGAAGGCGCGGTAGATGGTGTACAGGTGCGAGCCTTCGGCGTCCTTGGGCTGGCCGGGCTCGAGCGAGTCGGTCACGATGCGCATGATCGAGGCGCGCAGCGCCTTGGCGCCGCCTTCGAACAGCGGAATCGTGTTGTTGTAGCTCTTGGACATCTTGCGGCCGTCCAGCCCCGGCAAGGTGGCCACGTCTTCTTCGATGGCGACCTCGGGCAGCGTGAAGTAATCGCGGCCGTACAGGTGGTTGAAGCGCTGGGCGATGTCGCGCGCCATTTCCAGATGCTGGATCTGGTCGCGCCCCACCGGCACCTTGTTGGCATTGAACATCACGATGTCCGCCGCCATCAGCACCGGGTACGAGAACAGCCCCATCGTCACGCCGTCGTCGGGGTCCACGCCCTTGGCCACGTTCTGGTCGACCGATGCCTTGTACGCGTGCGCGCGGTTCATCAGGCCTTTGGCCGTGACGCAGGTCAGCAGCCAGCTCAGCTCGGGAATTTCGGGAATGTCGGATTGGCGATAGAACGTGACGCGTTCGGGGTCCAGTCCGACCGCCAGCCAGGTGGCGGCGATCTCGAGCCGCGAGCGCGCGACGCGGGCCGGATCATCGCACTTGATCAGCGCATGGTAGTCGGCCAGGAAGAAAAACGCGTCGACACCCGGTTGCGTGCTGGCCTGGACCGCAGGGCGGATCGCGCCGGCGTAGTTGCCAAGGTGGGGAGTTCCGGAGGTGGTGATGCCAGTGAGGACGCGGGTATTCATGGACGATGAGGCGGTTGCGTGGAGAAAAGCCCAGTGTAACGTGCCGCGCCGCCCGCCACGGCCCGTGCCGGGCCCGGTGGCGCCGTCCCGACGCCTACAGGACGGCCAGCACCGGGGCGGCCAGCGCGCACAGGCCGCCCGCCGTCAGGGCGGCGCGCGGACGGAAGGTCAGGAACCAGATCAGCAGCAGGCCCGCGATGCTGAGAATGCCGATCCATTCCACCGTGCCATAGCTCCAGCCCCAGACCGCGGCCGACGCGCACAGCGACAAGGCCAGCGCGCCCCAGCCGAACGCCCGCAGCGGCAGCCGGTGGCGCCGCGGCAAGGCTCGGTCGAACAGGTCTTCGTAGTGACGGTCCATGCCCAGGCACAGGGCGGAAAACCCCGCGTAGGCCAGGCAGAAGGCGGCAAGCGTCATGGCGTATCACCTCGGTTCATAGGCAGCTTCGGAAGTGGGATGCGCGTGGCCGGCCGTCCTGGCGGAGGCCTTCGCGGCCGTCTTGGACGGCGCCTTGCGGGCCCGGGCGGCCTTGCGCGCCATCCAGGCCAGCAGCAGCGCGCCGGCCAGGCAGGTCAGGTCGAATCCCGCCATGACCCAGTCGCCCGCCGGCAGCGACACGCCCAGATGGCGCGACGTGGTGAGCGCGTTGACCACCGGCACCAGCGCCAGCGACGCGGCGGCCGCGGACAGCAGGTCTTGCCACTTGCGCTTCTGGAACACGAACGCATACACCAGCGACAGGCCCCAGGCGGCGAAGAAGGCACGCGTTTCCCAGAGCTGGCGGCCCGGCAGGTCGGCGGGCACCAGACGATTGGCCCAGAAGAACGCCGCCACCGCGATGAACAGGCCGGCGATGGTGCCGGCATTCAGGCCGTCCACCAGCCGCAGCGAAAAGGCTTCGCGCGCGCCGGGACGCGCCTTCTGGCGCCGCTTCGAAATCCACAACACCAAGCCACTGCCGACCATGGCGGTGCCCGCCAGGCTGACCAGGAAATACAACCAGCGCAGCAGCGGTTCGGCAAACAGGCCCAGGTGCAGGCCGACGATCACGCCGGCCGTGCGCACGGTGGGACTGAGTTCATCCTGCCCTTCCTGCACCGTGCCGCTCACCCCGTCGAAACGCAGGTAGGGCGATAGCCGGCCATAGGACACGCCATCGGCCGCATCGCGGGTCACGGTAACGGTGGCGCCCGCGTCGCCAGGGTTGTTGACCGTGACGCGGCCCACGCGGCCATGCCAGCGCTGTTGCGCCTGGTCCACCAGCGGGGCGATATCGACCAGCGGCGCCGGCTCGTTGCGCGGCGGCGTGACCTTGAACGACGCGAACACGTCGTCGGTGTACTGGCGCGGGTTTTCATACACCGCCAGAATCCCGGCGGGCATCAGCATGGTCATGAACAGCACCAGCCCGCTGAAGGTGATCATCAGGTGAAACGGCAACCCCAGCACCGACAGCGCATTGTGGCCATCCATCCAGGCGCGTTGCCCGCCCTTCTTCGGCCGGAAGGTAAAGAAGTCAGCGAAGATCTTCTTGTGCGTGATGATGCCGCTGATGATGGCCACCAGCATGAACATGCCGGCAATGCTGGCCAGCCAGCGGCCCCACGGGAATGCGGTTTCCAGTTCGAAGTGGAAACGGTAGAAAAAGTCGCCGCCGCGGGTCTCGCGTCCGGCCAGCGCCTGGCCGCTGTGCGGGTCGAGTTTGACGCGCACGAAGCCGCGTTCGCCCGGCTTGGGCTTGGGCACCTGGTACAGCAGCGAGATCTCGGGTTCGCGATCCGACGGCGGGGTGATGAACCAGCGCTTGGCGTCGGGCGCGTGTTCGGTCAGGTAGCGCTGCGCCAGCGTCACGGATTCCAGCACGGGGGCCTTCTGTACCTGGATCTCCGGCTGCATCCAGCGGGTGATCTCGGGACGGAAGAACGCCAGCGTGCCGGTCAGGAACATCGCGAACAGCACCCAGCCGAAGATCAACCCCGACCAGGTGTGCAACCACGACATGGATTGGCGCAGGCCTTCTTCGCCTTGCGCTTTTCCGGTATTCGGTTTCATGCCGCCCCCACCAGCCCGTGGGCCAGGAACAGGCCGCCGAACACTGCCGCCGGCACCACGATGCCCGCCCAGGCGCGCCAGGCGTTGCGGGTGGCGAACACCCAGATGACGCCACAGGTGTAGACCACGAAGGACACCATCTGCGCCGTGACGACGGCCTCGGCGCGTTGCAGGGGCAGCCACACAGCCAGGCAGGCCGCAGCCGCCGAGGCCAGGCCGTAGCCGCCAAGAATGGCGGCCACCGTCCGGGAGGCCACGGCAAAACGGTAGCGCATCATGCCTGCGCCGGCTGCGGGAGCTTTCACTTGGTCACGTTGAAGGTCAGGGTGGAAACGTAGCGGATCTTGGTATAGGCCTTGCCGTCGGTCTGGCCAGCTTCTTCGACGACGTGGGCGGCTTCCAGCACGTACTGGCCCGGCCACGGGGTGGTGATCTCGATGCGGCCGTTTTCGTCGCTATGGAAGCGCTTTTCCCACTTGGGCGGGCCGAACACAGTGACTTCGGTCTTGGCCAGGGGCTTGCCCTTGAAGTGCAGCACGAACGTATTGCTGCCCGCGGCGGCCGGCACCAGTTCCAGGTCCAGCTTGCCCTCGGTGTCGCTGCGGCCGGCCTTGGCGCCGTACTGCATCAGCGTTTCCTTGAACTGGATCGGCTGCGACAGGCGCACATCGCCCTTGCCGCTGGCGGGAAACTCGACGAAATCCGCGCCTTCGGCCGACGCCTTCAGCGCCTTGCCATCGGCGCCGGTCACCACCGGCGCCACCAGGACCTTGCCCAGCAGGCCGTCGCGCTTTTCGCGCAGGTCATCCGCCCATTCGCCGAAGTAGGCTTTCGCCGGGCCCTGATCGGCCCGTTCCAGCCAGACGAAGTGCGCCTGCGCCGCGCCGGCGCTGCCCAGCAGCGCGATGGCTGCCAAAGTCCTTGCGAATTTCATTGTCGATTTTCCTGTTGTCTGCGCCGATCTGGGCCCGCCCCGCGGCGGATTGCGTGTCGGCAGGGTCTGAATTATAACCATTCTCACTACGAAACAGTACCTACCCCAGACGCCCGCGGCCGTGCGCGGGCCCTGGGGCCAGGCTTACCAGCGATAACGCAGGCTGGCCTTGATCGAACGCTGGTACCCGTACCAGCACCAGGAATCGCCCGAGCACGAAGCGATGTATTCCTTGTCGAACAGGTTCTGCACGTTCAGCGCCACCTGCATGCCCTTGAGTGACGGCGACATGCGGCCCAGGTCGTAGTCCAGCATCAGGTCGAACAGCGTGACCGACGGTACCTTGATGGTGTTGGCATCATCCACGTACGACGAGCCGATGTAGCGCACGCCACCGCCCACGCCCAGGCCGGCCAGCGGACCGCCCTGCAACTGGTAGCGGGCCCACGCCGACGCCTGCTGCGACGGCACGCCTACGGGCGACTTGCCCTTCAGGTTGAAGCCGGTCAGGTTGGGGTTGGCCTTGGAATAGGCGTTGTCCAGCAGCGAGTAGCCGGCCAGCAGCGTCAGGCCACGCATCGGCTCGGTCTTGGCTTCCAGCTCGATGCCCTGCGTGCGCAGCTCGCCCGCCTGCACCTGGCAGCGGGCGTTGGACGTGCCGCACAGGTGCGTCGGGTCCGGATCGGTGGTGGTCATGTTCTCGCGGCGGATGTCGAACGCCGCCACCGACAGCATCGTGGCGCTGCCCGGCGGCTGGTACTTGATGCCGACCTCGTACTGGTTGCCCTCGATCGGCTTGAACGGCGCGTTGTTCCAGCCCGTGCCCGATTGCGGCTCAAACGATTCGGAATAGCTGAAGTACGGCGCCACGCCGTTGTCGAAGTTGTAGATCACCCCGAAACGGCCGGTGAACGCTTCGGCGCTCAGCGACGACGGCGCGACCCGGCCGGTGGCGATGGTGGTGGTCTCGCCGACGTTGCGCGACCAGTCGTAGCGCCCGCCCAGCAGCACCGACAGGCGGTCGATCTTGATCTGGTCCTGGAAGTACAGGCCGGTCTGGTATTGCTTGGTGGTGGCGTCGGTCGAGAACGCCGGCACCGGGATGTTCTGGTGGTTGTTCGGGTTCAACACCTCCAGCGCGGGCGCGGTGCCGAAGCCCGACAAGGTGTCGGTCTTGACGTGCTGGTAGTCAAAGCCCAGCAGCACGGTGTGGCCGAACTTGCCCGTGTCAAAGCGCGCCTGCAGGTTGTTGTCGATGGTCAGCGCGCCGACCTCCACGTCGGTCGCGATCGAGGCGCGCTGCTGGTACAGGTAGCGCTTGTCGGTGTAGCCGTAGTTGGCGGTGGACGCGCCATAGATGCTGCGGTACTGCGCTTCGGAACGGGTCCAGCGCAGGCTCTGCGAGGCCTTGAACGTGTCGTTGAAACGGTGATCCAGCACGTAGCCCAGCGAATAGCTCTTGCGGTCGCTCTTTTCGAAGTTGGCGTCGCCGTCGTAGTAATCCGGCCCCAGGCGCTTGCCATCGGGCGCCGAGAACAGCGTGCGCATCGGCGACACGCTGCCATAGGAACCCATGTCGGGATCGCGCTGGAAGTTCGTCAGCACGGTCAGCGAGGTATCGCCGCTGGGCTTCCAGGTGAAGGCCGGCGACACGAAATAGCGGCGCTCCTTGGTGTCCTTGACCTGGCCATCGGACATATAGCCCGACCCCACCAGGCGATACAGGTACTTGCCTTCCTCATCCAGCGGACCGCCGAAATCGACGTTGGCGCGCCGGTAGTCATAGTTGCCGACCTGCAGCTCGACCTCGCGCTGTGCCTCTTCCAGCGGCCGCTTGCTGACCTGGTTCACCACGCCGCCGGGGCCGCCCTGGCCGTACATCACCGAGGCGGGGCCTTTCAGCACATCCACGCGTTCCAGGCGGTAGGCATCGACCTGCGGCAGCGCATCGCGGCCGCCGAACACGCGCAAGCCGTCCAGGTAGGTCGAGGCCGAGAAGCCGCGCACGTTGAACTGGTCCAGGCGCGTGGCGGTGGCGCCGCGCGATTCCGTGGCCACGCCCGGGGTGTAGCGCAGCACTTGGTTCAGCGTCTGCGCGCCCTGCTCCGAGATCTGCTCTCGCGTGATCACGGACACCGATTGCGGCGTCTCGATCAACGGGGTATCGGTCTTGGTGGCGCTGACGCTGGCGCCGGCCACATAACCCACGGTGGGGGCCAATGCACTGATCGAATTGCCCGACACCGTCACAGGCGCCAGGGTGTGCGTTCCGCCCGCAGGCGCGGACGGCGCCGGCACCAGCGTCCAGGTATTGCCCGCCTGGCCGCGCGCCTGCAGGCCGCTGCCCGACAGGATGCGGGCAAAACCGGCGCCCACCCAATAGGCGCCGTCCAACCCGTCCGAGCGCAGGCCGCGCACCTGGGCCGGGTCGAACGACAGCACCACGCCCGCGCTGCGCGCAAACTGGGTCAACGCATCGGCAAGCGCGCCGGGGGCGATCTTGTAGGAGCGGGGCGCTTGCGCCTCGGCGGGGGCCGCCTGGGCCCAGGCGGCGGGCGCAGCGGCCAGCCAGGCGCCGGCGCAGGTGGCGGCAAGCACGGCCAGGCGGCCGGCGGTCAAGGTAGCGCCCAGGCGCGGGCAAGATGAAGCGGACACGAAAACTCCCTGTACGTAGGTCTCTATCTCTGCCTTTCCGTACGGGAATCAAAAACCTGCAGGACGACGTGAAAAAAAGTTGTAACGGTCAGGTCTCGCGCGGACCGACCTGCAGCCAGTACTGCGTATGACGGGTCACGACTATGGGCAGGGCCGGCTCCAGCGCCTTCAGCGCGCGCTCCGCGTCGTCCAGCGGAAACACGCCCGACAGCCGCAGTGCGGCCACGGCCGGGTCCACTCGGATCATCCCCACACGCTGACGCGCCAGGTACTGCGCGAAATAATCCAGCCGCCAATCCTTGGCCACCACCAGGCCATCCACCCAGGCCAGCCGGTCGGGGTCGGACGCGTGCCGCACCACGCTGCCGTGGTCACCGTAGTGCAGCCGCTCGCCGGCCTCGGCCTGCGCGGCCTGTCCGTCCCGCAGCAGCGACACACTGCCCTCGTACACGCCCAGGCGCGCACCGCTGTCGGTGCGACGCACGTCAAAGCGCGCGTTCTCGGCCACCAGCACGCCGTAGCCCGTATCCACCCGCAGCGCCGCGGCGCCGGGGCGCGATTGTGCATTGACCAGGATTTCGCCGCGCAGCAGGTGGATGCCGCGGGCGCCGCCTTCCAGGCGCAAGCGCAACGCGCTGTCGCTGTTCAAGGTGACGGCCAGGCCGTCGGCCAGCGCAACCGAGCGGCGCTCGCCCACGCCCGTGCTCAGGTCGGCCGCCAGGCGCTGCCACGGCGTGTGGCGGTAGCCGGCCCACGCTGCCACGCCCACCCCGGCCAGCGACAGCGTGGCGCGCAGGACATTGCGCCGGCCGGGCGATACCGGGCCGTCCAGCGCCGCATGCGCCAACGCGGCCGGCACCCGGCGGGCGTCTCGGCCGATGGCCTCCAGCCGTTCCCAGGCCTGGCGATGCGCGGGGTCTTGCGCCAGCCAGGCATGGCAGGCCTCGCGATCGGCGGCGATGTCCACGCCGGACTGCAGCCGCGCCCACCAGGCAATCGCCTGGCGCACCACCGGGTCGGCCGGCGCAGCCACTACGCGGTTCGCGGCGCTAGTCATAGAACGCCGCATAGCAGGCGGACATCGCCCGCACCATGTACTGCTGCACCGAACTGAGCGATACGCCCAGGCGCTGCGCGATCTCGGGATAGGTCAGGCCGTCCAGCTGCGACAACAGGAAGGCCGAGCGCGCCTTGGGCGGCAGGCTGTCCAGCAGGCGGTCCAGCTGCATCAGCGCCTGCATCTGCTCGGCCTGGGTCTCGGGCGACGGCGCGTAGACCTCGGGCATGCCGGCCAGGTAGGTCAGATAGGCATTTTCCAGGGCGGCGTGGCGCTGGTGATCCACCACCAGGCCCTTGGCGATCGTGGTGAGCAACGCCCGCGCGTCGTCCGCGCGCACGCACTTGCGTCCCTGTATCACCCGCACGAACACGTCTTGAGCGAGGTCTTCGGCGCGATGCGCGCAACCGAGCTTGCGACGCAGCCAGCCGAACAGCCACGGCCGATGGTCCCGGTACAGGCCGTCGACATGCGTGGCGGGAACATCGGCGTGGGCAGCCGGGGAAGAAACGAAGGTGGAAGGCACTTGAAGACTGCGGCGCGGGGACCTGAAGTCTTCAAATGTTAATTGATAATGACTTGCATTACTAATTTTAAGTACGCAAATCGCGCCACGCCTGCCCTCGCGGCGCAGGCGTGCGGCATAACTACAACGTTACCGTCAGGCGGCGTTCGGATTCCAGGTATTCGCGCGACTGCATTTCCAGAATGCGCGAGACCGTGCGGTGGAATTCGTTGGCCAGCGCGCCCTCGGTGTAGATCTCTTCGGGTTCGCATTCAGCCGACATGATCAGCTTGACCTTGTGGTCGTAGAACACGTCGATCAGCCAGGTGAAGCGGCGCGCCTCGGACGCCTGGCGCGGCCCCATGCGCGGCACGCCGGACAGGATCACCGCGTGGAACCGATTGGCCAGTTCCAGGTAGTCGTTCTGCGAACGGGGGCCGCCGCACAGCGTGGCAAAGTCGAACCACACCACCGAACCGGCCAGCGCCAGCGCGCGGATCTCGCGGTGCTCGATATGCAGCAGCGGCTCCTGCGGCGGCGTATCGGCCAGGGTGTTGAAGGCCTCTTGCAGCGCCGCCTGCGCACGCTCGTCCAGCGGCGAGTGATAGCACTGCACCTGTTCGAGCGAACGGCGGCGGTAGTCGACGCCGGCGTCGACGTTCATCACGTCCATGCGCGCCTGGATCAGCTCGATCGCGGGCATCACGCGGTCGCGGTGCAGGCCGTCCGGGTACAGGGTGGACGGCTCGTAATTGGACGTCATCACGAACGACGTGCCGTATTCGAACAGCTTGAACAGCAGGCGGTGCAGGATCATCGCATCCGCCACATCGGACACGTGGAATTCGTCGAAACAGATCAGGCGGTAACGCTTGGCCACGCGTTTGGCCACTTCGTCCAGCGGGTCCTGCATGCCCTTCACTTCTTCGAGCTCGCGGTGCACCCCGCGCATGAACTCGTGAAAATGCAGGCGCGTCTTGCGCACCACGGGCACGGTCGCGTAGAAGGCGTCCATCAGGAAGCTCTTGCCCCGCCCCACTCCACCCCACAGATAGACGCCGCGCGGCACGTCGGGACGGTTCAAGAGTTTCTTGAGCGCGTTCGAGCGCAACGCCTTGAACTTGACCCATTCGTCGTAATAGCGCTGCAGCCGGTCGATCGCCTTTTTCTGGGCGGCATCGGGCTTGTAGCCGCGTTCGGCCAGGGCATGTTCGTAGTATTCGCGGACGTTCATGGAAGGGGCAAAGTCGAGCGGATGAAAAAAAGGGCGGGTCCGAGAACCCGCCCCCTTGGCTATGCGACAGCGCGGCGCAGGATCAGAAGTTCAGGGCGCGCTTGTCAACGGCCAGCGCCGCTTCCTTCACGGCTTCCGACAGCGTCGGGTGCGCGTGGCAGATGCGGGCGATGTCTTCGGCGGCGCCGCGGAACTCCATGATCGTCACGGCTTCCGAGATCAGCTCCGAGGCCATCGGGCCCACGATGTGCACGCCCAGGACCTCGTCGGTCTTGGCGTCGGCGATCACCTTGGCAAAGCCGGTGGTGTCACCCAGGGCGCGGGCACGGCCGTTGGCCAGGAACGGGAAGCTGCCTGCCTTGTACTCGCGGCCTTCGGCCTTGAGCTGCTGCTCGGTCTTGCCGACCCAGGCGATTTCCGGCGAGGTGTAGATCACCCACGGCACGGTGTCGAAGTTGACATGGCCGTGCTGGCCGGCGATACGCTCGGCCACGGCAACGCCTTCTTCTTCAGCCTTGTGCGCCAGCATCGGGCCGCGCACCACGTCGCCCACCGCCCAGACGTTGGGCAGGTTGGTCTTGCAGTCGCCGTCCACGGCCACGAAGCCGCGTTCGTCCAGCTTCAGGCCCACGGCGTCGGCGTTCAGGCCGCCGGTGTAGGGCACGCGGCCGATCGAGACGATCAGCTTGTCCACGACCAGCTTCTGCTCGGCGCCCTTGGCGTCGACGTAGGGCACGGTCACCGACTTGGCGGTCGCCTTGATCTCGCCGATCTTGACGCCCATCTGGATGTTCAGGCCTTGCTTGGTGAAGGCCTTCAGGGCTTCCTTGGCCACCTGCGCGTCAGCGGCGGCCAGGAATTCCGGCATCGCTTCCAGGATGGTGACTTCCGAACCCAGGCGGCGCCACACGCTGCCCATTTCCAGGCCGATCACGCCCGCGCCGATCACGCCCAGCGTCTTGGGCACGGCGCCGATGTTCAGCGCGCCGTCGTTGGACAGCACGACCTTTTCGTCGAACGGCAGGCCGGGCAGCTCGCGTGCCGACGAACCCGTGGCGACCACGACGTGCTTGGCAACCAGGTCTTCTTCGGTGGTGCCGGTGACCTTGATGGCCCAGCCGCCGTCGACCTGGCCGCTGAACGCGCCCTTGCCGTGGAAGAAGGTGACCTTGTTCTTCTTGAACAGGTACAGGATGCCGTCGTTGTTCTGCTTGACCACCGAGTTCTTGCGGCCGATCAGCGTGTCGAGCTTCAGGCTGACGCCCTTGACTTCGATGCCGTGCTCGGCGAAGTGGTGGTTGGCTTGTTCGAAGTGCTCGGACGATTGCAGGAGCGCCTTGGACGGGATGCAACCGACGTTGGTGCAGGTGCCGCCGGGAGCCGGGCCGCCTTGGCCGTTCTGCCAGGCGTCGATGCAAGCCACCGACATGCCGAGCTGCGCGGCGCGAATGGCGGCGATGTAGCCGCCGGGGCCCGCGCCGATGACGACGACGTCAAATTGTTTGGACATAGTGTTCTCGCGAATGAGGAGGGTGTGGAACTCGCCCCGGCCCGCGCAAGCCGGCTCGGAGCCGGCCGGGCGCCGCGGACCGAGGGTCGCGGCGGCGCCGGGCGCGGGGCGCCGAGATTACAGGTCCAGCAACAGGCGCTGCGGATCTTCCAGGGCGTCCTTCATGGCGACCAGGCCCAGCACGGCTTCGCGGCCGTCGATGATGCGGTGGTCGTAGGACAGGGCCAGGTAGTTCATCGGGCGGATGACGATCTGGCCGTTTTCCACCACGGCGCGTTCCTTGGTGGCGTGCACGCCCAGGATGGCCGATTGCGGCGGGTTGATGATCGGGGTCGACAGCATCGAACCGAACACGCCACCGTTGGAAATCGAGAAGGTGCCGCCGGTCATTTCTTCAATGCCCAGCTTGCCGTCGGCAGCGCGGCGGCCGAAGTCAGCGATGGTCTTTTCGATTTCAGCGATGGACAGCTGGTCGGCGTTGCGCAGGATCGGCACCACCAGGCCACGCGGGCTGCCGACAGCGATACCGATGTCGAAGTAGCCGTGATAGATGATGTCCTTGCCGTCGATCGAGGCGTTGATCAGCGGGAACTTCTTCAGGGCGGCCACGGCGGCCTTGACGAAGAACGACATGAAGCCCAGCTTGATGCCGTGCTCTTTCTCGAACTTGTCCTTGTACTTGTTGCGCAGATCGATGACCGCTTGCATGTTCACTTCGTTGAACGTGGTCAGGATCGCGTTTTCTTGCTGCGATTGCAGCAGGCGCTCGGCGATGCGGGCGCGCAGGCGGCTCATCGGCACGCGCTGTTCCGGACGGCCGTCCAGCGACAGCGTGGTCGGGGCGGGAGCAGCCGGGGCCTTGGCCGGCGCGGCCTTGGCGGCGGGGGCGCTGGCGTTCAGGGCGTCGCCCTTGGTGACGCGGCCGTCACGGCCGGTGCCGGCGACGTTGGCGGCATCCACGCCCTTTTCGGCGAGGATCTTGGCAGCGGCGGGCGAAGCCACGCCAGCAGCGGCGGTCGAGGCGGGGGCGGCAGCGGCCGGGGCAGCGGCGGCTTGCGCGGCCTTGGGCGCTTCGGCGGCGGGGGCGGTCGCGGCGGCGGCGGCCTTGCCGGCGGTGTCGATGCGGGCCAGGACTTCGCCCGAGGTGACGGTGCTGCCGTCGCCCTTGACGATTTCAGCCAGCACGCCCGAGGCGGGGGCCGGCACTTCCAGCACGACCTTGTCGGTTTCGACTTCGATCAGGATTTCGTCCGCTTCGACGGCAGCGCCGGGCTGCTTCTTCCAGGTCAGCAGGGTCGCTTCGGAGACGGATTCGGAGAGTTGGGGGACGACGACGTCGGTGATAGCCATTTTGTTTGTTCCGTAAAGTGTGTGTTCTTGTGGGGGCGGCGCGGCAAGGTTCGAAACGGGGTTTCAGACACTTGCCGCGCGGCACGCGCATCCAGCGGGTTTACTTCGTCAGCATGACCTTGAACTTGGGCGCGAAGGCCGTTTCGATCAGGGCCTTTTGCTGCTCCTGGTGCTTGGCCAGGTAGCCCACGGCCGGCGACGCCGAAGCGGCGCGACCTGCGTAGCCCAGCTTCTGGCCTTCGACCATGTTCTCGTACACGTGATGCTGCACGTAGAACCACGCACCTTGGTTCTGCGGTTCGTCCTGCACCCAGATGACTTCCGTCGCCTTCGGGTACTTGCGCAGTTCGGTCTCGAAAGACTTGTGCGCGAACGGGTAGAGCTGCTCGACACGGACGATGGCGACGTTGTCGGCGCCACGCTCGCGGCGGGCGTTGACCAGGTCGTAGTACACCTTGCCCGAGCAAGCCAGCACGCGCTTGACCTTGCTGGCGTCGATGGCCTCGTCGACTTCACCGATGACCGGGCGGAAGCTGCCGCCGGCCAGATCGGTCAGGGGCGAACCGGCGTCCTTGTTGCGCAGCAGCGACTTCGGCGTGAACAGTACCAGCGGCTTGCGGAACGGGCGGATCATCTGGCGGCGCAGAACGTGGAAGATCTGCGAAGCCGAGGTCGGCTGAACCACTTGCATGTTGTTGTCGGCGCACAGTTGCAGGAAGCGCTCGATGCGGCCCGACGAGTGCTCGGGGCCTTGGCCTTCGTAGCCGTGCGGCAGCATCAGGGTCAGGCCCGACTGGCGGCCCCACTTGGCTTCGCCGGAGCTGATGAACTGGTCGATCACGACCTGGGCGCCGTTGACGAAGTCGCCAAACTGGCCTTCCCAGATGGTCAGCGTGTTCGGTTCAGCGCTGGAGTAGCCGTATTCGAAGCCCAGCACCGCCTCTTCGGACAGCACGGAGTCGATCACGGTGAACGGCGCCTGGCCTTCCGAGACGTTCTGCAGCGGGATGTAGGTGCCGTCGTTCCAGCGTTCGCGGTTCTGGTCGTGCAGCACGGCGTGGCGGTGCGTGAACGTACCGCGGCCCGAATCCTGGCCGGTGATGCGGATGGCGTAGCCCGAGGACACCAGGGTCGCGAAGGCGAGGTGTTCGCCCATGCCCCAGTCCAGGTTCATTTCGCCCTTGGCCATGGTGCGGCGGTCGTTCAGCAGCTTGGCGACCAGCGGGTGCACCGTGAAGCCTTCCGGCACGGTGGTGATGCGTTCGCCGATGCGCTTGAGTTCAGCCAGCGGCACGGCGGTGTCGGCCTGGTCGGTCCACTTGGCGCCCAGGAACGGCGACCAGTCGATCGCGTACTTGCTCTTGTAGTCGGTCAGCACCGGTTCGATGGTGCGCTGGCCGTCTTCCATCAGCTGGCGGTAGTCCTTGACCAGCTGGTCGGCTTCGCCCTCGGCCAGCACGCCTTGCGTGGTCAGCTTGTCGGCGTACAGCTTGCGCGTGCCGGGATGGTGGCCGATGCGCTTGTACATCAGGGGCTGCGTCAGCGACGGGGTGTCTTGCTCGTTGTGGCCCAGCTTGCGGAAGCAGACGATGTCCACGACGATGTCGTGGCGGAACTGCAGGCGGTAGTCCAGGGCCAGCTTGGTGACGAACACGACGGCTTCGGGATCGTCGCCGTTGACGTGGAACACCGGCGCTTCGATCATCTTGACCACGTCGGTGCAATACAGCGTCGAACGCGAGTCACGCGGGTCGGATGTGGTGAAACCGATCTGGTTGTTGATGACGATGTGCAGCGTGCCGCCCGTGCCGTAGCCGCGGGTCTGGGCCAGGTTCAGGGTTTCCATCACGACGCCCTGGCCGGCGAAAGCCGCGTCACCGTGCACCAGCACCGGCAGCACTTGCTTGCCTTCGGCATCGCCGCGGCGCTCTTGGCGGGCGCGTGCGCTGCCTTCGACCACGGGGTTGACGATTTCCAGGTGGGACGGGTTGAACGCCAGCGACAGGTGCACCGGACCGCCACGGGTCGACAGGTCGCTCGAGAAGCCGTTGTGGTACTTCACGTCGCCGTCGGTCAGGCCTTCGGCGTGCTTGCCTTCGAACTCGGCGAACAGGTCGCCAGGCATCTTGCCCATGATGTTCACGAGCAGGTTCAGGCGGCCGCGGTGGGCCATGCCGACCACGATTTCCTGGACGCCGTTTTCACCGGCGTGGTTCACCACTTCGTCCATCGAGGCGATGAAGCTTTCGCCGCCTTCCAGCGAGAAGCGCTTCTGGCCGACGTACTTGGTGTGCAGGAAGCGCTCGAGGCCTTCGGACTCGGTCAGCTGCTGCAGGATGTGGCGCTTTTCTTCGACCGAGTAGGCGGGCGCGCCCAGGGTGGTTTCCAGGCGTTCCTGGATCCAGCGCTTGGCGGCGGGGTCGGAGATGTGCGTGAATTCAGCACCGATGCTGCGGCAGTACGTGTCGCGCAGCGCCTTCAGGATGTCGCGCAGCGTCATCGTGCTGGCGGTCGTGAAGTAGGTGTTGGTGGCCGAGTAGGTCTGGTCCAGATCGGCTTCGGTCAGGCCGTAGAAGGCCGGATCGAGTTCGGGGATCGGCGGACGTTCCTGGCGCTTGAGCGGATCCAGGTCAGCCCAGCGCGAACCCAGCGAACGGTAGGCGGCAATCAGCGATTGCACCGACACTTGCTTGGTGGCGACGCTCAGGTCGGGTTCGGCGGCGCGTTGCACGAAGGCATTGGCCTTGGCGCGCTGGGCGAACGATTCGACGATGGGAGCGTGGGCCTGGTCGCGGGTGGATTCCTGGCCGTCGGTAGCGGGAGCATGTTGCAGCTGGTCGAAGTATTCGCGCCAGTTGTCAGGTACCGAACCGGGATTGTCGAGGTAGGCTTCGTAAAGCTCCTCAACATAAGGGGCGTTACCCCCAAAGAGATAAGACGTGGATAGAGATTCTATTTCCGAAGACATATCGCTTCACCTTTACGAGTGCTTCACTCGACACGATGCAGGAAAACCTTCCGCGACACGGGCTTCCCGTTGAGCGGATAGCAGGGGCAGAAGGCGCGTACAAGCCTTGATAGCCGTATGAATGAAAGTATAACCCTTTGAGTTTAAGGGCGTCTTCTTGCGTTTGCGTGACGCAAAAGCGTCTGTGGAATGGCTTCATGCAGTGTTGGAATGTCCGTCGAACCCCTGCAAAAACGCCGTCTACGCACCACCAAATTCCGCTAACCAAAATTGCCGCATTGCGGCATTTTTTTGTGCCCGCGCGCAAGGTGTTGCGCATAAGCCTCGTCAGACCGGCAATTCGGTGGTCGAGAGAATCTCTTTGAGCACGAAAAAAGTGCGGATCTGGCGCACGCCGGGCAGCTTGATGATCTCGCCCGCGTGCAGCTTGTTGAAGCGTTCCAGGTCGCGGATGCGCAACATCAGGAAGTAGTCGAACTCCCCCGCCACCAGGTGGCATTCCAGGCAGCCGCTGATGCCGCGCGCGGCGGCTTCGAAGTCGGTGAAGGAGTCGGGCGTGGAGCGGTCCAGCACCACGCCCACGATGACCAGGGTGGCCATGTCGACCTCGGCCGGTTCGAGCAACGCGACCGTCTTCTTGATGATGCCTTCGGCCTTCAGCTTTTCGACCCGTCGCAGGCAGGCGGCCGGACTCAGGTGCACCCGCGCGCTCAAGTCCAGGTTGGTGATCTGCGCGTCCTGCTGCAAGAGGCGCAGGATGTGGCGGTCGATGCGATCCAGCCCGGCGATGGCAGTCATTCAATGCGTCCCTGAAAATTTAATTTCTTCGGATATTTATTTTTATAAATATTAAATCCAAAAATAATAGAAGAAGAAAATTTAAATCATCGAATTTAAAAAAATACGCAATTGACCTAAAAACCCTGCGATTCCTATGATTTTCCATCCGCGGCATGTCTCGCCCGGACCCCGACTTCCAGGAGCCCGCATGGATCTGCAACGCTTTCCCCGCCACCGCCTGACCTTCGGCGACACCCCCATCGAAAAGCTCGAGCGCCTGTCCGCCCACCTGGGCGGCAAGGTCGAGATCTACGCCAAGCGCGAAGACTGCAACAGCGGCTTGGCCTTCGGCGGCAACAAGCTGCGCAAGCTGGAATACCTGATTCCGCAGGCCTTGGAACAAGGCTGCGACACCCTGGTCACCATCGGCGGCATCCAGTCCAACCACACCCGCATGGTGGCGGCCGTGGCCGCCAAGCTCGGTCTGGCCTGCGTGCTGGTGCAGGAAAACTGGGTCGACTATTCAGACGCGGTCTACGACCGGGTCGGCAACATCATGATGAGCCGGCTGATGGGCGCGGACGTGCGCCTGGTCGACCAGGGCTTTGACATCGGCTTTCGGCGCAGCTGGGAAGAAGCCCTGGAAGACGTACGAAAGCGCGGCGGCAAGCCCTACGCGATCCCGGCGGGCGCCTCCGACCATGAACTGGGCGGGCTGGGCTACGTGGGTTTCGCCGAGGAAGTGCGCCGGCAAGAGGCCGAACTGGGTTTCAAGTTCGACTACATCGTGGTCTGCGCCGTCACCGGCAGCACTCAGGCCGGCATGGTGGTGGGCTTTGCCGCCAACGGCCGCGCCGACCGGGTGATCGGCATCGACGCCTCGGCCACGCCGGACCAGACCCGCGCCCAGATCCTGCGCATCGCCCGGCGCACCGCCGACCTGGTCGGCCTGGACCGCCCCATCGCCGACAGCGACGTGGTGCTGGACACCCGCTATGCCTACCCCGCCTACGGCCTGCCCTCGGCCGAGACCAACGACGCCATCCGCCAGTGCGCCCGGCTGGAGGGCATGATGACCGACCCGGTGTACGAGGGAAAATCCATGCAGGGCATGATGGACATCGTGCGCCGCGGGGAAATCCCCGCGGGCTCGCGAGTGCTGTACGCGCATCTCGGGGGGGTGCCGGCGATCAACGCCTACAGCTTTCTGTACCGCAACGGCTGAGGCAGGATTCTGCGCGGCCGGCTTCGGCGCGATGGGTTGGCCGGCCGGAGATTTGCGCTGACCGCCTATTGCGTCTTGGCGCCGGCCTGGAACCAGGCTCCCAGCAAGGCGCGTTCGTCCTCGGTCATGCCCGTGGAATTACCCATCGGCATGATCCTGGACACGACCGCCTGCTGATACACCGCCTGCGCATGGGTGGCGACCTGCTGGGGGGAATCCAGCCGCACGCCCTTCATCTGCACCTGCTCGCCATGGCACAGCAGGCAACGCTGTTCGAACACCTGGCGCACCTGGGCATAGGACACCGCGGCCGGCGCGGGCGCGGCGACGGCGGCGGCCACCGGCGCCGGCTGCATCCAGACGATGGTCAGGCCCAGTACCGCCACGCCCAGCAGCGCATAAGGCCACGGGTTGCGCGCATTGCCCAGCTTGAAACGATGGCGCACCACGAAGAACTGCCGGATGGCCGCGCCGCCCAGCATGATGAGCAGCAGCACGATCCAGTTGTAGGCATGCGTGTACGTGAAGCTGTAGTGGTTGCTCATCATCGCGAACACCACCGGCAGCGTGAAATAGGTGTTGTGCACGCTGCGCTGCTTGCCGCGCTGGCCGTTGGCCGGGTCCACCGGCTTGCCCGCGCGCATCGCGGCCACGTTGCGGCGCTGCCCCGGGATGATCCAGAAGCACACGTTGGCGCTCATGGTGGTGGCCATCATGGCGCCCACCAGCAGGAAGGCGGCGCGGCCCGCGAACCAGTGGCAGGCCAGCCACGACGCCAGCACGATGAACAAGGCCACCAGCACGCCGACGATGCGGTCGCCGTGCTTGCCGCGGCCGAACAGACGACAGATGCCGTCGTACACGAACCAGAACGCCACGAAGAAGGCCAAGGCCACGATCACCGCGGTCGACGGCGCCCAATCCATCTTGGAGCGGTCGATCAAGTACGTGCTGGCATTCCATAAATAGGACATGGAGAACAGCAGGAAGCCGGTGACCCAGGTGCTGTAGCTTTCCAGGAACGACCAGTGCAGGTGTTCCGGCAGCTTCTTGGGTTGCACCGCGTACTTCTGCATGTTGTAGAAGCCGCCGCCGTGCAGCGCCCATTGTTCGCCGCCTACGCCTTTTTCAAGGGATTCCGGGTCGCGCGGCTTCTCCAGGCTGTTGTCCAGCATGACGAAATAGAACGACGTGCCGATCCAGGCGATGCCGGTGATGATGTGGGCCCAGCGCAGCAGCAGGTTGACCCAATCCAGGTAGTAGCTTTCCATTCATGCCCCTCGCAGCGGGCGGGCCGGAAATGGGCGCCGCCACACTGCCTACCACCGCGGGCGCTGTAAGCAGAAGACAGATCGCGCACAAGGCCGTCGGGCCCCGCACCGCTGCGATCAAGATCGGAGAATTGTATGCAGATTTTGTGCACGAAACTACGTTTCGCAGCGTGGCCGCGCATCAGGAATACCCTGATGCGCGGGGATCAGGAACCCCGATAGGTGGAGTAGCTCCAGGGGCTGACCAGCAGCGGCACGTGATAGTGCTGGTCGGTGCGCGCCACGCCGAAGTCCAGGCTGACGCGGTTCAGGAAGTTGGGTTCGGGCAGCGCCACGCCCCGCGCCTTGAAGTAGCCCGCCACGTCGAACACCAGGCGGTAGGTGCCGGCCTTCAGGTCGCCATCGGAAAACAGCGGGCCGGCCGTACGGCCGTCGGCATTCAAGGTGTGGCGGCTGATCGGCGTGGCCGTGTCGCCGTCCGTGGCATACAGCGCCACCGACATGCCGGCGGCCGGGCAGCCGTGCATGGTATCGAGTACGTGCGTGGTCAAGCCCATGGTGTCTCCTGGTGCCGGGGCGGTGCCCGGCCGTCTCATGGTTATCCTGGATGATGTACAGAAATTGTATACACGTTCTTGCTTTCCAGCTATTGTTTAGCCCATCATGAACGGCACGGTCGCTGCCCGCCGGGCCAGCCAACCCAGCCCCCCCCCCGTATCAACCGCCGCCGGCGCCTGCCGGCCTCACGCCTCACCCGCCATGGCCCTCTACGATTCCACGCTGCCCTACCCCCGTGACCTGGTCGGCTACGGCCGCAACCCGCCGCATGCGCAATGGCCCGACCGCGCACGCATCGCCGTGCAGTTCGTGCTGAACTACGAAGAAGGCGGCGAGAACCACGTCCTGCATGGCGATGCCGGGTCCGAACAGTTCCTGTCCGAGATGTTCAATCCGGCCAGCTATCCCGACCGCCATGTCAGCATGGACGGCATCTATGAATACGGTTCGCGGGCGGGCGTCTGGCGCATCCTGCGCGAATTCGAAAAGCGCCAGTTGCCGCTGACCGTCTTCGGCGTCGGCATGGCGCTGCAACGCCATCCCGAACTGACCGCGGCCTTCGTCGAGCTCGGCCACGAAATCGCCTGCCATGGCTGGCGCTGGATTCACTACCAGAACGTCGACGAAGCCACCGAACGCGAACACATGCGGCTGGGCATGGGCGCCATCACCCAGCTAACCGGCCAGCGCCCGCTGGGCTGGTACACCGGCCGCGACAGCCCCCGCACCCGCCGCCTGGTGGCCGACTACGGCGGCTTCGAATACGACAGCGATTACTACGGCGACGACCTGCCCTTCTGGATGCAGGTGCAAAAGACCGACGGCACGGTCGCGCCGCAATTGATCGTGCCCTACACGCTCGATTGCAACGACATGCGCTTCGCGCTGCCGCAGGGCTACTCGCATGCGGACCCCTTCTTCCAGTACCTGAAAGACAGCTTCGACGCGCTTTATGCCGAAGGCGACGAAGCACCCAAGATGCTCAGCATCGGCATGCACTGCCGCCTGCTCGGGCGCCCGGGACGCATCACGGCACTGCAGCGCTTCCTGGACCACATCGCCCGGCACGACCGCGTCTGGGTGTGCCGGCGGCTGGATATCGCCCGGCACTGGAAGACCGTTCATCCCTACACCCCCAACCGTTGAGCCCCGCCACCATGGCCCTTACCCTGGAACAACTCAATGCCGCCGCACCCGATGCGGCTTGCGCAATGCTCGACGGCGTCTACGAGCATTCGCCCTGGATCGCCCGCCAGGCGCTCGCGGCCCGGCCGTTCCGGTCGCTCGCGCATCTGCAGGACCAACTGCAACGCGCCGTCGACGCCGCCCCGCTGGACGCACGCCTGGCGCTCATTCGCGCCCACCCCGAACTGGCCGGACGCGCCATGGTGCGCCAGGACCTCACGGCAGAATCCACCCACGAACAGACCCAGGCGGGCCTGACGCAGTGTTCGCCCGAGGAATTCAACCGCCTGCAGCAGCTGAACGCCGACTACAACGCCCGCTTCGGCTTCCCGTTCATCCTGGCCGTGCGCGGCGCGCGCGGCACCGGTCTCACCCGCGCGCAGATCATCGATGAATTCGCGCGCCGGCTGGACAACCCGCCCGACATCGAGCGCGACGAAGCCCTGCGCAACATCCATCGCATCGCGCAACTGCGCCTGGCCGACAAGTTCGGCCAGGACCTGACGCTGGGCAACGACATCTGGGACTGGCAGGAACGCCTGGCCGCTCACAGCGACCCGGGCTACGCCGAAAAGAGCCAGCTCACCGTCACCTACCTGACCGACGCGCATCGCGCCTGCGCGCAGCGTATTTCGCACTGGATGCGCGATTGCGGCTTCGACGAAGTCGAAATCGATGCCGTCGGCAATGTGGTGGGGCGCTACCACGCCGATCGGCCCGACGCGCTCACGCTGATGACCGGCAGCCATTACGACACCGTGCGCAACGGCGGCAAATACGATGGCCGGCTGGGCATCTTCGTGCCGATGGCCTGCGTGCGCGAACTGCACCGCCAGGGCCGTCGCCTGCCCTACCACCTTGAAGTCATCGGCTTTGCCGAAGAAGAAGGCCAGCGCTACCGCGCCACCTTCCTCGGCTCCGGCGCCCTGATCGGCGATTTCAAGCCGCAATGGCTCGACCAGAAAGACGCGCAGGGCATCACCCTGCGCGAAGCCATGCAGCATGCCGGCCTGTGCATCGACGACATCCCCAAGCTGCGGCGCGATGCCAGCCGCTACCTGGGCTTCATCGAAGTCCATATCGAACAAGGCCCGGTGCTGTACGAAATGGGATTGCCGCTGGGCATCGTCACGTCCATCAACGGCAGCGTGCGCTACCAGGTGCAGGTGCTGGGCGTGGCCTGCCACGCAGGCACCACCCCCATGAACCGGCGCCGCGATGCGGCGGCGGCGACCGCCGAACTGGCGCTGTATCTCGAACAGCGCGCCGCCCGCGACGGCGACTCGGTCGGCACCATCGGCATGCTGGAAGTACCCAACGGCTCGATCAACGTGGTGCCCGGCGAATGCCGCTTCAGCCTGGACCTGCGTGCGCCCAGCGATCCGCAGCGCGACGCCCTGGTCGATGATGTGCTGGCCGAACTGGCTGCCCTGTGCGAGCGGCGCGGCGTGCGCTACACGCTCGAGGAAACCATGCGCGCCTCGGCCGCCCCCAGCGCGCCCGACTGGCAGCAACGCTGGGAGCGCGCGGTCGACGCGCTGGGCGTGCCCATGCACCGCATGCCCAGCGGCGCCGGCCACGACGCCATGAAACTGCACGAAGTCATGCCCCAAGCCATGCTGTTCGTGCGCGGCCAGAACGGCGGCATCAGCCACAACCCGCGCGAATCCACCACCCGAGACGACATGCAGCTGGCCGCACAAGCCATGCAAGGCCTGCTGGACGATCTTGCCCACGACATTTCCACTCGCTAGACACCCCATGACCGACTACGCCCGCCTTGACGCCTGGGTCGATGCCCACTTCGACGAAGAAGTCCGCTTCCTGCAATCCCTGGTACGCGTGCCCACCGACACGCCGCCCGGCAACAACGCACCGCACGCCGTGCGCACCGCCGAACTCCTGCAAGACTTCGGCTTCGACGCCGAAGCGCACGCCGTACCCGACCAGGAAGTCCGCGACTACGGCCTGCAATCCATCACCAACCTGATCGTGCGGCGCGAATACGGCCCCGGCCTGCGCGTGGCGCTCAATGCGCACGGCGACGTGGTGCCCCCCGGCGACGGCTGGCAACACGACCCCTATGGCGCCGAGATCGACAACGGCAGCCTGTACGGCCGCGCGGCCGCGGTGAGCAAAAGCGATTTCGCCAGCTTCACCTTCGCCGTGCGAGCGCTGGAAGCCGTGGCCCGGCCCACGCATGGCTCGGTCGAACTGCACTTCACCTATGACGAAGAATTCGGCGGCCTGCTCGGCCCCGGTTGGCTGCTGCGCCAGGGGCTGACCCAGCCCGACCTGCTGATCGCCGCCGGCTTCAGCTACGAAGTCGTCACTGCGCACAACGGTTGCCTGCAAATGGAAGTGACCGTACACGGCAAGATGGCGCACGCCGCCATTCCGGCCAGCGGCGTGGACGCGCTGCAGGGCGCGGTCAAGATCCTGAACGCGCTGTACGCCCAGAACACGCTGTACCAGCAGGTCACCTCGCAGGTGCCCGGCATCAGCCATCCCTACCTGAATATCGGACGCATCGAGGGCGGCACCAATACCAACGTGGTGCCGGGCAAGGTCAGCTTCAAGCTCGACCGCCGCATGATCCCCGAAGAAAACGCCGCCGACGTCGAAGCCGACATCCGCCGCATCATCCAGGAAGCCGCGGCGCAATCGCCTGGCATCCAGGTCGAGATCAAGCGCCTGCTGCTGGCCAACTCGATGCGCCCCCTGCCCGGCAACCAGCCGCTCGTCAGCGCCATCCAGAAACACGGCGAAGCCATCTTCGGCGAACCGATACCGGCCATGGGCACGCCGCTCTATACCGACGTGCGGCTGTATGCCGAAGCCGGCATTCCCGGCGTGATCTACGGCGCGGGCCCGCGCACGGTGCTTGAATCGCATGCCAAGCGCAGCGACGAACGCGTCGTGCTCGAAGACCTGCGCCGTGCCACCAAGGTCATCGCGCGCACGCTGGCCGACTTGCTCCAGCCGGCCTGACGGCGCGGGCCGGATCGACAGGTTCTGTCCGAGATGATCTGTCCGAAATGTTCTGACCGAGCGATCTGACCAGCCACCCACCGGCCAGCTTTCAGCTGGCCGGTTCCGATCGTTCAACACGCGCGCGCCCTGCCTCACCGGCCCGATTGCGGCACCTCGCTGCCGCGCGGTTCCCGCCCCAGAAACCGCGGCATTCCCCCACACCGCTGGCCCCTGATTTGCACCGGGTTTTCCTCTATTCTGCATGTCACTCGTTTTGTATACATTTTCGGTACACAGTTAAGCGCCACAGGAATTCCCCCCCGACCGATACCCCTACTCCGCCAGGAGATTTGGTTATGCAGGCAGCACCCCGCGTGTCCCCCGAGGTTCATCCCGTCGACCAGCGTCTGCCCACTGGCAAGCTCGCGGCGCTGGGTCTGCAACATGTACTGGTGATGTATGCGGGCGCCGTGGCCGTACCGCTGATCGTCGGCCGCGCCCTGAACCTGTCGCCCGCCGAAGTGGCAATGCTGATTTCGGCCGACCTCTTCTGCTGTGGCCTTGTCACCCTGATCCAGGCGCTGGGCGCCACGCAGTGGTTCGGCATCAAGCTGCCGGTGATGATGGGCGTGACGTTCGCATCGGTGGCGCCCATGGTGGCCATGGCCAACGCCCATCCGGGCACGGCGGGCGCGCAGACCCTGTTCGGCACCATCATCGGTGCGGGCATCGTGTCCATATTGGTTGCACCGCTCATCAGCAAGATGCTGCGCTTCTTCCCGCCGGTGGTCACCGGCACGATCATCACGCTGATCGGCATCACCCTGATGCGCGTCGGCATCAACTGGATCTTCGGCAACCCGGCCGGCCCGACCGCGCCGGTCATCGTCGATCCCGCCTACGCGCAGTGGCTGGCGCAGGCAACCTCACCCGGCAGTCCGCTGCCGCCGGTGCCGCAAGGCTTTGCCATCATGCCGTCGATGCTGAACCCGCGCTATGCCGATCCGGCCGGGCTGGCCGTGGCCGCGCTGGTGCTGCTGACCATCCTGCTGATCGTCAAGTATGCGCACGGCTTTGTCGCCAACATTTCGGTGCTGCTGGGCATCGTGATCGGCGCGGTTGCCGCATCGGCGCTGGGCATCATGACCTTCGAGAAAGTCAGCCGCGCCGAGTGGGTCGACGTGGTGCTGCCGTTTCACTTTGGCATGCCGCAGTTCGACCCGATGCTGATCCTCAGCATGTCGCTCATCATGGTGGTGGTGATGATCGAATCCACCGGCATGTTCCTGGCGCTGGGCGAGATGACCGGCCGCAAGGTCGACCAGCAGGACCTGGCCCGCGGCCTGCGCACCGACGGCCTGGGCACCGTGATCGGCGGCGTGTTCAACACCTTCCCGTACACCAGCTTTTCGCAGAACGTCGGGCTGGTTGCGGTGACCGGCGTGAAAAGCCGCTATGTCTGCGTGGCCGGCGGCGTGATCCTGATCGTGCTGGGCCTGCTACCCAAGATGGCCGCGCTGGTGGAATCGCTGCCCACGGTGGTGCTGGGCGGCGCCGGCATCGTCATGTTCGGCATGGTGGCCGCCACCGGCATCCGCATTCTTTCCGGCGTGGATTTCAAGGGCAATCGCCACAACGCCATGATCGTGGCGGTGTCGATCGGCATCGGCATGGTGCCGCTGATCGCGCCCGACTTCAAACAGTGGCTGCCGCACTCGCTGCATACGCTGCTGGAATCCGGCATCTTGCTGGCGTCGATATCCGCCGTGCTGCTCAATGCCTTCCTGAACGGTGCCGCCTGCGACGAACGCGCCGTCATTGCGGCCGCGCTGCAAGCCGAAAAACACTGACGTCGGCCATTGCGGGGATGGGCGCGGCGCAACCATCCCGCGCCGCGCCTCTTCTTGCTGCGCTGCCGGTCTACGCCAGACGCATCACGCGGCGCCAGAACAGCACCGCCACCGCCGCAAACACCGCCAGCCCCAGGAACGACGCCGTGCGGGCAAAGCCTTCGCCGGCAATCGCCAGCGGCGCATCGGTGCCCGCGGCGCCGATGATGGCGGCCATGACCACGCCCACCAGGCTTTCGCCCACGATCAGGCCCGAGGCAATCAGCACGCCGCGGCGGTTGGCCGCATCGGCGAACTGTTCGTAGGGCTTGCCCGCGGCCTGGGCACGGCGGCGCAGCGCGCGTTCCAGCAGCCAGGCCAGCAGCGCGCCGGCCACGATGGGCGCGGCCACAGTCGGCGGCAGGTAGATGCCGATACCCACCGCCAGCACCGGAATGCGGGCCACCTTGCAAGTGCGCTTGAGCACTTCGTCCACCGCAATCAGCGCCACGCCCACCGCCATGCCGATCAGGATCATGGTCCAGTTCAGTTGGTGCGTGAAGATGCCCCGCGCAATCGCCAGCATCAGGGTCGCCTGCGGCGCCGACAGCGCCTGGCCGGGGTCCATGCCTTCGCGCGGCATGGCGTCGGCAAAGCCGTAGGCGTTGTAGAGCAGTTCCAGCACCGGCGAAATCACGGCCGCACCGACCACGCAGCCAATCAGCAGCGCCACCTGTTGGCGCCAGGGCGTGGCGCCCACCAGCCAGCCGGTCTTCAAGTCTTGCAGGTTGTCATTGGAAATCGATGCCACCGCCACCACGGCAGACGTACTGAAGATCGCCAGCGCGATCGCCATCTGCACGCCGTTCTGCACCGCCAGCAGCTCGCCGCCGAGGGCCAGCATCAGCAGCGACACCAGCACGATGGCCACGATGCCCACACCCGAGATCGGACTGGTCGACGAGCCCACCAGGCCCGCCATGTAGCCGCAGGCGGCCGCCACCAGGAAACCGAACACGAAGGCGAACAGCACCGCGTAGGCCACCAGCTTCCAGACCGCGGCGGCCGACAGCGGCGCCCCCGCCAGGAACACCTGGAAGGTGATGACCAATACCGCCACCAGCACCAGCGTGACCACTGAGATCCAGCCCGCCGACAGGTCACGCTCGGTGCGCGGCGCCTGGCCGGCACGGGCCGCGCCCGCGCGGGTCAACGCCGAGAACGACGCCTTGACGCCGCGCGCCATCGGCATGAACAGCGTGGCCAGCGTCCAGATCGCGCCCACGCCGATCACGCCCGCGCCAATGAAGCGCACCTGCGATGCCCACAGGCCAGTGGCAAATTTTTCCAGTGACATGTTGGCGGGAATGTCGGCCATGGCGGTCAGGATGGGCACCGCAATGCCCCACGAGATCAGCAGCCCGACCAGCATGGCCAGGCCGGCCACGATGCCGATCAGGTAGCCGGCCCCCAGCAGCGCCAGCGAAAAACCCATCGGCAACCGGAACACGGCGCCGCCCAGCGAAAACCAGCCGCTGACACCGTCGCCCAGCACCCGCAGGCCGCTGGCGGCGAAGCTGACGGCCGCCGCCACCACGCCGCCGCTGACGATATCGCCCATGCCGGTGGCCGCCGGCTTGGCCGGCGCACGTCCGGCTTCTTCCGCGGCGTCCTGGGCCCGTTCGGCGCTGCCGACCCGCAGGATCTCGGCCGCGGCCACGCCTTCGGGATACGGCAGGTCGCTCTGCACCACCATCACGTGGCGCAGCGGAATCGTGAACATCACACCCAGCATGCCGCCCGCGGCGCAGATGCCCAGCGTCTGCCAGAACGGAAAGCCTTGCCAGTGGCCCATCATGACCAGGGCGGGCAGGATGAAAATGATGGAGGACAGCGTGCCGGCCGCCGAGGCCTGCGTCTGCACCATGTTGTTTTCCAGGATGTTGGCGTCCTTGAACAGACGCAGCACCGACATGGAAATCACCGCCGCCGGGATGGCCGACGAGAACGTCAGGCCGACCTTCAGGCCCAGGAACACGTTGGACGCGGTGAAGATGATAGTGATCAGCGCGCCCAGCAGCACGCCGCGGAACGTCAGTTCCGGTAGCGTGACGTCGGCCGGGACGCGGGTGGGTTGAGTCATTGAAGTCTCCCTTTACTGGCCGGGACACCACCCGCCTAGAAGGCGGGCGCACCCCGGCTATCAGGGCGTGTCCGCCCTGTTGGTTGCCGGTTTGTTTTTTCTGAAGCGCGAATTCTAGCGCTTCAACGTCCACCGGGTGGTCACCAGCCGTAAGCGGCATCTGGCAGCAGAACCTGCCGTCTACCTGAATATCGGCAACCGATTATGCTGAAAGCCAGGGTTTCTCCCCCAGGTTTTGATAACCCATGCCCCTGGGACAGGTCTAGCATGGACGCTACAAGGAGACAAAACCATCATGTGTGACGCCAGCCATTCGCCCGCCGGGCAAGACCTCCGGCAAGACGCCGACCCTGCCGAAACCGCCGAATGGCGTGAAGGCCTGCAGTCCCTGGTGGAGGCCTCGGGCGCCGACCGGGCGGGCTATGTGCTGGACAACCTGCTGGGCCACGCCGCCTCGCTGGGCCTGCGCGCCAACAGCCAGACGCGCACCGCCTACCTGAACACCATTCCCGCCGACCAGGAACCGCCCTTTCCCGGCAACCTGGCGGTCGAAGAACGCATCGCCCGCATCAACCGCTGGAACGCGCTGGCCATGGTGGTGCGCGCCAATCAGGCGCACGGCGAACTGGGCGGCCACATCGCCAGCTATGCTTCGGCGGCCGACCTGTTCGAGGTGGGCTTCAACCATTTCTTCCGGGCCTCGACGCCCGACGGCCCCGGTGACCTGGTCTACATGCAGCCGCACTCGGCCCCTGGTGTCTACGCCCGCGCCTACCTGGAAGGCTTTCTGAAGGAAGACGACCTGGCGCACTTTCGCCAGGAAATCACCGCCACCTCGCGCGGCCTGCGCGGCCTGTCGTCGTATCCGCACCCCTGGCTGATGCCGGACTTCTGGCAGTTTCCCACCGGGTCGATGGGCATCGGCCCCATCAACGCCATCTACCAGGCCCGCTTCATGCGCTACCTGGAGCACCGTTCGCTGGTGCCCGGCGGCGACCGCAAGGTCTGGGGCATCTTCGGCGACGGCGAAATGGACGAACCCGAATCCATCGCCGCCCTGACGCTGGCCGCCCGCGAAAAACTCGACAACCTGGTGTTCGTCGTCAACTGCAACCTGCAACGCCTGGATGGCCCGGTGCGCGGCAATGGCCGCATCATCGACGAACTGGAAACGCTGTACGCGGGCGCCGGCTGGAACGTCATCAAGCTGGTCTGGGGCAGCGACTGGGACGCCCTGTTGCGGCGCGACACCACGGGCGCCCTGGCGCGCGCCTTCGCCAACACGGTCGACGGCCAGTTCCAGACCTTCGCCGCCAACGACGGCGCCTTCAACCGCGCCCACTTCTTCAACCAGAATCCCGAGCTGGCGGCGCTGGTCGCCGACTGGTCCGACGACGCCATCGACCGCCTGCACCGCGGCGGCCACGACATGGTCAAGATCCATGCGGCCTACGACCGCGCGTCGCGCCACCGCGGCCAGCCCACCGTGATCCTGGCGCAGACCAAGAAGGGCTTCGGCATGGGCGCCGCCGGCCAGGGCAAGATGACCACCCACCAGCAGAAAAAGCTGGACGACGAAGCGCTGCTGGCGTTCCGCGACCGCTTCGCCCTGCCGATCTCCGATGCCGACTGCCTGGCGCTGAAGTTCTACCGCCCGGCCGACGACAGCGCCGAACTGCGCCACCTGCAAGCCCGCCGCGCCGCCTTGGGCGGCCACATTCCCCGCCGCAATACCGAAGCGCCGCGCCTGGCGCCGCCCGCGGTCGAGCAATGGGCGCGTTTCGCGCTGGCCGCGGACGGCAAGGAAATGTCGTCCACCATGGCCATCGTGCGCATGCTGACGGCGCTGCTCAAAGACCCCGAGATCGGCTCGCGCATCGTGCCCATCGTGGCCGACGAGGCGCGCACCTTCGGCATGGCCAACCTGTTCCGCCAGATCGGCATCTATTCGGCGCAAGGCCAGCTGTACGAGCCCGAAGACATCGGCTCGGTGCTGTACTACCGCGAAGCGCGCGATGGCCAGATCCTGGAAGAAGGCATCACCGAGGCCGGCGCCATTTCGTCCTGGACGGCCGCGGGTACCAGCTATTCGGTGAACGGCCTGCCGATGCTGCCCTTCTATATCTATTACTCGATGTTCGGCTTCCAGCGCATCGGCGACCTGATCTGGGCGGCGGCCGACCAGCGCACGCGCGGCTTTCTCGTCGGCGCCACCTCGGGCCGCACCACGCTGGGCGGCGAAGGCCTGCAGCACCAGGACGGCTCGAGCCACATCGTGGCGGCCACGGTGCCCAACTGCCGCGCCTACGATCCGGCCTACGCCTACGAAGTCGCCGTCATCGTCGAATACGGCATGCGCCGCATGCTGGACGAGCAGCGGGACGAATTCTTCTACCTGACCGTCACCAACGAGAACCTGGCGCAGCCCGACCTGCCGAAGGACGGCAACGCGGCAGAAGGCATCCTGCGCGGCATGTACCGCCTGCGGCCCGCTCGCAAACAGGCGCAGGTGCGGTTGCTGGGCGCCGGCCCGATGCTGCGCGAAGCCGAAATGGCCGCCGACCGCCTGCGCGACGACTACGGCGTGGATGCCGAAGTCTGGAGCGTGACCAGCTTTTCCGAGCTGGCCCGCGACGGCCGCGAAGCCGAGCGCGCCCGCGTGCTGGGGCTGGACACGGCGCCGGACGCCGACTGGGTGCACACCTGCCTGGGCGACAGCAACGCGCCGGTGGTGGCCGCCAGCGATTACGTGCGCGCCGTGCCGGAACAGATCCGCGCCTGGGTGCCCGCGCCCTATCGCACGCTGGGCACGGACGGCTTCGGGCGCAGCGACACGCGCGCCCAGTTGCGCGACTTCTTTGAAGTCAGCGCCGACTGGATCGTGTTGCACGCGCTGGACAGCCTGGGCCGCCAGGAGCAGGCGGCCAAGCTGCGCAAGACGTTGAACGCCGAATCTCGGACCAATCCTCCTTGGGCGCAATAAGCCCCTGAAAGACAAAGGAAAAAAGCCCCACCCGGGGCTTTTTTCTCATTCATCGACACGCGGCCAACGCCCTGCGACTTGATCAAAATCGCGCAATCGCTGCGGTGCAGCAACCAATTGGCGCCGCTTTCTGTTGAAATACGGGTGTTCCCTAAGCATTTCCCAAAGAATACGGCGGGCCGCGAGCCCGCTTTTTGCTTTCCGTTTTTACTTCCAAAGTCAGCGCCGAAAAGGCTGTATCCCATGGACGAAACTCTCACCAAAATGGCGTTGGATTACCACGCCTATCCCACCCCCGGCAAAATCTCGGTCACCCCGACCAAGCCCCTGGCCAATCAAGACGACCTGTCGCTGGCGTACTCGCCCGGCGTAGCAGCCGCCTGCATGGCCATCTTCGACCAGGGCGACGACGCCGCGTCCAAGTACACCTCGCGCGGCAACCTGGTGGGCGTGATCACCAACGGCACCGCCGTGCTCGGCCTGGGCAACATCGGCCCGCTGGCCGCCAAGCCCGTGATGGAAGGCAAGGGCTGCCTGTTCAAGAAGTTCGCCGGCATCGACGTGTTCGACATCGAACTGGCCGAGAACGATCCGGACAAGCTGGTCGACATCATCGCCGCGCTCGAGCCCACGCTGGGCGGCGTCAACCTCGAAGACATCAAGGCGCCCGAGTGCTTCTACATCGAGAAGAAGCTGCGCGAGCGCATGAAGATCCCCGTCTTCCACGACGACCAGCACGGCACCGCCATCATCTCGTCGGCGGCCATCCTGAACGGCCTGAAGGTCGTGAACAAGGACATCGGCTCGGTCAAGCTGGCGTGCTCGGGCGCGGGCGCTGCCGCCATCGCCTGCCTGGACCTGCTGGTGCACCTGGGCGTGAAACGCGAGAACATCTACGTGGTGGATTCGCGCGGCGTCATCTGGGAAGGCCGCGATGAAAACATGGAAGCCAACAAGAAGCGCTACGCGCAAAAGACCGACGCGCGCACGCTCGCCGACGTGGTCAACGGCGCCGACGTCTTCCTGGGCTGCTCCACCGCCGGCGTGCTCACCGCCGACATGGTCAAGACCATGGCCGACCGCCCGCTGATCCTGGCGCTGGCCAACCCGGAACCGGAAATCCGCCCGGAAGTCGCCAAGGCCGCGCGCCCCGACTGCATCATCGCCACCGGCCGTTCGGACTACCCGAACCAGGTCAACAACGTGCTGTGCTTCCCCTTCATCTTCCGCGGCGCCATGGATGCCGGCGCCTCGCGCATCACCGAAGAAATGAAGCTGGCGTGCGTGAAGGCCATCGCTGAACTGGCCCAGGCCGAGCAGAACGACGAAGTGGCCCGCGCCTACGCCGGCCAGGAACTCGCGTTCGGCCCGGACTACATCATCCCCAAGCCGTTCGACCCGCGCCTGATCGTCCAGATCGCCCCGGCCGTGGCCCAGGCCGCCGCCGATTCCGGCGTGGCCGCCCGCCCCATCGAAGACATCGAAGCCTACCGCCAGAAGCTGATGGGCTTCGTGTACCACTCGGGCCAGCTGATGCGTCCGCTTTTCGCCCAGGCCAAGAAGGCGCCCAAGCGCGTCATCTACGCCGACGGCGAAGACGAACGCGTGCTGCGCGCCGTGCAGACGGTTGCCGATGAAAAGCTGGCGTTCCCGATCCTGATCGGTCGCCCGTCCGTCATCGAAATGCGCATCAAGAAGTTCGGCCTGCGCCTGATCGCCGGCCAGCACTTCGAGATCGTCGATCCCGAAGACGACAGCCGCTTCAACGAAACCTGGAACGCGTACTACCAGCTCAAGGGCCGCGAAGGCGTCACGCCGGCCATCGCCAAGGCGATGATCCGCAAGCACAACACGCTGATCGGCGCGATGCTGCTGCGTCGCGGCGACGCCGACGCGCTCCTGTGCGGCGTGGCCAGCAAGTACGACAACCAGCTCAAGTACATCGACGAAATCATCGGCAAGAAGGAAGGCCAGACCTATGCCGCCCTGAACGTGCTGATGCTGCCCGACCAGACGCTGTTCATCACCGACACCCACGTCAACGAGAACCCGACGGCCGAGGAAGTCGCCAGCATCACCATCCAGGCTGCCGACGAAATGCTGCGTTTCGGCGTGGTGCCCAAGATCGCCCTGCTGTCGCACTCGAACTTCGGCAGCCGCGTCACGGAATCGTCGCGCAAGATGGCCACCGCCCGCCAGATCGTGCAAGACCGCGCGCCCGACCTCGAAGTCGACGGCGAAATGCACGCCGACGCCGCCCTGTCGGAAAAGATCCGCGTGCTGGCCTACCCGGACAGCACCCTGAAGGGTCCGGCCAACCTGCTGGTCATGCCCACGCTGGACACCGGCAACATCACGTACAACATGCTGAAGATGACCGGCAGCAATGGCGTCGCGATGGGCCCGATCCTGCTGGGCGCCGCCCGCCCGGTGCACATCCTGACGACCAGCGCCACCGTGCGCCGCATCGTCAACATGACGGCCCTGGCCGTGGTGGATGCGCAGCAGGAAGCCGCCGAAGCCGCCAAGAAGCGCCGTTGATCGCTGTCGCGCGATAAACGCCTGGCAAGGGCGCCCCTCGGGGCGCCCTTTTTCATTCTCAGGCAGAAATCCAGGATGGCCCCGGCCAAGGGCGGATGGTAAAAATCGGGCTGACCCTTTTTCCCTGGAGCCTTCCCATGCTGCTCGACGCCTTCCTGGCCTGGTTTCACTACCTGGCGATCTTCGTGCTGGTGGTGGTGCTGACCGCCGAAGCGGTGCTGCTGCGCCCCGACCTCACGCCCGCCGCGCTGAAACGCCTGGTCGTCTACGACCGCCTGTATATGTTCAGCGCGATCGCCGTGCTGGCCACCGGCGTGCTGCGCCTGACCCTGGGCATCAAGGGCGCCGCCTTCTACATGGGCAATCCGTGGTTTCACGCCAAGATCACGCTGTTCGTCGTCATCGGCCTCTGTTCGGCCCCGCCCACGCTGGCCTTTCTGCGTTGGGCAAAGCAGGCGCGGCAGCAGCCCGGCTTCGTGCCGAGCGAGCCCGAGATCAAGCGCGCCCGCCGCTGGGTGATGATCGAATCGCACCTGTTCATCTTCCTGCCGCTGTTCGCCGTGCTGATGGCGCGCGGCATCGGCGCGTAACGCCGCGCCCGCCTCAGGGGCAGCGCGCGCGCGTCGGCCCCTGCGGCATGTCGTCGCCGACGATGATGGTCGCGAAGTGGTACACGCCCACGTTTTCGTTCTTGACCACGTCGATGACCTCGCCGCCCAGCGTCTGCATGATCGACATGCCTTCCGGCACGTCGTCGTGTCCGGCGCGCTTGGCCGCCTGGCCGTTCCAGGGGCTGAGCAGCAGCACGCCGGGGTACGGTTCGCGGTCGTCGCCGCGGCCACGGCGCACGGACCGGACCTGGGTGCCGGCGGCGTAGCTGACCGCCCCGAGCTGCGTAGCGCAGGCCAGTTCGGCATCGCTGACCCGCAAGAGGCGCCGCGTATCGTCCAGGTAGAGCCTGGGATTGCTCAGCGGCAGGCCAAACACCTTGACCGCCACCGGGTCCTTGATTTCGATGCGCCAGCGGTCCGGATCGCGCGAACCGTCGGTGTAGACGGTGCCGTCCGAGCCATAGGCGATGGAACCCGCGGCGATGTCCAGCGCGTCGGCCCGGTTGCCCGCGCCCAACACGCACTGTTTCAAGCCCTTCAGGGCGCCATCGCGCGCGACGTCGAGTTCGATATCCTGCGTGGCATCGCACTGCCAGCCCAGCAGCGCCTGGCTGCCGGCGCCGCGCAGAATGACCGTGCGGGGATAGCGCCCGCGCAGGGCGTAGGTTTCCATGTCGTACTCGGTATCCAGATAGCGCCGGGCGCTGGACGCCTGCACGCCGTACATCGCGACGGGCTGGGGGAATTCGGCCTCGACATAGGTCTCGAGCTGGCCTTCGTCCTGCATTTTCAGGCGCGTGCCGGCAGGCATCAAAATGCCCCCTACCGTCGTCGGCTGCGGCAAGGTGATATTGCGCGCCGCCTCGGCGCGATCGCTTTCGCGCCCTACCTGCCAGATCACGACCTGCACCCACGCGTAGAACGCGAACGGCACCAGCAGCACCAGGAAGACAAGGCTGGACGTCTTCCAGTACTTGCGGACCGTGCGGCGCGCACCGGAACTGGTGGCCACGACCAGCAGCCAGCCCAGCAGCACAAGGCCGGCCAGGAAGCCGCAGGAAAGCAGGATGTAGAAGCCGGCGGAAGGCAGCGCTATCGGAATCATGGCGGCAATGATATCGCCAAAACCGTCCTCCTATCCTGCGGGTGCCCCGTGCCACCAGGCCCGGCCGGACGCGGACAACAAAAAACCGCCCGAAGGCGGTTTCTTGTTCATGCCGGGCAGCGTATCAACGCTTGTCCATCGGGGGCACGTCGCGCGTGACCGAACCGGTGAACAGCTGACGCGGACGGCCGATCTTGTAGTCGGGGTCGGACAGCATTTCGTTCCACTGGGCGATCCAGCCCACCGTGCGGGCCAGCGCGAAGATGGCCGTGAACAGCGAGGTCGGGATGCCGATGGCGCGTTGGACGATACCCGAGTAGAAGTCCACGTTCGGGTACAGCTTGCGCTGCACGAAGTACGGATCGGACAGGGCGATGCGTTCCAGTTCCATGGCCAGCTTGAACAGCGGGTCGTTTTCCAGGCCCAGGGCCGAGAGCACTTCCTTGCAGGTTTCCTGCATCAGCTTGGCGCGCGGGTCGTAGTTCTTGTAGACGCGGTGGCCAAAGCCCATCAGGCGCACGCCCGAGTTCTTGTCCTTGACCTTCTCCATGAACTCGCCGACCTTGGCGATGCCGCCGTTGGCTTGCAGTTCTTCGAGCATCTGCAGGCACGCTTCGTTGGCGCCGCCGTGGGCCGGGCCCCACAGGCAAGCGACGCCGGCCGAGATGGCTGCGAACGGGTTGGTGCCCGACGAACCGCACAGGCGCACGGTCGAGGTCGAGGCGTTTTGCTCGTGGTCGGCGTGCAGGATGAAGATGCGGTCGAGCGCACGCTCGACGACTTCGTTCACCTTGTAGTCTTCGCACGGCGTGGCGAACATCATGCGCAGGAAGTTGCCCGTGTAGGACAGGTCGTTCTGCGGGTAGATGAACGGTTGGCCTTGCGAGTACTTGTATGCCATCGCGACCAGCGTCGGCATCTTGGCGATCAGGCGGATGGCCGAGATGTGGCGATGCTGCGGGTTCGTGATGTCGGTCGAGTCGTGGTAGAACGCGGACAGCGCACCCACCAGGCCCGTCAGGACGGCCATCGGGTGGGCGTCGCGGCGGAAACCACGCAGGAAGAAGTGCAGCTGCTCGTTCACCATCGTGTGATGGGTCACTTGCGAATCGAAGTCGGCCTTCTGTTCCTGGTTGGGCAGTTCGCCGTTCAGGATCAGGTAGCAGATGTCCATGAAGTCGCAATTGACGGCCAATTGCTCGATGGGGAAGCCGCGGTACAGCAGTTCGCCCTTGTCGCCGTCGATGTACGTGATGCCCGATTCGCAGGCGGCCGTCGACATGAAGCCGGGGTCAAACGTAAACATGCCCGTCTGGCCGTACAGCTTGCGGATGTCGATCACATCCGGACCGACCGTGCCCTTGTAGACAGGGAACTCAATGGGTGCGCTGCCATCCGAGAAGGATAGAGTGGCTTTTTTGTCAGACAGGTTCATGTTTATTCCTCTCAATTAATCACAGTGCGCGCATCTGGCCAATAATGCCCCGAAGCCTGGGGGTGTCCAGGTCGCCTTCGAGTTCCTTGCGGGCCAGCAGCAGGTCGAGAAGGTCGTTGTCTCCCATCTCGAACAGCTGGGTCAATGCCGCCACATCATCGTCGGTAAGTTCGGCCTCGTAAGCGTCCAGATACCGGGTAATGATCAAGTCGTTTTCGAGCAGGCCGCGGCGCGCCCGCCAACGCAGACGCGCCCTTTCCAGTTCAGTAAGCCTGCTCATGGTGACACCTTCAATACATTCACTACTAGACCGTACGACGGACCATCAGTTCCTTGATCTTGCCAATCGCCTTGGTCGGGTTCAGTCCCTTGGGACAGACGTCGACGCAGTTCATGATGGTGTGGCAACGGAACAGGCGGAACGGATCGTTCAGGTTGTCCAGGCGGTCGCCCGTGGCTTCGTCGCGGCTGTCGGCGATGAAGCGGTAGGCTTGCAGCAGGCCGGCCGGGCCGACGAACTTGTCGGGGTTCCACCAGAACGACGGGCAGGAAGTGGAACAGCACGCGCACAGAATGCACTCGTACAGGCCGTCCAGCTCTTCACGGGCCTCGGGCGACTGCAGGCGCTCTTTTTCGGGCGGCGGCGTGTCGTTGATGAGGTACGGGCGAACCGAGTGGTACTGGTTGAAGAAGTGCGTCATGTCCACGATCAGGTCGCGGATGACGGGCAGGCCCGGCAGCGGACGCAGCACGATGGGTTCCTTCAGTTCGCGAAGGTTGGTCGTGCAGGCCAGGCCGTTCTTGCCGTTGATGTTCATGGCGTCGGAACCGCACACGCCTTCACGGCACGAGCGGCGCAGCGCCAGGCTGTCATCGACGTCGTTCTTGATGCGCACCAGCGCATCGAGCAGCATCTTGTCGGTGGGCTGGAGTTCGACTTCCAGCTTCTGCATGTACGGGCGCTCGTCCTTGTCCGGATCGTAGCGGTAGATTTCGAACTTGACGATTCTCTTGGTGCTCATAGTGGGCTCTATCCGGACTTAGAAGGTACGCGCCTTGGGCGGGAAGGACTCGACCGTCAACGGCTTCATCTGCACCGGCTTGTAATCCAGGCGGCTGCCTTCGGAGTACCACAGCGTGTGCTTGAGCCAGTTTTCGTCGTCGCGGGTCGGGTGGTCGTCCAGCGCGTGGGCGCCGCGGCTTTCCGTGCGGTTGGCGGCCGACTTGATCGTGGCGCGGGCCACTTCGGTCATGTTGGCCAGTTCCAGCGCTTCGACGCGCGCGGTGTTGAACACCTTGGACTTGTCCTTGAAGTAGATGTTGTCGGCTTGCTTGGCCAGGTCTTCGATCTGGGTCACGCCTTCGTTCAGCAGTTCCAGCGTGCGGAACACGCCGCAGTGGCGCTGCATCGAGAAGCGGATGGCGTTGCCGATGTCTTGCGTCTTTTCGCCCGAGGTGCGCGCTTCCAGCTTGTTCACGCGGTCCAGCGAGAATTCGACGGCTTGCTGCGGCACGTCCTGGTGGGCGTGCTGGCGTTCCGGGTGCGAATTGACGATGTGGTTGCCGGTGGCGCGACCGAACACGATCAGGTCCAGCAGCGAGTTCGTGCCCAGGCGGTTGGCGCCGTGCACCGACACCGCGGCGCATTCGCCGATGGCGTACAGGCCGTTGACGATCTTGTTCTCGCCGTTTTCGCGCGTCAGCACCTGGCCATGGTAGTTGGCCGGAATGCCGCCCATCTGGTAGTGGATGGTCGGAACGACGGGGATCGGTTCCTTGATCGGGTCGACGTTGCCGAACTTGATGGCGATTTCGCGGATCGAGGGCAGGCGCTTGTTGATGACGTCGGCGCCCAGGTGGTCAAGCTTGAGCACCACGTAGCTGCCGTCCGGACCGCAACCGCGGCCTTCCTTGATTTCCTGGTCCATCGAGCGGGACACGAAGTCGCGCGGGGCCAGGTCCTTCAGCGTGGGCGCATAGCGCTCCATGAAGCGTTCGCCATCCTTGTTCAGCAGGATGCCGCCTTCGCCACGCACGCCTTCGGTGATCAGCACGCCGGCGCCGGCCACGCCGGTCGGGTGGAATTGCCAGAATTCCATGTCCTGCAGCGGAATGCCCGCGCGGGCAGCCATGCCCAGGCCGTCACCGGTGTTGATGAAGGCGTTGGTGGAAGCGGCCCAGATACGGCCGGCGCCGCCGGTGGCCAGCACCGTGGTCTTGGCTTCCAGGATGTAGATTTCGCCCGTTTCCATTTCGAGGGCGGTCACGCCCACGACGTCGCCGGCTTCGTTGCGCAGCAGGTCCAGCGCCATCCATTCGACGAAGAACTGGGTGCGCGCAGCGACGTTGCGCTGGTACAGGGTGTGCAGCAGCGCGTGGCCGGTGCGGTCCGCGGCGGCACAGGCGCGCTGGACCGGCTTTTCACCGAAGTTGGCGGTGTGGCCACCGAACGGACGCTGGTAGATGGTGCCGTCGGGGTTGCGGTCGAAGGGCATGCCGAAGTGCTCGAGCTCGTACACGGCATTCGGGGCTTCGCGGCACATGAATTCGATGGCGTCCTGGTCGCCCAGCCAATCCGACCCCTTGACGGTGTCGTACATGTGCCAGTACCAGTTGTCTTCGCTCATGTTGCCCAGCGAGGCGCTCACGCCGCCCTGCGCGGCAACGGTGTGCGAACGCGTGGGGAACACTTTGGACAGCACCGCAACCGACAGGCCCGCTTGGGACAGTTGCAGCGAACAACGCATGCCGGCTCCACCGGCGCCAACGACCACCACATCAAACTGGCGGCGCGGCAAGGATTTCAGGACAGAGACCACGGCTTAGATGCTCCAGAGGATTTGCGCAAAGTAAATGACCGTACCGATCAACCAGAGGATCGTCAGCACTTGCAGCAGCAGGCGCAGGCCCACAGGCTTGACGTAGTCCATCCAGATGTCGCGCACACCGATCCAGGCGTGCCAGGCCAACGCAAAGAAGGCAAGGGAGGCCAGGATCTGGCCAACCGGAATGAAGCCCACGTAGAAATTGAACAGCTTGACCCAGTGTTCGTACGTGAAGGCAGGCATCGTCAGGATGCCGATGAGCAGTACCAGCGTATACACGGCCATGATGACGGCGGTGATGCGCTGGATGATGAAGTCCATGACGCCATAATGAGCGCCGACGACCAGGCGCTTGGGTCCGTAGTTTTTAGCGGCGGCCATTTACAGCACTCCGAACAGTTTGAGACCGAACACCAGCGTCAGCGCCAGGCTGACACCGAAGACCACGCCGGCGCTTTTCTTGGCCGACAGCTTGTCGATACCGATGTGCAGGTCGAGCAACAGGTAGCGAATGCCGGCACAGAAGTGGTGCAGGTAGCCCCAGATCAGGACCAGGAAGACAAGCTTGACGATCGGGTTGGCCGCGAACGAGGCGATCCAGGCGAACGATTGCGGTGCGGCCACGCTCGCTGCGAACAGCGGCACGATGACCAAGGGCAAACAGAGGAACAGCAAAATGCCGCTGATGCGGTGCAGGATGGACAGCTTGCCGGCCAGGGGCAGGCGATAGGAGAACGCAACTTGGGCAAGCCCAATATTGCGAAACTGCGGACGTGGCTTGGCAGCGGTGTCGGACATGACGGCCTCGGTGTTTCGGAACTAGGGAATCGTGACGGCGCTAATGCCGTGGCCCTTGCGGGCAAACACGGTATTTTCGCCCAGAGATTGGGTTGGTATCAAATCGTAGGTAAAAAGCTCATCAATTCAGACTATTGCGGTAGTGGTATCGATCGGTCAAGTACAAGCCCCGCCGAATTTCCATGGGGCGGTCACCATAGGTGTACGACACGCGATCCACCTGCAACAACGGCGTGCCGGCGGCAACATTAAGCAGCGTACAGACTTCGGCCGGCGCGGCGACCGCGCGCAGCTTTTCGTCCGCGCGCACCATGCTGACGCCGAACTCGGATTCAAACAGGCCATAGAGCGGCGCCTTGTTGGCGGTCAGCAGCTCGAGGGTGAGGCCGCGGAAGATGGATCCCGGCAACCAGATGTCGTCCAGCACGGTGGGTGTCTGCCCCATGGACAGAAGGCGGCGGATGGACACCACGGTTTCACCGGCGCGCAGGTCGAGGGCGCGCGCGATCTCGGCGGGCGCCCTCAGGCGGCGGCATTCGAGGATTCGGCTTTCGGCGCGGCCGGGCTCGCCTTCTTCGTCGGCGGCCAGGCGCAGGAACCGGTAGCGCACGCGGGCTTCATGGTGGGTGGCGACGAAGGTGCCCTTGCCCTGGCGGCGCAGCAGCAGGTGTTCGGCGGCCAACTCGTCGACCGCCTTGCGCACCGTGCCCTGGCTGACCTGGAAACGGGCAGCCAGATCGATTTCGCTGGGGATGAGTTCGCCGGGCTTCCATTCGCCGCGGTCCAGGCTCTGGACGAGCAGATCCTTGATCTGGCGGTACAACGGACTGAAAGCGGCTCCCTCGCCCGTTGGACGGGCGGCGCGTGTGCGTAAGGAGGTTTCGGGCCGGGGGTCTGCCATGGATCGTCTTGGTAGTGTCATGTTCATCCGGAGAATGGAAACGCAGCGCAAAGGATTGCGGTTCCATCCACAATGCGCTGCTGCGGTGCCGGTGTTCTGGCCTGATACAGGCGCGCAGCCGGCGGTGCTGCGGCGCATTCGAACAAACGCTCTATTGTGGCATATCGGGCGCGGCGCTGTCCAACGTCTTATGTCTTATATAAGATATAAGATCAATTGACGCACACGTAAATTCGATCTAGGATTCCTGGCTGTCCGGCGACGCGCCCGCCCTGGGGTGTAACCACCTGTCCAGGCGCCCTGCATGCGCTGTCTTTGCCGCTCAACGGATTACACTGATTGGTGAGATTTTTTTCTCGCCACACCATTACGGAGAACGTCCATGTCTAAGCCTGCCTTGCGTGTCGCCGTCACCGGCGCCGCCGGCCAAATCGGTTACGCACTGCTGTTCCGCATCGCCTCGGGCGAAATGCTGGGCAAAGATCAGCCCGTCATTCTGCAGCTGCTTGAAATTCCTGACGAAAAAGCGCAAAAGGCCCTGAAGGGCGTCATCATGGAACTGGATGACTGCGCCTTCCCGCTGCTGCAGGAAGTCACCGCCCACAGCGACCCCCGCACGGCCTTCAAGGATGCGGACGTGGCCCTGCTGGTCGGCGCCCGCCCGCGCGGCCCCGGCATGGAACGCAAGGACCTGCTGTCGGTCAACGCCCAGATCTTCACGGCGCAGGGCAAGGCCCTGAACGACGTCGCCAGCCGCAACGTCAAGGTCCTGGTGGTCGGCAACCCGGCCAACACCAACGCCTACATCGCCATGAAGTCGGCGCCGGACCTGCCCGCCAAGAACTTCACCGCCATGCTGCGCCTGGACCACAACCGCGCCCTGTCGCAGCTGTCGGCCAAGTCGGGCAAGCCGGTCGCCGCGATCGAGAAGCTGGTCGTGTGGGGCAACCACTCGCCCACCATGTACCCCGACTTCCGCTTCGCCACCGTCGGCGGCGAATCGCTCGCCAAGCTGATCAACGACGACGCCTGGAACCGCGACACGTTCATCCCCACCGTGGGCAAGCGTGGCGCCGCCATCATCGAAGCCCGTGGCCTGTCCTCGGCCGCTTCGGCCGCCAACGCCGCCATCGACCACGTCCGTGACTGGGTCCTGGGCAGCAACGGCAAGTGGGTCACGATGGGCATCCCGTCGGACGGCTCCTACGGCATCCCCGAAGGCATCATCTACGGCGTGCCGGTCACGACCGAAAACGGCGAATACAAGCGTGTCGAAGGCCTGGAAATCGACGCCTTCTCGCGCGAGCGCCTGGACTTCACGCTGAAAGAGCTGCTCGAAGAGCGCGACGGCGTCAAGGACCTGCTGAAGTAAGCAGCGCTTGAGTCAAGGATTGGGCCCGTTCATGCGGGCCCAATCCTTAAGCAGGACCGCTTTTGTAAGACCGCTTTTGCAAGACCGAGACATACACGTGTCCCTTTGCCTCGCCATCGGCGATTGTCGCGAAGGGGACAGATTTATGTTCCGGACCCGCGCTAAGGTCGTGGGCTAACCACAAGAAACGGAGACCTCCATGTCCAGACCCGAATCCGCCGGCGCCCTGTTCCGCCGCGCCCTCGCCGAAGAAAGCCCGCTGCAGATCATCGGCGCCATCAACGCCAACCACGCGCTGCTGGCCAAGCGCGCCGGCTACCGCGCGATCTACCTGTCCGGCGGCGGCGTGGCCGCGGGTTCGCTGGGCCTGCCCGACCTGGGCATCAATACCATGGACGACGTCCTAACCGACGTGCGCCGCATCACCGACGTGTGCGACGTGCCGCTGGTGGTCGACATCGACACCGGTTTCGGTCCGTCGGCCTTCAACATTGCCCGCACCGTCAAGAGCCTGATCAAGTTCGGCGCCGCCGCCTGCCACATCGAAGACCAGGTCGGCGCCAAGCGCTGCGGCCATCGTCCCGGCAAGGAAATCGTCAGCACCGAAGAAATGGCCGACCGCGTCAAGGCGGCCGCCGATGCCCGTACCGACAGCGACTTCTACCTGATCGCGCGCACCGACGCCATTGCCTCGCACGGCGTGGACGCCGCCATCGAGCGCGCGCTGGCCTGCGTCGAAGCCGGCGCCGACGCCATCTTCGCCGAAGCCGCCTACGACCTGCCCACCTACGACCGCTTCGTCAAGGCCGTCAAGGTGCCGGTGCTGGCCAACATCACCGAATTCGGCAAGACGCCGCTGTTCTCGGTCGAAGAGCTCAAAAGCGTGGGCGTGGGCATGGTGCTCTACCCGCTGTCGGCCTTCCGCGCCATGAACAAGGCCGCCGAAGCCGTCTACACGGCCATTCGCCGCGACGGCCACCAGAAAAACGTGGTCGACCTGATGCAGACGCGCGAAGAACTGTACGACCGCATCGGCTACCACGAGTTCGAATCGAAACTGGATGCCCTCTTCCAGAAGGGCAAGGCGTAACCCGCGCCGCCCGGCAACCGCATCCGGCGCCGCGACATCCTTGCGGCGCCCCGCTACCTCCCATTGCATCGACCACCGCGAAAGGAAAGGAGTAGACACATGAGCACGGCTCCCAAGAAGCAAGCAGCCAAGCAGGACGCAGCCAAGCCGGAAACCAAGCCGCAGGCCGCGCCGGAAGAAAAGGCCGGCTTCAAGCCCAAGAAATCGGTTGCGCTGTCCGGCGTCGTCGCCGGCAACACCGCGCTGTGTACGGTTGGCCGCAGCGGCAACGACCTGCACTACCGCGGCTACGACATCCTGGATATCGCGCACACCAGCGAATTCGAGGAAATCGCCCACCTGCTGGTGCACGGCAAGCTGCCCAACAAAGCCGAACTGAAGGCCTACAAGGAAAAGCTGCGCAGCCTGCGCGGCCTGCCCGTCACGCTGCAGGACGCGCTGGAAGCGCTGCCGGCCGCCAGCCACCCGATGGACGTCATGCGCACGGCCGTCTCGGTGCTGGGCTGCGTGCTGCCTGAGAAAGACGACCACAACACCCCGGGCGCGCGCGACATCGCCGACCGCCTGATGGCCAACCTGGGCTCGGCCCTGCTGTACTGGTACCACTACAGCCACAACGGTCGCGTCATCGACGTGCAGACCGACGACGACAGCATCGGCGGCCACTTCCTGCACCTTTTGCACGGCGAAAAGCCCAGCGAAGACTGGGTCAAGGCGATGCACATCTCGCTGAACCTGTACGCCGAGCATGAATTCAACGCGTCCACGTTCACCGCCCGCGTCATCGCCGGCACCGGCTCGGACATGTACTCGTCCATCACCGGCGCCATCGGCGCGCTGCGCGGCCCCAAGCACGGCGGCGCCAACGAAGTCGCGTTCGACGTGCAAAAGCGCTACGAGACCCCCGACGAAGCCGAGGCCGACATCCGTCGCCGCGTCGAAGCCAAGGAAGTCATCATCGGCTTCGGCCACCCGGTCTACACCGTGTCCGACCCGCGCAACAAGGTCATCAAGGAAGTCGCCAAGAAGCTCTCCAAGAAGGCCGGCAGCACCAAGATGTTCGACATCGCCGAACGCCTTGAAACGGTCATGTGGGACATCAAGAAGATGTTCCCCAACCTGGACTGGTTCTCGGCCGTCAGCTACCACATGATGGGCGTGCCCACCGCCATGTTCACCCCGCTGTTCGTGATTGCACGCACCGCGGGCTGGTCGGCCCACATCATCGAGCAGCGCATCGACAACAAGATCATCCGCCCCACCGCCAACTACGTGGGTCCGGAAGACCAGAAGTTCGTGCCGCTCGACAAGCGCAAGTAATGACCATGGGCCTGCCGACGCATTTCCCCGCGCCGCGCAGGCCCCGGGCCGCCTGTACACACTCAGGAGAGGTACCGATATGTCTGCCCCGATCTCCAACGTCCGTCCCGCGCCCGACCAGGTCCTGGTCGATATCGCCGACTACGTTCTCAACTACGACATCCAGAGCGGCCTGGCCTACGAGACCGCCCGCAACTGCCTGATCGACACTCTGGGCTGCGGCCTGGAAGCGCTGGAATATCCCGCCTGCCGCAAACTGCTGGGCCCGGTCGTGCCGGGCACCGTCGTGCCCCACGGCGCCAAGGTCCCCGGCACCCAGTTCCAGCTCGATCCTGTCCAGGCCGCCTTCAACATCGGCGCGATGATCCGCTGGCTGGACTTCAACGACACCTGGCTCGCCGCCGAATGGGGCCATCCGTCCGACAACCTGGGCGGCATCCTGGCCACCGCCGACTGGCTCTCGCGCATCGCCATCGCCGCCGGCAAGCCGCCCCTGACCATGCGCGACGTGCTCACCAGCATGATCAAGGCCCATGAAATCCAGGGCTGCATCGCACTCGAAAACTCGTTCAACAAAGTCGGCCTGGACCACGTCGTGCTGGTCAAGGTCGCCTCGACCGCCGTCGTCGCCCAGATGCTGGGCCTGGACCGCGACGAAGTCATCAACGCCGTCTCGCTGGCCTGGGTAGACGGCCAGAGCCTGCGCACCTACCGCCACGCCCCCAACACCGGCAGCCGCAAAAGCTGGGCCGCCGGCGACGCCACCAGCCGCGCCGTGCGCCTGGCCCTCATCGCCCGTACCGGCGAAATGGGCTACCCGTCGGTGCTGAGCGCCAAGACCTGGGGCTTCTACGACGTGCTCTTCAAGGGCCAGCCCTTCAAGTTCCAGCGCCCCTACGGCAGCTACGTCATGGAAAACGTGCTGTTCAAGATCTCGTTCCCGGCCGAATTCCATTCCCAGACCGCCGTCGAATGCGCCATGCAGATCCACGACCGCCTCAAGACCCTGGGCAAGACCACGGACGACATCGCAAGGATCACCATCCGCACCCACGAGGCGTGCATCCGCATCATCGACAAGAAAGGCCCCCTGAACAACCCCGCCGACCGCGACCACTGCATCCAGTACATGGTCGCCGTCCCCCTCCTGTTCGGCCGCCTCACCGCCGCCGACTACGAAGACGCCATCGCCCGCGACCCGCGCATCGACCTCCTGCGCGACAAGATCACCTGCGTCGAAGACCCCGCCTACACCCGCGACTACCACGACCCCGACAAACGCTCCATCGCCAACGCCCTGACGGTCCACTTCACCGATGGCTCCACCCTGGACGAGGTCGTCTGCGAATACCCCATCGGCCACAAACGCCGCCGCACCGACGGCATCCCCCTGCTGGAAGCCAAATTCAAGACCAACCTGGCCCGCATGTTCCCGGCCCGCCAACAAGCGAAAATCCTGGACGTGTCCCTGGATCAAGCCAAGCTGGAGGCGATGCCCGTGAATGAGTACGTCGACCTATACGTGATCTAACGGCAGGCGCCCCCCCGCCACCCGAAAGAAATTCGTCCCCACACGCTGCGCGCCCCAAGCAACACCCCTCCCCCCGCGCGCAGCGCCCCCCTCCCGACGCCCAGAAGCGCGTAAGCCCAAGAAGGCCGCCCGCGCGGCCGATTTGGGCGGGCCCCGCAAACCTCTCCCACCCCCACCCGGTGCAGCAACGCCCCGATCCTCGAAACCCGTAGCCCCTCGGGGCGGCGGCTTGCGGAGCGGGCAACCTCGATGCGCCCGAGGGAATTCGAAGGGAGCCGAAGGCGGACGAGAATGACGAAGGGGCAGTCCGGCGCCCGCGCGCCGGACCGCAATCGTGGGCGCCCGCTCCGCAAGCCGCCGCCCCGAGGGGCGACCTACGAAGAACCGACACATCCCCCCGCATTACAATGCCAGCTCCCCAAAAAACACACACCGGACCCCAACCATGGCAATGCTCTGGGTAAAGACCTTCCACATCGTCTTCATCGCCTCCTGGTTCGCCGGCCTGTTCTACCTGCCCAGAATCTTCGTCAACCTCGCCCAGCAATCCGACTCTGCCGTCCAGGTCACCCTGCTGGGCATGGCCCGCCGCCTGTACCGATTCACCACCATCCTGGCCGTCATCGCCGTCATCCTCGGCATGTGGCTCTACCTGGGCTACGGCATCGGTGTCGGCCCCGGCAGTGGCTGGATGCACGCCAAGCTCTTTTTCGTCCTGCTCGTCATCGGCTACCATCACGCCTGTGGCGTCATGCTGCGAAAATTCGAACAGGGCAAGAACACCCGTTCGCACAAGTTCTATCGCTGGTTCAACGAAGTTCCCGTCTTGCTGCTCTTGGTGGTGGTGGCGCTGGTCGTCGTCAAACCCTTCTGATTCCCCCTACCCTTTGCACATTCGCCAGGATTCGTATGTCCGCTGATGACCAGGACCGCCCGCGCAAGACGCTGACGATCAAGAAAACCGCGCGCGACGCGCACGCCGAAGAGGCGCCCAAGCGCGTGCGCACCGGCGCCCGCGCCCGCCTGGTCGCCCAGAACGAGCGCACCAAGGAAAGCATCGAACGCCAGAAGGACCCGGAAGGCTATCAACGCCGCCAGCAAGAAGAAGCCGCGCGTTACGCCCGCAAGCCCGCTTCCGGCGGCCGCGGTTCCGCGGACCGCGGCGCCTCCGACCGTAGCCCGTCCGGCCGCGGCCCGGCCTCGCGCGGCCAGGAGGCACGAGGCCCCAGCAGCCGTGGCCCGTCGTCCGACCGCAACCGCGACGACAACCCGCGCCGCGACGCCGCGCCCAGTCCCCGTTCCGGCCGCCCGCAGCAGCGTGCGCCCCGCCTGGACGACCAGTACATCGCGCCTGCCACCCCGGCCGGCCGCTTCTACGACCCGTTCGAAGACGACGGCCCCGCCCCCGAATTCGCGCCCGAACCCGACTACGATGACGCCGCCGACGCGGGCCACGCCTCGGCCGGCCGCCACGACGACGCGCACGACCACGACCACGACCACGATCATCGCGACCGCGAGCCCGTCGTCGAAGTGCGCAGCCGCCGTCCGCGCGAAACCCGCCAGGCTGAAATCTTCAAGGTGTTCGCGCCCTGCCCGCAGGGCCTCGAAGAAGCCCTGACCGCCGAAATGCAGGCGCTGGGCTACGACGACGCCCAGGCCGGCCGCGCCGGCTGCTCGTTCACCGCCGACTGGTCCGGCGTGCAGCGCGCCAACCTGTATTCGCGCCTGGCGACCCGCATCCTGGTGCAGGTCGCCCACGCCGAGATCTCGCACGAAGACGACATCCTCGACCTTGCCCGCGACACCCCCTGGGAACGCTGGTTCGGCGCCGAGCAGACCCTGCGCGTCGACACCTCCGCCATCAAGAGCCCCGTGCAGAGCCTGCAGTACTGCAACCTGCGCGCCAAGGACGGCATCTGCGACCGGCTACGCGAACTGGAAGGCGAACGCCCCAGCATCGACACGGTCCGCCCCGACGCGCGCGTGCACCTGTTCCTGACCGGCCACACCGCCACCCTGTACCTGGACACCTCCGGTGAATCGCTGTTCAAGCGCGGCTGGCGCCTGGACAAGGGCGAAGCGCCGCTGCGCGAAAACCTGGCCGCCGGCATGCTGGCGCTGGCGGGCTGGGACCCGGCCGCACCGCTCCTGGACCCCTTCTGCGGATCCGGCACCATCCTGATCGAAGCGGCCTGGATCGCCCTGGGCGTGCCCCCCGGCATTTCGCGCCCGTTCGGCTTCGAGCGCCTGCGTGACCACGACGCCTACCGCTGGCGCGACCTCAAGGACGACGCCCGCTCGCGCATCCTGCCGCAGCTGGACGCGCCCCTGGTCGGCTACGACCTGGACCCCCAGGCCGTGGAATTTGCCCGCAACAACGCCGAACGCGCCTGGCTGACGGCCGATTCCATCCGTTTCGAAGTGGGCGATGCCCGCCAGATCGAGGCCCCGGCCGACCACGGCTGGATCGTCACCAATCCGCCCTACGGCGAGCGCATGCTGACCGAACCGGACGCAGACCTGTGGCGCGACTGGGCCACCTGCCTGAAGCGCAACTTCGCCGGCTGGCAGTTGCACGTCATCACCAGCGACATGACCCTGCCCAACCAAATGCGCCTGAAACCCAAGCGCCGCGTGCCGCTGCACAACGGCGCCCTGGACTGCCGCCTGTTCGGCTTCGAACTGGTCGCCGCCGGCTACCGCGACGCCTGACCTTCCCCTACCCCGCCCGGGGGCTTTCCCCTGGGCGGCGGCCTGCCTGCCCCCTCCCCCCGCTCGTTGTAAAAGCGCCGCAACATGGCGCCCGTATCTTTGCTTATGGTGCCCCGCAGCGCCGATTTGGGGCATCATCAGCACCATGGTGTTGCCGAAATGCACCGGACGCTTGCACAGTTTCAGGGTTAACCCTATAATTCGGGTAATCCCTAGTAGCTAAACAACTGTGCAAGCCCGTGGAGGCTATTGTGATCAACCCGAACAACACCATCCGCCTGACCGACGAACTCGAGCGTCAACTGATGCTCCAGGCCATCGAAGAACAATTCCGCCCGCATCCGATGCGTGCGTTGGCCGCAGGCCTGCGTAAGCTGGCCCACGGCGTCCGTGCCCTGGCTGGCAAGACGAGCGCCAAGAACGCGCACTCCGCCGCCTGAGCATGGCCCCAGGCCCTCGGGCCTGACCGTTTTCCCCTTGGGGGCTGCATAGCCCCTTTTATAGACCCGCCCTTACCGGCGGGTTTTTTTTATGGTCGGCCGCTTTGTCGGATAATACCGGCCCATGACCGACACCCTCCTTGACCAGACTCCCAACCGGCTGCGCCGGTTTGCCTGCATGATGTACGAAGCCGTGCTGCTGTTTGGCGTGGTGTTCCTGGCAGGCTACTTGATGGACACGCTGACCCAGAGCAAGAACGCGCTGGAACTGCGATCGGCCCGCCAGGCGTGGCTGTTCGTGGCCATCGGCGCCTATTTCGTGCTGTGCTGGCGCCGCCGTGGGCAGACCCTGCCCATGAAGACCTGGAACATCCGGCTGGTCGACCGCGACGGCAACACGCCGTCCACCCCGCGCCTGGTGTTGCGCTACGTGCTGGCCTGGCCGCTGGTGCTGGCGGGCGCCGCGCTGGTCAAGCTGGCCGCCATGGCCACGGGCTGGGCGTCGGTGGACATGTTCATCGTCGCGGCGCCTTTCGCGATCTTCGTGTGGTCCTGGTTCGACCCCGACGGCCAGTTCCTGCACGACCGCATCCTGGGCACCCGCCTGCGCAATGCGCCGCAACGCAAGAAAGCGCGCTGATATCGCACCAACGCGGGCGCTGACCGCCAGCTGAACATACCTGCTTACAAATAGCAAAATCGTGCGTCGAATTCGACGCATGCTTTCAGAAAGTTGAAAGTCAGTCGCAAAGACAATGAGGCCCCTTTCACAGACGCCTCAAAAAAATCATGCGCGCTTTCCTTTCCCGCCTGTCGCTGGCCGCCGCCAGCGTGCTGTTGTTCCTGCCCCTGGGCGCGTCCGCCCAGAACGCCGCTGCACAGCAGGAAATCGAAGCGGCCATGAAAGCCGCCTTCGCCGCTGCCCAGGAGGGCCCGGCCGACGTCAAGCTGGGCGACCAGGCCGTGGTGCACCTGCCTGAATCCATGTTCTTCGTGCCGCGCGCCCAGGCCGACCGCCTGATGGCCGCCTACGGCAACGGCAAGGACCCCTCGCTCCTGGGCGTGGTCATGCCCAAGAGCGACGATGACGACTGGGTCATCACCGTGAACTTCGACAAGGCCGGCTACATCAAGGACGACGACGCCAAGAACTGGAACGTCAACGAACTGCTGGACAGCCTGCGTGAAGGCACCGACCAGTCCAACGAAGAACGCAAGAAGCGCGGTTTCCCCGAACTGGTGATGGACGGCTGGGTCGAATCGCCCAAGTACGACAGCAACACGCAGCGCCTGGTCTGGTCGGTGGCCGTCAAGCACAAGGGCGACACCGCCAACGACAACCCCACGGTCAACTACAACACCTACGCACTGGGCCGTGACGGCTACATCACGCTGGACCTGATCACCCAGAAGAGCCTGGTGCCCAAGGACAAGACCGCCGTGCTGACGCTGCTGGACAACCTGAAGTACGTCGAAGGCAAGCGCTACGCCGATTTCAATTCGTCGACCGACAAGGTGGCCGAATACGGCCTGGCCGCGCTGGTGGCCGGCGTGGCCGCCAAGAAGCTGGGCCTGTTCGCCGTGATCGCCGCCTTCCTGGCCAAGTTCGCCAAGGTCGGCATCCTGGCCGCCGCAGCCCTGGGTGGCGGTCTGTGGAAGCGCATGCGCGGCAAGAAGGCCGATCAGGCCCAACCCTGAGCCGGCTTGCGTCCTGAACGATGAAGCTGATCCTGTTGTTGCTGTCGGGCTTCAAGTACCTGAAGTTCGGCAAGCTGCTGGCCACCGGCGGCACCATGCTGCTGTCGGTGGCGGCGTATGCCCTGGTGTTCGGCTGGCGCTACGCCGCGGGCTTTGTCCTGTTGCTGCTGCTGCACGAAATGGGGCACTACATCGCGGCGCGCCAGCGCGGCCTGGATGTGGGCGCCCCGGTATTCATTCCCTTCGTGGGCGCCTGGATCCAGCTCAAGGACATGCCGCATGACGCGGACACCGAGGCCTATGTGGGCCTGGGCGGCCCGCTGGCGGGCACCGTGGCGTCGCTGGCCTGCTATTTTGCCGCGCGCAGCACCGGCAGCGACCTGCTGCTGGCGCTGTCGTACGCGGGTTTCTTCATCAATCTGTTCAACCTGATCCCGCTGTCGCCCTTTGACGGCGGCCGCATCACCGCGGTGCTGTCGCCACGCATCTGGCTGGTAGGCGTGCCGGTGCTGGTGGCGCTGTTCTTCTGGCGTCCCAGCCCTATCCTGATCCTGGTGGCCGTGCTGGCCTTTCCCAATGTGCTGCGGGCCTTCAAGTACGACCCCACGCTGCCCGAGAACCAGGCCTATTACGGCACCACGCTGGAAAGCAAGCTGACCTACACCTGCGCCTACCTGGGCCTGGTGTGCGTGCTGGCCATCATGGCCCACGACGTACACGAGATGCTGGGGCATCTGCGCGGCTGATTCGCGCATGGCGCCTGCCTGACGCCCCCCCACGCCCCCCATTGAACGACACTTCGGCGCGCATAAATGGCGCCGCGGTCACAACAGCGTCACGGATTCTTCATGTCCCCGTCATCGCGGGATGGTCTCATTCCCAGGCATGACGACAGCCCACATGGATACGACCGTGAACGAAATCCGCCCCACGCACTGGCGCGCTCTCTGGATTTCCGACATTCACCTGGGTACCGCCGGGTGCAAGGCAGAATTCCTGCTGGATTTCCTTGAGCACAACGACTCCGACACCCTCTACCTGGTGGGCGACATCGTCGACGGCTGGCAGTTGCGCAAGCACTGGCACTGGCCGCGCGCCCACAACGACGTGATCCAGCGCATCCTGCGCAAGGCGCGCAACGGCACCCGGGTGGTGTTCATCCCCGGCAACCACGACGAATTCGCCCGCGAGTTCGCCGGCTTCGCCTTCGGCGACATCGAGATCCTGGACGAGGACGTGCACGTGACCGCCAAGGGCATGCGCCTGCTGGTGCTGCACGGCGACCAGTTCGACGGCGTGATCCAGCACAGCCGCTGGCTGGCGCACCTGGGCGACGGCCTCTACCAATTGGCGCTGTGGATCAACCATCACTTCAACCGCCTGCGCCACCGCATGGGCCTGCACTACTGGTCGCTGTCGCAGTACCTGAAGCACAAGGTCAAGAACGCGGTGTCGTTCATCACCGACTTCGAGGAAGCGCTGGCTGGCGAAGCCCGCCGCCGCGGCCTGGACGGGGTGGTCTGCGGCCACATCCACAAGGCCGAACTGCGCGACGTGGGCGGCATCCTCTACTGCAACGACGGCGACTGGGTGGAAAGCCTGTCGGCGCTGGCCGAGACCCACGACGGCCAGCTGCAGCTGCTGGACTGGGCCGCCATCCAGGCCGAACGGCAGGCCGACCCGGCCCAGCGCAAGCCGCGTTCCCTGTCGCTGCCCGCACTGCCTTCCGCCCTGCGCCGCCAGGGCAAACACCCGTGATAACCCTTATACGTCCCCGTTACGCAACGGGGATATTGCAGTTCACGGCCCTCTAGGTCATGCTTGCAGTTGGGGCAACGGGCAAAAACTGACCCGTTCACGCTGCAACATGCTTACAACATAGGGCCATGAACGACCAATATCAGGCGCTCTACCAATCATTCCGCTGGCTGGTTCCCACCCAGTTCAACATTGCGGAAGCGTGCTGCCACCGCTGGGCATCCAGTAGTCCGGATGCGCGGCGCATCGCCATCTACTACGAAGATGAAGCCGGCAACCGCGAGGTCTGGACCTATGCGCGGCTGGCCGAGGCCGCCAATCAACTGGCCAACGGCCTGGTGAAGATGGGCGTGGGCCGTGGCGACCGGGTCGGTGTGGTTTTGGGACAACGCCCGGAAACCGTCGTCGCCCACATGGCCATCTACAGCGTGGGCGGCGTGGTACTGCCGTTGTCCACCTTGTTCGGCCCCGAAGCCCTGCAAAGCCGCCTGTGCGATTCGGACACCCGCGTCGCCATCGTCGACCACGCCTCCAGCGCCAACCTGCTGGCCGTCAGCGACCATTGCCCCGCCCTGCAGCAGATCATCGGCATCGGTTTCGCCGACGAGCGCGTGCTGCCCTGGCGCAGCCTGCTGGCGCGCCAACCCAGTGAATTCAAGCCGGTGCCCACCCGCTCGTCGGACCCGGCCATCCTGCTCTATACGTCCGGCACCACCGGCGCGCCCAAGGGCGCCCTGCTGCCCCACAGCGTGCTGATCGGCAATCTGCCGGGCTTCGTGGCCTCGCAAGACTGGTTCCCGCGGCCCGCCGACGTGTTCTGGTCGCCCGCCGACTGGGCCTGGACCGGCGGCATGATGGACGCGCTGCTGCCCACGCTGTATTTCGGCCACCCCATCGTCGGCACCCGCGGACGCTTCTCGGTCGAACGCGCTTTCGAACTGATGGAGCGCTACCAGGTCACCAACACCTTCCTCTTCCCCACCGCGCTGAAGATGATGATGAAAACGGTGCCGGAGCCCCGCAATCATTACCAGCTGGCCCTGCGTTCCATCATGAGCGCCGGCGAGAGCGTGGGCGAGACCGTCTTCGAGTGGTGCCAGTCCGCGCTGGGCGTCACGCCCAACGAGATGTTCGGCCAGACCGAAATGAACTATGTGGTGGGCAACAGCCAGAAGCGCTGGCCGGCCAAGCCGGGCAGCATGGGCCGCCCCTACCCGGGCCACCGCGTCGCCGTGCTGGACGATGCGGGCCAGCCCGTGGCGGCCGGCGAAACCGGCGAAATCGCGGTCAACCGCAACGACATCCACGGCTACCCCGACCCGATCCTGTTCCTGGGCTACTGGCGCAACGACGCCGCCACCCAGGCCAAGTTCAAGGGCGACTGGTGCCTGACGGGCGACCTGGCCCGGGTGGATGCCGACGGCTACCTCTGGTACGCCGGTCGGGCCGACGACGTCTTCAAGTCGTCGGGCTATCGTATCGGCCCCGGTGAAATCGAAAGCTGCCTGATCGGCCATCCGGCGGTAGCGAACGCTGCCGTGGTGCCCAAGCCGGACGCCGAGCGTGGGGCGGTGGTCAAGGCCTATGTGGTACTGACCCCGGAATTCGCGCAGCGCGATCGCAGCGACATCATCGAGAACCTGCAGGAACACGTGCGCGAGCGCCTGGCGCCGTACGAATACCCCAAGGAAATCGAATTCGTCGAAGAATTGCCCATGACCACCACCGGTAAAATCCAGCGTCGCATCCTGCGCCTGCGCGAAGAAGAACGCGCGCGGGCCGCCAAGCCACACTGACGGCAGGCGGGGCCGCCTGGCCCGCCGCCGCATCCGGAGACACGGCATGCCCATTTACCAGCTCGACGACCTCATTCCCCGCATCGATCCTGCCGCCTACGTGGCCGACAGCGCCGACATCATCGGCAACGTCACCCTGGAGGCCGGTGTCAGCATCTGGTCGCACGTGTCCATTCGCGGCGACAACGACGCGATCCTGATCCGCCAGGGCACCAACATCCAGGAAGGCAGCGTGCTGCACGTGGATACGGGCTGTCCCATGACCATCGGCCCCAACGTCACCGTGGGCCACCAGGCCATGCTGCACGGCTGTACCATCCATGAAGGCGCGCTGGTGGGCATGCAGGCCATCGTGCTGAACAACGCCGTGATCGGGCGCAACTGCCTGATCGGCGCCGGCGCCATCATCCCCGAAGACCGGGTCATTCCCGACAATTCCCTGGTCATCGGCATCGGCAAGATCGTGCGCGAGCTGTCGCCCGACGAAATCGCCAATCTGCACAAGAACACGGCCCATTACGTGGCGCGCGGCCAACACTACAAGACGGCGCTCAAGCGGCTGGCCTGAAGCCCCCAGGGGAAGCCTCCTGTGACCCCAACGCCCCTGCTGCCGGCAGGGGAAATCGGGGCGTCTGATCGGCTAACATTCCCCTATGACCGATCAGCTTAAAAAATACCTCCTCGAAGACCGTAGCGTCCGCGTTCAAGCGGTGCGCCTGACGGATACGTGGAAAGCCGTCCAGGCCAACCACGACTACCCGCCCGCCATCACCCACCTGCTGGGTGAACTGGTCGCGGCGTCGACCCTGCTCGCCGCCAACATCAAGTTCGACGGCTCGCTGGTGCTGCAGATCCAGGGCGACGGCCCGATCGCCTTGCTGGTGGTCGAATGCCGTTCCGACCTGAGCCTGCGCGCCACCGTCAAGGTGCGCGAAGGCCATGAAGTCCCGGCCGACGGCACCATGCAAAGCCTGCTGAACCCCGGCGGCAACGGCCGCTTCATCGTGGTGCTGGACCCGCAGCGCAAGGTACCGGGCCAGCAGACCTACCAGGGCATCGTGCCGCTGGAAGGCGACACCGTGGCCGAGGCGCTGCAGCACTACATGAAGGCGTCCGAACAGCTGGACACCCGCCTGTGGCTGGGCGCCGACGCCGACCACGCGGCGGGCATGCTGATCCAGCGCCTGCCCTACCATGGCGGCTCGGATGCCCCCATCCTGAGCGAGCAGGCCGCGGCCGAGACCTGGGACCGCGCCGTGGCGCTGGCCAGCACGCTCAAGCGCGACGAACTGCTTGCCACCGACATCGACACCCTGATCCACCGCCTGTACTGGGAAGAGACGCTGGTGGCGTTCGACCCGCAGCCGGTACGCTGGCACTGTCCCTGCACCCGCGAGCGCGTGGCCAACATGCTGCGTTCGCTGGGCGAAGAAGAAGTGAACGACATCCTGGCCGAACGCGGCCAGGTCGACGTGTCCTGCGATTTCTGTGGCAAGCCCTACGCCTTCGACGCCGTCGACTGCGCCGCCCTGTTCACGCCCAACACGTCCCCCACGGGCGACGCCCCGCCGACGGTGCATTGATCCGGCTGTCGCCCTTGGGCGACAGCTCGCGACAGCACCACGTGCAGGGCCGATACCCTCGGCATTCACGGATCGACAGGCGGTCATGCCCGCGCCACACTGGCCGGCCATGACCGCCTTTTTTCTTGCCCGCCCGGGCGCCGCGCGCCCGCGTCAATGCGGGGCTGCCGCCATCGAATTCGCCGTCGCCGCAATGGCCGTGCTGCTGGCAGGTCTATTGACCGTCGAGGCGGCCCGCTGGCACGGCGTTCGCCAGATCGCCCACCTGGCCTTGATGGAAGGCGCGCGCGCCGGCGCCACGTCCCATGGCGATCCCGCCCGTATCCGCAGTGCCTTCCTGCAAGCGCTGCTGCCGCTGCACGCCGATGCCCAGGGCCAGGTCGGCGCCCGCCAGAACCAATCCCGGCAACTGGAGCGCCTGGCCGCCCTGATGGGCAGTACCCCCTGGCGCATCGAAGTCCTGCAACCCGACGCCCAGGCCTTCCGCGACCACGCCCGCCCAGGGCTGGACACGACCGCCCCGCGCGGCCTGCGCGCCATCGACCACAACTACCAGGATCTGCAGCAGGCGCGCCGTCCGCTGCCCGAGCCGCGCGACATCTTTCGCGCCAACACGCTCAAACTGCGGCTGACCTACCTGTACCAGCCTATGCTGCCGCCGCTGCGTGCGTTGCTGGCGGCCCTGTCCGAGGCCGACGGCAGCTATGCGTCGGCCGCGCGGGCTCGGGGGCTGGCGCCCATCGGCATGGAACTTGAAATGGAAATGCAGTCGCACCCGGTGGATTGGGCGGCTGGCAAGGCCTATCCGGCGGGCATGGTGGCAGGGGCATGCCGCAGCTTGCGCTGCCCTTGAGGCGCCCTTGAGGCGCGCAACAATGCAGCCGCGACGGTCGGTACAGACCCGCGGGCTACCGCCGCTGACGCGGCCTTATTGCTGGCGTGCAGGGGGCGTGTTGGCCGGCTTGGCGTTGCCCGGGCGGGCGGCGGCGGGTTGCGTCGTGGCGGGCCTGGGCGTGGCGGGTTTGGCAGCGGCCGGCCTGGCGGCCCCGGCCGGTGCGCTGGCGCGCGTGGCGGTGGCGGGCTTGGTTGCGGCGTCAGTCGCCAGCGAGGCGCCGCCAGCGGGCGGCTGGGTGTTCTGCGGCAGGATGTGCACGAAGACTTCACCGTCGCGCATCATGCCCAATTCGCCGCGGGCGCGTTCTTCGATGGCGCCCGAGCCATTTTCCAGATCGCGCACCTCGGCCTCGAGCGCCGCATTGCGCGCGCGCAGGCCTTCGTTGGTTTCGCGCTGGGCCGAAACCTGGCGTTGCAGGTCCCAGACCTTGAACCACCCGCCCTTACCCAGCCAAAGCGGGTATTGGATCAGGCCTAGCAGCACGAACAGCACCAGGAACAACAGGCGCATACGCGGGAACCCTCAGCAGTCGTGGCGTGAAAGAGGCTGCGGCGCCTGCCGCAGCCTGCTTACATTAACGCAGGTTGTAGAAGGCTTCCAGGCCCGGGTACGAGGCAACTTCAGCCAGCTCTTCTTCGATGCGCAGCAGCTGGTTGTACTTGGCCATGCGGTCCGAACGCGACAGCGAGCCGGTCTTGATCTGCATGGCGTTGGTGGCCACGGCGATGTCGGCAATGGTCGAATCTTCGGTTTCGCCCGAACGGTGCGACACGACGGCGGTGTAGCCGGCGCGCTTGGCCATTTCGATGGCGGCGAAGGTTTCGGTCAGGGTGCCGATCTGGTTGATCTTGATCAGGATCGAGTTGGCGACGCCCTTCTGGATGCCTTCGCGCAGGATCTTGGTGTTGGTGACGAACAGGTCGTCGCCCACCAGCTGCACCTTCTTGCCGAGCTGGTCGGTCAGGAGCTTCCAGCCGTCCCAGTCGTTTTCGGCCATGCCGTCTTCGATCGAGATGATCGGGTACTTGTCGCACCAGGTGGCCAGCAGGTTGGTGAATTCCTGCGAGGACAGCGAGATGCCGCCTTCGCCGGCCAGGGTGTACTTGCCGTCGCGGTAGAACTCCGAGCTGGCGCAATCCAGGCCCAGGGCGATCTGCGTGCCCGGCTCGTAGCCGGCTTCGGTGATGGCCTTGAGGATCAGCTGGATGGCCGCTTCGTGGCTGGCCACGTTGGGCGCGAAACCGCCCTCGTCGCCCACGGCGGTGGACATGCCCTGGCCGTGAATCAGCTTCTTGAGCATGTGGAACACTTCGGCGCCCCAGCGCAGGGCTTCGCGGAAGCTGCCCGCGCCCACCGGCAGAATCATCAATTCCTGCAGGTCGAGCGTGTTGTTGGCGTGCGCGCCGCCGTTGATGACGTTCATCATCGGCACGGGCATGCTCATGGGGCCGCTGCCGCCGAAGTAGCGGTACAGCGACAGGCCGGATTCATCGGCGGCGGCGCGGGCCACGGCCATGCTGGCGGCCAGGATGGCGTTGGCGCCCAGGCGTTCCTTGGACTCGGTGCCGTCCAGTTCGATCAGGGTACGGTCGACGAAGGTCTGTTCCTGGGCGTCCAGGCCCATCAGCGCTTCGGAGATTTCGGTGTTGAGGTTTTCAACGGCGCGCAGCACGCCCTTGCCCAGATAACGGCTCTTGTCGCCGTCGCGCAGCTCGATGGCTTCGCGGGCGCCGGTGGACGCGCCCGACGGCACGGCCGCACGGCCCATGGCGCCGGATTCCAGCAGCACATCGCATTCCACGGTGGGGTTGCCGCGCGAATCCAGAATCTCGCGGCCGATGATGTCGACGATTGCACTCATGACTTTACATTCCCTGAACGATAAACATATTCATGACGGCCGCGCCTTCGCGGGCATTGCGGGCACGGCGGTACTGCCAGGAGTCGTAGAAGGCCTGGGCGGCGGCCATGGACGGAAATTCCATGACGACGGTGCGGCCAGGCTCACGGCCCTCAAGGTGCTTGGATTGTCCGCCTCGCACCAGGATCTTGGCATCGTACGCACGCATGGCGAGCGTGGACAGACGCTTGTAGTCCTCGTACTGCGCGGGCTTGGTCACCGTGACATCGGCGATCAGGTAAGCACTCATGGGGTTCCTTCAGGGCAGTTGGGTTGACGGGTATCAGCGGGCGGATACAGTGAAGCGGCCAGTGTCGCCCAAGGCGGTCCGGCAACGCATATCCGATGCTAATTGGTTGTATCCGAAAGAAGCGCCGCCGTACAGGGCGGCGCCAGGTCGACTGCCTGCGGCCGCGAGCATCCGCATGCGGAACTCGCGGCCGCAGGCGCGCATCAGGCCTCCTGGCCGCGGCGAGCCTTTTGCTCGATGGCGGCGCGGATGTAGCTGGAGAACAGCGGGTGGCCGTCGCGCGGGGTCGACGTGAATTCCGGGTGGAACTGGACGCCGACGAACCAGGGGTGGTCGGGCAGTTCCATCATTTCCGGCAGATTCTCGGTCGGGGTGCGCGCGCTGATCACCATGCCGGCCTCTTCCAGGCGCGGCACGTAGACGTTGTTGACCTCGTAGCGGTGACGATGGCGTTCGTTGACTTCGTCGCCGTAGATGGTCTGGGCGCGGGTGCCCGGCTTGATCGGCACGCGTTGCGCGCCCTTGCGCATGGTGCCGCCCAGGTCGGACGAATTGTCACGCTTTTCGACCTTGCCTTCGCGGTCCATCCATTCGGTGATCAGGGCCACCACGGGGTGCGGCGCCGACGGATCGAATTCGGTGCTGTTGGCGCCGCCCAGGCCGGCCACGTGGCGCGCGAATTCGATCACGGCCAGCTGCATGCCCAGGCAGATACCCAGGTACGGCACGCCGTTTTCACGGGCGTAGCGGATGGCGGCGATCTTGCCCTCGGTGCCGCGCTTGCCGAAACCGCCCGGCACCAGAATGGCGTCCAGGTGCTTGAGCTGGTCGGTGCCGCGGGTTTCGATGTCTTCCGAGTCGATGTACTCGATGTTGATCTTCGAACGCGTATGGATGCCGGCGTGCACCAGCGCTTCGGTCAGCGACTTGTACGATTCGGTCAGGTCGACGTACTTGCCCACCATGCCGATCGTGAGCTGGTGCTCGGGGTGTTCCAGCGCCTCGACCAGGTTGTCCCACATGGACAGGTCGGCCGGCGGCGGGGTCAGGCCCAGCGCTTCGCAGACGATGTTGTCAACGCCTTGCTTGTGCAGCATGGCCGGGATCTTGTAGATCGAATCGGCGTCCCAGACGGAAATGACCGCATCCAGGGGCACGTTCGAGAACATCGAGATCTTGGCGCGCTCGTCGTCGGGGATGGGACGGTCGGCGCGGCACAGCAGCGCGTTCGGGTAGATGCCGATTTCGCGCAGCTTCTGCACCGAGTGCTGGGTCGGCTTGGTCTTGAGCTCGCCGGCGGATGCGATGAACGGCACCAGCGTCAGGTGCACGAAAGCCGCGTTGTTGCGGCCCATGCGCAGGCTCATCTGGCGCGCGGCTTCCAGGAACGGCAGCGATTCGATATCGCCCACCGTGCCGCCGATTTCAACGATGGCGACATCGGTATTGCCGTTCCAGGCGGCATCGGCGCCACGGGCGATGAAGTCCTGGATTTCGTTGGTGATGTGCGGGATGACCTGGACGGTCTTGCCCAGGTAGTCGCCGCGGCGCTCTTTGCGCAGCACCGATTCGTAGATCTGGCCGGTGGTGAAGTTGTTCACCTTGTGCATGCGGGCGGAAACGAAACGCTCGTAGTGGCCAAGGTCCAGGTCGGTTTCGGCGCCGTCTTCCGTGACGAACACTTCACCGTGCTGGAACGGGCTCATGGTGCCCGGATCGACGTTGATGTAGGGGTCGAGCTTGAGCATGGTGACCTGCAGACCACGCGACTCGAGGATGGCGGCAAGCGACGCAGCGGCGATGCCCTTGCCCAGGGAAGACACCACTCCGCCGGTGACAAATACGTATTTGGTCATCGTAATAAGCGCCCGGGACGAGCGGGCGCGTGCGGGAAATTTGGATTATAGCCGGGAGGCGAAACTTGTCTGGGTTTTCCCCTAGCGACGAGGAGTAACATTTGCCGGCCCCGGCCCGGGCCCGCCCGCGGCAGGGGCGGTCGCGCGCTTCGTGCTATGTTCGTCCCCGATTTTCTCCCCCTGACCGGAAACCCGCCCGACCCGATGACCGCCCTGCCCGACCGTTCCCTCTCCCTGCCCTGGCGCCTGGCCACCGCCGCGGCCTGCCTGAACCTTGCCTACGCCATCCTGCTGCAAGCCTATATCGTGCTGGCGTCGCCTTTTGCCGAGCGGATGCGCGAGATCTATGAACGCCCCGGGATGCTGGCGCCGACCGTGGCGCAGATGTTCGCTGGCGCCGTCCTGGGCGGCCTGGTGGCCTGGTGCACCGCGCAGCGCTGGCTGGCCCGCCAGGGCGCGGGCGGCGTGGACCGCCCGGGCAAGATGGTGGCCGTGCTGCTGGCGGTATTGCTCGTCTACAACGTGCTCCATTCCGCCGCCCTGACGCTGCTGCAGCAAGGCATGTTCTGGCTGATCACGACATACCGGGAATGGCTGGACGAGAACCTGGGCTTTTACCGCGACATCACGCGTGCGCTGGTGATGGGCGTGCCGCTCAAGCTGGTCGGCATCCTGCTGGGGGGCCTGGGCAGCTGGCTGGCGGTGCGCGTGGCCGCCTGGAGCGTGACACCCGCCGTCGGCGCCGGGGCGCGGCCCTATCTGGCGCGCCATGCCGCCTGGATCGCCGGGGCCACGCTCTTGCTGTGGCAAGTGCACGTGTCCCTGGCGCTGGGCGCTTTCCTGCAGATGCAGACGCTGTCGGCCGATCTGATCCAGTATGCATTCGGCTACTGGGTGTTGCCGGTGGTGGTGATGGCGGCGGCGGTGCTGGCCTGCCGCAAGGCGGTACCCCAGGCGCTGGGCGCGGCGGGCGTCGGCCGCGCCGTCGCCCATGGCAGTTTCGCGTTCTGGATGGCCCAGGTGCTGGGCGTCGGCCTGTCCATCCTGGCCCTGCGGGCCATGAGCTGGAGCCAATTGGCCCGCGCCTCGTCCTCGAACAGCGCCGCCGTGTTCTCGCTGGCGGTGTACATCGCGCTGCTGGTGCTGGGCTGCGTCATTGGCGCGCGGCTGTTCTACCGTCGCCGCAATGCCGAGCGCGACACCCTGATCGACGCCGGACGCGTGTGAACGGCTGATGCGCCACCGGGCGAGCTGCCCGGCCTGCCCCCAAAGAAAAAAGGCCCCGCGGGGCCTTTTTTCAATCGCGCGACGGCAAGGTCAGATTGCCGCGGTACGGCGTTCCAGCCAGGCCAGGGCCTCGCCCTGCACCAGCGGCGACAGGCGCTCGAACACGGTCTTGTGGTACTCGTTGAGCCAGGCGATCTCGTCGGCGCGCAAGAGCGTCGGTTCGATGCAGCGGGTGTCGATCGGGCACAGCGTCAGGGTCTCGAAACACAGGAACTCGCCCAGTTCCGAGGTCAGCCAGCTGCGGTTGGCCACCAGGTTTTCGATGCGCACGCCCCAGCGGCCAGGGCGGTAGATGCCCGGTTCGTTCGAGGTGATCATGCCGGGTTCCATGGCGGTGTGCGGGCCCGGGGCCGCGCGGTACGAGATGACTTGCGGGCCTTCGTGCACGTTCAGGAAGTAGCCCACGCCGTGACCGGTGCCGTGGCCATATTCGGCGCCGCCTTCCCAGATCGGGGCGCGGGCGATGGCGTCCAGCATGGGCGACGGCGTACCGCGCGGGAACGCGGCGCGCGACAGCGCGATCATGCCCTTGAGCACCAGCGTGAAATCGACCTTCTGGTCGGCATTGGGCGTGCCCACGGCGACGACCCGGGTAATGTCGGTGGTGCCGCCCAGGTACTGGCCGCCCGAATCGATCAGCAGCAGGCCGTCGCCTTCGATCACCGCATGCGATTCGCGCGTGGCGCGGTAATGCGGCATGGCGCCATTGGCGTTGAAGCCGGCGATGGTGGCAAAGCTGGGGCAGACGTAATCGGGCCGGCGCGCGCGGGCGGCGGTGATCTGTTCGTCGATGGTCAGTTCGGTGATCGGGTCGCGGCCCAGCGCGCCTTCGAACCAGGCGAAGAACTCACAGAGCGCCGCGCCGTCCTGCGCCATGGCCTGGCGCACGTTGGCCAGTTCGGCGTCGGTCTTGCGCGACTTGAGCAGCGTGGACGGGTTGATGGCTTCGACGCGGGGCACGGCCGGGTCCATTGCGTGGAACACGCCGCAGGTGACGCGGGCCGGGTCGATCAGGAGCTTCTGGTCCAGTTCCAGCGAGGCCAGCGCGTCGGCGGCCTGGGCGTAGCCCGCCACCTCGACGCCATCGGCGGCCAGGACGGCGCGCAGGGCGTCATCGACCTTGCCGTCGGCGACAAACAGCGTGGCGTGATCCAGGCCGATCAGGGCGTGGCCGACGAATACGGGGTTGTAGTCGACGTCGGCGCCGCGCAGGTTGAACAGCCAGGCGATGTCGTCCAGCGTGCTGACGAAGTGCACGTCGGCGCCGTGGCCGCGCATGGCATGGCGCACCTGGGCCAGCTTGTCGGCGCGCGACACGCACGCCTGCGGCGCCACGTGTTCGTAGATGGCGGCCGTGGGCAGGCCGGCGCGGTCGGACCAGACGTCGTCCAGCAGGTCAGCGCGGATTTCCAGCGTGGCGCCCGACGTGGCGGCGGCCACCGACAAGGCGCGGAACGCCGCCAGGCCCAGCACCTGGCCGTCGACGCCGATGACGTCGCCCGCGCGGGTGTTGGCGGCCAGCCAGTCCACATGCCCCGGCGTGGTGGCCACGGCGATCTTCATCAGCTGCACGCCCGTGCCGGCCAGTTGCGCCTCGGCCTGCACCCAGTAGCGGCTGTCGACCCACAAGCCGGCGAAATCGGCCGTGACGACCAGCGTGCCCACCGACCCCGTGAAGCCCGACAGCCAGCGCCGGCCCTGCCAGCGCGCGGGCAGGTATTCGGACAGGTGCGGATCCGAAGACGGAACGATATAGGCGGACAGACCGCGGCGGCTCATGGCCTGCCGCAGTTGGGCGATACGGGCGTCGGTGCTAGACATGGGTTTCCTTAGCGCAACATGAAAGACATGGCGGCCAGGCTGTTCAGCGTGCGGATGGCGGCCTGCATGCTGTCCGTGGTGAACCGCAGCGTCACGCCGTCCACGCGCTCGAGCGTGGGCCACATGCAGAACAGGTCGGCCAGCGCCGAGGTCTGCGTCTGCAACCGGCATTCTATAGGGGCCGGGATGCGGAAAGGAACGGCCTTCTTGATGTTTCTGACGGCGGTTTCGGCAGCGGCGGTGATGGCGCGGCGCGAGGCGGCCGGCGACAAGGTCACGCCGCTGCCCTGGCCGTGGGCCACCTTGGTCTGCACCCATTGGGCGCCGGGGAACAGGTCGGTGGTTTCCGAGATGAAGACATCATCGCCCGTCGCCAGGATGACCGGCACGCCCATTTCGCCGGCCAGGGCGCCGTACAGGCCGGCCTCGCCCAGTTCCATGCCATTGATGAAGACGCGGGCAAAGGCAAAGCTGTTGATCGTGTGCGCCAGCACGCCGCGGCCCTGCGAGCGCGAGTGGTAGCCGATCATGAAGACGGCATCGCAGCCCTCTTCCAGCCCGCCCATCATGCCCAGGTAGCGCGGCTTGCCCAGCACCAGGCGGGCGCGCTCGTCCAGGCCGTCCGGCAGCAGGTTGCGAAAGCCGCCGTGCGAATCGTTGACCAGGATCTCTTCGGCGCCGCCCGCGATGGCGCCTTGCACCGCGGCGTTGGCCTCGGCGGTCATCCAGGCGCGGGCGCGCTCGTATTCGCCGTTGCCGGCGCGGATCTGTTCAGCATGAAAGACGCCGGCGACGCCTTCGATATCGGTGGAAATGAGGATCTTCATGGGAGTGCCTTGGTGGGATTCTAGAATTCGGTGTCGGCCAGCCACTGCCGCCAGTCGGGCGCAGCGTCGCGGATGGCGGTGCGGACATGGCCGTCGCGGCCCTGCACGCTGTCGGCGCGCCACAGCGCGGCAATGATGGCCTGCTCGCAGGCCTCGGCCGCGGCTTCGAACAGCGGATCGATACGGGCTTCGTGCAGCATGGCGATGGCCGGCATCGGGCGCTCGGCTTCTTGCGGCACCGTGTAGGCCGTGGAAAACGCCAGCGCGATGTCGCCGCTGCCGTGGCCGAACACCGAGCCGGTGCGCGCCAGGCCCGCGCCCGCGCGCAGCGACAGGCGCCGCAATTGGCGTGCATCCAGCGGTGCGTCCGTCGCCACCAGCAAGATGATGGAACCCTTTTCCGGCACGATGGCGGCGTTTTCGCCCGCCTGTGCCAGGCCCCGGTCCAGCTGGTCCGCGAGCCGGCGGCCGAAGGGGCGGCCTGCCACGGTCAGGTTGGGCAGGCGGCCAAAGTTGGACAGCACCAACGCACCGACCGTGTAGCGCTGGCCCGGCTGAATGGTGGCCACCCGCGAGGCCGAGCCGATGCCGCCCTTGAACGAAAAGCAGGACATGCCGCGCCCCGCACCCACCGCGCCTTGCGCGAAGTGCTTGTCCGCGGCGGCCAGCGCATCGGCGTAGTGCGATTCCTGCACCGCCAGCGCCTGGATGTCGTTCAGGTAGCCGTCGTTGCATTCGAAGACCAGCGGATTGACCGTCGCCATGCCGCGGCCGATGCCGGGGTTGGCCGCCACCGCGGCGCGGATCTGGGCATTGGCCACCGTGCCCACGCCAAAGGTGTTGGTCAGGGCGATGGGCGTTTCCAGCACGCCCAGTTCCTGCACCTGGACCAGCCCGGTGCTCTTGCCGAAACCGTTCAGCACAGTGGCGGCCGCCGGCACCTTGTCCAGGTAGGGGTCGCCGGCATGCGGCTTGACCACCGTCACGCCGGTCTGCCGCGCGCCGTCCGCCAGCGTGCTGTGGCCGACGGTGATGTCGCCCACGTCACAGATCGAATCCAGCGGGCCCGACGGCAAGGTGCCGATGCGAGGGAGGTCCTGCATTTGTTTGTCCATGAATTACTTACTGCCTGTCGAGAGGCCCGCGAAGGCGGGCCCCAGAATGCGAAACGCCGCCGTCCTGCGTGGCCGATGCGCCTGCCGGATGGCGGGCGCCCGAACGCGGGCGGCGGCGAGATGGGCGACCGCCGCGCCAGGCCCGGAACCGATGGGGCGAGGCGAGCGGGCAGCCATTGCGTGTGACCTACTTGCGGTCGATCTTGGGATCGAGCGCGTCGCGCAGGCCGTCGCCCAGCAGGTTGAACGCCAGCACGGTCAGGAAGATCGCCAGCGCCGGGAAGATCGCCACGTGCGGCGCGATCACCATATCGGCGCGCGCTTCGTTCAGCATCGCGCCCCACTCCGGCGTGGGAGGCGATGCGCCCATGCCCAGGAACGACAGGCTGGCCGCGGTGATGATCGAGGTGCCGATACGCATCGTGCCGTACACCACGATCGGCGAGATCGTGCCGGGCAGGATGTGACGCATGATGATCGTCCAGTCGGACGCTCCCACGCTCTTGACGGCTTCGACGTAGGTCATCTGCTTGATCGACAGCGTGTTGCCACGCACCAGGCGGGCAAACGCCGGCACGCTGAACACGGCCACGGCCACGATCACGTTGACCATGCTGGAACCCAGGATGGCCACCACGCCGATGGCCAGCAGCATGCCGGGAAACGCCAGCAGCACGTCGGAAATACGCATCGTGATGCGTTCCCACCAGCCTTCGTAGTAACCGGCCATCAGGCCCATGAAGGTGCCGACGATGGCGCCCATGGCGACGGACAGGAAGCCCGCGGCCAGCGAAATGCGCGCGCCCATGATGATGCGGCTGAAGATATCGCGGCCCAGCGAATCCACACCCAGCCAGTGGGTCAGCGACGGACCGGCGTTGAGCGCGTCGTAGTCGAAGAAGTTCTCGGCGTCGAACGGCACGATCCAGGGGGCGAAGATCGCCACCACGACCAGCAGCAGGACGAAGAGGCCGGCGCCCAGCGCCAGCTTCTGCTTCTTGAATTTGCGCCAGAACTCGGTGGCGGGCGTGCGCACGTCGTTCTTGGGAACGGCGGCGATGGTCGCGGCGGGGGTCGTATTGCTCATGGCCGCCTCACTTGTAACGGATGCTGGGATTGATGACGCCGTAGAGCACGTCGACAATCAGGTTGATCAGGATGAATTCGAACGAGAACAGCAGCACCAGGCCCTGGATCACCGGGTAGTCGCGCTGGGTCACGGCGTCGACCAGCAGTCGGCCCAGGCCGGGCCAGTTGAACACCGTCTCGACCACGATCGAGCCGCCCAGCAGGAAGCCGAACTGCAGGCCCATCATGGTGACGACCGGGATCAACGCATTGCGCAAGGCATGCTTGATGACCACGCGGCGCTCGGTCAGGCCCTTGGCGCGGGCCGTCCGCACGAAGTCTTCCTGGATGACTTCCACGAAGGAAGCGCGGGTAAAGCGCGCCATCACCGCGGCCACCGCCGCGCCCAATGTGATGGACGGAAGGATGTAGTGTTGCCAGGTCGAGGCGCCCACGGTCGGCAGCCAGCCCAGGTTCACGGAAAACACCTGCATCAGCATCATCCCCAGCGCGAAGGCGGGAAACGAGATGCCGGACACCGCGAGCGTCATGCCCAGGCGGTCGGGCCAGCGGTTGCGCCACACGGCGGACACGATCCCGATGATCATGCCGAACGTGACGGACCAGGCCATACTGGCGATCGTCAGCCACAGCGTGGGCATGAAGCGATCGGAGATTTCAGTCAAGACGGGACGCTTGGTACGCAGCGAGGTACCCAGGTCACCTTGCAGCATGTGGCTGAAGTAGCGCACGAATTGCTGCGGCAGGGGCAGATCCAGCCCCAGTTCCTTGCGCACCAGCTCAACGGTCTGCTGGTCGGCCTCCTGGCCCGCGGCCAGTCGCGCCGGGTCGCCCGGAAGCATGTGCACAAACAGGAACACGACCACGGCTACCAGCAGCAGCGTGGGGATCATGCCCAAAAGACGTTTGACGATGTAGGTCAGCATTGAAATTCCTGCAACATCGGCGGGGACACCGCGTCCCCGCCGTATGTGGCCTTGCAAGGGCCTTGCGGCCCCGAGAGTTACCGCCGGATTACTGCTTCAGGTCGATGTCGCCGAACCAGAACGAGGTGTCCGGTTCCACGTACACGCCCGACAGGTTCTTCGACTTGACGTACAGGTTGTTCTGGGTCACCAGGAAGGCCCACGGGGCGTCCTTCCAGATGGTTTCCTGAACGGTCTTGTAGATCTCGGTCTTCTTGGCGCGATCGGTCGTGGCCAGGGCTTGCTGGATGCCGTCGTCAACCGACTTGTTCGAGTAGTACGACACGTTGTTGAGCACCGGCGGGAAAGCGGCGGTGGTCAGCAAGGGACGCAGGCCCCAGTCGGCTTCGCCGGTCGAGGACGACCAGCCGGCGTAGTACATGCGGACCTTGGCGTCTTCCGGCTTTTGCACCTGCTGCACGCGCTGCACGCGTTGGCCCGATTCCAGCACTTCCACCGACACCTTGATGCCGACTTGCGCCAGTTGCTGCTGCAGGAACTGCACCACCTTCACCGAGGTGCCGTCGTTGTAGGCGGACCAGAGCTGGCTTTCGAAGCCGTTGGGGTAGCCGGCTTCGGCGAGCAGCGCCTTGGCCTTCTTGATGTCGTACGGCCACGGGCCGGTCTTGTGGGCGAAGTCGACGCCGGTCGGCACGACACCGTCAACGATGGTGGCGTAGCCCGAGAAAGCGACCTTGGCCAGGGCTTCCTTGTTGATGGCGTAGTTGATGGCTTCACGCACCTTGACGTTGTCGAACGGCTTTTGCTGCACGTTCATCGACAGGTAGCGGGCCATGATCGAGTTCTTGTGGTCGACCACGTCCAGCTTGTCGTTCTTTTGCAGCACGGCGGCCTGCTCGAACGGCACCGGGAAAGCGAACTGCGCTTCGCCCGTCTGCACCACGGCGGCGCGGGTGTTGTTGTCGGTGACGGTGCGGAACGTCAGGGTGTCGACCTTGGGGTAGCCCTTCTTCCAGTAACCGTCGAACTTCTTGACCTTCAGGTATTCAGCCGGCTTCCATTCGACGAATTCGAACGGGCCCGTGCCCACCGGGTGGAAACCGATTTCCTTGCCGTACTTCGTCAGCGCGGCCGGCGAGATCATCATGGCGGCCGGGTGGGCCAGCGCGTTGATGAAGGCCGAGAACGGCTTCTTCAGGGTGATCTTGACGGTCAGCGGATCGATCACGTCGATCTTTTCGATGACGCTGAACTGGATGTAGCGCGACAGGCGGTTTTCCGGATTGGCCGGGCGGTCGAAGTTGATCTTGACGGCTTCGGCGTTGAACGGGGTGCCGTCATGGAACTTGACGCCATCGCGCAGCTTGAAGGTGTACACCAGGCCGTCTTCGCTGACGGTGTAGTCGGTGGCCAGGACCTTCTGGACCTTCAGGTCCTTGTCGAATTCGAACAGGCCTTCGTAGTAGGCCTTGCCGGCCGCCTGGTTCAGCGTGCTGTTGGTGTTGTACGGGTCGAGCGTTTCCAGAGCGATGGAGACGGCAAACGTCACGTCCTTGGCAGCATGCGCCAGCGGCGAAGTGAGCACGCCGAAGGCCACCGCAGCGGCGGCCATCAGTTTGGTGGGGCGCAGAACTTTCATCATTGCAACTCCTGGTTCCTGTAAGGAATTAGGGGGTTTGGTGGAAGAAAAACAAGTACAACAACTGACTCAATACGCTCCGCCGACCGCATGGCGGGCAACGAAGTGATCGGTTCCTACCTGCACCAGCGGCTGCACCACCGGCTCGTCGTCGAGCCTGCGGATCGGGCTGGGAATCTCGTCGGACAGCAAGGTGCGCTTGAGGTGGCGGCGCGCCGGATCGGCGATCGGCACGGCCGACATCAGCTTCTTGGTGTACGGGTGCTGCGGGTTCTCGAAGATCGCGCGGCGCGGGCCGATCTCGACGATCTGGCCCAGGTACATGACGGCCACGCGATGGCTCACGCGCTCGACCACGGCCATGTCGTGCGAAATGAACAGGAACGAAATGCCCATGTCGCGCTGCAGGTCGATCAAGAGGTTCACGATCTGCGCCTGGATCGACACGTCCAGCGCCGATACCGATTCGTCGGCGATCACGACCTTCGGGTTCAGGGCCAGGGCGCGCGCGATGCAGATGCGCTGGCGCTGGCCGCCCGAGAATTCATGCGGATAGCGCTGCGCCATTTCGGGCGGCATGCCGACGCGCTCGAGCAGTTCGGACACGCGGCGCTCGGCCTCGCGGCCCTTGGCCACGCCGTGCACCAGCAGGGGCTCCATGATCGAGAAGCCGACGGTCACGCGCGGGTCCAGCGAGGCAAACGGGTCCTGGAACACGAACTGGATGTCGCGGCGCAGGGATTGCAGTTCGCTGTTCTTCAGGCGCACGATGTCGCGGCCGCCGAAGCGGATTTCGCCGCCCTGGCTTTCCACCAGGCGCAGCAGCGAGCGGCCGGTGGTGGACTTGCCGCAACCGGACTCGCCGACCAGCGACAGCGTTTCGCCGGGGTACAGGTCGAAGCTGACCTTTTCCACGGCGTGCACGCGGCGTTGCACACGGCTGAGGATGCCGCCGCGCAGGTCGAAGCGGGTCACCAGGTTGCGCACGCTCAGGATCGGCTCGCGGCGCGCAGCCGGAACTTCCTGGGTGCTGGTCGCACCGGGCTCGGCCACCGGTTGCGCCTTGCCATCGACCTGCAGCAGGGGGAAACGCGCCGGCAGGTCGGTGCCCTGCATCGCGCCCAGCTTCGGCACGGCCGACAGCAGCGCCTTGGTGTAGGCATGCTGGGGCGCCGCGAACACGGTTTCCGACGGGCCTTCTTCGACCTTGTCGCCGCGGTACATGACCAGCACGCGATCGGCCACTTCGGCCACCACGCCCATGTCGTGGGTGATGAACACCACGCCCATGTGCATTTCTTCCTGCAGCTGACGGATCAGTTGCAGGATCTGGGCCTGGATGGTGACGTCCAGCGCGGTGGTGGGCTCGTCGGCGATCAGCAGCGCCGGCTTGCAGGCCAGCGCCATCGCGATCATGACGCGCTGGCGCATACCGCCCGACAGCTGGTGCGGGTAGCGGTCCAGCACCGACTTGGCTTCCGGGATGCGCACCTGTTCCAGCATGCGCAGCGCTTCGGCGCGCGCGGCTGCGGCGTCCTTGCCCTGGTGCTGGCGGATGGACTCGGCGATCTGGTCGCCGGCCGTGAACACCGGGTTCAAGGAGGTCATCGGCTCCTGGAAAATCATGGCCATGTCGGCGCCGCGCACATTGCGCATGACGCGTTGGCTGGAGCCGGCCAGGTCGATCACCGAGCCGTTGCGCCGGCGCAGGGCCATCTGGCCCTGGGCGATGCGTCCGCCGCCGTGTTCCACCAGGCGCATGAGCGCCAGCGAGGTCACCGACTTGCCCGAACCCGACTCGCCCACGATGGCCAGGGTCTCGCCCCGGTCCACATGGAACGACAGGTTGCGCACGGCTTCGACCGTGCGCTCCGAACCCACGAAGCGCACCGTCAGGTCGTTGACCTGGACCACGCGGTTATCCGGCAGCGCCAGGCTGTTTGCGCGATCAACCATATCTTTAGTAATCCCCAAAACTGACAAAAACGAAACGCGGCGCCGCTCAGCGATAGATCGCGGCGACCGGCTTCTCGCCAACGCGGGCGTAACCGCGGTACATGCCTTCCGTGTTGAACGGCAAGGCCACATTGCCCTGGGCGTCGACGGCCACCAGGCCGCCCTTGCCGCCGATGGTGGGCAGTTTTTCCATGACAACGCGGTCCGCCGCCGTTTCCAGCGACGCGCCGCAATATTCCATCTGGGCCGCCACGTCATAGGCGGCGACCATGCGGATGAACATCTCGCCGGTGCCCGTGGTGGACACGGCGCAGGTCTTGTTGCTGGCGTAGGTGCCGGCGCCGATCAACGGCGCATCGCCGACGCGGCCGACCTGCTTGTTGGTGATGCCGCCGGTGGACGTGGCCGCAGCCAGGTTGCCCTGGGCGTCCAGCGCCACCGCGCCGACCGTGCCGAACTTCTTGTCCGAATCCAGCGGATCGGCCGGGGCCGGCTGGCCGCGCGCGACCATGGCCTGGCCGTCGTGGTCCAGCACCGCGGCTTCGGGCGTTTCGCGCTGCACGCGCAGCAGTTGCTCGCGGCGCGCTTCGGTCGAGAAATACGACGGGTCGACCAGTTCCAGGCCCGCGTCCTTGGCGAAGGCTTCGGCGCCCTCGCCCACGAAGAACACGTGCTTGCTGGTTTCCATGACGGCGCGCGCGGCGAACACCGGGTTGCGCACGCAATTGACGTTGGCGATGGCGCCCGAACGCAGCGTGGCGCCGTCCATGATGGCGGCGTCCAGCTCGTGGGTGCCGGCGCTGGTGAACACGGCGCCATGGCCGGCGTTGAACAGCGGGCAGTCTTCCAGCAGGCGCACGGCTTCGGTGACGGCGTCCAGGGCGCTGCCGCCACGGGCCAGCACGGCCTGGCCCGCGGCCAGGATGGATTCGAGGGCGCTCAGGTATTCCTGTTCTTTCTCGGGCGACATGGCCGCGCGGGACATTGCGCCGGCGCCACCGTGAATGGCAATCACGGGTTGAATCATCGTTTACCTACTCCATGGATGAGCCACGGCATGACGGACTGGGTCACCCCAGCGGCGGCCGCGACGGAATTCTTGGCCCGATAGGCCACCGCGGCCGACAGGGCTTCGATCAGCCCCAGCGCGGCGGTTTCGGAATTGGGGATCAGCTGGCGCGCGGAAAACGCGTACAGCACGACGGATGCCGTGGGCGCCAGCGGAGATGTGGGTTTGTCGGTCAGCACCAGCACCGGCACGCCGGCTTGCTGCGCGGCGCCCGCCAGGGTCACCGTATCGGCCAGATAACGCGGGAAGCCGATGGCGATCACCAGGTCTTTGCTGGTCATGCGCGACATCTGGCGCGCGGCGTGCGACACGCCGCCGGGGCCGGCCAGCGATTCGACCGAGTGCAGGTGCATGCACAGGCCCCGCTGCAGCAGCCCGGCCAGAAAACCGCTGGCGCCGAAGCCGATGATGAAGACGCGCTCGGCGGCCAGAATCGCTTCCACCGCCTGATCACAGGCGGCCGAGTCCAGCGATTGCAGATTGCGCTGGGCGTTGCGGATGTCTTCTTCGAGCGTGGCGGCAAAGATCTGCACGGCGCTGGCCGAATGCGCCAGTTCCGTGCGCAGCTTTTCAACGGGTTCCAGCGCGGCTTCGAAACCGCGCGCCAGTTCAGCGCGAAATTGCGGGTAGCCCGGCAGGTCCAGAGCGCGCGCGAAACGGTTGGCCGTGGCCACCGAGACGCCCACCGCCGCCGCGAATTCGTCGATGGTCATCGTGGCGACGCGAAACTGGTGCGCCAGGACGTATTCGGCCATCTTGTGCTGCGTGCGGCTCAGCGCGGGCTGGGCCCGGGCGATCCGATCAGCGATCGTGAGTACGGCCTTGTTCATCGGGGGTGGGGAGCGGGAGAGTAGCGGGCGATTGTGTAAATCTGTTTACACATAAATTTTAGATAAGAAAATTCATTTTCATACTAAGGGTATACCCGTGAATTTATGTAACAGTGCATCAAAAGAAACGGGGCCGGTTTGAGGTACGCTATTTGCCCCTCCTTCACTCCCGATTTCCGGAACCGTCCGCATGCCCGCCTGGATCTGCAAACCCCACGCCGAACTCACCCCCGCCGAGCTTTACGCCATCCTGCGCCTGCGCTCGGAAGTCTTCGTGGTGGAACAGAATTGCGTCTTCCTGGACATGGACGGCAAGGACCTGCTGGGGCAGACCGAGCACCTGATGGCCTGGCAGGACGGCGCCCTGCTGGCCTACAGCCGCCTGCTGGAACCGGCGCTGAACGACGGCCAGGCCGTCATCGGCCGTGTGATCACCGCCCCGGCGGCCCGCGGCACCGGGCTGGGCCACGAGCTGATGCGCCGCGCCAAGGCCGAAGTGGCGCGCCTGTGGCCCGGCCAGCCGGTGTACCTGGGCGCCCAGGCGCGGCTCAAGGGCTACTACGGCGGCCACGGCTTCGTGCCGGTCACCGAGGAATACATCGAAGACGGCATCCCGCACGTGGGCATGCTGCTGCAAGAGGCCGCCTGACGCGGCGCGCCGCCTCCTTTGGGTCGGCCCCAATGAAAAACGCCCCTTGCGGGGCGTTTTCGTTTTCCGGGCAGCGGTGTTTACTTGACCGCCGACACGTCCAGCTTGGCGTGCGTCTTGGACTGGATTTCGTCCACCGTCACGCCCGGCGCCGTTTCCAGCAGCTTCAGGCCGTTTTCGGTGACTTCCATCACGCCCAGGTCGGTGATGATCAGGTCGACCACCCCCACGCCGGTCAGCGGCAGGTTGCATTCGGGCAGCAGCTTGATGTCTTCGGTGCCGTCTTTCTTCTTGGCCACGTGTTCCATCAGGACCACGACGCGGCCGACGCCGGCCACCAGGTCCATTGCGCCGCCCATGCCCTTGACCATCTTGCCCGGGATCATCCAGTTGGCCAGGTCGCCCTTTTCGGACACCTGCATCGCACCCAGGATGGCCAGGTTGATCTTGCCGCCACGGATCATCGCGAACGAGTCGGCCGACGAGAAGATCGACGAGCCAGGCAGCGTCGTGACCGTCTGCTTGCCGGCGTTGATGAGGTCGGCGTCGACCTCGGCGTCGGTCGGGAAGGGACCGATGCCGAGCAGGCCGTTTTCGGATTGCAGCCAGACTTCGACGCCCTTGGGCACGTGGTTGGCCACCAGGGTCGGCAGGCCGATACCCAGGTTCACGTAAAAACCGTCTTGCAGCTCGCGCGCGGCGCGCGCCGCCATTTCATCGCGGGACCATGCCATGTCGTGTTCTCCTTAGGCCGGGCGAGTGGTGCGTTGTTCGATGCGCTTTTCCGGCGTGGCGTTCAGCACGATCCGGTGCACATAGATGCCGGGCAGGTGGATCTGGTCGGGGTCCAGGCTGCCGGTGTCGACGATTTCTTCGACCTCGACCACCGTGAACTTGCCGGCCATGGCCACGTTCGGATTGAAGTTGCGCGCCGTCTTGCGGAACACCAGGTTGCCGCTGCGGTCGGCGATGTGCGCCTTGACCAGCGACACGTCCGGCACCAGCGAACGTTCCATCACGTATTGCTGGCCGTCGAACTCGCGGATTTCCTTGCCGTCGGCGACGATGGTGCCCACGCCGGTGCGGGTGAAGAAGGCCGGGATGCCGGCGCCGCCCGCGCGCAGCTTTTCAGCCAGCGTGCCCTGCGGCGTGAATTCAAGTTCGAGTTCGCCCGACAGGTACTGCCGTTCGAATTCCTTGTTTTCGCCCACGTACGACGCGATCATCTTGCGAACCTGGCGCGTATTGAGCAGCTGGCCCAGGCCGAAGCCGTCGACGCCTGCGTTATTGCTGATGCAAGTGAGGTCCTTCACGCCCGAATCGCGCAGCGCGGCGATCAGGGCTTCGGGAATGCCGCAAAGGCCGAAACCGCCCACGGCGATCATCTGGCCGTCTTTGACGATGCCTGCCAGCGCCTCCTGGGCGCTTGCAAAAACCTTGTCCATCGCTCCAACTCCTAATTAAGGTCGAACTGAAGAGAGTCTCGCACGGCGGCGAGCCCTGTTTTTCCTTAAGGCGCGGCTGCCGGTGGCGCTTGCCGGCGGCATCGCAGCGGGGCCCGATGCCTGCCGGGTCGCGTCGCCGAGGGTGGCGCGCCCTTTTATTTCTATTATGGTTTGCGCTTGATTTTAACGGCATGCCCGGCAAATGCGTGCGCTGTTTCAAACAGCGCCACAAAGCCGGACCGACCGCCAGGCGCGGCGCTACGCCGCCGGCTGGAACTGCGTGGCCATCTTGGCCAGCACTTCGGGCGGCCACGGTGCGGACGTATTGGCCACGTAATCCATCCAGACCAGCACGTTGCGGCCGCGTGCGTAGGGGCCGGCATCGTCGCCGACCTTCTCGAGCAGCAGTTCGAATTCGGCGCTGGAGCGGCCGATGCGGGTGACCTTGTGCGTGACCCGCACGGTCGCCGGGTAGGTCAAGGGGCGCAGGAAATCGCAGGACGCATGCGCCAGGATGGCGCCGTCGTTGGCCGGCAATTCGAAGCCCGCGTCGTACAGGATCTGCATGCGGGCCTCTTCCATGAGGCGAAAGTACAGCGTGTTGTTGAGATGGTTCAAGGCGTCGGAGTCGCCCCAACGCAAGGGCAAATCCACGTGATGGGTATCGCCCACCGCCAGAATCCGCGCAGACTGAGTGTCCGGGTTCACCAATTACTCCTGATGGCTGAAAGAAATGCGAAGACGTGCAAGGCCTCCGCCTGCAATACAATCGCCGATAATACTTCCAGCCATATATGGAATACATACGGGGAGCTTTGCAATGTCTGAACGCGAGTCGATGGAATATGACGTGGTCGTGGTTGGCGGGGGACCCGCCGGCCTGGCCACTGCCATCCGTCTGAAGCAGCTGGCCGCTGAGAAAAACCAGGAGATCGGCGTCTGCGTCCTTGAAAAGGGCGCCGAGCTGGGCGCGCACATCCTGTCTGGCGCCGTCATGGACCCGCTGGCGCTGACCGAACTGATCCCCGACTGGAAAGAAAAAGGCGCGCCGCTGAACGTGCCCGTCACGCAGGACAAGTTCCTGTTCCTGTCGCAGAACGGCGCGCGCGCTACGCCGAACTGGCTCTTGCCGCCCTGTTTCCACAACGACGGCAACTACATCGTCCGCCTGGGCGACGTCGTCAAGTGGCTGGGTGAACAGGCCGAGGCGCTGGGCGTCGAGATCTTCCCCGGCTTTGCCGCGGTCGAAGTGCTGTACGACGAAAACGGCGCCGTGCGCGGCGTGGCCACCGGCGACATGGGCGTGGCCCGCGACGGCAGCCATACCGACCACTACCAGCCCGGCATGGAACTGCATGCGCGCTATACGGTGTTCGCCGAAGGCGCGCGCGGCCAGCTCGGCCGCCAGTTGATCGACCGCTACAAGCTGGACGACGGCCGCGACCCGCAGGCCTACGGCATCGGCATCAAGGAAATGTGGGAAGTCGACCCGGCCCAGTCCAAGCCCGGCCTGGTGATCCACACCGCCGGCTGGCCGCTGGACGCCGATACCTACGGCGGCTCGTTCCTCTACCACCTGGACAACAACCTGGTGGCCGTGGGCATGATCGTCGGCCTGGATTACGCCAACCCGTGGCTCTCGCCGTTCGACGAATTCCAGCGCTACAAGACCCACCCGGCCATCCGCGGCACCTTCGAAGGCGGCAAGCGCATTGCCTACGGCGCCCGCGCCATCACGGCCGGCGGCCTGCTGTCGCTGCCCAAGCTGACCTTCCCGGGCGGCGTGCTGGTGGGCTGTGAAGCCGGCTTCCTGAACGCCTCGCGCATCAAGGGCAGCCATGCCGCCATCAAGTCGGGCAAGCTGGCCGCCGAAGCCGCGTTCGACGCGCTGGTCGCCGACCGCCGCCAGGACGAACTGGCCGCGTACCCCGAAGCCTTCAAGGCCTCGTGGCTGCACGCCGAACTGAACAAGGCGCGCAACTTCAAGCAGTGGTTCAAGAAGGGCCGCACCGTGGCCACGCTGATGACCGGCATCGAGCAACTGGTGTTCAAGGGCAAGATGCCCTGGACCCTGCGCCACAGCAAGCCCGACCACGCCTGCCTGCAGCCGGCGTCGCAATGCGCCCGCATCGACTACCCCAAGCCCGATGGCAAGCTGACCTTCGACAAGCTCAGCTCGGTGTTCATCTCGAACACCAACCACGATGAAAACGAGCCCATCCACCTGACGCTGAAAGACCCGTCGGTGCCGGTGCAGGTCAACCTGGCCAAGTACGGCGGCCCGGAATCGCGCTACTGTCCGGCCGGCGTGTACGAATTCGTCAAGGACGACCACGGCGACGACCGCTTGCAGATCAACGCGCAGAACTGCGTGCACTGCAAGACCTGCGACATCAAGGACCCGACCCAGAACATCGTCTGGGTGGCCCCGCAAGGCGGCGAAGGTCCCGTCTACAGCGGCATGTGACCGGCGCTGCGCAACATGGCTGAACGCGTGCTCTTCATCGGCTGCGGCGACCTCGGCCAACGCGCGGCCCGCCTGTTGCTGGCGCGCGGCGACCAGGTCTACGCGCTGCGCCGCCATCCGCCCGCGGACGACGCCAGCGGCATTCACTGGCTGCAAGGCGACATCACGCGGGAGGACGGTTTGCCCGCCCTGCCGGCCGGCATCACCCGCGTCATCCACGTTGCCACCGCCGGGGCACGCGATCCCGCCGCCTACCGCGGCGTGTTCGTCGATGGCCTGAATCGCGTGCTGGACGCGCTGGATACGTCCCGGGTCGAACGCGTGGTGTTCGTGTCGTCCAGCGCAGTGTATGGTGAGCACCACGGGGACTGGGTCACCGAAGACACGCCGCCCGCGCCGCAAGGCTTCAATGGCCGCATCCTGCTCGAAGCCGAAGCGCTGCTTGCCGCACAGCCGCTGCCCCACACCACGATCCGCTTTGCCGGCCTGTATGGCCCCGGCCGCCTGCAACTGATCGAACGCCTGCGCACAGGCGCTGCCGGCGCGCCGACCCAGCCGCCGCATTGGGCCAACCGCATCCACATCGACGACGCCGCGGCCGCCATTGCCCATCTGGCGCTGCTGCCCGACGCGCAATCGGTCTACATCGGCTGCGACGACACGCCGCTGCCGCTGCACGTGCTGTACGCGGACCTGGCCTGCCTGATCGGCGCCCCCGCGCCAGCCGAGGCGCCCGCGCCTGCCAACATCGGCAGCAAGAAACTCAGCAATGCCCGCCTGCGGGCCAGCGGCCTGACCTTGCAATGGCCGGATTCGCGCGCCGGCTACGCCGCATTGCTGGCCGACGCCGCGCAGGCATAGTTCGGCCTCTGGCGAATCGTTGCCGCGCGAACGCGGGGATACTGGGGCATTCCTCTTGCCGAGTGCGCCCCATGATCGCCGTGATATTCGAAGTCGAGCCCGCCGAGGGCAACCCCGATCCCTACCTGCGTATTGCCGCCCGCCTGATCGATGAGCTCAAAGCCATCGACGGCTTCATTTCGGTCGAACGCTTCCAGAGCCTGACCACGCCGGGCAAGCTGCTGTCGCTGTCGTTCTGGCGCGATGAAGAAGCGGTCAAGCGCTGGCGTTCACTGGAATCGCATCGCCAGGCCCAGGAAGCCGGGCGCGGCGGCGTGTTCGCCCATTACCGCTTGCGGGTGGCGCAGGTGCTGCGCGATTACGGCATGCATGAACGCGACGAAGCGCCAGACGACAGCCGCTTGCGGCATGGCTGATGGAATAAGCCGGCACGCGCTGCCGCGTGGTTGGCGCGGTGATCAGGCCTGGACGCGCGCCGCCTGGTAGAAGCAATAGCCGCTGTTGCGCAAGGTCTTGACCGGCAGCGCCTGCCCGCAGGCCGCTTCGACGCGGCGGCGCAGCCGCCGCATCTGCGTATCCAGGCGGCGCTGGTCGTAATCGAGGTAGTCGGCACCCAGCGCTTCAACGATCTGCCGGCGGCTGATGTTTTCGCCGGGCTGATCCATCAGGCAGCGCAGCACCGTCAGGTCTTGCTGGGACAGCGGCACCGCGGGTGCGCCAGGAATGAGCAGCCGACGCGGGCCCACATCCAGCACCCACGGGTCGGCCGCCTGCCTGGCCGGCGCGCGCGGCAGGCCCAGGCGGCGCACCAGCGCCGCCAGCGTGGCCGCCAGTTCATCCAGATCGCAGCCCTTGCCCAAATAGTGATCGGCGCCCATGCCCAGCCCCATGATCCTGTCCGGGCTGGTCTGGCGTGCACTGAACACCACGATGCCCACCTGCTGGCCATCGCGGCGCAGGCGCTGGATCAGGTCCAGGCCGCAACCATCCGGCAAGCCGATGTCGATGACGGCAAGGTGGTGGCGGCTGGCGTCAAAGCCCTGGTCGAATTCCTGCAGGCTGGACACGCACAGCGGCGCGTAGCCCAACTCTTCGAGAAACTCGCCAAGCTCTTGACGCAGCACGGGTTCGTCTTCGAGAAGAATGACTTCAAGCATGTAGTGCGGCTGCGGATTCCCCCGGCCCTGATGTAATCTTGCCGGCTGCACGGGAATCATGACTTGATGAGACGGAATCATTATCCCACGGCGCATGCGTGGCTGTGGCTGCTGGCATTGTTGTTGGCGGGCATGGCGGCCGCAGCCCCGGCTCGCGGCGACACGCTGCACCTGGATGGCCAGGTCCGCATGCTGTATGCGGGCGGTCACCTCGAACGGCTGGACGACGCCAGCGGCAAGCTCGGCGCCGCGGATGTCGCCCAGGCCAGCGGCTGGACGACGCTGCCCGACAGCCTGAGCGCCGGCTTCACACCCGCGGCGGTGTGGCTGCGCCTGCCGGTGCAGGTGGATCGCATCCCGCAGGGCGGATGGATGCTGCGCCTGAGCAACGCGCTGCTCGATGACGTGCGGGTCTATATGGGCCAGGACGGCTATTGGACGTTGCTGGGGCGCAGCGGCGAAGACCTGCCGCGCCAGGATTGGCCGGTGGACTACCGTAGCCCCGTGATCTCGTTCGAGCCGCCAGCCCCCGGCAACTACGTGATCCTGGTGCGGCTGCAAAGCAAGAACGCGCTGGCGACCCGGCTGGAAATCTGGCAGCGCCTGGCCTACGACAACCAGTCGCGCCGCGAAGGCCTGATGTTCGGCCTGTACTTCGGTTTCTACCTGCTGCTGATCTGCGCGCACGGCGCCTTCTGGCTCGTGACGCGCGCCTCGATGAGCGGCCTGTTCCTGGCCTACATCGGCAACTGCGTCTTCAACGAAGTGCTGTCGCTGGGCCTGGTGCAGCAATTGACTGGCCTGCCGGTGGGTTGGAGCGACCGCCTGCTGGGCGTGGGCATCGCCATCAGCCTGCCGGTGGCGCTGCGCGTCGCCTTCCGCCAGTTGAACCTGGCCGCGCTGTATCCGCGCGCGGTGCGGTGGCTGGATCGGATCTTCTGGGCCCTCGCGCTGGTCTGCTCGGCGCTGGTCGTGTCCGGCCATTACGCCTGGGGCGTGCAGCCCATCCAGACGCTGGCGCTGCTGGTGATCGTCGGCTTCTCGACCCTGACCGCCTACCTGCTCAAGCGCGGCTGGCAGCCGGCGCGCTTTTTCGCGCTGGCCTTCGGCGTGTTCTACATCAGTGTGCTGATCGCCTTCCTGCGCAACCTGGGCGTGCTGCCGGTGAATACGTTCACCGAATACGTCTCGACACTGGGCACGATGCTGCACATGCTGCTGCTCAGCCTGTACATCGTGGGCCGCCATGAGCGCCAACGGCGCATGCGCGAACGGCAGCAGGCCAACCTGGCCGCCGACCTGGCGCGCCAGCACAGCCAGCGCCTGGAAAAGGAAGTTGCCCTGCGCACGGTCGAAATGCAGAACGAGATCGAGCGCCGCGTCGAACTGGAAGGCGAGCTGCGCACCTCGCTGGACAAAGAGCGGCAGGTGTTCGCGGAACAGCGCGACTTCGTGGCCATGGTGTCGCACGAATTCCGCACGCCGCTGGCGATCATCACCACATCGGCCCAGCAACTGGGCCGCAACCTGGCCGCCCCGGCCGAGAAAACCCTGGCGCGCTGCGGCAACATCCGCGATGCCGCCGTGCGCCTGCTGGCGCTGGTGGATGAATACCTGACCCACGACCGCATGCGCGAACCGCGCGCCGACCTGCGCCTGGCCCGCTGCGACGTGCCAGCCATGCTGGCCGACCTGGAACGGGACTTCGCCCCCGGCCGCATCCAGAACGAGTATGGCGAAGGCGACCATGTGCTGGATTGCGATGCCAGCATGCTGCACATCGCCCTGCGCAACTTGCTGGCGAATGCCGACCGACACTGTGCTGAAGGGGGCAGGGTGACCGTCTCGGTACGCGCCCGGGACGACAGGCTGCACATCGAGGTCGCCAACCCCGGCCAACGCATCCTCGCCGAAGACCAGGAACGCCTGTTCCAGAAATACTATCGAGGCCAGAACGCGTTGCGCCATCCGGGCGCCGGACTGGGGCTGTATCTGGTCAAGGCGATTGCCGAACGGCTGGGCGGCACGGTGGTGCTGTCGGGCGCCGGCGGCGACGAACCGGTGTGCTTTCGGCTAAGCCTGCCGTATCACGCCGCGGGGTGAGTCACCGCTTTGGCTACCCCGCCGATGTCGGCTGTCGACAATATGTTGCGCGAAAGCATCTATTTGTATCTTTGCTGGCATTTTCAGAAAAGATCAATTTCAGCCTTTGTCGTCCATTTAATAGTCATTTACCCTTTATTTTCTCGTTTAATCAGCCGCCTTACAAAGCGCTCAGATTTGCTCAGATTTGACGATGCAATGATCGGTATATTTCAGACACGAAATTTACATGGTCACTTCTCATGCATCCCCGCTTCCAACTCACCCCCCTGGCGCTCGTCCTGGCCGTCAGCTTCTCGCCCCTGGCGACGACGTCTGCTTTCGCGGTTGACCTCAACGGCACGACGCAAAGCGGCAACCTCACGAATACCGGCACCGACGTCTCCATCAACATCATCAACGGCGCCACCCTGCGGGGCAACGTCATCAACAATGGCACCGTGTGGAACTCGGCCACCGGCGGCTCGGGCATCAAGGTCGACGCGTCGACCGTGGAAGGCTCGATCCGCAATGAAGACACCCGGCAGGTGACCGGCGATTCCGCCATCAGCATTCGAAATGCCAGTTCGATCACCGGTGACCTCATCAACATTGGCCGCATCTCCGGCAGCTTCGGCACGGGCGTAGGCATCGAGGTGACCGGCGGTAGCACGATCAGCGGACGCATCGGCAACAGCGGCACCATCGACGCGGGTATCGTGGTGTCGGGCGCGACAGTTCGACGCGGCATCACCAACACCGGCACCATCAACAGCAAGATCGATGGCGTCGCGGTGGATGTATCCGGCGCCAGCACGCCCATCAGTATCGCCAACACGGGCACGATCAACGGCATCGTGCGGCTGGGCTCGGGAACGCTGGACATCAACGGCGGCAGCATCACGGGCGCCGTCGAGGGCAGCGCCGGCACTGTCAACATCAACACCAACTACACCCCGCTGGCCATCATCCGCGGCCGCGACGTCACCGTGGCCAGCTACGCCACCCTGACAATGGCCAGCTTCGAAGTGAAGGGCCTGCTGTCGGTCGCCGGCACGCTGGCCGGCTCGGGCGAAGTCGGCCCCACCACGCTGTTGGCCGGCGCGACCCTGTCGCCCGGCACCGCCAGCGCCCCGGTCGGCACCCTGCAGATCAACGGCGACCTGACCTTCGACGCAAATTCGACCTACCGCGTCGACGCCACCGCCGACGGCAGAAGCGACAAAGTCCATGCGCTGGGCGTGGCCAACCTGGCCGGTTCCGTGCTGCACGTGGGGTCCGGCGGTACTTACGCCGCCTCCACCGCCTACACCATCCTGACGGCGGACGGCGGCCTGAATGGCAGCAAGTTCACCGGCGTCTCCAGCAACCTGGCGTTCCTGGACCCCAAGCTTGCCTATAGCGGCAACGACGTCGTGCTGAAAGTCGATCTGAAGACCGTGCCGGTCGATCCGGGCACGCCCCCTGTCGATCCCGTCACGCCGCCGGTCGACACCGCCACGCCGCCCGCCACGCCCGGCAATTCGGGCGGCGCCACGCGCCCCATCGAGTTCGCCGACCTGGCCGTGACCGGCAACCAACGCTCGACCGCCCGCGCCCTGCAAAGCCTGCCGACCACCAATGCCCTGTACAGCCGCGTGCTGAACCTGCCGGAAGGCGCACCGGCCGGCGTGTTTGCCGACCTGGCGGGCGAATCGCACGTCAGCACCGTTTCGGCGATGCAGAACGTGACCAACAACGTGGTGAACCTGCCGCTGGCCCACCTGCATGCCAACATGAACGCCGGCTGGGTGCCTGGTCCGGCCACGGCCCAGGTCGGCCGTGGCGAGGCGTCCGCGCTGCCGCGCTCGGCGGCGCAACCCATGTGGGCCCAGGTGTTCGGCAACTGGCGCACCATGGACGGCAACGGCAACGCGGCCAAGGCCCGCGAAACCGACGCCGGCCTGTTCGTCGGCGGCGACCATGGCATCGGCAACGGCTGGCGCCTGGGCGGCGCGCTGGGCTACACCAGCAGCCGCATCACCGTGAGCGACCGCTCGGCCAAGACCGACGTCGACAGCTACAGCGCCATCATCTACGGCGGCAAGGCCTTCGAAGCCGGCGCAGGCAAGCTCAACGTCAGCGGCGGCGTGGCCTACACCTGGCACGACGTCAGCAGCAAGCGCAACATCAACGCGGCAGGCCAGTTGCAAGCCCTGAAGTCGGACTACAGCGCCAGCACCGGCCAGGTCTTCACCGAGGTGGGCTACGCCATCCCCCTGAACGACCGCGTCACGCTCGAACCGTTCGTCGGCGCCGATTTCAGCGACCTGCGCACCCGCGGCTTCTCGGAATCAGGCGGAGACGCTGCACTCAGCGGCCGCGGCAACAGCAACAAGGTGGCCACCACCACGCTGGGCCTGCATGCGCAGACCACGTTCGACATGGGCCAGAACGCCGCCCGCCTGCGCGGCACGCTGGGCTGGCGCCATGCCTACGGCGACGTCAATCCGGAAACCACGATGTCGTTCGACGGCAGCCAGCCCTTCACTGTGGCCGGCACGCCGCTGTCGCGTGACGCGGCCGTGGTGGCGCTGGGCGTGGACATGGCCATGAGCAAGAACGCCACGCTGGGCCTGGCCTACTCCGGCCAGTTCGGCAACGGCAACCAGCAGAACACGGGCACCGTGAACGTCAGCTGGCGCTTCTAACGCAAGTTCGCTGGATATCCGCGCGCAAGCGCGGATATCGCTGGAGAGGCCTGGTGGGCCACCGGGTCTCTTAGGGCGTACCCACGCAAGGGGGTACGCCCTTTTTTTTCTGCGCCCGTCCGTTACCATTGCCCCACCGCCGCCCCTGCGTTCGTCCATGTCCACCGCCGCCCCTGCCCGCCCCACCCCGCTGCAAGTCGATCTGGCCCGCCTGATCGCCCAGGACATCCTGGCCCGGCGCTACACGCCCGGCACCCACCTGTCCGAAGAAGCGCTGGCCGCCGGCTATGAGGTGTCGCGGACTCCGGTGCGGGGTGCGCTCAAGCTGCTGGCCACGCAAGGCCTGATCACGCATCGGCCCAACAGCGGCTACACCGTGGCCGACACGGCCGCGCTGCCCCCGCCGGCCATCACCGGCGCCGGCCCGACCCAACAAGAGCTGTACCGCCGGCTGATCGACGATCGCGCCACCCGCGCGCTGCCCGATCAGTTCACCGAGAGCGACCTTTTGCAGCGCTATCCCGCGCCGCGCAGCGTGCTGGTGAAGGCCCTGCTGCAATTGTCGGCAGATGGCCTGATCGAAAAGCGCAAAGGCCACGGCTGGCAATTCGCGCCGTCGCTGGAAGGCCGCGCAGCCCTGGATGAAAGCTACCGCTTCCGCATGGCGATCGAATGCGCCGGCCTGCTGGAACCGACCTTCAAGCTGGACCGCGACGCGCTGGCCCGCATGCGCGCTGCCCACGAAGCCCTGGCGCAGCGCCAGGACGCCGACATTTCCGCCACCGAATTCTTCGCGCTGAACGCGTCGTTCCATGAAATGCTGGCGCGCTTCTCGGGCAATCGGTACATCCTGCAGGCCGTGCAGCAGCAGAACCAGCTGCGCCGGCTGGAAGAGCACGCCGCATTCCATCGCGACGCCCGCTACGTCGGGTCCACGCAGGAGCATCTGCAGATCATCGACGCCCTGCAAACGGGCGACCAGGAACTAGCGGCGCGGTTGATGCGGCGCCATCTGCAGGCTTCGTTGCAGGCATCCTGACAAGGGGGCCAGGGTCGGCCCTGAATTGTATTTTTCATTGTATTAATACAAAATAGCCGGACCCTGAACTTCCCGAAAACAGGATCCCCATGTCGTCGCCCGCTCCCCACTCCCCCACCGCCCTGAACGCCGAAGCCTATTGGATGCCCTTCACCGCCAACCGGCGGTACAAGCGCGATCCGGTGCTGTTCAGCGCCGCCGAAGGCATGCACTACATCCGTCCGGACGGACGCCGGGTGCTGGACGGCATCGCGGGCCTGTGGTGCGTGAACGCCGGCCACCGCCGCCCCGAAATCGTCGAGGCCATCGCACGCACCGCCTATGAACTGGATTACGCGCCGTCGTTCCAGATGAGTCATCCGCTGGCGTTCGAGCTGGCCGAAAACCTGTGCCAGGAAGCCCCGGCCGGCTTTTCCAATGTGTTCTTTTCGAATTCCGGCTCCGAAGCCGTCGATACCGCGCTGAAGATCGCGCTGGGCTATCACCGCGCCCGCGGCCAGGGCCAGCGCGTCCGCCTGATCGGCCGCGAACGCGGGTATCACGGCGTGGGGTTCGGCGGCCTGTCGGTGTCAGGCATCGGCGGCCATCGCAAGCCCTTCGGCAACCTGCTGCCCTACGTCGACCACCTGCCGCATACGTACGACCGCGAACACATGGCCTACACCCGCGGCCAGCCCGATTGGGGCGCGCACCTGGCCGACACGCTCGAGCGCATCGTGGCGCTGCACGACGCGTCCACCATCGCCGCGGTGATCGTCGAGCCGGTGGCCGGTTCCACCGGCCTGCTGGTGCCGCCCAAGGGCTACCTGCAAAAGCTGCGGCAGATCTGCGATGCGCACGGCATCCTGCTGATCTTCGACGAAGTGATCTGTGCGTTCGGCCGCATCGACGGCGCCTTCGCATCCGCCCATTTCGGCGTCACGCCCGACATCATCACCAGCGCCAAGGGGCTGACCAACGGGGCGATCCCGATGGGCGCCACGCTGGTGCGCCAGCATGTCTACGACGCCTTCATGCAAGGCCCGGACAGCGCCATCGAGCTGGCGCACGGCTACACCTATTCGGGCCACCCGGTAGCCTGCGCCGCAGGGCTGGCCACGCTGGACATCTGCCGGCGCGAAGGCCTGTTCCAGCGCAGCCGCGAATTGTGGCGCTATTGGGAAGACGCCGCGCACAGCCTGAAAGGCCTGCCCCACGTGGTGGACATCCGCAACATCGGCCTGTTGGCCGCCATCGAACTGGCGCCGCAGGACGGCAAGCCCGGGCAACGCGGCTTCGCGGTGCACCAGGCCTGCCTGGAACGCGGCTGCCTGATCCGATCGGCCGGCGACACCATGCTGCTGTCGCCGCCGCTCATCATCGAACGGGCGCAGATCGACGAATTGTTCTCAGTGCTGTCGGACGTGCTGCGCGCAGCGGCGTGATTGCAGCGGCTCAGCCCAGGTGGCGCGCCACGGCCTCGACCACGCGGCGCACGTCCGCCGCGGACACGTCCAGGTGGGTCACCAGCCGCGTCGGGCCGCCGTAGACGGCACGCATCAGAATGCCGTCGGCGGCCAGCGCCGCAGTCAGCGCCTCGCAGCGCGCCGGTTCGAATTGCGCAAACACCATGTTGGTGTCCTGGCTCAGCACCCGCACCCCCGCGATGCCGCGCAGGCCCTCGGCCAGTTGGCGCGCGTTGTCGTGGTCGTCGGCCAGGCGGTCGACGTTGTGCTCCAGCGCGTACAGGCAGGCCGCGGCCAGCACGCCGGACTGGCGCAGGCCGCCGCCCAGCATCTTGCGCCAGCGGCGCGCGCGGGCGATCAACTCGGCGCTGCCCACCAGCACGGACCCGACCGGCGCGCCCAGTCCCTTCGAAAAGCAGATCGAGACCGAGTCGAACGACTCGCACATATCAGCCAGCGGCTTGCCGCTGGCGACCGCGGCGTTGAAGACGCGCGCGCCATCCAGGTGCGTGCCCAGGCCGTGGCTGCGCGCCCAATCGGTGGCCGCGCGGATGTAATCGGCCGGAATCAGCTTGCCGTGGAAGGTGTTCTCCAGCGCCAGCAGACGGGTGCGGGCAAAGTGCGGATCGCCTTCCGGCTTCAAGGCCGCCGCCAGTTTTTCCAGCGGCAGCGAGCCGTCTTCGGCGTGTTCGATGGGTTGGGGCTGGATGCTGGCCAGCACGGCGGCGCCGCCGCCTTCGTACTTGTAGGTGTGCGCCAGCTGGCCCACCAGGTATTCGTCGCCACGCTCGCAATGCGCCATCAGCCCGGCCAGGTTGCTCTGGGTGCCGGACGGGAAGAACAAGCCGGCCGCCTTGCCGGCGCGCTCGGCCACGGCCTGCTGCAGGCGGTTCACGGTGGGGTCGTCGCCCATCACGTCATCGCCCAGCGGCGCGCTGGTCATGGCTTGCAACATGGCCGGGGTCGGCCGGGTAACGGTATCGCTGCGCAAATCGATCATGAGGAATCCTCGGACAGGAAACGGAATTCGTAGAAGACGGGCCGGTTCAACGGGTGCGCGCGGCCGGCGCCGCGCGGCTCACCACGAAAATGCCGGCAAGAATCAAGGCCATGCCGCCCAGTTCGGCCAGCGACGGGCGTTCGGACAGTACCGCCCACGCCATCAGCATCGCCACCACGGGTACGCCCAGGCTGGACAGGCCGGCAATCGAGGCCGGCACGCGCCGCACCACCTGCAGCCACAGCAGCCAGCCCGCCGCCGTGGCGATCAGCACGATATAGGTCATGCCGGTCCACAGCTGCCAGCCCCACTGCGCGGGAATCTGCGGCACCAGCAACGCCACCGGCGTCACCACCAGCCCGCCGAACAGCATCTGCCATGCCGTGAACGTCATCACGTCCGGCGCGTGGCGGTCGAACATGCGCTTGGACAGCACCGTGCCCACGCCCCAGCACAGCCCGCTGCCCAGCCCCAGCAGCACCGGCTTCATGTCGCCCAGGCCATGCCACGGTTCGATGAACAGCACCAGGCCGATCGCGGCAAGACCAATGCCCGCGCCGTGCCGCGCCGATGGCCGCTCGCCCAGCAAGCCCCAGGCAAACAGCACCACCCAGAACGGCATCGTGTAGGCCATCAGCGAGACCTTGCCTACGCCGCCCGACACCAGCGCGGTCTGCACGAAGCCCTGGAACCCGGCGGTCTGGGTCAGGCCGATCAAGAGCGTCAGCTTCCAGGGCGGCATGGCCAGCGGCCGGCGCGTGGCGATCACCAGCGCAAACAGCACCAGGGCGCCCACCACGTAGCGCAGCGCCACGAAGTCGAAGGGGCCGATGTACGGCACGATCAGTTTCATCGCGATCCAGCTGCCTGCCCATACGAGGATGGTGCTGAACATCAGGGCAAGCCCTGCGCGATCGAAACTGCTGCGGCTCACGGCGGCGTCTCCGGTAAATGATTTATTGGGGAAAAAACGACGATGCCCATACCGGCAAACCGGTATGGGCATCTCGCATTATGCTCCCGCCGCGCGGGGATCGGGCCGCGCCGTCCGCGATGCGGACGGGCGCGCGCCATTTACAGCGGCTTGGACAGCTGTTCCAGGATGGCCGGGTTTTCCAGCGTCGACACGTCCTGGGTCACTTCCTCGCCCTTGGCGACCACGCGCAGCAGGCGGCGCATGATCTTGCCCGAGCGGGTCTTGGGCAGGTTGTCGCCGAAGCGGATGTCCTTGGGCTTGGCGATCGGGCCGATTTCCTTGGCCACCCAGTCGCGCAGCGTCTTGGCGATGGCTTGTGCATCGGCGCCTTCGGGGCGGGTGCCCTTGAGCACCACGAAGGCCACCACGGCCTCGCCCGTCGTGTCGTCGGGACGGCCGACCACGGCGGCTTCGGCCACCAGCTCGTGCGCCACCAGCGCCGATTCGACTTCCATGGTGCCCAGGCGGTGGCCCGACACGTTCAGCACGTCGTCGATGCGGCCCATGATCCAGAAGTAGCCGTCCGCATCACGCTGCGCGCCGTCGCCGGCCAGGTAATAACCGCGCAGTTCGGGCGGGAAGTAGCTCTTCTTGAAGCGTTCGGGGTCGCCCCAGATGTTGCGGATCATGGCCGGCCACGGACGCTTGATGACGAGAAAGCCGCCATTGCCCTGGTCGACGTCGCCGCCGGTCTCGTCCACGATGGCCGCGGCGATGCCCGGCAGCGGCAGCGTGCACGAACCCGGCTTGGTGGGCGTAGCGCCCGGCAGCGGGGTGATCATGTGGCCGCCGGTTTCAGTCTGCCACCAGGTATCGACGATCGGGCAGCGTTCGCGGCCGATGTTCTTGTGATACCAGATCCAGGCTTCGGGGTTGATGGGTTCGCCCACCGTGCCGATGATGCGCAGGCTGTCGAGGTCGTACTTGGACGGATGGGTGTCGGGCGCCGCCTCGGCCGCCTTGATCAGCGAACGGATCGCGGTGGGCGCGGTGTAGAACGTGGTGACCTTGTGGCGCGCGATCATGTCCCAGAAACGGCCGGCGTTGGGGAACGTGGGCACGCCTTCGAACACCACCTGCGTCAGGCCGGCAGCCAGCGGGCCGTAGGTGATGTAGGTGTGGCCGGTGACCCAGCCCACGTCGGCCGTGCACCAATAGACGTCGTCCTTGCGGGCATCGAAGGTCCATTTGACCGTCAGCAGCGCCCACAGCAGGTAACCTGCCGACGAATGCTGCACGCCCTTGGGCTTGCCGGTGGAACCGGACGTATACAGGATGAACAGCGGATGCTCGGCATTGACCGGCACCGGTTCGCAGGTGTCGGGCTGGCCGGCTTCGACGTCGTGCATCCAGAGGTCGCGGCTGTCGTTCCATTGCACCTTGCCGCCGGTGCGGCGGTAGACGACCACCTTGCGCACGGCGTCGCAGCCGCCCATGGCGATGGCTTCTTCCACCGCCGGCTTGAGCGGAATGGTCTTGCCGCCGCGCACCTGCTCGTCGGCGGTGATGACCAGCGATGCGCCGACGTCGACGATGCGCTCTTGCAGGCTCTTGGCCGAAAAGCCGCCGAACACCACCGAGTGCGTCACGCCCAGGCGCGCGCAGGCCTGCATGGCCACCACGGCTTCGATCGACATTGGCATGTAGATGATGGCGCGATCGCCCTTCTTGTAGCCCAGCGCGGCAATGCCGTTGGCGAAGCGGCACACGCGGGCCAGCAGTTCGCGGTAGCTGACCTTGTTGACCTTGCCATCGTCGGTTTCGAAGATGATGGCGGTCTTGTCGGCATTGCCGTTGGTCAGGTGCACGTCCAGGCAGTTGGCCGAGACGTTCAGTTCGCCGTCGCCGAACCAGCGGTAGAACGGCGCGTTCGATTCGTCCAGCACTTCGGTGAACGGCTTGGTCCATTGCAGGTTGTCACGGGCCTGGCCGGCCCAGAAGCCGTCGAAGTCCTTTTCGACCTGCGCACACAGCGCGTTGTAGGCGTCCATGCTGGGAATCGCGGCGCCTTGGGCCGCGCGCTCGGGCGGCGGAAAGACCCGGGTTTCTACCAGTACGGACTCAATAGCATTCGACATGATCTTGTCTCCAATCTGTGATTCTGTTGTTGATGCCGTTTTCTTTTATTGCCCACTCGCAACCGTATCGCCACGCTCTTACGGGCACCTTACGCAAAATGCGGGCCAGAGCCCGCATCACCGCAAGCGTGCAACCGCCGGCCATGGCGGCAACGGCATCGACAACCTGACTGCGCAAACGCAAACCCACCGGACGCCGCGTGCCGCAAAGCGCGCGGGGCAACGTCCGGGACTTCATAAGAATATCAGTTGCGGCGAACGGCTGCGGCGCTAGGCGGCGCGCCGCGCCAGGCCGCGCGCCATGTCCACGCGCGACAGCAGGATGAGGCCACCCACGAAGAACAGCCCGGTCACCAGGATGGCCAGGCGATGGTTGCCGTGCGTGAGCCAGGTGACCAGGCCGTAGGTCAGCGGGCCGATGACGGCGGCCAGTTGCACCGCGAAGGTCCAGAGCGAGAAGAATTCGGCCAGGCGGCCGGCCGGGGCCAGCGCGCCGGTCATGGCGCGGCCCGCGCTTTGCGTCGTGCCCATGCACAGGCCCGCAAGCGTGGCGGCCACCCAGAACACCGGCGCCGTGACAGCGGCATAGGCCACCAGCACCATCACGATCCAGCCGCACAAGGTGATGGCCAGCGCCGGCTTGTGGCCGATGCGGTCCTGCACGTAGCCGAACGAGAACGCACCCGCGGCTGCCCCGATGTTGACGGTGAACACCAGCAGCATGATCTGCGGCGTCGTGAAGCCCATGACCTCGGACGCATACACCGCGGCCAGGGTGATGACCACCGAGATGCCGGCCTGATAGCACGCGATGCACATCAGCAGGCGACGGAATTCGGGAAAATGCTGGCCGGTTTCGCGCCATGCAAACGCCAGGCGCTTGAAGACGTCCAGCGCCTCTTTGGGTTCAGCCTGCGGCCGGGCGCGTTCGCGCAGCATGAAGAACGACGGCAGCGCCGCCAGCGCAAACACGGCGCAGGTCACCAGGATGACGCGCGGCACGAAATGCTGGGCGTCCAGGCCGTTGGCTTCGGACAGCGTCACCACCCACAGCGACAGGCCCAGCGTGAGCATGCCGCCGCAATAGCCGAAGCTCCAGCCCCAGCCCGACACCCGGCCCAGCGCCGACGGCTTGGCCAGTTCGGGCAGAAAAGCCGCCACCACGGATTCACCGATGCAATAGCAGTAGTTGGACACGACGATGGCCGCCAGGGCCAGCCAGACGTCGCCCGGCCCCGCCTGGGTCAGCAGCAGCGTGGCCGCCACGCAGCCGGTGGTGCTGGTGTAGAGCAGGCGCCGCTTGGCGGCGCGGGCATCGGCCCGCGCCCCCAGCGTGGGCATGGTCAGCATGATGAGCAGATAGGACAGCGACAGCGCCGCCGTCCAGGCCAGCGTGGCCCACGGCGCACGGCCGGCCACCACGCCAACGAAATAGGTGCTGAACACCGCCGTGAGAATCACGGTGGTGTAGCCGGAATTGGCGAAGTCGTACATGGCCCAGGCCCAGACTTCGCGCTTGGCCACGCCGGGGTTCAGCGGACCGGTGTCCGCTGCCCCGCCGGCCGGCGCGGCAAGGCCGGCGGGCGCCTGGCCCGCCGACGGCTGCCGCGATTCTTCCTGGCTCACAGGCCCAGCGCGGCGATGCCAGCCTGGGCGATCTGGGCGTCTTCGGTGGACTTCACGCCCGACACGCCGACTGCGCCGACCACCTGGCCGTTGGCGATCACGGGCACGCCGCCTTCCAGCATGCCTTCGATCAGCGGCGCCGACAGGAAGGAGTAGCGGCCGTTGTTGATGATCTCTTCGTAGACGCGCGATTCGCGGCGGCCCAGGGCCGCGGTCTTGGCCTTGGCCGGCGCAATGTGCGAAGAGATGGGGGCGGCGTCGTCCAGCCGCAGCATGCCCAGCAGATGGCCGCCATCGTCCGACACGGCGATGGTGACCGCCCACTTGTTCTGCAGGGCGTGTGCTTCGGCCGCGGCCAGGATTTTCTTGACGTCTTCGGCGGTCAGCACGGGTTTGGTATTCATTGCAGCGACTCCTTGATCTGTTCCAGGGCGGTGGGGTCTTCGATGGTGGTGAGGTCTCCGGGGTCGCGGCCTTCGCAGACGGCGACGATCGCGCGGCGCAGCACCTTGCCGGAGCGGGTCTTGGGCAAGGCGCCCACGAACCGGATCCGGGCAGGTCGCGCCACCGCGCCCAGCTGATCTTCCACCAGCCGCATGATATCCGCTTCCAGCTGCTTTGCACCCTCGGATGCGTCCGCCATCGCCGGATTCTTCAGCACGGCGAAGGCCATCGCCACCTGGCCCTTGAGCGCATCGGCCACGCCCACCACCGCGCATTCGGCGATGCCGCTGTGGCTGTTGACCGATTCCTCGATCTCGCGCGTGCCCAGCCGGTGGCCCGCCACGTTGATCACATCGTCGGTGCGGCCCAGGATGAACCAATAGCCGTCCGGGTCGACCAGGCCCCAGTCGAAGGTGGAATAGACCTGGCGGCCGGGAATCGACGTGAAATAGGTCTGGACGAAGCGCTCGTCGTCGCCCCAGATGGTGGACATGGCGCCCGGCGGCAGCGGCGGCACGATCGCCACCACGCCCTTCTGGTTGGCGCCCAGGTCTTCGCCATTCGCCTCGCTGACGATGCGCGCATCGAAGCCGTATACCGGGAACGACGGACTGCCGTAGCGGGTCGCCACCTTTTCCACGCCCGGCTGCGCCGACAGGATCGGCCAGCCGGATTCGGTCTGCCAGTAGTTGTCGATGATGGGCTTGCCCAGGCCTTCCGAGATCCATTGCGCCGTCGGCTCGTCCAGCGGTTCGCCCGCCAGGTACACCGCCCGCAGGCTGGACAGGTCGTGTTTCCTGAGCAGCGCCGGGTCCTGGCGCTTGAGCACCCGCACCGCCGTGGGCGCCGAAAACAGCGTGTTGACGCCGAACTGCTCGACCAGCTTCCACAGGATGGCGCCATCCGGACGCACCGGCGTGCCCTCGTACAGCACGGTCGCCTGCCCGCCGATCAGCGGCCCATACACAATATAGGAGTGCCCCACCACCCAGCCGATATCGCTGGTGCAGAAGAACGTATCGCCCGCGCGGCCATTGAACAGGTATTCCATCGACGAGGCCAGCGCCACGGCATAGCCGCCGGTGTCGCGCTGCACGCCCTTGGGCTTGCCGGTGGTGCCGGACGTGTACAGGATATAGCTGGGCTCGGACGATTCCAGCCAGGTCACCGGCACCTGCACCCCATGCTGGGCCGCGCGCAAGGTCGCGTAGTCCAGGTCGCGGCCCGCCACGGGCTCGAACGGCGCCAGGCCCCGGTCGAACACCACCACGGACGCCGGCGGCGTCTTGCACAGGGCCAGCGCCCGATCCAGCAGCGGCTTGTAGGGCACCACCTTGCCGCCGCGCGAGCCACCGTCGGTGCACACCACCACCTTGGGCGCGGCGTCATCGATGCGCTGGGCCAGGTTGACCGAAGCAAAGCCCCCGAACACCACCGAATGCACCGCGCCGATGCGGGCGCAGGCCAGCATGGTGAACACGGCTTCGGGCACCATCGGCATGTACAGCAGCACCCGGTCGCCCCGGCCCACGCCCAGGTCCCGCAGCATGGCGGCGGCGGCGTTGACCTCGTCATAGACGTCCTGGCGCGTATAGACGCGTTCGCGGTCGACTTCGGTCGACACCCAGATCAGGGCAGGCTGGTCGGCCTGGGTGGGCAGCCAGCGGTCCACCGCGTTGTAGCAAAGATTGGTCTTGCCGCCCACGAACCACTTGGCGAACGGCGGCCGGGAAAAGTCCAGGACCGACTCGAATGGCGTCTCCCAGTGCACCCGGGTCGCCTCTTCGCGCCAGAAGGCATCGCGGTCGTGCACCGACCGGTAATGGAAATCCCTGGTTTTTTGCATTTTTGTCTCCTGTTATTGTGCATACGCCTTAAGGCTGATTGCTTTCTTTTTGAATCCTTCAGTCATTTTGGTGGGCAAACCTTGCACCAGGCTTGCCCCAGGTCAAAAAATTCTGCCACGCGTCTACGCCTCACGGGCGCCAGGCTGGTTACAGTAACGAACCAGTCTTAAAAGTTTGGTAGAATCCCCGCGAAGTTGTGACAACATATCTGTTGGTTCGCTGCTTTATTCCAGCTATTCAGGTGTTTTTTAGCGTTTTTGACGCTTTATTGCTTCTGATCTGCGAAAAAAGTGGCTGCCATCCCCAGCCGAATGCATCGACACTCCAAAAGCGCGCGACTGAATTCATCCTCTGGCCAAGCACACCGCGGTCTGCGTTTGCTGGCGCTGGTGGCGTGCGTCGCGGGTCTGGCGGGTTGTGCAGGCACCAATCAAAAATCCACCGCCTATTCGTCCGAGATCGATCCGTACGAAACGGAATGGGTCGCCACCGCCGATGACCCCATCGGCATGCTGGTGGTGCAGAAGTTCAAGCGTGACCGCCAGCGCACCCAATCGTCGGGAGTCAGCAGCGACAACGCCATGGTCAGCGAAGCCCTGAACTACCTGGGCATCCGCTACCGCTTCGGCGGCAGCTCCCCCGATACCGGTTTCGATTGCAGCGGCTTGGTCGCGTATTCCGCCGAACGTTCGCTGGGCCTGAAGCTGCCCCGCAACGCCGCCGAAATCGCCCAGCAAGGCACCTCCGTCAGCAAGAACGAGCTCAAGGCCGGCGACCTGGTCTTCTTCAATACCATGGGCCGCCGCTATTCCCACGTGGGCATCTACCTGGGCGACGACCGCTTCGTGCACTCGCCCAGCGCCGGCGGCGTGGTGCGTGTCGAAAACATGACCATGGCCTACTGGACCAAGCGCTACAACGGCGCCCGCCGCCTGGACAACAGCCTGATGGCCTCGGCCCGCGCGGCCAACTGATACGCTTTGGGGCAGCGTCGCACGACGCCCTGCCCCGCGCCATCCCCCAAACGGCAAAACGCCGCCGGACTTTCCAGTCCGGCGGCGTTTTTCATTTCTCTTCGCGGCCTTGGGGCCGCAGGCCGTTTCGGCCTCCCCAGTTTTTCTGTATCCGCGGCAGCGCGGCAAGCCGTCAGTGGACCGCGGCTCCCGAGCACAGGCCGCATTGCTGCAGCGCCTGCTGCATGCTGCACACCGAACGGCGACAAGCCACGACACGGATGCCGCCACGCTGCGCGGCATTGCGGAACGTCTTCATGACGTTGTGGCCCAGGAAGTCGGTCAGCAAGATGACCAGCTGGGTGCCCGAGGGCAGCTGCAACGTCTTCTTCTGATGCGAGGGGTCACGGCCACTGATGTGGTGCGTGATCGAAATATTGTGTCCTTTAAGCAGATCCGGAATGTTGCCGAGCCTGTCGGCGCCCACTACCACTGCACTCAATCCTGCCGTCATGTTGAACCTCACTGGGTCGTTGAGACTGGATGTAATGATAATGATTCCTATTTTTTAGTCAACTTAAATGAGATCGGTTCTTATTTAATTATTTTTATGAGCTTATGGGAACGCATAGTGAGAGACCCGTCCCCGTTCCCTCTGCCCCAAAAAAAACGCGGCTCCCGCCAGGGGCCGCGTCTTGTCGCTGGGCATCCATGCCGGCCACGCCTACTTGGGCGTGCCCTGCACGGCCTCGGTCACGACCGCGCGGGTCAATGACGGCGCCAGCATTTCCAGGAAGGTGTAGACGTAGTCACGCAGGAACACGCCGGCCTTCACGCCCACCCGGGTGGTGTGCGTACCAAACAGGTGGCCCACGGGCAGGCCCACCAGGTTCGAATCGCGCCGCGGGTCGTAGGCCACGCCGGCAATGATGCCGATGCCCAGGCCCACGTCCACGTAGGTCTTGATCACGTCGGCGTCGATGGCTTCCAGCACGATGTCCGGATGGATGCCCTGGTTGGCGAAGACTTCGTCGATCGTGCTGCGGCCGGTAAAGGCGCGGTCGTAGGTCACGATGGGGAATTCGGCCAGTTGCGCCAGTGACAGTCGCTTGGCGGCGCTGGAGGTCAGCTCGGCCAGGGGATGGTCGGGGCGCACCACCACGGTGTGCTCCCAGGCGTAGACGGGCAGCGTCGCCAGGCCCGGGGTCAGCGCCAGGGACTCGGTCGCCAGCGCCAGGTCGGCCTGCTCGTGCAGCACCATTTCGGCCAGTTGCGCCGGGCTGCCTTCTGCCAGCGACAGGTGCACCTTGGGGAACTGCTTGCGAAACGCCGGGATCACGCGCGGCAGCAGATAGCGGGCCTGGGTGTGCGTGCAAGCGATCACCAGGCCGCCTTCATCACGGCGGGCGAATTCGTCGCTGACTTTCTTGAGATTGTCGACTTCGCGCATGATGCGGTCGATCACCTGCGAAACCGCCAGGCCGGGCTTGGTCAGCCCTTTGATGCGCTTGCCATGGCGTTCGAAGATCTTGATGCCGAGTTCGTCCTCGAACTCGATGATCGCCTTGGACACGCCCGGTTGGGAGGTATAGAGCATCCGGGCGGCTTCGGTCAGGTTGAAGTCGCGCCGGATGGTTTCGCGCACAAAACGAAATTGCTGCAGGTTCATGAATTGGCCCCTGATAGACGGACCAATTATAAGTAATAAGGACGCCTTGTTATATGACTTATTAATATAAGCTTAGGCGCAAGGCGTCCCTCTTTCAGCGCATCGAGATCGTCGTGTTCACGGTCTTGGCGTGGGCCGACCAGCGCGCGGTGACGGTCTTGGTCTGGGTCCAGAACTGCACCGCCTGCTTGCCGTTGGGGCCCAGGTCGCCCAGCTTCGAGCCGCGCGAACCGGTGAAGCTGAACCAGGCCACCGGCACCGGAATCGGCACGTTGATGCCCACCTGGCCGACGTCGATGTTGTTCTGGAAGTAGCGCGCCGCGCCGCCGTCCTGGGTGAACAGGGCCACGCCGTTGCCGTTGGGATTGCGGTTGACGAATTCCACCGCCTCTTCCAGCGTTTCCACGCCCACCACGCACAGCACCGGTCCGAAGATTTCCTCGGTGTAGATGGTCATTTCCTCGGTCACGCCGTCAAACACCGTGGGGCCCACGAAGTTGCCCTGCTCGAAGCCCGAGACCTTCAGGTTACGGCCGTCCAGCAGCAGCTTGGCGCCTTCGTCCACGCCCTTCTGGATCAGGCTTTCGACGCGCTTCTTGGCGTTGGGCGACACCAGCGGACCCAGGTCAGCCGCGCGGTCCATGCCCGAATTGACCTTGAGCTTCTTGGCGCGCTCGACGAAGTCGGGCAGCCAGTTGCGGGCATCGCCCACCAGCACGGCCACGGACGAGGCCATGCAGCGCTGGCCGGCCGCGCCAAAGGCGGCGCCCACCAGCTGGTTCAGCGCCACTTCGGGATCGGCGTCCGGCAGGATCACGCAGTGGTTCTTGGCGCCCATCATCGACTGGCAGCGCTTGCCCGCGGCGGACGCGCGGTTGTAGATCTCGGTGCCCACGCGGGTCGAACCGATGAACGACACCGCCTTGATGTCGGGATGCTCGCACAGGCCGTTGGCCGTATCCGGGCCGCCATGGACCACGTTCAAGACGCCCGGGGGCAGGCCGGCTTCCAGGGCCAGCTGGGCCAGGAACAGCGAGGCGGTGGGGTCCTGCTCGGACGGCTTGAGCACGAACGTGTTGCCGCAAGCCACCGCGATCGGGAACATGAAGCAAGGCAGCATCACCGGGAAATTGAACGCCGTGATGCCGGCGCACACGCCCAGCGGCTGGATCAGGGTGTAGACGTCGATGCCGGACGCGGCGTTCTCGGCGTATTCGCCCAGTTGCAGGTTGGCGATCGAGCAGGCGTGCTCCACCACTTCCAGGCCGCGGCCCACCTCACCCTCGGCGTCCGGCAGGGTCTTGCCGTGTTCGCGGGTGATCATCTCGGCCAGCTTGCCGGTGTTGGCACGCAGCAGTTCCTGGAATTTCAGCATGACGCGCATGCGCGCACCCTGGCCGCTGTTGCGCCAGGTCTTGAACGCTTCCTTGGCATTGGAGACCGCCAGGTCCAGCTCTTCGCGCGTGGCAAAGGGCACCTTGGCGACGACCTCCTGCGTGGCGGGGTTGATCACGTCACGCCATTCGGTGGTCTTGGACTGCACGAGCTTGCCGCCGATCAATAGCGGAACGCGGGGGACTTCACTCATTTGATGCTCCTCACACTGCTTTATCGATGCGGATGGAATCCGCGTTCAGGGTTCATTGCGGGCGGCGAGCCAGCACCCGGCCGGCGCCGCCAAGCCCGGCTTTCACTTCTACTTCTGCACCAGCGGGCAGGTCGAATCGGCCAGCGGCTGGAAGGCCTCGGCGGCCGGAATGGTAGCGACCAGCTTGGAATAATCCCAACCGCCCTTGGACTCGGACGGCTTTTTCACTTCGTACAGATACATGTCGTGGATCACACGGCCATCAGGGCGGATCGACGCGTTGCGCATGATCGGGTCCTTGATCGGCAGCTCGCGCATCTTGTCGGCCACCACCTTGCCGTCGGTGCTGCCCGAGGCGGCCACCGACCGCAGGTAGTGCAGCACGCTGGAATACACGCCGGCCTGCGTCATGGTGGGCTTGAGGCCGCGGAAGGCCTTCTCGAAGCGCGTGGCCCACTGGCGCGAGGCATCGTCGTAATCCCAATAGAAGCCGTCCACGTACGACAGCCCCTGGGCGCTTTCCAGCCCCAGCGCGCGCAGGTCAGACAGGAAGATCAGCAGCGACACCAGCCGCTGGCCGCCCGCCACGATGCCGAACTCGCGGGCCTGCTTGACCGCGTTGACCGTATCCTGGCCGCCATTGGCCAACGCCACGACCTGCGCCTTCGAGCTTTGCGCCTGCAGCAGATACGAGGCGAAGTCGGGCGCGTTCAGCGGATGGCGCACGCTGCCGGCGACCGTGCCGCCCAGCGCCTTGACCGCCTTGGCCGTGTCGGCTTCCAGCGAGTGGCCAAAGGCGTAGTCGACCGTAATGAAATACCAGGACTTGCCGCCCGCCTTGACGGTGGCCTTGGCGCCCCCGGCGGACTGCGAATAGGTGTCGAACATCCAGTGAAAGCCAACCGGCGAGCATTCCTTGTTGGTCAGCGCCGTGGTGGCCGGGCCGGAGAACATCACGACCTTGTTCTTTTCTCGCGCGATGCCCTGCACGGCCAGTGCCACCGCGGAATTGGTCAGGTCGGCGATGGCCGTGACGCCATCGCGGTCGAACCATTCGCGCGCCTTGGCCGCGCCCACGTCCGCCTTGTTCTGGTTGTCGGCCGAGACCAGTTCGATCTTCATGCCCTTGCACTCGGCGGCCAGGCAATCGTCGATGGCCAATTGCGCCGCCGCCACCGAACCTGCCCCGCCCATGCCGGCATAGGTGCCGGACATGTCCGTCAGAATGCCGATCTTCACCGGCGGCTTGTCCGCCGCCTGCGCCTGACCTACCAGCGCAGCGCCCAGACACAAGCCTGCGGCCAGCCCGCGTACGTGCAATTCCATGGATTTGTCTCCTGAGTTTTATGCGTTATGGCGCCGTCTTTGCGGCCTGCGGTCCCCAGGAGCTTGCCCTAGGGCCTGCCGACCCAGTGTAGATGTGTGAAAATCAACAAGCAACACTAGAAATGCACATTCCTTGTGCATCAATGCACAACGACGACAAGGGCTGAAAACGTGCTTGATTGGGACAGCTTGCGGTATTTCCTGGAAGTGGCGCGCACCCAGCGGGTCAGCGCCGCCGCGCGCAAACTGGGGGTCGAACACACCACGGTGTCACGGCGCATCCGTGCGCTGGAAACCGAGCTGGACACCCTGCTGTTCGAGAAGTCACGCAGCGCCGGCTTCGTGCTGACCGAAGACGGCCAGCGCCTGTTCGTCCATGCCGAGCAGATGGAAAGCACGGTGCACACCGCCCGTGAGAACCTGTCCGGCATCGGCCAGGCCCTGTCGGGCCATCTGCGCATCGGCGCCACCGAGGGCTTCGGCAGCTATGTGCTGACGCCGCTGGCCGCCGACTTCCAGCGGCGCTATCCGCACATCACCCTGGACATCCTGCCGGTGCCGCGCTTTGTCAGCCTGTCCAAGCGCGAGGCGGACCTGGCCATCACCATCGAACGCCCCCAGCGCGGCCCGTACGTCTGCAGCAAGCTGTGCGACTACACCCTGCGCCTGTATGGCACGCCGGGTTACCTGGCGCGCCACCCGCCCATCCAGAGCCGCGCCGACCTGGCCGGCCACAGCTTCATCGGCTATGTCGACGAACTGCTGTTCAGCGAACGCCTGCGCTACCTGGAAGACCTGCTGCCCGCCAGCCGGGTGGTGCTGCGCAGCACCAGCGTGGTGGCGCAATACCACGCCGCATTGCAGGGGCAGTCGCTGGCCATCCTGCCGTGCTTCATCGCCGCGCAGGACCCGCGGCTCAAGCCCGTGCTGGAAAAGGAAGTGGAGATCACGCGGTCGTTCTGGATGTATTGCCACGAAGACCTGCGCAAGCTCAAGCGCGTGACGGTGCTGTGGGAATTCATCCGCAAGTCGGTGCTCAAGAACGCCGACCTGCTGGCCGGCAAGCGCGGCACGATGAAGTATCTGCCGTGACGCGGGCCGGCAACGGCCGCATCACGAATCAAGGCTGCCCGCGGGCGCGGGCAGCGGGCAGCAAGGCGCCAGCCTTAGCTGGTTGTCTTGGGCGCCTTGACCCGCAGGCGGCGCATCAGCAGGAACGCGGTCAACATGGCCACGACGACGTGGATCGCCACGGTGCCCACGCCGAAGCTGAGCTTGCCGTTGGAAATCCAGGCGCGCGACAGGTTGATCAGGTTCATGTACAGCAGGCCGACCAGGCCCGCGATGAGCAGGTCGCCCGAACGGCCCAGGCGCGGGTTCACCGCGCCCAGCGGAATGGCCAGCAGCGCCAGGTTCAGCGCGGCCAGCGGCAGCGAGATGCGCCACATCACCTGCGACCAGCTGCTGGTGGTGTTGTCGGCCATCAGTTGCGGCGTGGTGCGGGCCTTGGACGAGCGCTCGGCGGCGGCGCGGGCCGAGGCGACCGGATCGTCGCCGCCCTTGCTTTCCAGGCGCAGCCCGTATTTGTCGAAGTGCACCAGGCGAATCTCGGGCGTGCCCGGCTTCAGGTCGTAGCGATGGCCTTCGCCCAGCACCAGGAAGCGGTCGCCGTTGGGCAGGGTTTCGCTGTGGGCGCTGGCGGCGGTCAGCACGCTCAGCCACTCGGGGCCGTTTTCGCGGGCGAACACGTTGCCCAGCTCGTCGGTGGGCTTGGCCGGGTCTTCGGCGAAGAACACGCGGTTGCCGCCAGCCGATTCCGCGAACTGGCCCGCCGTGACCTTGGACAGGTCCGAGCGCTGTTCGAAGCGTTCGTGGTATTCGCCGATCTGGCGGTAGGCCCAGGGCGCGGCCACCAGGGTCAGGCCCGCCACGGCAATGGCCACCGGCACGGCGACCCGCAGCACCGGCTTGAGCCAGTCGGCCAGTGACAGGCCGCTGGCGAACCAGACGACCATTTCGGATTCGCGATAGTTGCGCGTGACGGTGGTGAGCACGGCGATGAAGATCGACACCGCCAGGATGGTCGGCAGCGCCGTGATGGTGGACAGCGCGGCCAGCACGAGCACGACGTCCGCCCCGATGTTGCCGCCCGCCGCTTCACCGAGCAGGCGCACGAGCAACACGCTGAGCCACACGATGAGCAACGTGGAAAAGACAACGCCAGCGTGACTGGTGATCTCGCTGACGACAGAGCGTTTGAATAGAGACATGGGAGAATATGCGGGATAATCGACCGCATCATACAGACGCACACGGGAAACCCTCATGGAATTTAGCACACAGACCACCGCTTCCCTGCACCAGATCAAAACCGCCGCGCTGGCGGTCGGGGTCTTTGCCGACGGCGTGTTGAGCCCCGCCGCCGACCTGATCGACCGGGCCTCCAACGGCGCCGTGCGCGCCGTCGCCAAAACCGAATTCCGCGGCCGCGCCGGCTCCACCCTGGTGCTGCGCTCGCTGCCGGGCGTGACCGCCCAGCGCGTGGTCCTGGTGGGCCTGGGCAAGCAGGACGAATATTCGGCCCGCGCCCACGCATCGGCCGAACAGGCCTTTGCCGCCGCCTGCGTGTCCGCCCAACTGACCGAGGGCGTCTCGACCCTGGCCGCCAACCCGATCCCGGACGTGGCCGTCATCGCCCGCGCCCGCAGCGCCGCCATCGCGGCCGGCAGCGCCACCTATCACTACGACGCCAGCTTCGGCAAACCCGACCGCGACGCCCGCCCCAAGCTCAAGAAGATCGTCCAGATCGTCGAACGCGCCGACGCCAGCCAGGCCCAGAAGGGCCTGCGCGAAGGCGCCGCCATCGCCAACGGCATGGAACTGACCCGCACGCTGGGTAACCTGCCCGGCAACATCTGCACCCCCACCTACCTGGGCGAAACCGCCAAGAAGCTGGCCCGCGAGTTCAAGTCCATCAAGGTCGAAGTGCTGGACAAGAAGCAGGTCGAGGCCCTGGGCATGGGTTCGTTCCTGTCGGTGGCCCGCGGTTCCGAAGAAGCCCTGCGCTTCATCGTCCTGCGCCATGCCGGCAAGCCGGCCGCCAAGAAGGGCGCCAAGGCCGCGCAAGGCCCGATCGTGCTGGTCGGCAAGGGCATCACCTTCGATGCCGGCGGTATCTCGCTCAAGCCCGCCGCCACGATGGACGAAATGAAGTACGACATGTGCGGCGCCGCCAGCGTGCTCGGTTCGTTCCGCGCCCTGGCCGAACTGGAATTGCCGCTGGACGTGGTCGGCCTGATCCCGGCCTGCGAAAACCTGCCCAGCGGCACGGCCAACAAGCCGGGCGACGTGGTCACCAGCATGGCTGGCCTGACCATCGAAATCCTGAACACCGACGCCGAAGGCCGCCTGGTGCTGTGCGATGCCCTGACCTACGCCGAACGCTTCAAGCCGTCCACCGTCATCGACATCGCCACCCTCACCGGCGCCTGCGTCGTGGCCCTGGGCCACGTCAACACGGGCCTGTTCACCAAGGACGACGCCCTGTCCGACGCCCTGACGGCCGCCGGCCGCCAGTCGCTGGACACCGCATGGCGCATGCCCATGGACGACGCCTACCAGGAACAGCTGAAGTCCAACTTCGCCGACCTGGCCAACATCGGCGGCCCCCCGGCCGGCGCCGTCACGGCCGCCTGCTTCCTGTCGCGCTTCACCAAGTCGTACCGCTGGGCCCACCTGGACATCGCCGGCACCGCCTGGAAAAGCGGCAAGGACAAGGGCGCCACGGGCCGTCCCGTGCCGCTCCTGATGCAGTTCCTGCTGGACCAGGCTTGATCGGCCTGCGACGGAACCCGGCATGACGCGCATCGACTTCGCCTTCGGCGCGCCCGACCGCTTGCGCATGGCCTGCCAGGTCGTGCGCAAGCGCTACCTGGCAGGCCAGCGGCTGGTGGTGTACTGTAAGGAAGGCTCGCGGCTGACCGCCTTCGACCGCATGCTGTGGGCGTTCGACGACACGTCATTCGTGCCGCACGTGCTGGCCAACGATCCCCTGGCGGCCGAAACGCCGGTCGTGCTGACCGCCGGCGATCCAGGCCAGGCCATGCAGCCCTCGGCTGAAGGCCAGGCCCCGCCCTGGCTGCTGAACCTGGACGACGACTGCCCGCCCGGCTTTGACGCTTTCGAGCGCTTGCTTGAAATCGTCTCGGACGACCCCGACGACAAGCAAGCCGCCCGCCAGCGCTGGCGCACCTACGTCGGGGCGGGCCACACGCCGCAAAGCCACGACCTGAGCCGGCAACAGGCCGGCAACTGACCGTCCGTACACCCGCGCCGCCCTGCCCGGCGGCGCTTCTCCCTCGGGAGCCCCCATGCCCCACCCCACCGACCCCGGCATTCCTACCCTGACCCAGCGGGCCGAACCCACCCTGTCGCCATCTGCTGGCGCCCCCGACGCCCCCGTATTGACCGAGGTGGCGCACGGCGGCGCACGGGCTTATGCTGACGATGCGTTTCCGATGTTGACCGACGTGGCCGAGTCCTCCGGCTTGCACGACTGGCCCGCGGACGACTTCCCGGTATTGACCGACACCGCCGAATCAGACGATTTCCCGCTGCTGACCGAAGCAGCCGACCTGCCTGCGGCGCCGGATGCCGCCCCCGTCATGCAGGCGGCAAGCCAGCCCGCAGAGGCATCCGCAGCCGCGTCCGAGGCCACCGTGCCGCCGCAGGCCGCCGTGCTGGCCGCCCGCCTGCAGGCGGAAGTCGAACAGGCCATGCGCCTGGCCCTGGCCGACGCCATCGAACAGATCCAGGCGCGCATGGACGAAGAACTGCCTCGCATCGTGGCCCGGGTCCTGCAAGACGTACGCCCCGGTTGAAATTTGGCCTTCCGCCCCCATTACGGGTCTACACTGCCCTCCACCTGTCCTAATTCCTCCAAAAACTGGATTCTTCAGGGAACTGTAAGGTATCCTTGGCATCTAAGCCTTCTAGGCAAATCAATTTCTGCCGTACACAGGAGTCCTCCATGAACGAATATCGTCCGTCCCCTTTTAACCGTTCCGGCACCATCGCCGGCGCGCCGGGCGAGGTCGCGCGCAACCAGGTGCTGCGCAACACCTATTGGCTCCTGGCGCTGTCGCTGATCCCGACCGTGCTCGGCGCGGCCGTCGGCCTGTACACGGGCATCAACCGGGTCATGGGCGCCAGCCCCGGCCTGTCCGCCATCGTGTTCCTGGTGGGCGCGTTCGGCATGATGTTCGCCATCGAGAAAAACAAGAACAACTCGCTGGGCGTGGTCCTGCTGCTGGCCTTCACGTTCTTCATGGGCGTGATGCTGTCGCGCCTGCTCGGCTTCGTGATGGGCTTCAGCAACGGCTCGCAGCTGGTCATGACGGCCTTCGGCGGCACCGCGATCGTGTTCGGCACCATGGCCACCCTGGCCACCACCATCAAGCGCGATCTGTCCGGCCTGCAGAAATTCCTGTTCATCGGCGCGGTCGTCATCCTGGTTGCCGCCCTGGCCAACATCTTCCTGCAGCTGCCTGCCCTGATGCTGACCATCTCGGTGCTGGCCATCGTCATCTTCTCGGCGTTCATGCTGGTTGACCTGCAACGCGTCGTGAACGGCGGCGAAACGAACTACGTTTCCGCCACGCTGGCCATCTACCTGGACGTCTACAACGTCTTCTCGAACCTGCTGATGCTGCTCGGCATCTTCGGCGGCAACCGCGAGTAATCGCGTACCGCCTGTCGGCAAACAAGGGCCTGCATGAAACGTGCAGGCCCTTTTTCATTGGAGCTTGCCATGTCCGACCGCCGCCGCTTCCTGCAGGCTGCCGCCTGCGCTCCCTTGATGGCCCAGCCGTGGGCGGCCCACGCCCTGAGCACCAAGCGCCCCATGCGGGTTCGCGAGATCTGGTCGTCCGGCGAAATGCTGCCGGCCATAGGTCTGGGCACGGCCGATACCTTCAATGTGCCACCGTCGGATGCGGCCGCCATGGCGCCGTTGGCCCAGGTGCTGGACACGCTGCTCGAGGCGGGCGGCAGGCTGATCGACACCGCTCCCAGCTACGGCCAGGCCGAGGCCGTCACCGGCGAGCTGGTGACGCGCAAGCCGGACATGCGCCGCCAGGTCTTCCTGGCCACCAAGATCAGCACCCAGGGGCATGAGGCGGCCAGGCGCCAGATCGAGCATTCGCAGCGCGCCCTCAAGACCGACAAGCTGGACCTGATCCAGGTGCACAACCTGATCGACACCCGCAACCAGCTCGCGTTGCTGCGTGACCTGAAACAACAGGGCGTGACGCGCTACCTCGGCATCACCCATTACACCGACTACGCCCACGACGAACTCACCAACCTGGTCGAGCGAGAAAAGCCCGACTTCCTGCAGATCAACCTGTCGATCGGCGCGCGCCACGCCGAAAAGCGCCTGCTGCCGGCCTGCCTGGCGAACGGCGTGGCCGTGCTGATCAACCGCCCGTTCCAGGACGGCGCCCTGTTTCGCCAGGTCAAGGGCCGGCCCTTGCCTGAATGGGCCGCGGAAATCGGTTGCGGCTCCTGGGCCCAGTTGTTCCTGAAGTTCGTCATCAGCCACCCCGCCGTCACCGCCGTCATCCCCGCCACCTCCAAGCCGGCCAATATGGCCGACAACGTGCTGGCCGGCTTTGGGCCGCTGGCGAACGACGCTCAACGCGAACGCATCGCCGCCCTGCTGGCCTGACGCCATGCCCGCCCTTCCCGGCCCCTGGCGCCATCGGGCAGCGCAAGCGCTCGGCATCCGCGCCGACGAACTGGCCGCGGCCGCCTGCGGTTTCGCGTTCTTCTTTTTTCTTTTCTGCGGCTATTTCATGCTGCGGCCGATCCGCGAAACCCTGGGGATCCAGGCGGGCGTGGACCAGCTGCAATGGCTGTTCACCGCGACCTTTCTTGCCATGCTGGCGGTGGTGCCGCTGTTCGGCTGGTTGTCGGCCCGGGTGCCGCGGGCCACGCTGGTGACCTGGGTCTATGCCGCCTTCGCCGCCACGATGGCGGGCTACGCCGCCCTGTTCCACTGGCGCCCCGACAGCGTCTGGGCGGCGCGCAGCTTCTACGTCTGGCTGTCGGTCTTCAACCTGTTCGTGGTGTCGCTGGCCTGGAGCCTGATGGCCGACGTGTTCCGCATGGACTCGGCCAAGCGCCTGTTCGCGCTGATCGCCGCAGGCGCCAGCGCGGGGGGACTGTGCGGCCCGCTGCTGGGCGGGCTGCTGGCCGGCGCGCTGGGTCCGGCGGGCCTGTTGCTGCTGTCGGCCCTGTTGTTGGCCGCGACGCTGCCGCTCAAGCGCTGGCTGCTGCGCTGGCGCGCCGCCACACATTCCGACGCCGACACGGCCGAGATGGCGCGCCCCATCCCGGGCGCGGTGCTCGCCGGCCTGTCGCGCGTGTTCCAGTCGCGCTACCTGCTGGGCATCGCCGGGCTGGTCGTACTGCTGGCCACCCTCAATACCTTTCTCTACATGGAGCAGGCCCGGCTGGTGGCTGGCGCGTTCACCGACACCGCCCAGCGCATCCGCGTGTTCTCGGCCCTGGACTTCACGGTGCAGGCGCTGGCGCTGCTGTCGCAGCTGTTCATCACTGGCCGGGTGGCCGCCCGGCTGGGCGTGCGGTTCCTGATGACCGCCGTCCCGTTGGCCATGGTGCTGGCGTTTCTGGCCCTGGCGGCCTACCCCGTGTTCGCCGTGTTGGCGGGCGCCATGATCCTGCGCCGCGTGGGCGAATATGCCTTGATCCGCCCAGGGCGGGAAATGCTGTTCACCGCGGTCTCGCCTGAAGACAAGTACAAGACCAAGAACGTCATCGATACCGTCGTGTACCGGGCGGGCGATGCCGCCAGCGGCTGGGTCAAGGCCGGCGTGGATGCCCTGGGCCACGGCGTGGCGTTGATCGCCCTGTTGGGCGCCGCCTGCGCGTTGGCCGCTGCGGCGCTCGGTTATGGGCTGGGGCGCCGCGCCGACCGGCCCACCCAACCGTTAGATTCAGCCAAACATCCATCTCAATAAACCGAACGAGTTCCCGGCGCGGCCGCCGCACAATGGCGCAGCCTGATCGCACCCTCCGATCGCGCATGCCCCTAACGTCCCGGGAATCGTCATGACACGCACCGCCAGCCTTGCCGCCCTGTTGCTTTGCCTGACCGCGCCGCCCGCGCTGGCCGATTACCCCACCCGCCCGATCACCCTGATCGTGCCCGCCGCAGCCGGCGGCAACGCCGACATCACCGCCCGCCTGGTCGGCCAGGAAATGAGCCGCACACTGGGGCAGCCGGTGGTGGTGGAAAACCGCGTGGGCGCGGGAGGCCGCATCGGCACCCAGGCCTTGGTGCGCGCCGCGCCCGACGGCTACACCATCGGCTATGCGCACGTGGGCACGCTGGTGCTGCACCGCTATCTGTTCAAGCAGCAGCTCTATGACCTGGACCGCGACATTGCGCCCATCGGACTGGTCGCCGAAACGCCCAACGTCATCGTCGTCAACGCCGCCTCGCCGTACCGCGACCTGAAAAGCTTCATCGCCGCCAGCCGCGCCCAGCCCGACCGCCTGACCATGACCTCGGCCGACCCCGGCACCACCAGCGAAGTCGGCGTCAAACTCTTCATCGCCCAGACCGGTGCGGCCGTGCGCCAGATTCCGTACAAGGCCACCGCCGCCCAGTTGTCGGACCTGCTGGGCAGGCATGTGGATTCGATGATGGAGAACCTGCCGCCCTTGATCGGCAACCTGAAGGACGGCCGCCTGCGCGCGCTGGCCGTCACCACCAAGGGCCGTGCCGCCTCCAATCCGGACGTACCGACGGTGGCCGAACAGGGCTACCCCGACTATGAGCAATCCGCCTGGAGCGCCCTGGTAGCGCCCGCCGGCACGCCCCCCGCGGTGATTGCCAAACTGAACGCGGCGATGAACACCGCCCTGCGTTCGGACGCGGTCAGCAAGGAACTGCGCAGCCGATCACAAGAACCGCTGGGCGGCTCGCCCGAAGACGTGAAGATCCAGATTCAGAAGGAACTGCCCAAATGGGAAAGCATCATCAAGGCCGCCGGCACCACGCTGGATTGACGCCTCGCGCGCTGCCGACGGGAGCCTCGCCATGGCCAAGGTAAGCCGGGAAGACTTCACCTGCGCCGCCGCCACCAACACGTCGGCGTACCGGCGCATCACCTTGCCCGTGCTGAAGATCGAGGCGGGGCCCGGCCCCGCCGTGGCCCTGATGGCCGGCGTGCATGGCGACGAATGGGAAGGCCAGGCCGCCATCCTGCAACTGTGGCATCTGCTGCCGGGCGTCCTGCAACGCGGCACGGTGTATCTGCTGCCCGCCGCCAATGCCGAAGCGTCGCTGGCCGGCACCCGTCTGTCGCCCTCGGACGGCGGCAACCTCAATCGCGCCTTCCTGGGCGCACCGGCGCGCGGCTACACGGAAAGCGTGGCCGCCGCATTGGAAACCCGGCTGTTGCCTCACATCCAGGCGCTGGTCGACGTGCATAGCGGCGGCGCATCGCTGCGTTACCTGCCCTCATCGGTCATCACTCGCTACGGCAACGATGCATTCGACGAACGCCTGCCGGCGCTGGCGCGCGCCTTCGGCCTGCCCCATTGCGTATTCTTTCGCGGCACCGAAGCCGGCTCCCTGCCCGCGGCCGCCAGCCGCCTGGGCGTGCTGCGGCTCAGCGCGGAAATCGGCGGCGGCCGTGAAACCACCCGCACACTGGTCGAAGATTGCCGCGACGGCTTGTTGGGCTGCCTGGCCGAGCTGGGCCTCCTGGCCAGCGCGGCGCCGCGCCACCCCGCCCCGTCGCTCTACGACCTGGATACACCGGCCGCCACCTTGCGTACGCGTGACAGCGGCGTCTTCGTGCCCGGCGTCGCCCTCGGCCAGACCGTGACGGCCGGCCAGACCATCGGCCAGCTCATCGAACCGGCCCGGCCCGACCTCGCGTCGCGCAACCTGCCCAGCCCGCAGGCAGGCACCGTCGTCTGCCTGCGCGCCATCGCCCGCAGCGACGACGGCGACTGCCTGCTGCAAGTCGCGCCTGCCCTTCCCCTGGATTCCCTTGCCTCGCTGTACTGACCCCATGCAGATGAACCCCCGCTTGTCCGGCCTGCGCTGCATTCGCTGCGAAAGCCTGCTGCCGCCCGCCGATTACCCGGAAGGCTGCCCCCATTGTCTGCAGGCCGGCCACCCCGCCTCGCTGGAATGCCGCTACGACGCCGGGGCGGGCGATGAGGCAATGGCCTTGCCGGTGCTCAATCCCGTGACGTTGGGCGAAGGCGCCACGCCGTGTCTGGACGCCCCGCACCTGGCGCAAGCCGAAGGCGTCGGCCGATTGTGGCTCAAATGCGAAAGCGCCAACCCCACCGGCAGCCACAAGGACCGCATGGCCGCCCAGCTCGTGTCGCGCGCCCGCCTGGCGGGGGCGTCCCGCGTGGCCGCCGCCTCCAGCGGCAACGCCGGCGTCTCGCTGGCGGCCTACTGCGCGGCCGCCGGGCTGCAAGCGGACATCGCCATCACCCGCAACTGTCCGCCCTTGCAACGCGACGCCATGCAGCGCTTCGGCGCACGCCTGACGGCGTTCGACGACAGCCTGGGGCGATGGCCGTTTGTGGCGGACCTGTGCCGCAATCAAGGCGCCTTCGCCGGCACCAACTACCTCAATCCGCCCGTCGGCACCCACGCTTATGGGGTCGAAGGCTACAAGCCCATCGCCCGCGAGATCTTCGATGCCTGCGGCCTGCCGACGGACATCATCGTGCCGACCGCCCGGGGCGACCTGCTGTGGGGCATCCTGCTGGGCTGGCAGCACTTGCTGCACGCCGGCCTGATCGCGCAATTGCCACGGCTGCACGCCGTGGAACCCTACGCTCGGCTATCGCGGGCGCGGGCCACGGGCGATGCCCGCAGCCTGTGGGAAGGCGCCACGGACCAGTACTCGATCGCGGGCGGCACCACCACCCTGCAATCGCTGCAAGCCCTGTCGCGCTCGGGCGGCTCGCCGGTCGAGGTCTCGGATGCCGCGGCCGCGCAGGCCCAACAACGGCTGGAACGCCTGGGCCTGGCCACTGAATTGTCGTCGGCCGCGGCGCTGGCGGCGGTGACGCGGCTGCGGCGCGCGGGCCAACTGGATGCGGAATCGTCGGTGGTATTGATCCTGACGTCGGACGGACGCCGGGGTTGATGCGGATAGCGGGCGCAACGCCCGGTGCGTTCGGCACCTAGCCGCGGGCGACCCCATAGCGTTCCACCAGCGGCGCCAGGGCGGCCCGCAAACAGGTCGCCCAGAATTTGCCGGCTTCGGACAGCGGCCGACTGCCGTGGACGATCATGTGGCATTCGAAATGCACCGGCGCGGCCAGCGGCCGGTGGCGCAACCCCGCCGCTTCCAGGCTCACCGCCGTGGCGGGGTTGGCAATGCCGACGCCATGCCCATCCAGGGCCAACTGGCAGACGGTCGCGGAATACGGCGTCTCGATGGCGATCTTCAGGCTCGCGCCGGCCTGCAGCACCAGCGCATCCAGCCGCTGGCGCGAAGCATCCTCGGTGTTCAAAGCAATGATGTCGACGTCGGCCAACTGGGCAAACCCGACCTGCGCGAGACGCGCCAGCGAATGGGTTTCAGGAAACACCACCACGGCCCGCAAGCTGGCCAGCCGGTGACCGCGCAGGCCTTCCAGTTCCGACTCGTCGGCCACCGTCGCCAGATCCAGTTCGCCGGACACGACCATGTCGCGCAGCGTATTCGAATCGCGGATCTGCAAGTACAGCGGCGTATCGGGATAGCGCTGGCGAAAACGCGTGATGGCATCGCTGACCACCGCGCCGCTGTAGGCATGGATGCAGCCGATGCGCAGCCGCGGCTGGGCCGCTCCGCGAATGGCGCGAATCTTCCTGCCCAGGCTTTCCAGACCGACATTCAGGCGCCGGATTTCCTCGTACAGCAACGTGGCTTCCGGGGTGCGCAGCATGCGCTGGCGCACGCGCTCGAACAGGCGCAGTTCGATGCTGGCTTCCAGGGCGGCCAGGGTGGCGCTGACGGTGGCGGGCGATACATCCAGGCGCCGGGCGGCGGCGGTCACGCTTTCGGTTTCGTATACCGTACGAAAGGTCTCGACCTGTTTGAGCGTGAAGGTCATGGCCGGACGCGCCGCAGGCTCAGATGCGCTGCAGGTCCATCAGCACCCGGCGCGTGGCCAGGGGCCGGCCGGCCAGGTTCTCGGCCAGGCGCTCGCGCAGGTCGCGGCGCAAGGCCGGCTCGATGACCGGGTCGTCGAAATCGGGCTCGGCTTCGTCCACGCCATAGCCGGTTTCGCGCAGCAGCGTCCATTCGAAGCGGCGCAAGGCGCCGGCGGCGCGGGTGCCGCCAGAGAGCTGCTGCAATGCCATATCGTAGGCATCGAACAGCAAGGGATGGGCGTCTTCGCGAGGCAACAGCCGCAGCAGCAGCTCGTTCATGTACCAGGCCGACATCAGCGCGGTACCGCTCAGGGCGCGCACGCCCATGATTTCGGCGCGCGTCAGCGTCTTGACTTCGCCGTTGCCGGTCCAGGACAGCAGCAAGGGCTGAAAGGCCGACAACACGGGGCGCAGGACGGAATACGGGCGCTTGGCGCCCTTGGCGACCATGGCCACACAGCCGTGGTCGCGCGAGAAGGTCTGAACAATGAGGGAAGTCTCACGCCACGCAGTGGCGTGCAGCATGTATCCCGGGCGATCCTGGACGCGTGGCGCCCGTTTACTCATAGCCCAGATCGCGCAGCGCACTCTCGCGGTCGGACCAGCCCTTGCGCACCTTGATGTAGATCTCAAGGTGCACCGGCTTGTCCAGCAGCTTGGCGATGTCCTGCCGCGCCTCGGAAGCGATGCGTTTCATGTGCATGCCGCCGGTGCCCAGCAGAATGGGCTTGTGGCTGTCACGCTCCACGACGACGCAGGCGGCAATGCGCGCGCCCTTGTCGGTTTCTTCCCATTGCTCGATGACGACCGTACAGCCATAGGGCAGTTCGTCGCCCACCAGGCGGAAGATCTTCTCGCGCACCAGCTCGGCCGCGATGAAGCGCATCGGGCGGTCGGTCAGGGTGTCTTCTTCGAACATCGCCTCGCCTTCCGGCAGGCGCGCCGCGATTTCCTGCAGCAGCTGATCCAGCTGCTGGTTCTTGGTAGCGCTGACCGGCACCACGGCGCCGAACGGGTGCAGCGCCATGATCTTGGAGACAAAGGCGAACAGCTCGTCGCGGTTCTTCAGGGCGTCGATCTTGCTGACGACCAGGATGGTGCGCTCGGGCGACGGCAACAGCGGCAGCAGCTTGGCGTCGCCCTCGGACCATTTACCGGCCTCGACCACGTGCACCACCACATCGACGTCGGCCAGGGCCTGCGTCACGACGCGGTTCATCATGCGGTTCATCGCGCCGCCATGGCGCGTCTGGAACCCCGGCGTATCGACGAACACGAACTGCTCGTGCTCGCGCGTCAGCACGCCATGAATGCGGTGACGCGTCGTCTGCGCCTTGCGCGACACGATGGAAATCTTGGAACCGATCAGGGCATTCGTCAGCGTGGACTTGCCCACATTGGGGCGGCCGACGATGGCCACGAAGCCGGTACGAAAAGGGGTATCGCTCATTTAGTCTCTTGGGACACTGCCACGGGCAGCGACAATTGCGCGGTTTTGCGCGCCTTGCCCGACTTGCGGGCAGCCTTGGTCGCCGGGCTGACGGCCAGCGCGGCTTCCAGGGCCAGCTTGGCCGCCGATTGCTCGGCGGCGCGGCGGCTGGCGCCAGGCGCCGTCACTTTGATTTCGAGCGCCGGAATGGCGCACTCGACTTCAAACTGCTGGCTGTGGGCCGCGCCATGCGTGGCCACCACGGTATACACGGGCAGGGCCAGCTTGCGGCCCTGCAGAAATTCCTGCAGCAAGGTCTTGGCGTCCTTGCCCAGGGTCTTGGGGTCGACCGAGGCCAGCACCGGCTGGTACTGGCGCACGATCACGCGGCGGGCGGCGTCAAAGCCGGCATCCAGGAACACGGCGCCGAACAGCGCCTCGACCGTGTCCGCCAGGATCGACGGACGGCGGAAACCGCCGCTTTTCAATTCACCTTCGCCCAGGCGCAGGTATTGCGACAGTTCCAGGCGCTGGGCGATATCGGCCAGCGAGGCCTGCTTGACCAGGTTGGCCCGCAGGCGCGACAGGTCGCCCTCGTCGATTTTCGAATAACGCTCGAACAGCATCGCCGCGACGACGAAGTTCAGCACGGAATCCCCAAGGAATTCCAGCCGCTCGTTGTGGCGCGCACCGTGGCTACGATGCGTCAGTGCCTGTTCAAGCAATGCTGGATCACCGAAGTGGTGATCCAGCCGGTTTTCTAGCGTGGCTAGCGACATAATCAGTTGAACCGGCCGATCCGGCTGAGATCGCTGAAATTCATCCAGATGAAGAAGGCCTTCCCGACGATATTGGCTTCAGGTACGAAACCCCAGTATCGACTGTCGGCGCTGTTATCCCGATTATCGCCCATGGCGAAGTATTGCCCCTCGGGTACTTTGCAGCGTACCCCATCGCGGGAATATTGGCAGTTCCCCAGGGACGGAAATTGGTACTGTGGACGATATTCCTGCGGCCTGTTCTCATCGAGCAGGATATTGTGACTAACTTCGCCCAATTTCTCTTTATATTGCGCAATATACGAGACACGATCGGGTTCGAAGTAGTCGCCGTCGCGCACATGCGTCACCAATTGGCCGTTCACGTACAGCTTTTTGTCCAGGTAGGCCACTTCGTCGCCCGGCAGGCCGACCACGCGCTTGATGTAGTCGACGTCCGGATCCACGGGGTAGCGGAACACGAACACGTCGCCGCGCTGCGGCTTGCCAATATCGACGACCTTCTTGTCGATGACGGGCAGGCGCAGGCCATAGCTGAACTTGTTCACCAGGATCAGGTCGCCCGATTGCAGCGTGGGCAGCATCGAACCCGACGGAATGCGGAACGGCTCGACCACGAACGAACGCAGCACGAACACGAACAGGATCACCGGGAAAAAGCTGACCGCGTATTCGATCCACCACGGCACGCGGCGGGCCTTGTCGCCGGCCTCGCGCCGCTGGCGTTCGGCCTCCTGTGCGTCGCCGCCGGCCAGGGCCGCATCGTACTGCGCCATGGCTTCCTGGGCCCGGCGTTCGCGGCCGCGCCGCAATACGGCCAGATCGAGTCCCCAGATGATGCCGGTCAGCACCAGCAGAACAAACAGGATCAGGGCAAAGTTCCAACTCATCAGCTAACCGCCTTCTTGGGTTCTTATTTGTCGTCCACTTGCAAGATGGCCAGGAATGCTTCCTGGGGAATTTCCACCGTGCCGACCTGCTTCATGCGCTTCTTGCCGGCCTTCTGCTTTTCCAGCAGTTTCTTCTTGCGCGAGATGTCGCCGCCGTAGCACTTGGCCAGCACGTTCTTGCGCAGCGCCTTGACGTTTTCGCGGGCAATGATTTCGGCGCCGATGGCGGCCTGGATCACGACGTCGAACATCTGGCGCGGAATCAAGCCGCGCATGCGCGTCACGACATCGCGGGCGCGATGGCGGGCGTTGCTGCGGTGAACGATCACGGCCAGCGCGTCGACGCGGTCGTTGTTGATCAGCAGGTCCACGCGCACCACGTCGGCCGAGCGATATTCCAGGAACTCGTAGTCCATCGAGGCATAGCCGCGCGACACCGACTTGAGCTTGTCAAAGAAGTCCAGCACGATTTCGGCCAGCGGGATCTCGTACACCAGGTGCACTTGACGCCCGTGGTAGCTCATGTTGATCTGTGAGCCGCGCTTGTTGTTGCACAACGTCATGACCGGGCCGACGTAGTCCTGCGGCATGAACAGCGTGACCTTCACGATCGGTTCGCGAATGTCCTGGATCTTGCCCACTTCCGGCATGCGCGACGGGCTTTCGACCGTGATCACGGTGCCATCGCGCTGCTCGACTTCGTACACCACCGACGGCGCGGTGGTGATGATGTCCATGTCGAATTCACGCTCCAGGCGTTCCTGCACGATTTCCATGTGCAGAAGGCCCAGGAAGCCGCAGCGAAAGCCGAAGCCCAGCGCCTGCGACACTTCGGGTTCGAACATCAGCGCGGCATCGTTCAGCTTGAGCTTGTCGAGCGAATCGCGCAGTTGGTCGTATTCGGAGCTTTCAACCGGGTACAGGCCGGCGAACACCTGCGGCTTCACTTCCTTGAAACCGGGCAAGGCCGCGGCAGCCGGCTTGTTGGCCAGCGTGACGGTATCGCCGACCTTGGCGTCTTCGAGCTGCTTGATGCCGGCGATGATGAAGCCCACCTCGCCCGCCGACAGATGCGGGCGTTGCTGCGACTTCGGCGTGAACACGCCGGTCTGCTCGCACAGGTGGGTGGCACCCGAGGCCATCAGCAGGATCTTGTCCTTGGGCTTGAGCACGCCGTTGACGATGCGAACCAGCATCACCACACCCACGTAGTTGTCGAACCACGAGTCGATGATCAGGGCCTGCAACGGCGCTTCGGGGTCACCCTTGGGCTGCGGCACGCGCGCCACGATGGTTTCCAGGATTTCGTCGATACCCATGCCGGTCTTGGCGCTGGCCAGCACGGCTTGCGAGGCGTCGATGCCGATCACGTCCTCGACTTCCTGGCGGGCGCCTTCGGGGTCGGCCTGCGGCAGGTCCATCTTGTTCAGGACCGGCAGCACTTCCACGCCCAGCTCGATGGCGGTGTAGCAGTTGGCCACGGTCTGGGCCTCGACGCCCTGCGAGGCATCCACCACCAGCAGCGCACCTTCGCAGGCCGACAGCGAGCGGCTGACTTCATACGAGAAGTCGACGTGCCCCGGGGTGTCGATCAGGTTCAGGTTGTAGATCTTGCCGTCCTGCGCCTTGTAGTGCAGGGCCGCGGTCTGGGCCTTGATGGTAATGCCGCGCTCACGCTCGATCTCCATGGAGTCGAGCACCTGCGCCGACATTTCGCGATCCGCCAATCCGCCGCAGCGCTGGATCAGGCGATCGGCCAGGGTCGATTTGCCGTGATCGATGTGGGCAATGATGGAGAAGTTGCGAATATGCTGCATGCTTGAATTTAAAAGGGACGGAACACTCGGCAAACTGCCGGAAGACGCCGCCACCAGGGTAGGCACGGCTGACGGGGGTTATAGGCAAACGCCTCGGGCACCAGGCCCGGCCGCCCTGCCGGGCCGCGATCCGCGGCGTTTCCGGGCAAAAACGAGGGGGCGCCAGGCGCCCCCTCTTGCGGCAACCAGCCATTTTAGCCGGTCTTGGGCCTTATTTGCTTGCGGGTACCGCCACCCACTGTGTCTGCTCGCCGCGACGCACCAGCAAGCCCGCCGCGCGGCCCTTGTCCAGCTTGCCCACCAGCTCGGCGAACTGCTTGGCGCCGGTGACGTCGGTGTCGTTCAGAGCCAACACAATGTCGCCTTCCTGCAGGCCCGCCTTGGCGGCAGCGCCTTCGGCGACCTTGACCTGCACGCCGCCCTTGATGCGCAGCTTTTTCTGCACGTCGGCGGGCACGTCCACCACGCCCAGGCCCAGCGCGTTGGTGATTTCAGGCGCAGGCGTCGCGGGCTTCTTGCCCGCAGCGGCCTTCTCGGCGGGAATCTCGCCCACCTTGACCGACAGCGTCATCTTCTTGCCCTTGCGCCACACTTCCATGTCGGCGCGCGTGCCGGGCTTGGTTTCGCCGACGATGCGGGGCAGATCGGACCAACGCTTGATCGGTTCCTTGTTGAACGACAGGATCACGTCGCCCGGCTGCACGCCCGCCTGTTCGGCCGGACCGTCGACCTCGACGCTGCTGACCAGGGCGCCTTCGGCCTTGGGCAGGCCGATGGCCTCGGCCACGTCCTTGCCGACTTCGCCGATCTGCACGCCCACGCGGCCGCGCGTGACCTTGCCGGTCGCGCGCAACTGATCCACCACGCGCATCGCTTCGTCGATGGGAATGGCCAGCGAAATGCCCATGAAGCCGCCGCTGCGCGAAATGATCTGGGAATTGATGCCCACGACCTCGCCCGCCAGGTTGATCAGCGGACCGCCCGAGTTGCCGGGGTTCACCGCCACGTCCGTCTGGATGAACGGCAGGTATTCGCCGGTGTCGCGGCCGATGGCGCTGACGATGCCCGACGTGACCGTGGAATCCAGACCGAACGGCGAACCGATGGCCAGCACCCATTGGCCCTTCTTGAGCTTCTTGGGGTCGCCGATGACCAGCGGGGTCATGTCCTTGGCTTCGATCTTGATCAGCGCGACGTCGGTGCGCTCGTCGGTGCCGATGACCTTGGCCTTGAACTCGCGGCCGTCGGTCAGGGTGACGTAGATGTCGGTTGCATCGCTGACCACGTGATTGTTGGTCATGATGTAGCCGTCATCGGAAATGAAGAAGCCCGAACCCACGCCGCGCGGCACAGTGCGTTCTTCCGGCTGAGGCTGCTGCGGACGCTGACGCTGACCGGGGGCCTGCTGGCCCGGCGGCTGGAAGTCGGGGCCGAAGAACCAGCGGAACAGTTCGGCCGGATCGTTGCCGCCGGGGCCCACGCCGCGGATCGGCACGGTGGCGGTGGTGCGGATGTTCACGACCGCCGGGTCGGCCTTTTCGATGATGCTGGTGAAGTCAGGCAGTACCACCGTCGGGGTGGGCGTATCGGCCGCGGGGGTCTGCGCCTGCGAGACGGGCGCAAAAGCGGCCGACATCATGAGCCCCGCCGTCGCGGCCGCCAGAAAGCGCCGCAGGCTGGGGTTCGACACCATCAATGCTTTCATAGATTGCTCCGAATTTACTTCTTGCCGCAGAGGCTGCTCACTTGGAGCCAGCCGCCGGAGCGTTCGCCACGGGTACGTATTCAGTCGCTTCCGCCAGCTGTTCCAGCGTCGCCACGGGCACCTCGCCCACGGCGGTGAGCCAGTAATCGGCGATACGGGTGCCGTATACGGTAATCGAACCACGTTGGGCCGCGCCAGGGGGCGGATGATGCCCGCGCTGGCTGTCATAGGGTTCGATGAACACCGAGATCGCCGCCAAGCCATCGGACAGCACCATCTGGTTGACCGTGGCCCCGCGCCCCATCGAGCGCGACACCTGCATCACCACGCTGAACCCCTTGGGTGCCGGAATGCGCCATCCCAGCGCGCCCAGGTCGACCGGTTTCATGGCGGGTTCCAGCACCTTCCAGTCGCGCGTGTTCCAGCGCGACGTCAGCGACTGCGGATCGACCTCGGCGCCCAGACGCAGCGACGTGAACGACACCTGCTCGACCACGCCGCGGGCGGCGTTGAGCGTCTGGGCCTTCAGCAGCAGGTTGGTCTCGACGTCGGCGCACAGGCGATAGCCATAGCGCAACTTGTCCAGCGGTTCGATAGTGATCAGACGGCATTCGCGCCCGGCGACCCGGTGCAGGGCCGATTCGGTGCGGATCTTGTAGTGCTCGGTCAGGTTGGCCGGATCGCCCAGCAGCAGGCCGGGAAAGCGGTCGCCGCGGCGACGCTCGATCAGGACCGTCTTGCGCTCGGGGATCAGGCACTGCACATCTTCGTTGTGACGCAGGTACTCGCGCGGCTGGCCGTCCAGGATCTCGAGCCGTTCGCGTTCGCCAGTACCGTCCAGCACGTGCACCAGGCGCGACGACTGGATCATCTCGCCCTGCTGATACATGAACACGCCCGCGTAGTCCTGCTTGCGCGCCGCCTGCTGGATGCGCGACAGCAGTTGGACCACGTCATCGCCCTGCTGGGCGGGCGCGGTATCGGCGGCGCGCGCCGGTTCGTGCGCGGCCAGGAATGCGGTCAGGAGCGTAGCGGCAAACCAGCCGGCGCGGTGGGCCTGCCACGAGGCGGCCCGGCCCAGCACCGGCCAGCGATTCGGAAGCACCAAGGCCATCAGCGTCCCGCTCCGACATCGAACGACACCTGGCGGACCGCGCTGGGGCCGGCCATTTGGCGATGGGCCTCCAGGTAGTCGCTCAGGCCCGAAGTGTCGGTGCCGCTCAGGCTGGCGTCGGCCAGCACGCGCGTCTCGGTGCCGGGGGAGCCGCCCGCCAGGTACGGCTGGGCCACCCAGGCGACGGTCGCGACCGCAGCCGCCACGGCCAGGCCGGACAGGCCCATGCGCAGCGGCGAACGGCGCCGGGGCGCCGCCACGATCGGCAGCTCGGCGTCCAGCGCGCGCGACAGGCGGGCGTGAAAGCCCGCGCTGGGCGTCAGCGCCAGGTCGGTGTTGCGCAGGGCATCACCAATAAGATGATAGGTGTCCCAGGTCTGCCGCCCTTCACGGGTCAGCAGGCCGGGGAGAATATCGTCGGTTTCCTCTCCGTCCATCCAGGCGGAAAGTGATTCCTCCCAGGCGGCCTCGGAAGAAACGACGGACTTGGCTGCTGTTGTCTGCATGACTGCCACTCCTTACCAGCGACGCTCGGCATCGGTGCCAAGCAATGGGCGCAACTTGGTCGCGATGGCTTCACGCGCACGAAAAATGCGGGAACGCACCGTACCAATGGGGCAGTCCATGCTCTGGGCGATGTCTTCGTAACTCATACCTTCGATTTCACGCAGGACGATCGCGGTGCGCAATTCCTCGGGCAATTCCTCGATGGCCGCGTTCACCGTCTCGGCGATCTCGCGGCTGGCCACCATGGATTCCGGCGTGCTTATATCGGTTAGGTTGTCGGTTTCGTTAAAAGTTTCACCGTCTTCCGTTTCTATCGCATTGGGCGCGCTCGGCCGCCGGCCCTGCGAGGCGAGCCAATTGCGGGCCGTATTGATGGCAATGCGATACAACCAGGTGTAGAACGCGCTCTCGCCCCGAAACTGAGGCAGGGCCCGATAGGCCTTGATGAACGCTTCCTGGGCCACGTCCTCGATTTCGGACGGGTCCCGGATCATCCGGGCCAGCAGGCGAAGAATCTTGCGCTGGTACTTCAGCACCAGCAGATCGAAGGCCTTCTTGTCGCCCCGCTGGACGCGGGCGACAAGCTCGGCGTCGACTTCGCGCTCGCTCATGAGGCCTCCCGCAGGCGGACCGCCGGGGACAAGCGCCGCGCCGCACCCGCCAGGAGGCACAAACGCCGCCAGGCCTGGGGTCGCAACGTCTGCTGCCAGACGGTGAAAGTTACATTGTTGTTGTTAAAGGCCATACTCCCGGAGGGCAAGGGCTGCAGGGTGAGCGTAAGCCATGCCGGCCCGCGATGCTGGTGCACCAGCGCCGCGTCCTGCCAGCCGCCCGGCAGGCGCACCTGCCAACGGCCGGATCCGGCCGCCGTACGCAACGCCGATACCGGGGACAGGCCACTACCGTCCGAGTGTAACAGCCCCGCCGCCAGCCCCAGTGTCACCAGGGCGGCGACAGCCAGCCAGGCGGGGCCAAGCCAGGCGCCGGCAGTCAGGAGGCTGGCCGCGGCAGCGGCCAGCCCCAAGGCCAAAAGCGCCGCAACGCCGCGCGGCCGCAAGACAGGCACGCGAAACGTCCAGCGCCCCTGGCCCGGGTCTTCCAAATCAGACCCGGCGAACGGCCATCGAGCCGTTGGTGCCGCCGAAGCCGAACGAGTTGGACAGACCCACGTCGATCTTCATCTGCCGCGCCTCGTTGGCGCAGTAATCCAGATCGCATTCCGGATCTTGATTGAAGATGTTGATCGTCGGGGGCGAGACCTGGTTGTAGACCGCCAGGGTCGTGAACACAGCCTCGATGCCGCCGGCCGCGCCCAGCAGGTGGCCAGTCATGGACTTGGTCGAGTTCACCACCAGCTTCTTGGCGTGATCGCCGAAAGCAAGCTTCAGCGCGTCGGTCTCGTTCTTGTCGCCCAGGGGCGTGGACGTGCCGTGCGCGTTGACGTACTGGATGTCGTCCACGTTCAGGCCGCCGTTGCGCAGCGCGTTGATGACGCCGCGACGCGGGCCGTCCTTGTCGGGGGCCGTGATGTGGTGGGCGTCGGAGCTCATGCCGTAGCCGGCGAACTCACCATAGATGCGCGCGCCGCGCTTCTTGGCGTGTTCGTATTCTTCCAGCACCAGCACGCCGGCGCCTTCGCCCAGCACGAAGCCGTCGCGGTCGCGGTCCCAGGGACGCGAAGCCGTTTGAGGGTCATCGTTGCGGGTCGACAGCGCGCGCATGGCGGCAAAACCGCCGATACCCAGCGGCGACACGGTCGACTCGGCGCCGCCTGCCACCATGACGTCGGCATCGCCGTACTCGATCAGTCGGGCCGCATCGCCGATGCAATGCAGGCCCGTGGTGCAGGCCGACACGACGGCGTAGCTGGGGCCCTTCATGCCATAGGCAATGGACAGGTGACCGGAGATCAGGTTGATCAGCGAACCCGGCACGAAGAACGGCGAAATGCGCCGCGGACCCTTGGCCATGTACTCGACCTGGGTTTCTTCGATGCGCGGCAGGCCGCCGATGCCCGAACCGACGATCACGCCGATGCGCTCGGCATTGGCTTCGGTGACTTCCAGGCCGCTGTCGCGCCACGCCTGCATCCCGGCAGCCAGGCCGTAATGGATGAAGGTATCCATCTGGCGGGCTTCTTTGGCCGAGATATAGGTGCTGATGTCGAAGTCTTTGACTTCGCCAGCGATGTGCGTGGTGATGGCCGAGGGATCGAAACGGGTGATGCGGCTGATGCCAGAACGTCCGTTGACGATATTGTCCCAAGCGGTGGTCAGGTCGTTGCCAACGGGCGAAACGATACCAAGGCCAGTGATGACGACTCGTCGCTTCACGGATGACTCCTCAAACAGACAAAAGAAAGGCGGTTTTCGGGATGCGCTGCACGTGCGGAACACGCAAAAGCGGGTCGGGCTTTAACCCCCGTCCCGCGCGTGGACCACACGGCAAATTCCTGAAACCGCCCCGATTCCCGGTTGGCCCCGAAATCGGATTTCGGGCAACCAGAAGGATATAGGCTGAGCTTACTGCTTACCGTTCGAATTGATGTAATCAATCGCTTGTTGCACGGTCGTGATCTTTTCGGCCTCTTCGTCGGGGATCTCGGTCTCGAATTCGTCTTCGAGCGCCATGACCAGTTCGACCATGTCGAGCGAATCGGCACCGAGGTCGTCAAGGAAGGAGGATTCGTTCTTGATCTCGGCTTCGTTCACGCCAAGTTGTTCAGCGACGATCTTCTTGACGCGCTGTTCGATGCTTTCCATGCAGATCTCCAAATGGGAAAAATCCCGCGAATTATAGCCAAGCGCAGAGTACTGCAAACGCCAGGCCGTGACAAAAATAACACCGCGCACTTCGAACTGTCGCCCCGAGGGCGCAGCAATACCGGTGTGCGGCGTTTCCGGTTGAACCGCGCGTTGCCCCGCCAGTTGCCCGACGATGGCGCGGCGGCCTGGGCCGCCCGCGCGCTTCGTGACTTATTGCATGTACATCCCGCCGTTGACGTGCAGGGTGGTGCCGGTAATGTAACCCGCCTGCGGCCCGGACAAAAAGGCCACCGCATGGGCGATGTCCGTGGGCGACCCCAGACGGCCCAGCGGAATCTGCTGCAGCAGCGCGGCGGTCTGGCTTTCGCCCAGGGCGCGCGTCATGTCGGTATCGATGAAGCCGGGGGCCACGCAATTGACGGTGATGTTGCGGCTGCCCAGTTCGCGCGCCAGGGCGCGCGACATGCCGGCGACGCCGGCCTTGGCGGCCGCGTAGTTGGCCTGGCCGGGGTTGCCGCTGGAGCCCACCACCGACGTGACGTTGATGATGCGTCCCCAACGGGCCTTCATCATGTTGCGCAGCACGGCGCGCGACAGGCGGAACACCGAGGCCAGATTGGTATCGATGACGGCCGACCAGTCGTCGTCTTTCATGCGCATTGCCAGCGTATCGCGGGTGATGCCTGCATTATTGACGAGGATGTGGGGGCCACCGCCCTCTTTGCCCAAGGCGTCGATCAGGGCGTCGCACGCTTCGGCGTTGGTCACGTCCAGCACCACGCCACGGCCGCCGAACGGCGCCAGGGCTTCGGTGATGGCGGCCGCGCCGGACTCGGACGTGGCCGTGCCGACGACGGTTGCGCCGCGCGCAGCCAGCTCCTGGGCAATGGCGCGGCCAATGCCGCGCGTCGCGCCCGTGACCAGGGCGATCTTGCCCTGCAGTTCGATCGAGGTGTTTTCCATGCTCTTAATTTCCGTTAACCGCGGCCAACGCGGCTTCCAGCGAAGCCGGATCCGTGATGGCCAGACCGGTAAGCTCGGGATCGATGCGCTTGGTCAGGCCGGCCAGCACCTTGCCGGGACCGCATTCGATGATGTGGGTCACGCCCTGGGCCTTCATGGCGCGCAGCGTTTCCACCCAGCGCACAGGATGCCATGCCTGGCGTACCAGCGCATCCCGGATTGCCCCGGGCTCGACCGGCGACGCGACATCGACGTTATTGATGACAGGCACCTGGGGCGCAGACACCGCCACGCCGGCCAATGCGCCGGCCAGCACATCGGCGGCGGGCTTGAGCAGGCTGGAGTGGAACGGCGCGGACACCGGCAAGAGCAGCGCACGCTTGGCGCCCGCTGCCTTGGCCAGTTCGCAGGCGCGTTCGACGGCGGCCTTGTGGCCCGCGATCACGACTTGCGCCGGGGCGTTGAAATTGACGGCTTCGACCACTTCGCCCTGCGCGGCGGAGGCACAAGCGGCGCGCACGGCATCGTCGTCCAGGCCCAGGATGGCAGCCATGGCGCCGGTGCCGACCGGCACGGCGGCCTGCATCGCATCGGCGCGCACGCGCACCAGGCGCACGGCATCTTCAAGGGCCAGCGAACCGGCGGCCGTCAGCGCGGCGTATTCGCCCAGGCTGTGGCCGGCCACGACGTCGGGCATGCGGCCGCCCGCTGCGCGCCAGGCCGCGAAGAACGCGACGCTGGCCGTCAGCATGGCCGGCTGGGTATTGGTGGTCAGGTTGAGCTGCTCAGCGGGGCCCTGCGCGATCAACGCGCCCAGGTCCTGGCCAAGCGCCTGCGAGGCGCGCGCCACGACGTCGGTCGCCGCGGCGACATCGGACCAGGCGTCCAGCATGCCGACCGACTGGGAACCCTGGCCAGGAAAGACAAAAGCGATTTTCATGTTCGACCGTATGGATTGATTCAGAGTCTGTGGGAATGTCGGGCGCGTCATCCAGGCGGGCGCGGCTGACCGCGCCCGGACCGGACTCGCCCTTACATGCGGGCCAGTACGGAACCCCAGGTGAATCCGCCGCCTACGCCTTGCATCAGGATGAGCTGGCCCGGCTTGACGCGGCCATCGCGGCGCGCGGCGTCCAGGGCCAACGGCACGCTGGCCGCGGAGGTATTGGCGTGGCTGTCGACGGTGATGACAACCTTTTCGACCGGCACCGCAAGCTTGCGTGCCAGGAAATTCAGGATGCGGACGTTGGCCTGGTGCGGGATCAGCCAATCGACGTCGGCCACCTCGATACCGGCTTCGGCGCAGGTGTCGCGGGCCGAACGGTCCAGCACCGTGACGGCCTGCTTGAACACGGCCTGGCCATCCATGCGCAGGAACGGGTCGCCCGTGACATCGCCATAGGCGACGTTGCCGGCGGCGCTGAGGATCTTCATCTGGCTGCCGTCGGCATGCAACTGCGCGGCCAGGATGCCGGGCTTGTCGGAGGCCTTGAGCACGACAGCGCCCGCGCCATCGCCGAACAGCACGCAGGTGCTGCGGTCGTTCCAGTCAAGGATGCGCGAGAACACTTCGGCGCCGATCACCAGCGCGCAACGCGCACGGCCGGCGCGGATGAAGCTGTCGGCGGTGGTCAGGGCGTAGACGAAACCGCTGCACACGGCCTGTACGTCGAAGGCCGCGGACCCCTTGGCGCCCAGGTTGGCCTGCACCAGGCAGGCCGTGCTGGGGAATACGAAATCGGGCGTGGACGTGGCCAGCACGATCAGGTCGACTTCAGAGGCATCGACGCCAGCATCGGCCAGCGCGCGGCGCGAGGCCTCGGTGGCCAGCTGGCTGGTGGTGACGCCGCGTTCGGCCAAATGGCGCTGGCGGATGCCCGTACGCTCGACGATCCACTCGTCGGACGTGGCGATGTCACGCGTCGCCAGCTCCGCTGCCAGGGCGTCATTCGAAACCACGCGTTCCGGCAGGAAGCTGCCGGTGCCCGCGATCACGGAATATTTCATTGCGGTATCCATCAAGCGGTGTCCCCAGCCACGCCCGGCTCAAGCGCGGAAGCGCCCGAACCCGACTGCACGCGCTGGTTGATCTGTGCGACCGTCTGAGCGGTGCGCTCAAGCAGTTTACTCACCACGGCTTCGCGCGCCCGTTGCAGCGCAAAGCCGAAAGCGTAGGCGTCGGCCGAACCGTGGCTCTTGATGACCACGCCGCGCAGGCCCAGCAGCGCCGCGCCGTTGTAGCGGCGGTTGTCGACGCGGTTGCGCAGGCGGTTGAGCACCGGCTTGGCCAGCGCGCCGACCAGCAGCGTGATCAGATTGCGTTTGAACTCTTCGCGAATGACGCTGGACAACATCTTGGCCAGGCCTTCGACGGACTTGAGCACGACGTTGCCGACGAAACCGTCGCAGACGACGACGTCGACCGTGCCCTTGAAAATGTCATTGCCTTCCACGTTGCCGTAGAAATTCAGGGGACTGGCGCGCAGAAGCTCGGCGGCTTCCTTGACGACCTCGTTGCCCTTGATGACTTCTTCGCCGATGTTGAGCAAGCCCACGGTGGGGTTCTCGCGATGGTCGACCGCCTGCGACAGCGCGGCGCCCATGATGGCGAATTGCAGAAGGTGCTCGGCCGAGCAGTCCACATTCGCACCCAGGTCCAGCACCGTGGTGGCGCGGCCCGTCTGGTTCGGAATGGACGTGGCGATCGCGGGGCGGTCGATACCGTCCAGCGTCTTGAGCACGTAGCGTGAAATGGCCATCCAGGCGCCGGTATTGCCCGCGGAAACGCAGGCGTCGGCCCGCCCGTCCTTGACGGACTGGGCAGCCAGGCGCATGGAGGAGTCTTTTTTGCGGCGCAGGGCGACCTCGACCGGGTCGTCCATGGTGACGACTTCGGAAGCCGCCACGATTTCAAGGCGATCGCGCGCCACGCCGCGGTGCTCGGAGAGCGCCGCTTCGATAGCGTCGGGAAGCCCGACCAGCAATAGCCGGGTATCCGGAAATTGCCGGGCGAACTCGATCGCAGCCGGAATCGTGACGGGCAGACCGAAGTCTCCGCCCATACAGTCTATGGCGATGCGTATCACGGGTGCCAGGTATCAGCGCTCAGCCGAAATGGTCCGAGTACGAGTTCGGCCCGGGGGCCTTATTCGTCGGCCTTGGTCTTCAGGACCTTGCGGCCACGGTAGAAGCCGTTGGGGCTGATGTGGTGACGCAGATGGGTCTCGCCCGTGTTGGGTTCGATAGCCGTCGACGGATTCACCAGAAAATCGTGCGAGCGGTGCATACCGCGCTTGGACGGGGACTTCTTGTTTTGTTGAACAGCCATGATGACTCCTAGAAACGGGGCGCATTGTACGCGATGCGGCCCGATGTTGATCTCAATCTTTGTGCTTCAGTTGTTCCAGCACCGCAAACGGCGACGGACGCTTGACAACGGGCTCTTGGGAAGCTTCGTTGTCTTTGGCCTGCGCGCCCGGGCATACATCATGCTTGGGCACATACGGAACGCTCAGAATGAGCTCATCTTCGATCTGGGCCAGCAGATCGAAATGATGCGAACCCACCACCTTTTCAGGCTGGTTGGACACAAAACCTTTACCTTCCACTTCATCGTCTTCGTCGTCCTCGTCGTCGAGGCCGGCGGCGTGATCGCCCCCGGCAATGCCGTCGTCGAGATCGTCTTCAGACTTGACCAGCTGCAGCAGGACTTCGCTGTCGACCGGGTAGGCGAACGGCGCATTGCACCGCTGGCACACCACGACCGGATTCGCCTGCACACGGATGCGCAAGAGCGGCTGGCCTAACACCAGCCCCGTCTTGCCCATCTCGCCGCGCGCGGACCACGTCACGAGCCCGGCATCGCCCAGCGGTTGTTCGGGTAGTCCGTCAACCGCGCGCGTCAACCGCACAAGAGGTATGGTGCCTTGCGCTTCCCTGCCCTGGTGGGCGAATGCGAATGCGTCGATGGGCTTGATGATCAGTCCTTTCGCACAGTGTCCTGTGCATTCGCGGGCATGCTCGCAGGCAAAGCGTACTTTTCAGCACCCGAGGGTTTTTCACCATCCAGTACTTTTCAGCTCTGCTATTGCACTGCAAAAATGCCGCAAAACGTTAGATAATACTGTGACTTACGTATCAGCGTCAAATACCGCATGCCCCAACAACCTAGCCTGATCCTCGCTTCCAGCTCGCGCTATCGCAAAGAGCTGCTTACCCGCCTGCGGCTGCCGTTTACCGCCATTTCGCCCGATGTGGACGAAACGCCACACCCGGGCGAAACGCCCGAGGCGCTGGCCCTGCGCCTGTCGGTCGCCAAGGCCATGGCGGTGGCGGCTACGCATCCGGGCAGCATCGTGATCGGGTCGGATCAGGTGGCCACGGTGGACGGCCAGCCGATCGGCAAGCCGGGGGATTTTCCGCGCGCCCAGGCCCAATTACGCGCACTTTCGGGGCAAATCGTGGAATTTCACAGCGCCCTGGCCGTCACGGACGGCCAGCGGGTGGAAAAAGCCGACATTGTGACGCGGTGCCGTTTCCGGCAGCTGTCCGATCGCGCCATCGATGCCTACCTGCGCGCCGAGGAACCCTACGATACCGCAGGCAGCGCCAAGGCGGAAAGCCTGGGCATCGCCCTGATGGAAAGCATCCAGAGCGATGACCCCACCGCCATCATCGGCCTGCCCCTGATCGCCCTGACCCGCATGCTGGCCCAGTTCGGCCTGGACCCGCTGGACGCACCCGGAGCGCCCGCATGAGCGGTTCGCTGCACCTGATCCCCGTCGGCCTGGGCGAGGCTGCCCCTGAAAGCTGGCTGCCCGCCGACGCGCGCGCCCTGGCGGGCCAGCTGGATACCTACATCGCCGAGAACGCCAAGACGGCGCGCGCTTTCCTCAAGCAGATCGGGACCACCCGGCCGCTGCAGGAAATCACCATCCATACCCTGACGGACAAGACCGACGCAGCCCAGATCAAGGCCTGGCTGGAACCCGTGCGCCAGGGTGCCGATATCGGCCTCGTGTCCGAAGCCGGCTGCCCCGCCGTGGCAGACCCGGGCGCCAAGGTGGTCGATGCCGCTCACCGGCTGGGCGTGACCGTCAAGCCCTGGGTCGGCCCGTCGTCCATCCTGCTGGGTCTGATGGCCAGTGGACTGGATGGCCAGCGCTTCGCGTTCCATGGCTACGCCCCGGTGGACGCCGCCGAGCGCGCCAAGCAGCTCAAGGCCTGGGAACAGCATTCCGCCAAGCACAACCAGACCCAGCTGCTGATCGAAACGCCTTACCGCAACGCCGCCATGTTCGCGACGCTTCTGGCCAGCCTGAAGGGCGATACCAAGCTGTGCATCGCCCGTGCACTGACCACCGCCGACGAATGGATTGCCACCCACACGATCGCCGATTGGAAAAAGCAGCCCGCCCCGCAGCTGGACAAGATGCCCACCCTGTTCCTGTATCTGGCGCGCTGACATGATCCGCTTCATTGCCGTTTTCCTGGCCGCCGCGGCCCTGGCAGGCTGCGCCCATCGCGGCCCCGCCGGCCTGGACCTGGACACCTCCGTCACCTCGGTCAGCCAGAGCAGCCGGGTGCGCTTCGTGGTGCTGCACTACACCTCGGCCGACGACGCCCTGTCCATGCGGCTGCTGTCGCAAGGCCAGGTCAGCGCCCACTACCTGATCAACACGTCCGGGCGCACCTACCGGCTGGTCGACGAGACCCGCGCGGCCTGGCATGCCGGCGAAAGCGCGTGGTATGGCCTGAACGCCATGAACAGCACGTCCGTCGGCATCGAAATCGTCAACCCGGGCTGGACCGACGGCAACGATGGCAAGCCGCAATGGCATGCGTACGGCGACAAGCAGATCCGCGCCCTGACCCTCCTGCTGCGCGACGTGATCCAGCGAAATGGCATCCTGCCCCAGAACGTGGTGGGCCATAGCGACATCGCACCGCAACGCAAGGTCGACCCCGGCCCGCTGTTCCCCTGGAAGCAACTGGCCGCGGCCGGCATTGGGCGCTGGTACGACGAAGCGGGCGCCGCATCGCACCTGGCGCGGCTGCAGGCCCAAGGCACGCCCGACGTCGCCTGGTTCCAGCAGCAATTGCAACGGTTGGGCTACACCTGCCCGCAGAACGGCACGCTGGACCGCGCCACGATCAACGTGCTGGCCGCTTTCCAGATGCACTACCGCCCTGCCTTGCACGACGGCCAGCCGGATGCCGAGACCGCGGCGATCATGCTGGCGATGCTGTAGCGCCGCCTGGCCTAGACCCGGCGGCGGCGCCACCACGCCGCCAGCCGCCAACCCAGCAGCAGCGCCAGCACACCGGCGTACAGCGCGGGCTGGGCCAGGTCGTTCTTGCCGGCCTTGTGCCACCAGTAGTGCAGCACCGCCAGGCAGCCGATGAGATAGACGGCGCGGTGCAGTTGCTGCCAGCGCTTGCCCAGCCGCCGCATGGCCCACTGGGTCGAGGTGGCCGCCAGCGCCGTCAACAGCACGAAGGCGGCGAAACCCACGGTGATGAACGGCCGCTCGCCGATGTCCTGCAGCATGGCGGCCGGATCGAAGCCGCGATCCCACCAGACCCAGGCCATGAAGTGCATGGCTCCGTAGAAAAACGCGAACAGTCCGCACATGCGGCGCAGGCGCACCAGGGCCGGCTGGCCGGTCAACCTGCGCAAGGGCGTGATCGCCAGCGTGACAAGCAGGCAGACCAGCGTCCAGGTGCCCGACGAGCGGGTCAGGAATTCCACCGGATTGGCGGTCAGGCCGTTGTTCAATCCCAGCCAGATCCAGCGGGCGAACGGCGTCAGCCCCAACAGGAACAGAAACGGCTTGAACCGGCCGACGGCCCGGGCCGACCACTGCGGCTTGCGCATGGCAGCCGCGCTGCTCGCTTCGGTCATGGGCGGGATCAGTAGTTGGCCTTCAGGTCCATGCCCTGGTAGAGCGAGGCCACCTGCTCGGCATAGCCGTTGAACATCAAGGTCTTGCGCTTGGGCGAGAACAGGCCGTCTTCGCCGATGCGACGTTCGGTCGCCTGGCTCCAGCGAGGATGCGGCACGGTCGGATTCACGTTGGCATAGAAGCCGTATTCCTGCGGCGCAGCCTTGATCCACGACGACACCGGCTGCTTTTCCACCAGGCGGATCTTGACCAGGGACTTGCCCGACTTGAAGCCGTATTTCCAGGGCACCGCCAGACGCACGGGCGCGCCGTTCTGGTTGGGCAGCAACTTGCCATAGACGCCGAACACCAGCATCGCCAGCGGGTTCATGGCCTCGTCGATGCGCAGCCCTTCCACATAGGGCCAATCCAGGATCGCGGCGCGTACGCCCGGCATGTTCTCGCGCTGCACGGCCGTCACGAATTCGACGTACTTGGCGTTGCCCGTGGGTTCGACCTGCTTGAGCAGCGCCGACAGCGAATAGCCGACCCAGGGGATCACCATGGACCAGCCCTCGACACAGCGCAGGCGATACACACGCTCTTCCATGGGCGCCAGCTTGAGCAGTTCTTCGATGCCGAAGGTGCGCGGCTTGCCGACTTCTCCCTCGACGCTGACGGTCCAGGGCCGGGTCTGCAGCTTGCCCGCATTGGCGGCAGGCTCGCCCTTGTCGACGCCGAATTCGTAGTAGTTGTTGTACGACGTCACATCCGCCAGCGACGTCTGCTTGTCCATGACGCTGAATGCGGCATTGGGCTGGCCGGGCAACGCGCCGGCATCCTGCGCGAACGCGCTGCGGGTTGCCCACCCAGGCAGGCCCAGCCCCGCCGCGGCCACGCCTGCGCGCAGGATCAGCTCGCGGCGCGAGCGCCACACCGTCTCGGGGGTGATGTCAGACGGAAGGATGTCATCGGGCTTGCGTATCAGCATCGGGGTCTCCTGGGGGCCGGCACGGACCGTTGCCGTCCCGTGCGCAAACCATGGACGTTGCGCGGCCCCATGATATTCCGCCGGCGCTGCCGGCGGGCATCACGGATAGACCCCGACCCGGCACGGGCGTTCCCGGGCAGCCGGCAATCCGCCTGCCCTTGGGGCATGCCGCCAGAGGGCGGCTCAGCGGCAATACCGCGTCAGGCGGCCGCCGCCAGCGTCCGGCTGAGCAGCCATTCGCGTACCCGGGGCACGCTGTCCAGCACGGCCTGGGGCGAACAACCCTCAAGTTCCTTCAGGGTGTGGGCGCCATAGGTCACCCCCAGTCCGTGCACCCCGGCGTTGATCGCCATCTGCAGGTCGTGCGAGGTGTCGCCCACCATCACGACTCGGGCCGGATCGACGTCCAGCTCCTGCATCAGCTCATGCAGCATGCCCGGATGCGGCTTGCTGAAGGTTTCATCGGCGGTACGGGTGGCATCGAACATCGGGCCCAGGCCGGTTGCAGCCAGGGCGCGGGTCAGGCCGACGCGGCTCTTGCCCGTGGCCACGGCCAGGCGCACGTTCTGCCCGGCCAATTCGGCCAGCAGCTCGGGGATGCCGTCGAACAGGCGCAGTTCGGGGTCGCGCAACAGGTAGTGGGTGCGGTAGCGCTCGAGAAAGCGCGGCAGCATCGCCTGGGTCAGCTCGGGCACGGCGCGGCGCAGCGCGCTTTCCAGGGACAGACCAATGACCCAGCTGGCATCCGATGCCGACGGCACGGGCAGCTCCAGGTCGCGGCAGGCGCCCTGGATGGCGGCCACGATGCTGTGCGTGGAATCCATCAGGGTTCCGTCCCAGTCAAAAACGACCAGCGAATACGACATATCAGACCGACTCCAGTTGTTTCAGTATTTTCCGGCACGCGGGCGGCAGCTCGGCCGTCAGCGTCATCGGTTCGCCCGTCAGGGGATGGGCCAGGGTCAATTGGTGGGCGTGCAGGAACATCCGGCCAAAGCCCATGCGCGAGAATTCGGCGCGCACGTCGTCATGGCCGTATTTGTCATCACCCACGATGGGGAAGCCGCTGGCGGCCAGGTGCACCCGGATCTGGTGGGTACGGCCGGTACGCAGCTCGGCGTCGACCAGGCTGTAACGGCCAAAACGCTGTTTGAGGGTGATGATGGTGTGCGCCGTCTGGCCATCAGGGTCGACCTTGACCCGGCGCTCGCCCGACTGGGTGGTCCATTTGGACAGCCCCAGCTTGATGTGCTGGCGGTCATTGACCCAATCGCCCTCGACCAGCGCAAAGTAGTGCTTGTCGCTGCGCCCTTCGCGCAGCATGGCGTGCAGGGCCAGCAGCGCGCTGCGCTTCTTGGCCACCATGAGCAGGCCGGACGTCTCGCGGTCAAGGCGGTGCACCAATTCCAGGAACTTGGCCTCGGGGCGGGCGGCGCGCAACTGCTCGATGACGCCGAACGACACGCCACTGCCCCCATGGACGGCCACGCCGGCGGGCTTGTCCACCACCAGCATTGCGTCGTCTTCGAACACGACCGGGAATTCCGCGGCGGGCACCGGCTTGGGCGTGCCCGGGTCCGGCAGCCGCAGCGGCGGAATGCGGACCATGTCGCCCTCCACCACGCGGTAGTCGGCCGAGATGCGTCCCTTGTTTACCCGCACCTCGCCGCCTCGGATGGCCTTGTAGATATGGGTTTTGGGGACGCCCTTGCACAGGCGCATCAGGTAATTGTCCAGGCGCTGGCCGGCATGCTCGGCGCCGACCTCCACCATGCGGACGGAAGGGGGTGCCATAGGGGAGGAAGTTTCTTTGCGCATTGCGGAAAGCGACATATAATCGGGACAGCCTTAAGGGGCTGAATCAGCCGCTGGCGTAGAGATGCAACTCAAGTACGCAACTCCGTCGAGCGCGTGGGCCGCCATTGTACTGCCTGCTCATTCAACCCCTGGGTCATTTGGTCGCCGGCGCAACCGCGCCCTGCCGGATAGTGGTGTGGCATTCATTTTGCCCGCTGTCCCAGCAGGTCCGTTGCATGCCGCAAGCGGCTTGAAGCACTGCAAGAATCGTCGCATATTTAAAGCACCAGCTGCGTGTAGGCAACCAATCCGACCGCAACTGCCGTTCACAGCACATTTCCGTCAAACCACATTCAGTGAAGCTGACCCTCCTGCTGAAAGAACCCCGTGCCCCACGGCACGACGTGCCCGCCTGACCCGCGGCGGATACGCCTGGGCGCCGCCCAGGTACGGTCCGCATCTTCTTGCCCGCTTCAGCCGCAGCCCGAGTGGCCCGAGGTCACGCGCCGATATCGGCGCGTCATGACAACGGAGAAACCCTCTCATGAAGCGCATGCTGTTCAATGCGACGCACCAGGAAGAATTACGCGTCGCTATCGTCGATGGGCAAAAACTCATCGACCTCGACATCGAGACTGCCGGCCGCGAACAACGCAAAGGCAACATCTACAAAGGTGTCATCACCCGGATCGAACCCGGCCTTGAAGCGTGCTTCGTCAACTACGGCGAAGACCGCCACGGCTTTCTTCCTTTCAAGGAAGTGGCCCGCAGCTTCTTCAAGGAAGGCGTCGACGTCCGCACCGCCCGCATCCAGGACGCCCTGCGCGAAGGCCAGGAACTGATCGTCCAGGTCGAAAAAGAAGAACGCGGCAACAAGGGCGCTGCCCTGACCACGTTCATCTCGCTGGCCGGCCGCTACCTGGTCCTGATGCCCAACAACCCCCGTGGCGGTGGCGTTTCGCGCCGCGTCGAGGGCGAAGACCGCCAGGAACTGCGCGACACGATGGAGCAGCTCGAGCTGCCCCAGGGCATGAGCATCATCGCCCGCACCGCCGGTATCGGCCGCAACGTCGAAGAGCTCCAGTGGGACTTGTCCTACCTGTTGCAACTCTGGACGGCCATCGACGGCGCCGCGCGCGACAATTCCGCGCCCATCCTGATCTACCTGGAATCCAGCCTGGTCATCCGGGCCATCCGCGACTACTTCTCGCCTGAAATCGGCGAAATCCTGATCGACACGGACGAAATCGCCGACCAGGCGACCGCGTTCATGAGCGTCGTGATGCCGGACAACGTCCAGCGCGTGAAGCGCTACCGCGACGATATCCCGCTGTTCTCGCGCTTCCAGATCGAACACCAGATCGAAACGGCCTACTCGCGCACGGTCACGCTGCCCTCGGGCGGCGCCATCGTCATCGACCACACCGAAGCCCTGGTTTCCGTGGACGTCAACTCGGCCCGCTCGACCCGTGGCGCCGACATCGAGGAAACCGCCCTGCGGACCAACTCGGAAGCCGCCGACGAAGTGGCCCGCCAGCTGCGCTTGCGCGACCTGGGCGGCCTGATCGTCATCGACTTCATCGACATGGAAGACAGCAAGAACCAGCGCGCCGTCGAACAGCGCCTGCGTGATGCCCTCCATTTCGACCGCGCCCGCGTCCAGATGGGCAAGATCTCGCGCTTCGGCCTGATGGAACTGTCGCGTCAGCGCCTGCGTCCGGCCCTGAACGAAGGCTCGCACATCACCTGCCCGCGCTGCAACGGCACCGGCGTGATCCGCGACGCCGAGTCCAGCGCGCTGCACGTCCTGCGCCTGCTGCAGGAAGAAGCCATGAAGGAAAACACCGCGGCGGTCCACGCCCAGGTGCCGGTCGACGTGGCGACGTACCTGCTGAACGAAAAGCGTGCCGACATCACCAAGATGGAAGCCCGCCTGAAGGTCAACCTGATGCTGATCCCCAACAAGCATCTCGAGACCCCGCACCACCACATCGAGCGCCTGCGCCACGACGATCCGCGCCTGGAAGAGCTGAAGACCAGCTTCGAGCTGGTCGAAGCCCCGGCCACCGACGCCCCCTGGCAGCCGCGCGAAAGCGAAGTCAAGGCCCGTCCCGAAGCGCTGGTCAAGGGCATCACGCCCTCGCAGCCCGCCCCCGTGTCGACGCCCGCTCCGGCGCCCGCCCCCGTGGCAGCCCAAGCCCAGCCGGCAGGCCTTGGCGGCCTGTTCAAGCGCCTGGTCGGCTGGCTGACCGGCAACGCCGAACCCGCCAAGACCGCCCCCGCCGCCCAGGAAGACACGAGCGCCAAGCGCGCCTCGTCGTCGCGCGGCGGCAAGGGCCGTAGCGGCCACGACGGCCAGGAGCGCCGTGGCGAACGCCATGGTTCCGACCGCAACCGCAACCGCCGCGGCGAAGCCCGCACCGAAGGCGCCGAGGGCAGCGAAGGCGGCCGCCACCACATCCGTGGCAACCGCCGCCCCGAAGGCGAACGCGGCGAGCGCCAGGAACGTGGCGAGCGCAACAATCGCAACGAGCGTGGCGATCGCGCCGAACGCGACCAGGCCGTGCAGACCGCGCAAGCGTCGAACCGCCCGGACGTCGCCGTGGACGCCAATGGCGATGACACCGGTGCCGGCCGCAACCGCCGCCGTGGCCGTGGCCGCAACCGCCGCGAAGAAGGCCAGTCCGATGCGCCGATGAGCGAACAGGAAAGCATGGTCGCCGCGCTGGCCCAGACGGTTGCCACTGCCCTGCCTGAAACCAAGCAGCCCGCCGACGTGTCGGCCGAGCAGGCCGAGGCCGCCGAGCAGTCCGCCGATGGCGTGCCGGTTTCCGCCGAAGGCGCCGAAGCCGGCGCCGATCCGGAACGCAAGCGCCGCCGCCGCCGCAGCCGTCGTGGCCGCCGCAGCCAGGAAGAATCCGGCGTGGCAGGCAGCGACGAGCAACTGGACGACGGTTCGGATGACGACGCTGGCGAACAGGCCGAGCAAGTGACCGCCGCCCCCGCGCCGGTTGCCGCCCAGGCTGAAACGCAATCGGCTCCGGTGCAGACGCAGGCCGTGCAAGCCGACGCCCCGCAGGCCGACGCTCAACCGGCTCAAGCCCGCCCGGCTGAAACCGCGGTGGCGGCCCAGGCCGAGCAAGCCGCAACGCCGGCCGCTCCGGTGGCCGAGCCCGTGGCGCAGCAGCCCGTGCAGACCGCCGCTCCGGTGGCGACGTCGCCCGTGACGGTCGAACCCGCCAGCCAGGTTTCCGAGCCCGCAGCGCCCGTCGCTGCGCCGGTGGAAACCCCCGCTGTCGAGCCGGTCGTGGCCCCTGCCCCCGTCGTGACCGCAGCGCCTGCTGCTCCCGAGGCCGCCCCGGCCCCGGCAGTGCAAGCACCTGCTCCCGTAGCCCCGGTTGCCGCCCCCGTGGCCACCGCATCGGCCGCCCCGGTCAGCGCCCAGCCCATCGTGGTGCCGGCCACCGCCCCGTCTGCCAAGGCCCAGGCCCTGCATGACGTGGTGAACGCCGCTGGCCTGCAGTGGGTTGAAACCGACCCCGAGCGTCACGCTCAGACGCAGGTGCGCATCGCTGCCGCGCACACGCCGGTCCGCCTGGGCCGCGAGCGCAAGCCGGTGGCCGCGGTATCGAACGAACCGCTGGTTCAGGTCGAAACCCGCCACTAAGCCGCCCCGCGCGAGCAAAAGCCCCCATCTTTCGATGGGGGCTTTTTTTTATGCGCCGAATCTTCAGGCGCCGATTCGGCCAGGCGAAAAAAAACCCTCGTTGCCGAGGGTTTTTTCATGTTGATCCGGGAAGGATCAGAATTGGTACGTGTAGGTCAGCTGAACCGTATCCAGGCCCGGGTTCGGGCGCTTGATGCTGGCGTTCGAGAAGTGCGAGTAACGCACGCCGATGCGGTTGTTCGGGGTCAGGAGGAAACCCATGCCCACGTGGTCGCCGAACTGGAAGGCCGTGCTGATGTTTTCGTTGGCGAAGCGGGTGCTGGAGAACACCGTGGCGCCGATACCGGCTTCGAGGTAGAAGCGCTCGCCCGTCCACCAGCGGAACATCGGGATGGCATTCAGTTGCCAGACGTGGCCGGGCGAACGACCGCTGTTGGCCCACCAGTACGAGGCGCCGAGTTCGGGCGTGAGATCCAGCCGGCCCCAGTTGCCGCCGAACTGGTACGTCCAGATCGACGGGGTTTCGTAGCTCAGGGTGAAGCGCTGGTAGTGATCGCCAATGCCATAGTGGGCGCTTATCCCGCCCTGGGTTCCCTCGGACGACTGCGCGCTAGCAAAGGTAGCGACACTGGCCAGGGCCAAACCGACAAGGCGCGTAAGCATTTTCTTCTTCGTCGACTGCATTGGGAGCAACTCCGTATTTGTTGGGACAAGACTCTCGGTCGAATTCACGAGATTTCCGGTACTCCACAACATAGCAAAAACCGGGCCAGAAGGCTCGCAATGTGTCGCAATATGGCAACAATTCCGATGGAAAACACTGTTCCGCCAAGCCGGCGAAATCAACGCGTCACACATCATGCAGCGACCCAGCAAAACGCCGCTGGCACCTGTTGGCGCAAGCGGCGTCTGGTTGCGGCGCAGCCCCGGACAACAAGGGGCCCGGCGCGGCGTGCGCAGGCGATCAGGCGGCAGTGACGACGTCGGCCGGCTGGTTGGTCAGAAGCGCCAGCAGGCGCGCAATTTCTTCACGCAGCTGACGACGGTCGACCACCATGTCGATGGCGCCCTTCTGCAGCAGGAACTCGGCGCGCTGGAAGCCTTCGGGCAGCTTTTCGCGTACGGTCTGTTCGATCACGCGCGGGCCGGCAAAACCGATCAGCGCCTTGGGTTCAGCAATGACCACGTCGCCCATGAAGGCGAAGCTGGCCGATACGCCGCCCATGGTCGGGTCGGTCAGCACGCTGATGAACGGCAGGCCGGCGGCCGACAGGCGCGTCAACATGGCGTTGGTCTTGGCCATCTGCATCAGCGACAGCAGGCTTTCCTGCATGCGCGCACCACCCGAGGCAGCCACGCAGATGAAGGGCGTCTTGTTGTCCAGCGCAGCCTGGGCGCCGCGCGCGAAACGCTCGCCCACCACCGAGCCCATGGACCCGCCCATGAATTCGAATTCAAAGCAGGCCAGCGTGGCCGGCACGCCGCGGATGGAGCCGCTGACGACCACCAGCGCATCGGTTTCACCGGTTTGCTTGACGGCTTCCTGCAGGCGCTCGGGGTACTTGCGGGTGTCTTTGAACTTCAGCGTGTCGACCGAACGCGTGGTCTGGCCGATTTCGACCCGGCCTTCGAGATCGAGCAGCGAATCGACGCGGGCACGGGCCCCGATGCGCATGTGGTGATCGCACTTGGGGCAGACGTGCAGGTTGGCCGCCAGGTCTTCGCTGTACAGCACCGTTTCGCACGACGGGCATTTCACCCACAGGCCTTCCGGCACGCGGCGGGCGCCGCTGTCGCTGGTCTTGTTGATGCGAGGAGGCAGGAGTTTTTCGATCCAGCTCATTGATTTTTCATCCCGTTAGGAGGTCGCGCCAAGCCGCTCAGGCCGACGCGTTTTGTCGTTTTACTTGATCCAGCGCTTGCCGGATGGTGCGCAGCCAGCCGCCGGCGGCGGCGACTGCGGCGTCGGTTTGCTGGGCCGCGGGGACGTTCGCCACCGCCTGCTCCATGGTTTCAATCAGTTTGCTGCCGATGACGACAGCGTCGGCCACGCCGGCCACGCGTTGCGCGCTTTCGGCATCGCGGATGCCGAAGCCCACGCCCACCGGAATGTCGCGCACGTGGCGGCGGATGACAGCCACGCGTTCGGCGACGTCATCGGTATTGAGCGAGCCGGCGCCCGTCACGCCCTTGAGCGAGACGTAGTAGACGTAGCCGCGGGCCACCTTGGCGACGGCCTGGATGCGGCTGTCGGTGGAGGTGGGAGCCAGCAGGAAAATCGGAGCAATGCCGTGGCGGCCGAGGGTTTCGGCGAATTCGACGATTTCCTCGGGCGGGTAATCGACCACCAGGACGCCGTCGACGCCGGCCGCTTCGGCGCGGCGCGCGAATTCGGCCTGGCCCATGCGTTCGATGGGGTTGGCATAGCCCATCAGCACCACGGGCGTGTCGGCATCCTGCCGGCGGAAATCGGCAACCAGTTCGAGCACGCGGCCCAGGCCTACGCCGTGGGCGATGGCGCGGTCGGCGGCGCGTTGGATCACGGGGCCATCGGCCATGGGATCGGAGAACGGCACGCCCAATTCGAGGATGTCGGCGCCGGCCTGGACCAGCGCGTGCATCAGCGGCACGGTAGCAGCCGGCGACGGATCGCCTGCCGCGATGTAGGGAATCAGCGCCGCGGCGCGGCCGGATTCGGCGGTGCGCGCAAAGGCGGCGGCGATGCGATCAGAGCGAGTTGTCGTCATGTTAGAGCTCGATACCGGCACGTTCGGCGACGGTATGCATGTCTTTGTCGCCACGGCCCGACAGGTTGACCAGGATGACGGCGTCGCGCGGCAGCGTGGCGGCCATTTTCACGGCCTGGGCGATGGCATGGGAAGATTCCAGCGCCGGCATGATGCCTTCGATACGGCAGCAGTCGTGGAAAGCCTGCAGGGCTTCGTCGTCGGTGATGCCGACGTATTCGGCGCGGCCGGAATCCTTCAGCCAGGCGTGCTCGGGGCCGACGCCGGGGTAATCCAGCCCGGCCGAGACCGAGTGGGTTTCCTGGACCTGGCCGTCGGCATCCTGCATGACGTAGGTACGGTTGCCGTGCAGCACGCCGACCTGGCCGGCCGCCAACGACGCGGCGTGCTTGCCGCTGTCCATGCCCTCGCCCGCCGCTTCGACGCCGATCAGGCGCACGTTTTCGTAGGGAATGTAGGGGTGGAAGATGCCCATGGCGTTGGATCCGCCGCCCACCGCCGCCACGACGTAGTCGGGCTGGCGGCCGATGGCTTCGGGCATCTGCGTCAGGCATTCGTTGCCGATGACGGTCTGGAAGTCTCGCACCATGCGGGGATAGGGGTCGGGACCCGCCACCGTGCCGATGATGTAGAAGGTATTTTCGATGTTGGTGACCCAGTCGCGCATCGCTTCGTTGAGCGCGTCTTTCAGGGTGCGCGAGCCGGACGTGACCGGCACGACCTTGGCGCCCAACAGCTTCATGCGGTAAACATTCGAGGCCTGGCGGCGGATGTCTTCGCTGCCCATGTAGACCACGCATTCCATGCCGTAGCGGGCGGCCACGGTGGCCGAGGCCACGCCGTGCTGGCCGGCGCCGGTTTCGGCGATGACGCGGGGCTTGCCCATGCGCTTGGCCAGCAGGGCCTGGCCGATGCAGTTGTTGACCTTGTGCGCGCCGGTGTGGTTCAGGTCTTCGCGCTTGAACCAGATCTGGGCGCCGCCGACCAGGTCCGACCAACGCCGGGCATGGTAGACGGGGCTGGGACGGCCCACGAAATGCTTGAGTTCGTAGTTGAACTCTTCCAGGAAGGCGGGATCGACACGGTAATGGTCATAGGCCGCGCGCAGCTCGTCGAGCGCGTGCATCAGCGTTTCCGCCACGAAAACACCGCCATAAGGGCCGAAATGGCCCTGGGCATCCGGAAAGTCGTAAGGTTTCACCAAGCATCTCCCCCGGTATCGCGGCAGACCACTGCCAGCCGCAAATCCGGTTTGCAACCCGTCATTTTACCTGACGCGGGCGGCGGCGGGGGTGCGCCCCACCGCCCCCAGGCGCGTCAGAGCGACTGCCCCAGGCGGCGCAGGAAGGTTTCGCACGACGCCAGCTGATCCAGCGCGACGAACTCGTTGGGCTTGTGGGCCTGTTCGATGTGGCCGGGGCCGCAGACCACCGTGGGGATGCCGATGCCCTGGAACAGGCCAGCTTCGGTGCCATAGGCCACCTTGCGGGTGGCGCGGTCTTCGGTCAGGGCGCGCACCAGCTGGGTGATGGCGGCTTCTTCCGAGGCTTCCAGGGCGGGCGCGGCGGCGCCCGTCTCGATCTCGATGCTGGCACCGTCAAATTCGGCCTTCATGCGCGGCAGGAGCTCATCGCGCACGTATTTTTCGACTTCTGCCTGGATCTCGTCTGGCTGCATGCCCGGCAGGTTGCGGAATTCGTAGGTGAATTCGCACAGCTCGGGAATGGTGTTGACCGCAATGCCGCCACGGATCTGGTTGGTCGTCATGGTGGAGAACGGCACGTCGTAGAACTGGTCGTACGGGCCGTTGGCCTTGAAGCTGTCGGCCAGGTCGCGGATGCGGCAGATCAGGCGGGCGGCGTATTCGATGGCATTGCAGCCGCGCGGGGTCAGCGACGAGTGCGCCGCCTTGCCGTGCACCTTGCAGCGGAACAGGTTGATGCCCTTGTGCGCCACCACCACCTGCATGCCGGTGGGTTCGCCCACCACGCAGCCTTCGGGGCGGATGCCGCGCTCGTGCAGGTCGGCCAGCATGTAGGGCGCGCCGGCGCAGCCGACTTCTTCGTCGTACGAGAACGCCAGGTGGATCGGCTTCTTGCGCGGCATGGCCAGGAATTCCGGCACCAGGGCCAGCGAACCGGCGATGAAGCCCTTCATGTCGCAACTGCCGCGGCCATAGAGCAGGCCGTCTTTTTCGACCAGCTTGAAGGGATCCGTGGCCCAATCCTGGCCATCCACGGGCACCACGTCGGTGTGGCCCGACAGGACGATGCCGCCTTGCAGGCCGCCGTCTTGTGCCGGCAGGGTGGCGAACAGATTGGCCTTGGTACGCTCGGGATTGTGCGCCAGCCACGCATCGACGCCCTGGCCCTTGAGCCAATCGCGGACGGTTTCGATGAGGGCAAGATTGGAATTGCGGCTGGTGGTGTCAAAACCAACCAGCGTCTCCAGCCAGGTGCGCGCGTTCATGTAGCAACTCTCTTGGGGAAAAAGAGAAGTGTAAAGCCAGGACGCCGCGGCGTCGCGGACCTCGACCCGGGGGCTGGGCCTAGAATGTCGCCCTTCAGGCAAAAGCCCCCCCAAGGAGAAACCGTGCAGCACAAAGCAGTTCCCACGCGCAATATCGTGGCGGCAGTCATCGGCAACGCCCTCGAATGGTATGACTTCCTGGTGTTCGCGTTCATGACGCCGATCATCTCGAAGCTGTTCTTCCCGACGGATCCCAGCGTGCCCGGCAGCGAGCTGAACGCGATCCTGATGACCACGGCGATCTTCGGCGTCGGCTTCTTCATGCGCCCGGTCGGCGGCATCATCCTGGGCATGTACGGCGACAAGAAGGGCCGCAAGGCGGCCATGGTGCTGGTGACCTCGCTGATGGCGGTGTCCATTGCGCTGATCACCGTGGCACCGACCTACCACGCCGCGGGCATCCTGGCACCGATCTTCATCCTGATCGCGCGGCTGCTGCAGGGCTTTTCGGCCGGCGGTGAATTCGGCACCTCGACCGCCCTGCTGATCGAGATGGCGCCCAACGGCAAGCGCGGCTTCTATGGGTCGTGGCAGATGGCCGGCCAGATGCTGGCGCTGCTGATCGGCGCGGCCTGCGGCACGCTGATCACCGAGTTCTTCACCCAGGAACAGATCGCCGCGTGGGCCTGGCGCCTGCCGTTCGCCTTCGGCCTGGTGATTGTGCCGATCGCCATCTATATCCGCCGCAACATCGACGAAACCGACGCCTTCAAGCAGATGAAGGAAGAAGAGCGCCAGGCCGCCGCACGCGGCGAGGTGCAGCGCCTGAGCCTGGTGGACATGGTGCGCACGCACACCCGCGAAACGCTGATCGGCGTGGGGCTGGTGGTGACGGCAACGGTGTCGATCTACATCACCTTCACGTACCTGGTGACCTATTCGACCCAGATCCTGAAGCTGCCGCTGAACCAGACCTTCCTGGTGCAGATGGCCGGCGCCGCGTTGATGGTGCTGCTGACACCGTTCATGGGCGCCTGGTCCGACCGCGTCGGCCGCCGACCGATCGTGATCGGTTCGCTGATCGGCTACCTGGTAGTGCTGTATCCGCTGTACTACTGGCTGTCGGATGCCCCGTCGATCGCCCGCCTGCTGACGGTGCAGATCGTGGTGTGCTTCTTCGTGTCGGCCTTCTTCGGCGTGTTCAGCACGGTGATGGCCGAGCTGTTTCCGGCGCGGGTGCGTTCGGTGGGCCTGTCGCTGGCCTATAACGTGGCCGTGATGATCTTCGGCGGCTTCGCGCAGTTCATCGTGACCTGGCTGATCAAGACCACCGGCTCGCCGATGGCCCCCGCCTACTACGTGATGTTCGGTGTGGCGCTGGGCCTGGTGGCGTCGTTCTACATGCGCGACCGCGCGCACGAACGGCTGGACCACTGATACGGCGGCGGGCGCTTCGCAACCTGCGGGTTGCGGGGCGCTGCGACCGGCCAGGGCGACCGGCCTGGCCGGTTCCGCCCCGCTAGCGGCGCACCGCCGACGACACGCCCGGCACCTCGGCCAGCGCATCGAGCGCACGGGCCAGCGATTCGCCGCCGCGCACTTCCACCGTGAACACCATGTGGGCCAGCGACTGCCGGCTTTGCGTGTTCACGCCCACCACGTTCAGGCGCAAGCGCGCAAAGACTTCGGACAGGTCCCGCAAGAGGCCCGAGCGGTCGTGCGCGCGCACGCTGATGTCGACAGGATAGTAGGTATCCGCCGGGGTCTCGCCCCAGGCCACTTCGATGACCCGTTCGGGTTCGCGCGCGGCCAGCGCCAGGTAGCTGTGGCAATCGCTGCGGTGGATCGACACGCCGCGGCCGCGGGTGACGAAGCCGGCAATGGCATCGGGCGGCGCAGGGCGGCAGCAGCGCGCCAGCTGCGTGAGCAGCGAGCCCACGCCCACCACCAGCACGCCGCTCTTGCCGCTTTTCTCGGCGCTGCCCGCGCTGGCGTGGCGCAGGGCGGCCGGCTGCGGCTCGACGGCCGGCGCCGGCGCCTGGAACACGGCGTCGATCTGGCGCAGGCTGAATTCTTCCTTGGCGGCGGCGACGTACAGGTCGTCCGCCCGGGCGAAACCCAGGTTCTGCGCGAGTTGTTCCAGGTTGACGGCCGTCTTGCCCAGCCGCTGCAGTTCCTTTTCGACCAGCGCCTGGCCCTGGGTGATGCGTTGCTGCAGTTCGATGGCGTTGAACCACATGCGCACCTTGGCGCGGGCCCGCGGACTGGCCAGGAAACCCAGTTGCGGATTGAGCCAGTCACGCGATGGGCCGCCGGACTTGGCGGAGATGATCTCGACCGTCTGGCCGGTGGCCAGGCGCGTCTGCAGCGGCACCATCTGGCCGTCGACGCGGGCGCCGCGGCAGCGATGGCCCAGGTCGGTGTGCAGGTGATAGGCGAAGTCGACCGGCGTGGCGCCGGCCGGCAGTTCGATCACGCGGGCCTGCGGCGTCAGCACGTAGATGCGTTCGTCCGAAGGCGCGGGCTCGGCGGCCGCGTGGCGGCTCTTGCCGCCTGCACCCCGGCCAGACGCCGGCTTGCCGGCTTCCGGTTTGGCGGCATCCGCCTTGGCCGCGTCGGCGCCGTCAGCGGCCGGCGCGTCGCCGGATTCGACATCGCTGTTCCAGGCCAGCAACTGACGCATCCAGGCCAGTTGCCGGTCGTATTCGCTGGACGCGGCCACCTGGCCGCCCTTGGCGCCGGCCTCTTTGTAGCGCCAGTGCGCGGCCATGCCGTATTCGGCGAACTGGTGCATCTCGCGCGTGCGGATCTGCACCTCGAACGGGCGGCCGTCGTCGTCGGCCACCACGGTATGCAGCGACCGGTAGCCGTTGGGCTTGGGCCGCGAGATGTAGTCATCGAATTCGTTGGACAAGGGCGTCCACATCTCGTGCACCATGCCCAGCGCCGTGTAGCAGGCGCGCACGTCTTCCACGATGATGCGCAGGGCGCGCAGGTCGTACATCTGCGCGAAGTCCAGCCGCTTGACCCGCATCTTGTTCCAGATGCTGTAGATGTGCTTGGGCCGGCCACTGACCTCGGCCTCGATGCCATGCCTGGCCAGCGCCGCCTGCACCCGTTCGATGGCGCCGGCAATGAAGGCCTCGCGCTCGACCCGTTTTTCTTCGAGCAGGCGTGCGATCTGCTTGTACTTGTCTGGTTCGAGAAAGCGGAAGGCCAGGTCTTCCATTTCCCATTTGATCTGCCAGATGCCCAGCCGGTTGGCCAGGGGCGCGTACAGGTCCAGGGTTTCGCGGGCGAACGCGATCGAGCACGGCGTCTTGCTTTCAGCGTGCCAGCGCAAGGTCTGCAGCCGGGAGGCCAGGCGCATCAGCACGATGCGCAGGTCGGCCGCCATGGCCAGCAGCATCTTGCGCTGCATTTCCTTCTGGCTGCCGCTTTCGGCTTCGGCGTCGCTGGCCTGCCGCGCCACCACGCCCAGGCGCAACAGGGCTCGCGTGCCCTGCACCAGCCGGGCCACTTCGGCACCGAAGGCGGCCGCGACCGGATCGTTGCGCAAGGCGGGCGCCGGCACGGTCAGGTCCGTGGGCAAGGCGGCCAGCAAGGCGGCGGCGCGGGTGGCCGAATCGGTATGCAGGCCCGCCAGGATCCGCACGACGCCGGCGCCGTGCGAAGCCAGCGGCTCGCCCGTCAGGGCCTGCTGGCCCTCGAAGCGGGGAACCGACCAGGCCACTGCCTGGTCGATAAGCGCAAGGCCGTCGGCGTCGAGGCCCGAACCCGCCTCCTGTCGCCAGGAAGCGTCGAAAGGCAAAGGCGCATCGAGTACAGGCGGGGCGGACATCGCGGACGTATTGCGGGGTGGGAATGGAAGATTCCGACACTCTACACTAGGAAACAACTACCGAAACCCCGGCAACGCCCGGACATATATAGAAGGAACCCAAGCTTATGTTGCGCTGGCTCAAGGGCCGAGGAGCAAACCCGTCGGAGGTGGCGGAAATGCAGGCCCGGATCGATCCCGACCTCTGGCGGCAGGTGCTGCAGACCCACCCGTTCCTGGCGGCGCTGGACGCTGACGAGACCGCCCAGTTGCTGGCGCGGTCGGCCTGGCTGCTGGCCAGCAAGACCATCAACGGGGCGCAGGGGCTGGAAGTGACCGACTTCATGCGCCTGTCGATTGCCGCCCAGGCCAGCCTGCCGATCCTGAACCTGACGCCCAAGCTGTACGAGGGCTGGGACGAGATCATCGTCTACCCCGCCGGGTTCCGCATCCCGCGCAAGCGCCTGGACGAAGACGGCGTGATGCACGAATACGTCGAGGACGCGGCCGGCGAAGCCTGGGAAGGCGGTCCGCTGGTGCTGTCCTGGGAAGATGCACTGCTGTCCGAAGGCGGCTTCAATGTGGTGATCCACGAATTCGCGCACAAGCTGGACCTGCAATCGGGCTTTGCCGACGGCATGCCGTCGCTGGCGGCGCACGGTGACCTCAAGCCGCGCGACTGGCGCCGCATCCTGGACGACAGCCTGGACCGCTTCATTGCCGCTGTAGACGCCGTGGAAGCGGCCATTCCGCACGACGTGGACCCCGAAAGCGAGGCGGCCGACGCCTGGTACGGCCAACTGCCGCTGGACCCGTATGCGGCGACCGACGAAGCCGAGTTCTTTGCGGTCAGCTCCGAGCACTTCTTCGTCGACCCCTACCCCATGTCCGAAGCCCTGCCCGAGTGGTTCGGCCTGTTGCAGGCCTATTACCGCCAGGACACCCTGAGGCGCTACCCGTGAAGCAGCTGCTGATCGTCTGGCATTCGCGCACCGGCGCGGCCCGGCAGATGGCCGAGGCCGCTGCCCGTGGCGCCGCCGCAGCCGCCACGCTGCTTCAGCAGCCGGACGAGCTGGCCGTGATCCTGCGCCCCGCGCGGGACGCCGGGGTGGACGAGGTACTGGCCAGCGACGGATTCCTATTCTGCGCCCCCGAAAACCTGGCGAGCCTGAGCGGCGAGATGAAGGAATTCTTCGACCGCAGCTACTACGGCGTGCTCGATCGCATCGCGGGCCGGCCGTACGCCTGCCTGATCAGCGCCGGCAGCGACGGCTCGGGCGCCGCCCGCCAGGTCGAGCGCATCTGCACCGGCTGGCGCCTGCGGGCCGTGGCCCAGCCGCTGATCGTCAACCTGGGCGCGCAGACGCCGCAGCAGATCGCGGCCCCCAAGACCGTGGCGCCCGCCGACCTGGCGCGCTGCGAGGAAGCCGGCGGCCTGCTGGCCGGCCTGCTGCTGACCGCCGGCTAGCCCCAGCCGGCGCGCCCGCTGCGTCGTTCGATGGCAGCGACGGCATGGCCCGCGCGACATCCGGCGTGGAAACGAAAAAGCCCTCCGGCATGCCGGAGGGCTTTCGACATGAGGCGCGCGCAGTCTTTAGGCGACGGCGGCGGTCACGACGATCTCGACCTTGAAGTCGGGATTGGCGAGGCGGGCCTCGACCGTGGCGCGCGGGGGCGAGTTGCCGTCGGCAACCCAGGCATCCCAGGCCTTGTTCATGCCATCGAATTCCTTCATGTTGGCCACGTAGATCTGGGCCATCAGGATCTTGGTCTTGTCGGTGCCGGCTTCGGCCAACAGGCGGTCGATGGTCGCGAGCACTTGCTCGGTCTGGCCGGTGATGTCCAGCTTGGCATCGTCCGGCACCTGGCCTGCCAGGTACGCGACGCCGTTGTAAACGGCCATGTCCGACAGGCGCTTGGCGACGTGGAAGCGCTTGATGCTGCTCATGAATATTCCCCTAGTGACGAGTTGACGGGTTGGAACAATGCGAATGCCGAACTTTACCCTGCCGCGGCCTCAGGCGGGCGGCAGCTGGAAGACCTGGCGCAGATAGGCCAGGTAGGCCGGATCGTCGCACATGGTCTTTTCGGGCGCGTCGGACACCTTGGCCACGGGCTGGCCGTTGCAGCGGACCATCTTCATGACGATCTGCAAGGGTTCGTGGCCCAGGTCGTTGGTGAGGTTGGTGCCGATGCCGAACGACACCTTGCAGCGGCCGGCGAACTGACGGGCCAGTTCGATAGCGCGCGGGAAGGTCAGCGAATCGGAGAACACCAGCGTCTTGGCGCGCGGGTCGACGCGGTTCTTGCGGTAGTGCTCGAGCAGCCTTTCGCCCCAGACGAAGGGATCGCCGGAATCGTGGCGCGCGCCGTCGAACAGCTTGCAGAAATACATGTCGAAATCGCGCAGGAAGGCGTCCATGCCGTAGACGTCCGACAGCGCAATGCCGAGGTCGCCGCGGTATTCCTTGGCCCACACTTCCAGGGCGAAGACCTGCGAATCACGCAGCCGCGGACCCAGCGCCTGGCAGGCCTGCAGGTATTCGTGGCCCATGGTGCCCAGCGGCAGCACTTCATGCTGCTTGGCCAGGAGCACGTTGCTGGTGCCGGCGAAGTGCGGTCCCATCTGGGCCTTCATGGTGGACACGATTTCCTCGTGCCAGACCTTGGAGAAGCGCCGGCGGGTGCCGTATTCGGCCACGCGGAAATCGGCCAGCGCGGGATCGTCCAGCACCAGGTGCATCTTGGACTGCAGGCGCTTGCGGCCTTCTTCCCAGTCCGGATGCTTGCGGGTGTTGCGGAAATAGACTTCGTTGACGATCGCCAGCACGGGGATCTCGAACAGGATCGTGTGCAGCCACGGCCCCTTGACCTCGATGCTGATCTCGCCGGGCGCATCGCCTTCGGCGATGTGGATGCAGCGCTCGGGCAGGTGGAACAGTTCGAGGAAATCGACGAAGTCGCTTTTGATAAAGCGCAAGCCGCCCAGATATTTAAGTTCGTCGGCGGTGAAGCGCAGCTGGCACAGCTGGTGCACTTCTTCGCGGATTTCGTCCAGGTAGGGGCGCAGGTTGGCGCCCTGCGTGCGGCATTTGTAACGGTACTCGACCTGAGCAGCGGGGAACTGATGCAGCACCACTTGCATCATGCTGAATTTGTACAGATCGGTGTCGAGCAGCGAAGTGATTATCATGATTGCGCGTATCGTTTCGCGACACCATAGCACGAAGGGACGGCCTGTTCCCCCAATGTGCCACGATGTCAACACGGGTATTCACGGCGGTTTGGCGCCGCATTGGGTAAAATCGGCCCAACAAAACACAAATGCCGCCTGCCCGGAGTCCCTGAATGACCCACGTCGTCACCGAAAACTGTATCAAGTGCAAGTACACCGATTGCGTAGATGTGTGCCCGGTGGACTGTTTTCGTGAGGGTCCGAACTTCCTGGTGATCGACCCCGACGAATGCATCGATTGCGCCGTCTGCATCCCGGAATGCCCGGCCAATGCGATCTACGCCGAAGAAGACGTGCCGCAGGACCAGCTGAACTTCATCGCCCTGAACGCCGAACTCTCGCCCGAGTTCGCCAGCATCAGCCGCGCCAAGAAGCCGCTGCCCGATGCCGACGACTGGAACGGCAAGCAGGACAAGCTGCAATACCTGGAAAAATAATCCGCGAACGCGTGGCCGCCCCCGGCACGCGACGCGTGATGCCCCGATGACCGACGACTCCAAATACACGCGCCAGACCGTCACCCAAGTCCACACCTGGGTGCCCGACAAGTTGTTCTCCGTGCGCGTCACGCGCGACGAGGCGTATACGTTCCAGCCGGGCCAGTTCGCCCGGGTCGGTCTGCCCGGCGCTGACGATCCCGACGGCCCGCCCACCCTGTGGCGCGCCTACTCGATGGTGTCGGCGCCGCAGCAGCCTTGGCTGGAGTTCTATTCCATCGTGGTGCCCGAAGGCCTGTTCAGCCCGCGCATGGCGCGGCTGCAGCCTGGCGACGCACTGTACGTCGAGAAAACCCCCTACGGCTTTTTGACGCTGGAACGCTTCGCCCCGGGCGGCGATCTCTGGCTGCTGGCCTCTGGCACCGGCCTGTCGGCCTACCTGTCGATCCTGCGCGATCCGGCCGTCTGGCGCGCTTATCGCCGCATCATCCTGGTGCACGGCGTGCGCACCGCGGCAGAGCTGGCGTATCGCGACGAAATCGAAGGCTGGCGCCACGATCCGGCCCTGGCCGAGCTGTTCGCCGCCGAGCCGCAAAAGCTGGTGTACCTGCCGATCGCCACCCGCGAAGCCCTGCCCGGCATGCCGCAGGCGCGCCTGACCACCCTGATCGCCGACGGCGGCCTGGAACAGCTGGCGGGCGTGCCGCTGGACCCGGAGCAGGCCAAGATCATGCTGTGCGGCAACCCCGACATGCTGGCCGACGCCCGCAAGCTGCTGGGCGAACGCGGCTTCAAGCCGGGCCGCCGCGGCATCCCCGGCAACCTGGCGGTGGAAAACTACTGGTGACCCCTGGCCCTGCCCGGAGGCGCTTCTGGCCCGTCCGGGCTAGGCCGGATTTCCCCCTTTTGGGGCGATTGCCGCCACCGGGTTCCGCCCTAAACTGGTGCGCAAGGGATGACGGGTCGCATTTTTGCAACACAAAAGCCGATTTTCGGACGCTTTCGTCAGATTAATTGGAAATACCGTTACTCCCCGGCGCAATAATCGGGGCACACGCACGACCCAGAAGGACTTCCCCAATGCTGTACCAATTGCACGAAATGCAGCGCGCTTTCCTGACTCCGTTCGCTGCTTTCACGGATGCCGGTTCCCAGCTGTTCTCCAGTCCCTACAGTCCCCTCGCCTACACCCCGATCTCGCGCCAGATGGCCGCGGGTTACGAGCTGATGACGCGCATCGGCAAGGAATACCAGAAGCCTGCCTGGAACCTGCCCGCCACCGAAATCAACGGCAAGTCCGTCCGGGTGACCGAATCGGTCGTGCTCGACAAGCCTTTCTGCCGGCTGGTGCACTTTCACCGCGATGTGCGCCAGACGCCCCAGGGCGACCCCAAGGTGCTGCTGGTGGCGCCCATGTCGGGCCATCACGCCACCCTGCTGCGCGATACCGTGCGCGCCCTGCTGCCCAATCACGACATCTACGTGACCGACTGGATCGACGCCCGCATGGTGCCGCTGTCGGCCGGTCCGTTCCACCTGAACGACTACGTCCGCTACGTGCAGGATTTCATCCGGCACCTGGGCCCCGACGTCCACGTGATCTCGGTCTGCCAGCCCACCGTGCCGGTGCTGGCCGCCGTGTCGCTGATGGCGTCCGCCAACGATCCCTGCCAACCGCGCAGCATGGTCATGATGGGCGGCCCCATCGACCCGCGCCAGTCGCCCACGCAAGTGAACCGCCTGGCCACCACCAAGCCGTATTCGTGGTTCGAGAACCAGGTCATCCACCCGGTGCCGCCGCGCTACCCGGGGTCGGGCCGCAAGGTCTACCCGGGCTTTCTGCAGCACGCCGGGTTCATGGCCATGAATCCCGACCGCCACATGAAGTCGCACTACGAGTTCTACCTGGACCTGCTGCGCGGCGACGACAACGACGCCGAGGCGCATCGCCGCTTCTACGACGAATACAACGCGGTGCTGGACATGCCGGCCGAGTTCTACCTGGACACGATCCGCATGGTGTTCCAGGAATTCGCGCTGCCGAGCGGCACCTGGGAAGTCGACGGCCAGCTGGTGCGTCCGGCCGACATCAAGAAGGTCGCGCTGTTCACCATCGAAGGCGAACTGGACGACATTTCCGGCCAGGGCCAGACCCGCGCGGCCATCAAGCTGTGCAAGAACATCCCGGCCGAGCGCAAGGCGCACTACACCGCGCCCAACTGCGGCCACTACGGCATCTTCTCGGGCCGCCGGTGGCGCGAAATGATCTGTCCTAAAATCGCGGAATTCATCCGGCAGTCGGCCTGACCGCCTCTGCGCGCCGCTTTCCCACGGGGGCCCGAGCGGCCCCTTTTCTTTTCATTGCCCGAGCGGCCCCCTCTTCTCTTTCATCGCCCGCCATGTCCTGTCGCTCACTAGCCGACCGCATCGATGCCTTGCTGCCCCAGACGCAATGCACCAAGTGCGGGTATGACGGCTGCCGGCCCTATGCCGATGCCATCGCCGAGGGCACAGCCCCCATCAACCGCTGCCCACCCGGCGGCGACGAAGGCATTGCCGCGCTGGCCAGCCTGCTGGATACGCCGCTGCTGCCGCTGGACCTGACCCGCGGCGAGCCGGGGCCGCTGCTCGTCGCCCGCATCGACGAAGCGCATTGCATCGGCTGTACGCTGTGCATCCAGGCCTGTCCGGTCGACGCCATCGTCGGCGCCAACAAGCACATGCATACCGTGCTGGCGGACTGGTGCACCGGCTGCGACCTGTGCGTGGCGCCCTGTCCGGTCGATTGCATCCAGATGGTGCCGGCGGGCCGCGCCTGGACCGCCGAAGACGCCGCCGCCGGCCGTCAGCGCCATCGCCATCACCAGGCGCGCATCGAGCGCCTGGCCGCCGACAACGCGCGCCTGATGGCTCCGGAACCCGCCAGCGCGCCGGCTCCTGCCGCGGCGGCCGACGCCGCCCAGGATGACGACCGCAAGCGCGCCGCCATTGAATCCGCCCTGGCCCGCGCCCGGGCCCGCCGCAACACCCCGCGCCCATGAACGCCGCCAAACGCCGAGAGATCTTCGCCCGCCTGCAGGCGGCCAATCCGCATCCGACCACCGAACTGGAATACGAAACACCGTTCCAGCTGCTGATCGCGGTGCTGCTGTCGGCCCAGGCCACCGACAAGTCGGTGAACATCGCCACGCGCAAGTTCTTCCCGCGCTACGGCACGCCGCAAGCCTTGCTGGCGCTGGGCGAGGAAGGCCTGTCGGACTACATCAAGACGATCGGCCTGTTCCGCACCAAGGCCAAGAACGCGATCGCGACGTGCCGCCTTCTGATCGAGCAGCACGGCGGCGAAGTGCCGCAGACGCGCGAGGCGCTCGAGGCCCTGCCGGGCGTGGGCCGCAAGACGGCCAACGTGGTGCTCAACACCGCGTTCGGCCAACCCACCATGGCGGTGGATACGCACATTTTCCGGGTATCGAACCGCACCGGTATCGCCCCCGGCAAGAACGTGCTGGAAGTCGAACTGAAGCTCGAAAAATTCGTGCCCCGCGAATATATGCAGGACGCCCATCACTGGCTGATCCTGCAAGGCCGCTACGTATGCGTGGCGCGCAAGCCGAAATGCCCGCAATGCGGTATTTCCGACCTGTGCGAATTCAAAGATAAAACACCGGCCTGATCCGGTATTCATCAAACGCCGGGCAATATGGACCGGCGCCGAGCACCGCGCAAAACCGGGTTTTCCCCGATGCGCGCGGTGATGACGGATTGATGACGATCAATGCGAATTTGCTGCAATGCATTGCGTCCGCATATAGGGTTTTCGCCCAATGGATTCGGTAATTGTCCGCCACCCGACAATTCACCTTTCCGCACTGCAAAACCTATGACAAACCCTCATGGAATTTTGATCCGGAGGTGCGCATACTCGCCGGCAACTCTTGTAGAAAACTGCGTGAATACACGGTTTTCATAACCCTGCGGGGGCCCTGCGCATAACGCCGGGCAGAGTCCACATATAAATACAACGCCGGTGCAGCGGACATGGACGACACGATCCTGGAGACAAAAGGCCTCACCAAGGAATTCCGCGGTTTTGTCGCGGTCAATGGGGTCGATTTGCGTATCAAGCGAGGCGAGATTCATGCCTTGATCGGGCCGAACGGCGCGGGCAAGACCACATGCTTCAACCTGCTGACCAAATTCCTTGCCCCCACCTCGGGGACCATCAAGTTCAACGGCATCGACATCACCGGCGAGCGCCCGGCGCAGATCGCGCGGCGCGGGGTGATCCGTTCGTTCCAGATTTCCGCGGTGTTCCCGCACCTGACCGTGCTTGAGAACGTGCGCATCGGGTTGCAGCGCAAGACCGGCGTGTCGTTTCACTTCTGGCGCAGCGACAAGCGGCTGGCCGAACTGAACGAGCCGGCGCGCGAGCTGCTCGAGCAAGTCGACCTGGGGGCGTTTGCCAACGAGACCACGGTGAACCTGCCCTACGGCCGCAAGCGCGCGCTCGAAATCGCCACCACGCTGGCGATGGAACCCGAGCTGATGCTGCTGGACGAGCCCACCCAGGGCATGGGCCACGAAGACGTCGACCGCGTCACGCAGCTGATCAAGCGCGTCAGCGCCGGCCGCACCATCCTGATGGTCGAACACAACATGAATGTCGTGTCGTCCATCGCCAATACCATTACCGTGCTGGCGCGCGGCGCCGTGCTGGCCGAAGGTTCCTATGCCGAAGTCTCGCGCCATCCGGCCGTGATGCAGGCCTACATGGGCACCACCGACGGCGAACTCCAAGGAGCGCATGCATGAGCACCCCGGCACTGGAAATCTCGGGCCTGCAGGCCTGGTACGGGGAATCGCATATCCTGCACGGCGTGGATATGCGGGTGGCGCAGGGCGAGGTCGTGACGCTGCTGGGCCGCAACGGCGCCGGCCGCACCACCACGCTGCGCGCCATCCTGGGCCTGACCGGTTCCCGCAAGGGCTCGGTGCGCATCCACGGCACCGAAGCCATCGACCTGCCCACCTACAAGATCGCCCACCTGGGCGTGGGCTATTGCCCTGAAGAACGCGGCATCTTCGCCAGCCTGTCCTGCGAAGAAAACCTGCTGCTGCCCCCCGTCGTGGGCTCGCTGGGCGGCGGCATGTCGCTGGCCGAAATCTACGACATGTTCCCCAACCTGCAGGAACGCCGGCACTCGCCCGGCACTCGCCTGTCGGGCGGCGAACAACAGATGCTGGCGGTGGCGCGCATCCTGCGCACCGGCGCCAACCTCCTGCTGCTGGACGAGATCTCGGAAGGCCTGGCCCCCGTCATCGTCCAGGCGCTGGCCCGCATGATCACCGCGCTCAAGCAGCGCGGCTACACCATCGTCATGGTCGAGCAGAATTTCCGCTTCGCGGCGCCGCTGGCCGATCGCTTCTATGTCATGGAGCACGGCCAGATCGTCGAGCATTTCGAGGCGTCTGAACTTTCAGAAAAACAGGACACGCTCAACGAACTGTTGGGCGTCTAAAGGGCTATCGCCCGACATAACCTGTGTCACCCGCCGGGCATCCCGGCACACACACCGAAGGGAAGAGGAGTCATCCCATGAAGCTGCACACCATCACTGCTGCACTGGCCATGGCGGGCCTGGGATTTGCCGCGGCACCCGCCGCGGCGCAAGGCATCTCCGACGATGTCATCCGCATCGGCTTCATCACCGACATGTCGGGCGTTTATTCCGACATCGACGGCAAGGCCGGCCTGGACGCCATCCGCATGGCCATCGAGGATTTCGGCGGCTCGGTCAACGGCAAGAAGATCGAAGTGCTGTCGGCAGACCACCAGAACAAGGCCGACGTGGCCTCGGCCCGTGCGCGCGAATGGTTCGACCAGCAGAAGGTCGACGTGATCATCGCCGGCACGAACTCCGCGACCAGCCTGGCGATGGCCGCCGTGGCGGCCGAGAAGAAAAAGCCCTTCATCGCCATCGGCGCGGGCGCGTCCGACCTGACCAACGCGCAGTGTTCGCCCTACACCGTGCACTACGCCTACGACACCGTGGCGCTGGCGCGCGGCACCGGTTCGGCCGTGGTGAAGGACGGCGGCAAGAGCTGGTTCTTCCTGACGGCCGACTACGCCTTCGGCCACGCGCTGGAACGCGACACGATGGCCGTGGTGAAAGCCGCCGGCGGCGAGGTCAAGGGCCAGGTGCGGGCACCGCTGGGCGCGTCCGATTTCTCGTCGTTCCTGCTGCAGGCGCAGGCGTCCAAGGCGCAGATCCTGGGCCTGGCCAACGCGGGCGGCGACACCATCAATGCCATCAAGGCCGCCAATGAATTCGGCGTGACCAAGACGATGAAGATGGCCGGCCTGTTGGTGTTCATCAACGACATCCACTCGCTGGGCCTGGAAGCCACGAAGGGCATGTACCTGACCGACGGCTGGTACTGGGACCAATCCGACGCCTCGCGCGCCTGGGCCAAGAAGTTCGAAGCCAAGGTGGGCCGCAAGCCCTCCATGCTGCAGGCGGGCGACTACTCGTCGGTCACGTTCTACCTGAACGGCGTGAAGGCCACCGGCACCGATGACGCCGACACCCTGATGAAGTGGATGAAGTCCAACAAGATCAACGACTTCTTCACCCAGGGCGGCTACGTGCGCGAAGACGGCCGCATGATTCACGACATGTACCTGATGCAGGTCAAGACGCCGGCCGAATCGAAGGGCCCGTGGGACTACTACAAGGTGGTCGCCACGCTGCCGGGCGACGAGGTCTACACCAAGCTGTCCGAGTCGACCTGCAAGCTGGTCAAGAAGTAAATCCCACCCACGTGACCCCATGATGCGATCCGACCCACCCGGCCGGATCGCATCTTGAATTTGCCCGCTTACCCCCGTACGCGCAGGATTTTCACAAGATGACTGATATTTTCGGCATCCCCATACAGGCCTTGTTCGGACAGCTGCTGCTGGGCCTGGTCAATGGTTCCTTCTATGCCATGCTGTCGCTCGGCCTGGCCGTTATCTTCGGACTGCTGAACGTCATCAACTTCGCGCACGGTGCGCTCTACATGCTGGGCGCCTTCCTGGCCTGGATGGGGCTGTCGTACCTGGGGTTGAACTACTGGGTCATGCTGATCCTGGCGCCTCTGGTCGTCGGGCTGTTCGGCATCCTGATAGAAAAGCTGCTGCTCAAGCACCTGTACAAGCTGGATCACCTGTACGGCCTGTTGCTGACCTTCGGGCTGACGCTGCTGATCGAGGGGCTGTTCCGCAGCTTCTACGGCGTATCGGGCCAGCCCTACCCCACGCCTGACGCGCTGCGCGGCGCCACCAACCTGGGCTTCATGGTGTTGCCCAACTACCGCGGCTGGGTCGTGGTGGCGTCGGTGGTGGTCTGCCTGGCGACCTGGTTCGTGATCGAACGCACCCGTCTGGGCGCGCTGCTGCGCGCCGGCACCGAGAACCCGCGGCTGGTCGAGGCCTTTGGCGTGAACGTGCCGCGCATGATCACGCTGACCTACGGCTTCGGCGTGGCGCTGGCGGGCTTTGCCGGTGTGCTGGCCGCACCGGTGCTGCAGATTTCCCCGCTGATGGGCTCGAACCTCATCATTGTCGTATTCGCAGTGGTCGTGATCGGCGGCATGGGGTCCATCATGGGCGCCATCGTCACCGGGCTGGGCCTGGGCGTGATCGAAGGCCTGACCAAAGTGTTCTGGCCCGAAGCGTCCAGCACGGTCGTGTTCATCATCATGGCCATTGTTCTGTTGATTCGCCCGGCCGGGCTGTTCGGAAAAGAGAAATGAACCGTCAATTCCTGGGCTATGCGGTCCTGGCCGTCGTGGTGGCCATTCTTCCTTTCGTCGGGGTGTATCCGATCTTCGCCATGAAGATCATGTGCTATGCCCTGTTCGCCTGCGCCTTCAACCTGCTGCTGGGCTTCACGGGCCTCTTGTCGTTCGGGCACGCGGCCTTCCTGGGCAGCGCCGCCTACGCCACCGGCCATGCGCTGAAGGTATGGGGCGTGCCCACCGAGATCGGCCTGCTGTTCGGCGTGGCGGTGGCCGCGTTGCTGGGCCTGGCGATGGGTGCGCTGGCGATCCGCCGCAGCGGCATCTACTTCGCGATGATCACCCTGGCGCTGGCGCAGATGGTGTTCTTCTTCTTCCTGCAGGCCAAGTTCACCGGCGGCGAAGACGGCCTGCAAAGCGTGCCGCGCGGCACCCTGCTGGGGCTGATCGACCTCTCCAAGGACCTGAACCTGTACTACCTGGTGATGGGCGTGTTCATCATCGGCTACTTCATCATCTGGCGCACGGTGCACTCGCCGTTCGGCCAGGTGCTGCAGGCGCTGCGCGAGAACGAGCCGCGCGCAGTGTCGCTGGGCTATGACGTAGACCGCTTCAAGCTGCTGGCCTTCGTGCTGTCGGCCGCCATCGCGGGACTGGCCGGCGCCACCAAGACGCTGGTGTTCGTGTCCGCCACCCTGTCGGATGCGACCTGGCAGATGTCCGGCCTGGTCATCCTGATGACGCTGATCGGCGGCCTGGGCACGCTGACCGGGCCAATCCTGGGCGCCTTCATCGTGGTGCTGCTGGAAAACAAGGTGGGCGACTTCGGCCAGTTCATGGCCAACCTGACCGGCGTGGACTGGTTCCTGCGCCTGGGCGAATCCGTCACCATCGTGATCGGCCTGATCTTCGTCATCTGCGTGCTGGCGTTCCGCCGCGGCATCGTCGGCGAGATCGGCGCCTTCATCGAAAAGCGGCGCGCCGCCCGCGCCTGACGCGCCACACCGCCAGACCCACGGGGCCGCTTGATGCGGCCCCGTTGTCATGGGGCCTGCGCCGCGCGTGTTTACAATGGCCGGCACGCAACCCGAAAGGTGCTCCACCATGCGCACGAAGCCTTTGCTTGCCGCCGTCCATGGCGCCCTGGCGCTGACCGCCGCCTTGTTGATGTCTGCGCCGGCCCAGGCCGCCGCCCCCACCTGCGAAGTAAACCGCCCGGTGCGGTTCAGCGGCCTTAACTGGGAATCCAACCTGGTGCTGGCCAACATCGAACGCTATGTGATGGAACACGGCTACGGCTGCAAGACATCGGTCGAGATCGGCGAAACGCTGCCGATGCTGGCGGCGCTGCAACGCGGCGACGTGGACGTCACCCCCGAGGTCTGGCCCGGCCAGATCGAAGGCGCCTGGAAAAAAGCGCTGGCCAGCGGCCGCGTGCTGGGGCTGGGCCATGTCTATGACGCGGGCGAAGGCTGGTACGTGCCGCGCTACACCGTGCAACGCCATCCCGAGCTGAAATCGGCCGCCGACCTGGCCCGCTTCAAAGAGGTGTTCGCCGACCCCGAAGACCCCGGCCGCGGCCGCATCTACGGCTGCCCCGCCGGCTGGGCCTGCGGCACGCTGAACGACAACCTGCTGCGCGCGCTGGATCTGGACCGCGACTACAGCCTGTTCGCGCCCGGCTCGGGCGCCGCGCAGAAGGCCGCCATCATGTCCGCCTACAAGCGCAAGCGCGACATCGTCTTCTATTACTGGACCCCCACCGCGCTGGTCGGCGCGCTCGACCTGGTCAAGCTGGAACTGCCCGCCTTCGACCAGACGGCCTATACCTGCCTGACGGACCCCAAGTGCGCCAAGCCGGTCGCCACCGAATTCAAGCCCAACCCCGTGGTGACCGGCGTCAATGCCGCCTTCGCCAAGGAAGCGCCGCAACTGGCCGCGTTCCTGGCCAAACTGACGGTGCCCAGCGACGCCATCGACGCCACCCTGGGTTGGCTGGAAACCGAAGGCAAGGAACCCGAGGAAGCCGCGCGCTATTTTCTCAAGCAGTACGGTCCGGTCTGGCGGCAATGGATGCCCGAAGACGCGGCGCAGCGGGTACAGGCCGCGCTCGACAAGGAATGAGTCAGCGCGCTCATGTATCCTGACGTTTCGGCGCGTCAACAGCGCCACGACGAGACAAGCAAAGGAAGCACACCATGGACGCCTTGTTCTGGCACAACGGTCACTGGACCACCGAAAACCCCAAACTGCTCGGCCCCGCCGACCACGCCTTCTGGATGGCCAGCATGGTCTTCGACGGCGCGCGCGCATTCCGCGGCCTGACGCCCGACCTGGACCTGCACTGCCAGCGCGTGATCCGCTCCGCCGAAAAAATGCTGATGAAGCCGCAGCTCGGCTGGCAGGAAATCCAGGCGCTGTGCCTGCAGGCCGTGGCCAAGTTCCCCGAAGGCACCGAGCTCTACATCAAGCCCATGTTCTTCTGCGCCGACGGCTTCCTGCTGCCCGACGCGGACAAGACCCAGTTCGTGCTGCACGTATTCAAGGTGCCGATGCCGGGCGAGCAAGGGTTCGCCGCCTGCTTCTCCAGCTTTGCGCGGTCCTGGCCGAACATGGCGCCCACCGACGCCAAGGCCTCGTGCCTGTACCCCAATGGCCAGCGCGCCATCCGCGAGGCGATGGACAAGGGCTTTGACAACGCCATCATGCTGGATGGCGACGGCAACGTGGCCGAGTTCGCGTCCAGCAACCTCTGGATCGCCAAGGACGGCGTGGTGTCCACGCCCGTGGACAACGGCACCTTCCTGAACGGCATCACCCGCCGCCGCGTGCTGGCCCTGCTCAAGGCCGACGGCGTGGACGTGCAGGAACGCAGCCTGACGCGCGCCGACATCGAAGCGGCCGACGAAGTGTTCTCGTCCGGCAACTACGGCAAGGTGGTGCACGTGAACCGCGTCGAAGACCGCAAGCTGGAATACGGCCCCATGGCCCGCCGGGCGCACAAGCTGTACATGGACTACGCGGAAAGCACCCGCGGCAAGTAAGCCGCGACGCATTCCCGGAACCGCCCCTGCTGCCCGCCCCGTGCGGGCAGCGCCGCATGGAACGCAAACCGCAGCATCAAGGACTATTCCGCATGCAATCCCGACGCGAGTTCCTGCGCGGCAGCGCCGCGGTCGCCGGCGCCGGCAGCGCCCTGGCGCTGCTGCCCGCCTCCATCCGCCGCGCGCTGGCCATCCCTGCGAACCGCCGCAAGGGCACGATCGAAGACGTCGAGCACATCGTCATCTTCATGCAGGAAAACCGGTCGTTCGACCATTATTTCGGCGGCCTGGCGGGGGTGCGCGGCTTTGGCGACCGCTTTCCCATCCCGGTGCCGGACAGCCCGGAATTCACGCATCGCACCGTCTGGGCCCAATACAACGGCCGCCCCGACGAAGGCGCGCCGCGCAGCGTGCTGCCGTTTCACCTGGACACCCGCGAGGCCTACGAGACCATGCGGGTCGCCAGCACCCCGCACACCTGGTCCAACGCCCAGGATGCGTGGGACGCCGGCCGCATGGGCCAATGGCCGGCCGCCAAGAAGAATCATTCGATGGCGTACTTCACGGAAAGCGACATGCCTTTCCAGTACGCCATGGCGCGGGCCTTCACGGTGTGCGACGCCTATCACTGTTCGTTCACCGGCGGCACCAACACCAACCGGCTGTTCGTCTGGAGCGGCACCAACGACGGCCTGGGCCGCGGCAACGGCCCGGCGCTGGGCAATCTGTACAACAAGCTGGGCGGCGGCGACCCGGCGGGCGCCTACACCTGGACGACCTACCCCGAACGCCTGGAGCGCGCCGGCATCACTTGGCGCATCTACCAGAACATGGCGGATAACTATTCGCTCAACCCCACCGCCGGCTTCAAGGCCTATCGCGATGCCCATCAAGGCCTGCCTGGCTCGCTGGCGGCCCTGAAAGACAAGGCGCTGACCACCCGCGACCTGGACCTGTTGCGCCAGGACGTGCTGGACGACAAGCTGCCCCAGGTGTCGTGGATCTGCGCCACCAAGGCCGGCTCGGAACACCCCAGCCCGTCAAGCCCGGCCCAAGGAGCGGACTACACCGCGCACGTGCTGGACGCGCTGACCGCCAATCCCGACGTCTGGAGCAAGACCGTCTTGTTGCTGATGTTCGACGAGAACGACGGCTTCTTCGATCACATGCCGCCGCCGGCGCCGCCCACCCGCCACGCCGATGGCACGCTGGCGGGCGCGTCCACGGTGGACACGGTGGGCGAATACCACGAGATCGTGACGGGGGCCGAGAAAGACGACACCGCCGCCCACCTGCACGGCACCTATGGCCTGGGTCCGCGCGTGCCGATGTACGTGCTGTCGCCCTGGACCAAGGGCGGCTGGGTCAATTCGGAAGTGTTCGACCACACTTCGGTGCTGCGCTTCGTCGAGCGCCGCTTCGGCGTGGCCGAAACCAATATCTCGCCGTGGCGCCGGGCGGTCTGCGGCGACCTGACGTCGATCTTCGACTTCGCCACGCCCGACGACGCCGACCGGCTGCGCGGCCTGCCGGCCACCGCCGACCGCGCGGCCCAGGCCGCGGCGCTGCCCGGCACCATCACGCCGCCCGCGCCCGACAAGCCCGGGTTGGCACGCCAGCAAGCCGGCACGCGGCCGTCGCGCGCCCTGCCCTATGCGCTGTCGGTGCAGGTGCGTGCCGACAGCGATGGCATTGCGCTGCGTTTCGACAACACCGGCACGGCCGGCGCGGTGCTGCACGTCTACGATCGGCTGCATCTGGAAGCCGGGCCACGCCGCTATACCGTCGAAGCCGGCAAGCAGCTGGAAGGCGTCTGGCCCACCACCGCCGATCAGGGCCGCTATGACCTGTGGGTGCTGGGCCCCAACGGCTTTCACCGCCACGTCGCGGGCCGTCTGCAAGCTGGCGCCGCGCCCTTGACGGTCGAAGCCCTCTACGAGGCGGCCGGCCCGCGGCTGCGCCTGACGTTGCGTAATCCCGGCGGCAAGGCCCGCGTGGCGCGCATCGAGGCCAATGCCTACGGCTACCCTGGCCGCGCCGACGCCGCATTGCCCGCGGGCGCCGAGACCCTCGTGGACTGGGACCTGGCGCGCAGCGGCGGTTGGTACGATTTCAGCGTGCATGCCGATGACGAAGCCGGTTTCGTGCGCCGCCTGGCCGGACGCATCGAGACCGGCGCCCCCTCAATCTCGGACCCCGCAATGGGACAGGAGTTGATACTGCAATGGACACCGCCCGCATGAAACCACCCGCCCCGTACGAAAACGCCGTGACCTTCCAGTTCGGCGATTCGCCTGAATTGGCCGATGAACTGCTGGCGCTGGTGCTGTCGGGCGCCAAGACGGCGACCTGCGGCGCGCTGCGTGACTTCACCGAGAAAGAGCCGGTACCGGAAGCGGGCCGCCGCGACGTGGTGCTGGACGGCCGCGGCCGCCCGGCCTGCGTCATCGAGACCACCAGCGTGCTGATGCAGCGCTTTGACCAAGTGGACGAAGCGTTTGCGCTGGCCGAGGGCGAAGGCCCGTACGAAGTCTGGCGGTCCGAGCACATTGCGTACTTCGGCCGCAATGGCGGCTATGCGCCCGACATGATGCTGGTGTGCGAACGCTTTCGCGTGGTCGAGGTGTTCGAGCGCGGAACGGACTGAGCGCCCGTCCCGCCAGGTGGCTGCGGCGCCGTCGGGCGCCGCGCCCCCCTTCAAGCCGCTTCTTGCTCGGCGGCCTTGCCCAGGCCCAGGTAGCTTTCGATGACCTTGGGGTCGCCGGCCAGCTCGCGCGCCGGGCCGTGCAGGATGACCTCGCCGGTTTCCAGCACGTAGCCGTAGTCGGCCACCTGCAAGGCCGCGCGGGCGTTCTGTTCGACCAGCAGAATCGCCACGCCGGTTTCGCGCAGGCGCGCGATGATGTGGAAGATCTCGCGCACGATGCGCGGCGCGAGCCCCAGGCTGGGCTCGTCCAGCATCAGCAAGGTGGGCTTGGCCATCAGCGCACGCCCCACCGCCAGCATCTGGCGTTCACCGCCCGACAGCGTGCCGGCCTGCTGGGCACGGCGTTCGCGCAGCCGCGGAAACAGGTCGAAGACCTCGTTCAGCGTGTCGCGCCAGCCGCTTTCGCGCGCCCGGTAACGGCGAAAGCCACCCAGCAGCAGGTTGTCTTCGACCGACATGGTGCCGAACAGCTCGCGCCGCTCGGGCACCAGCGACATGCCGGCGGCCACGCGACGCTCGACCTGCCAGCCGGACACATCGGTGCCGGCGTATTGCACGGTGCCGGCCGCATGGCCGGTCTGGGGCAAGGACCCCATCACGGCATTCAGCATGGTGGACTTGCCGGCGCCGTTGGCGCCGATGACGGTGACGATGCTGCCTGCCGGCACGGTCAGGGTGGCGCCGGCCAGCGCGCCGACCTTGCCGTAGCGGGCCGACAGGTTGCTGACTTCAAGTACGGGTTTGGACGCGGTCATTGCACGCCTCCTGCGGTGACGGGCTTGGCCTGGTCGGCTTCGGGCAGATCGTCGTCGATGCCGCCCAGGTAGGCTTCCAGCACCGCCGGGTTCTGTTGCACCTCGGCCGGCACGCCTTCGGCCAGCTTGGTGCCGAAATCCATCACCACCAGGTGGTTGGTCAGGCGCATCACAAAATCCATGTCGTGTTCCACCAGCAGAATGCTCATGCCCTCGGCGCGCAGCTGTTCCAGCACGCGGGCCAGGTCTTGCTTTTCCTTGTAGCGCAGGCCGGCGGCCGGCTCGTCCAGCAACAGCAGCACCGGGTCGCTGGCCAGGGCCCGCGCGATTTCCAGGATGCGTTGCTGGCCCAGCGCCAGGTTGCCCGCCTGCTCATACAGGTATTCGCCCAGGCCGACGCGCTTGATCTGCTCGGCGGCCTCGTGCAGCAGTTGCGCTTCGCGGGCGCGGTCGGCATGCAGCGCGCCGGCCCAGACGCCCACGTCGGAACGCAGGTGCGCGCCCAGCGCCACGTTTTCCAGCACCGTCATGCCCGGCAGCAGTTGCACGTGCTGGAAGGTGCGGCCCACGCCCAGCTTGGCGATCTCGCGGGCCGAGCGGTTGTCGATGCGCTCGCCCATGAACGTGACCTTGCCGCGCGTCACCGGCAGCACGCCGCTGATCAGGTTGAAGGTCGTGCTCTTGCCGGCGCCGTTGGGGCCGATCAGCCCCATGATCTCGCCCGAGCGAACCTTGAAGGTGATGTCGTTGACGGCGACCAGGCCGCCGAATTCCTTGCGGATGGCATCCACTTCCAGCACCACCTGCCCCGCCTGCGGCCGCGGACGCAGCGGCAGGGCCGGCGCCGGCGCGGGCGGCGCCAGGTTGCGGCGCGAGCCGTCGGTGCCGGTCAGGCTGCCCCACCAGCCCGCCAGGATCGGCCACAGGCCGTTGCGGGCGTATTGCAGCATCAGGATCAGCAGCACGCCAAAGACGATCATCTCGAAGTTGGCATTGGTGTCCAGCAGCTTGGGCAGGAGGTTCTGCAACTGGTCTTTGAGCACCAGGATGACGCTGGAACCGAGCAAGGCGCCCCAGACGTAGCCCGCGCCGCCGACCACCGCCATGAACAGGTATTCGATGCCGTAGTTGATGCCGAACGGGCTGGGGCTGACCGCGCGCTGCATGTGCGCATAGAGCCAACCCGACACGCACGCCAGCAAGGCAGCCCAGACGAAGATCACGACCTTGTATGCGGCAGTGTTCACGCCCATCGACTCGGCCATGCCTGCGCCGCTCTTGAGCGCGCGGATGGCCCGGCCCGGACGCGAGTTCAGCAGGTTGCGGGTCGCCCACAGCGCCAGCAGCACGAACACCCAGATCAGGTAATAGATGTGGCGGCCACTGGCCAGCGACATGCCGAAGAGGCTGATGGGCTCGATGCCGGCGATGCCGTCATGCTTGCCCAGCGCATCCAGGTTGCCGAACAGGAAGAACAGGGACAGGCCCCAGGCAATGGTGCCCAGCGGCAGGTAGTGGCCCGACAGGCGCAACGTGATCGCGCCCAGCAGGTAGGCCACCACGGCGGTCAGGATCAGGCCGGCGGGCAGCGCCAGCCAGGGCGACACGTCGTATTGGGTGGTCAGGTAGGCGGTGGTGTACGCGCCCAGGCCGACGAACGCGGCCTGGCCGAACGAGGTCAGGCCGCCCACGCCGGTCAGCAGCACCAGGCCCAGCACGACCAGGCTGGCCAGGCCGATGTAGTTCAGCTGCGTCACCCAGAATTCGGGCGTGGCCGGCAGCAGCGGCAGGCCGGCCAGGACCACGATGAAAACGGCAAGCAAAATGCGGTTCATGACGTTTATTCCTCTTCGTCCACGTGATGGGTGCTGAACGAACGCCAGACCAGAACCGGGATAATCAAGGTGAAGACGATCACTTCCTTGTAGGCGCTGGCCCAGAAGGACGAGAACGATTCCAGCACGCCCACCAGCAGCGAGCCGGCGGCCGCCACGGGGTAGCTGGCCAGGCCGCCGATGATGGCGCCGACAAAGCCCTTCAGGCCGATCAGGAAGCCCGTGTCGTAGTAGACGGTGGTGATGGGCGCGATCAGCATGCCGGACATGGCGCCGATGGCCACCGCCAGCGTGAACGTCAGGCTGCCGGACATGGTGGTGCTGATGCCCACCAGGCGGGCGCCGCGGCGGTTGACCGCCGTGGCGCGCAGCGCGCGGCCGTACAGCGTCTTGCCGAAGAACAGCCACAGCGCAATGATCAAGAGCGCGCAGGTCGCGACCACGAACAGGCTTTGCGCCGACCACGTCATGAAGCCCAGGTCGACCTGGCCGCTCACGAACGCCGGCGTGCGCCAGCCTTCGGCGCCGAAGAACACCAGCGCCAGGCCGGTCAGCGCGAAGTGCACCGCGACGGACACGATCAGCAGCACCAGGACCGTGGCTTCGGCCAGCGGCTGGTAGACGATGCGGTAGACCATCGGGCCCATCGGAATGACGAGCAGCAGCGTCAGCAGCATGTTCAGCCACAGCGAATTGCCGGGGGCGGTATAGGTGACGGTCAGCCACAGCAGCGCAAGCGGCAGGACGACACAGGTCAGCACCGCGCGGACCAATCCGGCCGCGTTGCGGGTGCGCAGCGCGCGCAGCAGTTCAAGCACCAGGCAGACCACGCCCAGCAGCGGCAGCAGATAGGCGGTGCCGGGCACCTTGCCGTCCACCAGCATCGCCAGGGTCAGGGCGCCGAACGCCACGAACTCGCCCTGGGGAATGAAAATGACGCGCGTAACGGCGAATACCAGCACCAGAGCCATGCCCAGGAGGGCATAGATGGCGCCGTTGACGACACCGTCTTGCAGCAGGATCAGCGCAATTGAGGAATCCATCTAACAACCTATTTAGTTCTTGGTGCTCCGGCCGCGCCCGGGACACTTGATACGACGCACCGGCCGGAGAGGCCGGTGCGAAGCATTGCTCGGACATCCAGGCGGATGCCCGTGGATAGGCAATCCGCGGGGATTACAGGCCGGGTTGGTAGACCCACTTGCCGCCTTCGACCTTGACGATGACGCGCGAACGCTCGTCAAAGCCGGCGTGGTCGGTGGGCGACATGTTGAACACGCCTTGCGAGGCGGCCAGGTCCTTGACGTTTTCCAGGGCGTCGCGCATGGCGGCGCGGAACTCCGGCGTGCCCGGCTTGGCGCCGGACTTCAGGGCGACGGGCAAGGCCGCCACGACCAGTTGGCCGGCATCCCACATATGGCCGCCGAAGGTGTTGGTCGAACCGGCGCCGTTGGCCTTTTCGTAGGTTTCGACGTAGGCCAGGGCCGACTTCTTGACCGGGTTGCTGTCAGGCAGCTGGGCCGCGACCAGCAGCGGGCCGGCCGGCAGGTACATGCCGTCGCAATCCTTGCCGCAGACGCGCAGCACGTCGTTGTTGGCGGCGCCGTGGGTCTGGTAGATGGTGCCGCCGTAGTTGCGGGCCTTCAGTTCCTTTTGCGGCAGGGCCGACGGGGTGCCGGCGCCGGCGATCAGGATGGCGTCGGGCTTGGCGCCGACCAGCTTGAGCACCTGGCCCGTCACGCTGGTGTCGGTGCGGCTGTATTTTTCGATGGCGACGATTTCAATGCCCTTGGCCTTGGCGGCCTTTTGCATCACGTCCAGCCAGCCGTCGCCGTAGGCGTCGGCAAAGCCGATGAAGCCCAGCGTCTTGACCTTGGACTTGGACATCGCGTCAGCCAGTGCGCCGGCCATCAGGGCGTCGTTCTGCGGGGTCTTGAAGACCCAGCGGCGCTTGTCGTCCACGGGTTCGACGATCTTGGCGCTGGCGGCCACGCTGATCATCGGCACCTTGGCTTCGGCGGCCACGTCCACCATGGCCAGCGAGCCCGGCGTGACCGAGGTGCCGATCAGCACGTCGACCTTGTCGTCGGAAGCCAGTTTGCGCGAGTTCTTGACGGCTTGCGTCGTGTCGGTCGCGTCGTCCAGGACGATCCATTCGATCTTCTGGCCGGCCACTTCCTTGGGCAGCAGCGCCACGGTGTTGCGCTCGGGGATACCCAGCGAGGCGGCGGGGCCGGTGCTGGACACCGTGACACCCACCTTGACCTGGGCGCTGGCCAGCAGCGGCAGGGTCAGGGCAACGGCGGCGGCGGCCGCGGACAAGCCGAAGTGCTTGCGCATGTTTTGTCTCCTGTGGTGGCTCTTTTGTTGCCCCGGTCGAGGCGGAAGCGAGCCTAGTTAAAGTTATACAGAAAAAAATATTATAGGGTTAAAAGAGTATCAAATGACTTCGCGCAACTACGGTAAATCCCTGATGTGCTACGGAAACCTAGTTCAGCAAACGCATTCGTTAATGGCGAACTTGTACTTGAAAGCCCCGCGGGCGTCAGTTGGGGGATTCCCTTGTGCGGCGCACCCCGACGCGGCGTTCAACGCCCCAGCATCGGCCACACCCGCTCGACCCTTGCTGCGACCCATGCGGCCAGCGCCGCCTTGATCAGGTCGCCGGGTATGAACACCGCCACGGCCATCGCGGCCTTGGCCAACCCCATCTTGGTGACCGTCGCCAGCCACGGCACACCGAACGCATAGACCACCACGATGCCGCCCACGACGCAGGCGACGGCATAGCCGGCCAAGGCCGGCCAGAAGCGTTCGGCCCGACCCGCCAGGCGGCGCGCCAGCAAGCCGGTGACCCAGGCGCCTGCCACCAGGCCGACCAGGAAGCCGCCCGTGGGCCCGAAGAACGCGCCCATGCCGCCCCGCCCGCCCGGCAGCACCGGCAGTCCGATGGCCGCCAGCACCAGATACAAGAGGCAGGCCAGGGCGCCGCGGCCCGGCCCCAGCATCGCGCCGGCCAGCATGGCCCCCAGGGTCTGCAAGGTGATCGGCACGGGAATGCCCGGCAGCGGCACCGGCGGGATCAGGCTCATCACGACGATCAGCGCGGCGAACAGGGCCACCAGCACAGTATTGTTGGATTTCATGGCAGTGCCTTTTCTATCAAGACGGAAGTTCAGAGACTGCGGGCGTCGATGGCTTCGGCCACTTCCTGGGCCCGCTTCAGGGTCAGCACCACCAGGGGCACGATCAGCGCGACCGGGTTGGCGCCCAGCCCGCGCGCCGCCTGCGCCTCGCGGATTTCATGGAAATTGCGCCATATCTCGGGCACGAAGCGCAAGGCCAGGGCCAGCGCCAACGCGACCTTGCCGGCATCGACCAGCCCGATGCGCTGCAGCGGCATCAGCACACGCTCGCACACGGCGATCAGGTCCGACGTACGGGTCGACAGCGTGACGGCCAGGGCCAGGCCCACCATCGCTGCAATGCGCAGCACCACCGCCAGCGCCTCCTGCCAGCCCTGGAAAAAGCCCGTGAACAAGGCCACGGCCAGCAGCACCCAGACCAGCCCGCGCACCTGGCGCCAGACGCCCGCCACGGTAGCCCCGGCCAGGCGCAACAGCAGCGCCGCCACCAGGCAGGCCAGCGCCAGCCCGCGCGGATCGCGCAGCAAGAACAGGCCCGCCCCCGCCGCGGCCAGCGCCAGCAGCTTGAGCCATGCGGGCAGCCGGTGCAGCGGCGAGTCGCCCGGTATATATAAAGGTTCGATCACGCGCAGTGGTTCCGGTACCAGCGCAGCGCCGCCGCGGGGGTGTCGTCGGCGGCAATGGCGCCGTCCTGCACGACCACCACGCGCTCGAAGTCTTCCAGCAGGTCCAGGTCGTGGCTGACCACGATGGCGTCCTGCGGCAAGGCGGCAATGGCGTCGCGCACCCGGTTGCGGTTGCGCAGGTCCAGCTGGGTGGTGGGTTCGTCGAACACCACCAGCGCCGGCCGCATGACCAACACGGCCGCCAGGGCCACCAGTTGGCGCTCGCCGCCCGACAGGGTGTGGCTGGTGCGGTCCGCCAGGTGCGCCACGCCCAGGGCGGCCAGTTGGGCCTCGATACGGGTTTCGCGCTGGCCGCGGTCGGGTTCCAGGTGTTTCAGGCCGAACGCCAGGTCTTCGCGCACGATGGGAAAGACAATCTGGTTTTCGGGGTTCTGGAACACGAAACCGACCTGCCGGCGCACGGCCTTCAGGTCCTGCCGGGTGTCCAGCCCGCCGACCCGCACGCTGCCCGAGGTGGGCAGCACCAGGCCGTTGACCAGCCGTGCCAGCGTGCTCTTGCCGGCGCCGTTCGGACCGACGATGCCGACCCGGCGGCCGGCAAGCCGAAGGCTCACCCCGCGCAACACGTCCGCCTGGGGCGTCGATACAATCGCCTGGTCAAACTCGATTAACATGGGGCGGGATTATGCCCGAACCATTTCGGGCATCGGGACTCCAAGAGCTGATATGGACAAAGTACGCAAAACCGACGCCGAATGGCGGGCCCAGCTGTCCCCGGAAGAATACGTCGTCACCCGTGAAAAGGGTACCGAACGCGCATTCACCGGGCGCTACTGGAATACCTTCACCCCGGGCATCTACCGCTGCGTGGGCTGTGGCACCGCGCTGTTCGCGTCCGACACCAAATTCGACGCGGGTTGCGGCTGGCCCAGTTATTTCCAGGCGCTGGATCCGGAACTGGTGCGCGAAGTGCGCGACACCAGCCACGGCATGGTGCGCACGGAAGTGCTCTGCAACGTCTGTGATTCGCACCTGGGCCACGTCTTTCCCGACGGCCCCGAGCCCACCGGCCTGCGCTACTGCATCAATTCCCTGTCGATGACGTTCGAACCCATAGAAGACTGAATGAAGAAGTTCCTGTTCGACCTCTTTCCGCTGTTCCTGTTTTTCCTGGCCTACCGGTTCACGGACATCTTCATCGCGACCGGCGTAGCCATGGCGGCAGCGGTGCTGCAGATCGTCTGGCTCAAGGCCACCGGCCGCGCCACCGAAGCCATGCACTGGATCAACCTCACGGTCATCCTGGTGTTCGGCGGCGCCACCATCTGGCTTCACAGCGACGTCTTCATCAAATGGAAGCCCACGGTGCTGTATTGGCTGTTCGGCGGCGCCTTGGTCTTTGCCCGCCTGCTGTTCGGCCGCAACCTGATCCGCCGCCTGATGGAAAAGCAGATCCAGCTGCCGGATGCCGCCTGGGAAAAGCTCAACCTGGTGTGGGCCGGCTTTTTCCTGGTGGCGGGCGCCATCAACCTGTATGTGGCGTTTTCGGGGCACTTCACCGAATCGCAGTGGGTCAGCTTCAAGGCCTTCGGCCTGATGGGCCTGATGATCGTCTTCGTCATCGGCCAGTCGCTCTGGCTGGGCAAGCACATCCAGACCGACGACAACGCCGCGCCGGGCTCCAGCACGCCGCCCAAGCCCTGAGGCCGTCCGGCCGGGCCCCGTTGCCCGGCCCGCCGCCCTTCCTCCATGGCGCGCCCGGCGCGCCGGAACTTTACGATTGACGCCATGTCAGAAACCACCGATCGCATGACCCTGATCCGGGAGCGCCTTGCCGTCCTGGAACCGATTTCCCTGGACATCCAGGACGACTCCCATTTGCATGCCGGCCACGAAGGCAGTAAAAACGGCGCCGGCCATTACCGTGTGCACATCGTAGCGTCCTGTTTTGCGGGGCTCTCCGCCGTGGCGCGGCATCGGCTGGTGTATCATCATTTGCAAGATTTGATCCCCTATCCGATTCATGCGCTTGCGCTAGACGCCCAGGCTCCCAAATAGTTAGTAAAAGGATATTCATGAAACGCATCGTCATGCTGGCAGCCGCCTGCGTCATCGCTGTGCCTGCTTTTGCTCAGAACGTGGCTACCGTCAATGGCAAGGCCATTCCGCAAAAGAGCCTGGATCAATTCGTCAAGCTGCTGGTCAGCCAAGGCGCGACCGATTCGCCCCAGCTGCGCGAACAGGTCAAGCAGGAAATGATCAACCGCCAGGTCTTCGTGCAAGCCGCTGAATCCACCGGCATCGCCAAGCAGGCCGACGTCCAGACCGAAATCGAACTGGCCCGCCAAGGCATCCTGGTTCGCGCCCTGATGGCCGACTACCTGGCCAAGCACCCGGTGTCGGATGCCAAGGTCACGGCCGAATACGACAAGATCAAGAAAGAACAGGCCGGCAAGATGGAATACAAGGTCCGTCACATCCTGGTCGAAGACGAAAAGACCGCCAACGACCTGCTGGCCCAGTTGAAGAGCAACAAGGGCAAGTTCGACGACCTGGCCAAGAAGAACTCGAAAGACCCCGGCAGCGCCGAAAAGGGTGGCGATCTGGGTTGGGCTCCCCCGACCAACTACGTCCAGCCGTTCGCGCAAGCCGTGACCCAGCTCAAGAAGGGCCAACTGGTCGACAAGCCGGTCCAGACCCAATTCGGCTGGCACATCATCATGGTCGACGACACCCGTCCGGTCGAATTCCCGCCGCTGGATCAGGTCCGTCCGCAACTGGAAGAAATGCTGCGCCAGCAAACCCTGGCCGACTACCAGAAGGAACTGCGCGAAAAGGCCAAGATTCAGTAAGCCTGCCGCTTTCCCAAAAAAACTGCCCGCATCTGCGGGCAGTTTTTTTTATGCGGGCTATTGGCTATTTATTCCCGGCGGTACGTCGTGTGACGCCTAGGACACGCCCAGCAACGCCTTCAGTTCGTCTTCGTCCAGCACCGTCACGCCCAGTTCCTGGGCCTTGGTGAGCTTGCTGCCGGCGTCTTCGCCGGCCACCAGGTAGGCGGTCTTCTTGGAGACCGAGCCGCTGACCTTGCCGCCGGCCGCCTGGATGCGCATCGAGGCTTCTTCGCGCGTCCAGTTGGGCAACGTGCCCGTCAGGACGAAGGTCTTGCCGGCCAGGGTGGTGTCTTCGGGCACGGCCTCGGCCACCGGCTGCACACCTTGCGCCTTCAGCTGGTCGATGACGTCGCGGTTGTGCTGCTCGGCAAAGAAGCGGCGGATGGAGCCCGCCACGACCGGCCCCACGTCGGGCACGGACGACAGCGCGTCTTCGTCCGCGTCCATGATGGCCTCGATGCTGCCGAAATGGCGGGCCACGTCGCGCGCGGTGGTTTCGCCCACGTGACGGATGCCCAGGGCGAACAGCAGCCGCCCCAGCGCCGGGGCCCGCGCCTTGTCGATGGCCTCGACCAGGTTGTCGGCCGACTTCTGGCCCATGCGGTCCAGGCCCACCAGTTCAAGCGGGCGCAGGCTGAACAGGTCGGCCAGGGATTTGACCCGGCCGCTGTCCACCAGCTGCTCGACCAGCTTTTCGCCCAGGCCTTCGATGTCCAGCGCCTTGCGGCTGGCCGCGTGCCACAGCGTCTGCTTGCGCTGGGCGGCGCAGAACAGGCCGCCCGTGCAGCGGGCGATGGTTTCGTCTTCCAGGCGCTCGATCGCAGAGCCGCAGACCGGGCATGCCTTGGGCATGACGAATTCGCGCGCGTCATCGGGCCGCTTGTCGAGCACGGCACCCACGACCTCGGGAATCACGTCGCCCGCACGCCGCACGATGACCGTGTCGCCGATGCGCACGTCTTTGCGGCGGATTTCGTCTTCGTTGTGCAGGGTGGCATTGGTGACCGTCACGCCGCCCACGAACACCGGTTTGAGCCGGGCGACGGGGGTGATGGCGCCCGTGCGGCCCACCTGCACTTCAATGTCCAGCAGCGTGGTGGTGGCTTCTTCGGCGGGAAACTTGTGCGCCAGGGCAAAGCGCGGCGCGCGCGCCACGAAACCCAGCAGTTTCTGCGCCGGCAGCGAATCGACCTTGTAGACCACGCCGTCGATGTCGTAGGGCAACGAGGCGCGCAGCGCGCCGACCTTGGCGTAGAACGCCATCAGCCCTTCGGCGCCAGTGGCGCGCAGGTTGTGCTTGACGTTGACGGGCAGGCCCAGCGAGGCCAGCCAGTCCAGCATGGCGCCGTGCGACTTCTCGGGCAGCGGCGAGGCTTCGGCGGCGCCCGCCGGGGCCTCGTCGAACAGGCCGTTCTGCCCGCCGGGCAGGCCCTGGACTTCACCCCAGCCATACGCAAAAAAGCGCAGCGGCCGCTTGGCGGTGATGCGCGGATCCAGCTGCCGCAGGCTGCCGGCGGCCGCATTGCGCGGATTGACGAAGACTTTTTCGTCGCGCTTGGCCTGGGCCGCGTTGAGTTTTTCGAAGTCGGCGCGGTTCATCAGGACTTCGCCGCGCACTTCCAGCACCCGGGGCGCGGGGCCGGTCAATTGCAGCGGAATCGCCTTGATGGTGCGGATGTTGGAGGTGACGTCTTCGCCCGTCTGGCCATCGCCGCGGGTGGCGGCCTGCACCAGGCGGCCGTCCTCGTAGCGCAGGCTGATCGCCAGGCCGTCGAGTTTGAGCTCACAGAAGTATTCGGTCTGCGCTGCCGGGCCCAGCAGGCCGGCGCCGCGCAGGGTGTCGGTGACCCGGCGGTCGAATGCCGTCACGTCTTCTTCGTCGAAAGCGTTGCCCAGCGACAGCATGGGCACGGCATGGCGCACGCTGCCGAAGGCCGACACCGGCGCCGCCCCCACGCGCTGCGTGGGCGATTCCGGCGACACCAGTTCAGGATGCGCGGCTTCCAGGTCCTGCAGCTCGCGCATCAGGCGGTCGTAGTCGGCATCCGAGATCGACGGATCGTCGTAGACGTAATAGCGGACGTTGTGCTGTTCGATTTCCGCGCGCAGGCGCGCCGCGGTTTCCGCCGCAGGGGTACTTCCGGCCTTGCTCATTACGCAAACACCCGTTGAGCGCGCTCGCTGCCGGCCGGCAAGCCGGCTTGTTCGAGCTGGCCGAACAGCACTTGCAGGCGTTCGTCGATGACCGTTTCAGAGCCGTCGGCCAAGGGCTTGCCCTGGTCGTCGACCAGGTCGGCGCGCAACCGGGCAGCCAGTTCGCGGCCCACGTCGACCATGCGGCCGAAGGCGCGGCTGTCCGCCGGGCTGCACGGCACGTCCAGCAGCAGGTACAGGCGTTCGATGCCGCCCATGCCGGCGTCGAAGGCGGCGCCATCGGCGCGTGCCAGCGTGAAGCGGGCCACGCCGTTCTCGGCCGGCCAGGCCAGGCGGTTGCCGTCGGCCACGAAGCCGGCGTCGCGAGCGACGCTCAGGACTTCGGCGGCCGGTTGGGCGGCGCCCAGCAGCAGCGTCAGGCCAACCTGGGTGTCCAGCGCGGCGCAGGTGTCATCCAGGCGGGCGGCCTGTTCCAGCACGGCTTGTTGGTCGGGGCCTTCGATCAGGGCGTCAAAGCGTTCGGCCATGTCCTGGGCGCGGGCCCAGGCCTGCGACCATTCGATAGCGGTCAGGGGGCCGCTGCGGTTGGCCAGCAGCACGGCCAGTTGCATGGACGCATACGATTCGCCAGCATGCACGCGCGCGCGGTGGCGGCGCTGGTCGGTTTCGGCGAACACGCGCATGGGCTTGCGGCCCACGTGGCGCAAGCTTTGCATATAGGGCAGCAGGTCGGCGCCGCGCACCGGCTCGGCGAAGTTGATCTCGATGACCACTTCGCAGGCGGGATCGGGTTCTTCGGCGTCGTCGGCATCGCTGCCCGGATCGACCGGCTTGGGTTGCTCGGGGTGTGCCTTGGGGGCATCGCCCATGCCGGGCTCGCGCCGTGCGGACGCGCCGCCCGCGGCAGCAGCGCCCGCGGCCGCACCGGCTCCCGCGCCCAGCAGGGGATCCTGCTCGGAGGTGGGGAAATGGCTTTGCATCTTGCGGCGGACGCGGCGGTCTTGCCACCAATTGAAGCCCAGCACCAGCAGTATCAGCAAGACGCCCAGGGCAATCAGCCCGATCTGCAAATCACTCATGTGTAAATCCCGCGCCATGAAGCCGGCGCCATTCTGAATATTGGTTTATGCCGCTTCGGAGGCCATCATCTGGACGGCCGAATCTATATCTACCGCAACGATACGCGAAACCCCCTGCTCTTGCATGGTGACGCCGATCAGTTGCTTGGCCATCTGCATCGCGATCTTGTTGTGCGAGATGAACAGGAACTGGGTCTGCTCGCTCATGTTGGCGACCAGGTTGGCGTAGCGTTCGGTGTTGGCGTCGTCCAGCGGCGCGTCCACTTCGTCCAGCAGGCAGAACGGCGCGGGGTTCAGTTTGAACAGCGCGAACACCAGCGCGGTCGCGGTCAGGGCCTTTTCGCCGCCGGACAACAGGTGGATGGTGCTGTTGCGCTTGCCCGGGGGCTGCGCCATCACCTGCACGCCCGCATCGAGGATTTCCTCGCCGGTCATGGTGAGCTTGGCCTCGCCTCCGCCGAACAGCTTGGGGAAGAGTTCGCCAAAGTGGCCGTTGACCACGTTGAAGGTCTCTTGCAGCAGCTCGCGGGTTTCGCGGTCGATCTTGCGGATGGCGTCTTCGAGGGTCTCGATGGCGGTCATCAGGTCCTGGTGCTGGGCATCCAGGAACCCCTTGCGCTCGCGCGAGGTGTTCAGTTCGTCCAGCGCGGCCAGGTTGACCGAGCCCAGGGATTCGATCTGGCGCGAGATGCGCGTGACTTCCGATTGCAGCCAGTTGGCGCGGCGCCATTCGTCGGGCTGGTTGGCCAGGTCCTGGGCCAGGGCCTCGCGGTCGACTTCGCGCGCGTTCAGCTGCTCGGTGAATTGCTCTTCGGCCAGGCGGGCGGCCTGCTCTTGCAACTGCAATTCGGTGATGCGGGCACGGCGCGGCTCGAGCGTGCGCTCTTGCTGCATGCGGTCTTCGTCGGCGCCACGCAGCAGGGCCGACAGGTTTTCCATTTCCTGGCGGGCACGCGACAGCGCGTCTTCGCGCTCGGCGCGCAGTTCCAGGGCGTCCTGCAGGCCGGCCTGCGAGGCCGAGGCGTCCAGGTCGACCAGATCCGCCTGCAATTGCTCGAGTTCGACGCTGGCGCGCTGGCTCTGGTCGGCCGCCAATTGCTGGTTGCGCTGCAGGTCGGTGATGCGGACCTGGATGCCGCGTTCGGCGAATTCGGCTTCCTGGGCGGCGCGTTCCAGTTCGCGCAGGCGGGTGCGGGCGGCCTCGGCCTGGGCGGCCAGGGTTTCGCCGTCCATTTCGGCGTCGGCGAACTTGGATTGGTGTTCGGCCAGTTCCTCGTCCAGGGTCTCGAAACGGGCTTCGGCCTCTTCGCGGGTGGCGCGCAGGTCTTCTTCGTGGACCGAGATTTCTTCCAGGTCCTGGCGCAGGCGCGAGGCGCGTTCGCCGGACTGCTCGGCCTGCTGTTGCAGGCGCGAGTGTTCCAGCTGGATGTCATGTACCCGGCGGGTGACTTCGGCCACGCGTTGGCGCGCCGGCGCGATGGCCTGGCTGACCTGCTGCCAGGCCACCTCGGCGCGGGCCACCGCGGCGCGCGCCTGGTCGGTGATCAGTTGCTGGGCCTTGATCTCGCGTTGCAGGTTTTCGATTTCCTGCTGGCGGGCCAACAGGCCGGCCTGTTCGGAATCCGGGGCGTAGAAGCGCACGCTGTGCGCATCGACCAGGTGGCCGGCCTTGACCACGCAGGCCGAACCGGCCGGCAGCGAGGCGCGCAGCGCCAGGGCCTGGGTCAGGTCGGTGGCGGTATAGATGCCGCCCAGCCACTCGTTGAGCAGCGTGCGCAGGTCGGGATCGGTGATGCGCAGCAGGCTGGCCAGCGACGTCATGCCGGCCGGCGCGGCCGGGGCAGGCGCCGCGGGCGGCAATTGGTAAAAGGCCAGGCGGGCGGGCGGCGCATCGTCGGAGAACGCGCGGGCCCAGTCCAGGTTGCGCACTTCCAGCGAGGCCATGCGCTCGCGCAGCGCGGCTTCCAGGGCGGTTTCCCAGCCCGGTTCGACGTGCAGCTTCTGCCACAGGCGCGCCAGGCCAGCCAGTTCGTGCTTGGCCAGCCAGGGTTCCAGTGCGCCCTGCTTCTGCACGTCTTCCTGCAGCTTGACCAGCGCGGACAGGCGGGCTTCCAGGCGGGCGAGGTTCTGCGCGTCGGTCTGGGCGGCCGCCTGGGCGCGGCTGCGCTCGGCGTCGGCTTCGGGCACGCGGCCTTCCAGGGTGGCCAGCTCTTCCTGGGCTTCTTCAAGCTGGTCTTCACCCGCCACGCGGTCGCCGGCCAACTGTTCCAGGCGCACCGGGTCGGGGCTGTGCAATTCGCGCAGTTCCTGTTGCAGGCGTTCGCGGCGCTGCTCCAGGGTCTGCATCTGGCGGTCGGCGTCGCGCTGCGTCTGCGCCACCAGGGCCAGGTTCTGTTCCACCCGGGCCAGGGCGGCGCGCATCTCGTCGCGGCCCGAGGCCGCTTCGCGCACCCGCTGCTCGACCGCCGGCAAGGCGGCCTGGGCGTCTTCCGCGGTAGCGCGGGCCTCTTCCGTACGGGCGGCGCCGGCCGCCAGGTCTTCTTCGGCCTGCGCGATCTGCTCGGTGCAGTGTTCGCGCTGGGTGGTCCATTCGGCGATCTGCTGCTGCAACTGGTCGCGGCGCGCCTGCAGGCGATTGCGGGAATCCACTACGTGGCGGATCTCGGCCTCGAGGCGGCTCACCTGGGCGTTGGCTTCGTACAGCGCCCCCTGGGCCGCATGGACGGCGTCGCTGGCCGCGTAGTGGGCCTGGCGGCGGGATTCCAGCGCGGCTTCACCGGCCCGCAAGCCGGCAATGGCGGCTTCAAGCTCGTTCTGGGCCTGCGCCATTTCCTGGGTTTTTTTGGCGCGCTCTTCGCGGGCGCCGGTTTCCTTCAGGAACCACAGGGCATGCTGCTTCTTTTCGCCGTCGGCCTGCAGCTCGCGGTAGCGGGTAGCGACCTCGGCCTGGGCTTCCAGCTTTTCCAGCTGGCTGTTCAGTTCGCGCAGGATGTCTTCGACGCGGGTCAGGTTCTCGCGCGTGTCGGACAGGCGGTTTTCGGTTTCGCGGCGGCGCTCTTTGTAGCGCGACACGCCCGCGGCCTCTTCCAGGAACACCCGCAATTCCTCGGGGCGCGCCTCGATCAGGCGGTTGATCATGCCCTGGCCGATGATGGCGTAACCACGCGCGCCCAGGCCGGTGCCCAGGAAGATGTCGTGGATGTCGCGGCGGCGGACCTGCTGGTTATTGACGAAATAGCTGCTGGCGCCATCGCGGGTCAGCACGCGGCGCACGGCGATTTCGGCGTAGGTGCTCCATTGCCCGGCGGCGCGGCCTTCGCTGTTGTCGAACACCATTTCGACCGACGCCCGGGCCGCCGGCTTGCGGTTGCCCGAGCCGTTGAAAATGACGTCCTGCATGGACTCGCCGCGCAGCTCCGAGGCCTTGGCCTCGCCGAGCACCCAGCGCACCGCGTCGATGATGTTCGATTTGCCGCAGCCATTGGGACCCACCACGCCGACCAGCTGGCTGGGCACGGGAATCACGGTGGGATCGACGAAAGACTTGAAGCCGGCGAGTTTTAGCTGAGTAAGACGCACAGTACGATGACGACGGGGTGGGTTGAACGAAAGGCGTTAACGGACCTGCCGCACACATTGCAAACCGGCCCCAGGGGGGCCGGCTTACGTATGGGTCGTATGATACCGCAGGCAGTCTGTCCCCAAACGTGAACAACGGTCAAGCCGGGGCTGCCCGCATCCAGGGTCCCCCTGGGCTGACCTGCCGCAACCCACGGGCAAACGCTCAATAGCCCTACCCGCGCCACGGGCTATACTCGCTGACACTTTTTCGCAAGACACATAATTTTCACGCAGACTGACCGGGCTCAGGTCAAAGAACGGGGACATTCTTGAAACGAGGTTTCTATCTGGTCATGGCCGCGCAGGCCTTCTCGTCATTGGCGGACAACGCGCTGTTCATCGCAGCGATCGCCTTGATACAGGAACTGCACGGCCCCGACTGGTTAGCGCCCTTGATGAAGTGGTCGTTCGCGCTGGCCTACGTGGTCCTGGCGGCCTTTGTCGGCGCCCTGGCGGATTCCTTCCCCAAGGGCCGCGTCATGTTCTCGACCAACGCCCTGAAGGTCGCCGGCTGCCTGCTGATGTTCTCGTACGCCAGCGTCGGCGTCGCCCCTGAATACCAGACCTATCTCGTCTGCGCCGCCTACGCGGTCGTGGGCATCGGCGCCGCCGCCTACTCCCCCGCCAAGTACGGCATCGTCACCGAGATGCTGCCCCCGACCATGCTGGTCAAGGGCAACAGCTGGATCGAAGGCCTGACCGTTTTCTCCATCATCCTGGGCACGGTGCTGGGCGGGCTGCTGATCTCGACCACGGTGTCGACCGCGCTGCTGAACCACTCGTTCATCGGCAAGCTGGTGCACACGCCGGCCGAGGCCGCCATCCTGGTCATCGCCTTCGTCTACCTGCTGGCGGCGCTGTGCAACCTGCTGATTCCGCACACCCACGTGCGCTATCCGCCGCAGCAGAAGAACCCGGTCAAGCTCATCCGCACGTTCTGGGGCTATGTCTGCGTGCTCTGGCGCGACAAGCTGGGCCAGATCTCCCTGGCCGTCACCACGCTGTTCTGGGGCGCGGGCGCTACTTTGCAACTGATTGTCATCGAGTGGGGCCGCAGTCACCTGGGCTACCAGCTCGACAAGGCTTCGATGCTGATGGGCGTGGCCGCCCTGGGCACGGTGGTCGGTTCCATCCTGGCCGGCCGCATCCCGCTGCGCCGCGCGCTGGCGGTGCTGCCCGTGGGCGCCGCGATGGGCCTGGTCGTGCTGCTGATGCCACTGGTGTATTCGCCCTGGAGCGTCTACCTGCTGCTGCTGCTCACCGGCGGCCTGGCCGGCTTCTTCGTGGTGCCCATGAACGCCCTGCTGCAGCATCGCGGCCACGTGCTGCTGTCCGCCGGCCACTCGATCGCCGTGCAGAACTTCAACGAGCAGCTCAACATCCTGCTGATGGTGGCCATGTACACCCTGCTGCTGTGGCTGCAACTGCCCATCAACGTCATCATTGTGATCTTCGGCACCGTGGTCGCCGTGCTGATGGTGGTGTTCATGCGCTGGAGCAAGCGCAACCTGGCCGCCAACCCCGACCTGCACGATCAGATCGGCCAGGAAGGCCACGGCCACGCGCTGGACTCGACCAAGAGCCACTGACGCGCTGCCAGCATGACAAAGGCCGGCTGTCCCTCACGGACAGCCGGCCTTTTTTCTTGCCCCGGCCCCGAGACCAGCGCCCCGGGACCGCCAGGCCCGCCTACATGCGGGCCGCCAGCTTCAGGTCCTGCCAGGCGCGCGCCTTCTCGACGGGGCTGCGCAGCAGATAGGCCGGGTGGTAGCTCACGATCACCGGAATCTCGCGCCCTTCGTCCGTCTTCATCTGGTGGATGCGGCCGCGCAGGCTGCCGATGGTGGCATCGGTGCCCAGCAACGCCTGGGCGGCGAACCGGCCCAGCACCAGGATGCGCTCGGGCTTGAGCAACGCGATCTGGCGCATCAGGTAGGGACTGCAGGCGGCGATTTCCTCGGGCTTGGGATTGCGGTTGCCCGGCGGCCGGCACTTGATGACGTTGGCAATGAAGACATCGCGCTCGCGGCTCATGCCCACCGCCGACAGCATCGCGTCCAGCAATTGACCGGAGCGGCCCACGAAAGGCTGGCCCTGGCGGTCTTCCTGTTCGCCCGGAGCCTCGCCCACCACCAGCCAGCGCGTGGGCTGGCCGCCGTGGCCGAACACCGCATGGCGCCGCCCTTCGCACAGGCCGCAAGCGGTGCAGGCCAGAACCTGCTCGCGCAATTCATCCAGGGTGGCGTTCTTGACCGCCTCGCCCACCGGCACTCGCACGGGCGCGGTGTCGGAGGCGGGATCCGCCTTCGGCGCCGGACGCGGCGGCGGACCGCTGCGCACGGCGACGGCAGGGGCACCGGCACGGGGCGCCACCGCCGGCGGCGTCGCCGCTGAGGGCATACCCGCTTGGGGCGTACCCGCTGGGGGCATACCCGCTTGGGGCATACCCGCCTGGCTCCCTTCCGCAGACACGGCTGGCGCCGCGGCAGCGATCTGCGCCGCCGGGCTGGCCGTCACTGGCGGCGGCGAGGACGCTTGTCCGACCGCAGCAGAATCTGTTTTTGAAACAACGACTTGCGGCGCCGGCGTGGCGACCGGGCGCAGCCACAGGCGCTCCATGCCCAGCTCGCGCAGCCACAGGCGCTGCAGCGGGTTGACGCGGGGCGCGGACGAGGCCGGCGCGGCGTTCGGGGCCGTCATGCCGCCACTCCCTGGGGCGCGGCCAGCGCATCAAAGCGCTTCTGCATCACCAGGGCGTCTTCGCGCCCGCCTTTCTCGGCCGGGTAGTAGCCCCGCCGCAATCCGATCTGCAGATAGCCGCGAGCCTTGTAGAACGCGACGGCCGACACGTTGGACGGCCGCACTTCCAGCAGCACGCCCTCCAGGCCGCGCTCGCGCGCCTGCTGCTCGCACCAGTCCAGCAACACGCTGCCCAGCCCCTGGCGGTGCAGGCTGCGGGCCACGGCAATCACCAGCACGTGGGCCACGTCGGGCGCAAACATCACGATACAGAAGCCCGCCACCCGGCCTTCGCGCCGCAGCGTCCAGGCACCGTAGCCGGCCGCCAGCGCGTCGGCAAAGTTGCCGCGGGTCCAGGGAAAGGACTGCACATTGGCCTCGATCGCGACGACCTCGTCCAGGTCCGCGTCGGTCAGCGGCTGCGGACACACCGGCGCCAGGGTCGAAGGGGCCTTCGGGTTACCGCCCTCGCCGCGCTGGCGCTCGGCGGTGGTGAACGCCACCTTGTCGCGCACGTACAGCGGCGCGGCCTGTTCCGGCGGCACGGCGTCGCCGCGCAGCCAGCCCTGGCGCGCCAGGCGCGCCACGCTGGCCGCCTCGGGCCGCAGGGCCTCGCTGGCGCGGCGCCAGGTATCAGGCGCGGTCATCTCGGCGGCGTAGGCATCCCAGGCGTCGCCGGCCAGCGCCACGGTCAGCGGCCTGCCGGCGCTGCGCGACCAGCCGGGCAGATGGTGCGCCGCCCAGGGCACGACTTCGGCGGCGGCGATCAGCAGCGGCGCCTGCAGGGTTTCCCAGACGGGTTCGCCGTCCGCGGCGCCGGCCTGGCGGTACACCGCCAGATAGACCTCATTCATGCGAGCGTCCAGCGCCACCACGATGGCCTCGTCCGCCCCGCCGCCGGCCTGGGCAGCCACGGCCTGGTGCGACACAATGGGCAACACCGGAATGCCCAGCCCCATGCCCATGCCCTGGGCCACGCCGCAGGCCACCCGCAGGCCGGTAAAGCCGCCTGGCCCCTGGCCAAACGCCACCGCATGCAGGGCGCCCGGGGGCAATCCGGCCTGGGCCAGCAGCTCGTTGGCCATGGGCAAGAGCCGTTCCGCGTGCTCCTGGGACCCCTCGTGTTCGCGCACGCTGACCTCCAACCGGTCGCCCGACGCGCGCAAAAGGGCCACGCCGCAACGCGACGAAGAGGTTTCCAGAGCCAGCAGGTTTAGTTCCATAGGAGCAGATTGTACGAAATACCGGGCCGTTCCCCCGTATGTAAGGGGGATTTCAACCATGGTTCGCAATGTGTAATATCTTGTGAACGCCTACTAGCCGCTGGTTCTTGTCACTGTTACATTTCCGGCCATGAATACGCAAAACACCACCCCCACCCGAAAAATCCTCGTCGTTGACGATGATCCGCGCTTGCGCGATTTGCTGCGTCGGTATTTGTCCGAACAGGGATTCAACGTTTTCGTTGCCGAAGACGCCAAAGAGATGGGCAAACTCTGGCAACGCGAGCACTTCGACCTGCTCGTGCTGGATCTGATGCTGCCCGGCGAAGATGGTCTGTCCATTTGCCGCCGGCTGCGCGGTGGCCACGACAACACGCCCATCATCATGCTGACGGCCAAAGCGGAAGAAATCGACCGCATCGTCGGCCTGGAGATGGGCGCGGACGACTATCTGTCCAAACCCTTCAACCCCCGGGAACTGCTGGCTCGGATCAACGCGATCCTGCGCCGCCGCGGTACCGAGGAACATCCCGGCGCCCCCAGCCAGGAAAACGAATCCATCGCCTTCGGTCCCTACGTGCTGAACCTGTCGACCCGTACGCTCACGCGCAACGGCGAACAGGTGCCGATCACGACGGGTGAATTCTCGGTGCTCAAGGTCTTTGCGCGCCACCCGAAGATCCCCCTGTCCCGCGACAAGCTCATGGAACTGGCGCGTGGCCGCGAGTACGAAGCCTTCGACCGCAGCCTCGACGTTCAGATCTCGCGCCTGCGCAAGCTGATCGAACCGAATCCGTCCAAGCCCGTATTCATCCAGACCGTCTGGGGTCTCGGATACGTGTTTGTGCCGGACGGTGGTAGCTGATCGACACGCCCGCCCCGGGCAGGAGCGCAGCCTCGTGCCCCGCTTGCGCAGAACCTTCAGGAACCTGACTTCACGTTTGCGGCTCGGCTTGTTCGGCCGCACGTTCCTGCTGCTGGCCGCGCTGATGCTGGTCAGCCTGGGGGCGTGGCTACAAGTCTTCTTCAGCATGGAGCTGGGACCGCGCGCCAATCAAATGGCGCAGCGGGTGATCACGGCCGTCAATATCACGCGCACCGCGCTGATCTACTCCCATAACGGCGAACGCAGCAAGCTCCTGCTCGACCTGGCCACCAACGAAGGCATCCAGGTCTATCCGCGCGAGGTCACCGACTTCGCCGAAGCCCTGCCCGACGACGATTACTGGCAGCGCGTTGCCCAGCACATCCGCACCCGCTTCGGCCCCGAGACGCAGATCGCGTGGGGGGTGAACCAGGTACCCGGCTTCTGGGTCAGCTTCCAGATCGAAAAAGACCTGTACTGGCTGGTGTTCGAACGCGAGCAGATCGGCCTGACCGGCGGCATCGAATGGCTGGGCTGGGGCGCCACGGCGCTGCTGTTGTCCCTGGTGGGTGCGGCGGTCAGCGTGGGCTTCGTCAACCGACCGCTGTCACGCCTGGCGCGTGCGGCCCAGGTGCTGTCGCGCGGGGAAACGCCTGCGCCGCTGCCCGAGCAGGGGCCGCTGGAAATCCGCGACCTCAATGCCTCGTTCAACCGCATGGCGAAAGACTTGCGGCAGGCCGAGGCCGACCGGGAACTGATGCTGGCGGGCATTTCTCACGACCTGCGCACGCCGCTGGCACGCATGCGCCTGGAAATCGAGCTGAGCGGCGTGTCCGAAGACGCTCGCCAGGCCATTGACGAAGACCTGGGCCAGATCGACCACAGTATCGGCCAGTTGATGGAATACGCCCGCCCGGCCGGCACCCTGCCGCAGCTGGCCACCGACATCTCGGCGGTGCTGGCCGAGCTGTACGAGCGCGAGCGCAGCCATACCTCGTCGCTGGGCGGCGACCTGGAAGCCTCGCTCGAACCCGGCCTGCGCGCCCGCATCACGGCGCTGGACCTCAAGCGCATCGTCAGCAACCTGATCGAAAACGCGCGCCGCTACGGCCGTTCCAGCGACGGGCAGGCCCATTTGGTCATGACACTGCAAGCTGAGGGCGGCATGATCGTCATCGAGGTGTCGGACCGTGGGCCCGGCATCGCCCCCGAAGACGTCGACCGCCTGCTGCGGCCGTTCTCGCGCGGCGAAGCTGCCCGCACCGGCGTCAGCGGCGCGGGCCTGGGCCTGGCGATCGTCGAGCGCCTGCTCAAGCACGTGGGCGGCGCCCTGCGCATGCTGCCCCGCGAGGGCGGCGGCCTGGTTGCCCGGATAGAGTTGCCCAAAGCCAAATTTAGGAATTATCAATTAGACAACGATAATCCATAGCGTAGAATTTATGGTTTGAGGCACAGCCTTAATTCCACCAACAACTACTGGGAGTAAACATGAAAACTGTTGGCGACAAACTCGAGCCCTTCAAGGTTACCGGCGTCAAGCCCGGCTTCAACCAGCACGAAGAAAACGGCGTGTCCGCATTCGAAGACATCACCGAAAGCTCGTTCCCCGGCAAGTGGAAGGTGATCTACTTCTACCCGAAAGACTTCACGTTTGTTTGCCCGACCGAAATCGTCGGCTTCAACAAGCTGGCCAAGGATTTCGAAGACCGCGACGCCGTCCTGCTGGGCGGCTCGAGCGACAACGAATTCGTCAAGCTGGCCTGGCGCCGTGAGCACCCGGACCTGAACAAGCTGGGTCACTATCAGTTCGGCGACACCACCGGCGCCCTGATCGACCAGCTGGGCGTTCGCGAAAAGGGTGCTGGCGTTGCCCTGCGCGCCACCTTCATCGTTGACCCGGACAACACGATCCAGCACGTTTCGGTGAACAACCTGAACGTCGGCCGTAACCCGGAAGAAGTTCTGCGTCTGCTCGACGGTCTGCAAACCGACGAGCTGTGCCCGTGCAACCGTACGGTTGGCGGCGCCACGCTGTAATTTCCAGCCCGGCCGAGGACCTGCTTGCGGGTCCTTCGCTGGGCTTTAACTGCTCTAGATTATAGGTAAAAACTATGGAATTTCTTACGACCATTAAGGAACAGCTGCCGGATTGGGCCAAGGACATCCGCCTGAATCTGGACGCCGTGATCGCCCGCTCGACGCTGGCCCCGGAAGACGCCGTCGGCGCCGCCCTGTCGGCCGCCTATGCCGCGCGCAGCCCGGTGCTGGTCGAGGCCTTCAAGAGCGGCCTGTCCGAAGCCGACGCCAATGCCGCATTGACCGCGTCCGCGCTCATGGGCATGAACAACACCTGGTACCCGTACGTCGAAATGACCGGCGATGCCCAATTGAAGAGCCTGCCGGCCCAGTTGCGCATGAACGCCTACGCCACCCATGGCGGCGTCGACAAGAAGCGCTTCGAGCTGTTCGCCCTGGTGGCCTCCATCATCGGCAAGTGCCACTTCTGCGTCGCTTCGCACTACGAGAACCTGAAGAAGGACGGCCTGTCGACGGAACAACTGCGCGACGCCGGCCGCATCGCCTCCGTGGTCAACGCCGCCGCCCTGGCGCTGGCTGCCCAAGGCAAGTAATTCCGCGTTTCGCGACGATAAAAAAGCCCGCCTGTGCGAACAGGCGGGCTTTTTGTCGAGTGGCGATCGCGCCGGCCGGCTGGCCAACGGCGGCGCCGTCGGGGTCAGTTGCCCTGGGCTGCCTTGACCTGCACGGTCGGCAGGCCGTTGGCGACCCAGGCCTCGATGCCGCCGCGGTACCAGTAGGCCGGCCAGCCCAGGGTGCCGGCGCGCAGCGCGGCGTTATAGGACGAACGGTCGTTCATGCTGGCGCCGATGAAGACCAGGGGCACGTTGTGCTCTTGCTCGGTGCCGGTCTTTTTGTGCAGCCACCCGTCGAATGCGTTCTGCATCTGGTCCGCCACGCTGCCATCCTGGCCCGCATCGATCAGCGGATACGCATCCGGCACGGTTTCACGCAGGCCGCTGGTATCGATCATCATGAGGTTTTTCTCATTCTTGAGCAGATAGACCAGGTCCTTGGTGGTGATCACCTTGGCACGGGGGTGGCTGGTGGGCGTCGGGCCTTTGTACGGCGCCGAGAACAGCAGGTTCGTCGGCGGCACGCCCATGTCCTTGAGCTCATCGAAGCCGCCTGACGGCGCGCGCTGAGGCTGGCCGCCAGCGGGCTGCTGCTGGGGCTGCTGTTGTGGTTGCTGTTGCGGTTGCCGGGGCTGTTGCCCAGGTGCGCCGCCTTGCTTGATCTCGCCGCCGACCGTGCCCATTTCGATGTCGGAAATCATCACCGCGATGTTCTCGATCAGCTCATAGCACATCGTGATGGTGCCTTCACGCGGGCTGTACCAGGCATTGAGCTTGCCGCAGTCCTTGAAGGTCACGTTCACCGGCCGCGGCAGCACGTAGGTCTTGCCCAGCAGCTTGATGTTGTCGCCAATGGCTTGCGACAGGTTGTTGGCGAACAGGTTGCCGATGCGGCGCGAGGACGGTTCGAAGGTCACGTTGACCGGAGCGCCGGGCGCGTTGGCCGGCTGCTGGCCGTCCGGCGTCCAGGCGCCGACACGGGTGTACGGGGCCAGAATCCGGCGCCAGGCACGGTTCTGCTTGGTGAACTCGTCACCGCAACGGGCCTTGGTGCGGTCTTCGAAGCCGACCTGCTCGACCAGCGATTCGAACACGCCCGGGTTGCCGCCGTACATGATGCACAGCATGTTGCGAAAGCGCTTGAGGTCGCCCGTGTGCTCATCCTGCCAGGGCGAGTTGCCCGCGCCCTTGGCTTCGGCCAGCTTGCCGCTGTAGTACCACTGCAGCGCCGCGTACTTGGCCGCGCCCTGCACCATGGTGTTGGTGTCCTTGTCGTCGGACGGGTACATGGTCGGCTCGACGATGTGCAGCGCCGAATAGATATCGACCGCGTCTTCCTCGGCGCCCGTCGACGGCAGCTCCAGTTCGCCGATCAGCGCGTGGCCGAACTCGTGCAGGAAAATGCTGCGCATGATGCCGACGTAGACCGCCACGATGCGGGTGGAGTCGCCGCCGAAACGGGGATAGGGGCCCGAGCCCGGCAAGCCGCTGTTGTTGCCCGAGGCCGGGGCCTGCTGGGGCGCGGTCTTCTGAGGCGCGCCCTGCTGCCCGCCGCCGCCGCTGCGTGCCGGCAAGCCGCCGGTCTGGGCGTTGCCGCCGCCGGACTTGGCGGGTGCCAGGTTGGAATTGACCGTGAAGTCGGCGATGCCGAACGTGCCGACGTCGTACGCCATGATGCCAACCTCGGAACCCAGCGCAGCGGCGTCCTCGACGTCGCCGACCTTCTGGCCGTTCACGATGAAGCGCGCGGCACCCGGAACTTCCACCACCTTGATGCGGTCGGAACCATCGAGCTTGGCCAGGTTGGGCACCGACGCGATGTCGCGGCGGTTCTGCCCGTCCAGGCAGAACAGCTGCGTGTTCTTGTCAGCGGTGATTTCGATCAGGCACAGGCCCTTGCGTGCGCGGTTGGTCAGCGCGACGCCGATGGAGGCCTTGGGCTTCTGCGAATTCAGGACGACGTTGACGTCGATGATGCGGCCCGTTTCCGGCGCCGGGCCGAGATTCAGGTACAGCGTCTGTTCGCTGCCGCTGGTCTCTTTGTTGCGCAGGGTGAACCAGCCATCCTGGACCCCTGCGGTCCAGCCTTGCAGCATTTGCTGCCGTACCGCGCCGGCCAGCGGGCCGAGTTGCTGCTCGAATTCAGCATGTGCTGGCGAACCAAATGCGACGAGGGCCAAAAACAGGGCAACGCCACGTACATGCATCCTAGTGTCCCTAATATTCAGGCGAGAATAGCGGAGAATATTCCAGTTCAAACCGGGTCGCAAGACGAAAACAGGCCGTGATTTCGGCCGTCAGGCCCAAACGGCGCGGCATCTGGGCCAAGCCGCAATAAGGACGCCACTCGCGCCCATATTTTCCGTTTGTTAATTAGTTATATACATGTATCCGCGTATATAAAAAAACAACGGTCAGGCGCGAGCGAGCAGCGCCACCACGGTGGCCGAGATGCCTTCCTTGCGGCCCAGATACCCCAGCCCTTCGTTGGTCTTGGCCTTGATGTTGACCTCGGTTTCAGCCAGGCCGGTATCCGCGGCGATGTGCTTGACCATGGCGGGCGCGTGCGGGCCGATCTTGGGCGCCTGCGCATGCACGGTGGCGTCGATATTGACGGGTACCCAGCCGGCGGCGCGCACGCGCGCCATGGCCTCGCGCAGCAATACCCGGCTGTCCGCGCCCTTAAAGGCGGGATCTGTGTCCGGAAAGTGGCGGCCGATGTCGCCCAGGCCGGCCGCGCCCAGCAGGGCATCCGTGATGGCGTGCAGCAGCACATCCGCATCGGAATGGCCCAACAGGCCGTGCGTGTGGGGGATGGTCACGCCGCCGATGATCAGCGGGCGGCCCTCGACCAGCGCGTGTACGTCAAAACCTTGTCCGACGCGGAAGGGAATACTCATAGCCATTTTTCCATCAGTTCGAAATCGTCCGGCCAGGTCACTTTGAAATTGCGCATCGCGCCCGGCACCAGCAGGGGCGCATAGCCCGCGGCTTCCAGGGCCGAGGCCTCGTCGGTGACCGCCACGCCGTTCACGGCGGCGGCCGTCAGGGCGTCGCGCAGCGCGCCGGCCCGGAACATCTGCGGGGTCTGGGCCAGCCACAGGCCGTTGCGGTCCAGCGTGCGCTCGACCCGCTCGTGGCCGCCCTTGACCGTGTCGGCCACCGGCAGCGCCAGCAGGCCGCCCACGGGGTCTTGCAGGCAGGCGTCGATCAGGCGGGCCAGCGCGGCGGCGGGCAGGCCGGGACGGGCGGCATCGTGTACCAGCACCCAGGTATCGTCGGGTACGCCGCTATCGGCCAAGGCCCCGGCCACGGTATCGGCGCGGGTGGCGCCGCCGCAGGCCCGCCAGACGGTGCGCGGCAAGCCGGCCAAGGCCTGGTCGACCCAGCCGTCGCCCGGCGTCACGGCCACCCGCACCTGCGACACGCGGTCGTCGGCCAGCAACGCCAGGACCGCGTGGCGCAGCATGGGCTGTCCGGCCAGCGGACGATACTGTTTGGGCACGGCCTCGGCGCCGGGCCGGCTGGCGCGGGCGCCGACGCCCGCGGCAGGAACGATCGCAATGATTGAGTCAGACATGGTTCGGTGATTTTATAATCTTCCGCTTGATGCCTGCTCCCAGCCTGATGCCCGCCCCTTCCTCCTCCGCCACGGCAGCGCCGCCCGTCCCCGCGACCGCCCCCACTCTTGCCGCGCTGAAAGCCGGCGCGCGCTACGCCCAGCCCCGTCCGCCGGGGTCCGGCGACGCCTGGCTGCTGGCCGACCTGGCCCGGCAGGCGGCCGCGCCCCTGGTGATCCTGACCGCCGAGCCCCTTGAAGCGCAGCGCCTGGCCGAGGAAATCGCCCTGTTCGCCCCCGGGCTGCGGGTGCGCCAGCTGCCCGACTGGGAAACGCTGCCCTACGATGCCTTTTCCCCGCACCAGGACCTGATCTCCGAGCGCCTGCACACCCTGCATTCGCTGATGACCAAGTCGGTGGACGTGCTGACGGTGCCGGTGACCACGGCGCTGTACCGGCTCGCCCCGCCCTCGTTCCTGGCGGCCTACACGTTTTCGTTCCGCCAGAAAGACAAGCTGAATGAAGCCGCGTTGCGGGCGCAACTGACGCTGGCCAACTACAACCACGTCACCCAGGTCACCGCGCCCGGCGAATTCTGCCTGCGCGGCGGGCTGATCGACCTGTTCCCGATGGGCTCGGCGCTGCCCTACCGGCTGGACCTGTTCGACGACGAAATCGAGACCATCCGCAGCTTCGACGTGGACACCCAGCGCAGCCTGTACCCGGTGCGCGAGGTGCAACTGCTGCCCGGCCGCGAATTCCCCATGGACGAGGATTCGCGCAACCGCTTTCGCGCGCGCTTCCGCGAGGTCTTCGAAGGCGACCCGTCGCGCGCCCTGCCCTACAAGGACATCGGCAACGGCATCCCGTTCGCCGGGGTCGAGTACTACCTGCCGCTGTTCTTCGAAGAAACCGCCACGCTGTTCGACTACCTGACCGAAGGCACCATCACCGTCACCGTCGGCGATATCGACGACGCGATGATGCGCTTCAGCCAGGACACTGGCAGCCGCTACAACTTTCTCAAGAGCGACCGCGAGCGCCCGGTGCTGCCGCCATCGTCCCTGTTCCTGGACGAACAGGCGCTGTACGCCCACCTGAAGGCCTTCCGCCGCCTGTCGCTGGCGGCCGGCCAGCCGCACCCCGACTTCCGCCCCGCGCCCGACGTGAGCGTGGCGCGCCGCTCCGACGCCCCCATCGCCAAGCTGCGCACCCTGGTCGGCAAGCACCAGGGCCGCGTGCTGCTGTGCGCCGATTCGGCCGGCCGGCGCGAGACGCTGGTGCAGATGCTGAACGAGTTCGGCGTCACGCCGGATGCCCAGCCGGACACGGTCGAGGCCTTCCTGGCGTCCGACGCGCACTTCGGCATCGTCGCCGCGCCGCTGGCCACCGGCTTCGAGCTGCCGCAAGCCAACCTGGCCTTCCTGACCGAGAACGACCTGTATCCGGGGTTGGCCACTACCGGCCGGCGCGGCAAGCGCGACCAGGAACGCGCCAGCAACGTCGAAGCGATGGTGCGCGACCTGTCCGAACTGCGCGCCGGCGACCCCGTGGTGCACGCGCAGCACGGCATCGGCCGCTACCACGGCCTGGTCAACATGGACATGGGCGAAGGCGAGATGGAATTCCTGCATCTCGAATACGCCAACGGCAGCACCCTGTACGTGCCAGTGTCGCAGTTGCACGTGATTGCCCGCTACAGCGGCGCCGATCCCGAAGCCGCACCGCTGCACCAGTTGGGCTCGGGCCAGTGGGACAAGGCCCGCCGCAAGGCGGCCAAGCAAGTGCGCGACACCGCTGCCGAACTGCTGGCGCTGTACGCCCAGCGCGCCGCGCGCGAGGGCTTCGCCTTCAACTTGCCGCTGAATGATTACCAGGCCTTCGCCGAAGGCTTCGGCTTCGAGGAAACCGCTGACCAGGCCGCCGCCATCGAAGCCGTGCTGGCCGACATGACCTCGGGCCGGCCGATGGACCGCCTGGTCTGCGGCGACGTCGGCTTCGGCAAGACCGAAGTCGCGCTGCGCGCGGCGTTCCTGGCCGTGGCCAATGGCAAGCAGGTCGCCCTGCTCTGTCCCACTACCCTGCTGGCCGAACAGCACGCGCAGACCTTTTCCGACCGTTTCGCCGACTGGCCCGTGCGCGTGGTGGAACTGTCGCGCTTCCGGTCGCCCAAGGAAGTCGCGGCCGCCATCGAAGGCATCAACGATGGCCGCGTCGACATCGTGATCGGCACCCACAAGATCCTGTCCAAGGACGTGAAGTTCAAGCGCCTGGGCCTGGTCATCATCGACGAAGAGCACCGTTTCGGCGTGCGCCAGAAAGAAGCGCTGAAGGCGCTGCGCGCCGAGGTCGACGTGCTGACCCTGACCGCGACGCCGATTCCGCGCACGCTGGGCATGTCGCTGGAAGGCATACGCGACTTCTCGGTCATCGCCACCGCGCCACAAAAGCGCCTGGCCATCAAGACCTTCGTGCGGCGCGAAGACGGCAGCACGCTGCGCGAAGCGCTGCTGCGCGAACTCAAGCGCGGCGGCCAGTGCTACTTCCTGCACAACGAGGTCGAAACCATCCACAACCGCCGCGCCCGCCTGGAAGAGCTGGTGCCCGAGGCCCGCATTGCGGTGGCCCACGGCCAGATGCCCGAGCGCGAGCTGGAACAGGTGATGAAGGGCTTCTACCAGCAGCGCTACAACGTGCTGCTGTGCACCACCATCATCGAAACCGGCATCGACGTACCCAGCGCCAACACCATCGTGATCCACCGCGCCGACCGCTTCGGCCTGGCGCAGCTGCATCAGTTGCGCGGACGCGTCGGCCGTTCGCATCACCAGGCCTACGCCTATCTGCTGACCCCGGGCGAAGACGCCATCACCAGCAACGCCAAGAAGCGGCTGGAAGCCATCCAGGCAATGGAAGAACTGGGCTCGGGCTTCTACCTGGCCATGCACGACCTGGAGATCCGCGGCACCGGCGAAGTGCTGGGCGACTCGCAGTCCGGCAACATCCAGGAAGTGGGTTTCTCGATGTACAACGAGATGCTCAACGAGGCCGTGCGCGCCCTGCGGGCCGGCGAAGAGCCCGACCTGGATGCGCCCTTCAACCTGGCTTGCGAGGTCAACCTGCATGCGCCCGCGCTGCTGCCGTCCGACTATTGCGCCGATGTGCATGCCCGCCTGGGCGTCTACAAGCGCCTGGCCCATGCCGCCGACGAAGACGACCTGATCCACATCCAGGAAGAGCTGATCGACCGCTTCGGCAAACTGCCCGAAGCCGCCCAGACGCTCCTCACCACGCACCGCCTGCGCCTGGCCGCGCAACCGCTGGGCATCGTCAAGATCGATGCCAGCGAAACCCAGGCGCTGCTGCAGTTCGGCCCCAAGACCAGCGTCGATCCCGCCAAAATCATTGAACTGGTGCAGCGCCAACGCCACATCAAACTCGCCGGACAGGATAAATTGCGGGTTGAGATCAAGGCTGCGCAGATACCCGCTCGCGCCGACGCCGTGCGCGCCGTGCTGCGCGCCTTGAAGTAACCCGCCCCGACATTCGCATCTTTATGACTATCCACCACCTTGTCGTTCAATCTCCCGGCCTGACGGTCGAACACGCCGAGCAGATCGCCGCGCTGGCCCAGGCCCAGGGTGTGGCGCGCATCAGCGCCACAGCCGCCCGGCTGCTCGACGTGCAGCACGACGACGCCACGCGCGCCGAGGTGACCGGCTGGGCCGAACGCCATGGCATCGACATCGCCTTCCTGCCGGCCGGCCTGAAGCTGTCGCACTGCAAGGTGCTGGCCATGGACATGGATTCGACGCTGATCAACATCGAGTGCATCGACGAGATCGCGGGCGTGGCCGGCGTGAAGGACAAGGTTTCCGAGATCACCGAAGCCGCAATGCGTGGCGAAATCAAGGACTTCTCCGAAAGCCTGCGCCGCCGCGTCGCCCTGCTCAAGGACGTGCCGGCCGAGGCGCTGGAACAGGTCTATACCGAAAAGCTGCGCCTGAACCCCGGCGCCGAACGCCTGATCACCACGGCGCAGGCCGCGGGCATCAAGGTGCTGCTGGTGTCGGGCGGCTTCACCTTCTTCACCGATCGCCTGCGCGAACGCCTGAAGCTGGACAGCGCCCATGCCAACACGCTGGAAATCGACAACGGCGTGCTGACCGGCCGCGTGCTGGGCGACATCCTGGACGCCGACGCCAAGGCCGTCTACCTGCGCGAATTCGCCCGCACCCATGGCGCCACCAAAGAGCAGATCATCGCCATGGGCGACGGCGCCAACGACCTGAAGATGCTGGGCGCGGCCGGCTTTCCGGTGGCTTATCACGCCAAGCCGCTGGTGCGCCAGCAGACGCGCTACGCGCTGAACGTGTCGGGCCTGGATGGCGTGCTGAACTGGTTCGAAAGCTGATTCCCGCCCGCCGCAAGACATGAAAAAGCCACCTTTTCCAGGTGGCTTCTTTTTGCCCGCCGGCCGGCAGGCACACGACGCTGCCCGGCCCCGCCAACGCGGGCCCGGGCGGCACGCGGATCAATAACGCATGTTCACGCTCAGGATGGCCGAGCGTCCCGGTGCGATGTTGGCGTAGTGGGCCGGATAGGCCTTGTCGTAGTACGTCTTGTCGAACAGGTTGAAGACGTTCAGTTGCACGTTCCAGTTCTTGTTGAAACGGTAGCCAGCCATGGCATCGAAGCGCCAGTACGACGGAATGTACGTGGTGTTGGTCGTGTTGCCGTATTGCTTGCCCACGTAGTACGCGCCGCCACCCACCGTGAAGTCCTGCGTCACGGCGTAGGTCGACCACAGGCTGAAGCTGTTTTCCGGCGTGTTGGGGAAGTCGTTGCCTTCGTCCGCACCCGCACCGTCCTTGAGCTTGCTCTTCATGAAGGTGTAGCCGCCGAAGACCTGCCAGGCCGGCGTGATGGCGCCCGAGAAGCCCAGTTCCAGGCCATTCACTTCCTTCTTGCCCGCCATGGCGTAGTCGCCCGACGGCAACGTGACCCGCGCATTGGTGGTTTCGGTACGGAACAAGGCGGCCGTCAGGGTCATGCGGCGGTCCAGCACGTCCCACTTGGTGCCGACTTCATAGGTCTTGTTCTTTTCCGGCGCCAGGTCGGCAGCGTTCAGCCCCACGCCGCCACGGCCCGGCGTCAATGCCAGACTTTCGCTGCCTTCGCCCAGCGTGGCGTTGGACGGGGTGGACGACGTGGCGTAGGACACGTAGATGCTGCCGTTGTCCGTGGGCTTGAACACCAGGCCCAATTGGTAGTTCAGCAGCGTGTCGTCACGCTTGATGACCTGGAAGTTGTTGGCTGGCGTATTGGTGAACTTGGTTTCGTAGCGATCCAGGCGCAGGCCGCCGTTGATCAGCCACTGGGGCGTCAGCTCGACGGTGTCGAAGGCGTAGATCGACTTGGTGATCGTGCGCGACTTGGTCGGCTGGCCGACGCGGTCGCCGTCCAGTGTATTGACCCAGGGGTCGTGCGGGTTCGGATCGTACAGGCTGGTGCAGTTGTAGCCCGAGGCCGCGCCCAGGAAGTTGCACGCGTTGGTCTTGCCGGCCGTGCCCGAACCGCGGTTGACCGCCAGCGAGTCCTTCTTGCCTTCTTCCTTGGACAGTTCGATGCCCACGTTGAAGCTGTGCTTGAGCGAGCCGGTGTCGAACTTGCCCACCAGCTCGGTCTGGTTGGCCAGGCTGTCGACACTGCTGCTGCGGGTGTTGGCGCGGCGCCAGACGCGGCCATTGAGCACGTTGCCCTGGCTGTCGTCGGGCTGGGTCCAGACGTAGTCCTGGGTGGAATAGGTGTAGCGCGTCATGTTGCGCAGCGTCAGGCGATCGGAGAAGTCATGCTCGATGCCGATCGTGCCCATGTCGGACGTGGTCTTGCGGTAGTCGCTGGCCAGGCCGTAGAAATTGTTGCGGTTGACGTTGGCGGGACCGGTTTCGGTAACACCCATGTAGCTGCCGTTGCGCTGCACCTTGGTGCTCGGGTAGGCGTACGGAATGCCGCTGTCGGGCAGGTCATCCGTCTGCATGTGGTAGTAGCTCAGCGTCACGCGGGTCGGCGAATTGACGCCGAAGGTGATGGTGGGCGCCACGCCCCAGCGGCTGTTGTTGACCATGTCGCGGCCGGCCACGTCGGCGTCGTGATACATGGCGTTCAGGCGGAAGGCCGTCTTTTCGCCCAGCAGCCAGTTGCTGTCGATCGTGCCGCGGTAGTAGTTGTCGGTGCCGATGCCCAGGGTAGCCGCGGTGAAGTTCTCGGCCTTGGCCGTCTTGCTGATCAGGTTGATGCTGCCGCCCGCGCCGCCGCGGCCGCCATAGGCGCCGTCGGAACCCTTGATGACTTCGATCTGTTCCAGGTTGAAGACTTCACGCGAGGTCGCGCCGATGTCGCGCATGCCGTCGACATAGGTGCTGGCCTGGGCGTCGTAGCCACGGATGATCGGACGGTCGCCCAGCGGGTTGCCGCCTTCACCGGCGCCGAACGTGATGCCCGGCGAGTTGCGCAGGGCCTCGGTCAGCGTGGACGCGGCCTGGTTCTGCATCACTTCCTGGGGAATCACCTGCACCGACTTGGGCGTATCCAGCAGCGGGGCGGTGAACTTCTTGGAAGCGGAATCCTTGACGTCGTACGGCGTGTACGAATCGCCCTGCACTTGCACGGGCGACAACTGCGTTACGCCCTGGCCGCTCGACTGCGCGTGCGCGGTCGGGGCCAGGAACAGCGCCGGGGTAGCCAACACCGCGGCCAGCGATCCGCTGAGCGAGGTGACGGCAAAGGAGTCTTCGGATTTCAATGCTTTCTCCAGAATATGAATGACAACGATTCTTGTTTTTTGACAGGTTGCGATTCTGGACCGTGAAGCTGAAAGATTCCTGAAAGACGAATGAAATCAGACTAAAAGACCAAAAAACAACACGCGTTAAGGAAATTTCCTCAATAAAGTCTAGTTAATAACGCGGGTTTCTACCAACTCGCCGGGGGGCATTCGCGCACCGGCTCGCGGGGCATCACCGGGCTCACGCAGCGACCGCCGACCGGCACCCCTCCCACACCCTGGCACCCCAATGAAAAACGCCCCTGACGGGGCGTTTGGTGCTTCCTGGGCCGATCGAAGACCGGAAGGTCAGGTACGCAGGCGCGGATGGCGCTTGAACAGGTAGCGATACACGAACCCCGGATAAGCCAACACCAGGTACAGGCTCAGGGTGATGGCGTAGAACTCCCAGGTCTGGGCGAAACGATTGCCCAGCACGGATTCGAAGGTGAAGCCCAGCGCGCCCACGATCAGGTAGAACACCAGCACTTCGACCAGGCGCATCCAGAACGGCTTGACGGCTTCGGCGCCGCCCTGCTTCCAGGGCAGCACGGCGAAGACGCGCTCGGTCAGGAAAGGCAGGTTCGCGCTGACGAGCGCCAGCGCGATCAGGAGCCATACCGCCAAAGTCTGGTTCATGGCTCCGTCCGCTTACAGGCTGAGCGAGCTGCGGATGGCCTGCACGCACAGGGCCATCAGGCCGCCGGGCAACAGGCCCAGCACCAGAATCAGCAGGCCGTTGACCGACAGCACGCCGCGCTGGCCGCAGGTGGCTGCCATCGGGGCGGCATCGGCCGCGGGTTCGTCGAAGTACACGACCTTGACCACGCGCAGGTAGTAGAACGCGCCGATCAGCGAGAACATCACCGCGACCACGGCCAGCGTGACGTGGCCGGCGCTGATCAGCGCTTGCAGCACGGCCAGCTTGGCGTAGAAGCCCACCAGCGGCGGAATGCCGGCCAGCGAGAACATCAGCAGCAGCACGATGGCGGCATGCCACGGGCTGCGGCGGTTCAGGCCCTTCAGGTCGTCGATGTGCTCGCACTCGAAACCCTGGCGCGACAGCAGCAGCACGATGCCGAAGCTGGCCAGCGTGGTCAGCACGTAGGTCAGCATGTAGAACAGCGACGCGCCGTAGGCGGACGAGGCCAGTTCCGGCTTGCCCACCACCGAGCCCGACATCAGGCCCAGCAGCACGAAGCCCATGTGCGAGATGGTCGAGTAGGCCAGCATGCGCTTGAAGTTGGTCTGCGCGATGGCGGTCAGGTTACCGATGGCCAGCGACAGCACCGCCAGGATCATCAGCATCGGCTGCCAGTCGGCGGCCAGGCCATGCAGGCCGTCCACGAGCAGGCGCAGCGTGATGGCGAAGGCCGCCAGCTTGGGCGCGCCGCCCAGGATCAGGGTGACCGCGGTGGGCGAACCCTGGTAGACGTCCGGCACCCACATGTGGAACGGCACGGCGCCCAGCTTGAACGCCAGGCCCGACACCAGGAACACGATGCCGAACACCAGGGCCAGCTTCTCGGCCTTGCCGGCAGCGATGACCTTGGAAACTTCAGCCAGGTCCAGGTGACCGGTGGCGCCGTAGACCATCGACATGCCGTACAGCAGGAAGCCCGAGGCCAGCGCGCCCAGCACGAAGTACTTCATGGCGGCTTCGGTGGCCACGACGTTGTCGCGGCGCAGGGCGATCAGCGCGTACAGCGCCAGGGACATCAGTTCCAGGCCCAGGTAGATCGAGATCAGGTTGCCCGACGAGATCATGACCATCTGGCCAAGCAGCGCGAACAGCGTCAGGACGTAGAGCTCGCCGCCGCGCATCATGTCGCGCAGCTGGGCGTAGACACGGCCGTAGACCAGCGTGACCGCCACTGCGATGTAAGAGGCGATCTTGAGCAGGTGCGACAGTTCGTCGGTGACGTACAGGCCGTTGAAGGTCGAACCCGCAACGCCGTTCTTCCACTGCAGCGCCGACACCACGGTCAGCACGCCCAGTGCAAGCAGGGTCAGCAGGAACGTCGGCTTGCGCTCGGGGTGATTGCTGACCGCGTCGACGAGCAGGATAGCCAGGCCGAAAACCAGCAGGAGGATTTCCGGTGTCGCCAGGGCGAAATCGATTTGGGATTGCATCATTGTCTTGTCTTACAGTTTCGAGACGGCAACGTGTTGCAGCAGGGCCTCGACCGACACGTGCATGACGTCGGTGAAGGGCTTGGGATAGATCCCCATGTACAGCACGGCGATCGCCATCACGCCAAGAATCACGAATTCGCGGCGGTTGATATCGGTCAGCTCACGCACGTGGTCATTGGCGATGTCGCCCAGCACCACGCGCTTGACCATCCACAGCGAATACGAAGCGCCCAGGATCAGCGCGGTGGCCGCCAGGAGGCCGATCCAGAAGTTGTGCTCGACCGCGCCCATGATCACCATGAACTCGCCGACGAAACCGCTGGTGGCCGGCAGGCCGCTGTTGGCCATCGAGAACAGGATGAAGAACGTGGCAAAGCGCGGCATCACATTGACCACGCCGCCGTAGTCGGCGATGCGGCGCGAGTGCATACGGTCGTAGAGCACGCCGATACACATGAACATGGCGCCCGACACGAAACCGTGCGAGATCATCTGCACGATGGCGCCTTCGACGCCGGCCGTGTTGAAGATGAAGAAGCCGAGCGTCACGAAACCCATGTGGGCCACGGACGAATAGGCTACCAGTTTCTTCATGTCGTCCTGGACGATCGCGACCAGGCCGATGTAGATGACGGCGATCAGCGACAGCGTGATCATCATGCCGGCCAGGCTGTGCGAAGCGTCAGGGGCGATCGGCAGCGAGAAGCGCAGGAAACCGTAGGCGCCCAGCTTCAGCATGATCGCGGCCAGCACGATGGAGCCGCCCGTGGGGGCTTCGACGTGGGCGTCAGGCAACCACGTGTGCACGGGCCACATCGGCACCTTGACCGCAAAGGCCGCCAGCAACGCCACGAAGATCAGGATCTGCGGGGTGTAGCCCAGCTTGGTCTGCTGCCAGGTCAGGATGTCGAACGAACCACCCGAGGCGTGCCACAGGTAGATGAACGCGACCAGCGTCAGCAGCGAGCCCATCAGGGTGTACAGGAAGAACTTGAATGCCGCGTACACACGGTTCGGCCCGCCCCAGACGCCGATGATGATGTACATCGGGATCAGCGTGGCTTCGAAGAACACGTAGAACAGCATGCCGTCCAGCGCGGCGAACACGCCGACCATCAGACCCGACAGGATCAGGAAGGCAGCCATGTATTGCGCCACGCGGCTGGTGATGACTTCCCAGCCGGCCAGCACCACGATGATGGTGATGAAGGCGGTCAGGAGCACGAACCACAGCGAAATGCCATCAATGCCCAGGTGGTAATTGACGTTGAAGGCTTCGATCCAGGAGGTCTTTTCGACGAACTGCATGGCAGCCGTCTTGGAGTCGAACCCGGTGTACAGCGGAATCGTGACGAGGAAGCCGGCGATCGAGCCGATCAGCGACAGGCCGCGCGTCAGGCCGGGACGGTCGTCTCGGCCCACCGCCAGCACCAGCAGGCCGAATACGATCGGGACAAAGATCGCAAGCGTGAGCCAGGGGAAAGTGTTGGATGCCATCTCGCTTGCCATCATTGGGGAATCAGCACAAAGAAAGTCACCAGCGCCATGATGCCGATGATCATTGCGAACGCGTAGTGATAGATGAAGCCGGACTGCAGGTGACGGCTGATCGCAGCCACCCAGCCCACCACGCGGGCGCTACCGTTGATCAGGAAGCCATCGATGATGCCGCGGTCGCCGGTCTGCCACAGGCCACGGCCCAGGCAGCGCAGGCCGCGCGCGATGATCTGCTCGTTGACCCAGTCGACGTAGTACTTGTTTTCAAGCACCTTGTTCACGCCCGACAGGCTCGACTTGATCGCGGCCGGAACCTTCGGGTTGATCAGGTAGCAGTACCAGGCGATGACGGCGCCGGCCACGACCAGCCAGAACGGCAGGGTCTGGAAGGCGTGCAGGCCGAAGGCCACCCAGCCGTGCCATTCTTCGTGCAGCTCGTGCATGGCCGGATGCTGCGGCAGCACCGTGATCACGCCGTTGAAGAACTTGCCGAACAGCATGGGATCGACCGCCCAGGCACCCACCAGCACCGACGGGATCGCCAGCAGGATGAGCGGCAGGGTCACGACCCAGGGCGACTCATGCGGCTTGCCGCCGTGGTGGCCGTGGTCGTCATGACCGTGGTCGTCGTGGCCGTGGGCATCATGACCGTGGCCATGGCCGTGGTCGCTGGTGTCGAAGCGTTCCTTGCCGTGGAAGACCAGGAAGTACACGCGGAACGAGTACAGCGAGGTCACGAACACGCCGATCAGCGTGGCGTAGTATGCAAAGCTTGCGCCCCACACATGGGCGGCGCCGGCGGCTTCGATGATGTGTTCCTTCGAGTAGAAACCCGAGAAGAACGGCGTGCCGACCAGGGCCAGCGTGCCCAGGAGGAACGTGATCCAGGTGATGGGCATGTACTTGCGCAGGCCGCCCATGTTGCGGATGTCCTGGTCGTGGTGCATGCCGATGATGACCGAACCGGCGCCCAGGAACAGCAGTGCCTTGAAGAACGCGTGCGTCATCAGGTGGAAGATCGCCACCGAGTAGGCCGATGCGCCCAGCGCGACGGTCATGTAGCCCAGCTGCGACAGCGTGGAATACGCGACCACGCGCTTGATGTCGGTCTGGATGATGCCCAGGATGCCCAGGAACAGCGCGCCGATGGCGCCGATCACGATGATGAACGACAGCGCCACGTCCGACAGTTCGAACAGCGGCGAGAAACGCGCGACCATGAAGATGCCGGCCGTCACCATGGTGGCGGCGTGGATCAGTGCGGAGATCGGGGTCGGGCCTTCCATCGAGTCAGGCAGCCAGGCGTGCAGGGGCACCTGCGCCGACTTGCCCATGGCGCCGATGAAGAGGCAAATACACGCCACGGTCAGCAGCATCCAGTCCGAGCCGGGCAGCGTCAGCGTGGCCAGCTTGTCGGCCTGGGCGAAGACTTCGCCGTAGTGCATGGTGCCGGCATAGGCGAACAACAGGCCGATGCCCAGCACGAAGCCGAAGTCGCCGACGCGGTTGATCAGGAATGCCTTCATGTTGGCGAAGATTGCCGTGGGGCGGGTGTACCAGAAGCCGATCAGCAGGTACGACACCAGGCCCACCGCCTCCCAGCCGAAGAACAGCTGCACCATGTTGTTCGACATCACCAGCATCAGCATGGAGAACGTGAACAGCGAGATGTATGAGAAGAAGCGCTGGTAGCCGGGATCATCGGCCATGTAGCCGATGGTGTAGATGTGCACCATCAGCGACACCGAGGTCACCACGACCATCATCATGGCCGACAGCGGATCGATCAGGAAGCCGATTTCCAGCTTGGTCTGGCCGATCAGGCTCCAGGTGTAGACCGCGCCGTCAAAGCGCAGGCCGTTGAGCACGTCGCCCAGCACCACCACCGAACCGATGGCGGAAATGAGCACGCCCAGGATGGTGATGACGTGCGAGGCGCGCCGACCGATGGGACGGCCCAGGAAGCCGGTGCCGAAAAGGCCCGCGAGAATTGCTCCGGCCAGCGGCGCCAGCGCGATGAGCAGGTAGAGATTGGGTGAGCTAGACATTTTCTTCCAATACCCCGTCAGCCCTTCAGGCGATCGAGATCGTCAACGTTGATCGTGTTCAGGTTGCGGAATAGCAGCACCAGGATGGCCAGGCCGATCGCCGCTTCAGCGGCGGCCACGGTCAGGATGAAGAACACGAACACCTGGCCGGCGGTGTCGCCGAACCAGCTGGAGAACGCCACGAAGTTCATGTTGACGGCCAGGAGCACCAGCTCGATGGACATCAAGAGAATGATCAGGTTGCGGCGGTTCAGGAAGATGCCGAAGATCCCGATGGCGAACAGGATCGCCCCCAGGATCAGATAGTGGGCCAGCGTCAGCGTCATTGTTTTTCTCCTTGGGGCGCGGCGGCGGCAGGCGCCGAGGCGCCATTCTTGGCCTGAGCGCGCTCGCTCTGGGCGGGCATGCTCACCATGCGGAAGCGATCCTTCGAACGCACGCGGACAGCGGCAACCGGGTCGTTGTACTTGACGTCGCGGCGGCGGCGCAGGGTCAGGGCAATGGCAGCGACCATGCCGACCAGCAGCAGCGCAGCGCCGACTTCGATGGCGTAGATGTACTGCGTGTACATCACTTCACCGAGGGCACGGGCGTTGTTGTAGTCGCCGGCAACCGGGGCTTGCGGGCCCGAGCCGTACCAGGTCGACCCCAGCACGAAGGCCATTTCCACCACCATGACCAGACCGATGATCAGGCCCAGCGGCAGGTAGGTCTTCATGCCTTCGCGCAGGGCATCCATGCGGATGTCCAGCATCATGACGACGAACAGGAAGAGCACCATCACGGCGCCCACGTACACCAGCACCAGCAGCAGCGCGAGGAACTCGGCGCCCAGCAGCATCCAGAGCATGGCCGCGTTGGTGAAGGCCAGGATCAGGTGCAGGACGGCGGTGACCGGGCTGCGCGCGGTGATCACGCGGAACGCCGCGATCACCAGCACGGCGGCCAGTATGTAAAACAGGACAGTGGTAAAAGTCATGGATCAGGACCCTGGGCTCAACGGTAGGGAGCGTCTTCGGCCCGGCGGCGGGCGATGTCGGCTTCGTAGCGGTCGCCCACGGCGAGCAGCATGTCTTTGGTGAAATACAGGTCGCCGCGCTTTTCACCGTGGTATTCGTGGATATGGGTTTCCACGATCGAGTCCACGGGGCAGCTTTCTTCACAGAAGCCGCAGAAAATGCACTTGGTCAGGTCGATGTCGTAACGCGTGGTGCGGCGGGTGCCGTCATCGCGCTGGTCCGATTCGATGGTGATGGCCAGTGCGGGGCACACGGCTTCACACAGTTTGCACGCGATGCAGCGCTCTTCCCCGTTGGGGTAGCGGCGCAATGCGTGCAGCCCGCGGAAACGCGCCGACGTCGGCGTCTTTTCCTGCGGGTAGCGCAAGGTGACCTTGCGCTTGAAGAAATACTTGCCCGTCAGGCGCATGCCCTTGAGCAGTTCGGCCAGCATCAAGCTGCCGAAGAAATCTTTGATCGCTTCCATATCCTGCCTCTGCCTGGCGGCTTAGCGCCAAATGTTCCAGGGCGTCTGCATCCAGATCGCCACCACGACCAGCCAAACGCCGGTCAGCGGGATGAAGATTTTCCAACCCAAACGCATGATCTGGTCGTAGCGGTAGCGCGGGAAAGAAGCGCGGAACCACACGAACAACGAGACCACGAAGAACGTCTTGAGACCCAGCCAGATCCAACCCGGAATCCAGGTCAGCGGCACGATATCGATCGGCGATGCCCAGCCGCCCAGGAACATGATCGATGCCATGCACGACAGCAGGATCATGTTGGCGTATTCACCCAGGAAGAACAGGGCGAAGGCCATACCCGAGTACTCGACCATGTGACCGGCCACGATTTCGGATTCGCCTTCCACCACGTCGAACGGGTGGCGGTTGGTTTCGGCCACGGCCGAGATCACGTAGATCACGAACAGCGGCAACAGCGGCAGCCAGTTCCAGGACAGGAACGTCAGGCCCTTGTCGGCGAACCAGCCGCGGTTCTGCACATGCACGATTTCCGACATGTTCAGGCTGCCGGACACCAGCAGCACCGTCACCAGCACGAAGCCGATGGCCAGTTCATAGGACAGCATCTGGGCCGAGGCGCGCAGCGCGCCCAGGAACGCGTACTTGGAATTCGAGGCCCAGCCGGCGACGATCACGCCATACACGCCGATGGACGTGATGGCCATGATGTACAGCAGGCCGGCGTTGACGTTGGCCAGCACGACGTCGGGGCCGAAGGGCACCACGGCCCAGGCCGCCAGCGCCGGCATCAGCGTGACCACGGGGGCCACGATGAACAGCACCTTGTTGGCCTGGCTGGGGACCACGACTTCCTTGGTCAGCAGCTTGAAGACGTCGGCGAAAGGCTGCAGCAGCCCCTTGAAGCCGACGCGGTTCGGGCCCATGCGCACGTGCATGGCGCCGATCATCTTGCGTTCCCAGTACGTCAGGTAGGCGACGCACAGGATGATCGGCACGGCGATGACGACAATCTTGATGAGGGTCCAGAGCACCATCCAGACCGTCGGGCCCAGCAGTGCCGTACCCTGGCTTTCAAGAACATTGAGCCATTCCATCAGGCACGCTCCACGCTGAGTTGACCAAATGCGCCACCCAGGGCTGCGGTATTTTCAAAGGCTGCGGAAATGCGCACGGCGCGATCGGCCACGGCATCGTCCTGCACGGTTTCGAGCTCGACAGCGCCCTGCCCGCCCGTCACGCGCACCTTGACGCCGGCGGTCAGGCCGAGGCTGGTGAGCGTGCGGCCGTTCATGCGCGCGGCGGGCTTCTTCGAAGCCGGCGCGGCCTGCAGCGGTTCCGAGCGGCGCACCATGGCGTCGCTGCGGTAGATCGGCACGTCGGCAACGCGTTCCAGGCCGGCCACGGCCTGGCCCAGGCCCAGCGGTGCCTTGATGTCGTTGGACAGGCGGCCTTCGATGCCACCGGCCAGCGCGGCGTCGCGCACGGATTCGGAGGTTTCGTCGTCGAAGCCGGCCAGGTGCAGGACGTTGCCCAGCACGCGCAGGACCTTCCAGGCCGGACGGGTCTGGCCGAACGGCGCGACCGTGCCCTTGAAGCTCTGGGCCAGGCCCTGGGCGTTGACGAACGTACCCGAGGTTTCGGTGAACGGCGCCACCGGCAGCATGACGTCGGCCCACTCGGCGGCGGCCGAACGGTAAGGCGTCAGGGCCACGGCGAACTGCGCGCCGCGCAGCGCGGCGATTGCCTGCTGGCCGTTGTCGGCATCCAGCAGCGGCTCGGCGTGCAGCACGACGTAGGCCTTGAGCGGCTCGGCCAGCATGGCGGCGGCGTTCTTGCCGCCCTTGCCCGGCACGGCACCGGCCAGGTAACCGCCGACGGTGTTGCCGCCGGAGGTCAGGAAGCCGAACTTGCCGCCGGCCAGGTCAGCCACGGCGCGGCCGTTGGCGGCCAGGGTCGAGGCCTGGGCGCTGGCCACGGCCAGGTTGCCCAGCAGCACGGCGGTGTTGGCGCCGGAAGCCAGGCTGGCGGCGATGATCTTGGCGCTTTCGCCCGGCGTGACCGAGGCGAATTCGGCCGGCACCGCGGCGTCCTTGGCCTGGGCCAGGGCGACGGCGACTTCGGCCAGCGCGCGCGGCAGCTCGGACGGGGCCACGGTGATGCGGCCGGCGACGGGCATCAGGGGATCGTCGGCGGCGCTGTCGACCATCAGGATCTGCGTGCCGCGCTTGGCGGCTTGGCGCAGGCGCTGGGCCATCAGCGGGTGATCCTTGCGCAGGAACGAGCCGACCACCAGGACGCGGTCCAGGTTGTCGAGTTCGGCGATGGGCATGCCCAGCCACGGCGCGCCGGTCAGGGCGGCGTCGAAGGCGGCATCGGTCTGGCGCAGGCGGAAGTCGATGTTTTCCGAACCCAGCGCGCGCACCAGGCGGCCCAGCAGTGCGTATTCTTCAGTGGTGGCGTATTCGGACGCCAGCGCGCCGATCTGGCCGGCGCCGAAGCTGTCGCGAACCCGCGACAGGCCTTGGGCCACGGCAGCCAGGGCGTCGGCCCACGAGGCTTCCTGCCACTTGCCGTCGGTGCCCTTGATCATCGGGGCGGACAGGCGGTCTTCGCTGTTCAGGCCTTCGTACGAGAAGCGGTCGCGGTCGCTGATCCAGCATTCGTTGACGGCTTCGTCTTCGAACGGGACCACGCGCATCACGCGGTCGCCCTTGACCTGGACGACCAGGTTGGCACCCAGGCTGTCGTGCGGGCTGACCGAACGGCGGCGAGCCAGTTCCCAGGTACGGGCGCTGTAGCGGAAGGGCTTGGAGGTCAGCGCGCCCACCGGACAGATGTCGATCATGTTGCCCGAGAGCTCGGACTCGATCGAGCGGCCCACGAACGACGTGATTTCGGAGTGTTCGCCACGGCCCAGCATGCCCAGTTCCATGACGCCGGCGATTTCCTGGCCGAAGCGCACGCAGCGGGTGCAGTGGATGCAGCGGCTCATTTCCTCGGCGGAAACCAGCGGACCGAGGTCCTTGTGGAACACCACGCGCTTTTCTTCCTGGTAGCGCGAGGCGGAGCCGCCATAACCCACGGCCAGATCCTGCAGCTGGCATTCGCCGCCCTGATCGCAGATCGGGCAGTCGAGCGGGTGATTGATGAGCAAGAATTCCATCACCGACTTCTGAGCGGCGCGAGCCTTCTCGGAGCAGGTGTGCACGACCATGCCGTTCGTCACGGGGGTCGCGCAGGCGGGCAGCGCCTTGGGCGCTTTTTCCACTTCGACCAGGCACATGCGGCAGTTCGCCGCGATGGACAGTTTCTTGTGGTAGCAGAAATGCGGCACGTAAAGCCCGACTTTCTGGGCCGCATGCATCACCATGCTGCCTTCGGGCACTTCTACCGTATTGCCGTCGACGGTTAGTTCAACCATTGCTGTTCCTGAGACCTACAGATATTGCGGAACCACACAAGACTTGTGCTCGATGTGGTGCGCGAATTCGTCGCGAAAATGCTTGAGGAAGCCACGGACGGGCATGGCGGCGGCGTCACCCAGGGCGCAGATGGTGCGGCCCATGATGTTGCCTGCCACGTTGTCCAGCATGTCCAGATCTTCCGGACGGCCGTGACCGTTTTCGATGCGGTGCACCATGCGGTAGAGCCAGCCGGTGCCTTCGCGGCACGGCGTGCACTGGCCGCAGCTTTCCTCGAAATAGAAATACGACAGGCGCAGCAGCGACTTCACCATGCAGCGCGTTTCGTCCATGACGATGACGGCGCCCGAACCCAGCATGGAACCCGCCTTGGCGATGGCGTCGTAGTCCATCGTGGTTTCCATCATGATGTCGGCCGGCAGCACCGGGGCGCTGGAGCCGCCGGGGATGACCGCCTTGAGCTTCTTGCCACCGCGCATGCCGCCTGCCAGTTCCAGCAGGGTCGAGAACGGGGTGCCCAGCGGGATCTCGTAGTTGCCGGGACGTTCGACGTCGCCGGTGATCGAGAACAGCTTGGTGCCGCCGTTGTTGGGCTTGCCGACTTCGAGGTAGGCCTGGCCGCTGTTGCGGATGATCCAGGGCACCGCCGCGAAGGTTTCGGTGTTGTTGATGGTGGTGGGCTTGCCGTACAGGCCGAAGCTGGCGGGGAAAGGCGGCTTGAAGCGCGGCTGGCCTTTCTTGCCTTCCAGCGATTCGAGCAGCGCGGTTTCTTCGCCGCAGATGTAGGCGCCGTAGCCGTGGAAGGCGTGCAGCTGGAAGTTGAATTCCGAACCCAGGATCTTGTCGCCCAGGAAGCCGGCGGCGCGCGCCTCTTCGAGGGCCTCTTCGAAGCGCTCGTACACTTCGAAGATTTCACCGTGGATGTAGTTGTAGCCGACGCTGATGCCCATGGCGTAGGCGGCAATGGCCATGCCTTCGATCACGATGTGCGGGTTGAAGCGCAGGATGTCGCGATCCTTGAACGTGCCCGGTTCGCCTTCGTCGGAGTTGCAGACGAGGTACTTCTGGCCCGGGAAGGCGCGCGGCATGAAGCTCCACTTCAGGCCGGTCGGGAAGCCCGCGCCGCCACGGCCACGCAGGCCCGAGGCCTTGACTTCGGCGATCACGTCTTCCGGCTTCATGCCGGTGGTGAGGATCTTGCGCAGGGCTTCGTAGCCGCCGCGCTTGACGTAGTCGGCCAGGCGCCAGTTGGCGCCGTCGACGTCGGCCATGATCTGCGGCTTGATGTGCCGGCCGTGCAGGCACATCGAATTGGCCAGGTCGTTCAGCGGGTTGGGCTCGAGCCCTTGCGCGAACTGCTTGTAGATGTCGGGCGCGTTCATGCCGACTCTCCTTGCGCCTTGAGGGTCGCGACCAGCGCGTCCAGCTTCTCTTCGGTCATGCGCACGCACATATGCTTGTTGTTCACGATCAGCACGGGGGAATCGCCGCAAGCGCCCATGCATTCACCCTCGACCAGGGTGAACTGGCCGTCGGCGGTGGTTTCGCGATAGTCCACGCCCAGCTTGCGCTTGAGGTAGTCGCCGGCGCGTTCGCCGTCGCGCAAGGCACAGGGCAAGTTCGTGCAGACGGCGATCTTGTTCTTGCCGACGGGCTTGACGTCGAACATGTTGTAGAAGGTGGCGACTTCCTGGACCGCGATGGGCGGGACGCCGATGTAGTTGGCCACATCTTCAATAATGTCGGTAGCCAACCAGCCCTTCTCTTCTTGCGCGATCGCAAGAGAGGCCATGATGGCGGACTGCCGCTGGTCGGCCGGGAACTTCGCGAGTTCTCGGTCGATTTTCTGGTAGGCCTGTTCGGAAAGCAGCATAGTTTGAATCCGGGTTATGCGGGCGTGCTCGTGACTGTCTGGGCGGATCAGCGATCGATCTCGCCGAAAACGATGTCTTGCGTACCAATGATGGTGACGGCGTCGGCGATCATGTGACCGCGCGACATTTCATCCAGCGATTGCAGGTGGACAAAGCCGGGCGCCCGAATCTTCAGGCGGTACGGCTTGTTGGCGCCGTCCGACACCAGGTAGATGCCGAACTCGCCCTTCGGGTGTTCCACCGAGGCAAACGCTTCACCGGGGGGCACGTGGAAACCTTCGGTGAAGAGCTTGAAGTGATGGATCAGCTCTTCCATGTTGGTCTTCATGGCGGTGCGCTTGGGCGGGGCGATCTTGTGATTCTCGATCATGACCGGACCCGGGTTGTTGCGCAGCCATTCCACGCACTGGCGGATGATGCGGTTGCTTTCACGCATTTCGGCGATACGGACCAGGTAGCGGTCGTAGCAGTCGCCGTTGACACCCACGGGGATGTCGAAATCGAGCAGGTCGTAGACTTCGTAGGGCTGCATCTTGCGCAAGTCCCAGGCGACGCCCGAACCGCGCAGCATCGGGCCGGTGAAGCCCAGCGCCTTGGCGCGTTCGGGATCGACCACGCCGATGCCCACCAGACGCTGCTTCCAGATGCGGTTGTCGGTGAGCAGGGTTTCGTACTCGTCGACGCAGGCGGGGAAACGGTTGGTGAAGTCTTCGATGAAGTCCAGCAGTGAACCGGAACGGGCGTCGTTCATGACGCGCATTTCCTTTTCGCCGCGGTATTTGCTGGTGTCGCCGTACTGCGGCATCGTGTCCGGCAGGTCGCGGTAGACGCCGCCCGGACGGTAGTAGGCCGCGTGCATGCGCGCGCCCGAGACCGCTTCGTAGCAGTCCATCAGGTCTTCGCGTTCACGGAAGGCGTACAGGAACACGGCCATGGCGCCCACGTCCAGCGCGTGCGAGCCCAGCGACATCAGGTGGTTCAGGAGACGGGTGATCTCGTCGAACATCACGCGGATGTATTGCGCGCGCAGCGGGGCTTCGACACCCAGCAGCTTTTCGATGGCCATGACATAGGCGTGCTCGTTGCACATCATGGACACGTAGTCCAGGCGGTCCATGTAGGGCAGCGCCTGGATGTAGGTCTTGTGCTCGGCCAGCTTTTCGGTGGCGCGATGCAGCAGGCCGATGTGCGGGTCGGCGCGCTGGATGACTTCGCCGTCCAGCTCGAGCACCAGGCGCAGCACACCGTGCGCAGCCGGGTGCTGCGGGCCGAAGTTAAGCGTGTAGTTCTTGATTTCTGCCATGATTTAACGCCCCAAGCCGTAGGTGTCTTCGCGGACCACGCGCGGAGTGATCTCGCGCGGATCGATCGTGACGGGCTGGTAAATGACGCGCCGTTGTTCCGGGTCGTAACGCATTTCGACGGTGCCGGACAGCGGGAAGTCCTTGCGGAACGGGTGGCCGATGAAGCCGTAGTCGGTGAGGATGCGGCGCAGGTCGGGGTGGCCTTCGAAGACGATGCCGTACAGGTCGAAGGCTTCGCGTTCGAACCAGCCCACGGCCGGCCAGCATTCCATCAGCGAGGCAACCATCGGGAATTCGTCGTCGGCGGCCCAGGTGCGTACGCGCAGGCGCCAGTTGTTCTCGATGGACAAGAGGTGCACGACGATCGCGAAACGGGCGCGGTGGATCTTGGCGTTGGCTTCCTCGGGCAGCTCGCGCGTGCCGTTGCCCCACGTCAGGTAGTCGACGCCACAGAGGTCGATACAGGTTTCAAAGCGCAGGCCGGCTTCGGTGCGCAGCTTGTTGCAGACGGAGAACCACTGTTCCGCGGGCACTTCGAGCGTCAGCTCGCCCAACGCCTCGGTCAGCGCGATATCCGCGCCGAGGGTGGTCTGCAAATTGTTTTTCAGGGTTTCGAGCCTGGTCATCATCTTGTACGCTTAGGTGAACCGATACGCTGTTTCGAAGAGGCCTGCGGCGGCGTTGTGGCAGCCGCGGACCGGTACGAAGAATCAGCGCGCAATCGTGTTGGTCAGACGGATCTTGTTCTGCATCTGCAGCAAGCCGTAGACCAGCGCCTCGGCCGTGGGCGGGCAGCCCGGCACGTAGACGTCTACCGGTACGATGCGATCGCAGCCGCGCACCACGGAATACGAGTAGTGGTAGTAACCACCGCCATTGGCACAGGAGCCCATGGACACCACCCAGCGCGGCTCGGGCATCTGGTCATAGACCTTGCGCAGCGCCGGCGCCATCTTGTTGCACAGCGTGCCGGCGACGATCATCAGATCGGACTGGCGGGGGCTGGGACGGAAGATGATGCCGAACTGGTCCAGGTCGTAGCGGGCCGCGCCCGCGTGCATCATCTCGACCGCGCAACAGGCCAGGCCGAAGGTCATGGGCCACATGGAGCCCGTCTTCGCCCAGTTAAGGAACTTGTCGGCGCTGGTAGTGATGAACCCTTGCTTGAGAATGCCGTCTATAGCCATATTCGTCTCTGATAGCGTGCAGTGAAATGCAGTGAACAACCCGGCAGCGGGTTATTCCCAATCCAGCGCGCCCTTTTTCCATTCGTAGATGAAGCCGACGGTCAACACGGCGAGGAAAACCATGACCGTCCAGAAGCCGACGAGCCCGACCGTACCTTGGGCGATGGCCCAGGGGAACAGGAACGCGATTTCCAGGTCGAAAAGAATGAACAGAATCGCCACGAGGTAGTAGCGCACGTCAAACTTCATGCGAGCGTCTTCGAAGGCTTCGAAGCCGCACTCATAGGGTGATAGCTTCTCGGCGTAAGGACGCCGCGGGCCAAGGAGGGAGCCGGCCGTCAGAAGCGCGAACCCGATAAGGGTGGCCACTACGATAAACAGCAGGACGGGGAAATACTGTTGCAGGTTCATTCAGGCGTCCGTCAAATGCGCAAACCTTAGGATTGTAGCATTCGCGCGGTTACTTCTGGCTGAACTCTGTAGCGGGAACAGCGGGTGAAAGACTGCATTCCTCTGATGGAACAATGGCAGTTTTCGGCGGAAGAAAACAAGCTTAACGCAAGCCGCGCCCATACTGCCCGCACGCGCCGCAAAACGCCCGCACAGTGGCCGCAAAATCCCATTTGAAAATAAAAAAAGCCACCCCGAAAGGTGGCTTCATATGAGCGGGCCGAAGCCCGCTCATGCACTGCGAATCGAGGCAGGACTTGCGCCCTGCTTTCGATTAGAAGCGGTGACGGATGCCGACGCCGACAGCGGTCGACTTCAGGCCGTCGATGAAGGCGTAGTTCTTGGCATACGAACCGTACGTGTACAGGTTGGTACGCTTGGACAGGTCGTACGTGTAGCCCAGGTTGAACACGTTCATCGTAGCGTCGTCGCCGGTCAGCTGCGTGCCGCTGGCCGAAACGCGCTGCCACGAACCGAACAGGCTCGAAGCGCCGCCGATCGGGGCCGACAGGCCGACCAGGTACGAGTTGGCCTTGAAGCCATCAGCGAAGGCGTTGGTGCCGAAGCCGACGGTGCCGGCCGAGGTCTTGACGTCTTGGCTACCGAACCAGCCGTCGGTCGTGCGAGCGTAGGCCAGAGCCAGCTTCACAACTTCGAAGTCGTACGAACCGCCGATGGTGTATTGACGCGGGGTGGCGTCAACTTGACCTTGGGTCAGCTTGTTCGAAGCGTTCAGTTGGTCGAACGACAGAGCGACGTTCAGCGGGCCGTTGACGTAACGCAGGCCGGTCGTGATGGCGCGGGTGTTGTCGGCGGTCTTGAAGCCGGTTTGAGCGGTGTTGGTGTCGTTGGCGTTGAACGAGTAGCCGATACCGAACTGGAAGCCGCTGAACGACGGGGTTTGGTACAGGACCATGTTGTCGTAGCGGACGGTGTTCGTGGCGCTCAGGCCCATACCGATGTTAGCTTGGCCGAAACCAGCGCCGAACGGGTCGATCGAGCCGAAGTACTTCGACGCGATGTTGGTTTGGCGACCGAAGTCCAGTTGACCCCAGCTGTCGCTGGCCAGACCGACGGTGGCTTGACGACCGAACAGACGGCCACCTTGGGCCGACGTGCCGTTACCCGAATCAAAGCCCGATTCCAGTTGGAAAACAGCGCGCAGGCCGTCACCCAGATCTTCCGAACCACGCAGACCCCAGCGCGAACCGTTCTGGACGCCGTTGATCATGCCGAACTTGCTACCGTTCTGAGCGTCGGTACCACCGCTGATCTTGTTGTAGCCGAGGCCCGTGTCGATGATGCCGTACAGGGTGACAGACGTTTCTGCCTGGGCGACACCGGCGAAACCGGCGAGCAGGGCGGCAGCGAGCAGAGTCTTTTTCATTTAAGAAATCTCCGTTGATTTGAGTGACAAGAGCAGCAATCCAGCAAACCAGCCTGCCGCCCCCCTAACTCCGCGAAGGGAAGTTGACGCTATTGCATCAAAAATCAGGGGGGCTGGCTATGGTCCGGGTCAGAAAAGTGCAGGTTTGCGACAGCCCTGTTGGGATATTGCAACATCGCGCCAATGGCACTAGGGCTAACCCGGCGTTTTGCAAACGACCACGTATCCATGCGACTTTCAGCCCTGGCCCTAATAAATGAGCCGCATCGAGGGCGTTTCTTTCAGGCGCCTTTCCCATCCCGCAAGACCCCTTGACCTGCGTTTGCCCGAGCCGCCCTTGAGGATTGGGTCCGATCTTTCGCGTCAGTTTCAATAACGTTGTTATATAAATAAATCATCGATATTATTTGAGAACACCGAGATACCCCGATGGCCCGCCGCGGCTTCCTGGAAACATGCCCACCCCGACCCAACGCGCCGACCGCAATGAACGCCTGAGCGCCCTGCGCCGCCAGATGATCCTGGACGCCGCGCAACGCGTGTTCGAGCGCGACGGCCTGGAAAAGACCACGCTGCGCGCGATCGCCAAGGAGGCGGGGTGCACCACAGGCGCGATCTACCCCTGGTTCGGGGGCAAGGAGATCCTGTACGGCGCCCTGCTCGACGAATCCCTGCAGCGGCTGCACACGCATCTGGCAGCGGCGACAGCGGGCGGCGAGGCGGCCACGGCCGCGCGCCGGGCAATCCAGGCCTTCTTTGGCTACTACGCCGAGCGCCGCACCGATTTCTCCCTGGGCCTGTACCTGTTCCAGGGGCTGGGGCCGCGCGGCCTGGGCCGCGACATGGACGAACAGCTCAACGGCCGGTTGCGCCAATGCGTGGACCTGGTGGGTGTCGCCCTGGGGCGGACCAAGGCCTGGCCCCCGGAAACCGTCCTGGCCGAGCAGATGAATGTCTTCACCTATCTCATCGGCCTGTTGCTGCTGCTGCACACCCATCGCCTGAAATCCCTGGGCCAGCGGGCCGACGTCCTCCTGGATCACTACTGCAACGCGCTGGAACAACGATGACCGCCACCACCCTGCCCTGCGCCGATGCCGAGGCGCCGCTGATCAGCCTGGCCGACTTTCGCCTGCTGCTGGCCGAACAACACCCGTTTTCGCTGCTGCTGGGCATCGAGGTGCAGCAGATCGGCCGCGGCACCGCGCTGGCGGTGCTGCCTGCCCGCGACAGCCACCAGCGGCTGGGCGGCATCGTGGCCGGACCCATGCTGATGGGGCTGGCAGACCTGGCCATGTATGCGGCGGTGGTCGGCGCCACCGGGCAGGCCCACGCCGTGACGGCCAGCCTGACCATCAATTTCCTGCGGAAAAGCCCGGCCGGGGCGATTCATGCCGATGCGCGGCTGCTGAAGGTGGGCCGGCTGTCGGCGGGCGAGGTCATCCTGACCGCCGCCGGGTCGGACGAGCCGCTGGCGCATATCGTCAGCACCTGGTCGGTGCCCAAGCCATGAGCCCGCGGATCAGCATCGTGGGCATGGGCCGCACCGGCACGCTGGCGGCACGGCGGCTGCTGGCGGCCGAGCCCGACATCGCCCTGACGGTCTATGACATCGACCCGGACCGCTGCGAAGATTTTCGGGGCAGCGCCACGTTGGCGACCTCGGCCCGCGAGGCGCTGGCCGAATCGGACACCATCGTGCTGGCGCTGCCGCGCGAACGCGAGATCGACCGCACGCTGGAACGCTTCAGCGACGGCGAGGTGACGGCGCAGGTGGCGGGCAAACTGATCGTGGACCTGGAACCACCGCCCCCGGAGCGGGCGCGCCGGCTGGACCAGGCGATTGCCACGGCCGGCGGGCGCTATGCCTGCGCGCCGCTGCGCCCGGCCTCTGCCGGCGAGCCGCAGGCACGGTTACTGAACGCCCTGATCCTGCCGCGATGAGCGGCCCAGGCGCTCGGCCGCGGCCGCGCAGAGCGCCAGCCAGGCGAAACTGATGGCAAAGCCGGCGGCGACGTCGCTGGCGAAATGCACCTGCAACAGGATGCGGCTGAGCCCGATCGCCATGACCAGCGCGGCGGCCAGGGCTACCCCGGGCAGGCGCCACGGCCGGGGCGCCAGGCGCCAGGCCAGATAGCAGGCCGCACCGTACACCGCCATGGCGGCCGAGGCGTGGCCGCTGGGAAAGCTCCACCCCACCGCGGTGGCGAAACCGTGGTCGTGCTCGGGCCGGACGCGTTCAAAGCCATGCTTGAGCAGCCAGTTGAGCGCACCGCCCCCGCCGGTGGCGGCCGCGCAGAAGGCGGCCAGCAGCCATTGCCGCCGCAGCAGCAGCGTGGCGGTCATGGCCACGGCGATGACGGTCAGGAAATCGCGATCGCCCAGGGTGGTGAACCACGACAGCAGCCACAACAGCGAATCGGACAGCGACATGCTGAGCGCAGACGCCAGGGCGCTGTCGAATTCGACCACGCCGCCAGGCCGGGTGACCGCGGCCGCCAGGGACAGGAATGCCGCACAAGCCAGCCCCACCACACCGGCAAAGCCGGCCAGACGGGCGGATGGACGGGCCAGCACATAAGCGCGGGCCAGCGCCACCGCCAAGGCCGCCGACGCCAGCGGCAACAGGATCAAGAGGAGCAGCGCGTGGGAGGCGACCCACTCGGCATAGGCGGCGGTCATCGTGCCCCCCGCTATCCCGACACCAGGGTCTTGTCGACCGGGGCGAAGGCGTGGGTGGCGGCGGCGTAGTCCCAGCGCTCGACGTGGCAGACCTGCCCCTCGCCCGAGGGTTCGCGTGTGATGAGGTTGACCGAATTGGGGATGCTGCCGCGCACCCGGCGCGAGCAGGTGGTGCCGGCCTGCACCACCCAACCGGCTGCGAGCGCCGGGTCTGCACTGGCCGGCAGCACGTAAGGCAGGTGGATGTGGCCGCCCAGGATCAGGTCGATGCCGGCCTGGGCCCAGGCCGCCAGCGCGCGTTCGCGGCCGAACAGCAGATTGTGGCGATCGGATTCGACCTTGGCGCGCACCGGATGGTGCGCCACCACGACCCGCAACTGGCCTGGCCTGGCCTGGCGCAGGCGCTGCGCCACCCGGGCGATCTGCGCATCGGAGATCTCGCCATCCTTGTGGCGCCGCGGTCGGGTGGTATTGACGCCGATGGCCAGCAGCCCGGCGTTCTCGAAGACGGGCTCGAGCACGGCGCCCAGCGCCCGCTTGTAGTTGCCGTAGGGATTGAGCGCCCGGGCAAAGACGTTGTAGAGAGGAATGTCGTGGTTGCCCGGCACGGCCAGCACCGGCAGCGACAGGCGTTCGATGAACTTGCGGGCGGCGGCGAACTGGCCGCGGCGGGCGCGCTGGGTGATGTCGCCGCTGATGACGACCAGGTCCGGGGCCAGCGACCGGGCCAGGTCCAGCGCGGCCTCGACCACCGGTTTGCGCTCGGTGCCGAAGTGGGTGTCCGAGAACTGCAGGATGCGCGTCATGGGCGCGCTCCGGCGTGGGCGTCCGCCGGCACCACCAGCGGCAAGGGATGCTCGGACACCTTGAATTCGAGCGGGGTGTCCATCCAGGAAATTTCACCGTCCATCGCGACCTTGACCCGATGGCGTCCGCGGATGGCCACGGTGAGACGGTCGAAGGCGAAGCTGATGACGTGTTCGGCGTCGCCCAGGCGGCTGAACAGGCCGCGCAGCAGCAGGCCGTACAGCGCCAGCGTTCCCACCGGACGCGCGGCCATGGCGACCAGGCGGTTGCGGTCGAGTTCGGTGGGGTCGATGCCGATGTGTTCGAGTTGCAGGCGGTTGTTGCCCACCACCAGCGTCGGCGAGCGCAGGTCGCGCGCGCGCCCTTCGTATTCGAGCCGCAGGCTGAGCTGGCGCGGGGCGCGCAGCAGGGTCACCAGGCCGGACCACAAGGCCACCAGGCGGCTGCGGCCAAAGCGCTGCTTGTAGGCCTCGCGGTCTTCGAGCAATTGCGGATACAGGCCCAGGCTGGCGTTGACCAGGAAGAGGCGGCCATTGAGCATGCCCACCTGCACCGGCCGCAGTTCGCCGGCCAAGAGGCCGCGCAGCGCGGGTTCGGTGTCTTGCGAGATGCCGTAGCGGCGGCCGAAGTAGTTGAAGGTGCCCTGCGGCAGGATGCCGAACGGCACGCCCTGCCCCACCACCTGGCTGGCGACCGCATTGAGCGTGCCGTCGCCGCCAGCGGCCACCACGATGCCTTGCGACTCGCGGGCGTTGGCCACGGCCGCCTGCGCGGTCTCGGTCAGCCGCGATGGGTCGTCGACGGGCATCAGCTGGTAGGGGCGGCCGGCCTCGTCGAGCACGCGGCGGATGGTGTCCTGCAACACTTGCGCGTCGCCGCGCCCGGAGCCGGTATTCAGGACGATGAAGAGAGGTTCTTGTCCCGTCAGGGGACGAGCCCCTGTCACCGGGCTCTGCTGGTTTGGCGTCATGGGCAAAAGATAGCCCATGGCGGCAAATCGCCGCAACCGCGGCGGCTCGCGCGGCAGCGCAAGCCGCCGCGCGGTCCTGTGGCCCGATAGCCTGAAGGCCTAGCGACCGACGGCGTAGGCCTGCATCAGGCGCGGCGTGGCCGCGGCGTGCAGCAGGCCGTCGGCGTCGCGCGAGGCGGCGGTCAGGCGGCCGACCGACCATTGCGGCACTTCCTCGATCTGGTGCCCGCGCGCACGCAGGGCCTCGATGGTATCGACGCCGAAGCCGCTTTCGACCGCCAGGTGGCCCGGCTTGCGGTCGCGCGGATAGAACGACGACGGGAAGTGCATGGTGTGCGACATGGGCAGGTCGATGGCTTCCTGCAGGTTCAAGCCATGGTGCACGTGGCGCAGGAAGAACAGCAGTTGCCACTGTTCCTGCTGGTCGCCGCCCGGGGTGCCGAAGGCCAGGTAGGGCCGGCCGTCGCGCAAGGCCAGGGACGGGGTGAGCGTGGTGCGCGGGCGCTTGCCGGGCGCCAGCGTGCCGGGCAGGCCTTCTTCCAGCCAGAACATCTGGGCGCGGGTATTCAGGCCGAAGCCCAGTTCCGGAATGACCGGCGAAGACTGGAACCAGCCGCCCGACGGCGTGGCCGAGATCATGTTGCCCCAGCGGTCGATGACGTCCACGTGGGTGGTGTCGCCGCGCTTGACCGAGGCGCGCATGTCGGCCAGGGTCGGCTCGTTGGTGACGCTGCCGGGCGCCGAGACCTTGGACAGGCGTTGCAAGGTGTCCATGACGCGGGCGACCTGGGCTTCGAAGCCGGGAATCACGCCGGGCTGCAGTTCGTGCGAGGCCTGCTCGCCGATCAGGGCGCGGCGCGCGGCGTTGTAGTCGTCGGACAGCAACTGGTCCAGCGGCACGTCGACGAAGGCGGGATCGCCGTAGTAGGCCTCGCGGTCGGCGAAGGCCAGCTTCATGGCCTCGGTGACCCGGTGCACGAATTCGGCGCTGTTCGGCCCGACGCCGGCCAGGTCCATTTCTTTGAGCAGCGCCAGCGTTTGCAGGAACACCGGCCCCTGGCTCCAGGCGCCGGCCTTGGCGACGGTGTAGCCGTGGTAATCGTAGGTCGCGGGCTTGTCGTAGCTGGCCGACCAGCCGGCCAGATCGTCGGCGGTGATGACGCCGCGATGGCGTTCGCCGCTTTCGTCCATGACCTCGTTGCCGCGGGCGAACCGGTCGATGGCCTCGGCCACGAAGCCGCGGTAGAACGCGTCGCGGGCAGCCTCGATCTGGCGCTCGCGGTCGCCGCCGGCCTGTTCGGCGGCCTGCAGCACGCGAGTCCAGGTGCGGGCCAGCGCAGGGTTGCGGAACAGCTTGCGGGCCTCGGGCACGTTGCCGCCGGGCACGTAGATCTCGGCGGTGGTGGGCCAGTGGGTCTGGAAGAAGTCCTTCAGGCCGGCGATGGTGTTGGAGATGCGCGGCATCAGCGCATGGCCGTGCTCGGCGTAATAGATTGCGGGTTCGAGCACGTCGCGCACCCGCATGGTGCCGTGGTCGCGCAGCAGCTGCATCCAGGCATCGAACGCGCCGGGAATGACGGTGGCCAGGAGGCCGTTGCCGGGGATGAGTTTGAGGCCTTCGGCGCGGTAGCGGTCCAGCGTGGCGCCGGCCGGCGTGGTGCCCTGGCCGCACAGCACTTCCAGCTTCTGGGTGCGGGCGGAATAGAACACCGCGGGCACTTCGCCGGCCGGGCCGACCAGGTGGGGTTCCACCACTTGCAGCACGAAGGCCGAAGCGACACAGGCGTCGAAGGCGTTGCCGCCGCGTTCCAGCAGCGACATGCCGGCCGAGCTGGCCAGCCAGTGGGTAGAGGTCACGACACCGAAGGTGCCGAGGATTTCCGGGCGAGTCGTAAACATGGTGCGATCCTGTTGCGGACGGCGGGAAGCCGGTGGCCGCAGCAATAAGTAAAAACGGGACCCGTTTGCCGGGTCCCGCGATCAGGGCTTATTTCTTGGCGAGGCTGACGCCCTTCAGGCGGATCAGGCCATCGGGGTACGGCACGAAGCCGTCCAGCTTCTTCTGCGCGCCGAAGGTCCAGGGCAGGTAGAACAGGTAGACGATGGGACGCTGGTCCTGCATGACCGACAGCACCTTGTCGTACATGGCGCGGCGCTTGGCCGTGTCGGGTTCGGCGCGGGCATCGTTGAGCAGCTTGTCGGTTTCCGCGTCGCAGAACTTGCCGTCGTTCAGGTTGCCCTTGCAGCTGACGTACTGGTGGATGTTGCCGCTGGGATCGACCCGGCCGGACCAGCCGCTCTGGCCGACTTCGAAGTCGCCGCGGGCCAGCGACGATTGCAGCGAAGCGAATTCGACCGGACGCAGGGTGATGTCGAAGCCGGCTTCGGCGCCCATGGCCTGCACCAGTTCGAACACCTGCTGCATGGTGGTGTTGTTGCCGAAGGTGATCTCGAACTTGACGCGGTCAAAGCCCGCTTCCTTCAAGAGCGCCTGCGCCTTCTTGGGATCGCGGCCGCTGTGCTCGAACGACTTGTTGTAGGCAAAGCTGGCCGGCGGGAACGGCTGGTAGGCCGGCTGGTACTGGCCTTCGCCAATGACCTGGTTGAGCACGTCGCGGTCGATGGCCAGGTCCAGCGCCTGGCGCACGCGCTTGTCTTTGGCCAGCGGGTTGTTAGCGCGCGCGCCGTTGCCCAGGTTGACGGAAATCGACTGGAAGCCCAGGCCCGTGACCGGCGCCAGGCGCAGGTTGGGGTCGTCCTTGACGGCCTTGGCGTCGCTGGGGGCCACGCGCTCGATGATGTCCAGGTCGCCGGCGCGCAGGTTGTTCAGGCGCACGGTGTTGTCGGGAATCGGCGTGAAGACGACGCGGTCGAAGTGATAGTTGCCGGCGTCCCAGTACTTGGGGAATTTCTCGAGCACGATGCGGTCGTTCTGGACCCGTTCCTTGAACTGGTAGGGGCCCGAGCACACCGGCTTGCCGCCGGGGTCTTTGTCGAACGAGGCCGGCGAGATCATCATGCCCGCGCGGTCCGACAGCTGCGACAGCAGCGAGGCGTCGGGTTCGGCCAGGTGCAGCACCACGGTCTCGGCGTCCGGCGCATCGACGCTGGCCACGGTGGCCAGTTCGCTCTTGCGGTTGCTGTCAGGCAGCGTGCGGGCGCGGTCCAGGTTGGCCTTGACCGCGGCGGCGTTGACCGGGGTGCCGTCATGGAACACGGCGTCGGTGCGCAGCTTGAAGGTCAGCGTCTTGTTGTCGGGGCTGGTGGACCATGACTGCGCCAGCTGCGGCACGAACTTCAGGTCCGGGGTGATGTCGACCAGCTTGTCGCACAGCGAGGCGAACACGATACGGCCCACGAAAGTGCGGGCGCGCACCGGGTCGAGCACGTCCGGATCGTCTTGCAGGCCGATACGCAGGGTGGACTGGGCGTGCGCCAATCCGCTGGCCAGCATTCCCGCCATGGCCATGGCGAGGCAAAGTTTACGCATGAATGATCTCCGTCGATTCAGGGGGTCGGCTTCCCTGCCCGCCAGCGGCGCGCCGCCCGGCAATGAGGGAACAGACCCTGAGCCGTGCTGCATCGCCGGGCCCATCCCCCCGTTGCGCACGTTCTTGTTGGATTCTGCGCCAGGCGCGCGGCGATTGTATAGAGCGGCGGCTGTCGAAGGCCTAAATGGCCTGCCCGGCGACCGCCTTGCGGACGCCCCCGCCTGCGAAACGCCCCGCCCCGAAGGCGGGCGCCGTCACGGCAGCCGGCAAGGCGCCGAGAAATCCACGGCCGCCAGCACCGATTCCCGCAGCCGGGCGACCAGCGGGCGGGTATCGTCGCGCCGGTGCTGGAAGGAATACGGCAGCGCGGCCGGTTCCGGGTCGCCTTGCAGCACGGTGAGGCTGCCTTCGGCCTGCAGCGCCTGGGCCCAATGGCTGGGCAGCAGCCCGACGCCGGTGCCCTCGATCAAGAGACCCGCGATGGCGCCCCAGTTGTTGCACGAGAGCCGCTGGCCGGCGATGTCGCGCCCGGCCAGCCAGTCGTCGATGATGCGGGTGGTGCCCGCGCCTTCGGGCAGGGTCACCAGCGGCAGGCGTGCCAGCAGCGCGGGCGACATGCGGGTTTCACCGCCCAGCACCGCCGGGGCGGCGGCCCACGAGAACGCGGCCTGGCCGATGGGCGACGAGGCGATGTTGGCCCGCGACGAGCGCCCGGCGATGACCGCGAAATCCAGTTCGCCGTCGGCGACCCGTTGCTCCAGTACCTGGCCGATGTCCACGTAGGGTTCCAGCACCAGGTCGGGGTAGGCGGCGCGCACCACGCCGATCAGGCGCGGCAGCCAGGTCAGCGCGGTCAATTCGCCGACGCCGAAGCGGCAACGGCCGCGCAGGCCGGGCGTTTCGGCCAGGGATGCGCGGATCTGGTCGGCCGCGGCCAGCAGTTCGCGCGCCTGCGGCACCAGCCGCTGGCCGGCATCGGTGAGCACGGCCTTGTGGCCGCTGCGGTCGAACAGCGGCTGACCCAGCGCTTCCTCGAGCTCGGTGATGCGCTTGGACAGCGACGACACCGACAGGTGCAGGCGCTCGGCCGCCACGGCGAAACTGGCGCAGGTGGCGGCCCAATAGAAGGCTTCGAGTTGCTTGAGGGTCATGCCCGGATTGTAGGGGCGCGGCCCGGCGCGGTGGGTGGCCGGGGGCGTTCAGGCGCGCTCAGGCGCCTTGCGGCAGCCGCAGTTGCGGCGACAGGCGCAGGGTGTCGATGGCGGCGCGGAGCATGCGCTCGACGCGCGGCCAGATATCGCCCTTGAGGCGGTCGGACCAACAGATGGTGCCGAACACGCCTTCGATCAGGGAATGCAGATAGACATTGGACAGGCGCACGTCCAGGGCGCGCGGCAGGTCGTCGCGGCTGACGGCGGCGCGCAGCAGTTTTTCGGACGTGCGCAGGGCGTGGCGTTCCCACAGGTCGCGCCGGCGCAGGAGCGGCGCGTTCTCGTCGCTGCGTTCGCACTTGAGATACAGGATTTCCAGCACGCGCTGCACCGAGCCTTCCTCGGCGTAGATCTGCACGTACTGGCGCATGGAGGTATAGAGCGATTCGAGCGCCTCGCCCTCGGTCGACACCCGGGTCATGGGTGCGGCTTCGCCCAGCGCGCGGTCGCACATGGCGATGCAGACGTCGATCTTGTTCTTGTAATGGCCGTAGACGGCGCCCCGGGACACACCCGCGAAATCGGCAATATCGCTCATGGTGGTGCTGGCCACCCCCTTGGACAGGAACACGTGTTCGGCAGCGTCCAGGATGCGGTCGCGGGTGCGTTGGGATTCTTCTTTCGTCTTGCGGGCCATACAAAGATCTCCTTGAAAAGGGTTGACGGGAAAGGGACAAGAAAACGGCGGCCCGACTTGCGGCGGCCGCCGATGGCGCACTGTAAATATGTGTGCAGGCGCCAGCATACTTTTGAACAAAACAATTAATCAAGCATGACGGATTAAATGATAGACTGCGTGCCCCACAGGGAAAACCCGCGCACTTCCCTCTCTCGCCCTCCCCGGGCGCACCACAATAATTTTTAGAAAATGACGCACCCAGTCCCCCTGAGAGCGCTCGCTCTCGCAACCGTAGTGGTTCTTGTTTCCGCTTGCTCGCCCAAGGATGCTTCTGAAGCCGCCAAGGCGCCCGCCGAAGTCGGCGTCATCGTGGCCCGGCCCACGCCCACGGCCGTGGCCAGCGAACTGCCCGGCCGCCTGGAGCCCTATCGCGAGGCCGAGGTCCGCGCCCGGGTGGCCGGCATCGTGATCCGCCGCCTGTATGAAGAAGGCCAGGAAGTCACGCGCGGCGCGCCGCTGTTCCAGATCGACCCGGCGCCGCTGCAGGCCGCCTACGATTCCGAAGCCGCGTCGCTGGCGCGCGCCCAGGCCAATCTGTCGGCCGCGGCCGACAAGCTGCGCCGCTACGCCGACCTGGTGTCGGACCGCGCCATCAGCGAACGCGACCACGCCGAAAGCGTGGCCCAGGAACGCCAGGCCCGCGCCGAAGTGGCGCTGGCCCGCGCCAACCTGCAAAGCGCCAAGCTGAAACTGGACTACGCCCGCGTCACCTCGCCGATCGATGGCCGCGCCCGCCGGGCGCTGGTGACCGAAGGCGCGCTGGTGGGCGAAGGCCAGGCCACGCCGCTGACGGTGGTGCAGCAGCTGGACCCGATCTACGTCAACTTCTCGCAACCGGCGGCCGAGGTCATGCAGTTGCAGAAGCAGATTCGCGCGGGCGCCGTGCAGGGCGTCGCGCCCGACCAGGTGCGGGTGCGGCTGGTGCTGCCCGACGGGTCGGAATACGGGCGCGGCGGCACGCTGTCGTTCTCGGACCTGGCGGTCGACCCCGGCACCGACAACATCACCCTGCGCGCCGTGTTCGACAACCCCGAACGCGAACTGCTGCCCGGCATGTACGTGCGGGTGCGGCTGGCGCAGGCCGTCAACCGCGACACCTACCTGGTGCCGCGCAATGCGCTGCTGCGCGGCGCCGATGGCGCGCACCTGCTGGTGGCGGGCGACGACGGCGCGTTGCGCAGCATTGCCGTGACGGCGCATCGCCTGCTGGGGCCGAACTGGGTCATCACGCAGGGGCTGTCGGGCGGTGAACGCGTGGTCGTCGAGAACGTCACGCAGCTGGCCCCCGGCCAGACGATCAAACCGGTCGAGCGCGCGGCGCCCACGGCGCCCGCCCCGGCCGCAGGAAACCAGGAAAAAAGGTAACCGCCATGGCGCGTTTCTTTATCGATCGCCCCGTCTTCGCGTGGGTGATCTCGCTGCTGATCGCGTTGGTCGGCCTGTTGTCGATCCGCGCGCTGCCGGTGGCGCAGTATCCGGACATCGCTCCGCCCGTCGTGAACATCGGCGCCAGCTACCCCGGCGCCTCGGCCAAGGTGGTCGAAGAGGCCGTCACCGCCATCATCGAACGCGAGATGAACGGCGCCCCGGGCCTGATGTACACCTCGTCCAGCAGCGATTCGACCGGCTGGGCCAGCATCAACCTGACCTTCAAGCAGGGCACCAACCCCGACATCGCGGCGGTGGAAGTGCAGAACCGGCTGAAGGCGGTCGAGCCGCGCCTGCCCGAATCCGTGCGCCGCGACGGCGTGCGGGTGGAAAAGGCCGCCGACAACATCCAGCTGGTGGTGTCGCTGAAGTCGGACGGCAGCCTGGACGACATGCAGCTGGGCGAACTGGCGGCGTCCAACGTCCTGCAGGCGCTGCGACGCGTGGAAGGCGTGGGCAAGGTGCAGTCGTTCGGCGCCGAAGCGGCGATGCGCATCTGGCCCGACCCGGCCAAGCTGACCGCGCTGTCGCTGACGCCCGGCGACATCGTGACGGCCCTGCGCAGCCACAACGCGCGCGTCACCATCGGCGAACTGGGCAACCAGGCCGTGCCGAAAGACGCGCCGCTGAACGCCAGCATCGTGGCCGGCGAATCGCTGCACACGCCCGAGCAGTTCGGCAACATCCCGCTGCGCGCGCAGCCGGGCGGCGCCACCCTGCGCCTGAAGGACGTGGCGCGGGTGGAACTGGGCGGCACTGACTATATGTATCTGTCGCGGGTGAACGGCCTGACCGGCACCGGCCTGGGCATCAAGCTGGCGCCGGGGTCGAACGCGGTCGAGACCACCCGCCGCATCCGCGACACGATGCGCGAGCTGGCGCAGTACTTCCCGCCCGGCGTCACCTGGGACATTCCGTACGAGACCTCGACCTTCGTCGAGATCTCGATCCAGAAGGTGCTGATGACGCTGCTTGAGGCCGTGGCGCTGGTGTTCTGCGTGATGTACCTGTTCATGCAGAACCTGCGCGCCACGCTGATTCCGACGCTGGTGGTGCCGGTGGCGCTGCTGGGTACGCTGGGGGTGATGCTGGCGCTGGGCTATTCGATCAACGTGCTGACCATGTTCGGCATGGTGCTGGCCATCGGCATTCTTGTGGACGATGCCATCGTGGTGGTCGAGAACGTCGAGCGCATCATGGCCGAGGAAGGCCTGTCGCCGCATGACGCCACGGTCAAGGCCATGGGCCAGATCAGCGGCGCCATCGTCGGCATCACGGTGGTGCTGGTGTCGGTGTTCGTGCCGATGGCGTTCTTTGACGGCGCCGTGGGCAACATCTACCGCCAGTTCGCCGTGACGCTCGCCGTGTCGATCGCCTTTTCGGCCTTCCTGGCGCTGTCGCTGACGCCCGCGCTGTGCGCCAGCCTGCTCAAGCCGATTCCCGCCGGCCACCACGAAAAGCGCGGCTTCTTCGGCTGGTTCAACCGCGCCTTCGCGCGCCTGACGGTGCGCTACACGGCGCGCGTGTCGGGCGTGCTGGCGCGGCCGGTGCGCTTCGGCCTGGCCTACCTGCTGGTGATCGGCGTGGCCGCGCTGCTGTTTGCGCGGCTGCCGTCGTCGTTCCTGCCGGACGAGGACCAGGGCAGCTTCATGGCCATGGTGATCCTGCCGCAGGGCTCGCCCCAGGCCGAGACCATGGCCGTGGTGAAGGACGTGGAACGCTACATGATGGAGCATGAGCCGGTGCAGTACGTGTATTCGGTCAACGGCTTCAGCCAGTACGGCAGCGGCCCGAATTCGGCCATGTTCTTCGTGACGCTGAAAGACTGGAAAGAACGCCGCGCGGCGTCGCTGCATGTGGACGCGGTGGTCAAGCGCATCAACGCCGCCTTCGCCGACCGCAAGAACCTGATGGTGTTCGCGCTGAACTCGCCGCCGCTGCCGGACCTGGGCTCGACGTCGGGCTTTGACTTCCGGCTGCAGGACCGCGGCGGCCTGGGCTACCAGGCCCTGACCGAGGCGCGCCAGAAATTGCTGGCGGCCGCCGCCAAGCATCCGGCGCTGACCGAAGTGGTGTTCGCCGGCCAGGAAGAGGCGCCGCAGCTGCAATTGCGCGTGGACCGCGACAAGGCGCAGGCCATGGGCGTGCCGATCGACGAGATCAATACCGCGCTGGCGGTGATGTATGGGTCGGACTATATCGGCGACTTCATGCTGAACGGTCAGGTGCGGCGCGTGATGGTGCAGGCCGATGGCAAGCGCCGCGTCGACGTCGACGACATTTCGCGGCTGCACGTGCGCAACCTGCAAGGCCAGATGGTGCCGCTGTCGGCCTTCGCCACGCTGAAGTGGGACATGGGCCCGCCGCAGCTGAACCGCTACAACGGCTTTCCGTCGTTCACGCTGAACGGGTCGGCGGCGCCGGGGCACAGCAGCGGCGAGGCCATGCGTGCGATGGAATCGCTGGCGGCCGAGCTGCCGCGCGGCATCGGCTTTGACTGGTCGGGGCAGTCGTACGAAGAACGGCTGTCCGGCAACCAGGCGCCGGTGCTGTTCGCGCTGTCGGTGCTGATCGTGTTCCTGGCCCTGGCCGCGCTGTACGAAAGCTGGTCCATCCCGCTGGCCGTGATCCTGGTGGTGCCGCTGGGCGTCATCGGCGCGCTCTTGGGCGTGACGGTGCGCGGCATGCCCAACGACATCTATTTCAAGGTCGGGCTGATCGCCACCATCGGCCTGTCGGCCAAGAACGCGATTCTGATCGTGGAGGTCGCCAAGGACCTGGTGCGCGACGGCCAGGGCATTCTGTCGGCCACGCTGGAAGCGGCGCGGTTGCGGCTGCGCCCCATCGTGATGACCTCGCTGGCATTCGGCGTGGGCGTGCTGCCGCTGGCGCTGGCCACCGGCGCCGCGTCTGGCGCGCAGGCGGCCATCGGCACCGGCGTGCTGGGCGGGATCATCACGGCCACCGTGCTGGCGGTGTTCCTGGTGCCGCTGTTCTTTCTTATCGTGGGGCGCATGGTTGGCATGCGCGCCCGCCCCGCGCGGCCCCCGGCCCGCGAATCGCTGGAGACCACGCCATGAAGTCCATGGCCATGACCCTGCTGGCGCTGGCCTTGTCCGGCTGCTCGCTGGCGCCGACCTATGAGCGCCCCGCGGCGCCCGTGCCGGCGCAGTACGACACGCCGGCCCAAACCGGCCAAGCCGCGCCGCCGCAAGACTGGCGCGCCTATTTCAACGACCCGGCGCTGCAAGCCTGGATCGAGGCCGCGCTGGCCAACAACCGCGACCTGCGCGTGGCAGCGCTGCGCATCGAAGAGGCGCGCGCGCTGTACGGCGTGCAGCAGTCGGAACGCCTGCCCGCTATCGACGGCAGCGGCGAATTCAGCCGCGGCCGCGCCGTGGAACCCGGCCAGCCGCGCATGCCGGTCGCCAACCGCTATCGCGCCGCCGTCGGCATCACCGCGTTCGAGCTGGATTTCTTTGGCCGCGTGAAAAGCCTGTCAGACGCGGCGCTGTCGCGCTACCTGGCCAGCGCCGAGGCGCACCGCGCCGCCACGCTGGCGTTGGTGGCCGAAACCGCCACGGCCTACTTCAACCAGCGCTCGCTGGCCGAGCAACTGCGCCTGACGGACAGCACGCTGGCGCTGCGCGAGACGACGCTGAAGCTGACCCGGCGCCGCTTCGATGCCGGGCTGGAAACCGCCATCGGCCTGCGCACCGCCGAGATGCTGGTGGAAACCTCGCGCGCCACCCGCGCCGACCTGACCCGCGAGGCCAGCCTGGCGCGGCATGCGCTGGGCCTGTTGGCGGGTGATTTCTCGCTGGCGGCGGGCATCGACCCGGCGCCGCTGGAAAGCCAGAGCCTGACGCCGCTGGCGGCCGGCCTGCCGTCGGACCTGCTGATGCGCCGCCCCGACCTGCGCCAGGCCGAGAATGTGCTGCGGGCCGCCAACGCCGACATCGGCGCGGCGCGCGCGGCCTTCTTCCCGTCGGTGCAACTGACCACCGATATCGGCACCACCGCCGGCAGCTTTTCGGACCTGTTCAGCGCCGGCACCGGCAACTGGACCTTCGCGCCGCGACTGACGCTGCCGATCTTCAACGCCGGCCGCAACCGCGCCAACCTGTCGCTGGCCGAAACCCGCCGTCATATCGCGGTGGCGCAGTACGAAGGCAGTGTGCAGGCAGCGTTCCGCGACGTCGCCGACGCCCTGTCGGCGCGCGACGCGCTGCGCGACCAGATCGAGGCGCAGCGCAAAGTGCGCGACGCCGACCGAGAACGCCAGCGGCTGGCCGAGCGCCGCTATGCGCGCGGCGTGGCCGACTACCTGGAGATGCTGGAAGCCCAGCGCAGCCTGTTCGAATCCGAACAGCAATACATCCGGCTGCAACAGCGCCGGCTGGTGAATGCGGTGGATTTGTACAAGGCCCTGGGCGGCTGGGACGACGGCCGCGATCCGGCCTCGTAGCGCCCCGGACGTCAGGGGCGCGCGCTGACGCGGTAGGCGCAGCGGCGCGCGCCCAGCAGGATGTGTTCTTCACGCTCGACGCGCACGCCCTCGCCCAGCGCCTGGCGGAACAGTTCCAGTTCGCTGCGGCAAAAGCCCATACAGGCCTGGGCCGCCGCACAGATGGGACAGTGGTTTTCGATGAACAGGAAGTCGTCGCCGTCGCGGCGCATTTCGGCCATGTAGCCTTCGGCCGAGCGCTGCTGCACCAGCCGCTGCAATTGGTCTTCAAGCGTGGCGGCGCCTGCCAGCGCCTGCCGGTAGCCGGTCAGCATGGCGGTTTCACGTACCGAAATCAGCTTGTCCACGCCGTCTTCGCCGAACACCTGGCGCACGGCGTTGATCATCTGCACCGTCATGTCGGCGTGGGTGTCCGGAAAGCGGCGGTGGCCGGCGTCGGTCAGGAACCAGATCTGGGTGGGGCGCCCGCGCCCGGCGCTGCGGCTTTCCGAGTCGACCAGGCCGTCGGCGTGCAGCCGCGTCATCTGCTGGCGTACGGCTTCGGCCGTGACCTCCAGCTGGCGTGCGATGGCCGCCACGGACTGCGGGCCGCGCGTCTTCAGGGTCATGAGCACGCGGTCCGCAGGCTGGTGCGGCTGCCAGGTGACGGGTTTGGACAGGTTGTCGGACATGGAATCAGGGTTGGGCGCCAAGCCCCTATGGTGCCACGAACCGCCCCCCCGGGTCAGCCGGCGGGGGCCGGCGCGGCGGCCGCCGACGGGGCATTGCCGGCCTCGGCGGGCGCCTCCCAGCCGCCGCCCAGCGCCTTGTACAGCGCCACAAGACTGGTGTAGGACTCGGTTTCGGCCACCGCCACGGCGTCCTGGGCGCGCAGCAAGGTGCGCTGCGCGTCCAGCACCGTCAGGTAGGGCGTGCTGCCTTCGCGGTAGCGCAGCCTTGCCAGGTCGGCCGCGCGGCGGCTGTGCGCGGCGGCCTCGGCCAGGTTGCCCAGGCGCTGCTGGGTCTGGCCGTATTGCGTCAGCGCCCCTTCCAGTTCCTCGACCGCCTGCAACACGGTCTGCTCGTAGCGCGCCGTCTCGCCCTGCGAACGCGCCTGCGCCGCGCGCTTGCGCGCCAGGGCCGTGGGCAGGTTGAACGCCGGCCAGTTCACGCCCGGCGTCACGCTGAAGGCGCGGCTGGCTGCCGAGCCGAAATCGCCGCCGCGCAGGGCCACGAAGCCCAGGAAGCCGCCCAGGTCGATGCGCGGATACAGCTCGGCGGTAGCCACGCCCACGTCGGCATTGGCCGCGGCGCGGTTGCGCTCGGCGGCGGCCACGTCGGGCCGGCGGGCCAGCAAGGCGCCGACATCGCCAATGGGCAGGCGCGCGGCCAGCGGCGCCTGCGGCGTGGCGGCATCCAGCTCGCCCAGTTCCACCGGCCGCAGGCCCGCCAGCACCGCCAGGCGGTAGCGCGCCAGGCGCCGGGCGGTTTCCTGCAAGGGCACGCTGGCCTGTACGGTTTCCAGTTCGGCGCGGGCGCTGGCCAGATCGCCTTCGTCGCCCCGGCCGGCCGACACCATCGCCTGGATCACGCGCAGGCTGTCACGCTGGCTGTCCAGATTGGCGCGCGCCACCGCCAGGCGCTGTTCGGCGCCGCGCAGCTCAAAGTAATTGCGCGCCACTTCGGCCGCCACCACGATGCGCGCCTGCGCCAGGTCGGCGGCCTGCGCTTCGCTGCGCGCCGCGGCGCCTTCGGCCGCCCGCCGCAGGCGGCCGAACAGGTCGATTTCCCAGGTGGCATCGAAGCCGGCCCGGTAGCTCTCGGCCAGGCTGCGCTGGCCCGGCACGCCCGAATTCAGCTGCGACAGGCTGCGTTCGAAATTTCCGCCCAGCGTCACCGTGGGCAGCTGGTCCAGTTGCTTCTCGTCGAGCACGGCGCGCGATTCGGCCAGGCGGGCCTGGGCGATACGGATGTCGTGATTGCGTTGCAACGCCAGGGCGATCAGGCGGTCCAGTTGCGGGTCCTGCAACTGCTTCCACCAATCCGCCTGCACGCGGTCGGTGGAAAACAGCGCCTGTTCCGGGCTGGCCAAGGTCACTGGCGCGTCTTGCGGCTTCTGGTAATCGGGGCCGACGGCGCAGCCGGCGGCGGCCAGCGCGGCCAGCAGCGTCACGATGCCGCGGCGCAGGCGCAGGGGTAGATCGGGATGTTTCATGGTCGTTTCCTCTATGCCTCAGTGCGACGGCGCTGGTTGCGCGTCTTCGGCCTGCGCCTGGGCCAGTTCACGGGCGCGCGGCGTATCGTTGGCGGCGCGGTGGTCGCGGGCCAGCACGGTGTAGACGGTGGGCAGCACGAACAGCGTGAACAACGTGCCCACCAGCATGCCCACCACGATGACCAGGCCCAGGCTGTAGCGGCTGTGGGCGCCGGCACCGCTGGCGAACAGCAGCGGGATCAGGCCCACCACCATGGCGGCGGTGGTCATCAGGATGGGGCGCAGGCGGATGCGTGCGGCCTGCTCCATGGCGCTGCGGCGGTCCAGCCCGTGGCTGACCTGCATCTCGTTGGCGAACTCCACCATCAGGATGCCGTGCTTGCTGATCAGCCCGATCAGCGTCACCAGCCCGATCTGCGTGTAGATGTTGATGGTGGCCATGCCCAGCGCCAGCGGAATCAGCGCGCCGCAGATCGACAGCGGCACGCTCACCAGGATGATGAACGGGTCGCGCAGGCTTTCGTATTGCGCCGCCAGCACCAGGTAGATGACGATGATGGCGAACATGAAGGTGATCATCAGCGCCGAGCCTTCCTGGCTGAACTGGCGCGCGTCCGACTGCCAGTCGTAGCTGAAGCCGGCCGGCAGTGCCTGGGCCTGACGCGTCAGGAACTGCACCGCGTCGCCCATGGTCACGCCCGGCATCGGGATGGCCTGGAAGGTGGCGGCGTTGAGCTGGTTGAACTGGGTCAGCTTGTTGGGTTCGACCCCCATCGACACCGACACGATATTGGACAGCGGCACCTGCGCGCCGCTGGCGCTCTTGACGTAGTACTGGGCCAGCGATTCCGGCGAGATGCGCTGCTGGCGCAGGCTTTGCGGAATCACGTCGTACGAGCGGCCGTCCATGCCGAAGCGGTTGACGTAGTTTTCGCCCACCAGTATGGCCAGCGTATCGCCCACGGCCTTCATGGTGACGCCCAGGCTATTGGCCTTGGCGCGGTCCACCTTCAGCTGCACCACGGGGTTGTTGTAGTCCAGGTCGCTGTCGACCACCATGAACAGGCCGCTTTCGCGGGCCGCCTTCTTCAGGGTTTCCATGGCTTCATAGACGACGGGGTAATCGGCCGCGCTCATGATGACCATCTGCACGGGCAGCCCCCCGGTGGAACCCGGCAGCGGCGGCAGCTGGAAGGCGAAGATGTTGCTGCCTTCGATCTGGTTCACCCTGGACTGCATGTCGGCCTGGATCTGGTCGGCCGAACGCTTGCGGTCCTGCCAGTCGACGAAGTCGACGCCGCCGATGCTGTTGGCCACGCCGTCCGAACCATTGATCAGCCAGCGGCCCTTCTGTTCGGGCAGCGTGGCCATGACGTCGTCCCACTGCTTGCCGAATTTCTCGACGTAGTCGATGTTGGCCTGCTGCGGCGACTTGATGGCCGTGAGCACGGTGGACTGGTCTTCGACCGGCGCCAGTTCGCGCTGGGCGGCGTTGTACAGGAACGGCAGGCTGGCCAACACCGCCGCAGCCACCAGGCCCGTGACCCAGCGGTGGTGCAGCGACACGTCCAGCAGGCGGCCGTAGGCGTCGCCCAGCCGGTTGAAGAAGCGCTCGGCGCGGCGCGCCATCCAGCCTTCGGACACGTGGCTGTTGAGCATGAACGAACTCATCACGGGCGACAGCGTCAGCGCAATGACGCCCGACACCACCACCGCCCCCGCCAGCGTGAAGGCGAATTCCTTGAACAGCGACCCCGTCAGCCCGCCCATCAGGCCGATGGGCGCGTACACCGCCGCCAGCGTGATGGTCATGGCGATCACCGGGCCGGCCACTTCGCGCGCCCCGATCAAGGCGGCGCGCACCGGCGACTTGCCTTCTTCGATGTGGCGGTGCACGTTTTCGACCACCACGATGGCGTCGTCCACCACCAGGCCGATGGCCAGCACCATGGCCAGCAACGTCAGCAGGTTCACGCTGAAGCCGAACAGCGCCATGATGGCCGCGCCGCCCAGCATCGACAGCGGAATCGTCACGACCGGAATCAACACCGCGCGCAGCGACCCCAGGCACAGGAAGATCACCGCCACCACGATGATGATGGCTTCCATCAGCGTATGCACCACGCCGTCGATCGATGCGCTGATGAAGCGCGCCAGCTCGAACGGCACCTGCACGCTGGTGCCCGGCGGCAGGTTCTGCTTGATGTTGGGCAGCAGCTCGTTGAGCCGCTTGACGATCACCAGCGGGTTGCCTACCGGCGTGGCGTTCAAACCGAAATACACGGCGGGCTCGCCGTCCATCAGGCCGCTGGAATCGGTCGAGGCCGCGCCCAGTTCCACGGTCGCCACGTCGCCCAGGCGCACGATGGCGTCGCCGTCGCGCTTGATGACCATGTCGCGGAATTCCGCCACGTTGACCAGGTCAGTGTTGACCTTGATGTTGGACGCCACGTACAGGCCCTTGACCTGGCCGGGTGCGGCCTGCACGTTGTTCTGGCGCAGGGCATCGTCCAGCTCGCTGGCCGAGATGCCGCGGGCCGCCAGGCGGTTGGGGTCCAGCCATATCCGCATCGCCAGCTTCTGGCCGCCGTAGAGTTCCACGCTGGCCACCCCTTCGATGGACGACAGCTGCGGCTGCACCACCCGCGACAGGTAGTCGGTCAGGGCCGGCAGCGCCATCGTGGTACTGGAAAAGCCCACGTAGGCCACCGCCGTGGCCTCGCCGGCCGACTTCACCAGCACAGGATCGTAGGCGTCCTGCGGCAAGCGGTATTTGACTTCGTTGACCTTGGCCATGACCTCGGTCATGGCCTTGTTGGAATCGGCATTGAGCTTCATGCGCACGGTGATCACGCTGCGCCCCTGGGTCGACGACGACGACAGGTAGTCGATGCCTTCGACCGTGGCGACCGACTGCGCGATGGGCTGCGTGACGAAGCCCTGCATCAGGTCGGGCGAGGCGCCCGGGTATTGCGTGGTGATGGTGATGGTGGTGCTTTCGGTCAGCGGGTACTGGCGGATCGGCAGGCCGCTCAGGGCGCGCAGCCCCATCAGCAGGAGCAGCGTGCTGACCACCAGCGCCAGCACGGGCCGGCGTACGAACAGATCGGTGAATTTCATGTCAGGCTCCGCGCGCTCACCGGGCTTGCGCCACGGATTGGGTGCCGGCATCCAGCGCCACGGTGTCCTGGGCGCTGATCTCGACGGCCGCGCCGTTGTGCAGGCGCAGTTGGCCGGACGTCACCACCTGGTCGCCGGGCGCAAGGCCCCGGGTGACCACCACCCGCCCGCGGGTACGTTCGGCGGTCTGCACATAGGCCTGGGTCACGGTCGGCGGGGCCGAGGCCTCGCCCGCCTTGGGCGGCACCACCACATAGACCGAATCGCCGTAGGCGCTGTAGCTGACGGCGGTTTCCGGTACGGTGATCACGCCCTGGCGCGGCGGCAGCACGACCTTGCCGTGGGCGAACATGCCGGCGGCCAGCGCGCCGTCGGCGTTGGCCAGGGTGGCCTGCACCCGCACGGTGCGCGTGCCGGGATCGACCTGCGGCTCGATGGTCGTGACGGTGCCCTCGAATACACGGTCGGCATGGGCATCGACCGTCACGGCCACCGGCTGGCCGGCCCGCAGCGCGCCCAGGGCCTGCTCGGGCAAGGTGATGTTGGCGTAGACGCTGGCCGCGTCGGTCAGAGATACCAGCGGGTCGCCGGCGCGGGCGAACTGGCCCAGGTTCACGCGGCGCACCCCCAGCACGCCGTCGAACGGCGCCTTGATGCGTTTTTGCTCGATCAGCGCCTGGATGCGCTTGATGTCCCCGGCGGCCTGGTCGTAGTCGGCCTGCGCCTGGTCCAGCTGTTCCCGGGTGGCGGCCTGCAGCGGCACCAGGCGGCGGGTGCGGTCCAGCAAGGTCCGCGCGTTCTTGGCCTGGGCCTGCAGCCGGGCCAGTTCGCCCTGTTCGGGCGCGTCATTCAGTTGCACCAGCAGTTGGCCGGCGCGGACCCGGTCGCCCGCGGTGAACAGGATCTGCGCCACCCGGCCGTCCACTTCGGCGGGCACCAGCACCTGGCGGGTGGCCTCCAGCGAGGCAATGCCCGACAGCGCCACGGGGAAGTCCGCCTGCACCGCAGGGGCCACCGCGACCTTGGCCGGCGCCATGGCCCAGCCGCCCTTGTGCGACGACCCGCCGAACTTCCAATACAGGCCGCCGCCCGCCACTACCGCCACGACCAGGATGCCGGCCGCCCATGCGCCAGATGTTGCCTTCATGATTCGCTCGCTATTTATCAAAGGAATGGCTTGGATAATCCGCGAAATCCCGAAGGAAGTCAAAATACCTAAAGTAATGTTGAGGATTGATAAATCCTATCGGCGAAAAAAAAGCCGCCGGCACGGGGCCGGCGGCGGGGCGATTCGGGCAAAGACAGCCGGGCCGGTACGGGACCGGCCGGGCGCCTAAGTGCGCACCATATGCAGGTAATGGCGGTGGCGTTCGTACTGGTCCAGGATGTCGCCGATGACCGCGTCGCGGCTCCAGCCCATGATGTCGTAGTCCTGCCCGCCTTCGCGCAGATGCACTTCGGCGCGGAAATACTTGCGTTCTTCTTCGTCGGCCGCCTCTTCGGGCGTCAGGCTGGGGCGCACGAAGGCCCGCGGCTGCACGGAATAGAAGAAGTCCAGGTGCTCGCCGTGATTCACCTCCAGCACGGCGCTGCCCTCGTCGGCGTCTTCCTTGACCACGACGTCGTAGCCCTGCTTGCGCAATTCGTCGGCCACGTCTTCCAGCGCGGGCGTGACCACGTCGGACACGAAGCGCACCACGTGGGCCCGGCGCGGCATCATCACCATGTTGCGCAGCCGGCGTTCCCACGACTGGCCGCCGCGCGTCGGCCGCGACAGGGTCAGCGACTGGTAGCGGATGCCGCGCTTGGTGGCGTCCAGCTTCAGCGCCTTGAACAGGCCCCACAGCGACAGCAGCAGGATGATCGAGAACGGCAGCGCGCTGGCGATGGTGGCCGTCTGCAATGCCGTCAGGCCGTCGGCCAGCAGCAGCGCGATGGCCACCGCGCCCATCGACAGCGACCAGAAGATGCGCTGCCACACCGGCGTGCGGTCGGCGCCGCCGGAGGCCAGCAGGTCCACCACCAGCGCTCCGGAGTCGGCTGAGGTGACGAAGAACACGGCCACCATGGCGATGGCGAAAATCGACATGATGCTGCTGAAGGGCAGCAATTCGAAGAAGGCGAACAGCGCCAGGGCGTTGTCGTCCTTGACCGTTTCGGCGAAGCCCTTGACCCCGTCGACCAGGATGAAGTGAATGGCGGTGTCGCCGAACACCGTCATCCAGAACAAGGTGAACCCGGCCGGCACCAGCAGCACGCCGCTGACGAATTCGCGGATGGTGCGGCCGCGCGAGATGCGCGCGATGAACAGGCCCACGAACGGCGACCACGCGATCCACCAGCCCCAATAGAACAGCGTCCAGCCGCCGATCCAGTCGGACGGCTCATAGGCGTACAGGTTGAAGGTCTTGTTGACGATGTCGGACAGGTAGGCGCCAGTGTTCTGCACGAAGGTCTGCAGCAGGAACACGGTAGGGCCGGCCACCAGCACGAACAGCAGCAGGATCACCGCCAGCACCATATTGGCTTCGGACAGAATGCGGATGCCCTTGTCCAGGCCGCTAGCCACGGACAGCGTCGCCAGGCCGCAGGTGATGACGATCAGGATGATCTGCGGAATCACGCCCACCGGAATGCCGAACAGGTGGTTCAGGCCGCTGTTCATCTGGGCCACGCCCAGCCCCAGCGACGTCGCCACCCCCAGCACGGTGCCGATGATGGCAAAAACGTCGACCGCATGGCCGATGGGGCCGTGGATGCGGTTGCCGATCAGCGGGTACAGCGCCGAACGCAGGGTCAGCGGCAGGCCGTGGCGAAAGCTGAAGAACGCCAGCGTCAATGCCACCACCGCGTAGATGGCCCAGGCGTGCAGGCCCCAGTGGAAGAACGTGATCTTCATGGCTTCGCGCGCCGCGGCGGCGGTGGCGCCCTCGCCCACCGGCGGCGACATGAAGTGCATGACCGGTTCGGCCACGCCGAAGAACATCAGCCCGATGCCCATGCCGGCCGAGAACAGCATGGCGAACCAGGTGAAATTGCGGTAGTCGGGCTCGCTGTGGTCGGGCCCCAGCTTGATGTCGCCGTAGCGGCTGATGGCCAGGAAGGCCACCGACAGCAGGATGATGGCGACCACCAGGATGTAGAACCAGCTGGCGTTGCCCAGGATCCAGCGCTGGATCGATTCGAACAGGTTCTGCGCGGTCTTGGGCGCCGTGATGGCAAAGCCCACCAGCAGCAGGGTGAACAACGCAGCCGAGAAGAATACCGGCCGGTTGATCGTGGATGGTCGGGTTTCTGAAGACATGCTGCTGCTCCTTTCGCCCGAGGGATGCGAGGCTGCGGCGCTGGCCCCCTCAGTCCAGCCGGCGCGCCGCCGTTATTACTATCATGCCGCGCGCCCGCCTGACAAACCGGCGGGCGTCCTGCCTTTAATCCGGGCCGTGCTCGCCGAACACGACGCGGCGAAAGAATCCGGCCAGCACCGATTCGGTGGTCTCGGCCGTGACGCCCTGCGGGTCGAAGGCGAAGCTGAAGTGCATGCCGTCGGACAGCGCCAGCAGGCCGATGGCCAGTTCGCGTGCGGGCATGGGCAACGGCGTGCCGACCCGCTCGGAAAACTGGCTGACGTATTCGGTGGTGGCTTGGCGCAATTCACGCAGACAGGCGGTGAAGCCGACCCGGAATTCCGGGTCGCGGGCGGCCTGCAGCTTGCCTTCCATCCAGAGCAGGAAGCATTCGTTGTCGCGGAAATGGGTGCTGTAGTAGTGCAGCACGCTGGCTTCCATCTGCTCGCGGGTTTCGCCGGCATCGAAGATGGCGCGCATGTCGGCCATGACGTTGTCGTGGTCGCGCTTGAGCAGTTGCAGGAACAGGTCGGATTTGCTTGCGAAATTGGAATAGAACGCGCCGCGCGTGTAACCGGCGAGCTCGGCGATGTCTTCGACGCTGGCGGCGACGAAACCCTTGGACAGGAAGATCGATTGCGCGGCATCGAACAGGCGCTGGCGCGTCTGGTCGCGGCTTTGCTCTCGGGTAAGGCGGACTTTTGACATGGGGCGATTCTAGCACCGCCACGCATTTCAGATTCACCCTTGTATTTGAATACATTGCTGCATTAGAATCCATGCCGTATCGGATTGCCAGCGCGTCTCGCCTGCCTGTAAAGGCCGCCTCGCACCCGTCTCTCTTACTGCCCGCGTCGCGAGGTGTTTCGTGAATTTCCCTGTTCCTGGCGCGCTTGCCGCGCTGACTCTGGCACTGGCCCTGGCCGGCTGCGGCAGCAAAGAACCCGAGGCGCCCGCACCGCGCCCGGTCGTGGCCATGCCCGCCAAGGCCGACGCCGCCCTGCCCGCCTGGACCCTGCCCGGCGAAGTGCAGGCGCGCTACAGCACGCCGCTGTCGTTCCGCGTGGGCGGCAAGATCGTCGAGCGCCTGGTGCGCCTGGGCGACACGGTCAAGCCCGGCCAGGTGGTGGCCAAGCTGGACCCGGCCGACGCCACCAAGAATGCCGCCAGCGCCCGCGCCCAGCTGTCGGCCGCCCAGCACCAGCTGGACTACGCCAAGCAGCAGCTGGACCGCGACCGCGCCCAGGCCAAGGAAAACCTGATCGCCGCCAACCAGCTGGAACAGACCCGCAACGCCTACGCCTCGGCGCTGGCGCAGCGCGACCAGGCGGCGCAGCAGGCCGCCCTGTCGGCCGACCAGCTCAAATACACCACCCTGGCCGCCGACCATGCCGGCGTCATCACCGCCGAACAGGCCGACACCGGCCAGAACGTCTCCGCCGGCCAGGCGGTCTACAACCTGGCCTGGTCCGGCGATGTCGACGCCCTGTGCGACGTGCCCGAAAGCGTGCTGGCGGGCCTGGCCATCGGCCAGCGCGCCACCGTCACGCTGGCGCCGCTGCCCGGCAAGACCTTCAATGCCGTGCTGCGCGAGATCGCGCCGGCGGCCGACCCGCAAAGCCGCACCTACCGCGCCAAGCTGACCCTGGAATCGCCCCCGCCCGAAGTGCGGCTGGGCATGACGGCCAACATCAGCTTCGACAATCGCCAGGCCAACGGCGCCGTCACCTACACCGTGCCGGCCACCGCGTTGTTCCATGACGGCACCGAACCCGCCGTGTGGGTGGTCAAGCCGCAGCAAGACACGCTGGAACTGCGCCGCGTGCAGGTGCTGCGCTACGACGCGCGCACCGTCACGCTGTCGCAGGGCGTGCAGGCCGGCGAACGGGTGGTCTGGCAAGGCGTGCACGCCGTGTCGGCCGGCGAGAAAGTCCGCGCGGTGCCGCCGCTGCACCCCGAGGACTTCGCATCATGAGCGCGCCGGTTCCCGAACATCCCGACGCGCACCGCCACGAAGAAGGCAAGTTCAACCTGTCGGCCTGGGCCCTGCGGCACCAGCCGCTGGTGATCTTCATCATCACACTGGTGACGCTGTTCGGCGTGCTGTCGTATTCACGGCTGGCGCAGTCCGAAGACCCGCCCTTCACGTTCCGCGTGATGGTCATCAAGACCCTGTGGCCCGGCGCCACCGCGCAGCAGGTGCAGGAACAGGTCACCGACCGCATCGCCAAGAAGCTGCAGGAAACGCCGTCCACCGACTTCATGCGCAGCTACTCGCGCCCGGGCGAATCGCTGATCTTCTTCACCATGAAGGACTCGGCGCCGGCCAGCGAGGTGGCCAACGAGTGGTACCAGGTGCGCAAGAAGGTCGGCGACATCGGCGCGACCCTGCCGCAAGGCGTGCAGGGCCCGTTCTTCAATGATGAATTCGGCGACGTCTACACCAACATCTACACCCTGGCGGGCGACGGCTTTTCGCCGGCCCAGCTGCGCGACTACGCCGACAACCTGCGCACGGTGCTGCTGCGCGTGCCCGGCGTGGCCAAGGTGGATTACTTCGGCGACCAGCCCGAACACGTCTACATAGAAATCAGCAACACGCAGCTGACGCGCCTGGGCGTGTCGCCGCAGCAGATCGCCGAGGCCATCAACAACCAGAACGCGGTGGCCAGCGCCGGCACGCTCACGACTGCCGACGACCGCATCTTCGTGCGGCCCAGCGGCCAGTTCAGCGATACCCGCGCCCTGGCCGAAACGCTGATCCGCGTGAATGGCAAGTCGATCCGGCTGGGCGACATCGCCACCATCCACCGCGGCTACGACGACCCGCCGGCCGAGCAGATGCGCACCGGCGGCCAGCCGGTGCTGGGCATCGGCATCACGATGCAGCCGGGCCAGGACGTGGTGCACCTGGGCCGCGCGCTGGACGCCAAGTTCAGCGAACTCAAGGCGCGGCTGCCCGCCGGCCTGACGCTGACCGAAGTGTCGAGCATGCCCAAGGCGGTGTCGTTCTCGGTGGACGAATTCCTGCGTTCGGTGGCCGAGGCCGTGGCCATCGTGCTGATCGTCAGCCTGGTGTCGCTGGGCCTGCGCACCGGCATGGTGGTGGTGATCTCCATCCCCGTGGTGCTGGCCATCACGGCGCTGTTCATGGACATGTTCGGCATCGGCCTGCACAAGGTGTCGCTGGGCACGCTGGTGCTGGCGCTGGGCCTGCTGGTGGACGACGCCATCATCGCGGTCGAGATGATGGCGGTGAAGCTGGAACAGGGCTGGAGCCGCGCACGCGCGGCCGCCTATGCCTACACCAGCACCGCCTTCCCGATGCTGACCGGCACGCTGGTGACGGTGGCGGGCTTTCTGCCGATCGCGCTGGCCAAGTCCAGCACCGGCGAATACACCCGCTCCATCTTCCAGGTGTCGGCGATTGCGCTGATCACGTCCTGGTTCGCGGCCGTGGTGCTGATTCCGCTGCTGGGCTACCGCATGCTGCCCGAACGCAAGCGCGAGGCCCACCTGCCCGATGACCACGAGCACGACATCTACAACACCCGCTTCTACCAGCGCCTGCGCGGCTGGGTGGCGTGGTGCGTGGACCGCCGCTGGCGCGTGCTGCTGGCCACCATCGTGATCTTCGTCGTGTCGATGGCCGGCTTCAGCCTGGTGCCGCAGCAGTTCTTCCCCAGTTCGGACCGCACCGAGCTGCTGGTGGACGTGCGGCTGCAGGAAGGCGCGTCGTTCGCCGCCACGCTGCGCCAGGTGGAACGGCTGGAAAAGGCGCTGGAAGGCCGCCCCGAGATCGCCCATTCGGTCAGTTTCGTGGGCACCGGCGCGCCGCGCTTCTACCTGCCGCTGGACCAGCAACTGGCCACGCCCAATTTCGCCCAGGTCGTCATCACCGCGAACTCGGTGGAGGACCGCGAAAAACTGGCCCGCTGGCTGGAACCCATGCTGCATGAACAGTTCCCGGCGATCCGCAGCCGCCTGTCGCGACTGGAAAACGGCCCGCCCGTGGGCTTTCAGGTGCAGTTCCGCGTCAGCGGCGACAAGATTGCCGACGTGCGCCAGGTGGCCGAGAAAGTGGCCGCCGAGGTCCGCGCCGACAGCCGCTCGGTCAACACGCAGTTCGACTGGGACGAGCCGTCGGAACGCTCGGTGCGCTTTGACATCGACCAGCAGAAGGCGCGCGAGGTCGGTGTCACGTCCAACGACATTTCCAGCTTCCTGGCCATGACGCTGTCGGGCTACACCGTGACGCAATACCGCGAACGCGACAAACTCATCAACGTGAGCCTGCGCGCCCCCAACGACGAACGCATCGACCCCGCCCGCCTGGCCACCCTGGCCATGCCCACGCCCAACGGCCCGGTACCGCTGGGCAGCCTGGGCCACGTGCGCTACGGCCTGGAATACGGCGTGATCTGGGAACGTGACCGCCAGCCCACCATCACCGTGCAGGCCGACGTCAAGAGCGGCGCCCAGGGCATCGACGTGACCCACGCCATCGACAAGAAGCTGAACGCGTTGCGGGCCGAGCTGCCCGTGGGCTATCGCATCGAGGTCGGCGGCCCGGTCGAGGAAAGCGGCAAGGGCCAGTCGTCCATCAATGCGCAGATGCCGATCATGGTCGTGGCGGTGCTGACTCTGCTGATGGTGCAGTTGCAAAGCTTCGCCCGGGTGCTGATGGTGGTGTTGACCGCGCCGCTGGGCCTGATCGGCGTCGTGGCCGCGCTGCTGCTGTTCGGCAAGCCCTTCGGCTTCGTAGCGATGCTGGGGGTGATCGCGATGTTCGGCATCATCATGCGCAACTCGGTGATCCTGGTGGACCAGATCGAGCAGGACATCCGCGCCGGCCACAAGCGGGTGGACGCGATCGTCGGGGCCACGGTGCGGCGTTTCCGCCCCATCACCCTGACCGCCGCAGCCGCCGTGCTGGCGCTGATTCCGCTGTTGCGCAGCAACTTCTTCGGCCCCATGGCCACCGCCCTGATGGGCGGCATCACCAGCGCCACCGTGCTGACGCTGTTCTTCCTGCCCGCCCTGTACGCGGCCTGGTTCCGCGTGCGCCACGACGAGCGCGAAGAACCCGAAGGCGTGCCGCCCGGCGCCAATGCCGGCGACACGGCCGTACGAGGAGCCTGACGATGCAACCCCGTCACCCCGCCCCCGCCTGGCGCCTGGCCGCGCTGCCCCTCGTGCTGGCGCTGGGCGCCTGCGCCTTCGCGCCCGACAGCAAGCCGCCGGCGCTGGCCGCGCCCACGCACTATGGCGTAGAGGCCCTGCCCGCCGCCGGCGCCCCCGCCCAGGGCGTGGCGCAGCGCTACGAGCAAGGCGCGCGCCCGGTGCCCGAATGGTGGAAACGCTATGGCTCGGACGCGCTGAACGCCATGGTCGAGGAAGGCCTGGCCAACAGCCCCGACCTGGCAGCCGCCGAACGCAACCTGGCCGGCGCCCGCGAACAACTGCGCGGACAGGTCAATTCGTCGCTGCTGCCGTCCATCGACGCGGGCGCCGACGTCACGCGCAAGCGTGCGCTGACCATGCCCAACCTGCCCGAGCCCACCGCGCTCTACAACGTCTTCACCGGCCAGATCCAGGCCAAGTACGACCTGGACCTGTTCGGCGCGGCGCGCTTTGAAAACGCGTCACGTGCGGCCAAGGTCGAGCAGCAGGCATTCCAGCTGGAATCGGCGCGCCGTTCGCTGGCCGGCAACATCGTCACCGGCGCCATCACGTCGGCATCGCTGGCCGAACGCGTGGCGCTGACTGAGCAACAGGTGGTGCTGTCGCGCCAGGTGGCGCGCGACACGCAGCGCCGCTACGAACTGGGATCTGCCTCGCAGAACGACGCCTTGCAGGCCGACCAGGACGCCGCCACGCTGGAAGCGTCGCTGCCCGGCCTGCGGGCGCAGTGGCAGACCACACGCCACGCGCTGGCCGTGCTGATGGGCCGCAGCCCCGACCAGGCGCCGCCCGACCTGGCCTTCGGCATGCTGGCCGTGCCGCCGGAGGTGCCGGTGCTGGTGCCGTCCGAATTGCTGGCCGCGCGGCCCGACATCCATATTGCCGAAGCCGTGCTGCAAGCGGCCGCCGCCGACGTCGGCGTGGCCACCGCGCAACTGTTCCCCAGCCTGTCACTGTCGGCATCCATGGGCAAGGGCGGCTTCAGCTGGCCCACGGCGCTGTCCGGCGCGGGGTCGATCTGGGCGGTGGGCGCATCGCTGACGCAGCCGATCTTCCATGGCGGCGCGCTGCTGGCCGAACGCAGCGCGGCCAAGGACCGCTATGAAGCCTCGGTGCTGCAATACAAGCAGACGGTGCTGACGGCATTCCGCGACGTGGCCGACACGCTGGCGCGGCTGGACGCCGACGGGCAGGCGCTGGCCTCGGCCGAAGCCTCGCGCCGGGCGGCCGAGCAGTCGCATCGCAACACCGCCAGCCAGGTGCGCCTGGGCGCGCTGGCGCCGTACACGGCGTACGCCAGCGAGCAGCATTACGTTGCCGCCCGGGTGCGCGAAGTGGAATACGCCAGCGCCCGGCTGACGGAGACGGCGGCGCTGTTCCAGGCCATGGGGTCGCCGCTGCGGGCGCCGCAAGCGACGGCCCAGGCTGGCGCGGCGCCGGCGGACGCCGCGTCCGCCCCGGCCGCAACCGGGCCGCAATCACGGCAGCAGCAGCAGCAGCAGCAGCAGCAGCAGCAGTAAAGCAACCGCCCACCCAGACAGGCAGCCCCCGAAGCCGCCCCGCACAGGCCCCCGACGCTTACGGCGCGGGGGCCTGTTCCTTGATGCGGGACGCCAGCGCCAGCGACTCGATCCGCCGCGCCGCCGCTTGCAGCAGCGCCGTGGTCTTGTCCTGCGCGATGGTGTTCAGCCGGGTCGCCAGGAACGTGACCGTCAGCGCACCGAAGATGCGGCGGTCCTCCTGGAACACCGGCACGGCGATGCCCGCACGCTCGGGCGACATCTCGCCCACGCCCAGGTAAGACCCACGCACCCGGATCTCGTCCAGCCGGCGGGTGAATTCGGCCTGCGTCTGCCCCAGGCCCGCGGCCTCGACGTCGGCGGGATGCGCCTCGTAGAGCTTGCGCTGGTCCTTGCGCGGCAGGAACGCGATGATGGTCTTGGCCGTTGCGCCGCGAAAGAGCGGGTGCGCACGGCCGCGGCCATGGGCGATGCCCAGGTCTTCCGGGCCGCGCTCGTGGTGGATGTTCAGGATGCGCAGGCCGTGGATCACGCTGAGCAGCACGTCGCCGCCCACCTGGTCCACCACCTCGCGCATGATCGGCCGGGCCGCGCCCAGCACAGGGTCGCCATCGATGATCAGGTGGTCCAGCTCGATGATGCGCGGCCCCAGCTTGTAGCCCCCGCCCGTCATGCGCAGCAGGTAGCCCAGGTCCGACAGGTCGCGGATGTACCGGTAGCCGGTGGGCGCCGAATAGGACAGCTTCGAGATGATCTCTTCCGCGGTCAGCACCGGCGTGGCCAGGCTGAAGAGGTCAAGAATCGCTAAGGCTCGCTTCAGGGTGGACATGGGCAGGGCAGCAAAGAGGCAACGCGGAATCGGCGCAGCGTATCACAGGGGCGCAGCCTGGGGCGGCGGACCATAAAGCGCCGCTATCGAGATCATCGACGGCCGTCCCATTCACCTATCGTTTTTCTTATTTTTATCATTTATAGATAAAAACTAATTGGTGAAGATTGTTTTTTATCGAATAATGATACTCAAGCAGCCGACCAGCAGGCACCCACAAGCGTGCGGCCGGCGATGCCTGGCATGCACATCCAAGGGGAAATCGCATGAAGCAACGCAGCAGCGCAACGGGCGGCATCAGCCGCCGGCAATTCATGGCGGCGTCGGCCGCCACCCTGGCGGGCGCCGCCTTGACGCGACCGGGCCTGGCCCGCGCGGCCGCCTACCCCACCGAGCACCCGATCCAGTTCATCGTGCCGTTTCCCGCGGGCGGCGGCACCGACCTGGTCGCCCGGCCGCTGGCCCAGGGCATCGGCGAAGCGCTCAAGCAAAGCGTGGTGGTCATCAACAAGGGTGGCGCGGCCGGCATCATCGGCACGCAGCAGGCCGCCCGCTCGGCGCCCGACGGCTATACCGTCGCGCTCGGCTCCACCGGCACCCACACGGTGAACCAGAGCCTGTACGAGAACATCGCGTACGACCCGATCAAGGACTTCGAACCCGTGTCGATGGTCTGCTACTACAACAACGTACTGGTGGTGCACCCGTCGTTTCCGGCCAAGACCCTGCAGGAATTCGTGGCCCTCATCAAGGCCAATCCCGGCAAGTATTTCTACGGCATCACCCAGAACGGCAGCTCGGCCCACCTGGCCATGGAACTGCTCAAGGCCACCGCCGGGCTCGACCTGCCCGGCGTGCCCTACAAGGGCGCCGCCGCGGCGGTCAACGACTTCCTGGGCGGCCAGTTTCCCGTGCTGATGGACGTGGTGATCAACCAGCAGCAATTCATCCAGGGCGGCAAATCGCGCCCCCTGGCCGTCACGTCCGCATCGCGGGCGCCGGCCCTGCCGGACGTGCCCACCGTGGCCGAATCCGGCTTTCCCGGCTACCAGGCCATCGGCTGGAACGGCGTGTTCGTGCCCGCCGGCACGCCGCCCGCCATCGTGCAGACGCTCAATGCCGCCGTGCAAAGCGCGCTCAAGCAGCCCGCCCTGGCCCAACTGACCCAGAACGGGCTGGAACTGCACGGCGGCACCCCTGAAGAACTGCGCCGCTTCGTCGCCACCGAAAGCGAGAAGTGGCGCACCCTGATCAAGAACGCCAACATCAAGGCCACCTGATGCAAGCCATACCCTATGGCGTCCCGCTGGACGCCGCCGCCAACCCCTGGCTGACGCTGGACCGCGAACTGCGCGACCAGGGCCTGCGCGCCCCCGACGCGCCGCCCGTGCGCGCCGTGGTCTGCGTGACCGTGCACGTGGACGGCCCCGCCGTCGAAGTGGGCCGCAAGCAGTTTCCCGCCGGCCTGCATACCGCCGGCCGCTACGCCATCCGCCGCGGCGTGCCGCGGCACCTGGACATCCTGGCGCGCCACGCCATGCCCGCCACCTTCTTTGCCTGCGGCTACGACGTCGAGCACTACCCCGAGACGTTTCGCGCCATTCTGGCCGCCGGCCACGAGATCGCCGCCCACGGCTACCTGCACGAAGCCTGGGACCTGGGCGAAGACGAGCCCGCCCTGCTCGAAAAGACCCATACCCTGATCCAGCAGCAACTGGGCGTGACGCCGGTGGGCTGGTGTTCGCCGTCGGGCCGCAAGAGCCACCGCACCCTGCCCGCGCTGCGCCGGCTGGGCTATTGCTACGACGCCAGCGAGAAAGACCGAGACCGCCCCTACCTGCCCGCAGATGCCGCCGACGACGGCTTCGTCATGCTGCCCAACAACACCGTATCGCTGGACGACTACCCGTTCTACTTCACCGGCCACAGCCTGGCCGCGGAAGCCTGCGACAACTGGATCGAGGAATTCGAGGCCCTGCGCCAGGCCGAGGGCTACATCCACCTGACCGTGCACCCCAAGGCCGCCGGTGGGTCCGGCACCCCCGCCCGCGCCGCCGCCATGGACCGCTTCCTGGCGCACGTGGCCGCGCAGGCGGACGTGCACTGCATGACCCTGGAAGCGCTGGCCCGCCACTGCCTGGCCCACCCCGATGCCTGGAGAACCGAATGAGCGCCGCCCTCGCCAACGCAACCCCTGACGCGCCCCCCCGGACGATTGCCCCCACGCAGGCCGCCGCCAAGACGGTGCTGGTCACCATCAACGTGCAAGGTATCGGCCCCGAGGCCGCCACCCGCCCCGAGCACGAACTGCACGGCCGCGACGGCCATGGCCGCTACACCTATGGCGGCGGCCTGTCGCGCCTGCTGGACATGCTGCGGCGCCAGGACATCCGCGCCACCTTCTTCTGGCCGGCCTTCGAAGCCGAGCGCTGCCGCGACCTGCTCGAACAAAGCCTGCGCGACGGCCACGAAGCCGCCTCGCAAGGCAACGCTTTCGAAGACCTGGCTACGCTGGGCGAGCGCGAAGCCGAGGTGCTGCAACGCGGCCGCGACCGCCTGGCCGCCCTGACCGGCCGGGCCCCCGAAGGTTTCCGCTGGACCGGCGGCGGCTTTACCCCCCGCACCCTGCCGCTCTTGCGCGAACTGGGCTACCGCTACGACAGCAGCGCCCTGGACGACGATGCGCCCTACGCGCTGGACGCCGACGGCGCCCCCGGCATGGTCGAGCTGCCCTGGAGCGAAGGCCTGTGCGACGCCACCCACTTCAGCCGCCGCGTCACCCAGGACCGCGCCTACGCCCACCTGGCCGAACAGGGCGACGCCCTGCTCGCCGCCGACGGCTACGCCTGCCTGACCCTGCACCCGCGCGCCGACCACGGCGTGGGCCGCGCGGCACGGCTGCAGATGATCGAGCGGTTGCTGCAGCGGCTGCGTGACGCCGGGGCTGGCTTTGCGCGCTGCGACGACCTGGCGCGGCAATGTGTGGAGAAGCGCGTCGGCTAGGCGCCCCCAGCTAGGCGCCCCCGGGCAAACCCTCGGTATTTTTGGCGCCAAAATAAGATAATATTTTTGCAACATCCCGTCTCACCACTCCCGACCCCACGGCGCCCCCGCGCCGCTATCCGTCCATGACCCAGATCACCCAATTTCCCTTCGTATCGGTTTCCGGTACCCCCGAGGCCCGCGGCCGCGCCTATGGCCAGCAGGCCGCCGACCGCGTGCGCAAAAGCGCCGCCATGTACGGCCAGACCCTGGTCGACCTGGGCTATGACGCCATGGCGCGCACCCAGCTGATCACCAGCTTTGCCCGCGAAATCGAGAACTTCGCGCCGCACTACCTGGAAGAAATGCGCGGCATCGCCGCCGGCGCCAACGTGCCGTTCGAAGACATCGTGATGGTCAACGCCCGCACCGAAGTCATCGCCAAGGCCCGCGCCGAAAAGAAAAAGGCCGCCGAACTCGAACCCGGCGACGGTTGCACCGGCGCCCTGATCCTGCCGACCCGCTCGGTCAACGGCCGCCTGATCCACGGCCAGAATTGGGACTGGCGCGCCGAATGCGCCGAAACGGCCATCGTGCTGCGCGTGCGCAACGACAACGGCCCCGACATCCTGACCTTCGTCGAAGCCGGCGGCCTGGCCCGCAGCGGCCTGAACAGCGCCGGCGTGTCCATCACCGCCAACTACCTGGAATCCGACCGCGACTTCCGCCAGCTCGGCGTGCCGCTCTCGCTGATCCGCCGCAAGGTGCTCGAACAGGAGCACTTCGCCCTGGCCATCAAGGCCGTCAGCACCACGCCCAAGTCCTGCTCGAACAACATCATGATCGGCATGGCCGCCGGCTTCGGCGTCGACTACGAATGCACCACCGATGAGGCCTTCCCCATCTACCCCGGCAGCGACGACCTGATCGTGCACGCCAACCACTGGGTCAGCGAAGTCGCCCTGGGCAAGCTGCGCGACACCGGCCGCGCCAGCACCCCGGAAAGCGCCTACCGCGACTGGCGCGTGCGCCGCCTCTTGAACGAAAAAGACCAGCTCACCCGCGAAGACCTCAAGCGCGCCCTGTTCGACGACTTCGGCACCCCGTACTCGGTTTGCCGCCCGCCGCGCCCCGGCAGCCACGACAACCTGTCGGCCACCGTCGCCATGGTCATCATGGAACCCGCCGCCGGCCTGATGGAAGTGGCCCCGCTGCCCGCGCTGAACCGCACGTTCACCCGCTACAGCCTGGACGCCGAACCCGAACTGCTGGCCGCCGCCTGATCCCAGGCCGCCCGCGCAACCCTGGAACTCAATCAATGAAAACAAAACTCTTGAACACCGCGGTTGCGCTGGCGCTGGCTGCGCTGGCCGGATCGGCCTGGGCCCAGGCCCAGCCGCCGCTGCGCATCTCGTTCACCGCCGACATCCGCTCGACCGAGCCCGGCGTGAACCGCGACAGCAACAGCGACGCCGTCGTGCTGCACATCGTCGAAGGCCTGGTGGCCTACGGCGAAGACGCCGAAGTGCGCCCCCTGCTGGCCGAATCCATCGACATCAGCCCCGACGGCAAGACCTACACCTTCAAGCTGCGCCAGGGCGTCAAATTCCATAACGGCGCCCCCCTCACCTCCGCCGACGTCCTCTGGACCTGGCAGCACTACACCGCCGCCAATTCCGGCTGGCGCTGTTCCAGCGAATTCGATGGCCGCGGCACCGTCAAGGTCACCGGCGTCGAAGCCCCCGACGCCCAGACCGTCGTCTACCACCTGGAAAAACCCAGCAGCCTGTTCCTGGCCTCGCTCGCGCGCGCCGACTGCGGCGGCACCGGCATCCTGCAAAAGGCCTCCGTCAAGGCCGACGGCACCTGGGACAAGCCCATCGGCACCGGCCCCTTCGAATTCGCCGAATGGAAGCGCGGCGAATACATCCGCCTCACCAAATTCGCCGACTACGCCAACCGCGGCGGCAAGCTCGACGGCTACACCGGTTCCAAGCGCCCCCTGGTCGACGAAGTGCGCTTCATGATCGTGCCCGACGACTCCACCGCCAAGGCCGCCCTGCAACGCGGCAACATCGACATCATCGAAGACGTCTCCAACAACGACGTCCCCGTCCTGCAGGCCACGCCCAACGTCAAGGTCGCCTACGCGCCCGTCATGAGCATGACCGCGCTGCTGCTGCAAACCAAGGACCCGCTGCTGTCCAACCCCAAGATGCGCCAGGCCCTGGCCCACGCCATCGACTACGAACAACTGGCCGCCGCCGTCACCGAAGGCCTGGCCAAGCCCAACAACTCCATCGTCCCCCTGGTCTCGCCCTACCACGACGCCGCCCAGAAAGAAGGCTGGAAGTACGACGTCGCCCTGTCCCAGAAGCTGCTGAAAGAAGCCGGCTACAAGGGCCAGGAAATCGAACTGATGACCACCAAGCGCTACCCCCAGTCCTACAACTCCGCCGTCATCATCCAGGCCATGCTCCAGGCCGCCGGCATCAACGCCAAGCTGTCCGTCGCCGAATGGGCCACCCAGCTCGACCGCTACAACGCCGGCACCTACCAGATGATGACCTTCCCCTACTCCGCCCGCCTGGACGCCGCCCTGAACTACGAAATGGTCACCGGCGAAAAATCCAAGCAGCCGCGCAAAGTCTGGGACAACCCCGAAGCCCAAAAACTCCTGGACGCCGCCTCGGTCGACACCGACCACGCCAAGCGCCAGACGTCGTTCGACCAACTGCACAAGCTATTCCTGGCCGACGTCCCCAGCATCCCCCTCTACAACGGCCTGGACATCGGCGCCTACCGCAGCGACGTCAAGGGCTACACCCCCTGGGCCGTGAAAAAGCCCCGCGCCTGGGAAGTAGAGCGCGTGGCAAAGTAAAGCCGCACAGCCCAATGCAAAGAGGCCGCGAAAGCGGCCTCTTTGCATTGCAAAACAAGAATCCCCAGAACAGCCCGTCAAGATGCAGACAGCGGAGCCTGACGCGTCGGTGGCCTGCGTGGTGCGGGGCGTGTAGATGCGCCCGAGGGAATCCGTAGGGAAGGCCGAAGGCCTGTACGAGGATGACGACGGGGCAGTCCGGAGCGAAGGCTCCGGACCGCAATCGTAGCCCCGCACCACGCAGGCCACCGACGCGTCAGGCGGCCCCAGCAGCAAACCCGCCACCAGCAACCACCCCAAAACCCAACCTACAAAAAAAGCCTCTTACTTATTTACCCACAATCTTGGTCTCCCAAGCCCGAGGCTTCCCTTCCCATACCGAAAACCCTTCCACGCGTTTATTAGTAGCCCAAGCATCCGCCCCGTTATAAAGCACCAACAACGGCGTCTGCTCCAACATCAACGTGTGCAACTGGTCAAACAGCTTCTGCCGCTTGGCCGGATCGGATTCAAGAAAGCTCTCGTCAATCAGCTTCTGCGCCGCAGGATCATCCCAGACCTTGCGCGGTTGCTTCGACTTGTCCCCCGCAAACTGCTCAAAGCTCAACGACGGATCGATCCGCGAAGAGAACGTGAAAGAGCTGATCTGGTACTTACCCGTGTTGTAGCGATCCAGCTGCGTCGCCCACTCCAGCACCTCGATCTGCGCATTGATCCCCACCGACTGCATCATCGCCTGCGCAATCACCGCCACCTGATAGCTCGGCACGTGCGCCCGCTTGTTCGCATAGATGACGATCGGCTCGCCCTTGTAGCCCGCTTCCTTCAGCAGCTGCTGCGCCCGCGCCGGATCGTACTTGTACGTGCGCTTCTCCGTTTCCTGGTAATACGCCGACCCCGCATACACCGCCGAATTGTTCAGCTGGCCCAACCCTTCGGAAGCCGCCGCCACCACCTGCGGAATATCCAGCGCCGCCGCAATCGCCTGGCGCAGCTTCACATTCTTGAGCACCGGGTCCTGCGTCTGGAACAGCAGCGTGTGCTTGGTCGCGTCGTGCGGACTCATCACCGACACCGTCGGGCTTTTCTTCAGTTCAGCCACGTCCGTGATCGTGATCTGGCTCGCATCGATCGCGCCCGACACCAGGCCCGCCTTCGCGGTGGACGGGTCCGGCACCACCAGGAACTTCACCTCGTCGGCCAGCGGACGCTTCGCGCCCACATAGCCGTCCGGCTTGTCCCCCGCCGACGGCGACACGTAGTCCTTGAACGCCGACAACAGCACGTATTCGCCGCGCTTCCATTCCTTGAACTGGTACGGACCCGTGCCCACCGGCTTGTTCCACGAACCGTCGGCGTTGACCGAATCCTTGCTGAGAATCGCCGTCATGCCGCAATCGGTGCGGGCCAGCGAATCCAGGAACACCGCCGACTTGCGGTCGATCTTCATGATGACCGTCTGCGCGTCCGGCGCCGACACTTCCGTCACCTTCAGGCCGTTGCGGCCGTCGAAATCGCTGCGGCAGCGCCAGTCGGTCTTGGCGTCCATGTAGCGTTCCCAGCTCCAGATGACGTCGGCCGACGTCAACGTAGCGCCATTGTGGAACTTCACGCCGTCGCGCAGCTTGAAGGTGTAGGTCAGGCCGTCTTCCGACAGGTCGACCGATTTCGCCAGCAACGGCGCCACCGTGCCGTTCTCCCGGTAGCCGACCAGGCCTTCCACCACGTTCAGCACCACGCCGTCGGTGGTGTTGTCGCGGTTGACGCCCGGATTGGTCGAGCGGATGTCGGCCGGCTGGGCGATCGTCAGGGTAGCGGCGTGGGCCGTGCCTGCGGCGGCCAGCGCCAAGCTGAGCGCAAGCGCTCGGGAAACAGATTGGTGGTGCATTGCGGAAACTCCCCCGGGGGCATACGACGCCTGATTCATGACTATATTGGCGCCAAAAATAGCTGCCTATTATGACCGCTCAAACCCGGACTGGCATCGGGGGTATCCCTGTGAATCTCATGAATCGGACACCCGGAAACGACTTGCGGCGGCCCCTTTTCAGGATGGCCGCCGCAAAAGTCAGGCAAATCGCCCGGAATCGGTCAGGAAATGTCCTGCCCCACGTGCTGGGCAATGATTTTCTGCAGCCGCTTGACGTCGCGCGCCTCCAGCGCCTCGACCATGTCGAAGTGCTCGCGGGCCGAGATTTCGATGCGCGAACGCGTCACCCATTCCTTGGCTGGCGCCGCCGGACCGCGGGCCCGGGTTTCCTGGATCAGGGAAGCCAGCTCGCGGTTGGAGCACATGTCGTACATCCCGGCGTGAAACGCCAGGTTGACCTCGTACTGCTCCAGCAGCGTGCCGTCGTGCAGCAGCTTGGCGAAACGTTCGGCCAGCGTGCGCAGGGCGCGCACCTTGGCCGCCGTGACGTTGGGCATCAGGTCGGCCGCGGCGCCGGTTTCCAGCAGCACGCGAATATCGCGGATCTGCACGTGCTGGTCCGGGTCCATCGCGTAGACGTGGTAGCCCCGGTTCGGGATGTGCGAAATCAGCCGCTTGGCGGCCAATTGGTCAAGCGCCCGCCGAACGTCCAGACGCTTGGCGTCGTAGCGTTCCTGCAGGTCGATCTGTTTCAGCCACGCGCCGGGACCAAAGATGCCCGACTGAATATCATGGGCAATACGGTCAACCAGGCCCGGCTGTGTCGCCGCCGCTTTCGGCATGGACCACTCCCGTGAATCAAATCCAAACCGCGTATTTTATGCATAAGTCCGCGCCGGGCCGCCAGCCCCGGCGGCCGGCGCGGATCCGTCCCTTCAAGCCGTGGCCCGAGACGGCTCCTGCCCGTCCAGGCGCCAGCGCAGACGCACGCCGCCCGTATCGGTGGATTCCAGCGCCGGAATGGCCGACAGCAGGCTGCGGGTGTATTCCTCGCGCGGATGGTCGAAGACCTCGTCGCGGGTGCCCTGCTCGACAATCCCGCCATCGCGCATGACCACCACCCGGTCGGCCACCTGCTCGACCACGCCCAGGTCGTGGCTGATGAACAGGCACGAAAAGCCATGGCGTTCCTGCAGGTCGGCGAACAGGTCCAGCACCTGGGCGCGCACCGTCACGTCCAGCGCGGACACCGGCTCGTCGGCAATCACGAAGGCCGGCCGGCGCACGATCGCCCGGGCGATCGCCACGCGCTGGCGCTGGCCGCCCGACAGTTCGTGCGGAAAGCGCTTGGCATATTCGGACCCCAGGCCCACTTCGGCCAGCACTTCGTCCACGCGGCGGCGTTTTTCGGCCGACGCCATGTCGGTCAGCATGCGCAGGCCTTCGCCCACCAGCTGGCCGATGGTCATGCGCGGGTCCAGCGACGAATACGGGTCCTGGAACACCATCTGGCAGTTCAGGCGGTAGTCGCGCCAGGCCGCCGAGCGGCGGCTGACCGCCTGGTTGCGGAACAGGATCTGGCCGGACGTGGGCGACAGCAGGCCCGCGATGGCGCGGCCCAGCGTGGTCTTGCCCGAACCCGACCCGCCCACCACCGCCACCACTTCGCGCGGCTTCACGTGCAGGTCGATGCCGCCCAGCGCGCGCTTGGCGCCGGTGCGCGAGAACAGCCGCTGGTGGCCGGCGTAGTCCACCACCAGGTTCTTGACCTCGACGATGGGCGCTTCCTTGGTGATCGGCCGGGCCGGCAGGCGACGCGGCATCGCATCCAGCAGCTTGCGCGTATAGGGATGCTGCGGCCGTTCGAGAATGCCCGCGGTGGTGCCGGTTTCCAGCACCTTGCCGTGCTGCATCACCACCATGCGTTCGGTGTAGCGCGCCACCATGGGCAAGTCGTGGCTGATCATCAGCACGGCGGTGTTGTGCTCGCGCGTCAGGTCCACCATCAGTTCCAGCACGTCGCGCTGCACCACGGCGTCCAGCGCGGTGGTGGGTTCGTCGGCGATCAAGAGCGCCGGTTCCAGCAGCATCACCGAGGCCAGCATCATGCGCTGGCGCATGCCACCCGAAAACTCGTGTGGCCAGGCCTCCATGGCGGCCTTGGGGTCGCGGATGCCCACGCGCCGCAGCATCTCGAGGATGCGTTCACGGCGCTGCGCAGTCGACTGGTCGCGCCGGTGCAGCTTCAGGCCTTCGTCCAGCTGGCGCCCGATGGGCATGGACGGGTTGAGCGAGGTCATGGGTTCCTGGAACACCATGCCGATGCGCGCGCCGCGCAGCTTGCGCAGCTGGGCCGCGCTGGCCTGGGTCACTTCCACGCCTTCGAAGCGGATCGAGCCGCCGGCCACCACCAGCGGCGGCGGGGTCAGGCCCATGATGGCGCGGGCGGCCTGGGTCTTGCCGCTGCCGGATTCGCCGACGATGCCGACCATTTCGCCCGGCGCCACCTCGAAGGACACGCCGCCGACGATTTCACGGCCGCCGCGGCCGACGGTCAGGGACAGATTCGATACGGTTACCAGTGCGCTCATTGCACGCCCCTCATGCGGGGATCGAAACGGTCTCGCACCGCGTCGCCCAGCAGGTTGATCCCCAGCAGCGCGAGGGCGATGGCCAAGCCGGGAAGAATGGAAAGATAGGACGCCTGCGCCATGAACGGCCGGGCGGCGGCCAGCATGTTGCCCCAGGTGGGCGCGGGCGGCGGTACGCCCAGGCCCAGGAACGACAGCGCGCTTTCGGCCAGGATGACCCAGCCGAACATCGACGTGGCCAGCACCGTCAGCGGCGCCACGCAATTGGGCAGCACGTGGCGGAACATGGTGTAGAGCTCGGAATTGCCCAGCACGCGGGACGATTCGATGAACTCTTTTTCACGCAGCGACAGCACGGTGCCGCGCACGATGCGCGTGACCGACGGCGTGTAGGCCAGGCCCAGCGCCAGGATGATGCCGTACTTGTTGGCGCCCACCACGGCCAACAGGCCCAGCGCCAGCAACAGGCCCGGGAAGGCCAGCAAGGCGTTGTTGAAGGCCATGATGATGCGGTCGGTCCAGCCGCGCACGAAACCGGTCAGGGTGCCGATGGCGGTGCCCGCCACGATGGCGAAGCTGACGGTCAGGAAGCTGATCCAGACGCTGCTGGAGGCCCCGGCCAACAGGCGCGACAGTTCGTCGCGGCCGAATTCGTCGGTGCCCAGCAGGAAATCGCCGCCGGGCGGCTTGAGCCGGGCCACGAAGTTGATCTTCAGCGGATCATGCGGCGTCCAGAAGGCGCCCATGATCGCCGCGACGATCATCGCCGCCACGATCACGCCGCCTATCAGCGCGTTAGCTGCAATTCGCTTTTTCATTCGGCGGTCACTCTCGGGTCGAAGATGGGATAGCAAAGGTCGATCAGCAGGTTCACGATCACGTAGACCACGCCGACGAACAGCAGGCAGCCCTGGATGACGGGGTAGTCGCGGGCAAAAATCGAATCCACCAGCAGCCGGCCCAGGCCGGGAATGGTGAACACGGTTTCGACCACGGCAATGCCGCCCAGCAGGTTGCCCAGCACCAGGCCGATCAGCGTCCAGGTCGGGCCGAAGGCGTTGCGGAAAGCATGGCGCATCAGCACGGCCGATTCGGACAGGCCCTTGGCGCGTGCGTGGGTGATGTAGTCCAGCCGCAGCACTTCCAGGGTACTGGCGCGCGCCATGCGCATCAGCACGCCGATTTCGTGCAGGAACAGCGTCAGGATGGGCATGGCCAGGTACAGCAGGCCGGCCTTCCAGTCTTCACCGATGGACACGTAGCCCACCACGGGCAGCCATTGCAGCTTCAGGCCGAAGAAGATCAGCAGCAGCAGGCCCAGCCAGAAGGTGGGAATGGACACCAGCAGCGTGGCGGTGCCGACCAGGATCAGGTCGGGCGCCTTGTTCTGCTTCCAGGCGGCGATCATGCCGGCCGGCACGGCCACCATGGCGGCGAACAGCACGGCCACCAGCACCACGCGGCCGCTGATCAGGAAGCGGTCCCACACCAGCGGCAGCACGGGCTGGCCGGTGTTGATGGACGAGCCCAGGTCACCATGCAGCATGTTGCCGAACCAGATGCCGAACTGGGTGGTCCAGCTCTGGTCCAGGCCCAGGCGGGCGCGCAGGTCAGCCAGGGCGGCCGGGGTGGCCAGGTCGCCCAGCAGCAGTTGCGCCGGATCGCCTGGAATCAGGCGGATCATGACGAATACGGCCACCGCCACGATCAGCAGCGTGGGGATGGCCATGACGATACGGGATAGCGCGAAACGCAGCATGCCCCTCTCCTATCGCGGCTGACGGGCGCAGATGCGCCCGCCGCACTTCTTGTTTTCGGTGTTATTCATTTCGCAGCTTGCGCAGCTCGGCAGCCAGGAAGTCCTGCACCTGGCCGACGCACTTCAGGCCGTCGTGTGGCACGTTGTCGACGACGTCCAGCACGGCCTTGACGCCGGCCGCTTCGAACGAGCGGCGCAGGGATTCCAGGCGCTCGGGGCGGGTGGAACCGGCGGAGTTGGCGCCGGGCATGAAGAACTTGCCGCCTTCGCGGTGGGTGATTTCCCAGGTTTCGAGGTCGGCCTTGCCGACGATCATGTGGACGGCAACCTGGCGCAGGGCGTCGACGTCGACGGCCTTGCCGAAGCGGGCTTCGGCGTCGCGCACGCCGACCCACCAGTCCTGGCTGGGGTCGAGCAGGGTGACCGAGCCGGGCGCGCCGATGGAAACGGCCCACAGGGTTTCGGGGTGCAGCAAGGCGTAGCGGTTGACGAACTGGCCGCCGCCGGAATAGCCGAACAGGGCGAAGCGCGAGAAGTCGCAGCCGAATTTTTCACCGACTTCGGCGACCATGTCCTGCAGGACGTGGTCGTAGCGGATGTTGCCTTCGTGCAGTTGCTTGAAGCCGTCGCGGTTGCCGTCGCCCAGGGGGCTGACGGGAAAGAGCGGGCACAGGACGATGCAGTCGTTCCAGCGGGCGAATTCGGCGAAGGCGTCGCGGTATTCGACGAAGGCGCGGCCGGTGCCGTGCATGATCACCACCAGTTGCATGGGGTGCTTGGCCTGGTCGATGTGCGGGGGGACGTACATGCAGTACGAGAAGCGCGGGTCGACGCGGGCGGAGAAGACGGTGCTGTGGCCGAGGTCGTAGATGGCGCGGGCGCGGGCGGCTTCGGGGGTGAGGGTGGGTGCTGCGGAGGGCATTGCTTGATCCTTGAATCCTGGAGGCTTGGGGGCCTGGGGGGGCTGGCTTTCTGTGTTTGTTTACATAAATTGGCGCCAATTTTAGGGTTCGGGGTGTGGAGGGGGCAACCGGGGGGAATCCCTAACGGGGTGGGGGTTTGCCTGGCGGCGGGGCTTGTTCCTTGGGTTTTTCGGGGCCTGGCGTTGTTTTCTTCTGGTTGCCGTGGGTTCTTCTGCCGCGTGGCGGGCAGGCGTACAGGGAGGGCGGGGCTACGATTGCGGTCCGGAGCCTTCGCTCCGGACTGCCCCTTCGTCATTCTCGTCCGCCTTCGGCTCCCTTCGAATTCCCTCGGGCGCATCTACACGCCCCGCCCTCCCTGTACGCCTGCCCGCCACGCTGTGACGTGATGGGTTTGGGGCGTTGCTGGGGCGGGGGGTGTGCTTGGCGTTCTGGTGGGGAACGGGGGTGGGGTGGAAGGTCTTGCGGGGTCGCCCAAAGCCGGCCGCGCGGGCGGCCTTTTTGGGCGTTGGGGGGGTGGTGCGTCGGGGGGATTTGGGCCGGTTTTTGGGGGAGACCGGGAGTGTCGTCTGCCGTCACGGGGCCTGTGTTGGGGGCTGTCGTGTTGGGGGGGCACCCTGCCCTGGTTTAGTCCAGCTTGTAGCTCTTCAGGTGGATGCTGGTTTCCGTGGCGGAGATGGCCTTGATCAGGCGGACGCGGTCCAGGACGCGGGACATTTCTTCGATGTTGGCCACGCGTAGTTCGGCCAGCAGGTCCCAGCGGCCGTTGGTGTCGTGCAGGGCGACGACGGCGGGGTCGCCTAGCAGGATGCTGACGACGCGCCGGGTTTCGTTGCCGTCTACGGCGATGTTCATCCAGGCGCCGATCTGGTCGGGTTCGGATTCGGGGCGCAGGCGCACGGTGTAGCCGACGATGATGCCGTCGTCTTCCATGCGGGCGATGCGGTTGTTGATGGTGCCCCGTGATACGTCGAGCTTTTTGGCCAGGGTTGCCACGGTTGCGCGCGCGTCGGCGCGCAACAGTCCCAGCAATTGCTGATCTAGTGTGTCCATGATGGTTCCCGCGTCAAAAAATTGGCGCCAATTTCACATCTTATACGGATTCGGCTGGGCGCAGGCGCGCGGGTGCGGTTGGCCAGCCGGAGGGTCGTGGGGTGTTTTTGCCACGGCCCCAATTTACCGCGTTTGGATTGGCGCCAATTTTTGCTATATTTTCGGCGGCTTGCGCAGGGGCTGCCGGCTGCCCTTGCCGAGCTTGTGTGCGCAGTCCGCCCCGGCTTAGAAAAGATTCTCAATTTGATTGTCGCTCTCATTATTTGAGAGCCATTCCTGGAACCTCCATGCTGATCCCCTTCCCCCCGCGACGCCTTGCGCTCGCGCTGGCCTTGCTGACCGTGGCCGCCAACGGCTACGCCCAAACCGCCGCGAAAGGTGCGCCGACATCTGGCGCGACGCCGGCTTCCGCGACGCCGGCCGCTTCGACATCCGGTGCTGCGGCCGGCGATGGCAGCACGCTGGGCGCGATCAGTGTGGTGGGCGATTGGCTGGAGAATCCCAGCGACGAAAAGGTGCTGGAGCACGGCGGTGCGCGCACGATCATTGATCGGGCGGCGTTCCAGGATACGGGCGCGACGAATGTGCGCGATGTGCTGCGCCGGATTCCGGGCGTGCAGGTGCAGGAAAGCAATGGCACGGGCGGCAGCGATGTGTCGTTGAACGTGGGCGTGCGCGGGCTGACGTCGCGCCTGTCGCCGCGGTCGACGATCCTGATGGACGGCATTCCGTTGGCGGTGGCGCCTTATGGGCAGCCGCAGCTGTCGATGGCGCCGGTGGCGCTGGGCAATCTGTCGGCGGTGGATGTGGTGCGCGGCGCGGGATCGGTGCGCTATGGCCCGCAGAACGTGGGCGGGATCATCAATTTCGTGACGCGCGCGATTCCGCAGGACTTCACGGCGGATGCGTCGGTCGAGACCGACATGTACAGCCACGGCGGCGTGAAGACGACGCCCAGCGCGTTCATCGGCGGCACCAACGACCGCGGCCTGGGCGGCGCCCTGCTCTATTCGGGTACGCACGGCAACGGCTTTCGCGACAGCAACGATCGGGTCGATATCGATGACGTGATGCTCAAGGGCACCTACCGCATCGGCGCGGACGACAGCATTTCGGCCGCGCTGCACCACTACGAAGGCCGCGCCGGCATGCCCGGCGGCCTGACGACAAAGCAGTATTCCGAAGACCCGTTCCAGTCGACGCGGCCGTACGACAATTTCACGGGCCGGCGCACCGATGCGTCGTTCCGCTACAACCACGACGACGGCGTGAACAAGTTTGAGTTGCTGACCTACTACACGGACAGCTTCCGGGGCAGCAGCATCGAAACCGAAGGCACCGGCGCCAACGCCGGCCAGCGCCGCCTGACGTTCAATCCGCGCAACTACCATACGTTTGCGATCGAGCCGCGCTATTCGCGCCTGTTCCGCGGGTCGGACATCACGCAGGAAGTGAGCGTGGGCTACCGCTACCTGAAGGAAGCCAGCGACGAACGCGCGTCGCGCACGGCGTTCTACGTACCGGACGGCCCCTTCGATCCGCTGAACGCGCCGAACCCGCAGTATCAATTCCGCACCGGCGGCACGACCGCGCACGCGGTCTATATCGACGACACCATCAATGTCGGCAACTGGACCATCACGCCAGGCGTGCGCTACGAGTTCATCGATTCGTTCCTGAACGACAAGTCCAACCCGGCCGCGACGAAGTACACGAGCATCAAGTCGGAAGAGCCCCTGCCCTCGCTGTCGGTCGTGTATCACGTCAGCGAGCAATGGAGCGTGTTCGCCAACGCCGGCCAGTCGTTCGGCCCGTTGCAGTACTTCCAGATTGCGTCGACCACCAACGGCCTGCATCCGGAAAAGGCCACCACGTATGAAGTGGGCACGCATTTCAATGGCGGCGGCTGGAAGGGCGAACTGACGCTGTTCAACATCAACTTCGACGACGAACTGCAACTGCGCGGCGGCACCAATGGCGGCTCGGACGCCTGGACCAACCTGGGCGCCACGCGCCACCGCGGCCTGGAAACGGGCCTGTCGTACGACCTGGGCGAGCTCAGCGCCGCGCTGTCGGGCATGTCGGTGTACGGCACCTATACCTACACGCAGGCCACCTACAAGGCGGGCGTGTTCGAGGGCCGCGACCTGCCGTTCTATTCGCGCAACGTGGCGTCGCTGGGCGCGCGCTACACGCGCAACCAGTGGACCTACAACGTGGATACGTTCCTGCAGTCCAAGCAGCGCTCGCCCGGTTCGCCCGACCCCGGCGCCACGTACCAGACGGCCGAAAGCGCCAACGGCGCCTATGGCGACATCCCCGGCTACGGCACGGTGCATGTGCGCGCCGCCTACGATTTCGGCAAGCAGATGCACAACCTGAACATCGCGCTGGGCGTGAAGAACCTGTTCGACAAGCGCTACTTCACCCGTTCCACCGACAACAACGCGGGCAAGTACGTGGGCATGCCGCGCACGGTGTACCTGCAAGCTTCGCTGGCGTATTGATAGATGATCGGTTGACGACGCGGACGCCCCGCGGCCGGCAAAGCCACTGGCTTTGACGACGTGCGCGCCTCCCGCTCAAGCGGTATCGCGGGCCCCGGGTGATTCCGGGGCCCGTTGTTTTGGCGCATCGCCAGGACCGCCCCGCCTCATATACAATTGGGAATCATTATCAATTATTGAATGCGACCGGGCGGGGTCCCGGCGTGTCGGGGATCCCTGCCGTGGATGTCGTCCACAACCTCTACGCCAGCCATCACGGTTGGCTGCGCAACTGGCTGCGCAAGCGCCTGGGCAATACGTTCGATGCCGCCGATCTGGCGCAGGACACGTTCATCCGCATCATCGAGGCGCGCCGCAAGCCCGGCGCGCAGGAACTGACGCTGCACGAGCCGCGCGCCTACCTGACCACCGTCGCGCGCCACGTGCTGTGCAACCACCACCGTCGCCAATCGCTCGAGCGTGCCTGGCTGGACGCGTTGGCGCAGTTGCCCGAGCCCACCACGCCGTCGGTCGAACAGCGCCTGATCATCCTGGAAACGCTGCACCAGATCGACGCCATGCTCGACGGCCTGCCGGCCAAGGCGCGCAGCGCGTTCCTGATGGCGCAGCTGGACGGCATGACCTACAAGCAGATCGCCGACACGATGCGCATCACCGACCGCACCGTGCGCCGCTACATGGCGCAGGCGTTCGAGCAATGCCTGCTGCTGGCCGCATGATGGGCAGCGCCGCCAACGCACGCGATCTGCCGCTGGACCGCCAGGTGCTGCGCCAGGCGGCGCAATGGCTGGTGCGGCTGCACCCCGGCGCCGAGCCGCCGCCCGAAGCGTTTCGCGAGTGTGAGCGCTGGCGCGCGCAAGACCCCGACCATGAGCGGGCGTGGCAACGGGCGCAGATGCTGAACGACCAGTTCGGCAGCCTGCCCCCCGCGTTGGCTCGCCCCACTCTGAATCGCAAGCTGTCGCGCCGCAAGGCGCTGGCCACCCTGGGCGCGGCGGCGGCTGCGGTTCCCGCCGTCTGGCTGGCGGCCCGGTTTGCGCCGTGGGCCGCCTGGTCCGCCGCCTACCGCACCGGCACCGGCGAACGGCGCGAGCTGCGGCTGGCGGACGGCAGCCGCGTGCTGATGAACGCGGGCAGCGCCGTGGATATCGCCTACGACGCCCTGTCGCGCCGCGTGCTGCTGCGGTCGGGCGAAATCCTGGTGCGCACGGCGCCCGACAGCGGCCCCGCGCAAGCGGCGCGGCCGTTCCTGGTGTCGTCCGAAGCCGGCGTGGTGCACGGCATGGATGCCCGCTTCACGGTGCGCCAGCGCGGCACGCAATGCCGCGTGGCCGTGCTGGAGGGCGTGGTCGAAGTCACGCCCCGCGACGTGCCGGGCCAGCGGCTGCCGGTCGCGGCCGGCCAGTGCCTGGTGTTTACGGCCCAGGGCGCCGGCAATGTGCAGCAGGCGGCCCAGGGCGAAGGCGAATGGGCGCGCGGGGTACTCGTGGCCGACAACATGCGGCTGGCGGACTTCCTGGAAGCGCTGTCGCACTATCGGCCCGGCCTGGTGCAATGCGACCCGGCCGTGGCCGATCTGCGCCTGTCCGGCGGATTTCAGTTGCAGGATACGGACAAGGTGCTGGCGCTGTTGCCGGCCACCCTGCCGGTGCGGGTCGTCAGCCGCAGCCGCTACTGGATTCTCGTCGAGCCGCGTTCGTCGGCGGCTTGAGGCTCAGGCGTCGCCTGCCACGCCGGCCTGCCCAGGCGCAATGCCGTCGCGGGTACGCCCACGCCGGTATGCCCACGCCGCCATCCGCCCCCTCCCCCGCAGTTACACATTAATCGACGTCAGCATGTCCGCTTTTCTCCGTTCGCGTGTCAACAACCCCAGCAACACCAAAACACGCCCTTTTCGGAGAACCTCATGACGCAGCGCCGTCCCGGCCGCCGGCCCGCCCCGCAACACCCGGCCCTTGCCCTTTCTTGCCGCCCGCCCCTGGCGCGCGCATTCCGCCATACGCTGCTGGCCCTGGCGCTGGCCGGGGCGGCCGGCACGGCCCAGGCCGCCGACGCCCCCGCGGCGCAGGCCGTCCGCAGCTACGACATTCCGGCGGGCGCCCTGGGCCCGGCATTGACGCGCTACGCCAGCGAATCCGGCATCAACATCGCCATCGACCCGGCGCTGGTCGCCGGCCGGACCACGCGCGGCCTGTCGGGCGAGTTTGCCCCGCGCGACGGCCTGGCCCGGCTGCTGGCCGGCAGCGGCCTGGAAGGCCAACCGGCCGGCGCGGCCGGCTACGTGTTGCGTGCCACCACCGCCCCCGATGCCTCGGTGCTGCCCGAAGTGCAGGTCAGCGCCGACGGCCTGCGCGACGGCAAGACGGAAGACACCGCGTCCTACACGGGGTCCACCAGCGCCACCAAACTCAACCTGTCGCTGCGCGAGACGCCGCAGTCGGTCAGCGTCATCACCCGCCAGCAGATGGACGACCAGGCCCTGAACACCATCCAGGATGTGCTGAACCAGACCACCGGCGTGTCGATCGACAGAAGCACGTCGACCCAGGAATACACCCAGGTGTACTCGCGCGGTTTTGCCGTGGACACCTATATGTTCGATGGCATCCCGACGTCGAGCCAGCTGGAAGGCATCACGTTCGACACCGCCATCTACGACCGCGTGGAAGTGGTGCGCGGCGCGACCGGCCTGGTCAGCGGCACCGGCAGCCCGGCCGCCGCGGTGAACCTGGTGCGCAAGCGCCCCACCCGCGAGTTCTCGGGTTCCGTGGCCGCCAGCGCCGGTTCGTGGGACCGCTACCGGGCCGAAGCCGACCTGTCGGGGTCGCTGGTCGACAACGGCCGCATCCGCGGGCGCATCGTCGCGGCGCACCAGGACTACGGCTCGTTCGTCAGCCGCGCCAAGCAGAAAAAAGACGTCTTCTACGGTGTGATCGAAGCCGACCTGACGGATTCGACCCTGCTGACCGCCGGCCTGGTCTACCAGGACGATCGCATGGACCAGGCCAGCCGCGGCTTTCCGCTGTTCTTCAGCGATGGCTCGCAGACGAGTTTCTCGCGCCGCATGAACGGCGCGTCGGACTGGAGCTACTACGACCGCAAGCAGACCTCGCTGTTTGCCAGCCTGGAACACACCTTCGCCAACGACTGGATCGCCAAGGCCGTCATCAACCGCAGCGAAAACGACTACGACGCGCTGCAGGGCTACGCCCAGAACGGCTATCCCAATCGCGACACCGGCGCGGGCGGCGGGCTGTGGCTGGCCAACTGGCACGGCAAGCCCAAGCAGACGTCGGTGGACCTGTACGCCACCGGCCCGTTCACGTTGCTGGGCCGCAAGCACGACCTGGTGTTCGGCGTCAGCGCCTCGCGCTACGAGCAAGGCGGCGCCACCTATCCGAATTGGCGCCTGCCGGGCTACGACGCGTCGATTCCAAACATCTTCAACTGGAACGGCCACTCGCCCAAGCCCGTCTTCGAAGGCACCGAAACCGGCCACAGCAAGACCCGCGAAGAAGAACTGGGGCTGTACGCCACCGCGCGCCTGCGCCCCACCGAACGCTTCTCGGTGATCCTGGGCGGCCGCTACACCGATTGGAAGCGCGACGTCGACAGCAACTACTTCGACGGCACCCAGGTCAGCGACCGGCTGCGCGAGAAAGGCAAGATCACGCCGTTCGCCGGCGTGGTGTACGACCTGGACGCCAACTGGTCGGTCTATGCCAGCTACACCAGCATCTTCAAGCCGCAGGCCTATCGCGACCGCAACAACAGTTTCCTGCCGCCGGTCGAGGGCGACAACTATGAGCTGGGCGTCAAGGGCGAATTCTTCGGCGGCGCCCTGAACGCCAGCGCCGCGGTCTTCGAACTCAAGCAGGACAACCTGGCCGAGAAGGACCCGGACAACATCTGGGTCACGGGCGGCGGCGGCGGTTCGTACGCCTACCGCACGGTGCAGGGCGCCACCGCGCGCGGCATCGAGATGGAAATCTCGGGCGAACTGCAACCGGGCTGGCAGATGATCGCCGGCTACAGCTACCGGCAATTGAAGGACTCGGACGGCCGCAGCATCGACACCAACCAGCCCAACAGCCTGTTCAAGCTGTGGACCACCTACCGCCTGCGCGGCGCGTGGCATCCGCTGACGGTGGGCGGCGGCGTCACCTGGCAAAGCAAGATGGTGCAGCCGGACTACGGCCCCAACGGCGAGACCTTCCGCCAGGACGCCTATGCGCTGGTCGGGCTGATGGCCCGCTATGATTTCAACCGCCAGCTGTCGGCCACGCTGAACGTCAACAACCTGCTGGACAAGAAGTACTACTCGACCGGCATGGGCGGCTATTACGGCGATCCGCGCAACGCCATGCTGACGATGAAGTACCGCTTCTGATGCCCGCCCCGGCCAGGCGCCCTATTTCCGCAACAGGCGCTTGGCCAGACTGACGCCGCCCAGCACCACGGCCCCGGCGACGATGCCGAACAGGGCGCTGAGCAAAGTCGACACCAGCAGCGGCACCAGGCCGCTGCCGGTGGCTGCCGCGACGTGCTCGATGGCTGCGCCCAGCGGGGCGATGCCGTGGGTGAGGATGCCGCCGCCAACCATGAACATGGCGGCGGTGCCCACCACGGAGAGCGTCTTCATCAGGTAGGGCGCGGCCGCCACGATGCGCTTGCCCAGCCAGGCGACCGCCTGCGAGCGCTTGGTGCTGAGATACAGCCCCAGGTCGTCGAGCTTGACGATGCCCGCCACCAGGCCATAGACCCCGACCGTCATGACCAGGGCGATGCCGGCCAGCACGATGGTCTGGCGCACCATGTCGGCGCCGGCCACAGCCCCCAACGTGATGGCGATGATTTCGGCCGACAGGATGAAGTCGGTGCGCACCGCGCCCTTGATCTTGTCGCGCTCGAACGCCACCATGTCCACCGAGGCGTCCTGCAGGGCTTCGGCCCGCGCAGCATGATTGCCGTCGGCGGTATCGCCGTGCGGCAGAAATTTATGGGCCAGTTTTTCCACGCCCTCGAAGCACAGGAAGGCGCCGCCCACCATCAGCAGCGGCGTCACCGCCCAGGGCGCGAAGGCGCTGATGACCAGGGCCGATGGCACCAGGATCAGCTTGTTGATGAACGAGCCCTTGGCCACCGCCCACACCACAGGCAGTTCGCGGTTGACCGGCACACCGGAAACCTGCTGCGCGTTCAGCGCCAGGTCGTCCCCCAGCACGCCGGCGGTTTTCTTGGCCGCCACCTTGGTCATGACGGACACGTCGTCCAGGATTGTGGCGATGTCGTCGAACAGGGCAAAGAAGCTGCTGCCGGCCATGTCAGGCCCCCGAAGTCGAGATGTCCGAGTGTACAGGCGCCGAACCGCCGGAAACCGCCCCGGCGCAGCGCGCCCGGATTCAGGCCTTGATGTACACCCAGGCGTGCACGCCGGATTTCAGCAGCACCGACACGCGCTTGTAGTCGGACACTTCGTAGCGGTCGGCGGCTTCGAGTTCCTGCTGGGTGATCTCGAACACCATGCCGGCCACTTCGTCTTTCGGGTCGTAGCTGGCGTAGACGATGGGGTGCTGGGCCAGGCCGCTGGTCTTGATGACGTCGGGGTCGGTGATTTCGACCCAGCGCTGCACGTAGCCGGTCATGGCGTCGGGCTTGCCGGTGAGCTCGCGGCCGAAGTTGGCGCGCTGCACGGCCTTGTCCTGCAGGGTTCCGTACGAAAACAGCAGAACCGCGGTTTGGTTCGATTCAGGCACCTTCGTGTCCTTTAGGAAATGGTGTACACGCGACTTTACACCAGCCGCCCCGTGTCATTGCCATGCAACCAAAGGGTCACATTCGGGCCCTACCATGTCGGCTTCTCCACCGCCTCGCGGCGGTCAGCGTCCGACTTCCCGCGCGTATGCCTTCCTTCGCCATCCCCGACAACCTGCGTTGCCAGCCGCCGATGTGCGCACCGGCTTGAAACGCCTGCAGGCGATGATGACCGTGATGGCCGCCGGCGCCGCCCTGGCCGCGTCGGCCGCGGCGGCCGAGGGCGCGCGTGAATACCCCTTCGACTGGCCGCGCCAGCCCCTGCACAACGCCTTGCAGCAATACAGCCAACTCACGGGCGACTCGGTGCTCTACGACAGCGCGCAAACCGCGGACCAGACCGCCCCTGCCCTCGCCGGCCGCTACACCGCGCGCGACGCGCTGGCCCGGCTATTGGCCGAAACCGACCTGCAGGCGCGCTACACCGCGCCCCGGGCGCTGATGCTGATGCCGCGCGTGCGCACCCCGCCGGCCCCCGCGCCGCAAGCCTCGCAGGCCGCTCGCCAGCAGTATTACGGCCGGCTGCAGGCCCGGGTGCTGGCCGCCCTGTGCGCCCGGCCCGAGCTGCATGTCGGCGAATATCGCGTAGCGCTGCGCGTGCCGCTGGACCCCGCCCACGCCATACGCGGCGCCCAGGCCTACGCCACCGGCCGGCCCGACATGGGGCCGCGATTGCAGGAGGCCCTGGAAGGCCTGCCGATCGGCGCGCCGCCCGCCGGCTTCGGCCTGCCGGCCACCCTGCTGATCACCCCCGAGGCGGCGCGCCGCTATGGCGGCTGCCGGCGATGAGCGGCGCCGGCCTGGCCAATCTGCGCCGCCTGGTGGCCGAGCGCTACGAGGCTCTGCGGCGCCAGGTCGCGCGCCGCCTGGGCGGCGCTTCGGACCTGGCCGGCGATGCGCTGCATGATGCCTACCTGCGCCTGTCGGCACGCGACGACCTGGACGATGTGCGCCATCCGCAGACCTATCTGGTCAATACGGCCGTGCACGTCGCCATCGATCGCATCCGCCAGGATGTGCGGCTGCTGAGCGAAAGCGAAGTCAGCGAGTTCTTCGACGTGCAGGACGACGCCCCCGGACCGGACGGCATCGCCGAGTCGCGCTCGGACATGGACCATATGTTCAAGGCGCTGGACGCCCTGACGCCGCGCCAGCGCGACATCCTGATCGCCGCGCGGGTCGAGGGCCTGTCGCGGCCCGATCTGGCCAAGCGCTGGGGCATCTCGGTGCGGCTGGTGGGCCGTGAATTGCAGACGGCGCACGAGCATTGCGTCCGGGCGATGGCGCGGGGGCAATGAAAAATGAAAGAAAGTGTATTTTTTCCGCGAATCCGGTTCCGTTTGCTCCACGCCGGATCGTCTAAGTATGAAAGCGGCGGATAACGCCGCCCGCAGCCAGCGATACCCATGAGCCCGACATCGTCCCCCGGCCCCCTGCCCGACTCCGCCCTTGAGCGCGAGGCCCATGCCTGGGCGCGCGCCTTGGCCACCGGCGCGCCCACCACCGAGGACGGCGCGGCGTTCAAGGCCTGGCGTGCGCAAAGCCCGGCGCACGAACGCGCCTGGGCCGAAGCCGCCCGCGCCTGGCGCGAGCTGGGCCGGGTGACGCAAGCCTATGCGGCGACGCACCCCACGGCGCGCCGCCCCCAAGCCCCCGACCCGCGTCGGCGCTGGCTGCTGGCCGGCGGCGCCAGCGCCTTCGCCAGCCTGGCGGTGGCCAGCGTGCTGCGGCCGCCCTTGGGGCTGTGGCCATCGTGGTCCGAATTCAATTCCGACTACCGCACCGCCACGGGCGAACAGCGCAGCTTCGCGCTGAACGGCCAGCAGGTCACCCTGGCGCTCAACACCCAGACCAGCGTCAACGTCTCTACCCGCGGCGGCCTGCCGGAAATCGAATTGGTATCGGGCGAAGCCGCCATCCACGCGGCGCGCAGCCAGCCATGCGCGGTGCTGGCCGGCGCCGCCCGCATGACCCTGGCCAGCGGCGACATCGAAGTGCGGCGCCTGGCCCAGGGCGAGGTGCAGTTGCGCTGCAATGCCGGCCAGGTCGACGTGCAGCACCGGGATGCCAACCTGGTACTGCGCGCCGGCCAGCAGCTGCACTACACGGCGGACGTCATGCAGCCCCCGATGGCCATCGCCCAGGACGCCTCGGACTGGCGTGCGGGCATCGTCAGCTTCCACGACCTGCCGCTGAACCAGGCGATCGACGAGATCAACCGCTACCGCCCCGGGCGCGTGGTACTGATGAACGACGCGCTGGCCCGCCACCGCCTGAGCGCGCGCTACGAGGTCAAGGACCTGGACCAGGCCATCACCCAGATCCAGCAGCTGTACGGCGCCAACGTGCGCCGCGTGGGCGACGTGGTGTTCTTGAGCTGACCGCGGCCGCCGCCCCGGAAACCGCCATGACGCGTTTGTCATAAAAAATTCACGCGGTTTCCTATGCCGACTGCGCAGGCGTCATTCGACTAGATGAGTAAGCGGGCACGGTGGCGATGTCACTGGCGCCCTTCATCGACATTCCTGAATCACGCCATGTCCTCGTCTACGTCCGCCCAGCCTGCCGCCCGCTCTGCCTCGACCGTCCGTTCGACCGCCCCTGCCGTTGCTCCCCGCCGCAGCGCACGCCGCCGCGCCGGCTGGCGCCTGCGGCCGCTGTCCCAGGCCATGGCGATCCTGGCGCTGGCGGGTGGCTGGAACGGCGCGTCCCAGGCGCAGACGCGTGCCTTCAGCCCCGGCTGGTTCGCCGACAAGAACGCGGTGCAATCAACCGCGCAGCGCACCGGCCGCATGCCCGACGGCAGCCTCGCCGGTATCGGCACCAGCGCCCGTCAGCAGGCCGAAGCGCGCCAGCAATTGCAGAAGTCGCTGGACAATCTGAATCGCACCGCGGCCGCCGTGGCGGCGCAGCAGGCCGCCCAAGCCGCGGCTCGCGCCGCGGCCGCCGCCAATGGCGCAAACGTGCCTGACGGCCTGGTCGAGGGCGGCCTGTGGGAAGCCCGCGGCGCCCTGGCCAAATGGGAAGGCGCCAAGGCCGCCCGCGCCAGCACCGAAGGCGGCCGCCAGGTCGTCACCATCGAACAGACGCAATCGCGCGCCATCCTGAACTGGGACACCTTCAACGTCGGGCGCAACACCACCGTGCAGTTCAAGCAGAACGCCAGCGACGCGGTGTTGAACCGCGTCGTAGGCGCCTCTGCCAAGCCCAGCGAGATCCAGGGTGCGATCAAGGCGGACGGCAGCGTGCTGGTGGTGAACCAGAACGGCGTCATTTTCACCGGCACCAGCCAGGTCAACGTGCGCAACCTGGTAGCGGCGGCCGCCACCATCACCGACACGCAATTCCGCGACCAGGGCATCTATACCGACACCGACGGCACCCTGCCCGCCTTCAAGGATGCGATCGGCCAGGTGCAGGTGCTGGCCGGCGCGCAGATCGACACCGCGGTCTCCAACACTGCCACGCGCGGCGGCGGCTACGTGCTGCTGCTGGGCAGCGAAGTGCGCAACGGCGGCGCGATCACCACTCCGGGCGGGCAGGTGACGCTGGCTGCGGGCGACGACTTCTATATCCGCAAGGGCTACGGCACAGACGGCAATCTCAAGTCCACCACCACCGGCAACGAAGTCAGCGCCACGTTCAAGCCCGGCAGCACCGCCGGGCGGGTCACCAACACGGGTCTCGTCAGCGCCCCCACCGGCGACATCACCCTGACTGGCCGCCAGGTGCGCCAGGACGGCGTGCTGGTGGCCACCACCGACATCGGCACGCGCGGCGCCATTCACCTGTTGAACCGCGCGGGTGATGCCACCGGCAGCGTCACGCTGGGCGCGGACAGTGTCACCGCAGTGCTGCTGGAAGCCTCTGCCGTCACCGGCCTGGACAGCCAGCGCGCCGCCGCGATCAAGACGCTGGACGGCAGGCCCGACAACAAGACGGGTGGCGTTTTCGACAACCTGAGCACGATCGCCGACCGCCGCGACCTGTCGCGCATCGAAGTGGTGACGGGCAATCTGGCCACCTTCGAGAGCGGATCGACCACGGTGGCCACCGGTGGCCAGATCGCCGTGTCGGCCAGGAAGCAGACGCTGCTCGACAGCGGCGCGCAGGTCGACGTGGCCGGCGCCATCGGCGTGCACGTGTCGATGGAATCGAACAACCTGCAGATCAACGTGCAGGGCAACGAGCAGCGCGATGCGCCGGTCAACCGCGACAGCAAGCTGCTCAACAGCAACGACGTCTGGGTCGACAGGCGCGCGCTGGTCAAGGTGGCCAGCGGCACCAATGGCTATGCCGGCGACCGCTGGTACACCAGCGGCGGCCTGCTTGAAGTGGGCGGCTACCTGGCCACCAGCGGCCACACCGCCGCCGAATGGCTGGCGCAGGGCGGCACCGCCACCTTCACCGGCGGCGAACTGGTGACGCGCACCGGCTCGAACATCAACCTGTCCGGCGGCACGCTGGACGTGCAGGACGGCATCATCCGCCAAAGCTGGCTGCGCGGGTCGGACGGCCGCCTTTACGAGGTGTCGCGCGCCCCCGGCGATCTGCTCTACACCGGCCTGTACAAAGGCTTTGAACAGGAACATGCACGCTGGGGCGAAAAGGCCACGCGCGTCTTCTACAACCCGCTCATCGCGCCGCGCGAGCGCTTTGAAAACGGCTACACCGTGGGCCGCGACGCGGGCAGCCTGGTCGTGGCCACCACCAAGGCCCAGCTTGCCGGCGACGTCACGGGCGAGGTCTACCAGGGCGCGCGCCAGATCGACGCGCCGCAATGGGACCTGGAAGGCTATTACCAGTCGCAAAGCGCCCTGGCGCGCCGCGCGCAACTGGTCGTGGGCAGCTACACCGCCCTGTACGATGCCGCCTCCGGCCTGCTGAACTGGGGCCTGACCGGCCTGGCCCAGCAGGTGGTGGTGGGTACCGGGGCGGCCGGCGTCGACGAAATCCGGCTGGACACGGCCTGGCTGAACGCCATCGGCCTGGGATACGTGCGCCTGGCAGGCAAAGCGCGCGTTGCGGTGGAACAAGCCGTGGCGCTGGCGCCGGGCGCGGGCCTGGTGCTCTATGCCCCGCAGGTCGACATCAACGCCAGCATCTCGGCCGCCGCCGGGCGGATCCAGGCCGGCAACATGCTGCGACAGCTCAGCGACAACGGCCGGGTCGAGGATACCCCCGTCAAAGCCGCGGCAGGCAAACCCACCGGCGTCACGCTCGCCCAGGGCGCGGTGCTGGATGTTGGTGGCCTGTGGAGCAATCTCAGCCTGAACCCCGCGGCCTCGCCCGGCATCGCCTACCGCAACGGCGGCTCGGTCGCGGTGCGCAGCACCGGCGACGTGTCGCTGGCGCCAGGCAGCGCGGTCGATGCCAGCGGCGGCGCGGCCATGCTGGCCACGGGCAAGACGCGCAACGGCCGCGGTGGCGACATTCTGCTGGAAGCGGGCTCGGGCGGCGCCACGGGCGCGCTGTCGCAACACGCCGCGCTATCGGGCTACGGCGTGGACGGCGGCGGCAAACTGACGCTGCAGGCCTACCAGGTGCGCATCGTGCGCGCCGACGCGTTGAGCGATCCGGCGCCGACCGGCGTCTCGGTGCTGGCTGACAACGCCTTCGCGCAAGGCTTCTCGCAATACGACGTGATCGGCACCCATGGCCTGGAGGTCGCGTCGGGCGCGCAACTGCTGGTACGGATGCCGGTGCAGCGCTATGCCTCCGGCGCCCGCGCGGCGCAGGACAAGGCCCAGGCCTTGCAGGTGTGGACGCCCGCGTTGTATCAGGAAGACCCGCTCAAGAGCGTGCTGACGCAACGCCGCGGCGCCAGTGTGCTGCTGCAGACCGGCACCCTGCTGAGCTCGCCGAACGATGTGGCCGGCTCGTCGCTGGTGGTGGCCGATGGCGCGCGCGTCGAGGTCGACCCCGGACAGCGCATCGCCCTGGCCGGCATCGGCCAGATCACGCTGAACGGCGTGTTCAACGCCTGGAGCGGGCGCATCACGGTGTCGATGGTCGGCGACACGCAGATGGAAGACCTGACGGCGCAAGGCTCCGGCCGTTCCATCTGGGTCGGCGAACACGCCAGATTGGATGTGGCGGCGCGCGCCGCGACCGCCGTCAACCGCGACGGCCAGACCTACGGCAAAGTGCTGGACGGCGGCGTCATCACGCTGGGCAGCGCGGTGGACCTGGCCAAGGGCAACGTCATTGCGCCCAATGCCTTTGTCGTGCTGCGCCCCGGCAGCGAGCTCGATGCATCGGGCAGCGCCGCCACCCTGCTCGTCAATGGCGTGCCCACCGAGGTGGCCAGCGCGGGCGGCGCCATCGCAATCAGCTCGGGCAACGGCCTGTACCTGGATGGCCGCATGGTGGCGCGCGCCGGCGGCGCCGGCGTGGCGGGCGGTTCGCTCACCCTGGGCCTGGACGGCCCCGCCTACAAGAGCAGCCCCATCCAGAACCGCGTCAAGGGCGCACGCAACTTCGTCCTGTCGCAAGACGCCGCCGCCGATGCGCTGGCCGGCTACGGCGACGCCGCCGCAGCAGCGGATCATCTGGTCTATGGCCGCGCGGCGCTGGGCGCATCGCAGGTGGAACAAGGCGGCTTCGACACGCTCAACCTGCTGGTGAACGGTCAGCTAGGCTTTTCCGAAGATGTCACCCTGCGCCTGAACAACAGCCTGCGGTTGATGTCAGGGTCCCTGGGCATGACTGCCGATGCGCGGCCCACGGCCAACGTGTTGCTGGCCGCGCCTTACGTGCTGCTGGGCGGCGCCACCGACACCAATGCCAAGGAAGGCTACGAACGCCCCTCTGGCTCGCTGCCGCCTGCGCTGCGGACCAGTGAATCGGTGCTGCGGGTCAACGCCGGCCTGATCGATATCCGCGACAACGTGAAACTGGATGCGCTGACGACCAACCGGTCGCCGTCGGGCCAGGTGGTCAGCTATACCGGCACGGGCTTTCCCATGGCCGAGCTGTACAGCCAGGGCGATATCCGCATCCTGGGCGGCCTGGGCACGCTGGACAGAACCAACCTGGTCTACACCACGCAGCTGAGCACACCGGGCAGCCTGACGCTGACTGCCGCGCAGATCTACCCGGAAACCGGCGCCATCGTCCGCGTCATCGCGGGCATCGGCGGCAAGCGCAACGGCCAGTCCGGCTACGAAGAAGGCAGCCGCCTCATCGTCGGACGCAGTACCCAGGACGTGCCGGACATGCCCTACAGCGCCTTCGGCTCGCTGATGATGGCGGCCGACATCATCGAACAGGGCGGCGTGCTGCGCGTGCCCATGGGCCTGTTGGAAATCGGCAAGGCCGACGACCGTGCCGGCGTGACGTCACGCGTGACCCTGCTGCCCGGCAGCGTCACCTCCGTCAGCAGCCGCGGCCTGGTCATGCCCTATGGCGGCACGGTGGATGGCGTCAGCTACAAATACATCGGGCAAGACGTCCTGCTGACCGGCCAGGGCGCCGGTACGCTGGACGGGCAGCTCACCCGCGGCATCGCCCTGGGCAGCGAAAACGTGCGCATCCAGGAAGGGGCGCTGGTGGACGTGTCCGGCGGCGGCCAGTTGCTGGGGGCCGGCTTCGTCTCCGGCCGCGGCGGTTCTACCGATGCCCGCTTCAGTCCGCTGGTGCAGTTCAATGGCCAAGGCGGCGGCTTCACGCTGCCGGGCCTGGCCACCAATCCTGTCTATGCGTTGGTGCCGGGCGCACAGCCCCGGGTCGCGCCCACTGCGCCGGATGCCGGCCAGAGCCAGCCGCAGATCGGCCAGCAGGTGACCATCGGTGCAGGCGTACCCGGCCTGCCCGCCGGCACGTACACGCTGATGCCCGCCACCTACGCACTGATGCCCGGCGCCTTCCGGGTGGAAATCAACGGGGCGGCCCAGGGCCAGGCCAGCGCGGGCGCACAAGCCCTGCGCAATGGCTCCTGGTCGATCGCGGGCCGCCTGGGCAACAGCGCCGCCGGCACCGCCGACGCCATCGCCAAGCAATTTCTGGTCACCTCCGGCCAGGTGCTGCGGCAGTACTCGCAGTACAACGAAATGGACTACGCCACCTTCGTGGCCGCCGAAGCCACCCGCCGCGGCATTCCCCGCGCCATCCTGCCCGCCGACGCCCTGACACTGAAGATCGGCCTGGCCAGCGCCACTCCCGGGCAAGAGTTCTACTTTGCCGGCAAAGCCGACTTCTCGGCCGGCGCCGGCGGCTATGGCGGCACCTTCGCCGTGATCTCCAAGAACAGCACGCGCGACTGGGCCGAAGTGACCGCCCCTGGCGCCGGCCGCACCCCCGGATTCGTCGGCATCTCGCTGGATGCCGGACAGTTGAACGCCCTTGCCGCCCCCCGCATGGTCCTCGGTGCCGTCCCAAGCGTGGACTACGCCAACAACAGCAACCTGGTCCACATGGGCTATGGCGGCAGCCACTTCGGCGGTCTGACGCTGCGCAGCGGCGCCATGCTGCGGGCCGAGGAAGTGATGCTGATCACCAGCGCCCCGGAGGCTGGCATCCTCATCGAGCGTGGCGCCGGCATCAACACCATCGGCCGTGGCCGCACGCTCTTCGATTCCACCAACGGCTATTCCTACGCCCCCAGCACCAGCAGCATGCTGGCCGTGTCCAACGGCTGGCTCAACGTGCTGCCCCCGGCCGAAGACCTGCTCCCGGCCGGCTCCGGCCCCATCCGCATCGGCGTCTGCAGCACGCCCGGCTGCACGGGCGAAGCGCAGCTCTACACCGAAGGCACCCTGGCCGCCGCCACCAACAAGGCGTTCGAGCTGGACAGCTCGGCTAGCTACGGTGCGCGCTACCTGACCCTGGCGGTGGGCGCCGTCAATGCGGGCAGCGAACAGGCGCTGGCGGCAGCCGCCGCCCGCGGCGGCATGACCAGCGGCCTGACCCTGAACCAGTCGCTGCTGAACCGCCTGATGGCCGGCGACACCCGTTACGGCGCCCCCGCGCTGGAGATGTTGACGCTGGCGGTGGCCGACTCGTTCAACTTCTTCGATGGCGTCACGCTCGATACCACCGACCCCGTGACGGGCAAGTCGCGCCTGCAGACGCTGGCGCTGACCACCCCGGCCATCTATGGCTACGGCCAGGCGGGCGATGTGGCCACGATCCGCGCGGGCAACCTGATCTGGAACGGCTCCGTCATCGCCCCGGCGGCGGTCATTCCCAACGGCGCCGGCACCGGCAGCGGCCGCCTGCGGATCGAGGCCGAACGTATCGAGCTGGGCTACGGCCCCTACACGCAACCGCTCGGCACGCTGGACAACGCACGCCTGACATTGGGCTTCGCTGACGTCACCTTGCGCGCCACCGACCGCATCACCGCCAACCACCAGGGCAGCCTGAAGGTCTACCAAACGCGCGGCGCCTACGACACGGCCACCGGCTGGCAGTACAGCGGCGGCTCGCTCACCCTGGAAACGCCGCTGCTGACCGGCGAGGCCGGCTCGGTCAACCGCATCCAGGCCGGCAACGCGATCACGCTGAACCCGCTGGCCGGCACGACCAGCGCACCTGTGCCGCGTGGCCTGGGCGCCGACCTGACGCTGGACGCAGGTGCAGTCACCCTCAACGGCCGCATTGCGCTGCCCACCGGCAAGCTCACCGTGCGCGCCGACAATGCCCTGACCCTGAACCCGGGCGCCGACCTGGACCTGGCGGGCCGTCCCGTGCTGTTTGACGACGTGGTCAAGTACAGCTGGGGCGGTGACGTCACGCTGGAAAGCCGCCACGGCGACATCGTCCAGGCCGCCGGCAGCCGCATCGACCTGTCGGCCCGCTACAACCGCGCCGGCCGCCTGACGGCCATCGCACTGGATCCCAATGCCGGCCGCGTGGATCTGCAGGGCAGCATCCTGGGGTCCGCCTCGGGCGATTATGAAGCGGGTGGCACGCGGGTGCCCTATGCCTACGGCGGCGCCGACATCCGCGCCCAGCAAGTGGATTTTGCGGCGTTGAACCAGCGCCTGAACGACGGCCAGGTCTACGGGTCGCGCAGCTTGCAGCTCAAGCGCGGCAACCTGGTCATCGGCGACGGGGTCCGCGCCCGCGAGGTCAATATTTCCGTCGATGCGGGCAGCCTCACGGTCGCCGGACGCATCGACGCCAGCGGCGCGGGCGTGGGCAGCATCCGGCTGTCGGCACGCGACGGCCTGCGCCTGGCCGGCAACGCCCTGCTGGACGCGCACGGCACCGATCTGCGCGTGGACAGCTACGGCAAGATCATCGACTCGCCCAACCGCGCCATCGTCGAACTCAATGCCGGCAAAGGCAAGCTGCAACTGGACAGCGGCGCCCGCATCGACCTGCGCGCCGGCACCGATTCTGCCCGCAACGATGGCCTGCCGCGCGGCACGCTGGAACTGAATGCGCCGCGCCTGGGCGGCATCACGGGCGGCGACATCGACATCGATGCGCGGGGTCCGCTGGACATTCGCGGCGCGCGCAGCATCGCCGTGAACGGCGTGTGGGTCTACACCGATGCGCCCGCCGGCACCGAGAACAATGCGGGCGGCAAACCCTACCAGGTCATCGACCAGGCCTACCTGAACCAGCTGAACAGCGACAGCCGCGACTTCATCGACAATGCGCTGGCCAATCGCAATCTGTTGGACAACAAGCTGGCCGGACTGCGCCCCTACGCCGATGCGCTGCACCTGCGTCCCGGCGTGGAAATCCGCAGCGCAACGCCCGATGGCGATCTGGTGGTGCAAGGCGACCTGGACCTGTCGGGCATGCGCTACGCCAGCCTCAACCCGCACACGCCGCTCAACCCGGCCATCTATGGCTCGGGCGAGGTCGGCAACCTGGTCATCCGCGCTGGTGGCGACCTGCAGATCCATGGCAGCATCAACGACGGCTTCGCGCCGCCCCCCGACGTCAAGCAGGATGCCGACGGCTGGCGCCTGCTGCCGGGCTTCGACTTCCTGGGCGGCGACCTGGTCACGCCGCATGCCGGCGTGACGCTGGCAGCCGGCACCCAATTCCCCGGCGGCGTGGTGTTGAACTACGCCGTGCCGTTGCAAGGCGCCACCTACCTCCCTGGCACCGTGCTGCCCGTGACCGCGCAGCTGGCCCGGCCGCTGACGCTGGCGGCGGGCACGGTCCTGTCTTCCGCCATCCTGAATCCGAACGGCAGCGTGGCGTACGCCGCGGGCACCGTACTGCCCCAGGCGCTGACCCTGCCCGAGAACATGCAGCTGTCGGCCGGCTGGCGGGTCATGGTCAACACCTTCCTGGGCCCCGTCACCTGGCCCGCGGGCATTGCCCTGCCCAACCTGCCGGATGCCACTTTCCAGGCCAATGCCGTGAAACTGGCCAGCGCCATCACGCTGCCGCGCGGCGGCCTGATCCCGTCCGGCACCAAAGTGCAACTGCCGGCCGGGGTGGACTACGTGGACCTGCGTCCCGCCGTCAACGGCGTACAGGGCCAGGCCTGGGCCGTCGCGCCCATGCTGCCCGAAGGCACGCAATCGTGGTCCATGCGCCTGGCCGGCGGCGCCGACCTGAGCGGCGCCGACACGCGCACCACCCAGTACGGCACCGCCCGCGGCAACCTGGTGCTGGCCGACAGCCACTACGGCATGTATGGCATCGACGCGCCCGGCAACTACAAATGGAGCCAGCAGGCCGCCGATGACCTGGGCATGCCGGAGCTGTTCGACACCGTCATCGACGACCAGTTCATCAAGGAAATTGCCGGCATCGATACGGCATCGGAATTCTGCCGGTACAGCCCCGAATACTGCATCCCCAACGATCCCCGGAACTATATCGGCAAGCCCGCCACCGCCCGCTTCAGCGTGCTGCGCACCGGCACCGGCGACCTGGACCTGGTGGCCGGCGGCGATGTGCGCATGCAATCGCTGTACGGCGTCTACACCGCGGGCACGTCCACCCAGGCGACACGCGCCAACGACCCCTACAACCAGCCGCGCCATGCCGGCCCCGGCGGCCGCGTGCTGGCTGACGCCAACCAGGCCTTCGACGCCTTCGTCGACGGTGGCCCCCAAAGCGTCTACCGCGCCTGGTATCCCGACGGCGGTGGCAATCTCACCATCCGCGCCGGCGCCAACCTGATCGGCGACACCATCGCCCGCCCCCAGGGCTCCTACGGGCGGCCGGTAGACACCTCCGTCGCCTACAACAGCGCCGACGTGGGCAACTGGCTCTGGCGCCAGGGCTCCGGCGATGCACCCATCGGGCAGAAGCGACCCACTGCCTGGTGGATCAGCTTCGGTACCTACGCTTCCCTCAACGATGGCCAGCAAGGCGATGAACTGATCGGCTTCACCGGCTTCGGCACCCTGGGCGGCGGCAACCTCAGCGTGGATGTCGGCGGCAACGCCGGCCTGCAACTGTCGCACGCCCTGGCATTCACCGAACGCCAGATCAATGGCCGCAGCCAGTCACTGGTGCTGGCAGTGGGCAGCACGGGCCGCGTGCTGGCCGACGGCAGCCTGGCGCTGACCGGCGGCGGCGACATCGACCTGCGCGTCGGCGGCCAACTGAATCCTGCGCTGCCCATCATGTTCGAGTCCCCAGGCGCGGTCACCAACCTGCGTGGCCAGACCTTGCTGCGCGCCGCGTCGCTGGGCCGCCTGGATCCGCTCTACAACGTTCTGGCCGCGCGCGACGTGCGCGGCCTGGACCGCTTCCAGGCCGCCGACGCCACGCCGTCCGGCGCCCCGGTCCTGAATGTGGGAGACAGCGCATTCCGCATCGACAGCCTGCGCGACCTGGCCATCGGCGCCGCGGACGACCCTGGCCGCGTCCTCGTGCCCGTGTCCATGCCCTACCTTCAGGCCGACGGCACGCCGGGCATCCATGGCTCGCAATCCTGGTTCTCGCTCTGGACCGCCAACAGCGCGGTGGACGTGTTCTCGGCGGGCGGCAACGTGGCGCCGGTTGCACCACGCACGCCCGGCTACGACACCGTCATCACCTACCCGTCGCAACTGTCGGCCGTCGCGGCCAACGGCAGCATCTACTACAAGACGGCTTTCACACTGGCGCCGGGCCACGCGGCGCGCCTGGATCTGCTGGCAGGTCAATCCATCTACGGTGGCGACGCGCCGGTCGGACGCAGCAGCGCCTCGCCGGACTCCGTGGCCTCCATCTTCAAACCTGCGTTCGTAGGCAAGGTGCCTGACCCGAACAGCAGCGCCATTCTCTGGGGGCCCACCACGCTGTCGCGGGACGGCGCCTACGGCGACCTTGTCCTGTTCGCCTTTGGACCGGGCTCCGCGGCCACCACCGGTCAGACCGAACCGTCGCGCTTCTATGCGATGGACGGCGACCTGGTCGGCGTCACCAGCGGCCGCCTCATCCGCTTCGGCAGCCCCAACACCCTCACTGGCAAGCAGTGGTATTCCGGCGGCGGCCCGGTACGCATGCTCGCCGGACGCGATATCGTCGGCAGCGGCAGCCCGGTAGGATCCATGGACTGGACGATGTACCCCCTCACCTTCACCTACAACAACAACCTGTTCGTCCACGGCGATCCGCGCGACATCTCGCTGGTACGCGCCGGCCGCGACATCATCGAAAGCAATTTCACCGTCGCCGGCCCCGGCACGCTGGAAATCAGCGCCGGCCGCAACATCCTGATGGCAGACAAGGCCGCCGCCACCAGCCTGGGCCCCGTCGTCCCGGGCGACCTGCGTCCCGGCGCCAGCATCGCCCTGCAAGCGGGCCTGAGCGCCCAGGGCGCCGACTACGCCGGCTTCCTGCGCCGCTATCTGGACACTGACCACGTAGCCGATCCGGCCCGTCCGCTGACGGACCAGGGCGTGCCCTTCAAGACCTACGAAAACGAACTGCTGCTGTGGCTGACGCAGACCTACGGCTTTGCCGGCAGCACGGCCGATGCACGCGCCTTCTTCGACGCGCTGGCCCCCGAACAGCAACGCATCTTCGCGCGCCTGGTCTATTTCGCCGAACTGCGTGCGGGAGGCCGTGAATACAACGACAAGGCCAGCCCGCGCCTGGGCAGCTACCTGCGCGGCCGCCAGGCCATTGCGGCGTTGTTCCCGCACCAGGACAGCTACGACGGCAGCATCACCATGTACGGCGGCGCGGGCGTGCAGACCCGCAACGGCGGCGACATCCAGGTGCTCACGCCCGGCGGCGCGCAGGTCTATGGCATCGAGGGTGCGGCGCCGCCATCCACGGCTGGCGTGGTCACGCAGGGTCGCGGCGGTATCGATTTCTACGCCCGCGACAGCATCCTGCTGGGCCAGAGCCGCGTCATGACGACCTTCGGAGGCAGCATCCTGGCCTGGTCGGCGCAAGGCGACATCAACGCCGGCCGCGGCTCGAAGACCACCGTGGTCTACACCCCGCCCTTCCGGCGCTACGACGGCGTGGGCAACATCAGCCTGTCTCCCGCGGCCCCCGCCACCGGCGCCGGCATCGCCACGCTGGCGCCGCTGGCCGAAGTGCCGGCCGGCGACGTCGACCTGTATGCGCCGCTGGGCACCATCGATGCAGGCGAGGCTGGCATTCGCGTGTCGGGCAACGTCAACATCGCCGCGCAGACGGTACTGAACGCCGCCAACATCAAGGCCAAGGGCGAAAGCACCGGCATCCCCGTCACCGCTGCCGTGAACACGGGCGCGCTCACCTCGGCCAGCAGCGCCGCGACCACTGCCGTCAACGCGGCGCAGGATTCGGCCCAGCGCAGCCAGAACCAGGCGCGCCAGAATCAGCCGTCCATCATCAACGTGCAGATCCTGGGCTACGGCGCGGAACCGGTTGCCGGCAGCACGCCGCAGGCGCCGGCAGGCGCTGCGCAAGAGGTGTCGTCCTACCGCCCCAACAACATGGTGCAAGTGGTCGGGGACGGCGCGTTGACCCCCGCCCAGCTGGCCAAGCTGAGCAGCGAGGAAAGGCAGGCGTTCGGTCTGTAGGCCAGGGGCCGCACCCGGCCTGAAAAACAAGAAGGCCGCCCGGTTGCCCTGGGCGGCCATGTTGTTTGGGTTGCCGCAATGCGCATGCGCCTGGGTGGCGCAGCGCCGGCGCTAGCGTTCATACCGGTCTGGCATGCGCGTCGACCACGGTGCGGCCATGATTGATTGCGGCGTCCACCGCCATGCCCGGGCTGGACACGAAGCCGCCCGATGCGAACAGCGGCACGACATAGGGTTCGCCAAGACGATCCTGATCACCCGCGAGTTCCACGGCCACGGTGGCAGTGAAAGCAGGCCGGCTCGAACCGCCTACCGAAATGCGCGACACTGCGGCAGTCAGGCGGTAACCCTTGTAAACCATGTTGTTGTGAAGCATAAGCCTCCCGTCATTGATCAAAAGGCCCCAAGGGGCCTTCATTCACAAGGTGCGGATTTGCGTGGCGTGGGGGCCTTTGGCGCCCTGGGCCGTAACGTAGCTGACGCGCTGGTTTTCAAGCAGCACCTTGTGGCCGTCGCTCACGATTTCCGAGAAGTGGGCAAACAAATCCTTGCCGCCGTTCTCGGGCATGATGAAGCCAAAGCCTTTGGCGTCGTTGAACCATTTGACGATTCCGGTTTCCATAATCCATTCCTTTAAATAGCGGGCAGCGCCCGCGAATTGAGCCTGTCAAGGAAAGGACTGCGAACAATGAAGCGCCCCGCAGTGGGGGAGCAAGACCGGACGAAAATCACGATGCTCGAAAAGCTTCAAGTCCACTATGGGTGCAGGGGCAACTAATGTCAATCGGCGTTTCCAATTACCACCCTTATTGAATCTGGTCGCATCTATTGCCTGCTTTTCGCGCAAAAGCGGCCTTATATCCCGAAGAAATCACGTTATTCATGCGTTAAATCGTCTTTATGCGTTACACCCGGGGCTTTTTCATACGGCCCCGCGGCAAAGCGCGTATCCTGCAAAGAATGGTGCTTGAACGCGCGTCCCTCGCCGCATCGCCATGCACAGGAGCACGGCCATGAACAAGCAGCCGCAGCAGCACTCGCACGATTCGCAGTTTTCGACGCCCTCTTATTACGACTTCCCTCTTTACGACTTCCCTCGCCCCGTCCGCGCGCTACCGGCAGCGCTCACATGAGCGCCTTCAGGCGTTCCGTCGCGCGCTTCGCCAACGCCTGCGTCAAACTGCTGCCCAGCGCCTCAAGCCCGCCGCCGGGTGGAACGCCACGCAACGCATCGCACGCGGATGCCCGGCCCAGCCACGCTGCGATCTCATCGCCCTGGCGCATCTACCGCATCTACGCGCGCCCCGACCATCTGCTGATCCGCAATGAACATGGGCAGATTCTCGACCTGGGCATCATGAAGGGCAGCGAGCCCAATCTGGCGTACCGCTTGAATGCCCGGAACCTGCAGGGCCAGGGCTTCGCCACGCGCACCCTGCTGCTGGACGACATTGCGCGTCGCATCGAAGCCGGTGAAATCGGCCGCGAACTGCTCACGCTGCCCGAATGCAGCATGCCGCTGGGCGCCGACCTCGACCGTGGCACCCATACCGACGTTTCCATGAAACTGGCGCGCTAGCCAGTCTGCGACGCGAGCGCGTCAGAACGTCGGCAGCCGCTTCAGGCAGACGTCGGCCACCGCTACCACCGCCTTTTCCAGCCGCTCGCGCTCGGCGGCGGGGCCGGCGCTGATCAGCAGCTGTTCGTAGCGCTGGAAATCCTGCAGCGGCACCTTGTCCTGCAGGCCGTCCAGCACGCATTGGCAATAGCCCTTGGCCTTCGCATCGACATTGCCCAGGTCCGCGGGCGCCTTGGCCTTGAAGGCCTGCACGCAGGACCCATAGGTGGCGCGCTGCACCTCGGCCGGATACTCCACTTTCTTGCCGCAGGCGGCAAGCAGCGACAGCGCCATCACGCATGCGCCCAAGGCGCGGCACGACCCGATCGGCATGGCATTTTCCTGGTCCTGGAGACGAAGACCCGATTTTGGCACGAGCGGCCGGGGCTGTCCTCTTGCGACGGTCCTGTCTCGGCTGCCCTCTTGCGACCGCCTTCTCGCGCCAGTCCCGCAGTTGCCGCCGCCTTGGCGCGCGTGCTACAAGACGGCCCGTTGCCCCTTCCCTTATCGCCCCATGTTTTCAGTCTCGGCACTCAGCCTTTTCGTGGCCGGCATCGCTTTGGTGCTGGCCATGCCCGGCCCCACCAATACCCTGTTGGCCGCGGCCGGCCTGCGTCAAGGCTTTGCCCGTTCGGCCCGGCTGACAGGTGCCGAATTGGCCGGCTATCTGGTGTCGATCACGGTCTGGGGACGCTTTCTGGGCCAGGCCGCACAGATCGTGCCGTGGCTACCGACGGCAGTGCGCATCGCCAGCAGCGTGTACATCGCCTGGCTGGCCTGGCGCATGTGGCACGCGGCGCGTGCCGTGCCATCGGCCGCGCAACAGGTCATCGGCCTGCGCACCCTGTTCACAGCCACCTTGCTCAATCCCAAGGGCATCCTGTTCGCCAGCACGATCTTTCCCGCGGCGGCGTTCACCAGCTTGAGCGGCTATGCCATCTGCATGGCCGTGTTCTCCATGCTGCTGGTCCCCATCGGCCTGGGCTGGGTGCTGTTCGGCGCCATGCTGGGCGGCGAGCGGCTCAAGGAAATCGACCCGGCCCGGATGCAGCGTGCGGCCTCGATCGTGCTGGGCGCGTTTTCGGTCACGGTGGCCTGGTCGGTCTTCAAGTAGGCCCAAGACGCCAGGCGCCAGAACGGGCCGCGAAAGCGCCGGCAAGCGCAAGAACCGGATAGCCCGCGCGCGCGGCGATGCCTATCGTTCCGGGGTCAACCTCCCTCAAGGATCGATCATGCATCAATTGGCTGGCAAAGTTGCCATCATCACGGGCGCCAGTTCCGGAATCGGCTATGAAACGGCAAAGCTGTTTGCGCGCGAAGGCGCGCGGCTCGTGCTGGTGGCGCGGCGGCAAGCCGAACTGGACAAGCTGGTGGCCGACATCGAAGCCATGGGCACGCATGCCGCGGCGCTGGCCGGCGACGTGCGCGACGATGCACTGGCACAAGCCGCGGTGGCCACCGCCCTGGACCGCTTCGGCGGACTCGATATCGCCTTCAACAATGCCGGCATGACCGGCGACGCGACGCCTGTGCACAAGGTCTCGGCCGACGCCTGGCACGAGATCCTGGACACCAACCTCACCAGCGCCTTTCTCGGCGCGCGCCACCAGATTCCCGCCCTGCTCGAACGCGGCGGCGGCTCATTGATCTTCACGTCCACGTTCGTCGGCCACACGGCCGGCTTTCCCGGCATGGGGGCCTATGCGGCCAGCAAGGCCGGCGTGATCGGGCTGACGCAGGTCATTGCGGCGGAATATGGCGCGCAGGGCATCCGCGCCAATGCCCTGCTGCCCGGCGGCACCGATACGCCCATGGGCCGCGCCTCGATGAATACGCCCGAAGCGCGCCACTATGTCGAAAGCCTGCACGCGCTCAAACGGCTGGCCACGCCCGCCGAAATCGCGCGGTCGGCGCTGTACCTCGCGTCGGACGCATCCAGCTTCACGACGGGCACGGCGTTGCTGGTGGATGGCGGGGTGTCTATCAACCGCGGCTGACCGCCTCCGCCCGCCGATGCGCCACGGGCGGGTGCGGCGGGTCTCTGCCGCTTCAGGCCGCCAGGCGCAGGTCGTCGAACTGCACCTTGCCGCCCTGCACCACCAGCGGAATCCGTTCGCCCTGGCCCAACAGGCACGACACGTCGCGCAGCGGATCGCCGTCGACCACCAGCAGGTCGGCCATGGCCCCCGGCGCGATGCAGCCCAGCTTGCCCTGCATGCCCAGCACCTCGGCGCCCACCTGCGTCGCGCTGGCGATCACTGCCTGCGCCCCCAACACCTCGGCGCGCAGGCGGAATTCGTCGCTCTGCAAGCGCTGCGACGGCCCCAGCAGGTCGCTGCCGTAGCCCATCTTCACGCCCGCATCGCGGTAGATCTCCAGCGAGCGCAGCCCCGCATCGCGCACCTGCGAAATCTTGGCCACGCTTTCCGGCGGCAGGCCGAAGTCGCCGCCCTCGGTGGCCAGCGCTTCGTAGGTCACCAGCGTCGGCACCGCGTAAGCCTGGCTCTGCGCCATCAACCGTGCCGTTTCGGCATCGACCAGGTTGCCGTGCTCGATGGTGCGCACGCCGCAACGCACCGCGCGGGCGATGGCTTCGGCGGTGTAGGCATGGGCCAGCACATAGGTCTGGCGGCCGCGCGCCTCGGCCACGATGGCGCGGATCTCGTCTTCGGAATAGCCCCAGGCGCCCACCGGGTCGGTCGGCGAGGCCACCCCGCCCGATGCCATGATCTTGATCTGGTCCGCGCCCATCTGCAGTTCCTGGCGCACGGCGCGGCGCACGGCGTCCACCCCGTCCGCCACCCGCGCCAACGCCCCCACCCGCACGCAGCACGGGCACGGCGAATCGTCGTTCAGGAAATCGCTGCGGGCCCGCATGTCGCCATGGCCGCCGGTCTGACTGAGCGCACGGCCGGATACGAACAGCCGCGGCCCCTGCACCAGCCCCAGTTCGACCGCCTGCTTGAACGCGTGGCCGGCGCCGCCGGCATCGCGCACCGTCGTGAAGCCGCGCCGCAACATGCCGCGCAGGATCGGCGCCGACCGGAACGTGACCAGCACGTTGGGCATGTACACCTGCTGCGCCAGGTTCAGTTCCACTGCGATCACATGCACGTGCAGATCGATCAGGCCGGGCATCAGGGTCTTGCCCTTCAGGTCGATCACCCGCGCCGAGGCGGCCTGCAAGGGTCGGTCGGACACTTCCTTGATGAGGCCGTCTTCCACCAGCACGTCGTGATCGCCCTGCAATTCGGCCCGGGCCGGGTCGAGCAATGCGGCGTTCTTGAACAATAGGGTTTGCATGATGTTCCCGCGATCAAAGGGTGAGTAATGCCGGCAGCACCGCCGGCAGCGCCAGTTGCGCATACGGGCGGCACGCGGCAGCGTCGGCGGGGCCGTACCAATGGGCCGCGTGCAGCAGGTTCAGTGATCCGAGCGTGCGGCCGCGCCAACGGATCGGCATATTCAGCACGCTCTGGCAGCCCAGGGAATCGATCAGCGCGTGGTCCGAAAACACCTGCCGCAGGTCGTCCAGCGTCTGCCCGATATAGGCTTCGCCACGATCCAGCACCGCTTCGGTCCACGGCCCCTGCGCCACGGTCTTGCTGCCGCCGGCCGGGTACGCGTCCGGCAGGTTGGAATACAGGCGCGTCGCCAGCGATGTGTCGGGGTCGTAGGCCAGGATGGTGAACAGCCGGTGGCCGATCTGCGCGGCCAGCGCGCGGTCGACGGCGGCGAATACCGCCTGCGGCTGATCGGTGGCGGCATGGGCGCTTGCCACGGCGTCCAGTTCGGGCGCCACCGGTGCCGGCGGGCTTGTTCGGGTCATCTTCATTGCGTTTCTCCTGCGGCGATTTCCTCGAGCGAGCGGCCTCGGGTCGGCACGCCCATCAACACGACCACGGCGGCGCCCAGCAGCAGCACGATGGTCGTGATGCCGAACACCCCCATGAAACCGAAATTCGGATACAGATAGCCCACCAGGATCGGCGACACGATTGCGCCCACCCGCCCGATGGCCGACGCCAGGCCCGCACCGGTGGTACGCACGGCCGTCGGGAAGACCTCGGCGGTATAGGCGTAGACGCCCGCATAGGTGCCGTTCATGAAGAACGACATGCAGATGCCGGCCAGCATGATCTGCTCGTTGCTGCTGGAAAACGCCAGGCCCATCGCGCTGGCCCCGCCCAGCAGCATGTAGGTCGCGATCGTGGCCTGGCGCCCGATCTTCTCGTTGAACCAGGCGGCGCTGAAGTAGCCCGGCACCTGTGCGCAATAGATCGCCAGCGAATACGAGAAGCTCTTGGTGATGCTCATGCCGGTCTCGACCAGCAGGCCCGGAATCCACACGAAGAACGAGTAGTAGCTGAACGTGATCGACAACCACATGATCCACGTCATGATGGTGATGCGGGCCTGGCGCCCGGCCAGCAGCAGCATGAAGTTCTCGCGCAGCGTACCGCTCTTGCCGGTAGCCCCGGCCGGTTCGGGTTGCGGTGCGGCCAGCGTATGGCCCCGCCGAGCGAAATCCGCTTCGATTTTGTCCAGGATGCGCGAGGCCTCGTCCGTACGCCCCCGGCTTTCCAGCCAGCGCGGCGACTCGGGCAGCGCCCGGCGCCACCACAGCAGCATCACCACCGGCAGCGCCGTGATCACCAGCACCATGCGCCAGCCCTCATCGTGCGCCGGCACGATGAAATACCCCAGCAACGCGGCCGCCACGAACCCGAACGAGAAAAAGCCCGCCAGCGACCCCGTGAAACTGCCGCGAAAACGCCGGGCCACGAATTCGGCCAGGTACGGCGCGATGATGGCGCTTTCGGCGCCGGTGCCGATGCCCGCCACGATGCGCGCGGCAAAGAACGGCGGCCAGCTGTTCACGAAGGCGCTGACCAGCGAGGCGACGCAGTACAGCGCCAGCGCCCAGATCATCACGGTCCGGCGCCCGATCAGGTCGCCCAGGGTGCCGGCCAGCAAGGCGCCGAAGAAGAAGCCGATATAGGTGCTGCTGCCCAGCAGGCCGATCTGCACGCTGGACAGTTCCCAGGTCTTGCGCAGCACCGGCAGGATGAACGCCAGCACCGCAGCGTCCATGGCATCGAACATGTAGCCCAACCCGCCCATCAGCAGCAGGTGTCTATGGAAATGCGCGAACGGCAGACGCTCGATGCGTCCCGAAATCATGGACATGCGGTTCCCCTTGGTCGACGGCTTGGGCCGTACTGGATGAGAGAACGCATGATAGGCACGCGTGGTTTTATCGCACCAATTTATAGTTATGATGCCCTGCATCACCAATGTGAATGACCTGCCATGACCTTCCGTACGCTCGACCTGAACCTGCTCAAGGTGTTTGAAGCCCTGATGACGGAAGGCAGCGTCACGCGCGCCGCCAATGCGTTGTTCATGACCCAGCCGGCCGTCAGCAACGCGCTGGCCCGCCTGCGCGACGGGCTGCAGGACCCGCTGTTCGTGCGGTCCGGCAATGGCGTCATGCCGACCCAGCGCGCCGCCGTGCTGTGGGCCGAGCTGGGCGAAGCCCTGGGCCGCATGCGCGGCGCCCTGGACGCGCAGGCCTTCGACCCGGCCCTGGCCTCGGTGGAATTCAGCCTGTCGATGTCCGACTACACCGCCGGCGTCGTCATGCCGCGCCTGTGCAACCATCTGGCGCAAGTGGCCCCGCTGGCGCGCGTGCGCACGATGCCCAATACCGTCCTGAACATCGCCGACCAGCTCGAAGACAACCGCGTCGACTGCGTGCTGAGCGTCTACGTGAACGAAGCCCAGCACGCCAACCACATCCGCTCGCGTTCGTTGTGGCGGGTGGACTACGCCTGCTTCATGCGCGCCGGCCATCCGCTGGCCGCCATGAAGCGCTTGAGCACCCGCGCCTTCCTGGCGGCGCGCCACGTCGACGTCAGCTTGGCCGGCACCGCGCTGCCGTCCTACGACATCTACCTGGCCGCGCGCGGCCTGTCACGCAACGTGGTGGCCACCGTCAACCACTACGGCGTCGCCTACGAGATGGTGCGCCATTCCGACATGCTGGCGGTACTGCCGCGCAACCTGGGCGCGCAATCGCCGCACGCGCCCTACCTGCACACCATGCCGCTGCCCCTGCACGCCCCGCCGCGGATCCTGAGCCTGTTCTGGCATCAACGCAACGACACCGTGCCGGCGCAGCGCTGGCTGAGGCAGACGCTGGTGGACATGTTTGCGAGCGGGGAGAATGCGTAGGCGGCGTGAGCGGGCCAAGACCCTTTTTTTACCGGAACGCCGATTACACTCGTCATCCCGCGATCTCTACCCCCAGCCCCACCATGACGTCCCAGCCCGCCTATCCCGCCGCCATCGACCCCGACCTGGTCGGCGAATACCCCGCCCTGACCCATTCGGGCGGCGGCTATTTCTATGACGACGTGCTGGAATACCGGGTGTGGGTGCATCCCCACGCCGGCGGCGAAGACCTGTACGAGGGCGATGATTATTACTACGCCTTTGCCACCTTCGAGGAAGCCGCCGAATGCGCGGATGAAACGCCAGGCGCCGAGCATCCGCTGGTGCTGGTGCGGCAACGGGAATGCATCGGCGAGCCGACGCCGGGTGTGTTCGAGCATGTCACAGTCGAACGCATCACCGAGTGGCGCGTGGAATGGCTGGCGGACTGCAAGCGTACCGCCAACTCGATCCCCGACTTCCTGCGTAGCCGGGGCCAATAGGGCCTGCGGGCGCAGGCCCCGAGCCCTAGCTCATGTACACGCCGCCGTTGATGGCGTAGTTGGCGCCGGTCACGAACGCCGCCTCGTCCGAGGCCAGCCAGGCGCACAGCCCGGCCAGGTCTTTGGCTGTGCCCAGCCGGCCCACCGGCACGCTTTCGATGATGCGGTCCAGCAGTGCGGGCGGAAACGCCTTGACGGTGTCGTCGGCGATGAAGCCGGGCGACACCAGGTTGACGGTCACGCCGCGCGCGGCCACTTCCTGCGCCAGCGACCGGGTGAAGCCGATGACCGCACCCTTGGCCGTGGCGTAGTTGATCTGGCCGATCTGGCCTTTCTCGGCAGCCACGGAACCGATGTTGATGATGCGGCCCCAGCCGCGGTCGGCCATGCTGTCGACCACTTGCTTGGTGCTGTTGAACAGCGTGTCCAGGTTGCTGCGCAGCACCGCCGACCAGTCGGCGTGGCTCATCTGACGAAAGCGCATGTCCAGCATCGCGCCGGCGTTGTTGACCAGCACGTCGATGTCGCCGACCTCGCGGCGCACCTTGGCAAAGGCGGCCTCGGTCGAGACCCAATCGGTGGCGTCGCCTTCGGACGCGATGAAGTCGTAGCCCAACGACTTCTGTTCCTTCAGCCAATGATCCTTGCGTGACGAGCGCGGTCCGCAGCCGGCGACGACGCGGTGCCCCGCGTGGTGCAGTGCCTGGCAGATCGCGGTGCCCGTGTGGCCCATCCCGCTGGTGACGTAAGCAATGCGCAAAGCCATGAACGACCTCCTTTGAAGAAACAGGTCAGGCGACGGCGCCGACCAGGGGGAACAGACCGAATGCCAGGGCGGCCGCCAGCATCACCAGGCAGACCAGCGTGGCCCACTTGAGCGAATAGCGCTGGTGGTCGCCGAATTCCACGCCGGCCAGGCCCACCAGCAGGTAGGTGGACGGCACCAGCGGGCTGAGCAGGTGCACGGGCTGGCCGATCAGGGACGCGCGCGCCATTTCCACGGGGGTGATGCCGTAGCCCTGGGCGGCTTCGCTCAGGATGGGCAGCACGCCGAAGTAGAAGGCGTCGTTGGACATGAAGAAGGTGAACGGCAGGCTGACCAGCGCGGTGATGCCCGCCAGATAGGGGCCGAGCGCGTCGGGAATCACGGCCAGCAGGCTGCGCGACATGGCTTCGACCATGCCGGTGCCGGACAGGATGCCGGTGAATATGCCCGCCGCAAAAATCAGCGACACCACCGACAGCACGTTGCCGGCGTGTTGCGCCACGCGGCGGCGCTGTTCGGCCAGGTTCGGGTAGTTGATGATCAGCGCAATGGCAAAGGCGATCATGAACAGCACGGGCAGCGGCAGCACGCCCATCACCAGGCTGACCATCAGCGCCAGGGTCAAACCGGCATTGACCCACAACAGCTTGGGGCGGCGCAGGTCGTGGTCGACTTCGATCTCGGGCAAATTCTTGGGGCCATCTTCGTCGTAGCCGGCATGCAGCGAGGCGCCTTCCGGCAGGGCCAGCACGCCCAGGCGGCGACGTTCGCGCAGGCCCAGGAAGAAGGCCAGGATCAGAATGGCGACGATAGCCACGCCCATGACGGGCACGAGCGGCACGAAGATGTCGCCGGCATCCACGTGCAGGGCGCTGGCGGCGCGCGCGGTGGGGCCGCCCCACGGCGTCAAGTTCATGACGCCGCTGGCAAGCATGGCCAGGCAGGTCATGGACAGGGCGTTCATCTTCAGGCGCCGGTACAGCGGCAGCATGGAGGCGACGACGATCATGTAGGTGGTCGAACCATCGCCGTCCAGCGAAATGACGAGCGCCAGGACGGTGGTGCCCACGACGATTTTCAGGGGATCGCCTTTGACGGCGCGCAGGATGCGGCCGACGATGGGGTCGAACAGGCCGGCGTCGATCATGACGCCGAAGTAGAGGATGGCGAACATCAGCATGACGCCGGTGGGCGCGATCTTGCGGATGCCGTCGAGCATCATTTTGTCGATGCCGGCGCCGAAGCCGCCGAGCAGGGCAAAGATGATGGGGACGAGGATCAGGGCAACCAGGGGCGACAGGCGCTTGGTCATGATCAGCGTCATGAACGTGATCACCATGCCGAAGCCGAGCAGGGTCAGAAGCATGAGGGGGGTATCTCCGACTAGTCGTTGTTATGTGCGGCCTTGGCTTGCAAGGCGCTGGGGCGCAAGACTAGGAAGAAAAGCTGTCTGGAACCTGTCGGAAATATTGGGGTCGGGGCTGGGTTGGGGATTGTTGCTGTTGGGGGCGGTGGGTATGTAGGCCGTCCGGGGTGGCGTTCGCCTGGGAGGCCGCGCCAACGATTGCGGTCCGGCGCGCGGGCGCCGGACTGGCCTAGGCGGCCCCCCCCTTCGTCATCGTCGTACGCCTTCGGCTCCCTTCCGATTCCCTCGGGCGCATCGACGGCGCGGCCTCCCAGGCGAACGCCACCCCGGACTACGAATGTCTTGGCTTGGGGCGCTGCTGGGCCACGACGGGGCGGGAGAGAGGGGCGGGGCCCGCCATTTTTGGCCGCGCGGGCGGCCAAGAAATGGCTTACGCGGTGGGGTGCGTTGGCGGGGTGGTCGCTGCGCGCTTGCGGGGGGTGAAGTGCGGGTAGTGGTGGTAGGGGTATGGGGATTTTTGTGACAGATTGAACGTTGGCTGGTGGCTGGTCGGGTGGAGGGCGGCGGTGGGGGGCATGCGACAATTTGGGGATGCGGATACTCGTTATTGAAGATGATGAAGATTTGGCCGACGCGCTCGTGCGACGATTGCGGCGGCTCGGGCATGCCGTGGATTTTCAGGGCGATGGGCTCAGTGCGGATGGTGTGTTGCAGTACGAGACCTTTGATCTGGTGATTCTGGATATCGGGTTGCCGCGGATGTCGGGGTTTGATGTGTTGCATCGGTTGCGGGATCGGGGCAGCAAGACGCCGGTGTTGGCGTTGACGGCGCGGATCGATATTGAAGATCGGGTGCACGCGCTGGATACGGGGGCCGATGATTACCTGGCCAAGCCGTTTGATTTTCGTGAGCTGGAAGCGCGGTGCCGGGCGTTGTTGCGGCGGCCCAGTGCGCAGGCGGCGGGGGTGTTGCGGTTTGGGGAACTGGTGATCGATAGCGCGGCGCGGCATGTCAGCCTGGCGGGGCAGCGGATTGAATTGCCCAAGCGTGAATACAGCCTGCTTGAGATTTTGCTGGCGGGCATGAACCGGGCGGTGAGCAAGTCCGAGATCGCGAACAAGCTGTTTGCGTTCGATGACGACGCGGCGCCGAATGCGATCGAGGTCTATATCGCGCGGCTGCGCAAGAAGCTGGAAGGGTCGCCGCTGCGGATCGAGACGCAGCGGGGCACGGGGTATCTGCTGACGGCGGTGGACGAGGCTGGGGCGGTCCCCGCCGACACGGCCCCCACGCGCAATGCCGACTCGGCGACGGCATCGGCGCCCTTGCCCGAGCCTTCGCGAGACTGATTCGTGCAACCCGGGCGCATCTCCGTTCGCCGTCGCTTGCTGGCGATGCTGCTGGCGCTGTTCGTGGCGGGCCTGGGTGCGCTGTATCTGCTGGTGCGCGGCTATGCGCAGCAGACGGCCGATACGACCTATGACCAGTTGCTGCGCGCGTCCGTGCTGTCGATGGCCGACAGCCTGCAACTGGTGCAGGGCGACTGGCAGATGGACATGCCGTATGCGGCGCTTGCGCTGCTGGAGCAGGCGCCGCGCGACCGGGTGTTCTACCGGGTGGCGGCGGCCGATGGCGGCTTGATTTCCGGGTATGCCGATTTGCCGGCGCCACCTGCTCGCGGTGCGGACACGGCCGATACGCCGCAGTTATATGCGGCCAGCTACCAGGGCCAGCCGGTGCGGGTGGCCTGGATGGAACGCAAGGTGGCCGGCCCGCGCGCGACCGAAGCCGCGCGCATCCAGGTGGCGCAGACGCGCGAGGCGCGCGATGCGCTGGCCGACAGCATTCTGTGGCAAGGCACGCTGGCGTTGATTGGTTTTACGGCCGCGGCCTTGGCGCTGGCCTATTGGGGCCTGCACCGTTCGCTGTCGCCCATCCAGCGCATCGAACGCGAATTGGCCGGGCGCAGCGCATCGGACCTGCATCCGATTGCGGCGCCGGTGCCCGAAGAACTCGACACGCTGGTGCATTCGCTGGACGGCTTCATGGCGCGCCTGTCGGAAAACCTGGATACGCTGCGCCTGTTCATCGCCGAGGCGGCGCACCAGTTGCGCACGCCGCTGGCGGCGCTGCATGCGCAGATGGAAGTGGCGCTGGACGAGGAAGACCCGGCCGAACAGCGCCGCAGCCTGCTGGCCGTGCTGCGCAACGCGGAAAAGCTGTCGCGGCTGGTCAACCAGCTGCTCAGCGACGCCAGCGTCATTCACCGCAGCAACCTGCGAAAATTCGAACCCGTGGATCTGGCCGACCTGCTCGACCAGGCGGTGTACGACACGGTGCCGCAGGCAGATCCGCAGCCCGATGTGCGGCTGCACCTGCCGGACGCGAACACCCCGCCCGCCCGCGTGCCCGGCGACAGCCTGATGCTGCGCGAGGCCTTCAAGAACCTGGTCGACAACGCACTGCGCCACGGCGCATCGGCCGACGGGCACATCGACATCCGGCTGGAACCTGACGACGGGCACTGGCGCATCACCGTCTCCGACTGCGGGCCCGGCATTGCCCCCGCGTTGGCGCACAGCGCTTTTGAACGTTTTTCACGCGGGCCCAATCCGCGCACGCCCGGCGCGGGCCTGGGGCTGTCGATCGTCAAGCGCGTGGTCGACATTCACCAGGGCCGGCTCAGCCTGAGCAACCGGCCCGAGGGCGGCCTGCAAGCCCAGGTCATTCTGCCGATCAATCGCCATGACACGTAGACTCGCCCCCCTGGCCCGCGTGGCCGCCGCCTGCGCCGCCCTGCTGCTGGGCACGGCCAGCCAGGCCGTCGAAACCAGCGGCGACGGGCTGACGCTGGGCCCGGCCGCCAGCAAGCAGGTGCTGGTGGTGCATGCGTCCAACAGCGTGCAGGTGTTTCGCGGCGTGCTGGAAGACTTCAGCCGGCTCAACCCCGGCGTGCGGCTGGAATACACGGAACTGTCGACCCAGGCGCTGTACAACGACACCGTGGCGCGGGCGTCCCAGGGGCTCGATGCAAAGACCGGGCCGGACCTCATCATCAGCAGCGCCATGGACTTGCAGACCAAGCTGGTCAACGATGGCCATGCCCAGCCCCATGTATCGCCCGAGACGCGCGCCCTGCCCGCCTGGGCCAACTGGCGCGATGAGGTCTTCAGCATCGGCACCGACCCCATCGTGATGGTCTACAACACCCGCCAGCTGGACGCCGCCCGCGCACCGCGCACGCGCCGCGACCTGCTGGCGCTGTTGCAGGCGCCCGGCCAGCCGCTGGCGGGCCGGATCTCGACCTATGACGTGGAAGGCAGCGGCTTCGGCTATCTGGCCGCCACGCAGGACGCGCGCCTGGACAGCCTGGCCGGCGCCCTGCTGGCCGCCTTCGGCCGCAACCGGGTCGCCGTGCACGAGTCGACGGAAGACGCGCTGGACAAGCTGCAACGCGGCGACATCACGCTGGCCTACAACCTGCTGGAATCCTATACCCGCCACCGCATCGCCCAGGGTGCGCCGCTGGCGGTGATCTATCCGCAGGACTACACGCTGATGCTGTCACGCACCGCCCTCATTCCGCGGCAGGCGCCGCGCGCGGACCTGGGCGCCCGTTTCCTGGACTACCTGCTGTCTGCGCGCGGACAAGAGATGATCGCCCGCCAGTCCGGCATGCGGCCGGTGGCGGCCTCGATCGTGCCGGCTGCGGGCGTGCCGGCAGCCGGCGTGCGGCCGGTGGCGCTGGGCGTGGGCTTGCTGGTCTACCTGGACCCGTTGAAAAAACGCCATTTCCTGGACGTGTGGCGAGCCGCCGCACAGCCTCAGTAGCGGCACGCCTACCCTCCCAGCTGACCGCCCGCCCGCACCAGGTCGGCCAGCGTGCGCACCTGCATCTTGCGCATCACCCGTCCGCGCCGCACCTTCACGGTGATCTCGCTGACATTCAATTCGGCGGCGATCTGCTTGTTCAGCATGCCGCGCACCACCCGTTCCATCACGGCCTTTTCGCCGTCGGTCAACGTATCCCAACGCGCCCGCACCTCTTGCGACCCCGTCAGGTTGGCCAGCTGCGCGCGGTCTTGCTCGATTGCCGCGTGGATCGTGTCCAGCAAGTCCTGATCGCGAAACGGCTTGGTCAGGAAGTCCACGGCGCCCAGCTTCATGGCCGCCACCGACATCGGGATGTCGCCATGGCCGGTGATCATCACCACCGGCAGGCGCCGCTGCGCCTGTTGCATGCGGCGCAGCAGGTCCATGCCGCTCTGGCCCGGCAGGCGTACGTCCAGCACCAGGCAGCCGGGGCCGGCATCCGCACCGCTATCCAGGAATTCCTGCACCGAACCGTAGCCGCGCACCGGCAGGCCGACCGAATGCATCAGGTCTTCCAGCGACTCGCGCAGCGAGGCGTCGTCGTCGACGATATGGACGGTAGCGGGTTCAAGCCGCGCGGATGCATTCATGGTGATTCTTCCTCGGGGGCTGCCGGCAGCGTGAAACAGAACACCGCGCCGCCGCGCCCGGCAGGCTCGGCCCACAAGCGGCCGCCATGGCCTTCGATGATGCCGCGGCTGATGGTCAGGCCCAGGCCGGTGCCGTCCGGCTTGGTGGTCCAGAAGGTGTCGAACAGCCGTTCGCGCGCCTGCGGACTCAGGCCCGGCCCGCTGTCGGTCAGCGAAAACTGCACCAGCCCGGGTTCCTGCAAGGCCAGGCGCAGGATCAGGTGGCGCGCGCCCACCGGGGTGTCCTGCATGGCTTCGATGGCGTTCAGCACCAGGTTCACGACCACCTGCCCCAGCTGCACGCGGTCCCCCAGCACGGCGGGCACGCGTTCCTGGATACGGGTGGACAACGACACCTCGTGGCTGGCCAACTCGCCGCCGGCCAGTTCCAGCACGTCGCCGATAACGTCGGCCAGGTCCAGCCGCACGCGCTGCGGCGTGGCATTGCGGGCATCGCGGCGAATGCGCGCAACCACCTCGCTGGCGCGCGTCACATCATCGATCATGCGCTGCAAGGCTCGCAGGGCACGCTCGATGTTCGGGGGATCGTGTTCCAGCCAGCGCTGGCAGGCGCTGCCGCTGGTAGCAATGGCCGCCAGCGGCTGGTTGATCTCGTGGGCAATCGACGCGGTCAGCTCACCCAGACTGTGGATGCGAGCCATGCGCGCCAGTTGCGAGCGGGCCTCGAAGGCGGCGTCTTCCGCCGCTGCGCGCTTCAAGGCCAGGTACGCGGTGACGCCAATGGCCGCGATACTGATCAATGCGTTGATCACCCCCAGTTCGCGCAGCGCCCCGCCGTTGGGCGTCAGGTACAGGCTGAGCAGGGTCAGCACCGCGCACGCCACCGCCACCAAGGTCACCCCGCGCCGGGGCAGGAAGCTGAACGCGGCCAGGATCACGGCCACGTAGAAGACCGCCACCGCGATTTCCAGGCGGGTGAAGGTGTCGGCCAGAAACACCACCGCCATCAGCACGACGAGCAGCGCAATACCCGCGCCCGGGCGCTGTTTCAAATACCTGGCCGGCTTCTGGAACATGGCGCAACCACCCTGTTGGTAGGAAAGCGACGCCCGCGGACCGCCGCCGCGCGCCGCGACACGCCATTGTAGAGACAGGCAAGGCCCCCAGCCTACCTCGGGAAAGCGGGCGTATACCAATGTATATGCCGGCCAACCCATTCCCGCCTCGCGCCGCACCGGGCCGGTTTCTATAATTTTCCAACCCTCGGGGCGGCGCGGCCGTGCTGCCCTTCCTTCACCGCTCATCGGCAGCCTCCCATGAAACTTTCCATCAAGACGCTCTGGATCGCACGCGGCGCCGTGCTGGTCGGCATCTGGATCGCGCTGGGCGTGATCCAGATGCTGCACGGCGGCGCCTGATCGGCACGGCCTATCCTCCCCGACGCCACCACCGTTCATCCGCTCCAACGAAAAGGGCAAGACCGACATATCGGTCTTGCCCTTTTCAATGCCTCACCGTATCAGGGCAGCAGGCACAGGATGCCGCCCACGCCCAACGTCCAGACCAGCAGCATCGGCACCAGCAGCCGCAGCGGAATCAACGGGCCGTCCGGAATGTCGGGCAGGTCGCCCCCGCGGCGCGCCATGCGTTCGGATTCGTACTCATGCATGTCGCGCGAGAACTTGCGCATTTCCTCGAATGCCTTTTCCATGACGATTCTCCCGGCATGTCAGTACCACCGGCCGTAGCGGCGGATGTAGAACGTCTTGACCTGCTGCGTCAGCGCGATGTAGCCCAGGATCGTCAGCGCCAGCCAGCCGAAATACACGGGCGGCAGGGCCACGAACCCAATCGACTCGGCAATCGGCGAAAACGGCAGCCAGCACGCCAGCCCGATGGCCGCCGTGGTGGACAGCAGCACCGGCAGCGACGCCGTGCTTTGCAGGAATGGAATCTTGCGGGTGCGCAGCATGTGCACCACAAAGGTCTGCGACACCAGGCCTTCGATGAACCAACCGGAATTCATGATGGTCTGGCCACCGTCGCCGCCATGCAGCGCGTAGGCCGCCCCGGCGCCGAACACCGTCCACATCAGGAAGTACGTGGTGATATCGAACACCGACGACGTCGGGCCCAGCCACAGCATGAAGCGCTGGATGTTGCCCGCTTCCCACTTGCGTGGCTTCTTCAGGAACTCTTCGTCCATGCGGTCCCACGGCAGCGTCAGTTGCGAGATGTCGTAAACCAGGTTCTGGATCAGCAGCTGCAGCGACAGCATCGGTTCCCAAGGCAGCCACGCGGATGCCACCAGCACCGAGAACACGTTGCCGAAGTTCGAGCTGGCCGTCATGTTCAGGTACTTGAGGATGTTGCCGAAGGTCTCGCGGCCCTTGATGACGCCCTGCTCCAGCACCATCAGGTCCTTTTCCAGCAGCACGATGTCGGCCGTTTCCTTGGCGATGTCGGCGCCGCTGTCCACCGAAATGCCCACATCGGCGTCGCGCAGGGCCGGCGCGTCGTTGATGCCGTCGCCCAGAAAGCCCACGGTATGGCCGTTGGCCTGCAGGGCCTTGACCACCCGCGACTTCTGCAGCGGCGTCAGCTTCGCGAACAGCACCGCCTTCTCGACCCGGCGGCACAGCGCCACGTCGTCCATCTGCTCGATATCGCTGCCCAGCACCACGCGGCCATCGCGCTCGGTGCCCAGGTCCAGGCCGACATCGCGGCAGACCTTGGCGGCCACGATGGGGTTGTCGCCCGTCAGCACCTTCACCGCCACGCCGTAATCGTTCAGCGCACGAATCGCGGCCTGCGCCGAATCCTTGGGCGGATCCAGGAACGTCAGGAAGCCGCGCACCACCAGCCCGCTTTCATCAGCGGTCTGGAACTGCGTGCGGCCCGTGTCTTCCAGACGGCGCGAGGCCACCACCAGCACCCGGAAGCCGTCGCGGTTGTAGGCCTCGGCGCTACGCAGCAGGCGCTTGCGCATGGCGGCATCCAACGGCTGTTCGCGGCCATTGCAGACCACGCCGGTGCTCACCGCCAGCATTTCCTCGACCGCGCCCTTGGTGATCATCTCCAGGCTGCCGTCGGCCCCACGCACCACCACGGACAGGCGCCGCCGCACGAAATCGAACGGAATCTCGTCGACCTTGCCGTAGGCGTCGCTGCGATCCCAGCCGCGCAGGTCCAGCGCGCGGGCCAGAATGGCTCGATCCATCAGGTTGCGCTGGCCGCTCTGGTTCACGCTGTTCAGCCACCCCAGGCGCAGCACCTCGTCGTCGATCTCGCCGTCGACGTTGAAATGGTGTTCAAGAATGATGCGGTCCTGCGTCAGCGTGCCGGTCTTGTCCGTGCAAAGCACGTCCATCGCGCCGAAGTTCTGCACCGAGTTCAGGCGCTTGACCACGACCTTGCGCCGCGCCATCGCCACCGCCCCCTTGGCCAGGTTGGCCGAGACGATCATGGGCAGCATCTCGGGGGTCAGCCCCACCGCTACCGCCAGCGCGAACGTCAGCGCGGTGACCCAGTCGCCCTTGGTGACGCCGTTGATGACGAACACGATCGGCACCATCACCAGCATGAACTTGATCAGCAGCCACGACACGCTGTTCACGCCGCGGTCAAAGCTGGTCTCGACCCGCTTGGTCGACACCACGTTCTTGGCCAGCGAGCCAAAGTACGTATTGGCGCCCGTGCCCACCACCACTGCCGTGGCGGTGCCGCTGACCACATTGGTGCCCATGAAGCAGATGTTGGCCAGGTCCAGCAGCTCGGCGTTTTCACCGGCCTGGGCGTCCGCACGCTTGGCGCTGACGCTGCCCAGGGTGTCGTACTTTTCCACCGGCAGCGCCTCGCCGGTCAGGATGGCCTGGCTGATGAACAGGTCGCGCGATTGCAGCAGCCGGATGTCCGCCGGAATCATGTCGCCCGCTTGCAGCTCGACGATGTCGCCGGGCACCAGCTCATTCATCGGCACCTCGCGCCGCGCCGGCTCACTGGCCTGGCTGTCGCGGCGCAGCACCGTGGCGGTGCTGCGCACCATGGACTTGAGCTTTTCCGCGGCGCGGCCCGAGCGGTATTCCTGGATGAAACGCAGCAGGCCGCTGATCGACACCATCGTCAACATGATGATGATGCCGGTCCAGTCACGGTCCGCCGGATTGGCAAACTGGATGTCGGTCAGGTACGACACCGCCGCCAGGCCCAACAGCACGAGCACGAACGGATTGCGGAACGCGCGCAGCAACTGCAGCCAGGCGGGCGCCGGCTTGTCGTGCGCCACTTCATTCAGGCCATCGACCGCGCGCCGCACCACCACGTCGGCCTCGGCCAGGCCGGACCGCTGCGTCTGCAACGCCTGCAGGCTGTCGTGCACCGACAGCCCCGCATGGCGCGCCACCGGCATGGTTCGGCGCTTGTCCGCCGCCGCATCCGGCGTGCGGTTCTTTTCGCTACGCGGCCCGCCCGGGGCCGGCAGCGTCGCTTCTTGGACTTGTTTCATGTTCGCTGCTCCCGCCCGCGCTCATCGTCGGCCGGGGTGTGCCGGCGCGCGAGCGCAGGCGTCCCCGGTCCATGGCGAGCGCGGGCTCGATGGATATGGAAAATCGAAAAAGGTTGAATCAGAGGTGCGTCGGCGCCACCACCGGCGCGGGCTGCGCACGGGCCGCTGGCGACACGCCCACGCGCAGCGTCTGCACGCCCATGTCGCGGCACAGATCGCTGAGCCAGGTGATCAAGGGCCAGGGGTTGCCCGTGTCGCTACGCAAGCTGATGGCCGTGCAGGCCTGGTCGCCGTCGGCGGAATAGCGAACGTCGGCCACGCTTTCGTCGCGTTGGCGCAGTTCCTCGTACAGCCGCTTGCGGATCGAGGCCAGCACGGCGGGGCTGCCGTAGAACGTCAGGGTGATGAAGGCCGGCGCGGTCGGCGCCCGGCGCACGGAGGTCGGGGATTGGGTCGAGAAATGCATGCGCGTCTCCTGGAAACAGGGAGATCCGCCCGAAGGCGTTCTGGTGGCGCATGCGTGGCGCGGCTCCGTTATCGGGATGCGCGCGGCGGCTGGCAATACGTGTCGTGCAGACCTGTCATGCCCGGCATGCGCCGTCGGTTCGGGTACTTCCGTCGTCTTCCACGGCGGGCTCCTTTAGGTTTGCGACAAGCGGCAGTGTAGGGGCGGCCCCGCGTTCCAAACAGGCCGGTGGGCATATACCTTGGTATCGATCGTGCGCGACTAGACGTTTCCACTACTGGGGAAGACCCTGAATTCAGTATCAGACGGGTCCTAGTCAACCACCGACGCCATGAACGGTAGGGTCTTGCCTTGCGAATCACAAAGGCATCTCGCCATGGTTTCGAACACGCTCACGCCCTCTCTGCCCTGCCCCTCGGCAGCCGACGAATCGCCGGCATCGCCGGACACCACCTTGCATCCGATCAGCCCGCGGCTGCACAACGCCGACCTGGCCCCATCCCAGGTCGAGGGCCGGCGCTGGGGCGCCTACAGCCTCTTTGCGCTCTGGACAAACGACGTCCACAACATCGCCAACTACACCTTTGCCATCGGCCTGTTCGCCATGGGTATGTCGGCAGGCCAGATCCTGGCGGCCATGGCGCTGGGCGCCACCCTCGTGTACCTGCTGATGAACCTGTCCGGCTACATGGGCCAACGCACCGGCGTGCCGTTTCCCGTCATCAGCCGCTTGAGCTTCGGCATTCGCGGGGCGCAGTTACCCGCCCTCATCCGGGCGGTCATCGCCATTGCCTGGTTCGGCATCCAGACCTACCTGGCCTCGGTCGTGCTGCATGTGCTGCTGGCTGCGGTAGCGCCCGACCTGACCCGCTACGACCACGGCAGCCTGCTCGGGCTGTCGGGCCTGGGCTGGGCCTGCTTCCTGGCCGTCTGGCTGGCGCAACTGGCCATCCTGGCCTACGGCATGGAAATGGTGCGCAAGTTCGAAGGCTGCGCCGGCCCCGTCATCCTCATCACGATGCTGGCCCTGGCGGTCTGGATGGTGTCTCGGGTCGACGGCCGCATCGCCTGGTCCACCGGCGCCGCCCCCACCGGGCTGGCCGCCTGGAACAGCGTGTTCTCGGCGGCAGCCTTGTGGCTGTCCATCTATGGCACGCTGTTGCTCAATTTCTGCGACTTCACCCGCTCGGCCCCCAGCGAACGCAGCATCCGGCGCGGCAACTTCTGGGGGCTGCCGATCAATATCCTGGTGTTCGCGGGCATCAGCGCCGTCTTGGCCGGCGCGCAATTCAGCATCGACGGGCGCGTCATCACCAGCCCCGCCGACATCGTCGCGGCCATTCCCGACAAGCTGTTCCTGGTGCTGGGCTGCCTGGCGCTTCTGATCGTGACGCTGGCCGTGAACCTCATGGCCAACTTCGTCGCCCCCGCCTTCGTACTCACCAACCTGGCGCCGCGCTACCTGACCTTTCACCGCGCCGGCCTCATCAGCGCCACGCTGGCGGTGTTGATCCTGCCCTGGAAGATCTACGGCAACCCCGTGGTCATCGTGTATTTCCTGTCGGGGCTGGGCGCGCTGCTGGGGCCGCTGTACGGCATCATCATGGCCGACTACTGGTTGATCCGAAAAACCCGCGTGCACGTCCCCGACCTGTATACCGAGGCCAGCGCCGGCACCTATTTCTATACTCGCGGCGTCAACCCGCGCGCCCTGATCGCCCTGGCCCCATCGGCCACGCTGGCCATCGTCATCGCGCTGGCGCCGGGGCTGGAAGCCCTGGCCCCTTATTCCTGGTTCCTGGGCGCCGCGGTCAGCGGCGGGCTGTACTGGCTGATTTCCGACCGCCGGCGCCTGCATGTGCATGACGCGGGCGAACACCTGGCGGTGGCCAGCGGCAGGCATTGAGGCGCCTGGCCCCGCCAGGATGGTCCGATCCGCCCTCAGGCCAGGTACTCGGCCACTTCGTCCGGCGTCAAATACCGCGTGAACGTCATCAATGGCTGCTGCGCGTCGTGGATCGCGCCATTGAAGCCCGACCAATTGCGCTTGATGCCTTCGTCCGTTTCCAGTGCAATCAGCACACGCTTGCCGGCCTTGGCGGCGTTGTCGCGCAGCGCCGCCTCGCCCCAGGCCAGGCGCATGATGTTCTGCAGCGCGCCGTCGGCGTAGGCGTCCACCTGCAACCACTGAAAATCCGCGGTGTCGCCGTCCGCATCCGGCTCGCGCGGCGCGATCTCGCGCCGCACGCCCAGCGCCTGGGCATGCTCGCCGATCAAGATCTGCAATAACGTAAAGGCATGGAAATTGTTGTTGATGCCGTGCGCCCGGGCCACGAAGCCCGTGCCCGACGCCGGCAACAGCACCACCAGTTCGTCCTCATAGCTGATGCGCGAGGCCAGCCACAGAAAATGCAGCTGCTCGAACGGCAGGCTGTCGTTCATGGTGGTCATGGCATACAGGCGCTGCAACAAGACATCGTCGTCGATCAGCGCCTGATGATTGCGCCGATCGCGCATCACCATCGCCATCATCGGCAGCACCAGCGTATCCACGGCTTCAACCCGCGCCTCGACCTGCCAGCGCTGGTCGTCCGGCAACGCCTCGAGCCGGGCCTGCGCGTCGCGCCAGGCCTGGCGATCCGCTTCCTCGACCTCGTCGTCATCCTCTTCGACTTCCTGCGCGCAATACGGCTGCAAGGTCTCCAGCCACGGGCGCAGCAGCGCCCGCAGCGTCGGAAAGAGCAACACCGGATCGGCGCCGTCTTCCACCAACGACCCGCACATCAACGCCAGCGCCGAGGCGCGGCTGGGATGCAGGGTCGGCAGCAGGTCGGCGCAGAATCGCAAGGCGGCGTCGGCCTGCTCCGGCTCCTGGATGTCGCCGTAGAACGCGCTGACTTCCGGACGCTTGAAGAACGTCTCCAGGGAATCCAGGTCGGCGGGGGTGCGGACCGGGGTCTGCAGGGCGGCGGCGAGAGCGGTGTGGGAGGCGGGCATCTGATATGAGTCAAGAGAAAGGCGCAGACCAGTTTACAGAATGCCCAAGCGCTACCGCCAGGCCAGGCAACTCGTCAAGCTGGAAGCAATAGGTATGATCTGCCCTATCGCCTAGCATTCGCCCTCGGAGCCCGCATGCCCATCCCCGACATCGCCACCGCCCTGGATGCCCCCGCCGACGTCCTGGACGCCGACGAACAGCGCTTCGTCAGCCAGATCCGCGAACACGGCTGGTTTCGCACCGAGATCTTCGCCGAAGGCGACCAGCCCGGTTTCTCGTTCACCTGCGGCTTCTGGGTGGGTCACGGTTTTCCCGAGGTCATCGTCTTTTCCCTGCCCCGCGAAGTCACCCACGACGTGCTGTGGAACCTGTACCGCATGATCGAGGCCGGCAACGCGCCGCCCATCGGCGTTCCCGTCGACACCCTGTTCCGCGGCTTCAACGCCCTGCTCGTGCCCGTCGACAAATCCCACTACCCCGATCACCTGGGCTGGAACCGCTGGTTCCATGGCGGCGACGACTTTCCCTGCGTGCAATTGTTCTGGCCCGACAAGGCCGGTGTGTTTCCGGGGCAAGCCGGGGCAACGGACGCGTTCAAGGCGTTGCAGCCGGATCTATCGGAAAGCGGCTGGGCATGGCCTGCCGCCCCCTCGAAACCGTCCCAAGGATAATGCCAGCATGGCCTCGATCAATCACGCCCAGGCCCTGAAGAAGCTGGCCGCAGACACCTTGGTACAAACGCTGGACGAAGACCTGGCCCGGCTCATGACACGCCTGATGGCCTATGCCCGGCACGATGAGGCCTTGGCAGCCAACCTTGGCGCCCGCGCGTTGCCACAGGTGCTGCGCCGCTGGAACTGTGTGCTGCAGGCAAACGACGACGCGGTGTCGGCCCTGTACCGCCAAAAGACCGCTGTCGCGCTGGTCATCCTGCTGCACAAGTACGGCATCGCCGACGCCACCCTCTCAGCACAGGCCGATGCCGCCATCGACGCCCTGAATGACGCGGTCGCGCTCAGCGACGACTTTCACCGCAAGACGCCGGATATCAAGCAGGCGTTCCTGCATACGCCGCCCACCCCGCTCAAGCGCGCCCCCGGGCAACCCGACAGCCTGACCTTCTACCGGGCCGGTGATGTCGTGTCCTACCAACTGGACGGCCGCTACCACGCCGCCTACGTCCATCGCTGCGCCAGCACCAACAGCAGTCCAATCATCGAGTTCTACGACGCGGTCTTCGACCACGTGCCATCGATGGATGAACTGAACGGCATCCCCGCCAGGGGCCGCCGCTACAACGATGGCACCGTGCGCATCGAACGCCTGTCGGTGTCCGGCATGAAATTCATGCCCGACCCGGCGGGACAGTTCGTGTTGGTCAAGGCTTGCGTGGAAACACCGCCGGATAACAGCCGCCTGCAAAAGAGCGTCGGGCTGTATGGGGTATCGGATGTGTTTGAGATACAGGAGCAGGTGGCGGGGATGTTCGGCGGATAATTCCGCTGAGAAATCCACGGTCAAAGCAATCTGGTGCTTTGCCCCAAGTGCCCGAGCCTATGGATCAAACCGTGGCCTTAGTCAGACTCAAAATGCGAAGGCTGGCAACAGGCTAGCTCTTGCTCAAACGCATCACGTACAGACTTCAGTCGGCTTTCAAGCGAAATCCGTTGGATGACGGCAGTAGCAGGAATGCCGTCCAACATTTGCTCCAGCTCTCGAATTTCTGAAGAAAGCACGTCACGGCGCTGAATCATGGCAAGACTCCCTGCTTTACCCGGCTTTGAATGAAAGGCTGCACAGCCGAAGCATCCTTGATACTGTTCCAAGCTGGAATCATGCACTTCTCTCTGAAATCGCGTCGATGTGGTGGCGCTGTGCGCCTGAACTCAAGCCACGATCATAGAGAATCACGCAGACACTTACAGCGAGATCTAGTCTGCTAATGCACGAAGATGCGACGCGCTCATCACTCCCCTCGCACGCCCAGGCCCGCCATGGTCTGCTGAAATTCGGGCAAGACGTATACCCTGGCCAGCGCCGCTTCCCATATCTTCACGACTTCTTGGGGCGTGTCCCTGAGTGCCATCACCAGGTACCCGAACGTGGCGTCGTAACCTTCCAGCGCCTTCACGCCTGATTGGCCTACGGTGGGAACGTCGGGCAGATCCGGGGCCCGCGTGCTGCCGGCCACCGCCGGCGCATAGGCGACGGGATGCTTCTTCGCGTGACGGGCATGGTCTGGAGGGAAGCCGCGCAGTCGTCGGACCACGCGGTGTATTTCATGGAGAGTTTGCGATTGGCGCGTTGATGGCGCACTCATCAATACCGGTAATTCACCCCCAGCATCGCGCTGAATGGCGCCCCGTAGTAATTGCTGTAGACGTTGGTGCTGGCGTAATACTTCTTGTCCAGCACATTATTCAGGTTCAGCGTGGCGGACCATTGGCGGTTGAACTGATATCGCGCCATCAAGTCCAGCAAGGCATAGGCGCCTTGTGAAGCCTCGGCCTGACGGCCGCCAGGCCCGCGGCTGGAATAGCCGCTCTGGCTTTCCCAGCGCACGCCGCCGCCTACCGTCAGGGCGCTCCAATCGCCAGGCAGGCGATAGGTGGTGTAGAGCTTGGCGATGTGGCGCGGCAGGCCCACCTGCGTCGTAAAGCCCTGGGGCAGCTTGCGGTCCACATAGGCGTACGACAGCTGCATCTGCCAGCCCGGCGTGAGCTCGCCGCTCACTTCCGCTTCTACACCGCGCATCACCGCGCCGTCGGCGGCAACGAACGCGCTGTCGCCGTTGGGCGCCAGGCGGTCGCCGTCCAGCATCGCGTAGTTGTCTTGCCGCGTGCGGAACAGGGCCACCGATCCGTTCAGGCGGCCGTCCAGCAGCGTCGTTTTCAGGCCCACTTCATACGTGTTGCCCTTGATGGGCGCCAGCACGCTGCCCGACACGCTCTGCGCCTGTTGGGGCAGTAAGATGCTGGTGTAGCTGGCGTAGGCCGACAGGTTGCTTGTCAGGTCGTAGACCACCCCGGCATAAGGCGTGTAGACGCCTTGCTCGCGCATGTCGTCCGGGTAGGAAGAACCATCGTTATAGGTATAGGACGCTTGCTGGTCCCACCACGTCACGCGCGATCCCAGCACCAGCGACAAGGCCTCGGTGGGACGCAGACGCACTGCCCCGTAGATCGACGCTTGCTTCTCGGTGTAATAGCGCTTGCCGGTCGACTGCCAATCCGGCTCGGGCATGTCGCCGTTCCACGCGCGGATGTCCGGAATCTTGGGGTCATAGCCGGGCGCCAGCCACAGCGGATAGGTGTCGTAGTCCGCCTTGGTACGCGACGCGTTGACGCCCAGCACCAGGTCGTGCTGGCGGCCCAGCGCGTTGAAGGCGCCGGACAGGCTGGCATCCACGGCGTTCTGGGTCTTGGGGATAGGCCATTTCGCGACCCAGACCGAGGCGCCCTGCCCCGTCTGCGGATTGGCCCAGCCGTTGCTGCTGAACCAGCCGTAGGTGCGGTCGTTGTCGTCGCCGGTGCGCGACAGGGTGACAGACCCTTTCCACAAGGGCGCAAATTCGTGGTCCAACGTGGCAAAGACGTTATAGCGCGTGCGTTCCTGGCGGCTCCAGTTGGTCGCCGAGTTGAAGCGCTGGGGAAAATCCGTCTCGGAGCCGTCCGCATACACGGCGGGAAAGCCGAAGTACGAGCACGCCGTGCATTTCTTGCGCTGATATTCCGCGCCCAGCGTCAACAAGGTGCGCTCGGCCAGGTCGGCCTCGACCACGCCATACAGCAGTTGCGAGTCCTGCTTGACGCGGTCGATGAACGAGCCGCCTTCCTGCCATGCGCCGACCAGCCGTCCGCGCAATTTGCCGGACTCGTCCAGCGGGCTGCCCAGGTCGAACTCGGTGCGCTTGTAGTCCCAGGACCCCACGGTGACGCCGGCGCCAGCCTCGAATTCCCGCGTGGGCCGCTTGCGCACAAGGTTGATGGATGCGGCAGGGTTGCCCGCACCGCTCAGCAGGCCGGTGGATCCGCGCACGACTTCGATGCGGTCGTACAACGCGGTGTCCAGGCCCAAGGCGTTGAAATCCTTGTGCGTCGGCACGCCGTCCACCTGCATGTTGGTGATTTCCATGCCGCGCGCGTACAGGCCTTTCTCGTTGTCATCGGCCGACCCCTTCTTCTTGAAGGTCAGGCCAGGCGTGTTGGCAATGGCGTCTTCCAGGGTGTTCAGGCCCTGGTCCGTCATCCGCTGGCGCGTCATGACCGACACGGACTGCGGCGTTTCGCGCAGGGTCATCGGCAGCCGGGTGGCGGTGGTGGACAAGCCGACGGTGTACGAGTCCGTTCCCTCGCTGGGCCCCGGCTCGCGCGAGCCCAGGACTTCCACCGGCGCCAGTGTCTGCGTGCCGGCGATGCGCAAACCGTAATTGTTGGCGCCCTGGTTGATGGCCTCCAGGCCGGTACCGGCCAGCATGGCGGCCAGGCCCGCGGCAACGCCATAGCCGCCTTGCAGCCCGGCGCTTTGCTTGCCCTGGGTCAGTTGCGCGTCGAACGACAGCACCACGCCCGCCTGGGCGGCGAACCGGCTCAACGCCAGGCCCAGCGGCCCCGCAGGAATGTCATAGTGGCGGGCGGTCTCGACATTGGGCGCGGCTTGCGCCTGCGCCGCAGGCGCGGCGCCGATCGCCATCGAGGCCGCCAGGACGGCCAGCGCCAACGGCGCGAAAGCAAAGAAAGGGCGGCAGGAAGCAGTAGTAGAGGACATGAACAAAGGTTTTCCGTGACTTGAATCCAACGTGATCCCTGCTAAGTCGGACGAGCACGAAAAAAGGACAATGCCTCTGGAAAATAAATCAGCCGCGTGCCACCACGCGGACGTAGTAGCGGGTGAAACGCGATATCTGGACCGGTAGCGCCCGCTCGACGGCGGCCAGCGCCCGGTCGGTGTCGTCGATGGGGAACGCGCCGGATACGCGCAAGGAAGCCACGGCGTCGTCGCACCGCAGCCGGCCGGGACGGTAGCGGTCCAGCTGGTCGATCAAGTCGCCCAGGCGCCAGTTGTCCACGATCAGCAAGCCCCGCGTCCAGGCGTCGGGTTCACCGGTGATGGCCCCGGCGTGACGGGCACCCGAGGAATCCAGGGTGCCCTGCTCGCCGGCCTGCAGGATCACCTCGTCGCCGCCCGCCGCCGCTTGCAACGCCACGGCATGGCGCAGCACGGCCACCTGCGTCCGGCCCTCTTGGCGATTGACGATGAAGCGCGTGCCCAACGGACGCACGGTGCCGTGCACGGTGGCGACGCGCAGCGGCGGCAGGCCCCGAGCCGCGTGTTCAGTGTCGATCAGGATTTCGCCCGAATGAACGGTGATCTGGCGACCCTGCGCGTCGATCTTGACGTCCACCGCGCTGGCGCTGTCCAGCCACAGCAGGGTGCCGTCCGCCAACCGCAGTTCGCGGCGCTCGCCCGTGCCGGTGCGATAGTCGGCCAGCAGATCATCCACGGGCAAGACGCGCCAGGCCAGCAGGCTTCCCGCGCCCAGCAACGCCACGGCGCCCAGGCCATTGCGCAGCACCGCACGGCGACGGGCAAAGTGGTGGTCGACCCGGTTCAGGGTGTCGGCCGCCAGCCGGGCGGGCGCGGCACCCAGGGTGCCGCGCAGACGTTCGACCTGGCGCCAGATGCGCGCGTGCTCCGGGTCTTGCGCCAACCAGCGGCCATGCGCGGCCAGGTCAGCAGGGGTGACGTCGTCCGCACATAACCGCGCATACCATTGCGCCGCGGTCGCGATTGTCTTGTCCGCCATGGCCGCCTACTGCCGGGCCAGCGCGTACACGAGGCAATGCTCGGTGGCGCGGGCCATGTATTTCTTGACGGAACTGACCGTGACGCCCAGGGTGGATGCGATCTCGGCGTAGCTGGCGCCCTCCAGTTGCGACATCAGGAAGGCCCGCCGCACCTTGTCGCCCAGGCCGCTCAGCATGGCGTCGATCTCGCGGATGGTTTCCAGCAGGATGGCTTGGGTCTCGGGAGAAATGGCGCTGGCTTCGGGCTGCTGCGCCAGCGTTTCCAGCCAGGCGCGTTCCAGCACCTGGCGGCGGATATGGTCGACCAAGGTGCGCTGGGCCACCGTGGCCAGGAAACTGCGCGGCTGACGGATGCCCTGCAATTGCGCCATGGATGCCGGCGAGGCCAGCAGGCGCAGGAAGGTGTCCTGCGCCAGGTCGGCCGCCTCGGCCGGCACGCTCAGGCGCCGCAGCAGCCAGCCGCGCAGCCAGCCATGATGATCGCGATAGAGCCTGCCGAGCTCGCGGTGCTCCAGGGATTCCGTGGACGACATGGCCGTGGGGTGACTGCTTTCAGATTTTCGGGAATGGGAATTGTAATCATTATTGATGGAAGCGAACAATCCGTCCGCCTCCGCTCCCCGTCATCCGGCCCCGGCGCCGTCCGCTAGAACTTGTAGCTGACCTTCATCCACACATTCCGGGGCGTCCCGTAGTTGTACCCGTTGTACCCGCCCAGCCCGCTGTAGTAGCGCTTGTCGGTCAGGTTATCGATGTTGATCGACGCGGCAACCTGCCGGCTGAATTCATAGCGGGCCATCAGCCCCAACAACGTCACCCCGCCCTGCGTCGCGCGGCCCAGGCCGCTGGATTCGTCGTAGTAGATCCCGCTCTGGTAGTTCACGCTGGCGCCGACCGTGAGCTTGCTCCATGCCCCGGGCAGGCGATAGCTGGCCGCCACCCGGAACAGACGCTCGGGGTAGTTCGGCAACAGCAAAACGCCTTCGTTATCGCGCTTGGCGAAGTAGGTATATCCGCCCATCAGCTGCAAGCCACGCGCGACTTCGCCGGCCACCGTCACCTCGAAACCCTTGCTGCGCGCCCCCGCCACGGACCGGTACGGCGTGCTGCCGTCCGGCAACGGCGTGCCGCTGGGGTCTTCGACCGGCACATTGGCTTCCTGGGTGCGGAAGACGGCAAAGCTGGTGTTGAGCTTGCCGTCCAGGTGCTCGCCCTTGAGGCCCAGTTCGTAGTTCTTGCCGGTTTGCGGCGGCAGCAGCGCATTGGCGGCGTCGCGTTCGGTGCGGGGAATGAAGATCCGCGTATAGCTGGCGTAGGCCGAGAACGTGTCGTTCAGGTCCAGCACCGTACCGGCATAGGGCGTGAATTCGCCATTCGCCTTGGCGGTGGGATTGGTGGTCCAGAGATTGGCGGGGCCGTTGTAGGACTTGGATTTTTCTTCGTACCAGGTGGCGCGGCCGCCCAGCACGAATGACAGCGGCTCGGCGATTTTCAGGCGGGCAGAACCGTAGACGGCGGTTTCCTTGGCGTCCAGGAAGGTGTTGTAGAAGGTGTAGAACTGGCTGGGCTTGGGGAAATTCTGCAGCTGGTAGAAATTGAGCGGCCGGCGGTCCCAGCCGTTGGGGTTGGCCGAATCCAGGTTCAGCTCGCTGGTGTAGTCGTTCACGCTCACGCCCAACGACGCCTGATGCTCCCTGCCGAATGCCTGGAAGGGGCCGGTGGCGTACAGGTCAAAGGACTTGTTGGTGGAGTTGGCCGGATTCTTGCGAATCTCGATAGTGGAATCGCCGTTCTGCTCGACGGGGAAGTATTCGAAGAGGTAGCCCCAGACCGCACGGCGTTCGTTCTTCAGGCGGCTCGCGTCCATCTTGATGCGCCAGCCGTTATCGAAGCGATGGTCCAGCGTGACGAAAATCTTGTCGCTGTACATGTCCCACTGGCTCCATGGGGTGCCGGGGTTGAACGAGCGCGGAAAGTCCGTACGCGTGCCGTCGCTGTAGAACAGGGGCGCCTGGCCGAAGTTGGCGCCGTCGATGGCGGTCTTCTGATGTTCGAAGCCCACGCTCAGCAGCGTGTTGGGCGTGATATCCGCTTCAAGAATGCCGTAGAAAACATCGTCGGACCGCTTGCGCTTGTCGATGAAGCTGTCGCCCGCAGTGCGCGAGGCGATGGCGCGGCCCCGCACGGAGCCGGAGCTGTTCAGCGGGCCGCCCAGGTCCATCTCCAGGTTGTAGTTGTTCCAGCGGCCCGCGCCGGCAGTGACATGGCCGGCGAATTCGCCGGTGGGCCGCTTGCGGATCAGGTTGATCGAACCGCCCGGCTCCCCCACCCCATTGAGCAGGCCGGCTGCGCCGCGCACGACTTCAATGCGGTCGTAGATGACAGTGTTGATCATGCCGACCTCGGCCGCGGGCGTCTTGAACGCAAACGTGGGCACGCCATCGATCATGGTGTTCATGGCGAAGCCGCGCGACGTGATGGTGACGCGCTCGTCCTGCTTGTCCGCCACGACGCCAGGGGTCTGGCGCAGCACGTCGTCCAGGGTCGTCAGATTCTGGTCATCCATCTGCTGCCGGGTGACGACGCTGACCGACTGGGGCGTCTCGCGCAGGGACAAGTCCATGCGGGTCGCCGACGAGGCCGCCCGCGTCGTGTACGAACCGGTGCCTTCGCTGACCGCGTCGCCGTCGCGGCTGCCCGTCACGGTGACGGCGGGCAGCGCGGTCACGTCCGCCTGGGGCTGGCGGCGCAGCGTGTAGCCGCCATCGGTCCGCCTCAAGGGCTCCAGCCCGCTGCCGTCCAGCAGCTTGCGCAAGCCCTCTTCGAAGCCATATCGGCCATTGAGCCCCGCCGTGCGCAGGTCGCGCGTCAGCGCCGGATCGAACGACAGCAGCACGCCGGCGCGCGCGGCGTAGGCCGACAACGCGGCGCTGAGCGGGCCGGGTTCGATCGCCACCGCGACCGGCGCGGCGGACGTCTGCGCAAGGACGGGCGCAGCCAGGGCAGCCAGCGGCAGCGCGAACGCGCGGGCGCCGCATAGGGCGCGACGGGACGCGCGGGCGCGCAGACGGGGAAAACGCGGGGGCATGACGGGGCACTCCAACTGTTGGTCTTACCCTCGTAGCCAGATGAGACGCGAAAAGTGCTAATCGCGTTACAAATTAGTTTTTCCGCCCCGCGGCAGCACGGACACCCAGTAGCGCGTGCGGTAGCGCACCTGCAGCGGCAGGGTGTCGGCGACGGTGGCCAGCACCCGGTCGATATCCCCCAGCGGGAATGCGCCCGAGATCGGCAGATGGGCCACTTCCGGCGCGCATTCGATCCAGCCGCTGCGGTAGCGTTGCAGCTCGGCCAGGAATTGCCTGAGCGGCATGCCGTCCACCTGCAGCATGCCGTGCTGCCAGGCCGACGGATCGCCCGCGATGGGTTCGGGGCGGTCGGCCAGGCCGTCGCCAAAGCGCAAGCCCATGCCGGCCGGCACCACCAGAGCGCCATCGGCAGCCGCGCCGCGCGGCGCCACGCGCACGGCGCCTTCCAGCACCTGCACGGCCGATACGCCGTCGTCGCGCCGCACCACGAAACGGGTGCCCAGCGCGGTGATGCTGCCTTCGCGGGTGCGCACGATGAACGGCCGGGCGATGCGTTCGGGATCGGGCGCAGTCTCGACCAGGATCTCGCCGGCATGCAGCGCGATCAGCCTTTGCTGGGCGTCGAACAGCACGTCCATCGCCGTGGACGTGTTCAAGACGACGCGGCTATGGTCGGCCAGCATCACCTCGCGTCGCCCTCCTGCCGGCGTGCGGTATTCGGCGACCCAGTTGCGCCAGGCGTCGTCGCGGTACGCCAGCCAGGCCGCACCGCCGGCGCTCGCCAACAACGCCAGCTTGCCCAGCACGCGTCGCCGGCCCACTGAGCGCGGACGGCCCAATACCGGCAGCAGGCCCTTGGGCAGCACCTCGAACCGGCGCGTCAGGGCTTCGGTGCGTTGCCAGGCTCGCTCATGTTCTGGATCGGCCCGGCGCCAGGCCTGCCAGGCCGCGTGGTCGGCGTCGCTGGCGGTGCCGGACGTCAACCGTAGAAACCATTCCACCGCGCCGTCCAGCGCGCGCGGGTCGATGCCCCCGCCGCTCACGGCGCCAGTTCCAGACATTGGCGCAAGGCGCGGGCGATGTACAGGCGCACCGACCCTACCGACACGCGCAGCGTCTTGGCGATCTCGGCATGGGTCATGCCTTCCAGCTGGCACAGCAGGAACGCACGCCGGGCCGCGACGGGCAGGCCGTCGAGCATGGCGTCGATCTCGCAAAGCGCTTCCAGGGCAAGCGCGCGGGATTCCGGCGAGGGAGCCAGGGGCTCGGGCAGATGCGCCAGCGTTTCCAGGTAGGCGCGTTCCAGGTCGCGGCGCCGCAGGTGGTTCACCATCAAACCGTGAGCGATGGTGGCCAGATACGAACGCGGCTCACGGATATCGCCGGGCTCGCGGCGGCTCAGGACCCGCAGATAGGTGTCGTGCACCAGATCGGCCGCATCGAATGCGCACCCCAGCTTTTTACGTAGCCAGCCCTGCAGCCAACCCTGGTGGTCCTGGTAGAGCGTGTGAAGCGTGTGCTGCGGGGTGGGGTCGGTGGCAGCCATGGAAGACGCGCGGGCATAGATGAGAATAACTATAATTTACAATATACCCGTCCGATATTGAATCTAGCGACATTGACCCATCATAAATAGAGGTTTAATCTCAATAAACCTACTTTTTTGATGGTTCATCGTGCCCACAAAGCTACACGCCTCCGACGCCGTTCCCACCGCTATCGCGAGCCGTCTGACGATGTGGGGCCGCGCCATACGTGCTCAACGGGTCGGCCAACACATCAAGGCCGCCGATCTATGCGCACGTATGAATATCTCCGAAGCGACACTGCGACGAATCGAACGCGGTGACCCCGGGGCAAGCGCCTCGACGTACCTGACCGCCTTGTGGGTATTGGGCATTTTCGAGGCCGCGGCGCCTGCCCTGGATGCCCGCTACTGGCAACCTATCGACCCGCGCGCACGCGCACGCAGTCCGGCGACAGACGATGACTATTTCTGAGAAACCGCTCTACGTCTATCTGCAGCGCCCCGATACGCATGAGTGGGTGACGGTAGGGAAATGGGCAAAAAAGGCTGACGAGACGTTCGGCACATTCGTGTACGCGCCCAGCTATCTTGAGGCCGCGCACCCGTGGGCCATCGACCCCGCCAACCTGCCGCTTATTGCCGACACAACCTATCTCGCGCACCGCTACCAGGGCCTGCACGACGTGCTGCGCGATACTTGTCCCGACGCGTGGGGACGCGCGCTGATCAATCGCAGGGAAGGCCTGCGCCACGACGCTGCAGACGTCGTCTACCTTGAAAAGGCCGGCAACAGCGACCGGTGGGGCGCCCTCGCCGTGGGACGGTCGCGCAAACCCGCCGTGGCGACGCTCAGGGTTCCGCGCCTGGGCCAGCTTGAAATTCTGGTCAGAGAACTGCAAGCCATGGCTATGCACAAGCCCCCGATCGACGCTGCCATGCGCAAAACGCTCACATCGTCGCCAAGTTTGGGAGGCGCAAGGCCCAAAAGCACGGTGTTGGATGACGACGGTATCCATTGGTTGGTCAAACCCCGCCTGAATACCGATATCACTGACGTTCCCTGGGTGGAATATTTCGCCATGCAATGGGGCGCCAAGGCGGGCATGCGCTTCGCCGAAACGGTGCTTCACGCAGACTCCGATGCACCGACAGTCCTGCGCATCAAGCGTTTTGACCGTATGGCGGGGCATCGCAACATGGCGATCAGCGCCGCTTCTTTGCTGGGCACGGAATACCCCAATGGCGACACCGAACGCTGGAGCTACCCTCTGCTTGCCCAAGCCCTGCGCAAAATTGGCGCGCCGCCTGAAGACCTGCAAGAGCTGTTCAATCGAATGGTTTTCAATGGCGTCGTGCGCAACGACGATGACCATCCGCGCAACCATGCCGCAATCTATGATGCCGACGCCCGTTGCTGGCGGCTGTCGCCCGCATTTGATGTGGTGCCCAACATGGCCGACGACGATGCGCGGCCTGCCCCTCTCATGATGCAGCTATCCCTGGGCAGGCGCGATGTCTCGCGTGATTCGATACTGGCAGATGCGGTTCATTTTGGTTTTCGCTCCCGCGAAATGGCGGCCGTCCATCTGGACCAACTGCTGGACCGCATCGAAGCCGCATTTCCGGAAGATATCGCCCAAGCCATGCCCCAAGGCTTGGCTGGGCAATTGCGCGATCAAACCCGGGTGTCGATGCGCGTCTTGCGCAAACACAAGTAGGTCGCGTGCGCGAGGCACGCGACCCGCGCCTTACTTTTTCTTGCCCGACGCGTCCTGCTCAACCACCATGTCCAGCACATACACCTTCGACGGCGCATCGGCGGGCGGGTTCTTCCAGTCGTAGCGCTTGACGCGCAGCACGGTGCGCACACCGTCGCGGTGGTCGTAGCCTTCGACCGACTGGTACAGCGGGTGCCATTCTTCCTGCGGCGGCAATTGCACGCCGGCGTCGTTATAGCGGCGTTCGCGCACCATCAGGCACTGGTAGTTCGGAATCATCGGATGGCTGCATTGGGTGCGCTTGGCGGCCACTTCCAGGAAGATGGTTTCACCGGCGCTGCCGTACAGGGTTTCCGGGGTCGGCTCGCCCACGAACTTGAGCACGCTGCCGTCCTGGGCCACCAGCGTCAGGCTGGGTTCCGAAGTGTCGCCGGCCAGCGTGGCGCGCAGGTCGCCCTTCAAGCGACGGCCGATTTCGGCGTCCAGCTGCATCAGGCTTTGCTCGCACGCCTTCATGGTGGATGCCAGGTTGGCCACGTGCAGCACGCCGTCTTTATAGGTGTAGCCGCCGAACTGACCGTTGCAGCCCCCGCGGATGTTCATGGCATCGGCCGAGAACGACAGGCGCAGCGGCTGTTCGATGCCCTTTTGCAGCGCGGCGATGGGCGTGCCCGATGCGTCGGTCGCGGCCGCCAGGCGCCAGTAGTACGCCGGCAGGCTCAGCGAGGTCGCGGACGAGGTAGCGGCGGTGGTGGGCATATTGGACGATCCTTGGCCAGGGTTGGAAACTGGTGCGCAGGCCTGAAGCAGCGCGGCGCAAGCAGACGCCAGGAGGATTATTTTTTTCATGGGTCGTTCCTTTCAGCCAGATGGCACTGAAGAAAAGCGGGATTCTACGTCCGCAGTATGGACGAAAAAGCCGAACCCAGCCTTGGCGAGTATCAAAATTTTGCAGGAAAACTGAATGGCGGCTGACAGAAACCGGCGGTCAGGTGGCCCCCTCGCCCTGCGCAAATCCCTGATGTGACGAGGGCTGCCAACACATTGGCAGCCCCGGATTCGCAATTACAGTCTGACACGCACACGTCGGATTTCCGTGCGACTGCGTCGCAACGATCCGCCCGATTGTGCAAAGGATTGCGGCGTCAAACCACTCGCAGGATCCCCGCCGCATCGCCGATGCGCCCCTGTGCGGCCAACATCGACACCGCCAGGCCGATGCGGGTTTCCGCATCCGCCAGGGTCCGCGACAGGCCCAGCAGCCGGCACACCGACTTGATCACGTCCGCCTTGGGGGCATTGCCGGTCATGGCCATCACCCGCAACACGCCGTTGGCCAACTCCTGCAGGCACACGTCGTCGATGCGGCGGCGCGAGGCCTCGTCGTCGCCCGCGCCGCGAAAGCCCGTCCAGGCATCCGGCTGCACGCCGGTGGGCCAGTAATAGGTCACCTCGCCTTCGCGGGTTTCGGCGACGTCGGCCGGCGTCAGGGTGCGCAGGCGTTCGACGATGCGCACGCCTGTGCGTTCCAGACCCCAGGCGCGAGCCACTCGCCGATGCAGCACGGTTTCAGGGATAGGGCCTTCGGTATCGATGACCTGGCGCAGCGCCTCGGCCAGCCTGGCATTGTTGGTCCGGGTGTAGAACGCGTCGCCTTCGCCGGGCGGCACATCGGCCACCTGGTAAGGCGTGATATCGCCCATGCGATCGATCAACGGCGCCGCCCCGGTCGACGCGCCGGACAGCGTCGTGGACGTGGCGGCCCCCGACCATCCCGCCACGCCCTCTTCGGTCGTGATCACGAATTCCCCGCCATCGGCAGCCGTGTCGTCTTCCGCCGGCACGTCTTCTTCGGCCGGCTCGTCCTCGCCCCGTTCCAACTCCGCCGCCAGGCGCGCCAGCAGTTTTTCCACTTCGCGCTCGGGGTTGATCCACCAATCCGTGGACCAGACCCGGTGCAAGCGCCAGCCCAGCCCTTCCAGCACCACCTGCCGCAGGCGGTCACGGTCGCGTGCGGTCGCGCCGGAATGGTAGGCGCGGCCATCGCATTCGATACCCAGCAAGTAGCGGCCGGGTGCGCGCGGGTCGACCACGCCCATGTCGATGCGGTAGCCGGAGCAGCCCACCTGCGGATGCACCACCCAGCCGCGTTCGCGCAGCACCTTGATGACCTGCGTCTCGAACGGGCTGTCGGGCTCGCGGCCGGTGGGCAGCGATTGCTCGACCAGCGCGCGCGGCCCCTTCAACGCGAATTCCAGGTAGTGCTTCAAATCGCGCACGCCGGCCGCGCGCACGCGCGACAGGTCGATCTGCTCGGGCAGCAGCGTGCTGTAGATCACCACGCCTTCGCGGGCCCGCGAGATCGCGACGTTCAGGCGGCGATGGCCGCCTTCGCCGTTGAGCGGTCCGAAATTCATCGTCATCTTGCCGGACGCATCGGGGCCGTACGTGATCGAGAAATAGATCACGTCGCGCTCGTCGCCCTGCACGTTCTCCAGGTTCTTGATGAAGAGCGGCTCGCGCGACTGCGCCGAGATGGCCTTGTCCAATTCCGCGTTGGCGCGGCGGCGGGCATCCAGCAGGGTTTCGATCAACGATTGCTGCGGTTGGTTGAACGTGACCACCCCCAGCGTCTGGCGGCGGCGCGCCTTGTCCAGGTAATGCTGCTCGATGCCCCGGACAATGGCTTCGGCCTCGGCCCGGTTGGTGCGGCTGCCGCCGCGATCGTAGACGCCGGACACGCGTTCCAGCCGCACGGCCACGTCATCGGTGACAGGCGACGGAAAGGTGATCAGCTGCGAGTCGTAGTAGGTGACGTTGCTGAAGGTGATCAGGCTTTCGTGCTTGCTGCGATAGTGCCATTGCAGCCGCAGGCGGTTCATATCGGCGCCCAGGCATTCGTCCAGGATGCTTTCCAGGTCTTCCACCTGGCCGTCGTCGACGGCGCCTTCTTCATCGTTGGTGGACTTGCTGAAAAAGCTGGTGGGCGGCAACTGCTTGGTATCGCCCACCACCACCAGTTGCTGGCCGCGGGCAATGGCGCCCACCGAATCCCAGACGGGAATCTGCGAGGCCTCGTCGAACACCACCACATCGAATTGCGAATGGCCGGCATCCAGGTACTGCGCCACCGACAGCGGCGACATGAGCAGGCAGGGTTTCAGCTTGGGCAGCAGCGACGGCAGGCGCTGCATCAATTGGCGCACCGGCACGTGGCGGGTTTTCTTCTGCAACTCGCGACGCAGCAGGCCCAGTTCGCTGTCGGGGCTGACCAGGATGCCATTGCCGGCCGGCACTTTGCCCGCGAGCCGCGCGCCGATATAGGCCGACGTCAGTTGCTGGAAGCGGTCATCGGCCTGGCGGAATTCGCGGATCTTGCGTTCGTGGTCGGCGCTGGAAAAAGACCGCAGCACCGGCGAACGGTCGATGGTCTTCTTGACCCACCAATTGCGATAGCTGAATTCGAAATGGGCTTCGACCTGGGCCAACGGCACGCGCCCCTGTTCCAGCGATGCCACCAGGCCCTGCAATTGCAACGCAATGGCCTGCCCGCGGGCCTGGCGCCACACACACCAGGGCATCAGGGTCTGCCGGTTGTGTCGCCAACCGGCCAGCACGGCCTGAATACGCTCCAGGGCGCCGTTGTCGTCGGCATTGCCTTGCAGCGGTTCGGCTGGCTGGGCTTGCGCCTGAACCGCGGCCAGCTTGTCCTGCAGGTCGCGCCAGGCATTACGGGCGTCCAGTAAGTGCTTGCCCAACGCGGCGCCGGGTTGCAGAAAGGCGCGATTCTCGCCCACCAGGGGTTGCAGCCGCGTTCGCAGGTCGGTCGCTGCCGACGGATCGCCCGCCATCAGCGTGACCGCTTCGGCAAATCGCTCGGCCCATTGCTCATGCCGCGCCACCTGTTCCCAATCCGTGGCCAGGCCGGCGTAGTCGTCCTGCAGCAGGCGCTGCGCGTCGGCCTGCAAGGCGGCCAGCGCCTGGTCTTCGGCATTGACCAGCGCCAACGGCGCCAGCACGGCGTGGATGGCGCTGTCGTCCGGGCGTTGGCCGTCAGTGCGCAGCAAGGCCACGCGCTTGCGGATGCCGCGCTTGGCAAACGCCGACTTGGGCCACCAAGTGGCGCACGCGGCCTGCCATTCGGCCTTCAGCGCCTTGGCGTCCACGTCTGCCAATGACGCATGCCATGTCGTGCCCACCTGCGCCCAGTGCGCATTGCGCGCCAATCCATGGCGAGCCAAGGCCTGCACCCGCTGCCGCGCGGCGGGGTCATGCGCCTGGGCCGCCAGGCCTGCCGGCACCTGCGGCGCGGCCAGCAGTACGTCGATCAAGCCGTCCAGCCGGGCATAGGCGTCCAGGCTCAGACCTGCGGCCGGCAGGCCCAGGCCATCGCCCGCGGCGCCGATGCAGGACTTGAAGGCGTCCACCGCCTCGTCCAGCGCCTGGGCCGACGCCAGCAGCGCGTCTTGCCAGCTGGGGCTCCAGTCGGCCATGCCGATGTGGGCCAGCGGGTGGCCATGCAACGCGCCCAGCTCACCGGACAAGGTCGCCATGCGCCGCGCGGCCTCGCGCAGCTGCGCCAGGTCGTCGTAGCCATGAGCCTGGGCGTCGGGCCAATACATGGGCGACGGCTCCTGCCCGGCATGCTGGATGCTGGTGCCGATGGCGTCATACACCGTCAAGCCGTTGGGATGCAGGAAATGCAGCGCATCCACCAGGCCGTTCAGATCCTGGCGCAGCACCGCCAGGCGCTCGGCCTCGCGCTGCCAATCTTCGCTGGTGCGCTGGCCGCCCAGCTCAAGCGCCTTGCCCAGCTGCTGCAACACTTCGGATTTACGCGCCTTGGACGAATGCAGTTCCAGGCAGAACGGCCCCAGGCCGATGCTGGCCAGGCGGCGGTGCACCACTTCCAGCGCCGCCATCTTTTCCGAGACGAACAGCACGGTCTTGCCGCTGGCGAGCAGGTGCGCAATCAGGTTGGTGATGGTCTGGCTCTTGCCGGTGCCCGGCGGGCCTTCCAGCACCAGGTCGCGGCCGGCATCGACCGCGCAGATCGCTTTCAGCTGCGACGAATCCGACAGCAGCGGCGTCATCAGGTCCTGCGGGCGGTAGCTTTCGTCCAGCCGGTCGAAGCGCGCGTCCCAGGGCGTCTGGGCAAAGGCCTGGCCGGGATGGTCGATCAGGTGCTGCACCACCCGGTTGGCCTTGAGTTGCGCGCTGCGGTCCTGCAGATCCTTCCACATCAGGTACTTGGTGAACGAGAAGATGCCCAGGTGCACCTGCTCCAGCACCTCCCACCCGGCAATCTCGCGCACCGCCAGGCGAAACGCCTGCAACACGCGGGCCACGTCCACGCCCTTGTCGTCGGCCGGCAACGCATCCAGGCCGGGAATGCGCAATTCGTAGTTGTTGCGCAGCATCTGCAGCAACGTGGGGTTGATGATCGTCTCGTCATCGTGGCGCACCAGCCGGAAGCCGCTGCGCACGGATTGACGCTGCAGCGACACCGGCACCAGGATCAGCGGCGCCAGGTGCGCGCTTTCCGCAGCCGGGTCTTCGGTCCAGCGCAGCATGCCCATGGCCAGGTACAGCGTATTGGCGCCGCCCTCTTCCAGGCCCGTGCGCGCCGCGCCGAAAATGGTCAGCAGGTTGGCGTCCAGCGCCTCTTGCGGCACCCGCGCGATCAATTCCTGGTTGCCCAGCGCTTCCAGCGCCATGTCGTCCAGCGGCGCACGGCCGCCGCGATCCACGTGCACCTGCGCCACGCGCGGGTCGCTGCCTTCCATCAGCGCCGTCGGCAGCGGCCGGATGCGGAACTCGCTGCCGTCGGCAATCGCGTCTTCCAGGCGCGCCAGGTCCGGCGCCACCAGCGGCAGCGTGGACTTGGTGTTCTTGAAATTCAAGAGCCGGTTGCGCAACGTCAGGTCCAGCAGGCGCGACTTCCACTTGGCCAGGCGCCCTTCGGGCGTGTCGTCGGCCGGCTCGAGATTGATGACGAATTCGGGGTCCAGCGGCGGCAGGTCGGGCGTGGGTTCGATGGCGGCGGGCGGCTCGGCGGCCTCGGCCTCGCCCGGCACGGCGCCAACGCCCCGCGACGGCAGCGGCTTGATCTGCAGTTCGCGCGCACGGTGCACGTCGATGGCGTAGCGGAAGGTGTCCTCTTCGCGCAGGTGCGCCGCGCCCTGTTCCAACGCCCGCCGCAGCGACGGCCGGAAATTCGGGTGCTGGGCGATACCGGTCGTCTCGAAGACCAGGAATTCACCGCTGTCCACGCGCTTGCGCACCGCCTGCACATCGTCGGTCAAGGGATCCGCGAAGCAGGCCGGGTGCAGCCATACGCCGACCCAGGCGTGCCCTTCCTTCATCAGGATCACCGGACGCAGGCCCGCCTGCTCCAGGCATGAAGAGAACAGCATCGCCAGGTCCAGGCAGGTCGCCACGCGAGCTTCCAGGATGCGGTCCGGGGTGCGGATCTTCTGGCCGTCCACGCCGAACGATGCCGGCGGCTCGGCGTAATGCAGGCTTTCGGCGGCCAGCGTGCTGTAGATGGCCGACACCTGCTTCCAGACCACGTCGCGGCTCTTGGACTGATAGCCGTTCAGGGTCAGCTCGGCGTGCTGGCTGCGCAGCAGCCGCGCGGCCTTGCCGATCAGCACGTCCACGGCGGGATTGTTCGGCATCGAGAACGCGGCCAGCAATTCCGGCAGGGCGCGCATGCCGGCCCATTGGTCATAGGCCAGCACGGCAACGGGCTGCGAGGCGCGGCCCAACTCCTGCGTGCGGGTCGATTGCAAGCCGCTTTCCTGCCCACCGGTCTGCACCACCACGTCGATGCTGGCGCGCTGCGATTCCTGCAGATCGGCCAGGTAGGCATGGTCCGGCGTCAGGTCGAGCGGCGAGATACGACGGATTTCGCCGGGCACCAGCACGTCAAAACGCAGCCGCACGGGCTGCGCAAAGGCCGGATTGCAGCGGACATGCACCTCAAGATTCTCGAAGGTGTCCTGCGAACGGTTGGTCAAACGCAAGGACCGCACGATCGGCACGGCGTTCTGGATCGAGGCATAGCCCAGGGTAGGGTCAGCCTCGATATCGACGGCGATCGCGTCGCGGGCAAGCGGTTCCGGACCAGGCTGCGACACGGCATGCGCCGCGCCTTCCTGGACGGCCGGGGGTTCCAGGTCTTGTCGCTTATCCATCGCTATCTCTTGGTTTGGTTCAGCCCCGGAAATATAGACCGAAATACCAGGCTGGCCGGGCTTGTGTCCGATTTTTTTAGGGGCAGAACCCAGGCTTTTGCAAGAGATCATGTCGCACTTGGAATCACTCCGGGAAAGCGGCTCGCATCACGCATGGAATATTCGGGCGTGCCGCAACGTCCATACCCATGCAGCGCCAATCGCCCTGTGCCTTCCTCAACCCGCCGGCCGCGCGCAGTCCGGGCGCATGCCGGTATCCGCCGGAGCTTTCCCGATATGAAGTCGAACACGCTGCTGGCCGGCGCCGTCATGGCGCTGGCATCCCTGGCCGCCCACCCCGCCTGGGCCGCGCAAGACCTGAATGTCTATGGCCCCGGCGGCCCCGCCCCCGCCATGAAAGAAGCCGCCCAGGCCTTCGGCAAACAGCATGGCATCCAGGTCAACGTCACTGCGGGCCCCACCCCGGCCTGGGCCGAACAGGCCAGGCAGAACGCCGACGTGCTGTTCAGCGGCGCCGAGAACATGATGAGCGGCTTCGCCACCGCCCTGCCCGGCGTGTTCGACCTGCGCGACGCACGCACGCTGTACCTGCGGCCGTCGGCGATCCTGGTGCGTCCGGGCAACCCCAAGGGCATCCAGGGCTTCAAAGACCTGCTCAAGCCCGGCATCAAGGTCATGGCGGTTTCCGGCGCGGGCCAGACCGGCCTGTGGGAAGACGTGGCCGGCCGCCTGGGCGACATCGATACCGTGCGCGCCTTTCGCGCCAACCTGGTCCTGCCCGAGGCCGGCAACAGCGCCCAGGCCCGCAGCCAATGGACCGACGACAAAAGCATCGACGCCTGGCTGATCTGGAACATCTGGCAGGTCTCGAACCCCACGTTGGCCGACGTGGTGCCGGTAGAAGAACCCTATCGCATCTACCGCGATGCCGGCGCCGTCGTCACCCGCCACGGCAAGGCCAATCCGCAGGCCCAGGCCTTCGTGGACTATCTGGCATCGGCCGATGGCCGCGCCATCTTCAAGAAGTGGGGCTGGAAAACGGACTGACCATGCGTGGGCACGAGGCGGCCATCGCAAGCATCGGCGCGGTTTTCCTGACAGTTTGCTGAGCGAATCTGCCGCTGGCCAGCCGCCGCCGTTCAGCGATAATCAGGCAACTCAACCACCGCCTGGTTTCATCGATGCGCCCGCGTTCCGCCTTGCTGCTCTGCCCGTTGATCTACGCCCTGCACGCGCCCATGGCGCTGGCGGACACCCGGGTGCAATCCCTGGACCAGGTGCCCGGCGCCATCAAGACCCAGGACGCACGCAAACTGTACGACGCCCAGATGAGCGGCGCGCCCCAGCCCGACGGCCTGGGCGCGCAACTGCCGGCGGGGTTCACCGAAGCGTTCCTGTTGCAGCAGCTGGCGCCCGGCCAGAATCCCAAGCGGCTGCTGGTGGCCGGCGCCAAGGCCTGGCCGCAACGCGCAGGTTCGTTCGTCGCCCTGGTCTGCCTGGCCGCTACGGCCGAACGCGCCGACCGGCTCAAGAAATTCGGCGGCGGCGGTTGCGACAATCTGTCTCGCGATGAAGACAAGAACGAGGTCTGGCTCGGCGTGTTCGAATCGGTCGCGGGCGGCGCGCCCAAGCTGATCGCGCGCACCGACGGCCCCGTCACCACGCAGACCGATTGGCGCGACACCGACATCGACCTGCCCATGGATCTGGATATGGCCGACGCCGGCACCCCGCGACTGTCGCCGCCGCAAAGCTGGAAACGTTTTGATCTGGCGCCCTACAGGATCGCCGCGGACACCGTGGCCTTCGGCCTGCGCGCCGGCTGGAACGAAGGCTATTCCGGCGGCGGCGCCGACTTCGAAGCTCTGTACCTGTTCCGCATCGACGGCACGACCCTGCGTGCCGTCTTCGCCCAACCCATGTCGTTCAGCAAGTCCATCGCAGGCGACTGGAACCCCGACGGCACCCGCGAACACGACGTGTCCGACGCCAGCAACTCACTGGTGATGCTGCCCGGCAAGACCAACGGCTATTTCGACATCCAGCTGCGCCAGCAAGGCGGCAAATGGAAGCGGACGTTCAAGTGGTCGACCGAAAAAGCGGCGTACGAGTGATTGGCGCGAATCATTCCTGAGCCAAGTTCGAGGTCACGCCGCATCCACATAATTGGGCTTACCCCCCAGGAACTGCAGCAATTCCTCGGGCTTGTCCACCGAGGCCAGCGGAATGAAATACACCTCGTCGGCCACGTCCTGGCGCTGCACGGGAATAATCTGCAGATAATCCGGCGTCAGCGCGATCAGTTCGATCTTGTCGTTTTCATAATCGGATTCGAAGCGGCTGCCATTCTGTTCCAGCACGAAACGGTCGGCATAGAACCGCGCCGTGCCCCGCAGCTTATCGGCGCCTTTGAAGATGGTCTTGCGGATCATGCGCTTGAGCACCCACTTGGGCGTGGGTTGCCCATTGCCCATGCCCTTGATGATGCGGCGCGTCTTGGCCGCTGCGATGAAGCTCAGCGCCATCAGCAGCATCACGCTGGCGAATACCGCGGTGTGGGCGCCGACCTTGCCGGTCGTCAGCTTTTCGATGGCGACGATCACGATGGATGCCAGGAAGGAGCCGTGGCGCACCCAGGTCCAGGTGCGCGTGGCGTCCTTGATGACGTCCACGGCGCGCTGGCGCTGGGCCAATAAATGGGATTCCAGCGTCTCCAGCGGCAGGTCGTATTCGGCTTGGCTGATGGGTACGGCGTCGGTCATACGGAAGAACCTTTCTTGGCGCGGGAAAAAAGAAGGATTATGCCTTCTTGATCCCGCATTGCGCCTGGCCACCATCAACGCAAGCCAGATGTGACCGCCGCCCGCGACCCGCTATCGCTGGCTGAACAGCCCCCGCGCCATCGACAGCGACACCAGCGCCATCACCGCCACGGCCAGCAGGTAGTAGCTGGGCGACAGGCGCGACCCCGTGCTGTCGATCAGCCAGGTCAGGATGAACGGCGCAAAGCCGCCGAATATCGTGACCGCGATGTTGTAGCCCAGCGAAAGCCCCGTCGTGCGGACCTGCACCGGGAAAATCGCGGACATCAGGGCGGGCATGGGCGCAAAGTACGCCGTGGCCAGCAGGCCCAGCACCACCTGCACGCCCATCAGCACCGGCACCGTCGGATGCGACACCAGCACGTAGAACAGGGGATAGCACAGCACGGCAGTCAGTGCGGCGGTCGCCGTCATGATGCGGGCAGGCCCGATGCGGTCGGCCCAGGCGCCGACAAAGGGTGACCCCACGGTCATGATCACGCCGGTCACCAGCGTCGCCAGAAAGCCGATGGTGGCCGGCAGGCCCAGTTGGCGGATCGAGTAGGTCGGCATGTACAGGGCCAGGTAGTTGCCCACCGAGCCCAGCGCCACGAAGCCCACCGTGACGGCCAGGCGCAGCTTCTGGCCGGCGAACATGTCGCCCAGCGGCGATTCCGAGGCCTCGGCCGCGCTGAATTCGGGGGTTTCGTCCATGTGCCGCCGGATGTAATACCCCACCGGCGCGATCAAGAGGCCGAAGATGAACGGCACGCGCCAGCCCCAGCTTTCCAGCTGCTCCTGCGTCAGGCCGGCGTGCAGCGCTGCCCCGAACAAGGCGGCCAGCAGGATGGCCGCGCCTTGGCTGGCGACCTGCCAGCTGGCGTAGTAGGCGCGCCGGTCCGGCGCATATTCAATGAGGAACGCCGTGGCGCTGCCGAATTCGCCGCCCGCGGAAAAGCCCTGAATCAGCCGTGCAACCAGGATAATCACCGAGGCCGCCACGCCGATCTGTGCGTGGGTCGGCACCAGCACGATCAAGAGCGTGCCGATCATCATCAGGAAGATCGACGCGGTCAACGCCGCCTTGCGCCCTGCGCGGTCGGCATAGGTGCCCAGCACGATGGCCCCCAGCGGCCGCATCAGGAACGACACGCCGAAGGTCGCCAGCGCCATCAGCAGCGACGAGCTTTCGCTGGCCGACGGAAAATACAGCTTGGCGATGACCAGCGCGAACGTGCCGTACGCGATCATGTCGAACCATTCCAGCGCATTGCCGATGGACGCGGCGATCACCGCGCGTCGCGCCTGCTTGCGGCGATGGGAATCCGTGGTGGGTAACGGAACTGCACTGGCCGCGCCCAGCGGCGCGCTTTGCGAAATACTCATTGCTCTTTCCCTTTGATTTATCAAGTTGACGATGCCTTGGCCTTGTTCAATCGGCCATTTGCAGGTGATCCGCAAGCTTTTCCATGAAACGCTCGCAGGCGCGGATCTGATCCAGTTCCACGTATTCGTCGGCGCGGTGCGCCTGTTGCAGGTTGCCCGGGCCACACACCACGGCGGTCATGCCGGCCCGCTGGAACAGGCCGGCTTCGGTGCAATAGGCCACCTTTTCCGTCGTCCGCGAACCGGACAGCGCCTGCACCAGCCTGGCGATTTCTGCCTGGGCCTCGGTATCGAAACCAGGCACTTCGGCCAGGACATCCAGTTCGATGTCCGCCGCCGGGCTTTCGGCCTTGATGCGTTCGCGCAATTCGCCGGTGATGTAACGGCGCAGCCCGCCGATGACGTCAGAGGCCAGCACGCCCGGGATGGTGCGAAATTCGAATTCGAACTGGCAGCGGTCCGGAATGGTGTTGACCGACAGGCCGCCGCGGATCAAGCCGGTGTTGGCGGTGGTGAACGGCACCTCGAAATCGCGGTCGAACGGACCGTTCTGGCGATGGCCGTCCGCCATGTCGCGGATGTGGCAGATGGCCCGGGCCGCGTATTCGATGGCGTTCACGCCATGCGGCGTCAAGGACGAATGCGCGGCATGGCCGTGCACGGTGCAGCGGTACAGGTTGCTGCTCTTGTGCGCCGAGATCACCCGCATGTCGGTGGGTTCGCCCACGATGCAGCTGTCCGGCCGGATGCCGATGCGGGCCAGCTCGCGCAGCATGGCGTCGGCGCCCAGGCAGCCCACTTCTTCGTCGTAGCTGAAGGCCAGGTGCAGCGGCACCCGCAGGCGCCGCGAGGCGAAGGCGGGCAGCATGGCCAGCGCCACGCCGATGAAGCCCTTCATGTCGCACACGCCGCGGCCATACAGCCGACCGTCGCGCACCTCGGGGACGAACGGGTCGCTGCTCCAGTCCTGCCCGTCAACGGGCACCACGTCCGTATGCCCCGACAGCACGATGCCGCCTTGCGTGGCGCCATCGTGGGCCGGCAGCGTGACGAAAAGATTGGCCTTGGTCTGCTCCGCGTTGTGGAACAGGCGGGGGCTGTGCCCCGCCGTCGCCAGGTGGTCGCGGACGGCTTCGACCAGTCCCAGGTTGGATAGCCGGCTGGTGGTGTCGAACCGCACCAGGCGGTCGATCCAGGGGAGTGAATGGGGAAGATCAGGACGCGTCATGGGTCAACTTCCGGAATGAAAAGCCGGCACGATACGCCGGCGGGCGGGCCTGCCGGTCAAGAGAGGCTCAATCGGCCTGGCCGCGGTGCTGCGCCAGGTAGCGCGACAGCCGCGCCACGCCTTCGTCCAGGCGCGCGTGCTCGCTGGCATAGCACCACCGCAGATAGCCCTCGCCTTCCGGCCCGAAAGCCACGCCGGGCGCCAACCCCAGGCCGCCGCGTACCACCAGGTCTTTGCAGAAGGCCAGGCTGTCCGTCACGCCATCGACCCGGAAGAACGTGTACATGGCGCCGGGCGCGCTGCCCGCCAGCGTGATGCCGGGCACGGCTTGCAGGCGCGAGGCCAGGTGGTCGCGCGCGGTGCGCAGGCGCGCCACGGTCCGCGCGATGACCGGTTCGCCCTGCTCCAGCGCGCACTGCGCGGCGGTCTGCACGAAGCCGGGGGTGCAGGTGTTGCTGTATTCGATCAGCTTGCCGATCTCGGGCAAGAGCGCGCGCGGCACCGTCAGCCAGCCGATGCGCCATCCCGTCATCAGCCAGGCCTTGGAAAAGGAATTGCAGCTGACCACCCGGTCATCGGGTTCGGCGATGTCCAGGAACGTGGGCGCCGCCGCGCCGTCGTAGTAATAACGTTCGTAGACGTCGTCGGCGATGATCCAGATGCCGTGCTTGCGGCAGTGCGCCAATACCGTGCGCTGCTCGTCGGCGGATAGCACCCAGCCGGTGGGATTGTTCGGCGAATTCACCAGCAGTGCGCGCACGTCCGGGGTCAGGGCGCGCAGCAGCGCGTCCAGGTCCAGGCGCCAGCCGGATTCGGCAAATTCCAGCGCCACCGTGGTGACGCGGGCGCCCAGCACCTTCGGCATTTCCACCAGGTTGGGCCACAGCGGCGTCACCGCCACGACGTGGTCGCCATGGCCCACCAGCGCCTGCACCGCCGTCATCAGCGCCGACGTGCCCGAGCTGGTCACCGCGATGTTGTCGACGTCGCGGCGGCCGTGCAGGCGGCTGACGTAGGCCGCCAGACTTTCGCGCAAGGCCGGCGTGCCCAGGGTCTGCACATAGAAGGTCTGGCCGGAGGCGATGTGCGCGATGGCGGCATCGCGAAAGGCCTGCGGCGTCTGCTCGTCCGGTTCGCCGAACCAGAAAGGTAGTACGTCGGGCTTGCCCAGCCCGGCGTTGGCGACCTCGCGGATCTGCGAAGACCGCAGGCTGCGCACGGCGGTGCGGGCGCCCAGGAAGTTATCGGGGGAAAGCGTATCTATGTTCATCATGGAATCTGCCAGGAAGATGAGTCGTCAGCAGCCGCTCAGGCACACGCTGCCGCGAATTGCGCCCGGGCCTGCCGGGCACCGCGCGCCAGCCAGGCCACGTCGGAATGCAGCGCAATGAACTGCACTCCGCGCTGGCGATAGCGAGCCGCTTCCTCGGCGCTGTTGGCGAAAATGCCGACCGCCTTGCCATGGGTTCGTGCCGCCTGCATCACCGCATCCACGGCGTCGACCACGGCGGCGTGCGTCATGTCGCCCAGGTGCCCCAGGCTGGCCGCCAGGTCGGCGGTGCCGATGAACAGGCAGTCCGCGCCCGGCAGCGCGGCAATGGCGTCGATATTGCGTACCGCCTCTGCCGACTCGATCTGCAGAATCGCGCAGGCCTGCCCGTTGGCCTCGGCCACGTAAGCCGGGTCCTGGCCATAACGCCCTGCCCGCACCAGCCCGGCCACGCCGCGCAGGCCACCGTTGCCATTGGACGGAAAACGCATCGACGCAATCGCACGGCGCGCGTCGTCCACGGTGTCCACATTGGGAAACACGATGGTCTGCGCGCCGCAATCCATGGCGCGCTTGACCAGCACCGGATCGTTGGCCGTCACCCGCACGGCGGCATGCGTGGCCGCGCCCTGCGCTCGGGCGGCATCCACCGCTCGCAACTGCGCCGTGGTGCTGTCGACGTCATTGGGCGCATGCTCCATATCGACCACCAGCCAATCAAAGCCGCAGTGCGCAATGGCTTCGGCAACGGCGGGGCTGGCCAGGGTCAGCCAGCACCCTTCAGTGGGCGTGAGCGCGAGCAGGGCTTGGCGGATGGGGTTGGGATGGTTCACAGCGGCTCCTCTTGATCGATCTTTTTTCAGGGGTTGCAAACCCCGTTCAAGTTCGACAAAGATATCCGCGATCCGGCGAAGAAATTTCGTGATTTTTGGCCGGCTTGTGTAAAAATTTAGAATGAAATAGCCGCCTAGACAGATTTCTTGGATAAATCATGCAAAGCAAGAATTTCGACCCGACGGACATGCAGATCCTGGCCGCTTTGCAGGCCGATGGACGCCTGTCCAGCGCCGAATTGGCCGAGCGCGTTTCCCTCACGCCGTCACCCTGCTGGCGGCGGGTGAAACGGCTGGAAGACGATGGCGTCATCCGCGGCTACCGGGCCGATGTCGACGTCAAAAAGCTGGGGTTCGGCGTGACCGCCTTCGTCTGGATTTCGCTGGACAAGAAAGGCGCCGAACACGTCCGGGCATTCGAGGACGCCATCCGCACCATTCCGGAAGTACTGACCTGCCACTGCGTCTCGGGCCGCTACGACCACCAACTGACCGTGATCGCCCGCGACCTGGACACCTTCGGCGACCTGACGCGTTACGTGCTGGGCGCGCTGCCGGGCGTGAAAGAGGTGTACACCTCTTTCGTCCTGAAGGAAGTCAAAGGCGCCGGACAGGCGGTTTCTCTGCCGCTGGCCTGACAGACAACGAAAGCAAAAAACCCGCAGGGCCCGAGCAGGGCCATGCGGGTTTCAGCGTCGTTGCCGGGCGGTTGGCGCCCGGCAAGCGCGGGATCAGCCAAACACTCGGAAGCGCTCGGCGTCGTCCATGAAGGCCTTTTCGCCAAAGCCGTTCTCGTTCGAACCGAACGGCATCTGCGCGCGCAGCTTCCAGTAGGCCGGCACATTCCACTCGCGCGCCACGGCAGCGTCGATCAGCGGGTTGTAATGCTGCAGGCTGGCGCCGACACCGGCGTTGGCCAGAGCAGTCCAGGCCGACAGCTGGGCCATGCCGCCCGCTTGTTCCGACCACACCGGGAAATTGTCGGCGTACAGCGCAAACTTCTCTTGCAGGCCGCGTACCACGTCCTGGTCTTCGAAGAACAGCACGGTGCCCACACCTGCTGCAAAGCTCTTGAGCTTGGCTTCGGTCTTGTCAAAGCCTTCGGCCGGGGCCACCTTGCGCACTTCTTCAATGGCCAGGTTCCAGAGCTTTTCGCTTTCGGCGCCGAACAGGATCACCGCGCGCGAGCTTTGCGAGTTGAACGAAGACGGGCTGTGCTTGATCGCGTCCTGGATCAGCGTCGTCAGTTCCTCTTTCGAGGCGGTCAGGTTGCGGCCCAGCGAATACTGCGTGCGGCGCTTCTTCAGTGCGTCGATATATGCGTTGCTCATGAGGATATGCCTTTCGACTAGTAGATAGAGGGGTTGCCAGTGCACAAATTCTACTGGCCGCAGAAGACGCCGACCACCCGCAAAGCGCACTTTTTCCCGGAACAAACTGTTCCAGTTTTAGAGCGAATGGCCGGATGACGCTTCGATTGCGCGTCAGTGCGCCGCACAGGCATCACGCCGCCGGCCAACGCGCAGAACCTGGCCACGCCCTGTGATCAAGCCTTGCCGCGGTGGGGCATCTCCCTCCGCCCGGACGGCAACGACCACGAAATGGTGTCAGACTGCGCTTTTGCGCCCCCGGGGATCCGATCCATGCTCAAAGACCGCACGTTTCAGATAGGACTGGCCTTGTTTGCCGTCGTCGCCGGCACACTGATCTACTTGCTGTGGCCCAAAAGCAGCGGCTACCCGTCAATCGGCGGTGGCGGCTACGACTTGTCCGGCTTTGTCTACACGCTGTCCCTGTTGGCGTTCAGCGGCCTGTGGACGCTGGTGACCGTGATGGTGGCCTTGAGCCGGCGCGATGCCCTGGCGGCCAAGCGCTGGAACGGATGGGCCGCAGTCGGTGCCGCGACCTTCGTGATAGCGGCCGTGGCGTTTGGCCACAACCTGCGGTAGGAAGGCCTCGTCGCGACCACGCAACGATCCGTCACGACTGGAACCGGTCAACTCCCCGGGCGGCGGCGTTACGGCGAGCACATCTCGGCCCGATGTTTGGCTATATAGGCCTGGGCCTGCGCCCACATATCGTTGTGCGCGTCGACCGACACTTTGGCAACGTCATCGGACGCGAGGTCGCCAAAATAGTAGGCGATCTTGCGCCCAGCCAATTCTTCCTCGGTCAACGTGGACAATTCAGATTCCTCCACCCGGCCCCTGCGCTGATACGCCTTCAACGCATGGTTCGCCTGGCTCAATTTCTGATTGAATACCTCTTGGGCCATGGCGTGAAACCACGCTTGGGGCACGGCGGAAAAATAAGCCTGAAACACGGGATTGGCCGACCGGCCCAGCCAATAAGCCACGTCGTACCACTGTGAAAGCTGGTCGGGGGTCAAAGGAATATCGGTTTCCAATGATTCGAAAAGTGCGGCCTTGGCCGCATCGACTTGCGCGAACGCCTTGACGACGGAATCCAGTTGCCCTTCTTGAACCAGGGTTTTCTTCATCGCCATCAGCACCGCTACATTTTGCTGACCCTCGACCGGATCCACGGATTCCGTGAAGTATTGCTGCAACATTCCAAGCACATCGCGGGCATTGCGCAGCGGTGCGGTCTCGGCGCTTGTCATCCAGCGTAAAGAGCCCCGGTATTCGGCCTCTGACATCTGGTCGATAGCCCATAACGCCCCCGTATTGACCATTGCATTGGCCGGGCCTGGACGCTGAAGATAACGGTAATAGGCGCCGCCGACCGTCTCTACGTAAGCCCGATAGGTCGGGTCCAGCAGCCGCTCTGCTCCAGGCTTGGCGCAGCCCGAAAACACCACCGCGCGCCTCAGTTGGGGCTCCGCCTGAATCAGAACGATATAGCGCTCGCGCCAGGCTTCGTAGACGGACGGTGGACGCTTTTGCGCGTCCAGGAATTGCTGTTGACGCGGCGTGATGGCGGGCGTCGCGGCTTGCGTCAGCGACGGCCACGCAAGCGCCAACAGCGCGGCGCTGAACCACTTGATGTACATCCTCATTTTTATTGTCCTGACGCCCCATTTCCGACAAACGCGGCAGTGTAGGCCTGATTCACGCTATCCAATCGCTGGAAATAACCACTTTTCGCAGCGGGCGCCTGACCGCAAAAGCAAAAAGCCCGCTGAAACTTGCGTTTCAGCGGGCTTTATTTGCGACCTGCTCGGCTACCGTCTTCAAGACGGCGACCTGCACGAGGAATTCTTGGTGCCGACGGCGAGACTCGAACTCGCACAGCTTTCGCCACTACCCCCTCAAGATAGCGTGTCTACCAATTTCACCACGTCGGCAAATCTGACCAGAAAAGACGTGCTTTCCTGGAAAGTCGAACATTCTAACACGCAAATCGGAAATCTTGGCAACCGGGCCTGATCCGGCCCGGTACGCCCCGGATCAGTTGATCTGCAGGTTCGTCGCCTTGACGACCTCGCCCCACTTCTTCGTTTCGCTTTCCATGAAGGCCTTGAACGCTTGCGGCGTGTTGGGCGGCGGGGGCATCAGGAAGCCGTTGGTCTGGTAGTTGGCGGCCAGGGCGGCATCGGACGTCAGCGCCTTGTTGATGGCGGCGTTCACCTTCTGCACGATTTCCGGCGGGGTGCCCGCGGGCGCGAACAGGCCGAACCAGGCGGCCACGTCAAAGCCCGGCACGCCGGATTCGGCGATGGTGGGAATTTCCGGCGCGAACGGCACGCGGCTGGCGGTGGTGACGGCCAGGCCGGTCAGCTTGCCGGCGCGCACGTGCGGCAACAGCGGCGGCAGGTTGTCGAAGATCGAATCGACCTGTCCGCCCAGCAGGTCGGCCACGGCCGGGCCGCTGCCGCGATAAGGCACGTGCAGGATGTCGATGCCGGCCTTCATCTTGAACAGCTCGCAGCCCAGGTGCGCGGACGAACCGTTGCCGGGCGACGCGCAGGTCAGCTTGCCGGGGTTCTTCTTGGCGTAGGCGATGTATTCCTGCACCGACTTGACCGGCACGTTGGCGTTCACGGCCAGGATGTTGGGCACCACGTTCAAGAGCGCGACGGCGTCCAGGTCCTTGAGCGCGTCGTACGACATTTTCGAATACAGCGACTGGTTGATCGCGGTGGAAATCGAACCGACGAACAGGGTGTAGCCATCGGCCTGCGCACGGGCGACGGTTTCGGCGCCGATGTTGCTGTTGGCGCCTGGCTTGTTCTCCACCACGAAGGTCTGGCCGAATTCCTTGCCCAGCACGTCCGCGATCATGCGGGCGCTGATGTCGGTGGTGCCGCCCGGGGCGTAGCCCACGACCAGCCGGACGGGCTTGGACGGGTAGTTGGCTGCCTGGGCGTGAGCCTGCCCGGTCATGGCGCACGCGAGCACGGCGGCAACGCCGGCCAGCTTGGAATAGATTTTTTTCATGTCTCCTCCTGTCGATGAAAAGGGATCGGCGCGCACGCAGCGGCGCGCCTGTTTTTTGTTTTTCGGAACCACCCTGCCCCGTCAACGAGGCGCTGCGCCTTGCGCTCAACGCCTCGTCTGGCGAGGAACCGCCTAGGCCGGGCAGGCCACGCGCATCGGCGCAATCAGGTCGGATGTGACGTCCGCCAGCGTGCGGCAACCAAGCAGCGCCATGTTGGTCGAGATTTCGCTGCGGAATATCTCGGTCACCTTGCGGATGCCGGCATGGCCGCCGACCGCCGCGCCGAACAGCTGGGGTCGGCCGGTGAAGACCAGCGTCGCCCCCAGGGCCACCGCTTTGAGCACGTCGCTGCCGCGACGAAAGCCGCCATCCACCATCACCGGGAAGCCCGCGGGCACGGCTGCGACGACGTCGGGCAGCGCCTGCAAGGGCGAAATGCAGCCGTCCAGCTGGCGCCCGCCGTGGTTGGACACGATCACCGCGTCGGCGCCGGCCTCGTGCGCCAGGCGGGCGTCATCGGCGTGCATCACGCCTTTCAGGATGAGCTTGCCTGGCCAGTTCTGGCGAATCCAGCGAATGTGATCCCACGACAGCTTGTCGCGCTCGCCGCGAAAGCCGTTGGGCGGGTCCTGGGTGATGGGCGGGCCGATGTCTTCGTACAGGTTCGAAAACCGCGGCACGCCGCTGCCCAGCAGCGTGCGCATGAAGACGTTCAGGCTCCAGCGCGGATGCCGCATGCCGTCCAGCACCACGCTCGCGCTGAGCTTGAAGGGCACGGTGAAGGCCAGCTTCTGCAGGTTCTCGCGGTTGGCGCCCACGCAGGTGTCGATGGTGACCACCAGCACGGGAATCTCGGCGCGGCGCAGGCGGTCCAGCAGTTTGCCGATGCGGTCGATGTTGCCCGGCAGATAGGCCTGATACCAACAACGCTTGCCCGTGGCTTCCTGCAGCCGTTCCAGCGGCACGCTGGACGCGCCGCTGATGATGAAGGGAATCTGCGCGTCCTGGGCGGCGCGGGCCAGCGCCAGGTCGCATTCATGCATGACGATGGCCGAAAACCCGGTGGGCGCAAACCCCACGGGCATGGCGTAACGCTCACCGAACAGGCTCACCTGGCTGCTGCGCTGGTCCACCACGCGCAGGCCACGCGGGCGAAAGCCGATATCGTTCGGGGCGCGCACGCTCTCTTGCAGCGACGCGCCGTCTTCCGTGCCGCCGCAGACGTAGCCTTCGACGCAGCGCGGCATGATGCGCCGCGCCTCGCGTTCGAAGTCCCGCACCGACAGGCAGCGATCCAAACGGCTCATGCGGCCACCGGCGTACCGGCGTGTGCGCCCAGCGCTTGCAGGCAAGCGGCCAGCGAGCGGTCCTGGGTGTCCTGGTACAGCGTCAGTTCGTCCTGCACCGCGGCGCCCAGCGCCTGTTCGAACGCCGTCTGGCTGGCGTTCTGCGCGTATTCGGCCTGGGCCTTGTCGCCCAGGTTCGACTGGAAGATGCCCGCGGCGCTGACCGGCAGGAAGTCTTCGTACACCAGCGGTTCGAAACGGATGTAGCCCTGGTCGATCAGCGTGCGCAGGTCGCTGTCCGGCGCCGCGCCTTCCTTGCCGGTCAGGAAATAGCGGAAGTACGCCAGCCCCTGGTCATGCAGTTGCGCGTAGTCGTCCGGGAACGTCGCAAAACAGTCCTGCAGGTTCTGCATGTAGGCATCGGCGTTGCTTTCGTTGGGCGCGCCGCTGATGCGGCTGCGCGCCAGGTCCAGCAATTGGTCGTACAGGGCCCGGCCCTTGCGGGTCAGGGCCACGCCGCGCTGCTCGATCTCGCCGAAACGGGCGGTGTGGCTGCCCACGGCCGCCTTGCCGTCGGCGCCCGCAAACCAGACCGATTCTTCCAGCGCCTTGAAGCTGGTCTGGCGCAGCAGGATCGGGCACTTGCGCGGCGGCGGGCCTTCGATGACGGCCTTGGCCGACACGCCGCGGCGCGGCATCTCGGCCTGGGCTTCGTCGATATCCAGCGTGCGCGGAGTCAGGTGATTGATGTGCGGGCCCTTGAAGGCCACCACGTCGGCGATCAGGCGATGCAGGCCGTGCAGTTCACGGTAATCGTCCAGGCTGACGGTGGCCTCGCTGTGCCAGCGGAACGTATGCAGGGCCTCGGCCACGAATTCGCGGGCGTCGGCATCGTTCAGGCCGCCTTGCGTTTCGAACTGGCCGGCCAGTTCCAGCGCGCGGGCCGTGAAGATCTGGCGCGCGGCCAGGATGCGGGCGGCTTTTTCGCGCAGGGCCGCATCGTCGATCAGTTCCAGGCGCAGCAGCGACGTGAAGACGCGGAACGGGCTGGTCTGCAGCGCGGCTTCGTGGGTCGCCCGAAACGCCGTGGAATGCACCGGCACGCCGGCCGGCGACAGGTCGTAGTAGCCCACCGGCTGCATGCCCATCACGGCAAACACGCGGCGCATGTTGGACAGTTCTTCCGCCGTTCCCACGCGGATGGCGCCGTGGCGTTCGATGTCCAGGCGCTCGATCTCGCCGGTGCGCGCCAGTTGCGCGGCCAGGTCCGGCTGTTCGGCCAGGGTCTTGGCGTTGACGTCGGCCACCAGGTCCAGCAGGGTGTCGTACAGGGGCACTTCCGACTTGTACATGTCGGACATGGCGCGGGAGAACCAGGCGCGGACCTGATCCGGATTGACGAAATTCTGACTCATGGCGGACTCGGCACATCGATAAACAAGATGGCCCGCATGAAATCATGCCCGGCGGGGGCAATCAAATGAAAAAAATCGGCCTAATCAGTCCGTTTTTTCATGGATCGCGCGCGCCGGGCGTCGGCCGCGCGCTTTTGCTCGGCCTCGCCTTCGACCCAGGCGACGAATTGCTTGATCTTGGGCACTTCGGCCGAATGCTCGGAATACGCCACGAAATAAGCGCCATCGCTGGGCTGCACATAGCCCCAGGGAATCACCAGCTTGCCCGCCTGCAGCTCTTCTTCGGCGAGCAGCCTGGGCGTCAGGGCGATGCCGCAGCCGCCTTCGGCGGCGCGCACGCACATGTAGAACGTGTCAAAGCGCGGGCCGTGGTAGCTGCGGTCGGACTGGAACTGCTGGTGCGAGAAATAGTCGTGCCAGGCTTCCGGGCGCGAGGCGCACTGGATCAGCACCTGCTGGCTCAGCGCATCCAGGCTGGCCACCTGGTTGCCGGCCAGGAAACCAGGCGCACAGACGGGCACGACTTCAGCACCGAACAGCTCGCGGCACTGGGCGCCCGGCAGGGTGCCGTGGCCAAAAAAGAACGAAATGTCGATCTTGGCCTGCATCAGGTCGAACGGCCGGGTCTCGCTGCGCACCTTCACCTGGATATCGGGATGCGCAGCCATGAAGCGCTGCAACCGCGGAATCAGCCAGCGCGAACCGAAGGTCGGCTGGGTGCCGATGGTCAGCACCTGGGTTTCGCTGCCGTAGGTCAGGATGTAGCGCGAGGACATGTCGACCTGGTTCAGGATGGCCCTAACCTCGGACTGGTACAACGCCCCCGCCGGCGTCAATTGCAGGCGCCGGCGCACCCGCAGGAACAGCGGGTTGCGCAGCAGCGCTTCGAGTTGCGCGATCTGCTTGCTGATCGCGCTCTGGGTCATGTGCAGTTCTTCGGCGGCGCGCGTGACGCTCATGTGCCGCGCTACCGCCTCGAAACATTGCAGCGCCATCATCGATGGCATCAAACGCTTTTCCATGGGGCCGATCCGGATATTCCTGGCACGGCAGGCTGGCCGGGAAAGTGGCCGGCCGCCGCGCCTGGCGCATTATCGCAGGCGGCGCGGCCGCCCAGGTTTGCCGCACCCATGAAAAAAGCCGGCTTGCGCCGGCTTTTTCCCACTGCGAAAGACTTACTTCGCAGGCGTTTCGGCGGGCTTGTCGCCGGCCGCGGGGGCCGACGGCACCGACGCGTCGGGCTTGGCGGCCGGAGCCGGCGCCGAAGCGGCGCCCGGAACCGACGAAGCCCCCGGCACCGAAGCGCCACCCGGCACGGACGACGCACCCGGCGTGGCGGGCGCTGCACCCGGCACTTGCGGCACCGAACGGTCGGCCGGGAAGCTTTGCATCACGCCGCTGTCGACAGCGGTGGCACCCGTGCCCTTGTGGCTGACATAAGCCAGGCCAGCGGTGGACGCGAAGAAGACCACGGCGGCCCACTTGGTGGCGCGCGACAGGAAGTTGGCCGCGCCGGTGGCGCCGAACAGGCTGCCCGACGAGCCGCTACCGAAAGCGGACCCCATGTCGGCGCCTTTGCCCTGCTGCAGCAGGACCAGCACGATGATAGCCAGCGCCGAAATCACTTGGACGGCCAGCAGAAGTTTGAGCATCAAGGGCATTACAGACTCCGGAACGGAAACTTAGATGGCGGCGATTCGCAAAAATTCTTCGGCCACGAGCGACGCGCCGCCGACCAGGGCTCCGTCGATATCAGTCATGGCGAACAAACTGGCGGCATTGGCAGCTTTGACGCTGCCGCCGTACAAAACTTGCACCTGGGCCGCGCCCAGCGCGGCCAAGGCGGCGCGGATGGCGCCGTGGACTTCCTGCGCCTGCTCGGGGCTGGCGGTGCGGCCGGTGCCGATGGCCCAGACGGGCTCGTACGCCAGCACCATGCGCGAGACGGCCTCGGCGCCCAGGGCCAGCACGGGCTTGAGCTGGCGCTCGATGACGGCCAGCGTGTTGCCGGCTTCGCGGTCGGCCAGGGACTCGCCCACGCAGACCACCGGGGTCAGGCCGGCTGCCAGGGCAGCGCGGGCCTTGTCGGCGACGATCTGGTCGGTTTCACCGTGCAGCACGCGGCGCTCGGAGTGGCCGGCCAGCGCGTAGCGGCAGCCGAATTCCTTGAGCATGGGGCCGGAGACTTCGCCGGTGTAGGCGCCCTTGTCGTGCGCGCTGACGTCTTGCGCGCCCCACGACACGGCGCTGCCGGTCAGGGCCGACGCGGCCTGGGCCAGGTACGGAAACGGAACGCAGACGCCGATCTCGCAGTGGCTCGCGGCATCCGCGGCGCGCAGCTCGGTCAGCAACGCAGCGTTCTCAGCCAGGTTGCCGTGCATCTTCCAGTTGCCCAGCACGAGGCGGGCGCGGTTTTCGACTGAAGTCATGGCGCAAATGTCAGAGTGGATGAACCCGCGGGAAAAGCACACGCCCACGGGCTGGCCTGGAAATAATTCCAGGCGAAACCCGAGATTGTATCCTGTTGCGCGGCGCTGCGCCGGACGCCGCGCGTTTCTTACATCGTCAGGATGATTTTGCCGATGTTCTCGCCGCTTTCCATCATGGCGTGGGCCTGGGCGGCCTGGGCCAGCGGGAAGGTGGCGTGGACGATGGGCTTGATGGCGCCCTGCTCGAGCAGGGGCCAGGCGTGCTGGCGCAGCGCCTGGGCAATGGCGCCCTTGAAATCGACGGGTCGGGGACGCAACGTGGAGCCCGTGATGGTCAGGCGGCGGCGCATGACCTGGCTGGTGTCCACATTGGCCTGGGCCCCGCCCAGCTGAGCGATGATGACGATGCGGCCGTCATCGGCCAGGCACTGCATGTCGCGGGCGATGTAGTCGCCGGCCACCATGTCCAGGATCACGTCGACGCCGCGGCCGCCGGTGGCGTCCTTCACTTCCTTGACGAAGTCCTGGGTCTTGTAATTGATGCCCAGGGTGGCGCCCAGGGCTTCGACGGCGCGGGCGCGATCGTCGCTGCCCACCGTGGCGTAGACCTTGTGGCCCAGCGCGCGCGCCAGCTGGATGGCCGTGGTACCGATGCCGCTGGCGCCGCCGTGCACCAGCAAGGCCTCGCCGGCCGACAGGCGGCCGCGGTCGAACACGTTGCTCCAGACGGTGAAGTAGGTTTCCGGCAGGCCGGCGGCTTCGATGTCGGACAGCCCCTTGGGAATGGGCAGGCACTGGGCGGCAGGCGCGACACAGTATTCGGCGTAACCGCCGCCGGCCACCAGGGCGCAGACCTTGTCGCCCACCGAGAAACCGCTGCCGGCCAGGTCGCCGCCGACGATTTCACCGGCCACTTCCAGGCCCGGCAGGTCGGACGCGCCGGGCGGCGGGGCGTAGTTGCCCTTGCGCTGGAACACGTCGGGGCGGTTCACGCCCGCGGCGCTGACTTTGATCAGGACTTCGCCCTTGCCGGCTTCGGGCGTGGGGCGTTCAACGGGGACCAGGACCTCGGGGCCGCCCGGACGGGAGATTTCTACAGCGTGCATCGCGTGCCTCCTTCGCAGCAAATAGATTATTATTGCGCCCTTTACGGCAGGTCGCGTTTTCAACGGGCAGAGTGTTTGCCTGGCGGCCGGATCGCCGCAGCAGCAGTACATTGCAACACCAGGAAGCGTGGCAGAGTGGTCGATTGCACCGGTCTTGAAAACCGGCAAGGGGTTAAACCCTTCGTGGGTTCGAATCCCACCGCTTCCGCCACCCCCTCCCCCATCTCCCGGGCGCGAGGCGTGCAAGCAAACTTGCACTTCATCAGGCTGTTTTTTGTTAACAGCTGAACAACTCCTGAACGAAACGGAATTCGTCTAAGATCGGCGCATTCCGGGCGGCAGCGGTGGCAAGCCCGGCAAAAAAACCGGCGATACAGCCAGGTTGACCATGCCCAAACTGAAAGACGCATTGAAGTCAGGTTTGTTTCGCCTGTCTCCCGCGCTGGCGGCGCGCTGCGGCGTGCAATTTCCCTTGCGGGCGCCCAATCGGGCATTTCTCGAACAGCAGGTATTCGGCTACCTGAACCACCTGGCCGATGGCCCGCAAGGCCCGGGACGCTGCCTGTTCCTGGGCATGGGCGAATACACCTGGCATTACCCCCGGCTGCTCAAGCCGCAATTCCATTCCCTGGACATGGACCCCGCGCAGGCTCGCTACGGCGTGCCCGGCCGGCACCTGACGGGCAGCGCCACCGAGATGGCGGCGTTCTACGAACCTGGCTTTTTCGATGTGGTGGTAGCCAACGGCCTGATCGGCTATGGCCTGAACGACCCGGCCGGCTACGAACGCATGCTGCAGCAGTGCCACGCGGTGCTCAAGCCCGGCGGCCTGCTGGTGCTGGGCTACAACGACACGCCCGAACGCGCGCCGTTCCCGGTGCACATCGACGCCCTGGGGCTGTTCACGCCGATCGTGCCGCCGATCCCCGGGGTAGTCCACTCGCGCCATCCCATGCGCGACAAATACCACCACGTGTTCATCTTCGGTCAGCGGCGCGAAGCCGAGGCAATCGCCGCGTAGGTTTTCGGTATTCCCGCCGCCGCCACGCCGCTGCGCAAGGTTTCCTCGGGCAACGACGTCGCCAGCAGGTCGCGCGCGGCCAGCAGTTGGCCCAGGTCCACGCCGGTCCGGTAGCCCATGCTTTCCAGCATGAACACCAGGTCTTCGGTGACGATGTTGCCCGACGCGCCCGGCGCGAACGGGCAACCGCCCAGGCCGCCCAGGCAGGCGTCGAACGCGCGGATGCCTTCGTCCAGCCCGGCCAGCGCATTGGCCAGCCCCAGCCCCATCGTGTCATGCAGATGCAGCTTGACCAGCCTTGCGCCGATGGCGTCCTGCGTGGCCCGCACGGCATCGCGCACCAGCGCCGGGTGGGCATAGCCCACCGTGTCGGCCAGGGCGATCTCGTCGGCGCCGGCGCGCGCCACCGCCGCGGCCACCTGCGCCACCCGCCGCACCGGCACCGCGCCTTCCATCGAACAGCCAAAGGCCGTGGCGACGGCCGCGTCCACCCGCACCGGCCGCGGCTGCGCCCGCAGCCAATCGACCATGGCCGCCACCGCCTGCACCTGCGCGTCCGTGCCCTTGCCCACGTTGGCGTGGCTGTGCGTGTCGCTGACCGACACCGGAATGGCGATCACGTGGGCGCCCGCCTCGTACGCCGCGATGGCGCCCTTCAGGTTGCAGGCCAGCGCGCACACGGTCACGCCGTCCAGGCCCAGCGTTTCGGGCAGCACCTGGCCCGTATCGGCCATCTGCGGCACCAGCCGGGGCGAGACGAAGCTGCCCACCTCGATCTCGCGCAAGCCGGCCGCGGCCAGCTGCCGTATCCAGCGCAGCTTGTCGGCAGCCGGCATCATGCCGCGCGCCATCTGCAACCCGTCGCGCGGGCCGACCTCGCACAGCCTGACTTCCTGATCCATGATGGTTTCCTTGTTCAATGCGCCGCGGCTATTGCTGCACCACGATGCCGGCCGCGGCGATGGTCTGGCGGGCCTTGCCGATATCCGAGCGGATCAGCGCAGCGAACTGGTCTGCGGACACGGGATCGGTCTCCAGCCCTTGCGACGCCAGGGCGTCCTGCACGTCCTTGCGGGCCAGCAGCTTGTTGAAATCGGCGTTCAGCCGCGCCACCACGTCGGCGGGCGTCTTGGCCGGGGCCAGCACGCCGTAGTAGGTCACCACGCTGAAATCCTTGTAGCCCAGCTCGGCCACCGTGGGCACGTCGGGCAGCGCCGGGTTGCGCTTGGGCGAAGTCACGGCCAACGCGCGCACCTTGCCCGCCTTGATCAACGATGCCGCCGACGAGATCGACGACCCGGCGAACTGCAGGTGTCCGCCCATCAGGTCGGCCAAGGCCGGCGCCGATCCCTTGTAGGGCACGTGCTGCATCTTGAAGCCGGCTTCGTGCTGCAGCATCTCCATGGCGATGTGCACGCCGCCGCCCGTGCCGGACGTGCCGTACGACATCTTGTTGGGGTCCTTCTTGGCGGCCTCGATCACCTCGGGCAGCGTCTTGTAGGGCGAACTCTCGGACACCAGCAGCACCATCGGCGTGGTCGCCACCAGCGCCACCGGCGCCAGGTCCTTGACCGGGTCGTACGCCACCTTCATCAGCAGCGGAATCAAGGTGACGTTGTCGGACTGCCCGATCACCAGGTCATAGCCCTGGGCAGGCGCGCGGGCCGCTTCGGCCAGGCCCAGCGCGGTGCCTGCGCCCGGCTTGTTCTCGGGCACCACGGCCCAGCCGTTCAGTTCGTGCAGCTTGTTGCTCATCAGCCGCCCGATATAGTCGGTGCCGCCGCCCGGCGTCGACGGAATGATGATGCGGATGGGTTTGTTGGGATAGTCCTGCGCGTGCGCCGCGCATGCGACGGCCAGGCTGGCCACCGCCAAGAGTTTGCGGATCATCGGATAGTCTCCTCTTTGATGGATGTCTTGGCGGTCTGCGCCGCCTCGACGGGGACAGGTTCTACGACCTGTTCATCGGCCTTCGCAACGGATGATTCCCGCCGTGTGCAAGGCCTCGATGCGCGCGGCATCCAGGCCCAGCCCCCGCAGGATGGCTTCGGTATGGCGGCCCTGTGCGGGCGGATCGGAACGCTTGCCCGCCTTCTGCCCATCGAACTCGATGGGCAAGGCGGCGGCCGCGATCTCGCCGCCGTCCGGCAAGACCGTGGCCAGCAGTGCGCCTCCGGCGTTCAGGTGTTCGTCCTGCAGCAGGTCGTGCGGCTGGCGGATGGGGCCGTACGACAGATTCGCAGCCTCCAGCGCGGCGCACAGCGCGTCGGTCTTCCAGGTCTTCAGGATTTCACCCACGCCAGGCACCAGCCACGAGCGCGCCGCCTCGCGGTCCACGGCGGTCGCCAGGCGCGGGTCGGCGGCCCATTCAGGCGGCAGGAATTTCTGCGCGAAATTGCGCCATTGCGCATCGCCCACCACGGCCACGAAGACCCGGCCATCGGCCGTCTCGAACACGTCGTACACGCCCCATGGCGGCTTGCGCTCGGCGCCGAAAGGCTTGGGCGCCGTACCGGTCAACTGGAACTGCGCGATGAACTGCGCCACCAGCAGCAGGTTGTTCTCGAACAGGCCCGAACGCACATGGCGGCCGCGCCCGGTGGCATGGCGATCGTGCAGCGCGGCCAGCGCGCCCACCACGCCGAAGGTGCCGCCCAGGATGTCGTTGACCGACGCCGCCACGCGCTGCGGCGTATCGGCGCCGCCATTGATGTACGCCAGCCCGCCCATCATCTGCACCACCTCGTCCAGCGCGGTGCGATGCTTGTAGGGCCCCGACAGGAAGCCCTTGAGCGACACGTAGATCAGCCCGGGGTTCTCGGCCGACAGGCTCTCGTAGTCCAGCCCGTACTGCGCCAGGCTGCCGTCGCGAAAGTTCTCCACCACCATGTCCGCCTGCAGCGCCAGCTGGCGCGCCAGTGCCTGCCCTTCGGCGGACTTCAGGTCGATGGACAGGCTTTGCTTGTTGCGGTTGAAGACCGGAAAGTAGCCGCTGCCCGAGCCCTTCAGGCGGCGCGTGCGGTCGCCGTCGATGGGTTCCACCTTGATCACTTCGGCGCCCAGGTCCGCCAGCGCCAGGCCGGCGGCGGGCCCCATGATCATGTGGGACAACTCCAGCACCTTGATGCCGCGCAGGGGCAGTTCGCTGCTGTCCATGAAGGGTGAAGCCGGTGCTGCTGTCATCAACATTTCCTCTCGCCGTGGACTGAGGCCGCGGGTCATGCCCAGGGGCCGGTACGCAGCCATCATCGCGACCGGCGCAGGTTCGGAAAAGCGGTCTTTCAGCACCGGGGCATTCTCGTTTGGGAACGTCCGGGTTAGCCCTAGGCCATGGGGGCAAGGTATCTTGCAGCGCAGCACATTTCGGCGCACTACAGTTCGGCGGACTACAAGCTAAGGCTTGGGCACGGCCCCCAGATGGGCCAGCAGCGCACGTGCCGCGGGCGGCAAGGCGTCCAGTTCGCGCACCGCAATGCACAACGGCGTGCCGGACCAGGGGCCGGACAAGGCGATGAAGCAGATGTCCTGGCTGGCATGGCGCGGCTTCAGATACATGGGCACCACCGCCACGCCCATGCCGCGCGCCACCAGGTTGCAGATGGTCTCGTGCGAACTCACGCGCGCACTGATGCGGCGGCTGACGCCGGCCTCTTGCGCAGCGCGCTCGAACACCGCGCTGATGCCGTTGTCGCGGTTCAGCTCGATCAACTCATACGGCAGCAACTGGGCATAGTCCAGGATCTCGCTGTCGGCCAGCAGATGCCGCGCGGGCACCACGGCCGCCAGTTCGCAATAGCCGCAGGGAAACACTTGCAGGCCGTCGTGGCCGAAGTCCGACCCTACCGCCACGTCGGCGCGCCCTTCCAGCACTTCGTGGAAGACCTGCTGCGTGGTGCTTTCCTCCAGCGCGATCTCGATCTGCGGATAGGCCCGGCGAAACGACTGGATCTGCGCCGGCAGGTCGCCCGACAGCGCCGCCACGCTGGCCGCCAGCCGGATGCGGCCGCGCACGCCGGTGGCAAAGCCCGCCATCTCGCGGTGCATGCGGTCCATCTGCTGCAACAGCAGCCGGGCGTGGCCCGCCAGCCCCTGGCCGGCGGGCGTGGCCTGCACGCCCTTCACGCCGCGCGCCAGCAACGGCACGCCAAACGCTTCTTCCATCTCGATCATGCGTTTGCTGACCGCCGACGGCACGATGTTCTCGCGCGCCGCGGCGCGGGCCAGGCTGCCCTCTTCCAGCGCCGCCAGGAACAGGCGCAGGGAAACCGGGTCGATGTCGCGGGGATGAGGTGGGGCGGGTGTGGGACGCTTCATGGCGGGAAGTGTCCCGCGTTGGCGGCGCGGACAGGGATCGGGGTTTTCCCCAGCCGGCCGCGCCCGGGTCCGATACACTGCGCGTGGCCGTCGCCTCGCGGGACGCCGGATCGGCTGTCGCTCGATCGGCAACCCGACACCCACAACCAGAACAAGACTCCGACCATGCAGTGCCCCCAATGCAATTGGCAGAACCCGGCCTCTCATACCCAATGCTTCAGTTGCCGTGCACCGTTGCCGGTACCGACGGCGCCCCCCGCGGCCGCCAAAGCCACCTATGCCAAGGCCGTGCCGCCCTTTCCCGGCATCTGGCCCCGGCTGATGGCCAGCGTGGTGGATGCGGCCACGATGATCACGGCCATGTTCGCGTTCTCGTCGGCCGCCTCGCTCAGCTATGAAGCGCTGCTGGGTCAACCGCGTCCCGGGGTAGTGCCGCTGCTGGCCGGGCTGATCGGCCTGCTGCTGCCAGCCCTGATGGACGCCTGGGGCGCGGGTTCGCCCGGCAAGCGGCTGTTCAAGCAGCGCGTGGTGACGCGCAGCGGACAAAGCCCCGGCCTGCTTCGATCTCTCTGGCGGCACCTGATGAAGTTTCCGTTGAACCTGGCGCTGCCCGGCCTGTTCCATCACATCCAGCAAGCCATCTTCGGCGATCGCGCCATGCACAACTGGGCCGCCGGCACCTATGTGGTGTCCAGCCAGGCCGATCCGCGGGCAGTGCTGGCCGCTCTGGGGCAGGCGCGGTCGGTCACCGGCTTCGGCAAGTTCCTGCTGTTCGCCGCAGGCGCGGCCGTGCTGGTGCTGGGCGGCTTCGTGCTGGCTGCGCTGACCCTGGGCAAGCAAGAGGCCGACAGCCCTTTGGCGGCCGACGTACGGCGGCTGGACCTGGTATCGGACCCGGTCAGGATGCTGGCGGAAAACCATTACCGCAGCGCCGGCCGCTACGCCGCGACCTTGCAGGAACTGGGCGTGACGCGCGAATCGCTGGCCGCCAACGGATTCTCGAACCTGGAACTGAATCCGGTGAACGGCGTGCTGCGCTTCACCATCGCCGGCCCGGCCAGCGCGGACGGCGAACCGACCCTGGCCGGCAAGCACCTGGTCTATCTGCCCGAACTTCGCACCGAGCGCAAAGGCGGCGGCATCCGCCGATGGCAGTGCGGCAGCGATGACATCGCCGCCACCGACCGCCCCTACAAATGCCGCCACGCCGCGGCGCCCTGATCGCGCACGCCTCGCCCCTCCCTGACGCGCCTGGCGGCGCGTCGCCCCAGGAATTCCGCATGTCCAACCTGATCGAATCCATCCTGCGCGCCGACGACGGCGATGACCACCCGCAGATGCTCGCCCTGTGCAAACAAGCGGTGCGCGAACAGCCCAACGTCGCCCTGACGTGGGCGCTTCGCGCCCGCTGCCACGACAAACGTGGCGCCCCGACTGAGCGCGATGCCGACCTGGCGCGTGCGCTGGCGCTGGACCCACACTGCGCCGACGCCCTGCGCGTACGCGCCACGTCCCTCTACGACGACGGCGACCATGAGGCCGCCTGGCGCATCCTGCGCGACGCCCGCCAGCGCATGCCCTCGCACTACGGCCTGCTGATGGCCGAGGCCTATGTGCTGATCAACGATGAAAGGCTGCAGGACGCCATCGACGGCTGGACCCGCGCGATCCAGCAGCGGCCGCAGGCCGGGGCGCCGCACTGCTACATCGCATCCAACCTGGCCAATGCCGGGCGCCATACCGAGGCCGTGCCCTACTTCGAGCGCGCCGTCGCGCTCGCCCCCGGCAATGGCCGCTTCATGTACGACGCCGGCAACACCTATCGCCGCCTGGGCGACCTGGACAAGGCCATCGCGATGTTCGACCGGTCGCGCGCCATCCTGGGCGAACAGAACGCCATCCAGCACAACCGGGCGTCCTGCCTGCAGGCCATGGGCCGCCACGCCGACGCCGTCGAGGAATGGACCAGCCTGCTGCGCCGCGAGCCCGACTGGGATTGGCCGCTTGAGGGCAAGGCCCGCTCGCTGCACCGGCTGGGCCGCGCCGACGAGGCCAGGCCGTTGTGGCGGCGACTGGACGCGCTATCGGACAACGGCTGGGAAGGCCGCAAGGAACAGGCCCGCGAATATGTGCGCAGCGGTGAGCCCGAGCTGGCCGAACAGGCACTGGGCGATCTGGATCCCCTGTCCAGCGGCGATGCCCAGCTGCTGTTCGTGGCCGGCAACGCGCAGCGCGACCAACGCCATTGGGAACAAGCGCTGGCCTATTACCTGCAAGGCTATGAACTGGCGCCGAACGACGACTTTCTGCCCGGCAACGCGGCCGACATGCTCGTCCGCCTGGAACGCCACCGCGAAGCCCTGCCCTTGTCGGAAGTCGCCATCACGCTGGACCCGGATTGGGTGAAATGGCGCCGTGTGCGCATCGATGCGCTGATCGGGCTGGAACGCGGCGCCGAGGCCGCGGCCGACGGCGAACGCGCCTTGCAGCGCTGGCCCGACAACAGCATGCTGCAGGCCGACTATGTCAACGCCCTGATCGCCGCCCGCCGCCACGACGACGCGCTGGCGGCCTGCGACCGCCTGGTCGCGATGGACCCCGAATACCGCGACTGGGCCTTGTATTCGCGCGGCGAGATCTACGGCGCCATGAAACGCCATGCCGAATCCGCATCCGCCTTTCGCCAGGCCGCGGCGGCCTATCAGCAGAACGGCAAGCCGCAATATCAGGAACTGTCGCTGGAAAACGCGCGGGCGGCGGACCAGGCGGCCACCGCGTCGCGCGGCCTGCTGGGACGTCTGTTCGGCCGCAAATGAGCGAGACGGGTGGCGCTCTGCATGCGCCCGTCTCATAGCCAGTCGTAGTTTTCCAGCAGGCCCAGCAGACAACGCCGGGCGATGGCCACGGCTTCATCCCGCAACGCGTCGGCGCGCCAGCCCATTTCAATCGCGTAGCCCGGCATGGCGATGGGACACGGCAGCCGCCGCAGCCCTGTCACCGCTGCCAGGCCGCGCGCCGCGTGGGCCGGCAAGGTCGCCAGCGCATCGCCGCCCTTCATCAGGAACGGCAACGCCGCGAAATGCGTGGTGGCCGCCAACACCCGCCGCGTCTGCCCCATGCCGTGCAGCACCTCGTCCACCACGCCGATGAAGCCGCCGGACGACACCAGCACGTGCGGACGCCGCGTGAACGCCTCGACGGTCAAGGCCGTCTCGCCCGGCGCCAGGCTGGCCCCATCCACCAGGCAGGCATAGCCACCCTGCCCGACCGTCACCCGTTGCAGGGCCGGCGCGATCAGGCCGCCGGACGCAATCACCAGGTCGACCTCGCGCGCCATCAACATGTCCGCCGCCAGCCGGCTGTGCGTCTGTCGAAAGATCAGACGCAATCCGGGCGCGGCCTGTTCCAGCGCGGTGATCGCGGCGTGGCCCAGCGCAATCTCGAAATCGTCCGACAGCCCCAGCGTCACTGAGCGCCCGGCGAAGCCTGCCGCGCCCGGCCGAGCCAGCGACAGGCTCTGGCGGCACTTGTCCAGCGCCTCGCCGATGATCGGCCGCAGTTCACGCGCCCGCAGGCTGGGCGACAGGCCGCGGCCGGTGCGCACGAACAGCGGGTCCGCATACAACGTGCGCAGCCGCGCCAGCGCCGCGCTGACGGCCGATTGCGTCACGCCCAGCCGCAGCGCCGCGCGGCCCGCGCCGCCCTCGTCATAGATCGCCTCGAATACCTTGAGCAGGTTCAGGTCGGTCGATTCGATATCAATCTGGCTCATATCATTTATCTTCAAGCGGGATTGATTGATTTTAGGCTCGCCCCGACACTGGTGGCATCCCCCCACGCCAAGGAACCCGCATGACCGCCCAGACCGTCGCTGCACTGCAAATCGGCGCTTCACCCGAAGGCAAAGAGAAAACCCTCGAACAGATCCTGGCCTTCGAGGCCGACATCACCGCGTCCGGCGCGGTACTGGTCGTGCTGCCGGAGGCCCTGCTGGGCGGCTACCCCAAGGGCGAGATCTTCGGCACCCGCCTGGGCTATCGCCTGCCCGAAGGCCGCGAGGCCTACGCCCGCTATTACGAAAACGCCATCGACGTGCCCGGCCCCGAAACCGACGCCCTGGCCGCCCTGTCGCAACGCACCGGCGCCAGCCTGGTGATCGGCGTCATCGAACGCGCCGGCAGCACGCTGTACTGCACTGCCCTGTATTTCGACCCCGCCAAGGGCCTGGCCGCCAAGCACCGCAAACTGATGCCCACCGGCACCGAACGCCTGATCTGGGGCCAAGGCGACGGCTCCACCCTGCCCGTGCTGGATACCGCCGCCGGCCGCATCGGCGGCGCCATCTGCTGGGAAAACCACATGCCGCTGCTGCGCACCGCCATGTACGCGAAAGGCGTACAGATCTGGTGCGCCCCCACGGTCGACGAGCGCGACATCTGGCAATGCTCGATGCGGCACATCGCCCACGAAGGCCGCTGCTTCGTCATCAGCGCGTGCCAGGTACAGCCCTCGCCGGCCGAGCTGGGACTGGACGTGCCGGGATGGGACCCCAAGCGCCCCCTCATCAATGGCGGCTCGCTCATCGTCGGCCCGCTGGGCGACGTGTTGGCCGGCCCCTTGCACGGCCAGACAGGCCTCTTGACCGCCCAGGTCGACGTCGACGAACTGGTGCGCGCCCGCTACGACTTCGACGTGGTCGGCCACTACGCGCGGCCCGACGTGTTCAGCCTCAGCGTCGACGAACGGCCCCGCCAATCGGTCCAGTTCATTGCGTGATTTCCCCTGGCGAACGCGCTCCAGGGCGGAACCGCCGGTCCCAAGTGGTATAGTCACGCCCGCCGGATATCGCCCGCGTCCACAGGACGCGCAACATATCCCATTGCCGCCCCGCCTTGGGGCCGCAATGCCCGAGTGGTGAAATTGGTAGACACAAGGGACTTGAACTAATTTGAGCCCTTTGGAGGAAACTCCAAAGGTGTAGCCCGTCAAACTCGGCGAATGCCCTGGACCTGTTCCGAGCCAACGCCGAGCCAAGCCCGGTTTGAAAGAACCGGGAAGGTGTAGAGAGCAGACGGCGGGCACCTAAGGCCGCAAGGCTATGGTGAAGGCGTGCTCCAGACCACGAACAGCGCTCACGCGCTGGCGGCGAAAGCCGAAGTGGTAAGAAAATCCCTCGGCCGCAAGGCCGTACCGGTTCGATTCCGGTCTCGGGCACCACCCTCTCCGCGTAATCACGCGTCAGCGCCCACACGGCGCAGCTTGGCCCTGAAGTCCTCGCACGCGGCCCGATCGTCCGCTTGGACCCGGGATGCATAAATGATGCCCTCTCCATTCACCGTCAAACGAATGACGCACACCAACGGCGCCATGCTCGTCGAGAAGCCGGGTGATTGGGAAGCGGCGTTGTACACATAGGGGCGCGACGTCCATGACCAGACTGTCGCCCCCTTGTCCGGATCGTCTGGCGACCCCGCAAACAAGGGATTCAAGTACAACTTGGAGTTGGGTGGCCCCAGTTGCCAGGCCACTTGGCTCACCGGTTTGCCATGCAAAGCACTCAGCGTGTTCTCCATGGGATGGAGCCATGCACATCCCGCGAGCACGCCGCCCATCGCAATGCTCAGCCATACTTTCATGTTTTCCCTGCCTGATAATCAGTGTTGAATATCACCTGTTGCAGCCCACCCGCTTTACCATGCCGGCAACTGAAACTGAAACCACTCGCAGGTGCTTCTTGCGTTGGTATGAATGTCGTAGCCATAAATAATTCCGTCGTCGCCCACCACCAGTTCCATCGTGCACGATGCACTGCCAGCGGGTTCATAGGTGTAGCGGGTTTCTGAATACGAGGTTCGACCTTTGTCAGACTCCCTGTATACGACGGCATGGCTGGGAATTGCACGATATTGCTCCGTGGCCGGCGAGGTCCAGGACCACAGAGACTTACCGTTGCTGCTGTTATTGATGGGTACCAGTGGCAAATCCGCTCCCGGCCCTGTGCCGGTGCCTGCTGCCGCTAGAGGCCTGGCGGGCTCCGGAGCCGTCAATCGAATGACAGACTGAGGGTTCCCCAACGACGCCACTACTTTACTTACCGGCTTCCCGCGCAGGGAACTCAAAGTGTGTTCCATCGGCAGCAAGTTGCACCCGCTCAAGGACGCCAATACCGCCAGACCCAAGATTCTTTTCACGCCTGATTTCCTCGCTGTTTTTATAACAACACCGGCAGCTCATCCTCACGCCCGGAACCAGCTCATTCATTTTGTCGTAGCGATTATCTCTATAACCATGGCGTGATTGGACGGCCGCATCTCCTGGCAACCAAAGACCGATTTCACCGTATTACATGGCGGGACCGGAGCCACGTGCCCCTTGCCCCTTGTCCCTTGTCCCTTGTCCCGCGCACGGTACGAGAAAAACTATTATTCTTCTGCCTCGACCTTCTGACGCCCTACCGCCAAGCAGGCCCGGGCACACCCGCGCCGGCCGCGGCGACTTGCCCACCTTGACCGCCCCCACTCCCCCCTTCATCGTCCTGGATGCCTGCGTCCTCATGTCCGGCATCCTGCGGCGTCTGCTGTTGCGCCTGGCCGATGCCGGCGTGTTCGCGCCCGTCTGGACGGAGCGCATCGGCGAGGAATGGCGCCGCAACGCCTCGCGCATCTGGGACATTCCGCCGGAAGTGCTGGATGAATTCTGGGCCGAGATGAACGCGCGCTTTCCAACGGCCAACGAGGCCGACACGCAGGTCTACGAGGCCTCGCTGCGCTACAGCGACCCCAAGGACTTTCACGTCATCGCGGCCGGACTGGCGCGGCGCGCGCGTTGCGGCCTGGCCAAGACGCCTGTCGTGCAGGTGCTGACCTGGAACCTGAAGGATTTCAATCGTTCTGAACTACGCCGCCAGGGGCTGGACGTGTACAACCCGGATCGCATGCTGGCGCAGTGGTGGCAGGACGACGCCGGCCGCATGCGCGAGGCCATCGCGCAGATCCCCGCGGACTACATCGCGCTGGGACGCGAACCGGAACCGTTGGCCACGACCTTGCACCGCGAACGCCTATACCGCCTGAAGAATCAGGTGGGGCGTGATCCGGAACTAAGCGCCCGCTGAGACGCCACGCGGCGCGCGCCGCCGCGCCGCGTCAATGGTCGTGATTGCTGGCCGCGAAACCGGCTGCATTCAGGATATCGATCACTTCCTGGATATGTTCCGGCCCGCGCGTCTGCAGCACGAAGTCCACTTCCACATTGCGCACCGGCAGCGACGTGAATGCGCGCTGGTGATGCACTTCGGTGATGTTGGCCTGCGCATCGGCGATCAGCTTGGTGGCATGCGCCAGCGCGCCCGGCAGGTCGCGTAGATCCACGCGGATGCGGGCCAGACGCCCCGCGCGCACCATGCCGCGTTCGATCAGTTCGCCCAGCATCAGGGGGTCGATGTTGCCGCCCGTCAGCACCAGGCCGATGCGCTTGCCCTTGAACTGCTCGCTGCCCGCTTCTTGCGCGCGCAGCAGGGCCGCCAGCCCGGCCGCGCCGGCGCCTTCGACCACGGTCTTTTCAATTTCCAGCAGCACCACGATGGCGTGCTCGATGTCGGCCTCGCTGACCAGCTCGATGTGGTCGACCAGCTTGGCCACGATGGGCTGCGTCAGCGCGCCGGGCGACTTCACGGCGATGCCTTCGGCAATGGTGTACTGGCCCTGCGGCATGGACACGCCCTTGACCGCGGCATACATGGCCGGGAAGCGTTCGGTCTGCACGCCGATGATCTCGATGCCCGGCTTGAGCGCCTTGGCCGCGGTGGCGATGCCCGAGATCAAGCCGCCGCCGCCAATCGCGATGACCAACGTGTCCAGTTGCGGCTGATCTTCAAGCATTTCCAGGGCTACGGTGCCCTGCCCCGAAATGACGGCTTCGTCGTCATACGGATGGATCATGATCAGCCCGCGCTGCTGGGCCAGCTCGTAGCCATGCGCCTTGGCGTCATCGAAGGTATCGCCCGCCAGCACGACTTCGGCGCCGAAGCGGCGCGTGTTGGCGACCTTGACGGTGGGCGTGAAGCGCGGCATCACGATCACGGCGGGCACGCCCATGCGCTGCGCGTGGTAGGCCACACCCTGCGCATGGTTGCCGGCCGACACTGCGATGACGCCCGCGCGGCGTTCGTCTTCGGACAGCGTCAGCATGCGGTTCAGCGCGCCGCGCTCCTTGAAGCTGGCGGTGAACTGCAGGTTCTCGAATTTCAGCCAGATTTCGGCACCGAAAATGTCGGACAGGGTCCGCGACAGCGTGAACGGGGTCTTGAGCACCTGGCCACGCAGGTTCTCGCGGGCGGTCTGGATGGAAGCGATATCGATCACGATGGAAAATCCCGTTTAGCGCACTGGCAGGAAATTGAACAGCAACAGGCCTTGCGCATAGTTGATGCCGATGCGCCGCGAGTTCTCGCCCAGCAGATTGGCGATCAGGTCGAGACGGCCGATGATGGCGCCGAACTCACGTTCGAAACTGAGGTTGGTGGCCGTCTGCGACATCTCGTTGGCCAGCAGCAAGGGCTCACCCTGGTTGTTGCGCCGCGACGCCAGCAGCCAGGCCGCCGCCTCGACGTTCCGTGCGGCATTGTAGACCCGCTGTCCGTCCAGCGCGTCGGTGGCATACAGCCGGGTCTTGCCGTTGTGGGCCGCGATGATGGTGTCGGCCAGGCCGTAGATGAAGGCTCCCACCCGGTCCCCGGAATAGTTCGGGTCCAGCGACACCGCCAGGATCTGGATGTCGTGCAGGCCCGCCAGGTCGGCCGGCGGGATGCGCACTTCGATGGCATGTTTGACCCGCGACACCGCGGTCGCATGATCCGGCGCGCCCGTCTTGCGCCATTCGCGCGGATTGCGGCGGTACAGCTTGTCCAGCAGGCTGTACAGGCTGGCCAGGTTGTCGCGCACTTCCAGCGTGACGGTACGGTTGAAATCGGTCTGGACCAGCTGGTCCGCCGACATGCCTTCGCCCTTGGGGGACCCCTGGCCGGGGCCCGGGCTGGACATGCAGCCTGTCAGCAACGCGGCGCCCAGCAATGCGAGCGCTGCGCCCGCCCAGGGTCCTTGCCATCGCGTCATGCCCGATCCATCCCGATCCCCCTGTCTGGCGCCTTGCCGGCCTGTCGCCGGCGTCGGCGCTCGTCTCGTACGCGCAAGACTTTACCGTAAGGCACGCGAAGATGGGAGATGCCGGAGATACCAAGACGAAAGAAGATGAATCAGCCCCGCGCGGGCAATAAAAAACGGCGCCTTGCGGCGCCGTTCTCGACAAGCTTGCAGCAGGCCTTATTCGGCTTGCGATTCGGCTTGCGGGGCTGCTTCGGGCGCGGCAGCGGCTTGCTGCTGCTCGATGCCGCCGATGGCCTTGATGGACAGGCGCAGGCGGCCCTTGTCGTCGGCCTCGATGACCTTGACGCGGACTTGCTGGCCGACCTTCAGCACATCGTTGATGTTCGCGATGCGGTAGTTGGCGATTTCCGAGATGTGCAGCAGGCCGTCGCGGCCCGGCAGCACTTGCACGATGGCGCCGAAGTCCAGCAGACGCAGGACCGAACCTTCGTAGATCTGGCCCACTTCGACGTCGGCGGTCAGCTCGACGATGCGGCGCTGGGCTTCTTTGGCCTGCGCTTCGTCGACGCTGGCGATCACGATCGTGCCGTCGTCGGAGATGTCGATCTGGGTGCCGGTTTCTTCGGTCAGCGCGCGGATGGTGGCGCCGCCCTTGCCGATCACGTCACGGATCTTCTCGGGGTTGATCTTGATGGTCAGCATGCGCGGGGCGAAAGCCGACAGCTCGCCACGCGAACCGTCCAGCGCTTCCTTCATCTTGCCCAGGATGTGCAGGCGGCCTTCGCGGGCTTGCGCCAGCGCCACTTGCATGATTTCCTTGGTGATGCCCTGGATCTTGATGTCCATCTGCAGTGCGGTGACGCCGTTTTCGGTGCCCGCGACCTTGAAGTCCATGTCGCCCAGGTGATCTTCGTCACCCAGGATGTCCGTCAGCACGGCGAACTTGCCGCCGTCCAGGATCAGGCCCATGGCCACGCCGGCCACGTGATCCTTGACCGGCACGCCAGCGTCCATCATGGCCAGCGAGCCGCCGCAGACCGAAGCCATCGACGACGAGCCGTTGGACTCGGTGATTTCCGACACGATGCGGATGGTGTACTGGAAGTCTTCCGGGGCCGGCAGCAGCGGAATCAGCGAGCGCTTGGCCAGGCGGCCGTGGCCGATTTCGCGGCGCTTGGGCACACCGATGCGGCCCGTTTCGCCGGTGGCGAACGGAGGCATGTTGTAGTGCATCATGAAGCGGTCACGGTACTCGCCCATGAGCGCGTCGATGATCTGTTCGTCTTGCTTGGTGCCCAGCGTGGCCACGACCAGCGCCTGGGTTTCACCACGGGTGAACAGGGCGCTGCCGTGTGCACGGGGCAGCACGCCCAGACGCACGCTGATCGGACGCACGGTGCGGGTGTCACGGCCGTCGATACGCGGCTCGCCGTTCAGGATCTGGCCGCGGACGATTGCCGATTCCAGCGAGAACATGATGTTGTCGACGGTGACGGCGTCAGGCAGCGACTCGCCCTTTTCAGCAGCGGCGGCGGCCAGCTTGGCCGACACGTCGGCCGACACTTCACGCAGCTTGGCGGTGCGGGCTTGCTTTTCGCGGATCTGGTAGGCGGCGTTCAGGCCTTCCTGGGCAGCCGAGGTCACGGCGGCGATCAGGGCTTCGTCCTTGGCAGGCGCTTGCCAGTCCCAGTCGGGCTTGCCGGCGTCCTTCACGAGTTCGTGAATGGCGTTGATGACGGCTTGCATCTGCTCGTGGCCGTAGACCACGCCGCCCAGCATGATTTCTTCGGACAGCTGTTGGGCTTCCGATTCCACCATCAGCACGGCGTTTTCGGTACCGGCAACCACCAGGTCCAGCTTCGAGGACTTCAGCTGCGAAGCCGTGGGGTTCAGCGCGTATTGGCCGTCGATGTAGCCCACGCGGGCGGCACCGATGGGGCCATTGAACGGGATGCCCGAGATGGCCAGCGCGGCCGAGGCGCCGATCATGGCGGCGATGTCGGGATCGATTTCAGGATTGACCGACAGCGTGTGGATGACCACCTGGACTTCGTTGTAGAAGTCTTCGGGGAACAGCGGACGCAGGGGACGGTCGATCAGGCGGGAGGTCAGCGTTTCCTTTTCGGACGGCTTGCCTTCGCGCTTGAAGAAACCACCGGGGATACGGCCCGCGGCGTAGGTCTTTTCGATGTAGTCGACGGTCAGCGGGAAAAACGTCTGGCCCGGCTTGGCCTTCTTGGAAGCCACGACAGTGGCCAGGACGACGGTGTCCTCGATCGACACCACAACGGCGCCGGAGGCCTGGCGAGCGATTTCGCCAGTTTCCAGGACGACCGTATGCTGGCCGTACTGGAACGATTTTGTCACTTTATTGAACATGACGATTATTCCTTACAAATGAAAAACCGTGGCCGTCGCGACATACGTCGCACCGACCACGGTTGCGTCATGGGGAGCCAGCCCCGTCGATCACTTGCGCAGACCGAGTTTTTCGATCAGTGCGCGGTACGAATCGGGATTGCGGCCCTTGAGATAGTCGAGCAGCTTGCGGCGACGGCTGACCATACGCAGCAGACCGCGGCGCGAGTGATGGTCCTTCATGTGTTCTTTGAAGTGACCGGTCAGTTCGTTGATACGGGCGGTGAGCAGAGCCACCTGAACTTCGGGGGAGCCGGTATCGCCTTGAGCGCGTTGGAACTGCGCAACGATATCGGATTTCTTGATGTCAGCTACAGACATTGATGACCTCTTCGGACATGCGACAGGGCCGAGGCGCCCTGACGTGGTTTGGAAAAATTCGCGGCTGGCCAAGCTTTTAATTGCGTTCTCACTGCAGCTTGCCGGCGCAAAGCATCGTGCACAGTCACCTTGCAAAACTGCCACGCAAAGTCGATGCACGCGATAAAGCTCGATGATTATAGCTGATTCGCTAGAATTACCCCAGTGGCGGCGCAAGGCCTCCTGTCCAGCGACCGCCCCCGCCCCTGCCGGCGGCAAGAGGAGCAACAATATGTCAAAACGTTACAACTTTGCCCGCATCACCCTGGCCGCTGCCGCGCTGGCCAGCCTGGCTGCCTGCGCCAATCTTGCCCAGGTCGCCCCCGGCACGCCCCTGGCCGACGTGCAGGCCCAGTTCGGCACCCCCAACTTCGAATGCCCGCAGGCCGGCGGCGGGCGCCGCGTCATCTGGACGCAACAGCCCATGGGCCAGTACGCCTGGGGCGCCAACGTCGGCACCGACGGCCGGGTCGACCGCGTCCTGCCGCTCCTGACCGACGCCCACTTCAAGGTGCTGGAACAGGGCCAATGGGGGCCGGACCGCGTGCGCTGCGAATTCGGCCCGCCCGCCCGCATCGAAGAAGCCGGCCTGGGCGAAAAACGCGAAGTCGTGTGGTCCTACCGCTACAAGGAAAGCGGCGTCTGGAATTCCCTGATGTATGTGTACATGGGCCGCGACGGCAATTCCATGACCCACTTCCATCCCGGGCCGGACCCGATGTATGACGATGACCGCTTCATGTGGCGGTGACCCGTCATTGAAGCCATCCCATGAAAAACCCGCCTTCAGGCGGGTTTTTCATTCGTGCGGGCGTCCGGATCAGGACGACTGGCTGCGGCGTTCCTGTTGCAGGCGGCGCGCGCGGTTCCAGCGCCAGGCCCAGATGACCCAGCCCGAAAACCCGTACAGCACGAACAGGCCGAACAGCACCACCGGGGGATCGCTGGACACGAACACGAACACCGCCACCACCAGCAAGATGCCCCAGAACGGCACGCTGCGACCCAGTGCAAAGCTCTTGCCACTGAAGAACGGCGCATTCGACACCATGGTGATGCCGGCGTACATGGTCAGCGTGAACGCCACCCAGGCCATCACACTGTCATGGATGGGCAGCTTGTTGTCCACGGCCAGCCACACAAAGCCGGCCACCAGCGCCGCCGCCGCCGGGCTGGGCAGCCCCTGGAAGTAGCGCTTGTCGACCACGGCAATATTGGTATTGAAGCGGGCCAGGCGCAGCGCGGCGCCCGCCACGTACACGAACGCGGCCAGCCAGCCCCAGCGGCCCAGGTCGTTCAATATCCATTCGTACATGACCAGCGCCGGCGCGACGCCGAACGAGGTCATGTCCGACAGCGAGTCATATTGTTCGCCGAACGCAGACTGCGTATTGGTCAGGCGAGCCACCCGGCCGTCCATGCCGTCCAGCACCATGGCCACGAAAATGGCGATGGCGGCGACCTCGAAGCGGTTGTTCATGGCCTGCACCACGGCATAGAACCCCGCGAACAAGGCCGCGGTGGTAAATGCATTGGGCAACAGGTAAATGCTTCGGTGGCGGTTCTCGGAATCGCGCATGGAAAAATTGGGCATAGTCTCAATTACTTACGACAGACATTGAAAGGTTAACTCATCTAGCCGACAAGCGGGCCGCAGCAAGGGCCATGCCTGGCTCGATAAGCCCCCCAACTCCGAAAATAAAAGCGGCATGCCCTCGCAGGCATGCCGCTTCGACCCGTGCGCGCGGGGCCAAAGCCCCGCGCAGATGCCAGGATCAGTTCTTGGACTTGTCCACCAGCTTGTTGGCGGCAATCCAGGGCATCATGGCGCGCAGCTTGCCGCCCACTTGCTCGATCTGCGATTCCGCGTTGATGCGGCGGCGCGAGGTCAGCGTCGGGGCGCCGGCGGCGTTTTCCAGAATGAAGCGCTTGGCGTATTCGCCGTTCTGGATGTCCGTCAGGCACTGGCGCATGGCCTTGCGGGTTTCGTCGGTGACGATCTTCGGGCCGGTTTCGTACTCGCCGAATTCGGCGTTGTTCGAAATCGAGTAGTTCATGTTGGCGATGCCGCCTTCGTAGATCAGGTCGACGATCAGCTTCAGTTCGTGCAGGCACTCGAAGTACGCCATTTCGGGCGCGTAACCGGCGTCCACCAGCGTGTCGAAACCGGCCTTGATCAGTTCGACGGTACCGCCGCACAGCACGGCCTGTTCGCCGAACAGGTCGGTTTCGGTTTCTTCGCGGAAGTTGGTTTCGATGATGCCGGCACGGCCGCCGCCGTTGGCGCTGGCGTACGACAGAGCGACGTCACGGGCAGCGCCCGACTTGTCCTGGTACACGGCCACCAGGTGGGGCACGCCGCCACCTTGCTTGTACGTGTTGCGCACCGTGTGGCCGGGGGCCTTCGGGGCGATCATGATGACGTCGATGTCTTCGCGCGGCACGACCTGGCCGTAGTGCACGTTGAAACCGTGGGCGAAAGCCAGCGCGGCGCCCGCCTTGATGTTGGCGTGCACTTCCTTGTTGTAGACCGAAGCGATGTTCTCGTCGGGCAGCAGCATCATGACGATGTCGGCCGACTTGACGGCCTCGGCGACTTCCTTGACTTCCAGACCGGCGTTGGCGGCCTTGTTCCACGAAGCGCCGCCCTTGCGCAGGCCGACGATGACCTTCACGCCCGATTCATGCAGGTTCTGCGCATGCGCGTGACCTTGCGAACCGTAGCCGATGATGGCAACGGTCTTGCCTTTGATGAGGGAGAGATCGCAGTCTTTGTCGTAGAAAACTTTCATGTTGTGCTCCAGATTCCAGTATTTGGATATTCGATGGGTTCAGATGTAGGGTGCGGCTTGGCCTGGAAGGCCGGTCAAATCTTCAAAATCCGTTCACCGCGGCCGATGCCGGACACGCCGGTGCGTACGGTTTCAAGGATGGCACTGCGGTCCAGGGCTTCCAGGAAGGCCTGTACTTTTTCCTGCACCCCGGTCAATTCGATGGTGTAGGACTTGTCGGTCACGTCGATGATGCGGCCGCGGAAGATATCCGCCATGCGCTTCATCTCTTCGCGTTCCTTGCCGACCGCGCGCACCTTCACGAGCATCAGCTCGCGCTCGATGTGGGCGCCTTCGGTCAGGTCCACGACCTTGACCACGTCAACCAGGCGGTTCAAATGCTTGGTGATCTGCTCGATGACTTCATCCGAGCCGGTCGTGACGATGGTCATGCGCGACAGCGTGGCGTCTTCGGTGGGCGCCACGGTCAGGGTCTCGATGTTGTAGCCCCGCGCGGAGAACAGGCCCACCACGCGCGACAGCGCGCCGGGTTCGTTCTCGAGGAGGACGGAAATCACGTGCTTCATGGGGGCCTCCTTACAGGTCTTCAGAGCCAAGCAGCATTTCGGTCAGCCCGCGGCCGGCCTTGACCATCGGCCACACGTTTTCGGTGCGGTCGGTGATGAAGTCCAGGAAGACCAGGCGATCCTTGTGCTTCTTGAAGGCTTCGCGCAGCGCCGGCTCGACATCCGCCGGGCGTTCGATGCGCAGACCCACGTGGCCATAGGCCTCGGCCACTTTGACGAAGTCGGGCAGCGAATCCATGTACGACTCGGAATAGCGCGAACCGTAATCGATCTGCTGCCACTGCCGGACCATGCCCAGGAAGCGGTTGTTCAGGCAGACGATCTTGGGCGTCAGGCGGTACTGGGCGCAGGTCGACAGTTCCTGGATGTTCATCTGGATCGACGCTTCGCCGGTGATGACGGCAATGTCATGCCCCGGATTGGCCATCTGCACGCCCATGGCGTACGGCAGGCCCACGCCCATCGTGCCCAGGCCGCCGGAATTGATCCAGCGGCGCGGCTTGTCGAACTTGTAGTACTGCGCCGCCCACATCTGGTGCTGGCCCACGTCGGACGTGACGAAAGCGTCGCCGCCGGTCACTTCCCAGAGCTTTTCCACCACGTATTGCGGCTTGATGACTTCGTCCGAGTTGGCGAACTTCAGGCATTCCTTGCCGCGCCAGGTCTCGACCTGCTCCCACCACTTGGTGATGGACGCCGGCTTGTGTTCGGCGGCGGCGACCTCGTACTGGGCGCTCAGGTCGGCCAGCACATCCTTGACGTTGCCGACGATCGGGACGTCCACGCGCACGCGCTTGGAAATCGACGACGGGTCGATATCGATATGGATGATCTTGCGGGCGTTCTGCGCAAAGTGCTTGGGATTGCCGATCACGCGGTCATCGAAGCGGGCGCCGATGGCCAGCAGCACGTCGCAGTGCTGCATCGCCATGTTGGCCTCGTACGTGCCGTGCATGCCGGGCATGCCCACGAACTGGCCGCTGCTGGCGGGGTAGCCGCCCAGGCCCATCAGGGTGCTGGTGCAGGGCGCGCCCAACTGCGACACGAGCTTGTTCAGCTCGGGCGCGGCGTTCGACAGGATGACCCCGCCGCCGGTGTAGATCATCGGCCGCTCGGCGGCCAGCAGCATCTGCACGGCTTTCTTGATCTGCCCCTGGTGGCCCTTGTTGACGGGCGCGTAGGAACGCATCGAGATCTCGCCCTTGGGCGGGGTGTACTTGCACTGCGCGACGGTGATGTCCTTGGGGATATCCACCAGCACCGGGCCGGGACGGCCGGTACGCGCGATGTAGAACGCGCGGCGCATGGTTTCGGCCAGGTCCTTGACGTCACGCACCAGGAAGTTGTGCTTGACGCAGGGACGCGTGATGCCGACGGTGTCGCATTCCTGGAAGGCGTCCTCGCCGATGGCCGCAGTGGGCACTTGCCCGCTGATGATGACCATGGGGATGGAATCCATATAGGCGGTGGCAATGCCGGTGACGGCATTGGTCACGCCCGGTCCGCTGGTCACCAGGCAGACGCCGACCTTTTGCGACGAGCGCGAATAGGCATCGGCGGCGTGCACGGCGGCTTGCTCGTGACGAACCAGGATATGCTGAAATTTGTCTTGCTTGAAGATCGCGTCGTAGATGTAAAGCACAGCGCCGCCGGGGTAGCCGAAAACGTGTTCCACGCCTTCATCGGCCAGGCAGCGCACGACGATATCGGCGCCATTCAGTTCCATGTTGTATTTCCTTTCAGTACCGGCCCTGCAACCCTGACTGCTGCCCGCCCGGATACGGCGGCAACGGAACCCATACCGGCTACGACAACATGATCCGGCGCTTAGCGGCTCACGGAGCCACGCCACCCGGACACCTTGCCGACCCGGCACACGCTCGACAGAACGCAGTGCAAACGCCCCTGGGGGACGCTGGAGGTCGAAATGGAAGCCTTGGCAACACACGCTTGTGGCGCGGCCAACGGCAGGTGTAACTGCTGCAGGATGGCTGGGAGGTGACCCTGACCATCCGCCTCAACGCGCCGGTTTCGGATAGGCAGACCGGCGCAAGTGGAGCAATTTACCGCGTTGCGGCAAAGGTAGCAAATCGACGGTTTTCGAACCGTTGCGAGAAGGTTGCAGGGATGTCGTTTGGTCCGGATTCGTAAAGGTTGCGGGAAACTCCGTAACCATCTGACCCCAAAAATCCGGCCGCTCTCTCTATACTTGTTTGGTCTTTCGCAATCGAACACGCGCCCCATGGATCTGCGCATTGCCAGCATTCGCCGTTTCCTCTACAGCCACTACTTCTTCGGCGGAGTGCGGCAGGGGGTGGGCATGCTGTTGCCGGTGCTGGTGCTGGGCGGGCTGTTCGGCCACTACACCACGGGCCTGGTCGCCACGTTCGGCGCACAGTGCCTGGCCATCATCGACCAGCCCGGCGGCCCGCAGCGGCACCGCACCAACGAAATGCTGGGCGGCGCGGCGCTGGGCACACTGACCGTCATCATCACCGGCCTGGCCTCCACCCACCCCGTGCTGATCTGGCTGGTGGTCATTGCGCAGTGCTTCGTCTATTCCATGTTCACCGTGTTCGGCAAGCGCGGCGGCCTGATCGGCTTTGCCGGCCTGCTGCTGATGACGCTGACCATGCATTCGCCGCTCGAACCGCACGAGGTCCTGGCGCATGCCGCTGCCACGCTGGGCGGGGCGCTGTTCTACGTCGTCTTCAGCCTGGGCTTCTCGCGCCTGTTCTGGCTGCGCGAAGAACAACAGGCCATGTCGGTGGCGCTGTTCGCCACGGCCGACTACGTCGCCGCGCGCGCCGCCTTCTATGACGAAACCGCAGACCTGGACGAGGCCTACCGCAACCTGATCCAGCGCCAGTCGGTCATGACCGAAAAGCACCAGGCCGCGCGCGACATGGTGCTGCGCGCCCTGCCCCGCGGCAAGGGCATGGGCGACCGCCAGCGCGTGATGATCTGGAACATGTTCGTGGACATGCTGCAGCTGCTCGACACGCTGGTGGCCACGCATACCGACTACGCCGCGCTGCGTCGCGCGCTGGCCGGCAATGACTGCCTGATGTTCATGCGCGACGCGCTGGTGAAGATGTCGCTGGAACTGAACCGCATCGCGCTGGACGTGTCGCGCGGGCGCAAGGTGCAGTACCGCAGCAGCGCCAAGGCAGAATTGCGCGCCATCGAATACGAGATCGAACAGCTCAAGCAGCAGGGCCTGGGCGAACGCGAACCGGAAATGCTGGCCCTGATCGTGCAAGTGCTGCGGCGCCTGCGCAATTCCGCCCGCATCGTCGACCGCCTGGCCGACCATACCGCGGCCTCGCCGCACGCCAAACCCACCGACGTGCTGCGCATCAACAAGTCGCTGACCCGCTTCATCTCGCGCCAGGAATTCCGCTTCGGGCTGCTGACCAGCAACCTGCGGCTGGACTCGCCGCACTTTCGCTATGCGCTGCGCGTCACCGCCGCGGCCGCCATCGCCATGACGCTGGCCAGCCGCTGGCTGTCGCCCGCGTTCTCGGCGCACAACTACTGGATCATGCTGACCATCGTCATCATCATGAAGCCGGGCTTTGCGCTGACCCGCCAGCGCAATGGCTGGCGCCTGATGGGCACCCTGATCGGCTGCATCTGCGCCCTGCTGCTGTTCAACGTCACGGATCGGGCCGAACTGCTGTTCGCCGTACTGCTGGCCGCCTGCATCATGGGCAACAGCCTGGTGCAGCTGAACTACATGGCCAGCGCCATCTTCAACACGCTGTTCGTGGTGCTGGTGTTCCACTTCGTCTCGCCCGGCACGGTATCCATGGCGGTGATCGGCGAACGCGCCATCGACACGCTGCTGGGCTGCGCGCTGGCGCTGGTGTGCAGCTACATCCTGCCCTGGTGGGAGGCGCGCTATCTCAAGCCGCTGGCCGCGGCCGCCACGCGCGCCAACCGCGAATACCTGATGGCCGGCCTGCGCTACGTCGAAGCCATGCAGGCCCACGGCGCGCCGGTCGGGGCCAGCGCCGACGAGATTCCGGCCGTCACCGACGCCGACCTGGCCTGGCGGCTGGCGCGCAAGAACGTGCACATTGCGTTCAGCAACTTCGCCGAGGCCTTCTACCGCATGATGAGCGAGCCGAAATCGCATCAGGTCAGCGTGCCCGAACTGAACAACCTGCTGATCCAGAACCACGTGCTGGCCTCGCAGATCACCGCGGCCATCCCGATCCTGGCGGCCCTGCCCGCCACGCCCGAAGCTGTGCAGCAAGCGCTGACCGGCATGGTCGACCTGCTGGACGAAAACCGCGCCCAGCCACCGTCCAACCTGCCCACCCAGTTCGACACCGAAGGCGAACAGGCGGCGCTGGTGTATCCGGTCAAGCAGATGCTGAAGGCGGCGCACATGATTCGCCAGGAACTCCACGCCCTGGCGGACCCGCAGCATGCGCCGCCGGTGGCAGCGCCGGCTTGAGATCAGGCTTCGCAGAAAACAAAACGCCGGCCCCGCAAGAGGCCGGCGTTTTCACTTCGATGGCGCCGCTCAGACCTTGCGGCGAAACACCAGCTTGTCCTCGGACGAGGCCGAGGCGTCGAACTTGTAGCCTTCCAGGTCGAAGCCGTGCAGGCCTTCGGGCTTGGCGACCTTGTGCTGGATCGCGTAGCGCGCCATCAGGCCGCGTGCCCGCTTGGCATGGAAGCTGATGATTTTCCAGGCGCCGTTCTTCCAGTCCTGGAACACGCACTGCACCACGCGGGCCTTGAGCGCCTTCAGGTCGACCGACTTGAAGTATTCCTCGGACGCCAGATTGACGATCACCGGCGCCTTCTGACCGGCCTGCCGCTCGTTCAGGTAGTCGGCGATGCCGCTGCCCCAGTACTCGTAGAGGTTCTTGCCCTTGGACGTTTCCAGCCGCGTGCCCATTTCCAGGCGGTACGGCTGCATCAGGTCCAGCGGCCGCAGCACGCCGTACAGGCCGCTCAGGATGGCCACGTGCTCTTGCGCCCAGTCCAGCTGCTTGGCCGACAGGGTCGAGGCATCCAGCCCTTCGTAGACATCGCCATTGAAGGCCAGCACGGCCTGGCGCGAATTGGCCTGCGTGAACGTGCGCTTCCAGTGCGCGTAGCGCTGCACGTTCAGCTCGGACAGGGCCGGGCTCAGGCTCATCAGGTCGGAGATATCGTCGGCGCTCTTGGTCTTGAGCACCTTGATCAGGCCGGCGGCCTGGTCCACGAACAACGGCTGGGTATGGGTCTCGACGTGCACGGGCGAGTCATAGTCCAGCTTCTTGGCGGGGGAAAGCAAAAACAGCATTCGAAGTTCCTTTATCAGCGCGCCGTCCAGCCGCCATCGACGGAAACGGTCGTACCAGTGATTTGCGCGGCGGCGTCGGACGCCAGGAAAACGGCCGTGCCGCCCAATTGCTCGGGCGTGACGAACTGCAGCGACGGCTGCTTTTCGCTGAGCAGGTCGCGGGCGGCGGTTTCCTGGTCGACGCCATTCTTTTCGGCCAGCGCCGAGATCTGCTTTTCAACCAGGGGCGTGCGCACCCAGCCCGGGCAGATGGCATTGGCGGTGATGCCCTGGCCGGCGGTTTCCAGGGCCGTCACCTTGGTGAAGCCCACCACGCCGTGCTTGGCGGCCACGTAGGCCGACTTGTTGGCCGAGGCCACCAGGCCATGCGCCGACGCGATGTTGATGATGCGGCCGAAGCCCTGCTTTTTCATGTGCGGCAGGGCCGCCGCGGTGCCGTGGAACACGGCCGACAGGTTCAGCGCCAGGATGGCGTCCCACTTGTCGGCGGGAAAATCCTCGATCAGCGCGGTGTGCTGGATGCCGGCGTTGTTCACCAGGATGTCGATGCGGCCGGCCTGGCGCACGGCGTTGTCGATCAGGCCGCGCACGGCATCGCCCTTGGACAGGTCGGCGCCGTCGTACAGCACCTTGACGCCATGCTGGGCCGCCAGGGCCGCGCGCAGCTTCTCGATTTCGGCGGCATCGCCGAAGCCATTCAGGACGATATCGGCGCCTTGCTGGGCCAGGGCCGTGGCGATACCCAGGCCGATCCCGCTGGTGGAACCGGTGACGACTGCGACTTTTCCTTTGAGCATAGATATTCTCCTGTGGCGGGGCGCGGAATGCGGGCGGCGGCCGAAACGCGCCGGCCGGCGCCGCGGGCGAAACACGGGCTGAAAAAACAGCGTCAAGTGTAGCTGCCCGGCAAGGCGCCAATCATGCCATGCCCCCACGGCCCGCGGGGTCAAGCGGCGGGCTTGTCCGGTTGCGGCCGGGCCGGCTGCGCGCCCTGTCCTGCCGGCGGCGGCTCGACGCCGGGCGGCGGCGAACCAGGCTCGGATTCGGATTCGGCCGCAGGTTCCACGACCGGCAGATCCGCCATGCCGCCCAGGCGCTCGGGCACGCGTTCGAGCAGCTTGATGAGAATGGGCACCACGCCCATCGATATCGCCACCACCACGGCCAGCACGTCGCGCTGGTCCAGGTCCATCAGGTGGTTGCTCCAGGCCTCGTTGAAGATCGCGAAACTGAATTCGCCGCCCTGCGCCAGCACCATGGCGAACAGCAGGCGGTGATACCGCGGCAGCCCCAGGAAGCGGGCAAAGGCGTAGAGCACCCCCGCCTTGACCATCAGCAGCGCCGTCACGCCGGCCAGGATGAAGGCCCAGTGGTCCGCCACCACGTGCAGGTTCACGGACATGCCGATGGCCACGAAGAACAGCCCCAGCAGCAGGCCCTTGAAGGGATCGATGGCCCTTTCCAGTTCGTCGCGATAGCGCGACTCGGCCATCAGCACGCCGACCAGGAATCCGCCCAGGCCCGCCGACAGCCCCGCATAGTTGAACAGCTGCGCCGTGCCGATCACCATCAGCAGCGCCGCCGCCGTGAACAGTTCGTTCACCTGGGCCTTGGCGGCCCAGCCCAACAGGCGCAGCCGATAGGCCACGGCCACCACCGCCACCGCGATCAGGGCTTCCTTGAAGGACGGTTCGGACGCGCTGCCCGCCCCCAGCAGGCCGGCCGCGACCAGCATGGGTATCGCCGCCATGTCCTGGAACAGCAGCACCCCCAGCGCCGACCGGCCCATCGGGGTGCGCGTCAGCCCGCGTTCGTCCAGCAGACGCAGGGCCACGGCGGTCGATGACAAGGCCAGCGACAGCCCGCACAGCACCGCCGCCTGCCACTCCATGCCCGCCAGGTGGCGCAGCGCCGCGCCGAACACCAGCCCCAGCAGCAGGCCGCACACCAGCATCTGCAGCGAACCCAGCGCAAACACCTCGCGGCGCATGGCCCACAGCCGCTTGGGCGCCAGTTCCAGGCCGATGATGAACAGCATCATCACCACGCCCCACTGCGACACGTTGACCATGTCGCCCACGTCGGTCACCAGCTTCAGGCACGACGGCCCCACCAGCACCCCGGCCAGCAGGTAGCCCGGAATGGCCCCCAGCCCCAGCCGCTGGGTCAAGGGAACGCACAGGACAGCGGCGAGCAACAGGATGAGGATCAGGTTCATCGGGGCCAGGCGACGGGGACGAGACAGTCCGATTCTGCGCAAAGAATGCCCGCCGCGAAAGCCGATGAAACTCCCTGTAGCCGACGAAACCGAGGGGCTTTACACAAATTATTTTTTTGCTGTAGAATTGCGGGCTTCGCTGCTCCGACAACGCAGATTCTTCCGACCAGGGATCTGATTGTGAAAGGAAAGGCGCTGATGGCCTAACCCCCATTTGCGCAAGACCAGACGCCGTTACGGAATCCAGCCACGGAGAGGTGGCAGAGTGGTCGAATGTACCTGACTCGAAATCAGGCGTACGGTATCCCCGTACCGTGGGTTCGAATCCCACCCTCTCCGCCAGTATTCCAAAAAGGCCAATCCCTCGGGATTGGCCTTTTTCTTTCTCAGCCCAACGTCTCAGCCCAACGCCCGCAGGCGCTGGACAGACTCAGTACGCCGCGATTCGCAGCGCGGGGCCCGACGGATGGTCGGTCGACCCCGTGGATGCCAAGGCCGGCCGACCCGCCACCTGGCTGCCGCCCGGCAGCTTGAAGGCGCTGACGGCTCGCGTGAGTTCCGCCGCCTGGTCCTGCATGGAACCTGCCGCCGCGGCAGCCTCTTCCACCAGCGCGGCATTCTGTTGCGTCACCTCGTCCATTTGAGAGACAGCGCGGTTGACCTGCTCGATGCCGTCGGCCTGCTCGGCGGAGGCGGCGGCGATCTCGCCCATGATGTCGGTCACGCGCTGCACCGAACTCACGATTTCCTGCATCGTCGCGCCCGCGCGTTCCGCGCTGCCCGATCCCTGGCGGATCTTGGACACGGTGTCTTCGATCAGGACCTTGATTTCCTTGGCCGCCTGGGCGCTGCGCTGCGCCAGGGTGCGCACCTCGGCCGCGACCACGGCGAAGCCCTTGCCTTGCTCACCTGCCCGCGCGGCTTCCACCGCGGCATTCAAGGCCAGGATGTTGGTCTGGAAGGCAATGCCATCGATCACGGAAACGATATCGGCGATCTTGACCGAACTGGCCGAGATCGCGCTCATCGTGCTGACGACCTCGGAGACGGTGGCGCCGCCCCGCGATGCGGTGCCCGACGCCGCCGCCGCAAGCTGGTTCGCCTGCTTGGCGCTGTCGGCATTCTGCTTCACGGTGGACGACAGCTCCTCCATGGACGCAGCGGTTTCTTCCAGCGACGCCGCCTGCTGCTCCGTACGGGAAGACAGATCGGTATTGCCCGCCGCGATTTCACCCGATGCGGACGCGATGCTGTCGACACCGGTGCGGATTCTGGCCACGGTACCCACCAACGTGGCATTCATGGATTGCAGCGCCTGCATCAGCTGGCCGATCTCGTCGCGCGAAGTCACGTTGATGTTGCTGGTCAGATCGTTGGCAGCCACCGTGCGCGCCACGCGCACCGCCTGCGACAGCGGCCGGGTAATGCCGCGCGTCAGCAAGACCGCCAACAGCAGGCCGCTGACGACCGCGAGGGAGCCGATGGCGATCATCCAGAAATTGGCCGCCCCATACGCTTTCTCGATGCCGGCGCCTTGCGCGTCGATATCGGCACGCTGCAGATTGGATAGCTTCGTGATCTGGTCGATGAATTGGCGCGTGGCCGGCAGGAATTCCTGCGTGAAGATCTTGTTGGCCGCTTCCACATTGCCTTCCTGCTTGGCCTTGAAGATGCCATCGCGCGTACGCAAGTATTCCGCCCGCGATTTGCCGATGCCTTCCCAGAGCTGCCGCTCTTCGGGGCTTTCGATCATGGGTTCGATCTTTTGCTGCAACGCTGACGAATTGCGCGTGGACGTGGCGGCCTCTTCCGCGAAGAAGCCAGCCAGGCTGGCGTCGGCGCTCTTGGCGATCGCGGTGGTGCGGGTAACGCCCGTCTGGATATTGCGGGCCCAATCGTTGATCAGGCGCTCTTTGATCAACGACCGCTGCGTGACGGTCTCGACCGATGCGTTGATGTTGGCCAGGCTCACCAGCCCCACGATGCACATCGTGAGAATCATGGCCAGCAAGACGGCAAATCCACCCGCCAGGCGGGTTCCAAGCTTCAAGTTATTCATACTGCCTCCAGCTGCCACCCAGGCAGGATCGAAGGCATGTTCCGGCGGTTGCAGTGGCATCGCATGAAACTGCGCTGCCAATGTCGACCAGATGCCCGCAAGCCCTGGATGGTCCGCCCCTAAATAGTAGTCATCATGCGTCAAGGAAAGTGCCGCCGGAGAGTTCGAATTCGAGGATTCTCGCGAGGGTCCCGATGATGCTAGCAGTCCGGATTTCGCCGACATCCGGCGAAATGCAGACCTATTTGACGGAAGTTCCCCTGTTTGCCTCATCCGCCCCGGCGGGCGAGCGCCCATCTTGCATCCGCCGGCCTGCCCGCACGTTGACGGCGCGCAAGAAAAAGGCGGCCCGACGGGCCGCCTTGCTCATCGATGCCGCGCCCGCTCAACCCTCGGCCACGATCTTCGCGTCCTGGATGGTCTTGGCGTATTTGCGCTGTTCGTCGCGCATGAAATCGGCAAAGCGCTGCACGCTGCCGCCGCCATCCTCGGCCCCCACTTGCGCCAGCTTTTCCTGCACGTCGGCCATGGCCAGCACCCGGTCGATATCCTGATTCATGCGCTGGACCATGGCGGCGGGCATCTTGGCCGGACCGACCATGCCGAACCAGATACTGGCCTCGAACCCCGGGTAGCCTTGCTCGGCCACGGTGGGCACATTGGGCTGGCTCTTGGAGCGCTGCTGCAAGGTCTGCGCCAGCGCCATCACCTTGCCCGACTGGATCAGCGGCGTGGCGGTGGTCATGCCTTCGAAGCAATACTGCACGTGGCCGCCCATCAGGTCGTTCATCAATGGCGCCGACCCCTTGTAGGGCACATGCAGCACATCGATATTGGCGCGCGCCTTGAAGATTTCCAGCGCCAGGTGCTGGGCCGAACCGCTGCCCGCGGACCCGAAGATGATCTTGCCCGGCTGGGCCCGGCACAGCGCCACCAGGTCCGGCAGGTTCTTGGCGGGCTGGTCCGCGCCGCCGATCAGCAGCGTGGGGGTCTTGCCCACCAATGCAATGGGCGAGAAATCCCGCTCGGCGGAATAGCCCAGCTTGGGCTGCAGGCCCGGCGCGATGCCGTGGCTGTTCACGTGGGCCATCAGCAGCGTGTTGCCATCACCCTGCTGGCGCGCCACCTGTTCGGCCGCGATGATGCCGGCCGCGCCCGCGCGGTTTTCGACGATCACCGGAATACCCCACATCACGCCCAGCTTCTGACCCAACAGGCGCGCCAGCACGTCCGTGCCGCCGCCCGCCGGAAACCCCACCACGATCTTGACGGGGCCGGGCGGCAAATCCTGCGCCCGCGCCGACGGCAGGACGAGCGCCGCCCCCAGCGCCGCGGCGCCGGTAATGAAATGCCTACGTTGCATGCTTGTCTCCTCGCGCGCCGGGTTCATGCCCGGCGACTGTTTAAGTAAGCCCTGCTTGCCGCCCGCCAGGCCAGCCACGATGCGGCTTGCCTCTCGGGCGGCTTGTCCTGCCCGTGGCTTAAACCACCGGCGCCGCCAGGCGCTGTGCCAGCTGCGCCGCCTGCGCGTCGGTCAATTCCACCAGCGGCGGACGCACCGTCGCCCACACCGGATCGTTGCGCCGCTGCGCGATCGCCGCCTTCATCGCCGGAATCATCGGATACGACTGGAAGATGGCGCGGGTTTCATTCAACGCGCGCTGCCGGTCTTCGGCACCGGCCTCCTTCCATGAGCGGTACAGCGCCACGATGGGACCGGCGTTGACATTGCCGGTGGCGGTGATGCAGCCGGCGCCGCCCGCCCGCATCGTCTCCAGCAACACGGTTTCGGTGCCCGCGAACACGTCAAAGCCGCGCGGCTGGAAGTCGCGCAGCATGGCCTGCGTATTGGCCCAGTCGCCCGAGCTGTCCTTGATACCGGCAACGATGCCGGGAAATTCACCCAGCAGGCGGTCGATCAGCCCCAGGCTGATGGGCACGCCCGACACCGGCGGGATGTGATACAGGTAGATGCGCAGACGCTCGTCGGCCACCCGCTCGATCACGTGCGCGAAGGCGCGGAACAGGCCTTCATCGCTGACGCCCTTGTAGTAGAAAGGCGGCAGCATCAGCACCCCGCCGCAGCCGGCGTTGACCGCGTGGCGGGTCAGCTCCACCGCGTCGGGCAGCGCGCACGCGCCGGTGCCCGGCATCATGCGAGCAGCCGGCAGGCCCGCATCCAGCAAGGCATCGAGCAGGTGGCGCTTTTCGGCCACGCTGAGCGAGTTCGCCTCGGAGTTCGTACCGAAGATCGCCAGCCCCGCGCCCTGCTCCAGCAGGCCGCGGCAGTGCCCGACAAAGCGCGGCGCGCTGGGCGACAGGTCTGCGTTGAAGGGCGTAAGGACCGGGGAATAAACGCCTTGCGGCCGGTCCGCGGCTCGGGTGCTCATGAATGCTCTCCTTGTCAGCGGCCGATGCGGGTCCACTTGCCGTAACGCTCGACCATGCGTTCGTCGAAACCGAATCCCAGGCCGGGTTCCTGGTGCAGCACCACGCGGCCTTCCTTATGGGTCAGTTGACGGTCCACCAGCTTGCGGAAATTCAGGACCTGATCGTCCCAGAAAAATTCAACATAGCGCGCATTGGGCGTGGCGGCCACCAGCGGCGCGTGCACATCGTGGAACCAGTGCGGGCACACCACCACGCCGTAGCTGGCGGCAGTCGCGGCGATGCGCTTCCATTCCGTGATGCCGCCACACACCGCGGCGTCGGTCTGCAGGATGCCTGCCGCGCCCTTGTCCAGCAGCTCCTTGTGGTACCAGCGCCCGTAGCCGATTTCAGCGGTGGCGATCGGCAGGTGCGTCAGGCGCGCCAGCTTGGCGTGGCTGTCGATGTCGTCCGGCCCGAACGGCTCTTCGATGAAATAGGGTTCGTACTGCTCGAAACGGCGGATGTACTGCATGGCCTGGGTCACGTCCTGCCAGGCGTTGTTGCAGTCCATCATCAGTTCCACGTCCGGCCCCACGGCTTCGCGCGCGGCCTTCAGGCGCGCTTCTTCTTCGCGCGGCGACAGGCGGCCCGTCTTCATCTTGACGGCCTTGAAGCCCTTGGCGACGTAGCTGGCCATTTCCTCGCCCAGGTGCTGCGGCGTCTTGCCGTCCAGGTAGTAGCCGCCGCTGGCATAGGCCGGCACGGTTTCAAGTTCCATCGCGCCCAGGAATTTGTGCAGCGGCAGGCCGGCGCTCTTGGCGTTCAGGTCCCACAGGGCGATGTCCAGCGCGCTGAGCGCGCGCATCACCGTGCCCTGGCGCCCTTGCAGCAGCGCTTCCTGGTACATGGCCTGCCACAGGCCTTCGACCGCGTGCGAATCGCGGCCCAGCAGCACGGGCGCCAGCAGGCTCTGCACCGCGGCTTCGAAGATCGCGCCCCCGGCGCTGCCGACGTAGCAAAAGCCGATGCCCTCCACCCCATCGGCGCTGCGGACCTTGACCAGGCCGTAATGGCGGGTGGAGACGGTGCGGTTCGAGAACGAAGTGACCTTGTCCAAGGGCACCGCGGCGGCGCAAACGTCGATGGATTCAATGATGGGCACGGCTGGCTCCTGATAAGGGAATAGTGCGGGTTACGCCGCCGGCGCGCTTTGCGCCGGCGCAACGCTGAACCGCATTCTTGCCCTCAGCAAAGAAACAAACAATTATCCTGAACCATCTTTAGAATATGGAAAAAACATCTTCCAAGAGCGCTCTCCCGTGGATTCGAGATTTCTGCAGACCTATGTACACGTGGTGGAACTGGGCTCCATCGCGCAGGCGGCCCGCCATCAGGGGCTGACGCCCGCCACGGTGCAGCAGCGGCTGCGCGCACTGGAAGCGGACATGGGCAGCGCGCTCATCGCGCGGTCGGGCCGCACCGTCAAGCCCACCGCGGCCGGCACCCGCATCCTGGAACGCGCCCGCAACGTGCTGCGCGATCTGCGCGACCTGCGCTCGGCCGCCACCGAATCGGACCTGCCCGCCGGCCCGCTGCGCCTGGGCGCCACGCCCACCGCCCTGACCGGCATCATGCCGCCCGTGCTGCGCACCTGGGCGGCGCGCCACCCGCATATCGAGATCTACATCGAACCGGCGCCCACCACCCTGCTCTACAGCAAGGTGCTGGCCGGCGAACTGGACGGTGCGCTGCTGGTGCACCCCATGTTCACGCTGCCGAAATCCTGCGTCTGGCGCGACCTGCGGCGCGAGCCGCTGGTGCTGGTGACGCCGGTGGACATGGTGGTGGACGACCCGCTGGCCGTGATCGCACGCGAGCCCTATATCCGCTACGACCGCAGCGTGGTGGGCGGCCGCATGGCCGACGACTACCTGCGCGCCCGCAACCTGCGTCCGCAGGTACGGTTCGAGCTGGACGGCATCGATTCCATCGCCAAGCTGGTGTCGGAAGGGTTGGGCGTGGCGCTGTTGCCCGATTGGGCCACCACGGGCGCATCGACCGCGCCCGTCAAGCGGTGGCCGCTGCCCGCGCCCTGCCCCACGCGCACGGTCGGCGCGATCTGGCCGCGTTCGGGCGTGCGCTCGGAACTGATGCGGGCGTTCGTGGAACTGGCCGAACGCTAGGCCGCCACGTCGCCCAGCAATTGGCCATGGCGCGCCACGACGCGGCCGCCTGACACCACCAGACGGCGCGGCGCGCGTTGCGCCACGGCTTCGGCCACACCGCTGGCCTGTACCAGTACCAGGTCGGCGCGCGCGCCCGGCGTCAGACCGTAGTCGGCAAAGCCACAGGCACGGGCCGCGCCGGCACTGACGCAATCAAACGCCCATTGCACTTCGTCGTCGCGGCGCAGGTCGTTGCGCAGGCCGATCATCATGGCGCGCGCCAGCATGTCGGGGCTGCCATAGGGCGTCCAGGTATCGCGGATGCCGTCGTTGCCGCCAAAGATCGTGACGCCGGCCTCGCGACAGGCGCGCACGGCCGGCACGGGACGCGACGGCGGCGCCGTGGTCAGCACGGCCACGTCCAGCGCGGCCATGCGCTTGAGCAGGCCGTCCAGGCGCTTGGCATCGACCGCGCCCAGACAGAATGCATGGCTGATGACGACCCGGCCGGCCAGGCCCAAGGCCTGCGTGCGATCCAGGATCAGGTCGAGCGTGAAGGCGCCCAGGTCTCCGGGCTCGTGCAGATGGATATCGATGGGTTTGCCATGCTTGTCGGCCAGCCCGAACAGCACGTCCAGCGACTGCGCCGGGTCGCGGTCGATGGCGGACGGATCCAGCCCGCCCAGCACGTCGGCGCCTTGCGCCAGCGCCTGGTCCAGCAGCGCCGCGGTGCCCGGCCGGATCAACAGGCCCGACTGCGGGAACGCCACGGTCTGGATTTCCACCTGTCCGGCCAGCGCTTCGCGGGTCTGGTGCACGCCGTCCAGATGGCGCAGCCCGGCGTCGGTATCGACGTCGACATGGCTGCGGATGCGGGTCGTGCCTTCGCGCAGGAAGGCCAGCGCCAGGGCACGCGAATGGGCGGCAGCGTCGTGCCCGCTGGCGGCGCGCCAGGCGCGCTCGTTGTCGATGCGGTCGGTCAGGGCCGGCCCCACCTGGTTCACGTACCAGGGCGAATCCCAGGTGGTCTTGTCCAGATGGGTATGCCCTTCCACCAGCCCGGGCAGCAGCAGCGCGCCGTCGCCCGCTTCATGCGGCACGCCGGCAGGCGCTTGCAGGTTGGGGCCGATGCGTTCGATACGGCCGCGGCTTACCAGCACGTCGGCCGCGGTGCCGTCAGGCAGGCGAACGTTGTTCAACAACAGGTCAGTCATGGAAGCGTCCTTGACGCGCAGTGCAGGCGATGCGCGGCGCCAGGGCCGCGCCGGCTCAGGCTTGCTGCGGCGGTTCGATCCAGAAGAAACGCTGTCCCTGGCGAATCATGTCGGCCACGCCTTCGGCGCCCAGGCGATAGTCGGTGCCCATGAGCGTGGCGCCGCCGTCTTCATGGATATGGATGACGGCCAGCGGGTCGGAGGCCATGGTGTACCAGTAGTAACCGGGCTTGAGATCATGCAGGTCTGTGTTCATGGTTCGAGTATACAAACAACGCCCGGGCGTATTCAAAAAGACACACAATTAACCCTTTGCCTGACATGGCGGCGACGACGCGTCATACTGTTCGTGCGAGGCTTCATAAAGCCCGCCATGTTGGCACGCGTCGACTCGGCCGCAGCATCATTAGCGCGCAAGCGTTGATCGTGAGGGGAACAGCGAGCGTATGAAAAGGCAGGCACTTCAATTCAGCGAGCCGCTCAAGCAAGCCATCCTGGACGGCTATAAGGTGCAAACCCGGCGCATCGTCAAACCGCAGCCCACCAAGCTCACCACCGCCTGGTATGCGGATGCATCCGATTCCGGGAAATGGGTCGCCATGGGGCCCGCCAAGGACGGCTCGGCAGAACTGCGCAAGACCTCGCCATGGGTCAGTTGCCCGTATGGAAAATCGGGCGAGAGCATTATCCTCACCGACGAAATGGGCAAGCCATTTGCCACCGCGGTCGTGGTCGGCGTGCGCATCCAGCGCCTGCAGAAACTGTCGGACGCCGACGCCCGCGCCGAAGGCACGCAAGCGCTCTACCAATCGTCCGCGCTCTTGCCCGGGGTGCCATTGCAAACAGCGTTTGCCTTGACCTGGTGCGAACGCTACGGCGCTCACGCCTGGGCCGCCAATCCCTGGGTCTGGGTCGTGGAATTCCGCTGCCAGCAACCCGGCGAGGCCTGACCCGCCCCCCCAGGGCAGGCGTACCGGTGTTGCCATCATGGGAATCGCCGCGCCCCGATGGTGACCGCCTGTAACCCCGCCTCGGGACGTCAAGGCATTCCGCCGTATTTCAGTCGATTTCAACTGCGGGTTTACCAGAGCGGGACGGATCTGCGGCAACGCAACAAGCGGATCGCCAGGCGCGCGGCAACCGTTGCGGATTGTCGCTATTGAGGCAGGCCCGCTTACCCACGCCGAACCGAAAAGACCGAAAATGGTCCTAACGAATACTCAACTTTGCTGCGTCACGCAGTAGGCAGGTGCAACATGAAAAAATGGCTAATCGCAGGTGTGGGTGCAGCGGGTCTGCTGATCTCCAGCGTCGCGTTGGCTCGCGTGGACGTCGGGATCTCCATCGGCGTGCCCGGGGTGGTCTACCCGGCCCCGGTGTATGTCGCCCCCGCCCCCGTCTATGTGGCGCCGGCGCCGGTCTACGCGCCGCCGCCCCCGGTCTATTACCGTCCGGCGCCCGTCTACGTCGCGCCCCCGGTGGTCTACCCCGCCCCGGTCTACATCCGCGGCGGCGGCTACTGGCGCGGCCATGGCCACGGCTACTACCGCGGCCCCGGCCCGGGTTATTACCACGGCCGCGGCGACTGGCGCCGTTGATGCCTCGCCGGCAGGCCCTGCCGGCGTACCCTGCAAAACAAAGGCCACTCTAGCGAGTGGCCTTTTTTTCTGCGGGGCAATTTCCGGTACCCCGGAGAAAGCGTGTCAGGCTGCGGGAGCCTGGACGGGTTTGCCTGCCGAGACGACGGGCGGATGCTGCGGCGCCGGGGTGGGCTTGCCATCAGCCCAACGCGGCGTTTCTTGAACAAGATCGATCCAGCGGCGCGGCGCACTCGACGCCCGCCACCAGCCATTATGCGGACGCATGAGCAAACTCCGGTTCACCGTTGAAACGCACACCATTGATTTCTTCAAACAATTGCCGGCTTTCCTGTTCTGCTTCGTGCAAGCTTGCGAACGGTGCCTGTCCCGGCACGGTCCAGCATTTTTCCGGTGCGGTTCCGCCTACGCGGCGAGTCCATATCTGCACGCGGAAGCCCTGCTCGTCATCTTGAGCCACAGAGCATCTCACACGAAAATCTCCAATCATTCTTGAAGTCATGGACAACTCCTTGTTATATAAGTGAATGAAGCGTGTAGAACGCATGCGTATTGTGCCGTAACTATCTGGCCCTTTTATTGAAAATACACAATTGCTCACATCAAAATCAAGCACTCACGCGTTGAGCATAATCTCCCAACAAGTCAGAAATATGTCTCGATGATAGGCAGGCGGGGTTATTCGCTCCATCCGCCTTGTGGCGTATGGCGCGCGGCGGGACAAGCCATTCATTGCCAACGGCAATAAAAAAACGGAGCCGAGGCTCCGTTTTTTTATTTTGCGAATACCTCGACAGGCGTCAGGGCTTCAATACCGTCAGGCCACCCATGTACGGCTGCAGCGCTTCGGGAACCAGGACGCTGCCATCGGCTTGCTGGTGGTTTTCGAGCACGGCCACCAGCGCGCGGCCCACGGCCAGGCCGGAACCGTTGAGCGTGTGCACGTATTCCGGCTTGCCCTGGGCATTGCGGAAACGCGCCTGCATGCGGCGGGCCTGGAAGGTTTCGCAGTTGGACACCGACGAGATCTCGCGCCAGGTGTTCTGCGCCGGCAGCCAGACTTCCAGGTCGTACGTCTTGGCCGAGCCGAAACCCATGTCGCCGGTGCACAGCAGCACCACGCGGTACGGCAGGCCCAGCAGCTGCAACACGCGTTCGGCGTGACCGACCATGTCTTCGAGCGCCGCGTAGGACTGGTCCGGCTGCGTGATCTGCACCATTTCGACCTTGTCGAACTGGTGCTGGCGGATCATGCCGCGGGTGTCGCGGCCGCCGCTGCCGGCTTCGGAACGGAAGCACGGCGTGTGGGCGGTGAGCTTGAGCGGCAGGTCGGCGGCAGCCTGGATGGTGTCGCGCGCCACGCTGGTGAGCGTGATTTCCGAGGTGGAAATCAGGTACTGGTCTTCCCGCACGAAGGGCTTGCCGTGCTCGTCGACCTTGGGATCGTCGTCGCCGCCGCCCTTGGACACGGCGAACATGTCGTCCTTGAACTTGGGCAGCTGGCCCGTGCCGTACAGGGTCGAGGCGTTGACGATGTACGGGGTGTAGCACTCGGTGTAGCCGTGGGTGCCGGTCTGCAGGTCCAGCATGAACTGCGACAGCGCGCGGTGCAGGCGGGCGATGGGGCCGCGCATGAACGAGAAGCGCGCGCCCGACAGCTTGGCGGCCATGTCGAAATCCAGGCCCAGCGGTTCGCCGATGGCCACATGGTCGCGGGCCTCGAAGGCCAGCGGCTGCGGATTGCCGTCGGCACCGGCCGCGGCGGGCAGCCAGCGGCGGACTTCGACGTTGTCGTCGGCCGATTCGCCCAGCGGCACGCTGGCGTGCGGCAGGTTCGGCACCGACATCAGCAGCTCGTTCAGCGGCTGCTGCAAGGAGGCCAGTTCCTCTTCCAGCTGCTTCAGGCGTTCGGGCACGGCCTGCGATTCCGCCATGACGGCGCTGGCGTCTTCGCCCTTGGCCTTGAGCTGACCGATCTGCTTGGCCAGCGCGTTGCGGCGGGCCTGCAGGGATTCGGTTTCGGTCTGGACGGCCTTGCGGCGAGATTCCAGCTCGTTGAACCGTTCCGTGTCGAAGGACACGCCACGGCTCTTGAGGCGGTCTACGACGGTTTGCAGGTCTTTGCGCAGCAGTATCGGGTCTAGCATAGTGGTGTCGGTGAGGTTGCGAGAAGCAACGGGCGGCGCCCGTTACCGTTTCTTGGCACGTTCTTCTGCGTCCAGCTGGCGCAGAAATGCCAACTTTTGCTGGATTTTAGCCTCCAGGCCGCGATCGGTTGGCCGATAGAAGGACGGATTGAGCCCATCGGGGAAATATTGCTCGGCCGCGGCGTAGCCATGGGGCTCGTCGTGGGCATAGCGATAGGCCTTGCCGTGGCCCAGTTGCTTCATGAGCTTGGTGGGCGCATTGCGCAGGTGGATGGGCACCGGCGCGCTGCCGTGCTCGGCCGCGAACTTGCGGGCCTGGTTGTAGGCGTTGTAGACGGCGTTGGACTTGGCCGCGCAGGCCATGTAGACCACCGCCTGGGCCAGCGCCAATTCGCCCTCGGGCGAACCCAGCCGTTCGTAGATGTCGGCGCCGTTCACGGCCAGGTCGGTGGCGCGCGGATCGGCCAGGCCGATGTCCTCGACGGCCATGCGCACCAGCCGGCGCGACAGGTATTTCGGGTCGGCGCCGCCGTCGATCATGCGGCAGAACCAGTACAGCGCGGCGTCGGGGTTGGAGCCGCGCACCGACTTGTGCAGCGCGCTGATCTGGTCGTAGAAGGCGTCGCCGCCCTTGTCGAAGCGCCGCAGGTTCTGCGACAACGAGATTTCCAGCCACTCGGCATCGACCGTGTCGCGGCCGGCGGACTGGGCGGATTCGGCCACCACTTCCACGGCGCTGATGAGCCGGCGCGCGTCGCCGTCGGCCCAGGCCGCGAGTTGTTCGCGCGCATCGGGTGCGATGTGGATCCTGGCGTCGTCCTCCAGGCCATCGTTGAGCGCCTCGGCGGCGCGGTCGACCAGTTGCTGCAGTTCTTCCGCGGTAAGCGATTGCAGCACGTAGACGCGGGCGCGCGACAGCAACGCGGAATTGACCTCGAACGAGGGGTTTTCCGTGGTCGCGCCGATGAAGGTGAACAGGCCGCTTTCGACGTAGGGCAGGAAGGCGTCCTGCTGCGCCTTGTTGAAGCGGTGCACCTCGTCGACGAACAGGATGGTGCGGCGGCCCTGGCCCTGGGCCACCTGGGCCACCGTGACCGCGTCGCGGATGTCCTTGACCCCGCCCAGCACGGCGGAAATGGCGATGAACTGGGCGTCGAAGCCGTCGGCCATCAGGCGCGCCAGCGTGGTCTTGCCCACGCCGGGCGGCCCCCAGAAGATCATGGAGTGCGGACGGCCGGATTCGAAGGCGACGCGCAGGGGCTTGTCTGGGCCCAGCAGGTGCGACTGGCCGACCACGTCGGCCAGCGAACGCGGGCGCAGGCGTTCGGCCAGGGGCACATAGGGCCGATGCGCAGGATCGGCCGCGAAGAGATCGTTGCTCATTGGCAGCAGATGGGGGAAGACGGCAAGGAAATCAAGCCAGTATTACACCATGCCGGACCAGTTCCCTGCCGCAGGTCAGGGGCAGGCCCTGCTGCCGATTTCAGCCTGGCGCTGCCCCTTGCGCAACCGCGCGGCCCGGCTTGCGGGCCGCGTCAGCCGTCAGGCCAGTTGCGGCGCCGCGAAACGGCGGTTGGCCAGCACCGGCAGCACCTTGCGGGCATGCGCCAGGCGTTCCGGGTCGATGTCCGCGAACACCAGGGCCGGCGCCTCGCCGGCCTGGGCCGTGACCACGCCCAAGGGGTCCACCACCATGCTGCAGCCGATATTGCGCTCGCCGCATTCGCCGGTGGCCGCGATGTAGCAGGTGTTTTCCAGCGCGCGGGCCGTGACCAGCACTTCCCAGTGCTTTTCCTTGAGCGGGCCGCGGACCCAGGCCGCCGGCAGCACCAGCAGGTCGGCGCCGTCCAGCGCCAGGCGGCGCGCCAGTTCGGGGAAGCGCACGTCGTAGCAGGTCATCAGGCCGATCTTCAGGCCGCCGAGTTCGAGCAGCGGCGGGATGTCGTTGCCCGGGGTGACGTTGGTGGATTCCTTCATGGTGAAGGCGTCGTACAGATGCAGTTTGCGGTACTGCGACACGATGCGGCCGTCCTGGATCGTGACCAGCGTGTTCCAGACGCGGCCTTCGCCGGTGGGCACGTGCACGCACATCATGGTCGCCAGGTCTGAACCCCGGCTGGCCTCGAGCAAGCGCGTCATGAAGGGGCCGTCCAGCGGCTGCGCGGCCTTCAGGACGATCTGGGGATCGGTGATATCGCGCGCCAGGATGCCTTCGGGCAGCACCAGCAGGCCGGCGCCGCCCTCGCGGGCGCGCCGCATGAGATCGACACAGACCTGGGCGTTTTCTTCCCAGACGCGGCTGACGGCGAACTGGCCCAAAGCGACTTTCAGCATGACTCTTCCTTGTATGGGGCGGCGGGCGCGCAGGCCCGCGAATTCCTCGGCGAATTGCCTATTGTCGCGCCAACCGGTCCGACCTGCCGCCTACGGGTAACTCCCAACTGCCGCTTGTAAATTCTTTTCACGATAATGAAAAAAAACGGATTTGCCGTAAATATTTTCCATAAACAGGCGCCCACCATGCCCCATTCCTCCTCCCCCGCAGCCCCTCTGGACGTCAACGGCAAAGGCCTGGGCGCCTTCCCCGAGGCCTGTACGACCGCCGACGTGGCGGCGCTGAACTGGAACCTGCTCGCCGAAGACGTCAGCCTGCCCGTGGCGGTGCTGTACGAGGCCCGGGTGCGGCACAACCTGCAATGGATGCAGCGCTTCATGGAAGCGTACCGCGTCAAGCTGGCGCCGCACGGCAAGACCACCATGAGCCCGGCGCTGTTCAAGCGCCAGATCGACAACGGCGCCTGGGGCATCACGCTGGCGACCGCCCCGCAGGTGGCCGCCGCCTACCAGCACGGCATCCGCCGGGTGCTGATGGCCAATCAACTGGTCGGCCGCGCCAACATGGCCTTGATCGCCAAGCTGCTGCGCGACCCCGCCTTCACCTTTTTCTGCATCGTCGACTCTGCCGCCAACGCCGCCCAGCTGGGCCGCTATTTCGGCGAGCAGGGGCTGGTGCTGCCCGTGCTGATCGAACTGGGCCCCACGGGCGGGCGCACCGGCGTGCGCGACGACGCGCAACTGCAGGCCGTGGTCGAGGAAATCGGCCGCTGGCCCGGCCTGGCCCTGGCCGGCATCGAAGTCTACGAAGGCGTGTTGCAGGAAGAGGCCGCCATCCGCGCGTTCCTGCGCCGCGCCACCGACGCGCTGCGTGGCCTGGCCACCGCCGGCCGCCTGCGCAAGCACGGCCCGGCGCTGATCTCCGGCGCCGGTTCGGCCTGGTTCGACGTGGTGGCCGAGGAATTCTCGCAGCTGGACATCGGCGCGCCGCTGGAAATCGTGCTGCGCCCGGGTTGCTACCTGTCCCACGACGTGGGCGTCTACCGCTCGGCGGCCGAACGCATCAACGCCCACAACCCCGTGGCCCACAAGATGGAGCCGGGCCTGCAGCCCGCGCTGCAAGTCTGGGCCTACGTGCAATCGCTGCCCGAGCCGGGCCGCGCCATCGTGGCCATGGGCAAGCGCGACGCGGCCTTCGACGCCGGCCTGCCGACGCCGTCACTGCACTACCGCCCCGGCCAGGCCGCCCCGCAGGGCGCGCCCGCGCAATGGAAGCTGACCGCCATGATGGACCAGCACGCCTTCATGCAGATCGGCGAGGCCGACGACATCCAGGTCGGCGACATGATCGCCTTCGACATTTCCCACCCCTGCCTGACGTTCGACAAGTGGCGCCAGGTGCTGCTGGTGGACGAGCAGTACCGCGTCACCGACGTGGCCGAGACCTTCTTCTGAACGCCCCCAGCCTGACGCCTTAGCGCCAGGCCCCGAGGGGGCAAAAGAAGACTTGGGGAACCCGGCGCCTTTTCCGAATTACGCGACAACCTGTTTTTGACCCTCTGGAGAGAGAATCATGAACTTCCGTACCTCCCGGCGAGGCGGTGGGCTGAAGAGCCTGCTCGCGGCCGGCGCAATTGGCTTGACCGCATTGTCGACCCCCGCCCTCTGTGCCACGCCGGTCAAGGGAGGCACGATTTCGGTGGCCACCATCGGTGAACCGCCGACGCTGGACCCGATGAGCAGCACCGCCGACCTGGTGGGCATCCTGACCCAGCATTTCTTCGAAACGCTGTACACCTTCGACGCCAAGTGGAACCTGACCCCGCTGCTGGCCGACAAGATGCCCGACGTGACGCCGGACGGCCTGGTCTACACCATCGCCCTGCGCCAGGGCATCACGTTCCATGACGGTTCCAAGATGGATTCGTCGGACGTGCTGGCCTCGCTCAAGCGCTGGACCGAGACCGCCACCCGCGGCAAGATGGCCGCCAAGGTCATCGCCAACATCGAAGCGCCCGACGCCAACACGATCCGCATCACGCTCAAGCAGCCCTACGCGCCGCTGACCGCGCTGCTGGCCATGAACAACGCCGCCGCCGTGATCATGCCCAAGGGCAAGATCGCCCCGGTGCTGACCGAGATCGTCGGCACCGGCCCCTACCAGCTCAAGGCGCGCGTGCCGGACCAGTACATCCAGCTGACGCGCTTCGAAGGCTACAAGCAGCGCGAAGGCGAGCCCGACGGCTACGGCGGCGCACGCAAGCAATACCTGGACGAAATCCGCTTCGTGCCGGTCGGCAACGCCAACACGCGTTCCGAAGCCGCCGCCGCGGGCCAGTTCGACTACGTCGATTCGCTGCCGGTCGAAGCGCTGGACAAGCTCAAGGGCGGCCGTTCCGACCCGGTGATGCTCAAGCCGTTCGGCTGGCCCCGCCTGGTGCTCAACACCAAGCAAGGCATCATGTCCAACCTGGCGGTGCGCCAGGCCGTGCAGCTGGCGCTGAACGAAGAAGACATGCTGTACGCCGCCTTCGGCAACAAAGAGTTCTACAAGCTCAACGGCGACCTGTATCCGGAAGGCTACCCCTGGGCCACGTCGCTGGGCGGCAAGGTCTACAACAAGGCCGACACCGCCGCCGCCAAGAAGCTGCTGGACGGCGCCAATCTGCAAGACAAGAAGATCCGCATCCTGACCAGCCAGCAGTACGAGTTCCATTACAAGATGGCACTGGTGGCCGCGGAATACCTGAAGGCCGCCGGCTTCACGGTGGACATGCAGGTAGTGGACTGGGCCACGCTGACCCAGCGCCGCCAGGACCCCGCCGTGTGGGACATCTTCATTACCCATAGCGTGTTCCTGCCCGAACCGGCGTTGATCGACTTCCCGTCCAAGGACGCGCCGGGCTGGTGGGACACGCCGCGCCGCGCGCAGGTGATGGACGCCTTCAACCAGGCCCGCACCCAGGAAGAACGCGTCAAGCGCTGGGCCGACGTGCAGCAGGCCGTGTACGACGAAATCCCCTTCGTGAAGGTGGGCGACTTCAACGCCCAGGCCGCCCGCTCGCCGTCGCTGCAAGGCGTCAAGCCCGCGCCGTGGCCGTACTTCTGGAACGCCTGGAAGTCGGCGAAGTAACAGCCGCCCCCGCAAGCCAGGCCCCGGGATGGGCCGACACCGGCCCATCCCGCCCGGCGCCTGCCGTCCGCGCACTGATCTTTAGGATTCCACTGTGTTGCGTTATCTCTTGAACCGGCTGATCGGGCTGGTGGCCGTGATGTTCATCGTCGCGACCATCGTGTTCGTGATCATCCGCGTCACGCCCGGCAACCCCGCGGCCGTGATGCTCGGGCCCCAGGCCAGCCAGGCGGACATTGCCGCGCTGGAACATCAACTGGGGCTGGACCGCCCCCTGCCCGTGCAGTACGTCTCGTGGCTGGGCAAGCTGGTGCAGGGCGACCTGGGCCAGTCCATCTTCATGAACAAGCCGGTGCTGTCGGCGCTGGCCGATCGCGCAGAACCGACCCTGCTGCTGACGCTGATGTCGCTGCTGATCGCCACCGCCATCGCGTTGCCGGTGGGCATCCTGTCGGCGGTCAAGCGCGGCACCACGCTGGACCAGTCGGTGCTGTCGTTCTCGATGTTCACGTCCAGCGTGCCCAGTTTCTGGCTGGGCCTGCTGCTGATGCAGCTGTTCTCGGTGAAGCTGGGCTGGCTGCCGGTGTCCGGCTATGGCGGCCCCGATGCCTCGCTGGCAACCCGCGTGTCGCACCTGATCCTGCCCGCCGTGGTGCTGGGCCTGGTCAATTCGGCGCTGATCACCCGCTTCATCCGCGCCAGCATGCTGGACGTGCTGCGTGACGACTACGTGCGCACCGCCCGGGCCAAGGGCCTGCCGGAAAGCAAGGTCATCCTGAAGCACGCCGTGCGCAACGCGCTGATCCCGATCCTGACGGTGCTGGGGTTGACGACTGCCTTGCTGATCAGCGGCGCCGTGGTGACCGAAACCGTGTTCGGCCTGCCTGGCGTGGGCAGCCTGGTGGTGTCGGCCGTGCTGCGCCGCGACTACCCCGTCATCCAGGGCGCACTGCTGATCATTGCCGCGATCTACGTCCTGATCAATCTGTTCATCGACCTGCTCTACCTGCTGGTCGACCCCCGGGTGCGTTACTAATATGGCCATCGCAACTTCCCCAACGTCCGGCGTCGACCGCTGGCAGGTCTTGCGCCTGCTGGTGGCGCGCAAGACGGTGCTGATCAGCCTGATCGTCATCGTCGTGCTGGTGGCCGCCGCGCTGCTGGCCCCCTGGGTCAGCCCGTTCGACCCCTACAAGCTGTCGATCATGAACCGGCTCAAGGCGCCCAGCGCCACCCACTGGTTCGGCACCGACGACTTCGGTCGCGACGTGTTCAGCCGCGTCATCCACGGCGGCCGGCTGTCGCTGATGGTGGGCTTCTCGGTGGTGATCCTGTCCAGCGTGCTGGGCATTGCCCTGGGCCTGATCGCGGGCTTTTTCCGCTCGGCCGACAAGTTCGTGTCGCGCCTGATCGACGCCATGATGGCCTTCCCGGACATCCTGCTGGCCATCTCGCTGGTGGCCGCGCTGGGCCCGTCGCTGGTGAACGTGGTGATCGCGCTGGGCATCGTGTACACGCCGCGCCTCGCCCGCATCGTGCGCGCCTCGACGCTGGTGATCCGCGAACTGCCGTTCGTGGAAGCCGCCCGCGCGCTGGGCGTCAGCACCTGGCGCATCGTCACGGTGCACGTGCTGCGCAACCTGCTGTCGCCCATTCTGGTGCAGGGCACTTTCATCTTCGCCTACGCGATCCTGGCCGAAGCCGGCCTGTCGTTCCTGGGCGTGGGCGTTTCGCCCGACATTCCCACCTGGGGCACCATGATCAACGCCGGCCAGCAGTACATGGGTTCGGCCGACTGGATCATGATCTTCCCCGGCATCGCCATTGTCCTGTCCGTGCTGTCGCTGCAACTGGTCGGCGACGGACTGCGCGACGTCCTCGATCCGCGCCTGCGCAAGGAGCTGTAATCATGACCGCAAGCACCCGAGACGTCGTGCTGTCGGTGGAAGGCCTGAAAACCTGGTTCCACAGCCGCGACGGCATCGCCAAATCGGTGGACGGCGTCACCTTCGACCTGGCCCGCGGCGAAACGCTGGCCATCGTGGGGGAATCCGGTTCCGGCAAGTCCGTGACCAGCCTGTCGATCATGGGCCTCTTGCCCAAGCCGGCCGGCCGCATCGAGGCGGGCAAGATCCGCTTTCGCGATCGCCGCGGCCAGGAACACGACCTGGCCCACGCGTCGGCCTCGACCTTGCGCCGCATCCGCGGCGCCGAGATCGCGATGATCTTCCAGGAACCCATGACCAGCCTGAATCCGCTGTACACGGTGGGCGACCAGATCGCCGAGGCCGTGCTGCAGCACGAAGGCGGTTCGCACGCGGCGGCCATGAAGCGCGCCCGCGAGATGCTGGACCGCGTCGAGATTCCGGCGGCTGACCGGCGCGTGAACGAGTATCCGCACCAGATGTCGGGCGGCATGCGCCAACGCGTCATGATCGCGCTGGCGCTGGCCTGCAACCCGGCCGTGCTGATCGCCGACGAGCCCACCACCGCGCTGGACGTGACGGTGCAGGCGCAGATCCTGGACCTGCTGCGCCGCCTGCAGGCCGAGATGAACATGAGCATCCTGTTCATCACGCACAACCTGGGCGTGGTGGCCGAGATCGCGCATCGCGTGGCCGTGATGTACGCCGGCCGCGTGGTCGAGGACGCCGGGGTCTACGACCTGTTCGAAAAGCCTACCCACCCCTATACCCGCGGCCTCTTGTCCTGCCTGCCGACCGCGGCGCTGCTGGCCTCCGGCGAGCGCCTGCGCGCCATTCCGGGCAACGTGCCCAGCGTGCTGTCGCTGCCTGCCGGCTGTACGTTCGCGCCGCGCTGCGAGCTGGCTGACGACAGTTGCCTGCGCGCCGTGCCCGACCTGGTGACGGTGCAAGACCAGCACCGCGCCCGCTGCATCAAGGTGACCCCGCTATGACCGCAAGCCCCCAGCCCATCCGCGCTGCCGATCCGCTGGTGCGCATCGAGGACCTGAAGGTTCATTTCCCCACGTCGCAGGCCCGCAACGCCCCGGTGGTGCGGGCCGTGGACGGCGTCAGCTTCGACGTGCCGCGCAACACCATCGTCGGCCTGGTGGGAGAATCCGGCTCCGGCAAGACCACCACCGGCCGCGCCCTGCTGCGCCTGTTCGCACCCACCGCCGGCCGCCTGCTGTTCGACGGCCAGGACATCACGCACCTGTCCGAAAAGCAGATGCTGCCCTGGCGCCGCCGCATGCAGATCGTGTTCCAGGACCCCTACGCCAGCCTGAACCCGCGCATGACGGTCGCCGAGATCCTGGGCGAGGCGCTGGACACCCACCGCCTGGCCCAGACCCGCCGCGACGCGCGCATCGGCGAATTGCTCGAACGCGTCGGCCTGAACGCCGACCACAGCCGCCGCTATCCGCACGAGTTCTCGGGCGGGCAGCGCCAGCGCATCGGCATTGCCCGAGCATTGGCGGTGGAACCGGACTTCATCGTGGCCGACGAGCCCGTATCGGCCCTGGACGTGTCGGTGCAGGCGCAGGTGCTGAACCTGCTGCAGGACCTGCAGCGCGACCTGGGCCTGACCATGCTGTTCGTGGCGCACGACCTGGCCGTGGTCGACTACCTGTGCGACGAAGTGGTGGTGATGTACCTGGGCCGCGTGATGGAACGCGGACCGACCAGCGAAGTCTATGCCCGGCCGCGCCATCCCTACACCCGCGCACTGCTGTCGGCCGCGCCGGTGCCAGATCCGCGCGCACCGCGTTCGCGTATTCTGCTCAAGGGCGATATCCCCAGCCCGGTCAACCCGCCGTCGGGATGCGTATTCCGCACCCGCTGCCCGCACGCCATCGAGGCCTGCGCCACCACCGAAGCGCGCGACGTCAATGTCGGGCCAGGCCATTTCGCGGCCTGTTCGCGCCTCGGCGACCCTGAGCTGGCCGCGTAGGGACACACGCCCGCCCGAATCGATCCAGGAATTGCACATGAACATCATCCGCGACATCGTCTTCCAGATCCGCAGCCGCCGGGACGACCTGAGCGTGACCGAACGCAAGGTGGCCGACGCCATCCTGGACAACATCATCTGGAGCGCCAGCGCCACCGTCGACCAGCTGGCGGCCAAGGCCGGCGTCAGCATCGCCACGATCTCTCGCTTTGCCCGCACGGTCGGCTGCGACGACACCCGCGATCTGAAGATGAAGCTGGCCCAGGCCAGCACCGTGGGCAGCCGCTTCCTGGACCAGAACGCCCCGGCCGAGGAAAGCACGTTCTACGCACGCATCTACGCCGACATCGAAAGCACGCTGCGCGCCCACCTGCCGAACTTCACCGAGCCGCTGTTCGAGGCCGCAGCGTCCATCGTCGACGGCGCCCGCATGATCTACGTATTCGGTATGGGCGGCGCATCGGCCGTACTGGCGCAGGAAGTGCAGTCACGCCTGGTGCGCCTGGGCTATCCCATTGCCGTCTACAGCGACGCCGTGTTGCTGCGCATGGTCGCCGCCACGCTGGACGAGCGCGACGCCGTGCTGGTCCTGTCGGCCTCGGGCCTGACGCCGGAAATCGTCGGCGCCGCCCGCATCGTCAAGCAGTACCGTGCGCGCCTGGTCGCCATCACCGACGCGACCTCCGAGCTGGCCAAGCTTGCCGACGTGGTGCTGCCGATCCGCACGGACGAAACCGACTTCATCTACAAACCATCGGCGTCGCGCTACGCGATGATGCTGGCCATCGACCTGTTGTCCACCGAACTGGCCATGCTGAACCAAGAAGAGAACCGCGAACGCCTGCGCCGCATCAAGCTGGCGCTGGACGAACACCGCGGCGGCCCCAACCGGCTGCCGCTGGGCGATTGAACCTGGAAACCATGATGTACGACACCCTCATAGGCAACGTCCGCGTCCTCGACGGCTCGGGCGGCGCCGACTACGTCGCCAGCGTCGCGCTGGCCGACGGCCGCATTGCCGCCATCGGCGAACTGCCCGGCGCCACGGCGCGCCAGGTCATCGACGGCAGCGGCCTGGCGCTGGCCCCCGGCTTCATCGACGTCCACACCCACGACGACACCAACGTCATCCGCACCCCGGGCATGCTGCCCAAGCTGTCGCAGGGCGTGACCACCGTGGTGGTGGGCAACTGCGGCATCAGCGCCTCGCCCGTCTCGCTGCGCGGCGACCCGCCCGATCCGATGAACCTGCTGGGGCAGCGCGACGACTTTGCCTACCCCACCTTTGCCGCCTACACCCGCGCCATCGAAGCCGCACAACCGGCGGTGAACGTCGCCGCGCTGGTGGGCCACACCGCCCTGCGCAACAACCACATGGACCGCCTGGACCGCGCCGCCACCCGCGATGAAGTCCTGGCCATGCGCGAACAGTTGCGCGACGCCCTGGCGCACGGCGCCATCGGCCTGAGCACCGGCCTGGCCTATGGCTCGGCCATCGAAGCCGACACCGCCGAGGTCAAGCTGCTGGCCGAAGCCCTGGACGAATTCGGCGCGCTCTACACCACCCACCTGCGCTCGGAATTCGCCGCCATCCTGGAAGCCATGCAAGAGGCCTTCGACATCGCCCTGCACGCCCGCGTGCCGGTGGTGGTGTCGCACCTGAAATGCGCCGGCGCCGGCAACTGGGGCCGCACCAAAGAAGTGCTGTTCAAGCTGGAAAACGCCGGCCGCCTGCAACACGTCGGCTGCGACTGCTACCCCTATTCCGCCAGCTCGTCCACGCTGGACCTCAAGCAGGTCACCGACGAATTCGACATCGACATCACCTGGTCCGTGCCGCACCCCGAACAGGCCCGCCGCAAACTCGCCGCCGTCGCCGCCGACTGGGGCGTCAGCCTGCTCGAAGCCGCCCAGCGCCTGCAACCTGCCGGCGCGGTCTATCACAACATGCACGAAGACGACGTGCGCCGCGTGCTGTCGCACCGCCTGACCATGGTCGGCTCAGACGGCCTGCCCAACGACCCCATGCCGCACCCGCGCCTGTGGGGCGCCTTTCCCCGCGTGCTCGGCCACTACAGCCGCGACGTCGGCCTGTTCCCCCTGGCCGAAGCCGTGCACAAGATGACCGGCCTGTCCGCCGCCCGCTTCGGCCTGGCCGAACGCGGCCTGATCCGCCAAGGCTTTCACGCCGACCTCGTGCTCTTTGACCCCGACACCGTCATCGACCGCGCCACCTTCGCCGCCCCCGTCCAGACCGCCGCCGGCATCGAGGCCGTCTGGGTCAACGGCGCCCTGTCCTATCACCAGGGCCAGCCCACCGGCGACCGCGCCGGCCGCTGGCTGCCCCGCAACGGCGACCTGCGCGCCAGCTTCGCCGCGTCCACCCCTTCTTCCACCCAGGAGCCCACATGAGCAACGCACCCACCCCCGACAACAACGGCATCACCCGCTACGGCGTCGCCGGCGGCACCGGCCAAGGCGGCTCCCACATGCCCTTCGCCCGCGCCGTCGCCGCCGACGGCTGGCTCTACGTCTCGGGCCAGGTCCCCATGGAAAACGGCGAAGTCATCGAAGGCGGCACCGTCGCCCAATGCCACAAAGCCATCCAGCAAGTCCTGGCCATCCTGAAAGAAGCCGGCTACGGCCCCGAACACGTCATCCGCTGCGGCGTCTGGCTGGACGACGCCCGCGACTTCCCGTCGTTCAACAAGGTGTTCAAGGAATACTTCGGCAACAACCCGCCCGCACGCGCCTGCGTGCAGTCCCCCCTGATGGTGGACGCCAAGGTAGAAATTGATTGTGTGGCGTATAAGAGCCCCCACGCCGCGCTCACTGCGTGAGCTTGCTGCCCCCCAAGGGGGCTGCCCGGCCTTCGGGCGGCCGCGCGGCCGGGCGACTATCCTAGCGTGGCACCTGGGAAAGACACTACGCCAGCGCGCAGCGCCAACACCACGACGCAGCACACTGCCGAAGCCCCAAAAGGCCGCCCGCGCGGTCGGCCTGGGGCAAGCGACGCAAACCTCTCCCCAACCCTCGGTCTAGCAGACCCCCATTTCTCGCAACCGGTAGCCCGGCGCGGGGTGCGCATACGCTGAGCGCGCCGTCGATGCGCCCGAGGGAATCTGAAGGGAGGGCCGAAGGCCCGTACGAAGATGACGAGGGGGAAGTCCGGAGCGAAGGCTCCGGACCGCAATCGTTGGCGCGCTCAGCGTATGCGCACCCCGTGCCGGGCGGCCTACGAAGCAATGTCCCACGCCAGCAAAGAAAACAACCAAAACAAAAAGACCGCGCCCGTCGCGCGCAGCGACTAGGCCTCAAGCCTACATCTTGACCACATCAACGCCTTTAGGCGCCACAAACTGAAACTCTTTATCCGCCAACTTGGGATTAGGCACAATCCCGGAAAGATCCACCCGCGTCGTCTGCCCAAAAGAATCCAGCAATTCGACTCGAACCGGCAGATTGTCCTTCATCCCGATATCCACCCGCGAAAACCCCGCATCCGCGGTCCGCGGCTTGGCCCGCAGCCAATCGACGCCATCCTTGGAAGGCAACGCAGACACATCGAACGACTGCTCCAGCGACCCCGACCCGAACAGGATCGCGGCCGGCGACGTGCCGATCGCCGCATCCACCTTGCGCTCGGTCACCTGCGCCAGATCCGGATCGAACTGGAACACCTGACGGCCGTCCGAAATCACCAGCTGTTCATACGGCTTTTGCACCGCCCACTTGAACTTCCCCGGCCGCTGGAAGGAAAACACCCCCGTCTGCGCCGGCTGCGTACGCCCTTGCGTATTCACCGTGTACTGCGAAAAAGACCCCGTCGCCGCCGTCACCGTGCTGACGAACGAGCGCAACTGTTCCTGCGCGCTGGCCGCCACGGCCGAAACCGGAACCAGCGCGGGAGCCACGCAAAAAGCCAGGGCTGCGGCCAGGCCACGAAACGTCTTCATCATGCTTCCTCTCGAGCGGCGGCGGCAGGAACCAGGATTTCCCGGTTGCCATTGGACTGCATCGCCGACACCATACCCGATTGTTCCATCTGCTCGAGTAACCGCGCCGCACGGTTGTAACCAATGCGCAAATGGCGCTGCACCAACGAGATCGAGGCGCGGCGGTGCTTGAGCACCACCTCGCAGGCCTGGTCGTACATCGGGTCGGACTCGGCGTCGCCGCCGATGCCCGTGACGCTGCTGGCGCCTTCGCCGCCGTCACCATCCAGCCCACCTTCCAGCAGGCCTTCGATGTAGTTCGGTTCGCCCTGCGCCTTCAGGCTTTCGACCACCCGGTGCACTTCATCGTCGCTGACGAAAGCCCCGTGCACACGCACCGGCAGCCCCGTGCCCGGCGGCATGTAGAGCATGTCACCCTGGCCCAGCAGCGTTTCAGCGCCCATCTGGTCAAGAATGGTGCGCGAATCGATCTTGGACGACACCTGGAACGCAATGCGGGTCGGGATGTTGGCCTTGATCAGGCCGGTGATCACGTCCACGCTGGGGCGTTGCGTCGCCAGGATCAAATGGATGCCGGCCGCACGCGCCTTCTGGGCCAGGCGGGCGATCAGTTCTTCGATCTTCTTGCCCACCACCATCATCAGGTCGGCCAGCTCGTCGATGACCACCACGATGGTGGGCAGCGGCGCCAGCGGCTCGGGCTGGTCGGGCGTCAGCGAGAACGGATTGGGAATCGGCTCTTCGCGCTTGATCGCGTCGCGGATCTTGGTGTTGTAGCCGGCCAGGTTGCGCACGCCCATCTTGCTCATCAGACGGTAGCGTTTTTCCATTTCGCCCACGCACCAGTTCAGCGCATTGGCGGCCTGGCGCATATCCGTAACCACCGGCGCCAGCAGGTGCGGAATGCCTTCGTAGACGCTCATTTCGAGCATCTTCGGGTCGATCAGGATCACGCGCGTGTGGGAGGCGTCGGCCTTGTAGAGCAGCGACAGGATCATGGCGTTGATCCCGACGGACTTGCCCGAGCCGGTCGTGCCCGCCACCAGCAGGTGGGGCATCTTGGCCAGGTCGGCCACCACCGGGTTGCCGGCAATGTCCTTGCCCAGCGCCATGGTCACGACCGAATGGCTGGCGTGATAGGTCTGCGACCCCAGGATCTCCGACAGCCGAACCATCTGGCGGCGCGGGTTGGGCAGTTCCAGGCCCATCAGGTTCTTGCCCGGAATGGTTTCCACCACCCGGATGCTGACCAGGCTGAGCGCCCGGGCCAGGTCCTTGGCCAGGTTGACGATCTGGCTGCCCTTCACGCCGGTGGCCGGCTCGATTTCGTAGCGCGTGATCACCGGGCCGGCCTGCGCCGCCACCACCGTGACGGACACGCCGAAGTCGGCCAGCTTCTTTTCGATCAGGCGCGAGGTGAATTCGATGGTCTCGGCCGACACCGTTTCCTGGTTGGCCAGCGGCGGGTCGAGCAGGCTGATCGCCGGCAGATCGCCTTCGCCGCCCGAGGGCGCGAAGAACAGCGACTGCTGCTTTTCCTTTTCGACGCGTTCGGACTTGGGCACCACGGTGATGGCCGGTTCGATCCGCACCGGCTGCTCGTGGACCAGCTTTTCCTGCTTGGCCACGACCTGCTCGGTACGCACGGCCTTGGCCACTTCGCCGACCTTGCGATCTTCGCGGGCGGCGTAGGAATTGCGCACGCGGCGCACCATGCCTTCCATCCAGGAACCCACGCGCTCGGCCACGGTCAGCCACGAGAACGAGAAGAACAGGCTCAGGCCGATCGCCAGCATGACCAGAAAGGCCAGGGTGCTGCCGGTAAAGCCGATACTGCGGCTGGTCAGTTCGGCCAGGGTGTGGCCGATGACGCCGCCGGCGCCGCTGGCGTTTTCCGAAGCGCCCGGCAAGTGGGTACCGCGGCTGGCCAGGCGCAGGGCTTCCATGCCCAGCGAACCGAACAACAAGAGGAAAAAGCCGATGCCCTCTTCCCAGTGGACGCGCGGCAACACTTCCGGTTGTTTACTATTGGTAACACGAAGGTGGCTGGCCAGGCGGCGGTAGCCCGCCCGCACCCGGTGCAACAGCAGGATGACCCACCACCAGGCGGAAAAACCGAAAAGATAGAGCAGGATGTCCGCCAGGTAGGCGCCCAGCGTTCCACCCTTGTTGTGAATGGCGCCGGCGGGGACGGAATGCGACCAGCCAGGGTCGGCGGCGCTCCAGGTGGCCAGCACCAGCGTGAGCCAGGCCGCCAGGGCGGCGAAGAGAATCCAGCGGGCCTCGCGCAGCAGCGCGGAGATACGCGTCTGCAGGGGCGATGGCCCGTTACGGGTGTTGCGCGAAGCGCGCGGAGAAGCAGTCGAGATACGCGGCATGCGGCTCATTATAATTGGGCGTTAACCTAAAGATACCCGCCCATGTCCACGCCTACGCACGCTAAAGTTTTGATACTCGGTTCCGGCCCTGCCGGTTACACGGCGGCCGTCTATGCGGCACGCGCCAACCTGAGCCCTGTTCTTGTTACAGGTCTGGCCCAAGGCGGCCAGCTCATGACCACCACGGACGTCGACAATTGGCCGGCCGACGCCGATGGCGTGCAGGGCCCCGACCTGATGCAGCGCTTCCAGAAGCACGCCGAACGCTTCAACACCGAAATGCTGTTCGACCATATCGCCAAGGTCGACCTGTCCAAGCGCCCGTTCACCCTCACGGGCGACACCGGCAAGATCTACACCTGCGACGCCCTCATCATCGCCACCGGCGCCTCGGCCAAGTACCTGGGCCTGCCCTCGGAAGAGGCCTTCATGGGCCGCGGCGTGTCCGGCTGCGCAACTTGCGACGGCTTCTTCTACCGCAACCAGGACGTGGTCGTGGTCGGCGGCGGCAATACCGCCGTCGAAGAAGCCCTGTACCTGTCCAACATCTGCCGCAAGGTCACCCTGATCCACCGCCGCGACAAGTTCCGCGCCGAACCGATCCTGGTCGACAAGCTGATGAGCAAGGTCGAAAACGGCAACATGGAACTGAAAGTGTTCCACACGCTGGAAGAAGTGCTGGGCGACGACAGCGGCGTGACCGGCGTGCGAGTGCGACACGTCGATACCGGCGCCACCGAAGACCTGAAGGTCACCGGCGCGTTCATCGCCATCGGCCACCAGCCGAACACCGAGATCTTCCAGGGCCAGCTGGAAATGAAAGACGGCTACATCGTCACCAAGAGCGGCCTGTCCGGCATGGCCACCATGACCTCCGTCCCGGGCGTGTTTGCCGCCGGCGACGTGCAGGACCACGTCTACCGCCAGGCCATCACCAGCGCCGGCACGGGCTGCATGGCCGCCCTGGACGCACAACGGTGGTTGGAGAATGCGGGGCAGTAAGGTCGGCCAGGCCGACCTGAAACGCCTGAAGAAAGATCTTCAGGCCGAGCAAGAGCGCGCCGCCCTCGCCCAGCGGGTGGCGGCGCTGAAAAAGCCCGCGGCCGCCGCGTCGCCGGATGCCGATCCGGCCGACGACCTGGCCGCGTTTCGCCGCACCATGCAGTCGGTCAAGCCGATCAAGCATGCGCCTCGCGTCGAGCACAAGCCCGCGCCTGAACCCGCCCCGGCCCTGCGCCGCGCCAACGCCCTGGGCGAGACGCCGCACCGGGCCGATGCCGGCGTTTCCGACGGCGGCGAGATCACGCATCTGCTGTCAGAAGGTGGCACGGCATTCGTGCGCAGCGACGCCGCCCCCGACACCGCACGCAACCTGCGCCGCGGCCAGTGGCGTGCCGGCGCCGAACTTGATCTGCATGGCCTGCGGGTCGAACAGGCCCGCCATGCCCTGCTGTCGTTCCTGGACGAATGTCAGGAACACGGCATCCGCTGCGTGCGCGTCGTGCATGGCAAGGGCTATGGCTCGGAAGGGCTGGAACCCGTGCTGAAAGACAAGGCGCGCACCTGGCTGGTGCAAAAGAACGAGGTGCTGGCATTTTCCGAAGCCCCCGAACGCGAAGGCGGCGCCGGCGCCCTGCTGGTGCTGCTGCGCCAATCCGAAGGACCGCGCAAATGAAGTGGCTCTACCTGGGCATCGCCATCGTCGCCGAGATCTTCGCCACCAGCGCGCTGAAAAGCTCCGACGGCTTTTCGCGCCTGGCTCCGTCGATCATCACGGTGTTCGGCTACATGATCTCGTTCTATTTCCTGTCGCTGACGCTGCGCGAGGTGCCGGTCGGCATCGCCTACGCCATCTGGTCGGGCGTGGGCATCGTGCTGATCTCCATCGTCGGCGCGCTGTTCTTCAAGCAGCACCTGGACACCCCCGCATTGATCGGCATCGGCCTGATCATCGCTGGCGTGGTGGTCATGAACGTCTTCTCCAAATCCGTCTCGCATTGACCGCCGGCGCCTACCGGCCAGCCTGGCGCGGCTGGCTGGCCGCGTGGACCTGGCTGTGCCTGGGTTTGCTGCTGGCGGGCAATGCGCAGGCACAGGGTTTTGACCGCGCCGCCGAATTGCAGCGCTACCGCGCCTGGATGCAGCACTTCACCCAGGATCTGGACACGCTGGCCGCCACGCGCGCCGCACTGACCGGCCCCCAGCTCGACGCACTGTTCGCCCGCAGCGTGGTCCCGGGATCGCGCGCCTCCGCCTTCATCCGCCAGGCCTTCACCCGCCCGGCGGGGGATCACGCCTACCTGCCCGTCCACGGCGCGCAAAACGTCGTAGTGGCCGTCTTGAACAGCGCGATCCCTGCCGGCGAAGGCGGCCTCTACCCGGAAACAGAACCTGACCTGCAGGGCCAGGACCTGACCGTCTGGTATCTGCACGTGGATGTGGGCAACATGACCAACACCTATCTGGAATCGTCCGGGAACTTCACGCCGTACCGCCTGCCGCCCGCCGGCAAGCTCGAGCGCAACGCCTTTCCTTTCGTGCTGATGGACACCCGCGGCGACACCCTGCGCCTGGGCGGCGTCAGCCGCGAACTGGCGGGCCTGATGGCCTATCTGCAACATGCCGCCGCGTACTGAGTCCCGGCACCGGCCGCTGGCGCTGGCCGCGCTCTTGCTGCTGCCTGCGCTGATTGCCGTGCAAGCCGCCCCCCTGTGCCGCCCATTGGCGCAGGCAGACCGCGAAACCGTCATTGCCGATATCGCGCTGGACGACACCCATACGCTGCTGGGCCTGGACGGCTCGCGCATCAAGACCTGGCGGCCGATGGTGGAAGTGGCCACGGGCCTGCACGCCACGGCGTTGCCGTGGGCCGAACGCGTCGATTGGTCCGTCTACCGCGCTCCCGCTGGCGCGCGTATCGGCAGGACGGTATTGCGCTTTGAACGCAGCGCCGACGGCGTCCGGCACCTGTGCGCCCTCTCCACCTATTCCGCCAACATCGTCGCGCAGGCGCTGGCCGCGCCGGACGACGCGCTGCCCCCGCCCGACACCGAAACCCGGTTCCGCTACGACGACGCGGGCCGGCTGAGCAGCTACGACGTGCAGGCGCGCCCCTGGAATGGCGCGAAGGTGCCGCCGGCGCGCCATTGCCTGCGCTACGACCCGCAAGGCTGGCTGGCCGAGACCTCCACCGGCGCGTGCGACGGCCAGCCGCGGCCGCAGGCCCGTTACGTACATGACGCGGCCGGACGCTTGCTGCGCGTCATTTTCTATCTTGAAAGCAACGCCGCCGGCCAGGACCAGGCCCGTGAAGTCGTGGTCTACGATCAGCAAGGCCAACCCGCGCAGCGTTATCGCCGCCAGGTCATCCCTCTGGCTGACGAATCCACCGTGCTGGGGCCGCCGCATCGCGCCCTCGCCACATCCAACGCCATCCTGGTGCTGGACGGGCCGGCATGGCGCTCCCCTGCCCTGGAGTCGTATCACTACGACTGGGCGATCGTGCAGTCCCAAGACGGCGAAGCCGGCGCGCTGTACCAGGCCAAACGGAACCCGGCTGCGGTGCTGGCCAACGGCAATAGCGGCAACGGCGGTGTTTTCAACATGAGCGCCGCCCAGCGCCAGCGCATCTGGGAAACCGCGCGCCAGCATCCCGGCCATGTTCACTGGTTATGGGCGCCCGGCCAGATATCCACCCTGGTCACAGCAATGACCGCGCAAGCGTGGGCCGCCTGCGCCAACCCTTTGGACCGCCGCGCCGACGCCTGCGCGCCCCGCTAGCTGTTTTCGATCTGCGGCTTGGGCGCGCCCGGATTGCGCAGGTAATCCACCAGCGCCAGCGTGGCACGATCCGGCGGCGGCGTCAGCAGCGACACCACGATGATGGTCAGGAACGCCACCGGCGCGCCGAACACGCCCGCCGCGATCGGCTGGATGCCCCACCACAGATCCACCGGCTGCGTGCGCGAAATGCCCAGCACCCACTCGCGCAGCCACGGGTGCGTGTGCGTCATGTAGGCGAACGTCACCGCCAGCCCGGCCGCCATGCCCAGCGTGGCGCCCCATTTGTTGGCGCGGCGCCAGAACACGCCCATCACCAGCGCCGGAAAGAACGACGAGGCGGCGAACGAGAAAGCCGCCGACACCATGAACAGGATGTCCGCCGGCTTGCGCGCCGCCACCCAGGCCGCGCCAAAGGCCACCACCAGCAAGAGAATCTTGGACACCATCACCCGGCGCGCGGCCGACATGCGCGGGGACACCATCCGGTACCACATGTCGTGCGACAGGGAATTGGACAGCGTCAGCAACAGGCCATCGGCGGTGGACAGCGCAGCGGCCAGGCCGCCGGCCGCCACCAGCGCCGAGATCACATAGGGCAGCCCGCCGATCTCGGGCATGGCCAGCACCACCACGTCCGCGCCGATGCTGATTTCGCTGAGCTGCACCACACCGTCGCGGTTGATGTCGGTCACGTCCAGCAGGTTGCTGTCGACCGCGCTCCAGGCATGGACCCAGTTGGGCAGGCTGAGGAAATTGGAGCCCACCACCTGCGTGTAGACCTCGTACTTGACCAGCAGCGCCAGGGCCGGCGCCATGAAGTACAGCAGCAGGATGAACAGCAGCGACCAGCACACCGATTTGCGCGCCTCGACCACCGAGGACGTGGTGTATGACCGCATCAGGATGTGCGGCATGCCCGCCGTGCCCAGCATCAGACACAGCACCAGCGCCAGGAAGTTGATGCGCATGTTGCGCCGCTCTTCGGGATCCTTGGACGGGAATGGCTCGGCGTGCGGTGTCAATGGCGCGGCGCGCGCCTCGAAGGTCGCCTTGGCCTGGGACCAGGCGATCCGCGCTTCGTCGACATTGGGCGGAAACGCGGCCAGTTCCCGTTCGACCGAACGGATCTCGACCATGGGCGCATCGCCCGCGTTCAGTTGCGCCAGGCGGCTGCGCAGCTTGTCTTTTTCCAGCGTCCAGGATTCGGGCAGGTCGCGCACCCGCTGCGCCATCTCGTCGGCACGTTCCTGCCATAGCCGGCGCACTTCGATCTCGGCCGGATCGTTCTGCAGGTAGACCTCTTTTTCCGTCACCTGCTGCAGCACCGCGCCGGCCGACAGCTGGGGAATCGGCATGTCGGTGTGCTTGATGGACAGCCACACCACCGGCACCAGGTAGGCGATGACCAGGATGATGTACTGCCCCACCTGCGTCCACGTGACGGCGCGCATGCCGCCCAGGAACGAACAGACCAGCATGCCGCCCAGCGCCACGAAGATGCCCAGTTCGAACGAAATGCCCGTCATGCGGGTGGTGATGATGCCCACGCCGTAGATCTGCGCGACCAGGTAGGTGAACGAACAGAGAATGGCGCAGGCCACGCCCGCCAGCCGCGGCAGGTTGCCGCCATAGCGCGCGCCCATGAAATCGGGAATGGTGTATTGGCCGAAGCGCCGCAGGTAGGGCGCCAGCAGCATCGCCACCAGCACGTAGCCGCCGGTCCAGCCCATGATGTAGGCAAGGCCGCCGTAGCCTGTCAGGTAGAGCGTACCCGCCACGCCGATGAACGAGGCCACCGACATCCAGTCGGCCGCGGTTGCCATGCCGTTGTAGATGGCCGGCACCCGCCGCCCCGCCACGTAGTATTCGACCTGGTCCGACGTGCGGCAGACGATGCCGATGCCCGCATACAGGCTGACCGTGACCAAGAGGAATACATAGCCGATCCAGTTGCGCGGCAGCCCCAGGATCTCGGCCAGCGCCATCAGCAGGATCATCAGCGCAAAGCCCGCCGTGTACAGCACGTAGATGCGGCGCAGCCGGATATTGAGTTCCTGTGGGGTATCTCCGCCGAAAGGCATCAGCGGTTCCCCTTGGCCTCTTCAGCGCGGCGATCCTCGCGGTTCATGATCCGGGCGTACACCGCGATGATGACCAGGTAGGCCAGCGGCGCCCCGTAGGCCGCCATCCAGAACGAGAACGGCCAGCCGATGAAGTCGAACGACAGGCGACGAGCGAAATACGACGGGATGAAGGTCAGCGCGGCCCAGACGAGCAGCAACAGCACGATCAGCCAGACGTTGCGGCGCCAATAGCGGGTGGGGACGGGCGTAGGGGAGGAAACGCGGGATTCGGGCATAGCTCTAGCGTAAGCAAGACCTGGCGAATATCGCGAAACGCGGCGCTAGAAAAACCCTGGGCGGATGAAATGCGGGATTTTTATGCGACAACGGCCGGCACTGCCTGGTGCCAGCCGTTGTGCGTTTTGCTTTTTTTGAGTACTGCTACTTTTTTATGTACCGGTGCCGCCGGTAATTGCCCATGCAGGGCTTTGTCTCCTCACCTGCATGGGAAGAGATTCTGCACCAGATGCGGGAATGCCACACTAGGGGAATGCCCTAATTCGGCGCATTCATTTACATATTACCTGCACCACATCAGTGCATTTTTGGCGTCACGTTCCAAATGTTGGGATTTTTTGGCCGAAAACTCGGGTTTTCCGATCCCTGGGCGCCTCCCGGAAACGCCCGATCTTGAGCATGCCTCAAAAAAGAGGCTGCCCCGTGCCCACATCCGGGCCTCCCGCAGGGCGTCGTGGCCGTGTTTCCACCCCGCCATTGTGCCGCGCCGTCTTTACGTTCCGTTTACACCCCCCCACCAAAGCTATACCCCGTTTTTACCCCCTGCTCCGTAACCTGCCGGTGTCCTGATTGGTCACACCGGCCGCGCGGTCCGCATCCCCCTTGCCGCGCCGGGCCGTCGTTCGAAGGGAGCCTGGCTCCCGGGAGGAAAAACGTGGATGCCATCTATATCGCCGTCTTCGCCGTCATGGCCGGGCTGACCTACGCCCTGGTCGCTTTCTGCGACGTCTTGTCTTCGGGAGAGCAACCATGACCTGGCTCTATTGGCTGAGCGGCGTCACGGCCGCGCTGCTGTTCGTGTACCTGCTGGTTGCCCTGTTCAAACCGGAGAAGTTCTGATGACTGCCGAATTCGTCGGACTGCTGGTCGTGTACCTGGTAGTCCTGCTCGCGATCTCGCCCTTCCTGGGGCGCTATATCCGCATCGCCATGGAAAACGGGCAATCCCGGCTGACCGCCTGGGGCCGCCCGCTGGAACGCGGTATCTACCGGCTTGCGGGCATCGACCCGAAGGCCGAAATGGGCTGGAAGCGCTACGCGCTGGCCGTTCTGGCCTTCAACGTGCTGGGCGTGGTGGTGGTGTATGCCCTGCAGCGCGTCCAGGGCATGCTGCCGCTGAACCCGGCCGGCCTGGGCGCCGTGTCGCCCGATTCCTCGCTGAACACCGCCATCAGCTTCGTGGCCAACACCAACTGGCAAGGCTACGGCGGCGAATCGACGATGAGCTACCTGACGCAGATGCTGGCGCTGACGGTGCAGAACTTCGTCTCGGCCGCCACCGGCATCGCCGTGCTGTTCGCGCTGATCCGCGGACTGGCCCGTCATTGCTCGGCCACGCTGGGCAACTTCTGGGCCGACATGGTCCGCTGCACGCTGTATGTGCTGCTGCCCCTGTCGCTGGTGCTGGCGCTGGCGCTGGTCAGCCAGGGCGTGATCCAGAACTTCAGCCCCTACCAGGAAGTACAAACGGTCGAAGCCCTGCATTACGACCAGCCGCGCGTGGACGCCCAGGGGCAACCGGTGCTGGACGCCAAGGGCCAGCCGGTCACCGATCCGGCCGTGACCCAGACGCAGACGCTGGCCATGGGCCCGGTGGCCTCGCAGGAAGCCATCAAGCTGCTGGGCACCAACGGCGGCGGCTTCTTCAACGCCAATTCCGCCCATCCGTTCGAGAACTCGACCGCGCTGTCGAATTTCCTGGAAATGCTGGCGATCCTGGCGATACCCGCGGCGCTGTGCTTCACCTTCGGTGAAATGGTCGGCAACCGGCGCCAGGGCATCGCCATCCTGGCGGCGATGACCGTGCTGTTCGCGGTGTTTGCACTGACCACGGCCTATTTCGAGCAACAGGCCAACCCCATGGCCGCCCAGGCCGGGGCCGACAGCGCCATGACCGCGTTTTCGCCCGGCGGCAACATGGAAGGCAAGGAAACCCGCTTCGGCATCGCCGCCACGTCGTTGTTCGCCACCATCACCACGGCGGCCTCATGCGGTGCGGTCAACGGCATGCATGATTCCCTGACGGCCATGGGCGGCCTGTCGCCGATGCTGCTGATGCAGCTGGGCGAAGTGATCTTCGGCGGAGTCGGATCGGGACTGTATGGCATGTTGGCCTTCGCCATTCTCGGCGTCTTCATCGCCGGGCTGATGATCGGCCGCACGCCGGAATACCTGGGCAAGAAGATCGAAGCCTACGACATGAAGATGGTGTCGATCGTGATTCTGGCCACGCCGCTGCTGGTGCTGGGCGGCACGGCGCTGGCGGTCTCGGTGACCGCGGGCCAGGCGGGGGTGCTCAATCCGGGCATCCACGGCTTCTCGGAAATCCTGTACGCCCTGTCATCGGCCGCCAACAACAACGGCAGTGCCTTCGCCGGCCTGTCCGCCAACACGCCCTTCTACAACGTGCTGCTCGGCATCGCGATGTGGTTCGGCCGCTTCGCCATCATCGTCGCCATCCTGGCGATGGCCGGCTCGCTGGGGGCCAAACGCCGCCTGCCCGCCGGTCCCGGCAGCATGCCCACCACCGGCCCGCTCTTCGTGGTGCTGCTGATCGGCGCGGTGCTGCTGGTGGGCGCCCTGACATATGTGCCCGCGCTGGCCCTGGGCCCGGTCGCGGAACACCTGCAACCCTGAATGCAACAGGCTAGGAAAGAAAATGGCCAAGATTGAAATGCCAACCCAAGGCGCCGGCGGCGGCGCCGCCCGCGCGCCTTCGGCCGCTGTGCAAGAACGCAAGTTCGGCATGTGGTCGGGCGCGCTGGTCGGCCCCGCCCTGCTGGACAGCCTGCGCAAGCTCTCGCCGGCTGCGCAATTGAAGAACCCCGTCATGTTCGTGGTGTACGTGGGCAGCATCCTGACCACGATCCTGTGGGTCATGGCGCTGCGCGGCCAGGCCGAGGCCCCCGCGGGATTCATTCTCGCGATCTCGGTGTGGCTGTGGTTCACCGTGCTGTTCGCCAACTTCGCCGAGGCGCTGGCCGAAGGCCGCGGCAAGCAGCAGGCCGCCACGCTGCGCGGCCTGCGCACCACCATCAACGCACGGCTGCTCAAGGGCTTTCGTGACGAAGACGCCAGCCGCGCCCTGCCGGACCTGTGGCGCAACCAGGCGGTCAGCCAGCCATCCGGCCTGCTGCGCCGCAATGACGTGGTGCTGGTCGAGGCCGGCGAAACCATCCCCGGCGATGGCCAGGTGATTGCGGGCGTGGCGTCGGTGGACGAAAGCGCCATCACCGGCGAATCGGCCCCGGTCATCCGCGAATCGGGTGGCGACTTCTCGTCGGTCACGGGTGGCACCCGCGTGCTGTCCGACTGGATCTTCGTGCGCATCGCCGCCGATCCGGGTGAAAGCTTCCTGGACCGCATGATCGCCATGGTCGAAGGCGCCAAGCGCCAGAAGACGCCCAACGAGCTGGCCCTGACCATTCTGCTGGTGGGCCTGACAGTGGTGTTCCTGTTGGTGGTCGCGACCTTGATGCCGTTTTCGATCTACTCGGTATCGGCTGCGGGCGGCGGCAGCGCCGTCACGGTGACGGTGCTGGTGGCCCTGCTCGTGTGCCTGATCCCCACCACCATCGGCGGCCTGCTGTCGGCCATCGGCGTGGCGGGCATGAGCCGCATGATGGGCGCCAACGTCATCGCCACCTCGGGCCGCGCGGTCGAAGCCGCGGGCGACGTCGACGTGCTGCTGCTGGACAAGACCGGCACCATCACCTTCGGCAACCGCCAGGCGTCCACCTTCCTGCCCGCGCCCGGCGTCTCGCCGCGTGAACTGGCCGATGCCGCCCGACTGGCCTCGCTGGCCGACGAAACGCCCGAAGGCCGCAGCATCGTGTCGTTGGCGGACAAGTCCATCCACGCCCCCGCCAACCGTGCGGCGGACGCCGAGTACGTGCCCTTCACCGCGCAATCGCGCATGAGCGGCGTGAACCTGAAAGACCGCATGATCCGCAAGGGTGCCGTTGACGCCGTGCAGGCCTGGCTGGCCGCGCAGGACGCCGTGGTGCCCGAACAGGTGCTGCGCCTGGCCGAAGACGTGGCGCGCCGCGGCAGCACGCCGCTGATGGTCAGCGACGGCAACCGCGCGCTGGGCGTGGTCGAGCTCAAGGACATCGTCAAGCCGGACATCCAGTCGCGCTTCGCCGAACTGCGCCGCATGGGCATCAAGACCGTGATGATCACCGGCGACAACAAGCTCACCGCCGCGTCCATCGCGGCCGAAGCGGGCGTCGACGACTTCCTGGCCGAAGCCACGCCGGAGGCCAAGCTCAAGCTGATTCGCGCCTACCAGAGCGAAGGCCGCCTGGTGGCGATGACCGGCGACGGCACCAACGACGCGCCGGCGCTGGCCCAGGCCGACGTGGCGGTGGCGATGAACTCGGGCACGCAGGCCGCCAAGGAAGCCGGCAACATGGTGGACCTGGATTCCAATCCCACCAAGCTGATCGAGATCGTCGAGATCGGCAAGCAGATGCTGATGACGCGCGGCGCGCTGACCACCTTCAGCGTCGCCAACGACGTGGCGAAGTACTTCGCCATCATTCCGGCCGCCTTCGCCACCGTGTATCCGCAGTTGAACGTGCTGAACATCATGGGCCTGGCCACGCCGGCCTCGGCCATCCTGTCGGCTGTGATCTTCAACGCGCTCATCATCATCGTGCTGATCCCGCTCGCCTTGAAAGGCGTGCGCTACCGCCCGCTGGGCGCCTCCATCCTGCTGCGCCGCAACCTGCTGATCTACGGACTGGGCGGCCTCCTGGTGCCCTTTGTCGGCATCAAGCTGGTCGACATGGTGCTGGCCGCCCTGGGCTGGGTCTGACCCACGCCCGCCACTGGAAAGGAAACCATCATGAAACAAGCCATATCTCTGCCGCGCCAAGGCGGCATCCTGCGCCCCGCGCTGGTCGTCTTCGCCGCCCTGTCCCTGGTGACGGGCCTGGCCTACCCCTTCCTCACCACCGGCATCGCCGCCGCCGTGTTCCCGCACGAGGCGTCCGGCTCGCTGATCCGCCAGGGCGACAAGGTGGTCGGATCGGAATGGATCGGCCAGTCGTTCAGCGCGCCCCAGTACTTCTGGGGCCGGCCGTCGGCCACCTCGCCCATGCCGTACAACGGCGCCAATTCGGGCGGCTCGAACCTGGGCCCGCGCAACCCCGCGCTGGCCGAGGCCATCCAGGCCCGCATCGCCGCGCTGAAGGCCGCCGATCCCGACAATCCCACGCCGGTGCCGGTGGACCTGATCACGGCTTCGGGCAGCGGCCTGGACCCGCATATCAGCCCGGCAGCCGCGGCCTACCAAGCCGCCCGCGTGGCGCGCGCCCGCAACCTGCCGCGCGACCAGGTCGACGCCCTGATCCAGGCCAACACCACCAAGCCCTGGCTGGGCGTGCTGGGCGACCCCGTGGTCAACGTGCTCATGCTGAACCTGGCGCTGGACAAGCTGGCGCCGGTCAAATGAAGCGCGGGCGTATAGTATTGCCAGCCGTTCCCACCCTTCACTTGCGCGTCCATGGCTGACAATGCTGGCGAGCGTCCCGATCCGGACGCGCTCCTGAAAACCCTAGACGACGCCGCGCGCCAGGCGGTGCGCGGCAAGTTGCGGGTCTACTTCGGGTCCTCGGCTGGCGTGGGCAAGACCTACGCCATGCTGGTCGCGGCACGCGCCCACGCCGCGCAAGGCGCCCGGGTGCTGGCCGGCATCGTCGAAACACACGGCCGGCGCGAAACCGCCGCCCTGCTCGACGGCCTGGCGGTCCTGCCCCTCAAAGACGTTTCATACCGCGGCCACTCGCTCAAGGAATTCGACCTGGACGGCGCGCTGGCTGCGCACCCCGACCTGGTGCTGGTCGACGAATTGGCGCACTCCAACGCGCCCGGTTCGCGCCATGCCAAGCGCTGGCAGGACATCCAGGAACTGCTGGCCGCCGGCATCGACGTCTGGACCACGCTGAACGTACAGCACCTGGACAGCCTGAACGAGGCCGTCGGCAGCATCACCGGCGTGCGGGTCTGGGAAACCGTGCCCGATGAAGTCTTCGACGCGGCCGACGAAGTCATCCTGGTGGACCTGTCGGCCGACGAACTGCTGCGCCGCCTGAAAGAAGGCAAGGTCTACCTGCCCGAACAGGCGCGCCACGCCACCCGCAATTTCTTCCGCAAGGGCAACCTGATCGCGCTGCGCGAACTGGCGCTGCGCCGCACCGCCGACCACGTCGACGACGACGTCCAGGCCTACCGCCGCGACCGCGCCATCGAGCCGGTCTGGCGCACGCGCGAAGCCGTGGTTGCCTGCATCGGTGCAGACGGCGATGCGGAATACGTCATCCGCAGCGCCCACCGCCTGAGCCAGCAGCTGGAATGCGACCTGCACGTCGTCACCATCGACGTGCCGCGCGCAGCGCCCCCGCCGCAAGCGGAGCAGGAACGACTGCAACGCAGCCTGGCCCTGGCCGACTCGCTGGGCGCACGCAGCGAAACCCTGGCCGGCGGCGACATGGTCGATGCCGTGGTGCGCTACGTGCGTCGCCACAACATCACCAAGGCCATCGTCGGGCGCACCCGCGCCAGCGGGTTGCAGCGTTTGAAGCTGTCGCTGTCGGCGCTGCTGAATGCGGCCCTCAGCCCCGGCTGGCTGTGGCGCCGCCACAGTTTCGCCGACATGCTGGCCGCCGGCTGCCCCGAAATCGACATCATCCGGCTGGGCGCGCCGCCCCTGCCGGCCACCAGCGCGCCGGGGCGCGATCCCTTGACGCTCGGCCGCCGCCAACGCCAGGCGGCGGATGAACGTGGCCCCCAAGCCCTGGCCGGCTACGCCTGGGCGCTGTGCTATTGCGCCGCCGCCACCGCGCTGTCGACGCTGGCGTTTCCGGCCCTGCACCAGACCAATATCGTGATGCTGTTCCTGCTGGCCGTGGTGGCCGTCGCACTGCGACACGGCCGCGGTCCGGCAGCGCTGGCATCCGTCGTCAGCGTAGGCCTGTTCGACTTCTTCTTCGTCCAACCCCTGGCGTCTTTCGCCGTGTCGGACGTGCAGTACCTGCTGACCTTCGGCGTGCTGCTGGCCGTGGGCCTCTTGATCGGCCAGCTCACGGCAGGCCTGCGCTTGCAGGCGCAGGCCTCGGTCAAGCGCGAAGCCGACGCCCGCAGCCTGTATGAATTTGCCCGCGAGCTGTCGTCCGCGCTGCTGCCCGAGCAGATCGTCGCGTCCGCGGGCGCCTTCGTCCACGCCACCTTCGGCTCGCGCTGCGCGCTTTACATCCTGGGCCTGGACGACCGCCTCAAACTGGCCTCGCCCGCGGCCGACGACATGCCGCCGCTGGAATCGGCGCTGGCGCAATGGGTCTACGACCACGGCCAGCCCGCCGGCGCCGGCACGGCCACCCTGTCCAACAGCGACCTGCTCTACTTGCCCCTGAAGGCACCGATGCGCACCCGCGGCGTGCTGGCCCTGGCTGCGCCGCGACGCAGCCTGTTCTCGCATCCGGATTCGCGCCGCCAGATCGAGGCCTACGCCACCCTGATCGCCATCGCGCTGGAACGCCTGCACTACGTCGAAGTAGCGCAGCAGGCCCTGGTCAGCATGGAATCCGAAAAGCTGCGCAACTCGCTGCTCGCCGCCGTATCGCACGACCTGCGCACGCCCCTGACCAGCCTGGTCGGCATGACCGACACGCTGATGCGCCGCCAGGCCGCGCTGCCCGACGACATCCAGGACACCGTCCGCGCCATGCGCGACCAGGCCCAGCGCATGCATGCCCTGGTGGCCAACCTGCTCGACATGGCCCGCCTGCAAAGCCGCGACACGCCGCTGCGGCCGGAATGGCAGTCGATCGAAGAACTGGTCGGCGCTTCGCTGGCGGCCATGCGCGAAGCGCTGGCCGCACACCGCGTCTCGGTCGACAGCCTGTCCGGCCTGCCGCTGGTCGAATGCGACGGCGTGCTGATCGAGCGGGTGCTGTGCAACCTGCTGGAGAACGCCGCCAAGTACACCCCGGCGGGCAGCACCATCCGCCTGCACGCCACGGCGCAGGACGGCGAACTGCGCGTCGCCGTCTGCGACAACGGCCCCGGCGTCGCCCCCGGCGCCGAACGCCGCATCTTCGAGAAATTCACCCGCGGCGAACGCGAATCGGCCACCCCAGGCGTCGGCCTGGGCCTGGCCGTGTGCGAAGCCATCGTCACCGCCCACCACGGCCGAATCTGGGTCGAGCACGCCCCCGGCCAGCCGTCCGGCGCACAATTCGTCTTCACGCTGCCCCTGGGCACCCCGCCCCCGATCCAACCCGAAATCGCCTGAGCCCGCCGCATGTTCGACTTTCAGCCTACCGTCCTCATCATCGAAGACGATGCCAATATCCGCCGCTTCGTGCGCCAGGCCCTGGAAAGCGAGGGCTGCGCCGTGTACGAGGCCGACACGGTCAAGCGCGGCCTGATCGAGGCCGGCACGCGCCAACCCGATGCCGTGGTGCTGGACCTGGGCCTGCCGGACGAAGATGGCATGACCCTGATCCGTGAGCTGCGCGGCTGGACCGAAGTGCCCGTTCTGGTGCTGTCCGCCCGCACCGCCGAGGCCGACAAGGTCGCGGCGCTGGACGCGGGCGCCGACGACTACCTGACCAAGCCGTTCGGCGTCAGTGAACTGCTGGCGCGGCTGCGCGTGCTGTTGCGGCGCCATGCCCGCGGCGGGGCCGGCAGCGCCGCCGAGATCAGCTTCGGCGACGTGCGCGTGGACTTCGCCAAGCGCGTGGTCGAACGCGCCGGCCAGCACGTGCACCTGACCGCGATGGAATACCGTTTGCTGGCCGCCCTGCTGGCGCACCGCGGCAAGGTGATGACGCACCGCGAACTGCTGCGCGAGGTCTGGGGGCCGTCGCACGTGGAAAGCAACCACTATCTGCGCATCTACATGGGCCACCTGCGCCAGAAGCTGGAAGCCGACCCCGCGCAACCCGTCTACCTGCTGACCGAGATCGGCGTGGGGTACCGCTTCGCGGGTTGAACCCCGCATTGACGCGCCTTTTACGCGGGGCCCATCAGTCTTGTCTCGCCGTTTATGCCGCTTCTCCTATTGTGGCGATCCCGTCCAACAGAGGAGAAGTCCATGTCCCGCAACACCCTGGCCGCGCTCGCGCTGCTGGCCCTTACGGCCCCCGCCTACGCTACCGATGTCCCCACCGCAGGCGAGCCCACCCCGGAATATTCGCTGACCGCCAACGTCACCCTGGCCAGCCAATACCGCTACCGCGGCCTGATGCAGACCAACAACAAGCCTGCCATCCAGGGCGGCTTCGATTTCACCCACACCAGCGGCCTGTACCTGGGCAACTGGAACTCCAGCATCAGCTGGCTGGGCGACAGCAACCATGACGTGTCCGCCCCCGTGGAAATGGATTTCTACGGCGGCTACAAGGGCAACCTGGCGCAAGACGTCCCGTTCGACCTGGGCGTGCTGCAGTACTACTACCCCGGCGACTACCCGTCGGGCTTCACCAGCCCCGACACCACCGAACTCTACGCCGGCCTGGGCTATGGGCCGGTCATGTTCAAGTATTCCGTCGCCGTGACCAACCTGTTCGGGTTTGCCGACAGCAAGTACAGCCAGTACTTCGACCTGACCGGCAACTTCGACACCGGCCTCTGGGGCCTGACCGTCAACGCCCACGTCGGCCGCCAGACGGTGCGTAACCTCAACGACGGCTCGTACACCGACTGGAAGCTGGGGCTGACCAAGGATTTCGGCCAGGGCCTGGCCGTCTCCGTGGCCTATCTGGACACCAATGCCGACCGCGCCGTCTACACCAACAGCCATGGCCGCTACATGGGCCGCGCCACCGGCCTGCTGTCGCTGACCAAGACCTTCTGAACCGGCCCGGGCGTTGACGCGCTTTTTACGCGCCGCGCCCGTATTTATCGGCCGGTTTTATGGCCCGCTTTCTATAGTGGAATCGTCATCAACCAACCGGATACGCGGCACGCCGCCCCGGCGGCTCCGCCCCCGCAACGCCATGATCCCCCGACAAGAACGCAGCAGGTCCGCATCCTTTGACCATCCGGCCCCGTCCCAGGCGCCGCACGCCCCCGAGATGGTCTCGCTGACCGTCAGGATCGACACGCTGGACGCCTTGAAGGTGCGGCTGGCCCTGCACCGCGAACTGGGCGAACGCATCGGCGTCTATGTGCTGTCGGTGGACCATGCGCATGGCCAGAGCGTGCTGCAGCTGCACTGCGCCCAGGACCAGGTCGATGCGTTGATGCACGCCGTGATGTGCGGCCTGCCCCAGGCGGAGTTCGGCCCGTTGCGCCGCGCCGCTGCCGTCACGGTGCAATAAGCCATGGACGCTCCCCTGCAAACCGCCTCTTTCGAAGGCCTCTGGCTGCCGATGGTCACGCCCATGCGCGGCGGCTACGTGGATTGCGAGGCCGCCCAGGCGCTGGCGCGCTACTACCGCAACGCCGGCGTCGCGGGCCTGGTGCTGTTCGGCTCGACCGGCGAAGGCAATCTGTTGGCCATTCCTGAAAAGATCGACATGATCGAGGCCATCCGCCAGGATCCGCACGCCCTGCCGCTGGTGTTCGGCGCTGGCGGCGTCGACACGCGCGGGGTGGCCGCCGCCATCCGCCGCCTGGACAAATACGCCCCCGCCGGCTACCTGGTGCCGCCGCCCTATTATCTGGGCCCTTCGCAGCAAGGCATCCTGTGGCATTACCGGCAGATCGCCTGGGCCACCGAGCGCCCCATCATCCTGTACAACATCCCCAAGCGCGCGGGTGTCACCATGACGGTCGAAACCATGGAAACGCTGGCCCTGCTGCCCAATTTCAGCGCCGTCAAGGAATGCAACCCGCCCGTGTTGATGGCGCTGAACGCCCGTGGCCAGCTCAATGCGCTGTGCGGCGAAGACCAGGCCCTGCTGGATCATTTCCTGGCGGGCGGACGCGGCGCGATTCCCGCGGCGGCGCACCTGTTCCCCGAGCGCTTCGTCGAAGTCATGCAACTGGCCCGCGACGGCCACGCCGAAGCCGCGCGTGAACTGTTCGAGCCTTTGCGCGGCCTGATCCGGCTACTGTTCGCCGAACCCAATCCGGCACCCATCAAGCGCGCGCTGGCCTTGCAAGGGCTTATCGCCGACGAGCTGCGCCTGCCCATGACCAGCGCCAGCCGCGAACTCACGCCCCGCCTGCAACGCGCCATGAGCGTGGTACAGGGCTCGCCTAGTAGGCTGCAGACAGCTTGAACACCGCCACCGCACGCGCCAGGTCATCGGCCTGATCGTGCAAGGTGGCGGCCGATGCCGCGAACTCCTCGACCAGGGCCGCGTTCTGCTGCGTCACGCTGTCCAGGTGCGTCACCGCCTGGTTGATCTGCTCGATGCCCACGCTCTGCTCGGCCGATGCGGTGGCGATCTCGCCCATCAGCGGCGCGCTGGTGGCGGCCGACTCCAGCACGCTGCTCATCGTGGCGCTGGCCTGCTCGACCCGCAGGCTGCCGCGCGACACCGAGTTGGACGAGGCCTCGATCAGCGTCTTGATTTCCTTGGCCGCGGTCGCCGAGCGCTGCGCCAGCGCCCGCACCTCACCCGCCACCACGGCAAAGCCGCGGCCCTGCTCACCGGCGCGGGCCGCTTCCACGGCCGCGTTCAGCGCCAGGATATTGGTCTGGAAGGCAATCTCGTCGATCAGGCGGATGATTTCGTCGATACGCTGGGAACTCTGCGAAATCTCGCGCATGGCGTCGATGGCGTGCTGGGTTTCCTCGCTGCCCTGGCGCGCCAATTGCGCGGATTCTCCCGCCAATGCGCTGACTTCGCGCACGTGGTCGGCGCTTTGCTTGGACGTTGCCGTGATCTGCTCGACACTGGCCGCGGTCTGCTCCAGCGCGGCGGCTTGCTTCTCGGTGCGGTCATGCAGGTCCATGCTGCCCGCCGCGATCTGCCGCGACGCCGCCGCGATCGAACCGGTCGAATGGACGATGCTGCGCACGGCCACGTCCAGGCGCTCCTGCATCAGCGCCATGGCGTCGAACAGCCGGCCGATTTCGCCACGATGGTGCCGTGAAATGATGCTGGACAGATCGCCGTGCGCCACCCGTTCACAGACCGCCACGGCATCGTCCAGCGGACGAATGATGTGCGACCGGAAGAACCGCAGGGCCGCTGCCAGCAGCAACGCCAGCAGCACCAGCGTCACCGCGCCCTGGCGCCACAAGGTCTTGAAGAAAGCCGCGTCGACGTCATCCACGTACAGGCCGGTGAACATCAGCCAGCCCCATTCCTTGTCATAGGCCGCGTAGCTGACCTTGGGCAGCGCCTCGTCGGCGCCCGGCCGGGGAAAACGGTATTCCACGTAGCCGCCGCCGTCCTTGCCCTGGGCGTAGAGATTTTCGAATATCGGGGCGCCGTCACTGTCCTTGACGGCTCGCACGTTGGTGCCCGTGAGCTTCGCGTCGGGGTGCACCAGAAGCGTATAGCCATCGTCGAACACGCCGACATACCCATCCGCGCCATAACGCAACTGGGCCAGCCGCTGCGCGACGTTGCGCTTGGCCTGCGCTGCGGACAGGCCTTCGTCGACCGCGCGCTGCTTGCCGTTCTGCACGATGCTCGTGGCCAGGTCCAGTACGTGCCGCAGCTCCGTCTTGCGTTCGGCCAGCATTTCGGCGCGCCGCTCCCAGGCATCCCACGCGCCCAACGCCAGCACGGCGGCGCCGATGGCAAACACGAACCACAGCAGCTCACGACGCAAGCTTGAATTATTCATAGCCCCTCTTCTCCATGCCCCAACGCGCCTAATAACTAAAGGCAGCGAAATGTGACGGTTTATATGTTGCGTACCGTCAGAATACGAGGGCGCGGCAGGGTTTTCACCTACCGCTGGGGGGCTGCTTGATCTACATCAAGCAAGGCTGGTATTTGGAGACGTTCAGGATTTTTCCGACGCCAGGCGCTGTTGCGCCAAGCCGGTGCGGGCCGAGGTCAGGGCGTACAGCACCACCACCGTGACCGCGTAGATCGGCACGCTGCGCATGTTGCGGAACATCATTTCCGACAGGCTGAAAGCAAAGTAGCCCAGGCAGAACAGCAAGCCTATTTGTGACCCCACATGCACGACCGGATCGTTGCTGCGCGAGCGCCGCCAGAACACCACTGCGGGGATCAGGTACAGCGCCAGCATGCTCAGCAGGCCCAACGCCCCGTAGCCGGCCAGGGCCCCGAGCATGTCGTTATGCGGCTCGCCGTAATCCGTCGAGACCAGCTTGGTGACGATGCCCTTTTCTTCCATCTTGGCGAGTTCGGACCGGAAACTGGCCCCGCCCACCCCAACGATCGGACTCTCTTTGAACATCAGCCAGGAGGCGTTCCAGAGCTGGATACGGATGCCCACCGACGTATCGCGATCATCTTTGGCATAGCTGGTCACGTCAGTCACGACGCCCCGCCAGCGGCTTTCCGTCGAATTCCAGGAAACCACCGCCACCACGGCCAGCAAGGCAATCATCGCGGCTATGAAAGACGCCTTGACCCGCAGCGACCATTGACGCTTGGTCACCAGATACACGAATCCGAAAACCAGCAGAAGCACCCAGCTGCTGCGCGTCTGCGACAACCAGACCCCGTAGACCGTCAACGGCACGGCCAGGATCTTCAAGGCCGCTTCCACCCTGGGCCAGGGTGACAGCTTCCAGGGCAACATCAGACAGGACGCCAGCCCGAAGAACATCGTCAGGTCGGCGAAGGCGACAGCGTTGTAGCGGCCGCCGAAGTCCGACACGGCACCCCGCCCCAATTCGGGCGTCAACATGATCACCAGCAACATGATGCCGCCGGCATAGGCCCCGAACAGCACGCTCCATTGAACCTGCTGCAGCCAATGGCGCGGCGCACGCAGAAGCACCCAGCACACCGGTACCGCCAGCGCAAAGCGCAGCAGCTTCTCGATCTCGGAGGAGCTCCAGATGCCCAGGTAGACACTGCTGATCAGCATCGCGATCGCTGGCGCGGTCAAGGCGATGGCCATTGCCCTCATTTCGCGAAACTCAAACGGTTCGCGACGCCGGACGGCGTTATAGCCCAATGCGAACAGCGCAATGACGGCCGTCAGGTAGATGATGGCCGGTCCGCCGACGGCGCTGGTCAGGGCCAGCGCAGGCACCAGCAATGCCAGGACGACGATAATACGTAGACAGAAAGAAGGCATAGGTAGCAAGGGTTCGCCCAGTCGGGACATCCGCCGGGATTTCAATTCAAGAGGGGTCAGGCCGCAGCAGCGTCATGCTGCGCGCAAGGGGAATCTGCCCGCAGGTCATCGACTGCGGTACGGCACGATTCGGCAAGGATCAAAATCGGACCCGCTTCAACGGCGTCATCGATTTCTTGTAGTCCCGCGTCAGGCCCTCGAAAGCCGCCATGACGCTGCCCGGCCGCAGCCACTCTCGCCATAGACGATCCCGCCAGCGCCCACCCGGGATATAGACAGGATAGGCAATGCGCGACATCGACCAACCGGGCCGCCATGCTTTCGTGCGGGTGGGCCGCCCCGTCAGGGTCAACGTCGGCACGCCGACGCTGGAGGCCAGGTGTCCGATGCCGGACTCGTTGCCGATGAACCAGCCACATTCATGGATGAATGCCGCCACGTCCGCCAGCGATGGCGATTGCTGGATCGCCAGACCCGCATCGGTCAGGCAGGTCCATTCGGCCCGCTCGTGGGGCGCCAGGATGAATACCGGGTCGTAGCCCTGGCGCTTCAACCTCAACCCCAGCTCGACGAAATGCCGGGGAGCCCAGCATCGCTGCGCCCCGGTCGACGAGGGATGCACCGCCACCCGGGTTTCATAATGGCGGTGCCGGCCAGCCAGCGGCGGCCGCAGGCCGATGTCCGTACCGGACAACGGCAAACGCAACACGTCGCGGCAAAAATCGCTGATCTGGTTGAGTTTCACGAAGCCCTTGCCGGTAATGACCACATGGGCGTCGTAATAGAAATAAGACTTCGCGTAAGCATGCAAGGCATAAGGCCAGCCCACGTGCATCTGGGCGGCACAGTCGTAGTCCGCCAATACCGACGCGGCGTCCTGCTCCAGCATGGACGGACGGATATCCAAACCCGGGAACCAGCTGCGCAAGCCGTAGGCAAAATCGCCGAATATGGTGACCTCGCGCCCATGCGCAACCAGGTTATGGGCCATGGTCATCATCAACAGCGTGTCACCCAGCCTGGGCGCCATCAATAGCGCAATCCGCTTGGCCTCGCGCAGGCCGCGGACACATGCCGGAGCATCGTAAGGCGGCATATCGGAAGCAGGTTGTGCCATGTCTAGGAAAAATCAGCGGGACTGAAAAATGGCCGCAAGGGGGCGACGAATTATACTGCTCTGAAACTAACAACCTGATTCAATTTGACGTATATATACGCATAAGCCTATACACATCATTGTGGTTTTCCATAATGGCGAAGGCGCTTCCTGACGCGAAAAAACCCGCAGGCCTTGTGCAGGCTTGCGGGCTTTGCATCAACCATGGTCGGACCGGTCCCGATCACATGTTTTCGATCATGACCTGCCCGAACCCCGAGCAGGACACCTGGGTGGCCCCTTCCAGCAGGCGGGCAAAGTCGTAAGTGACCTTCTTGGACAGGATGGATTTTTCCATGCTGGAGATGATCAGGTCCGCCGCCTCGGTCCAGCCCATGTGGCGCAGCATCATTTCGGCCGACAGAATCTCGGAACCCGGGTTGACGTAGTCTTTGCCGGCGTACTTGGGCGCCGTGCCGTGGGTGGCTTCGAACATGGCCACCGAGTCGGACAGGTTGGCGCCCGGCGCGATGCCGATGCCGCCCACCTGCGCGGCCAGCGCGTCGGAGATGTAGTCGCCGTTCAGGTTCAGCGTGGCAATGACGTCGTATTCGGCCGGACGCAGCAGGATCTGCTGCAAGAACGCGTCAGCAATGACGTCCTTGACGATGATCTCGCGGCCCGTCTTGGGATTCTTGAACTTGCACCACGGGCCGCCGTCGATCAGTTGCGCGCCGAACTCCTTCTGCAGCAGTTCATAGCCCCAATCGCGGAAGCCCCCTTCGGTGAACTTCATGATGTTGCCCTTGTGCACCAGGGTCAGCGACGTACGATCGTTGTCGATGACGTACTGGGCGGCCTTGCGCACCAGGCGCTCGGTGCCTTCGCGCGACACCGGCTTGATGCCGATGGACGAGGTGTTGGGGAAACGGATTTTCTTGACGCCGAGCTTGGTCTGCAGGAACTGGATCAGTTCCTTGGCCTGCTCGCTTTCGGCCATGTATTCGATGCCCGCGTAGATGTCTTCCGAGTTCTCGCGGAAAATGACCATGTTGGTCTTTTCCGGCTCACGCACCGGCGAGGGCACGCCCTTGAAATACGCCACGGGGCGCAGGCAGACGTACAGGTCCAGCTGTTGGCGCAGCGCCACGTTCAGCGAACGGATGCCGCCCCCCACCGGCGTGGTCAACGGGCCCTTGATCGACACCACGTAGTCTTTGACGACTTCCAGGGTTTCGTCGGGCAGCCAGACGTCCGGACCGTAGACCTTGGTGGCCTTTTCGCCGGCATAGACTTCCATCCAGTGGATCTTGCGCTTGCCGCCGTAGGCCTTTTGCACCGCCGCGTCGACAACCTTGATCATCACGGGGGTGATATCCGCACCGGTGCCGTCGCCCTCGATATAGGGGACGATGGGCTGTTCAGGCACATTCAGCGAGAAATCAGCGTTGACCGTGATCTTCTGGCCCCCAGCGGGCACCTTGATATGTTGGTAGGACATGAATGCTCCATTTGCTCCGGGTGGTTTTTCTGCACGCGCGCGCCGCATCGGCTGGCGTGCGGTCCGCGGGCCGCGCGGCCTGGCGAAACGCGCACTGGATGGCGGATAGCAACCAATTCTATATCGCATTGGCGGCTTCGGGCGGCCGCCACGGCGGCGGGCGGTAAAATAAAGCCCTCTCTAGCCCGTATGGCGTCCCCCCAGATGTTCAACCCCTCCCGCGACCAAGTCCGCGAATTCTTCATCGAAACCTGGCGCAAGCATCGTGCCAACGAGGTCCTGACCCCGCTGGAAGCGATGGCCCTGGACTGGATCATCGAGCATCCCGAATACCACGGCGACCTCGAAAGCCCCGAAGCCATGACGGCGGAATACGCCGTCGAAAAGGGGCGTACCAATCCATTCCTGCACCTGTCGATGCACCTGGCCATCGCCGAACAGTTGTCGATCGACCATCCGCCGGGCATCCGCGCCGCCTACCAGCGCCTGGTGGCCCGCAGCGACGCGCACCAGGCCGCGCACGAAATCATGGAATGCCTGGGCCGTGTGGTCTGGGAAGCCCAGCGCCTGGGCACGCCGCTGGACAGCGATACCTACATCGACCTGATCCGCCAGCGCGCCGAACGCTGAAAGCCCCCGCGCGCGGGTGGCCACCCAAGAAAAAACCCTCGGCTGACCGAGGGTTTTTCGTTGGCGCGGCCAAGACGCACGCTATTTGCGCACACCCAGATCGCTGGGCAAAGACGCCAGCCACGCTGACACGTTGGTGATGTCCTCGTCGGACAGTTGGCCAGCCAGGGCGCCCATGGTGGGGTTCTTGCGCACGTTGGCCGTGGCCGCGCTGCCCGAGGCGCCGCGGCGATAGGCCTTGAGCGCATGGACCAGGTAATCGGCATGCTGCCCGGCCAGTATCGGGTAGGCCGGGTCAGTCACCGTCTTGCCGTCGGCACCGTGGCAGGAAATGCAGGCGGCCTTCTCGAAAACAGCCTTGCCAGCCGCCAGGTCCTGAGCCTGGACGGCGGCGCCCGAAATGGTCAGCGTTGCGCCCGCGAGGGCAAGCATGATGCGGTTCATGTGGTTGCCCCCTTATTTCAGATTCGAGTAGTACGCGGCGAGATCGGCGATGTCCTGGTCGGACAGGCTGCCGGCAATGGCGTCCATCGTGGGATGGCTGCGCGCGCCTTTCTTGTACTCGTTGAGGGCGGCCTCGATGTATTTGGCGTTCTGGCCGGCGATCTTCGGAACGTGGTACAGCTCGGGGAACGTCGCTTTGTAGCCTTCGATGCCGTGGCAACCGATGCACATCGAGACCTTGTCGCGGGCGTTCTGGACATTACCGACCGGCGCTGCGTCTGCAGCAATTGCCTGGCCGGCGATCGCACAGGATGCCACTGCGGCCAACACGGAAACCGTGCACTTCAGAGAGAATCGCAACTTCATTGGGATGGCTCTTCTTGGTATGGCTTATGGACTAGGGCCTGCTCACACGAAAAGGCCCCCGGCAAACACGTTGCGGGTCGAACCCAACTGCAAAACCGCCTGATTGTACGATAATTGCTCAGGATTAATACCTTAAGATGGTCTTGATCCCCGTCAACCCCGAGAAGCCCGCCGATCCATGTCCGCAGCCCAGACCGCCCCTTCCGCATCGCCCGTCCGCTTCGATGGCACCGACAGCTACGTCGCCACCGATGACCTGAAACTGGCCGTCAACGCCGCGCTCACGCTGCAGCGTCCGCTGCTGATCAAGGGCGAGCCCGGCACCGGCAAGACCATGCTGGCCGAGGAAGTCGCGCGTGCGCTGGGCCGTCCGCTGCTGCAGTGGCACATCAAGTCCACCACCAAGGCGCATCAGGGCCTGTACGAGTACGACGCGGTCTCGCGCCTGCGTGATTCGCAGCTTGGCGACGAAAAGGTCCGAGATATTCGCAACTACATCGTGCAGGGCACGTTGTGGCAGGCTTTCGATGCCGAGGAACCGGTGGTGCTCCTGATCGACGAAATCGACAAGGCCGACATCGAATTCCCCAACGATCTGCTGCGCGAACTGGACCGCATGGAATTCCATGTGTACGAAACGCGCCAGACCATTTCCGCGCGCCACCGGCCGCTGGTGATCATCACGTCCAACAACGAAAAAGACCTGCCGGACGCCTTCCTGCGACGCTGCTTTTTCCACTACATCCGCTTTCCCGATCGCGAAACCATGCGCGAGATCGTGGGCGTGCACTTCCCCGAGCTCAAGCAGGACGTGCTGCGCGCGGCGCTGGACACCTTCTTCAGCCTGCGCGATGCGCCCGGCCTGAAGAAAAAGCCGTCCACGTCCGAGTTGCTCGACTGGCTGCGCCTGCTGCTCGCCGAAGACGTCAGCGCGGCGCAGATCGATGCGCACACCGCCACCGCGGTACCGCTCATGGCCGGCGCCTTGCTCAAGAACGAACAAGACGTGCACCTGCTGGAGCGCCTGGCCGCCATGACCCGCGGCGCACCGCGCCGCTGACCACGCCGTCTTTCCTGGCCGCGCCCATGCTGATCGATTTCTTCTACCACCTGCGGGCCCACAAGCTGCCCGTCTCGGTGCAGGAATACCTGACGCTCGTCGATGCGCTGCGCCAGGACCTGATGACGCCCACGCTGGACGACTTCTATTTCCTTGCCCGCGCCACGCTGGTCAAGGACGAATCGCTCTACGACCGCTACGACAAGGCCTTCGGCGCCTACTACAAGGGCATCGAGGCCGCCCTGCCGGCCGGAAAAGACATTCCGCTGGACTGGCTCATCAAGCAGTTCGAGAAAAGCCTGTCGCCCGAAGAAAAGGCCGCCATCGAAAAGCACGGCTGGGACAAGCTCATGGAGCTCTTCAAAGAGCGCATGGAAGAACAGAAAGAACGCCACGCAGGCGGCAGCAAATGGATCGGCACGGGCGGCACCTCGCCGTTCGGCAACGGAGGCTACCACCCCGAGGGCATCCGCGTGGGCGGCCAATCGGCCGGCAACCGCAGCGCGGTCAAGGTCTGGGACATGCGCCAGTTCAAGGACTACGACGACCAGGTCGAACTGGGCACGCGCAATTTCAAGGTCGCACTACGGCGGCTGCGGCGCTTCGCGCGGCAAGGCGCCGAACTCGAACTTGATCTGGACGACACCATCGCCAGCACGGCCCGCAATGCCGGCCACCTGGACCTGCGCATGGTGCCCGAGCGCCACAACACCGTGAAGGTGCTGATGCTGCTGGACGTCGGCGGCAGCATGGACGACCACATCGGCCGCGTTGAAGAACTGTTCTCGGCCGCGCGCAGCGAATTTCGCAATCTCGAGGTCTACTACTTCCACAACTGCCCCTACGAAAGCCTGTGGCAGAGCAACCGGCGACGCCAGAACGAGCGCTTCGACACCTGGGACGTGCTGCGCAAGTACAACCCGGACTGGCGTCTGATCATCGTCGGCGACGCCACCATGAGCCCCTACGAAATCCTGCAGCCCGGCGGTTCGGTCGAACACTACAACAAAGAACCCGGCGCGCAATGGATGCGCCGCCTGCTCGATGCCTGGCCCAAGTCCGTCTGGCTCAACCCCGAGCCCACGGCCTCCTGGCAGTACCGCCAGTCCATCGCGCTGATGCGCGACATCATGCAGGACCGCATGTATCCCGTCACGGTGGCCGGCCTGGAACAGGCGATGCGGGTGCTCTCGAAGTAGCTCAGCCGCAGCCGTTCAGCCGGCCTCGCTCAGCCATCGACCGGCTGCGTGGGCGTGTCGAGCGTCAGCTGGTAGAACGCCAGGTCCAGCCAGCGGCCGAACTTGAATCCGGCCTCGCGGATCGTGCCCGAATGCGTGAAACCCAGTTTCTCGTGCAGCCGGATGCTGCCCTGGTTGGCGGCATCGATGCCGCCGATCATCAGGTGCACCTGGTTGGCGCGGGCCCGTTCGATCAGCACGCGCATCATCGCCTCGCCCAGGCCCTGCCCGCGAAAGCGGCCGTCGACGTAGACGGAATGCTCGACCGAATACTTGTAGGCCGGCCAGGCGCGGAAGGTGCCGTAGCTGGCAAAGGCCATCAGCTCACCCGCTGCGTTCTCGAACCCCACCACCGGAAAACCGCCGTTGGCCTTGGCCTGGAACCAGCCCAGCATCGCCTCGCGCGGCCGCGGCTTGTAGTCGTACAGCGCGGTCGACGTGGCGATGGCGTCGTTGAAGATGGCAAGGATCTGGTCCGCGTGCCGCTCGTGCGTGCAATCGACCAGGGTGGCGCCTTCCGGGGCGCCGAAGTCTGCGTGCGTAGTCATGGCGCAAATTGTAGCGAGCCGTACGCATGGCACCATAAAAAAAACCGGCGATATCGCCGGTTCAGTGAGGGTACTGCCGCTTCTGGCCACTCTCAGGCGGCGCGGCTCTCCACAGATCGGTTGGCGGCATCGGCCATGCCGCGTACGCCCGGACACTGGCGCCACGACAGTTCATCCGCGTCCATGTCCAGGTCGAACAGGTCGTTGGCGGCGGGCCAGGGATGCTGGCGCGCCGCGGCGCCCTCCATCTCGAGCACATGCCCCGCAAAGCCCCTGGGCGAACCGCCGCACTCGGCGAAATAGCGCTGCGTGCTCAGGTCCACCACGTAAGTGGTCATGTCATGGGTCAGTATGGCCACGAATTGGCCGTCATCACTGGCATAGGCGTACTGAAACTGTCCTTTGATGCGGTCGCCGCTCATGGGGCTGCCGGTCAATTGGGACAAGGCACGCGTGACGATCTCGGTCAGCATGGGTCGTTCCTCCGAAAGATGCGCCGGCAGGATGCCGGCGGCGAAGGCGCGAACGACAAGCACCGTCGTCGCCTGCGGAGCAAGGGCAGCGGCCGGAGAACAACCGGCCCCACAGCCCGCCGAGGCGGCGGCTGGTGTTGGACGGGAAGCCTGTAGACGGCTGTCGCGCATCCCGTCGGCAACAGCAACTACGTTCTGGAAAGCTTACACCCGCGACCGCTCGAACCTCAAATTTGCCCCGCCACGCCAGGACGTTGCAGCGCAACATTGCACATTGGCGCGGCTTTGCGCCGTTTATGCCGCGGCAACCGGCGCGCCGCCTGCATCCGCGTCACCATTTTTCTGGGCACGCCAGGCGTCTCGGTCCAACCGGTACAGCACGTGGGTCTTTAAAGGATGTCCGTCGGGCACGGCCGGATGCTCGAAGCGTTGCGGCACTTCCCGCATGCCCAAGCGGTGCATCACTGCGCGCGAGCGTTCGTTTTCCAGCGCCGTGAACGAGACGATCTCGGACAGGCCGACCTGCTCGAATCCCACACGCAGCGCGGCTTGCGCGGCTTCACTGGCGTAGCCCCTGCCCCAGCAGGAGCGCGCCAGGCGCCAGCCGATTTCCACGCCGGGCGCGAACGGCAGCGACGGCGGCAATGCCTTGATGCCGACAAACCCGATGAAGGGCGCCACCCCGGGGGCCTCGACCGCCCAGAAGCCCCAACCATATTCATCGATGCCTGCGGCCAGCCGGTCGGCCAGGGCATCGCTGTCCTGCGCCGTCATGGGCAGCAGGTAGCGAGTGACCTGCGCATCCGTGTTCATGGCGGCGAACGGCTTGCGGTCGGCGGCCCGCCATTGGCGCAGCACCAGGCGGGGTGTTTCGATTTCCAGTGATAAAGACATGCGCGATTTCCAGGTCAGGGCCGTGGACCAGCCCGATACCACGGCGGGCGGCGCGGCCGGGCGCGCCCTGAACCATTCCCACCGTATACACTCCAACGGATTCTGCCATGCCAAAGGAATAGTCCGCCATGCGCCTGTCCATATCGAAGCTGCCGCGCCCATTGGGTGCGCTGCTGTTCTCATCCTTCCTGGCCTTCCAGGCCGGAGCCGCCAGCCTGCCGGCCGGCGTCACGGAGGCCGCCTCGATTGAAGGCATTACCGAATACCGGCTGAGCAACGGCTTGCGGGTATTGCTGGTTCCCGACGAATCCAAGCCTTCGACCACGGTCAACATGACCTACCTGGTCGGCTCGCGCAACGAAAACTATGGCCAGACGGGCATGGCCCACCTGCTCGAACACATGCTGTTCAAGGGCACGTCCACCACCCGCAACGCCATGGGCGAGTTCTCGCGCCGCGGCCTGCAGGCCAACGGCTCGACGTCCAGCGACCGCACCAACTACTTCGCCAGCTTCGCGTCCAACCCCGACACCCTCAAGTGGTACCTGGGCTGGCAGGCGGACGCCATGGTCAATTCCCTGATCGCCAAGGAAGACCTGGATTCCGAAATGACGGTCGTGCGCAACGAGATGGAAAGCGGCGAAAACAGCCCGTTCCGCATTCTCATGCAGAAGATGCAGTCCGCCGCCTACCAGTGGCACAGCTACGGCAAGAACACCATCGGCGCGCGCTCCGACGTCGAGAACGTCGACGTCGGCCAACTGCGCGCCTTCTATCACGAGTACTACCAGCCCGATAACGCGGTGCTGATCGTGGCCGGCAAGTTCGACCCGCAGGCCACGCTGGCCGACATCGAGGAAACGCTGGGCAAGCTGCCCAAGCCGGAACGCAAGCTGCCGCCCGAGTACACCGTCGAGCCCACGCAGGACGGCGAACGCGCCGTGACCCTGCGCCGCACCGGCGGCACGCCGCTGGTCGCCGCGATGTACCACATCCCCGCCGCGGGCAGTCCCGACTTCGTGCCGCTGGACCTGGCCGCCACCATCCTGGCCGACACGCCCTCGGGCCGCCTGTACCACGCACTGGTGCCCACCAAGCTGGCCTCTGGCGTGTTCGGCTTCACCATGGAAAACCTGGATCCCGGCCTGGCCATGTTCGCGGCGCAATTGACGCCGGGCAAGAGCCTGGACGCCGCCATGAAGGCCCTGACGGGCACGCTGGAAACGCTGGGCAAGAAGCCCTTCACCCAGCAGGAACTGGACCGCGCGCGCAGCAAGTGGCTGACCTCGTGGGAACAGACCTACAGCGACCCTGAACAGGTCGGCGTCGCGCTGTCCGAAGCCATCGCCGCCGGCGACTGGCGCCTGTTCTTCCTGCAGCGCGACCGCGCCCGCAAGGCCACGCTGGCCGAGGTGCAGCAGGCCGCCACGACCTACCTGGTACAGAGCAACCGCGTCGAAGGCCGCTATATCCCGACCGAAAAGCCTGAACGTGCGCCGCAGACGCAACGCGTCGACCTGACCGCGGTATTCAAGGACTACAAGGGCGACCCGGACTTCAAGGCCGCTTCCGCCTTTGATCCCACGCCGCAGAACATCGATCGCCTGACCCAGCGCAAGAAGCTGGACCTGCCCAACGGCCCCGTCCAACTGGCGCTCCTGCCCAAGGCCACCCGCGGCAACCGCGTGCAGGCCCAGATGCTGATCCAGTTCGGCAACGAGAAAGACCTGCTTGGCCAGCGCGTCAATTCCGGCGCCGTCGCCGATCTGCTGACTCGCGGCACCGCCAAGCTGTCGCGCCAGGACATCCAGGACCGCCTGGACAAGCTGCAGGCTGAACTGGGCTTCAGCGGCGCGGGCACCACGCTCAAGATCGCCATGTCGACCAAGCGCGAAAACCTGCCCGAGCTGACCCGCCTGGCGCTGGACATCGTGCGCAACGCCAACTTCCCGAAGGATCAGCTCGAGGAATACCAGCGCCAGCTCGAAACATCGATCCAGAACGCCATGACCGAGCCCCAGGCCCTGGCCGGACGTGCCCTGGCCCGCCAGGACAATCCGTGGCCCACTGACGACCTGCGCTATGTCCCGACGTTTGAAGAATCGCTGGCCGGCGTGCGTGCGCTGAACCGCGACGCGCTCGTCAAGTTCCACGCCAAGTTCTATGGCGCGGGCAAGATCGAATATTCGGCCGTGGGCGATTTCGAGCCCGAAGCCGTCGAAAAAGCCATCAAGGATGGCCTGGCCGGCTGGAAGCGCGCCCCCGCCTACACCCGCGTGGGCAACCCGTACCGCGACATCCCGGCCAAGCAGTTCGACATCGACACGCCCGACAAGGCCAACGCGTTCTACGTGTCGCGCATGCCCCTGAAGCTGCAGGATACCGATGCCGACTACCCGGCGCTGTATCTGGCCAACTACCTGTTTGGCGCCTCTGAAACCTCGCGCCTGTGGAATCGCGTGCGCGAAACCGAAGGCCTGTCCTACAACGTGCGCAGCTCGCTGTCGGTCTCGTCCTTCGAACCCAGCGCCAGCTGGACCATGTACGCCATCTACGCGCCGCAGAACCGCGAACGCCTGGAAAAGGCCATCGGCGAAGAACTCGCCCGCGTCCTGAAAGACGGCTTCACGGACAAGGAAATCTCGGACGGCATCACTGCATTGCTGAACTACCGCAACCTGGCCCGCGCCCAGGACGACGTCCTGGCCGGCACCTGGCTGGACTACCTGCAACGTGGCCGCACGTTCGAATGGTCCGCCGAGATGGACAAGAAGATCACCGCGCTCACGCCCGACGCGGTCAACGCCGCCTTGCGCAAGTACCTGCGTCCGGACGGCTTCAGCACCGCAGTGGCTGGCGACTTCAAGAAAAAGGCGCCCTGACGCCCTCTGCCGTTCCCGGTAGCCTCCAAGCCCCTGCCTCGGCAGGGGCTTTTTCATGGGCCAATGGGTTGTCGCCTACCTCTTCTTAAGGGGTTCCATGGCAGAGACCATGCCATTTACGGGGAAATATTTTCATAATCCGGTGATTACACGGTTATTTGGAAAGATGTTTTCAAGATATACGGGTTTATCCCAGGTGGGATGACGCGCACAATTCAGTCATCGGGAACAAACAACGAACCACGACGGAGGGCCGCCGGATTCGGCCCCGTTTACAACGAATTGGAGGTCATTATGAAAACCCTGACAACTACCCTGCTGATTTCCCTAGCCCTGGTGGGCGCTGGCGCCCAAGCGGCCGGCGTCGAGCAAGCCAAGTCGAGCGCCCAGGTCGCCACCGAACTGCAACAAGCCAAGGTCAGCGGCCAGTACACCTTCGGTGAACTGGACTACCCGCCCGCCCTGCCCCAGGCCACCAGCCTGAGCTCGCAGGAAGTGCAAGCCCAGCTGCAACAAGCCAAGACCAGCGGCGAATACACCTTCGGTGAACTGCAATACCCGCCCGTCAAGGCAACCCCGGCCGCCGCCAAGTCGCGCGCCGAAGTCCAGCAGGAACTCGCCCAGGCCAAGGCCAGCGGCCAATACACGTTCGGCGAACTCGAATACCCGCCGATCACCCGGTGAGCTGCTTGCTGTAGCCCGGCCGGCCTCAGGCGGCATCATGGCCTGGGGTCGGTTTTTTCCGGCCACAGCGGCGGATCTTCAGCAGTAGAAGTAGCAGTACCTGTAGTAAGCAGTACCTGTAGTCGCAGTATGAAGTCGTAGTTGCGGTACGTAGTCGCTGTAGCAGTAATTGATAGCCGTACGAAGTAGCAGTACGAAGTAGCAGTTGATGGAAGCAGTAGCGGTACCAGCAGTACGAACCGCGGCGCAAGCCGCGGTTTTTTTATGGCCGGAAACAAAACAGCCCAAGCCCGGAATCATCCGGTCCTGGGCTGTGGCGCACCGGCAGGCGGCGCGATCAGGTCAAGCCACTCAGCTGAAGAATTCCTTCACGCGGTCGGTCCAGGACTTGCTTTGCGGCGAGTGGCGATCGCCCCCGTCGTTCAGCGAGGCCTCGAACTGGCGCAGGATGTTCTTCTGGTCGTCGCTCAGGCGCACCGGCGTCTCGACCACCACGTGGCAGTACAGGTCGCCCGGATAGCTGCCGCGCACGCCGCGGATGCCCTTGCCGCGCAGGCGGAAGGTCTTGCCCGACTGCGTGCCTTCGGGAATCGAGATCTCGGCCTTGCCGCCCAGCGTCGGCACCTGCAGCTCGCCGCCCAGGGCCGCCGTGGTGAACGGAATGGTCAGCTCGCAGTGCAGATCGTCGCCATCGCGCTGGAAGATCTTGTGCTGCTTGATGTGGATTTCCACATACAGGTCGCCCGGCGGCCCGCCGTTGATGCCCGGTTCGCCATTGCCGCTGGAGCGGATGCGCATGCCGTCATCGATGCCGGCAGGAATCTTGACCTGCAGCGTCTTGTTGCGGCGGATGCGCCCCACGCCATCGCAGGCGGGACACGGATCGGTGATTTCCTTGCCGTTGCCGTGGCAGGTCGGGCAGGTCTGCTGCACGCTGAAAAAGCCCTGCTGCATGCGCACCGCGCCCGAACCGCCGCAGGTGCGGCAGGTCTTGGGCGACGTGCCCGCCTTGGCGCCAGAGCCGTGGCAGGTATCGCAGTTTTCCCAGCTGGGCACGCGGATCTCGGTGTCGAAACCGGCCGCGGCCTGTTCCAGCGTGATTTCCAGTGCGTACTTCAGGTCGGCGCCGCGGTACACCTGCGGGCCGCCGCCACGACGGCCACCGCCGCCGCCACCGAAGATCTCGCCGAAGATGTCGCCGAAGGCATCGGCGAAACCGCCGCCCATGCCCCCGCCCATGCCGGCGGCATTGGGGTCCACGCCGGCATGGCCGTAGCGGTCGTAAGCGGCGCGCTTCTGTTCATCACCCAGGACCTCGTAGGCTTCCTTGGCTTCCTTGAACTTCTCTTCGGCTTCTTTGCTGTCCGGATTGCGGTCCGGATGGTATTTCATGGCCAGCTTTCGATAGGCCTTCTTGAGTTCGTCGTCCGAGGCGTTTTTCGCCACGCCCAGGACTTCGTAATAGTCGCGTTTTGCCATGATCCGTGGGCTCAAAAAAGAGCCTTCTTTTCAGTGCTACAGAATGAGTTCGCCCGGTAGGCGGATTTCTCCGGCTACCGGGCGGCAGAGGCTGGTCAGCGCCCGGCCATTATTGGTCGCGCTTGACTTCCTTGAAGTCGGCGTCGACGACGTTGTCGTCCACCGGCTTCGCGTTGTCGGCCGCTTGCTGCTGGCCGGCGGCTTGCTGCGCCTGCATGTCGGCGTACATCTTTTCGCCCAGCTTCTGCGAGGCGGTCGACAGGGCTTCCACCTTGGCGTCGATCGCGGCCTTGTCGCCGTCCTTCAGCGTGTCTTCCAGGGCCTTGATGGCAGCTTCGATGCTTTCCTTTTCGGACGCCTCGAGCTTGTCGCCGTATTCGGTCAGCGACTTGCGGGTGGCGTGCACCAGCGCATCGGCCTGGTTGCGCGACTGGGCCAGCTCGGCCACGCGGTGATCTTCCTCGGCGTTGGCCTCGGCATCCTTGACCATGCGCTGGATCTCGTCTTCCGACAGACCCGAGTTGGCCTTGATGGTGATCTTGTTTTCCTTGCCCGTGCCCTTGTCCTTGGCGGACACGTGCAGGATGCCGTTGGCGTCGATGTCGAACGTGACTTCGATCTGCGGCATACCGCGCGGCGACGGCGGGATCCCTTCGAGGTTGAACTCGCCCAGGGCCTTGTTGCCCGCGGCGATTTCGCGCTCGCCCTGGAACACCTTGATCGTCACGGCCGGCTGATTGTCGTCAGCGGTCGAGAAGGTCTGCGAGAACCGGGTCGGGATGGTCGTGTTCTTCTGGATCATCTTGGTCATCACGCCGCCCAGGGTTTCGATACCCAGGGACAGGGGGGTGACGTCCAGCAGCAGCACGTCCTTGCGGTCGCCCGACAGCACGGAACCTTGAATGGCGGCGCCAGCGGCGACGGCTTCATCGGGGTTCACGTCCTTGCGCGGATCCTGGCCGAAGAATTCCTTCACCTTTTCCTGGACCTTGGGCATGCGGGTCATGCCGCCGACCAGGATCACGTCGTCGATGTCGGAAACCTTCACGCCGGCGTCCTTGATGGCCACGCGGCAGGGTTCGATCGTGCGTTCGATCAGTTCTTCGACCAGCGCTTCCAGCTTGGCGCGCGTGATCTTCAGGTTCAGGTGCTTCGGACCCGAGGCATCCGCCGTGATGTACGGCAGGTTGATCTCGGTCTGCTGGGCCGAGGACAGCTCGATCTTGGCCTTTTCGGCAGCTTCCTTCAGGCGCTGCAGGGCCAGCACGTCCTTGGACAGATCAACGCCCTGTTCCTTCTTGAACTCGGCAATGATGTAGTCGATGATGCGCTGGTCGAAGTCTTCGCCGCCCAGGAAGGTGTCGCCGTTGGTCGACAGCACTTCGAACTGCTTTTCGCCATCCACGTCGGCGATTTCGATGATGGACACGTCGAACGTGCCGCCACCCAGGTCATAGACGGCGATCTTGCGGTCGCCCTTTTCGGTCTTGTCCAGGCCGAACGCCAACGCGGCCGCGGTGGGCTCGTTGATGATGCGCTTGACTTCCAGGCCGGCGATGCGGCCGGCGTCCTTGGTGGCCTGGCGCTGGCTGTCGTTGAAGTAGGCCGGCACCGTGATGACGGCTTCGGTCACTTCTTCGCCCAGGTAGTCCTCGGCGGTCTTTTTCATCTTGCGCAGCACGTCGGCCGACACTTGGGGAGGCGCCATCTTCTTGCCGCGCACTTCCACCCAGGCGTCGCCGTTGTCGGCGCGGGCGATGGTGTAGGGCATCAGGTTGATGTCCTTCTGCACCGCTTTTTCTTCGAACTTGCGGCCGATCAGGCGCTTCACCGCGTACAGGGTGTTGCGCGGGTTGGTGACTGCCTGGCGCTTGGCGGGCGCGCCCACCAGCGTTTCGCCGTCGTCCATGTAGGCGACGATCGAGGGGGTGGTACGGGCGCCTTCGGCGTTTTCGATGATCTTGACCTGACCGCCGTCCATGACAGCCACGCAGCTGTTGGTCGTGCCCAGGTCGATGCCAATAATTTTGCTCATGGTCGGGTTACCTTGAATAAATCTATGAAAATAGAGAGAAAATTCCTGTCCCCACATAACTGGGGCTACCTGCAGGGTTTTTCAAGACGCCTGGCCCGATTTTTCAGCCGGCGCTTCCTGCAGGCGGTGGATCGCCGCCGTGAACTGGGGCAATCCGGGCCAGCCGGTAATGCGTCCTAGCCGTTTTCCGGCCCGATACAGCACAAAAGTGGGGACGCCATGCAGCGAAAAGCGGCGGCCCAGGGGTTCGTCGGCGTAGACGTCGGCCTCGAACCAGCTCAAACCCAGGCCCAGCAGGGTGTCCTGGTGCAGCAGGGCGGCCTGCTTGAAGAGATTGCAGTTATAGCAATCCTGGCCCCACAGGAATACGCAGCGCAGGTCCGATCCCGGCGCCTGGACCACGGCCGCGTCGAACCCCGCGGTGTCGACATGACGCATGCCGAATACCGCGAAGACCTGGGCCGGATCGAAACGGGGATCGTTCATGGCGCGCTTGCCGCTCAGCCTTGGCCGGCGGACACCACCACCAGGGCCGGACGCAGCGTGCGGTCGGCGATGGCATAGCCCTTTTGCAGCACTTGCACCACCGTATTGGCGGGCTGCGGGGCGGGAATCGACGAAATGGCCTGATGCAGGTGCGGATCGAACTTGTCACCCTGGACCGGCGCGATTTCCTTGAGCAGGTTGCGCTCGAAGGCCGCGGCCAGCTGCTTGAGGGTGACTTCGACGCCTTCGCGCAGGGTTTCCACGGTCTGGTCGGCCTGGGCCAGGGCGGCCTCGAGGCTGTCCTTGACCGGCACCAGGCTTTCGGCGAACGATTCGATGCCGAACTTGCGGGCCTTGGACACTTCTTCCTGGGCGCGGCGGCGGACGTTCTCGGCCTCGGCGTGCACGCGCAGCAGTTGGTCGTGCTGCTCATTGACGGTAGCCTGGGCCGCGTCCAGCTGGGCGCGCAACTCGTTCAGCTCGGCCTGCGCGGCGTCCTGGGCGGCGGGGGCCGCATCGGCGTTTTCGCCGAATCCGGGCGTCTGGTCTACAGGCTCGTTGGGTGCCGACATGGGGAATCCTCCAAAAAGAATGGCTTTCGCAGACATGAATGGGGGCCAATACCCCTATTTCAAGCCCGGGAAAGCAAATATTCCCCCGCCCGCCCGACGATCAGGTCACTTCTTGTGCGGCTGCGCCGGGGCGGCCGCGTCGCTGGCGGGAAAGCTTTCCTTCAGGGCGCGGTCGACCCGGGGGTCGTCATCGGGTTCGGGATTGATGGCAATCGGGTCGCTGGCCGGAAAGGTCTCGGCCAGCGCTTCGTCCAGCTCGTGTTCGACCTGATCTTCGTCGACCGGGGTGCTGACGCGCCCCTTTTTCACAATCTTGCCCGTCTTGGGATCATGGTGCATGCGCCCTCTCCTTCAAGTCCGTGGATGCGTGGGCCACCCCTGCAAGTGCCGTTCCACCAGGCTGGCCAACCCTGCGATCCAGGCCGGATCGTCGTTGATCGCCGGAATGTAACGGAACTGCTTGCCGCCGGCCCCGATAAAGGCGTCGCGGCATTCCAGGCTGATCTCTTCCAGGGTTTCCAGACAGTCTGCCACAAATCCCGGACACACCACATCCACCTCGGTCACGCCCGACGCGGCCAGCGCCTTGAGCGTGGGTTCGGTATAGGGTTCGAGCCAGCGGGCGGTGCCGAAGCGGCTCTGGAAGGTCACTTCGATCTGCTCGCGCGGCAGCGACAGGCGCTGCGACAGCAGCCGGGCGGTTTCCATGCAGTCGCGGTAATACGGGTCGCCCAGCTCGATGGAATAGCGCGGCAGGCCATGAAAGCTCATGACCAGTTTCTGCGGCCGGCCGTGCTCGGCCCAATAGGCCTCGATGCGGGCCGCCAGGGAATCCAGGTAGGCCGGTTCTTCGTGAAAGCGCTTGATGAAGCGCAGTTCCGGCTGGTCGCGCAGGCGCCCGGCATGGCGCGTGACGGCATCGACCACGGTGGCCGTGGTGCTGGCGGCGTATTGCGGATACAGCGGCACGGTCAGGATGCGTTCGCAGCCTTTTGCCCGCAGGCGGGTTATCGCGTCGGGAATCGACGGATTGCCGTAGCGCATGCCCAGTTCCACCACCGCGTCGACGCCGGCCGCCGTCAACGCCGCTTGCACGCCTTCGGCCTGTCGGCGGCTGTAGACCATCAGGGGCGAACCTTCCTTGAGCCAGACGCCGGCATAGCGCGGCTCGAGCTTCTTGGGGCGCATGGTCAGCACCAGCCCATGCAGGATCGGCTTCCAGAGATAGCGCGGGATCTCGATCACGCGCGGGTCCGACAGGAATTCGCCCAGGTACTTGCGGATGTCTTTCTTGCTGGGGGTGTCCGGCGTGCCCAGGTTCACCAGCAGCACGCCGACCTTGCCCGGGCCCCGCGGCGGCGGGTCCTCGTTGAAGGGATCGTCCTGCTCGGTTTCGGGCAGGTAGCGTTCAGGCCAGAGATACTTGAACAGGCGAAGAAACACAAAAACTCCCCTTCCTCCGCAAGGAGGATGTCGGTTCGAATGGAACTACTGGTTGTGGCTGAGGGCGTTGGACAAGAGACGCGCCGTGATGTCCACGATGGGAATGACGCGTTCGTAGGCCATGCGGGTGGGTCCGATCACGCCGAGCGTGCCGACCACCTTGCCGTCCACGCCGTAGGGCGCGGTGATGACCGAGACTTCTTCCATCGGCACCAGCTGGGAATCGCCGCCGATGTAGATCTGCACGCCCTGCGCCCGGCTGGACACGTCCAGCAGTTGCAGCAGGTCGGTTTTCTTTTCGAACAGCGAGAACATCTTGCGCAGGCGGTCCATGTCGGACGCGATGTCAGTCACGTCCAGCAGCTTGCGCTCGCCGGAAATGACCATGGCGTCGCCGTCTTCGGCGGCTTCGGCGCTGGCCTCGACCGCAGCCTGCATCAGGCGCGAGATGTCTTCGCGCAGTTGCGCCAGTTCGGTGGACAGGGTGCGGCGCACCGCGTCGAACGACTTGCCGGCGAAATGGATGTTGAAGAAATTGCCGGCTTCCAGCAATTCGGCTTCGACGTAGTCGCGCTGCACGAACAGGATGCGGTTCTGCACGTCGCCATCGGGGGTGACGATGATGAGCAGGACGCGCTTGTCGGACAGGCGGATGAATTCGATCTGGCGAAACACCTGGGCCCGTTTGGGCGTGAGCACCACACCGGCGAACTGGGTCAGGTTCGACAGCAGCGCCGCCGCGGCATTGACTGCGCGGGTGGGCTCGGCGGCCGACAGCATCTCGCCCATGTTGTGCGGCTGGATCTGGTAGGACTGCACCGCCAGCAGGGAATCGACGAACATGCGGTATCCGCGCGGCGTGGGGACGCGCCCCGCCGACGTATGCGGACTGTGGATCAGTCCCAGCTCTTCCAGATCCGCCATGACATTGCGGATGGTGGCGGGCGACAGATCGAACACTTTCGAAAGCGTCCGCGAACCGACTGGTTGCCCATCGGCGATGTAGCGTTCGATCAACGCCTTCAGTAATGCGCGTGCGCGGTCATCCATAGCGTGTATTTTAGGGAATCTTTTCCAATTAAGGCGATTTTTGTCCCGCCAACCGATATGCGGCCCCATATAATCGGCTAACCGGCCGCTTGTCGGGCCGATTTCGCCTTTGTTGTTGGGTTTTTCAGATTCGCCTTGCCACCATGCACTTTCCTACCGTCGCGCTGATCGGCAGATACCAGGACACCGGCCTGGACGCCCCGCTAAGAGCGCTTGCGCACGCGCTGACGCAAGCGGGCCGGCAGGTGCTGGTCGATGCCGACACTGCCCGCAACACCGGCCTGACCGAATACCCGGTCGCCACGCTTGAACAGATCGGCCAGAGCGCATCGCTCGCGGTCGTGATGGGCGGCGACGGCACCGTGCTGGGCGCCGCACGCCACCTGGCGCCCTACGGCGTGCCGCTGGTCGGCATCAACCACGGCCGCCTGGGTTTCATCACCGACATCCCGCTGCAGGACGCGCACGGCGCGCTGGCGCGCGTGCTGGAAGGCAGCTACCAGATCGAAGCGCGCATGCTGCTCGAAGGCAGCGTCTGGCGCGGCAACCAGAAAATGTATTCCGCCACGGCCCTGAACGACGTGGTCCTGAACCGCGCGGGGCGCGGCGGCATGATCGAAGTCCGCGTCGAACTCGACGGCGCCTTCATGTACACGCAGCGCGCCGACGGCCTGATCATCGCCACGCCCACCGGCTCGACCGCCTACGCGCTGTCGGCCAACGGCCCCATCCTGCACCCCGGCATGAACGCCATGGTGCTGGTGCCGGTGGCGCCCCAGACCTTGTCCAACCGCCCTATCGTCATTCCCGACAGCGGCGTGCTGAACATGACGCTGACGGCCATGGGCCGCGTCGAAGTCGGCGCCAGCGTGCATTTCGACATGCAGACCTGGTCCGACCTGCAACCCGGCGACCGCATCGTCGTGCAACGCGCGCCCTATACCATCCGCTTCGTGCACCCGGAAGGCTACAGCTTCTTTTCCACCCTGCGCCGCAAGCTGCACTGGAACCTGATGCCGCAAGCCACCGACAACGTAGAGTAATTAGCGCCCAGACATGCTGCGCACCCTGCACATCCGCGACTTTGTCATCGTCGAACAGACCGAGATCCATTTCGGTCCTGGCTTTACCGTCTTCTCCGGCGAAACCGGGGCAGGCAAATCCATTCTTATCGATGCCCTGGCGCTGGCGCTGGGCGAACGCGGCGACGTCAGCGTGCTGCGTGAAGGCGCCACGCGCGCCGACATCACCGCCGTGTTCGACACCCCGCGCGCGCTGCACGCGTGGCTGGCCGAACGCGAAATCGACGCCGATGAAGAACTGGCGCTGCGCCGCGTGATCGACGCGCAAGGCCGCAGCCGCGCCTACATCAACGGCACCCCGGCCACCGTGGCGCAGTTGCGCGAACTGGGCGACAGCCTGGTCGACATCCATGGCCAACACGCGCATCAAAGCCTGATGCGCCCCGACGCCCAACGCGACATGCTGGATGCACACGGCGGCCATGGCGACCTGCGCCAGGCCGTGGGCCAGGCCTGGAAGCAATGGCGTGCGCTGGCGCGCCAACTTGAAGCTGCCGAAAAAGACGCCGCCAGCCTCGCCACCGAACGCGAACGGCTGCAATGGCAGGTCGACGAGCTCGACCGCCTGGGCCTGGCGCCCGACGAATGGGATGCGCTGCAATCCGAACACACCCGGCTGGCGCATTCGCAATCGCTGCTCGATGGCGCCACCCAGATCCTGGAAGCCCTGGACGGTGAAGGCGATTCCGCGCATCACCGCCTGACCTCGGCCAACCACCGCATCCAGCAGATGCTGCGCCACGACACCGGCCTGCAAGGCATCTACGACGAACTGGAATCGGCCCGTATCGCCATCAGCGAAGCCGTGTCCGACCTGAACAACTACGTCAGCCGCGTCGACCTCGACCCTCAGCGCCTGGCCGACGTCGAAGCGCGGCTGAGCACGGTCTTCGAAACCGCCCGCAAGTTCCGCACCGAGCCCGACGCCCTGTGCGAACTGCGCGACAGCCTGCACGCCGAACTGGCCGCGCTGCAAGCCGCCACCGATATCGACGCGCTGCGCGCGCAGGCCCAGGCGGCCCAGGCGCAATACGATGCCGCCGCCGCCAAGCTGTCCACGGCGCGCCGCAAAGTCGCCAAGGACCTGGGCAAGCAAGTCACCCAGGCCATGCAGACGCTGGCCATGCAGGGCGGCAAGTTCGAGCCGTCCCTGTCGGCCGCCGCCCCTTCGGCCCACGGCAACGAACAGGTCGAATTCCTGGTGGCCGGCCATGCCGGCACCACGCCGCGCCCCTTGGCCAAGGTGGCTTCGGGCGGCGAATTGTCGCGCATCTCGCTGGCGCTGTCCGTCATTGCCAGCCGTGCGGCCCGCGTACCCACCCTGATCTTCGACGAAGTCGACAGCGGCGTGGGCGGCGCGGTGGCCGAAGCCGTCGGCAAGCTGCTGCGCGAGCTGGGCGAACGCCATCAAGTGCTGTGCGTGACCCACCTGCCCCAGGTGGCCGCCTGCGGCAACAGCCAGTTCCTGGTCAGCAAGACCGAATCGCGCGGCACCACCCGGTCCCGCATCGAAGAACTGGACGACGGCGCCCGGGTCGAGGAAATCGCCCGCATGCTGGGCGGCATCAAGCTCACCGCCACCACCCGCGAACACGCCCGCGAGATGCTGGCCGGTTTCGGGCACACGCCGGCCTGACCCTCACGCCCGGCGCATCGGGCGGCCACCCGCTTTTCATTCCGCCCGCAGGAATAAAAAAAGCCCCTTCTTGGAGAAGGGGCTTTTGCCTTCACTGAACCACGGCGAGCGCGGCCGTGGTCAGTGAGTCCCGCGAGGAAAAGCTCAGCGGCCTTTCAGGCAGCTGCCGCAGATGCCGTACAGCACCATCGCGTGGCTTTCCAGCGCGAAGCCGTTGTCCTTGGCGATCTTTTGCTGGCGCTTTTCGATGTCCGGGTCCGAGAACTCGACCACCTTGCCGCAATTCGTGCAGATCAGGTGATCGTGGTGATCGCCGTCGTTGAGCTCGAACACGGCCTTGCCGCTGTCGAACTGGCTGCGGGCAAGGATGCCGGCCTGTTCGAACTGAGTCAGCACGCGGTAGACGGTGGCCAGGCCGATTTCGACGTTTTCGCCGATGAGGGCCCGGTAGACGTCTTCAGCGCTGAGGTGGCGCTGGTCGGACTTACGGAAGATATCAAGAATTTTCAGGCGGGGAAACGTCGCCTTCAAACCCATGTTTTTCAGTTCGCTTTGGTCGCTCATGGTGTAATCGCTCTCCGTCCGCGTTGGCATGGGCAAGGATACCGGGTAACCGCGAGCCGGCCCCACCAGAATTCCTGCCGCCCCGCAGAACTATCCTTATGAAACCTTTATGATAACGGTTTTGTCTGCTTCCAAATAATAGGGGCGCGTAGTGTCCATGATTGCACGAATTCCTTCCCGCTCGCTCAAGACCGGATTGGCCATCGCCGCCCTGGCCGTCGCCCTCGCGGGTTGCTCGGGAAACAAATGGGGCTTCCCCTATAAGGCGGGCGTCCAGCAAGGCAACTGGATCACCCAGGAGCAGGTCGCCCTGCTGCAGCCCGGCATGACGCGCGAACAGGTGCGCTTCGCCCTGGGCAGCCCCACGCTGACCAGCGTGCTGCACGCCAACCGCTGGGACTACCCCTACTACTTCAAGCCTGGCTACGGCGAGGCCCAAGAGCGCAAGTTCACGGTCTGGTTCGAAAACGACCGCCTGACGCGCTGGGAAGGCGACAAGCAGCCTGACCTGCAACCGTACCAGCTGAACACGCCCAACGCCGTCGCCGACGAAAAAGCCGACAAGCGCCTGAGCGAAGACGAAGCCCGGATCAAGCAGGAAGAAGAACAGAAAAAGCGTGACGCCGCCGCCCCCGTCAGCCCCATGAACCAATACCCCGGCCAGCCCGGCAACTCGCCCGAGCCGCTGCGCTAACCCCCAAGGATTCACCACATGCGTATTGCAATTGCCGGCGCCAGCGGCCGTATGGGCCAGATGCTGATCGACGCCGTCCTGAAGGCCGACGGCCTGCAACTGGCCGTCGCGCTGGACCGCAAGGGCTCAGCCTCCCTGGGCCAGGACGCAGGCGCCCCGCTGGGCCAGACCACCGGCGTCGCCATCACCGACGACCTGAACGCCCTGGCCAACGCCGACTGCCTGATCGACTTCACGCGCCCCGAAGGCACGCTGGAACACCTGCAAGCCTGCGCCAGGCTGGGCGTGAAGGCCGTCATCGGCACCACCGGCTTTGACGACAACGGCCGCGCCGCCATCGAAGTGGCTGCGCAGAAAACCGCCATCGTGTTCGCCCCCAACATGAGCGTCGGCGTCAACGCCACACTCAAGCTGCTGGACATGGCCGCGCGCATCCTGAATTCCGGCTACGACGTCGAAGTCTTCGAAGCGCACCACCGCAACAAGGTCGATGCGCCGTCCGGCACCGCACTCAAGATGGGCGAAACCATCGCGTCCGCCTGGGACGTCGCCCTGCCCGACGTCGCCACCTGGAGCCGCCACGGCGACACCGGCGTGCGCAAGCCCGGCACCATCGGCTTCTCGGTGCTGCGCGGCGGCGACATCGTCGGCGACCACACCGTGTCGTTCTGCGGCATCGGCGAACGCATCGAAATCACCCACAAGTCGGCCAGCCGCGCCACCTACGCCGAAGGCGCGCTGCGCGCTGCGCGCTTCCTGGAAGGCAAGCACAACGGCCTGTACGACATGCAGGCCGTGCTGGGGCTTTGAACCTCGCAACGCCTGAATGGGGCCAGCCATTGCGGCCCCTATGAAAAAAGGACCCTCGGGTCCTTTTTTTCGTCTGTAGGAGTGGTTGTCGCTGCAGCGCCAGATCGGGTTGCCGCGCAACATGCCGCCCCGCTTACACCACCACGGGCTCAGGTTCCAGCATCACGCCGAAACGCGCAACGACGTCTGCCTGGATGGCCTGCGCCAACGCCATGATGTCGGCAGCCGTAGCCCCGCCCCGGTTCACCAGCACCAGCGCCTGGCGATCATGCACGCCGGCCGCGCCCAGGCTGCGGCCCTTCCAGCCGCATTGGTCGATCAACCAGCCGGCCGCCAGCTTGTAGCGCCCGTCCGGCTGCGGATACGACACCAACCCTGGGTGTTCGCCTGCCAACGCGTCGCGCTGCGCGGCCGAGACGATCGGATTCTTGAAGAAGCTGCCCGCATTGCCGGTGACCGCAGGGTCAGGCAGCTTGGCGCGCCGGATTTCGCAGACAGCTTCGAAGATATCGCGCGCCGTCGGCTGGCCCTGGGCCAACCGTGGATGGCGTTGCAAGTCGGGATACCCCAGCACCGGCTGCCACGGACGCGGCAGGCGCAAACGCACCGACACGATCACCCAACTGCCCGGCGGCTGATGCTTGAACACGCTGTCGCGGTAGGCATAGCGGCAATCCGCCGCGCTCATCTCGACATAGCGGCCGGCGCGCACATCCCAGGCGGTCAGGCTGTCGAACCGGTCGGCCAGCTCGACGCCGTAGGCGCCGATGTTCTGCACGGGCGCCGCGCCCACCGTGCCGGGAATCAAGGCCAGGTTTTCCAGGCCGTCCCACCCCTGCCGCACACATTCGGCCACGAAGCCATGCCAGGTCTCGCCGCCCGCGGCCTCGACCAGCCAGGCATCTGGCGTGGCCTGCAACAGGCGCACTCCGCGCAACGCCACCCGCGCCACCAGCCCCGGCACGGCCTGCGGCAACACCAGGTTGCTGCCCCCGCCCAACACCAACAGCGAACCGCTGCGGGCCGCCAGCGCGGAAAGCGCCGGCAATTGGGAGGGGTCGTCCACGGACACGTAAGCCTCGGCCATTGCGGCCAGGCCCAGCGTATTCAGGGCGGAAAGGTCCTGTTGCCGGGGTACCAGCACAGGCGCCGTAGCGGGGGAATTTGACATGGATACTACTGGCTATGCTATATTTTTGGTCTTCGCTCATATTACTTGATTGAGCTTGGCAGCACGGTTCAGCCCGATATTGCCCAGTTCAGCGCGATCCGCCAGCCCCGGCAACCGCCTGCGGCCAGCACGATCGGAAAAAATCATGTAGAATGCGCGCCTTCTGATCGATAACCAAGTTGATCGGGCAACACCGGAAAAGGTACGCGCCAAGGGCAACCGAACCGGGGTTGGCAATAAAAAATGGTTTGCACGCCGCAAGGCAACCAGCGTCAAGCTGGGCACTGCGAACCCATGCGGGAGTAGCTCAGTTGGTAGAGCGCAACCTTGCCAAGGTTGAGGTCGCGAGTTCGAGACTCGTCTCCCGCTCCAATTTATGATCTACAGACTTCCACTGACGTCTGTAAGTCATTGAAAAGAGGAGCTTCGGCTCCTTTTTTCATTCCAGCGAAAGCCACGGAAGTCCACTGACAGCCACCATTTTTGAGGCCAAAAACAAGGCCAAAGAATGCGGGTCGTGCCGGTTCCGGGTTGTTGCTGGGGTTGGATCGGGATGACAAGCAGCATCGGGCCTAAGTCCAAGACTTAGGAGCTTGATGATGACACTCTCTGATCTGACCGTGCGGCAAGCCAAGGCCGCCGAGAAAACCTACAGCATCCCCGACACCGATGGCCTCGGCCTGGTGGTCGCCCGCACCGGCGGCAAGTCGTGGCATTTGCGCTATTACTGGCTCGGCAAGCAAAAGCGCATCTCCCTGGGGAACTACCCCGAGATCGGTTTGCGCGAAGCGCGCACCTTGCGCGACGAAGCCCGGGCGCTTCTGGCAAAGGGCGTCAACCCCCATACCGATCGGAAACAGAAGCGACACGCGGTCAAGCTTGCGGCCGACTACACCTTCAAGGCCGTCTTCGATGCGTGGGTCGAGCATCGCCGCAAGGAAATCAAGGAGGGCAGGAACAGCACGCTGTCGCAAATCCTGCGGATCTTCAACAAGGACGTGCTGCCTAGCCTCAAGCAGATGTCGATCTACGACATTCGCCGGCCCCAACTCCTGGGCGTCCTGGCGAGGATCGAGGAGCGCAAGGCGTTCACCACTGCCGAGAAGGTCCGCACCTGGCTGGGGCAGTTGTTCCGCTATGCCCTCGTCATCGTGGAGGGGCTGGAAGCCAATCCGGCCTCCGACCTGGACGTGGTGGCCGAGCCCAAGCCCCCGGTGAACCACAACCCCTACCTGCATCTTCCGGAGCTTCCCGAGTTCCTGCACAAGCTCAGGCTCTACAACCCTCGTGGTTGGCAGACCCAACTCGGCATCCGGCTGCTGTTCCTGACCGGCGTGCGTACCGGCGAGCTGCGGCTGGCGACCCCGGACCAGTTCGATCTCGACCGTGGCCTGTGGATCATCCCGCCGCAGATCGTCAAGCAACTCCAAGACGAGATGCGCAAGGCCGGCAAGCGCCCGCAGGACGTTCCGCCCTACATCGTGCCGTTGTCCGTGCAGGCCATCGAGATCGTGCGCTACCTGTTGGGTGTGATGAGGCCGGCCCAGGTCCATCTGCTCACGCACCGCAGCGAACTCAAGAAGCGCATCAGCGAGAACACCCTCAACGCGGCCTTGAAACGAATGGGCTACGAGGATCAACTGACCGGTCACGGCATCCGCGGAACCATCTCGACGGCGCTCAACGAGATCGGCTATCCCAAGATTTGGGTGGACGCGCAGCTTTCGCACTCGGACCCGAACAAGGTGAGTTCGGCCTACAACCACGCCAAGTATGTTGAGCCGCGCCGCCGGATGATGCAGGACTGGGCGGATCGTCTCGATCTGCTCGAACAGGGCCAAGTGGAAGCGGCCAGCGCGCACCTCACGATCCATATCGAGGGCGTGCCGGCCATGGCAGAGGAGGACAAGCCCAACACCATCGTCGCTGCTGCTTCTGCGGCATCCGTTCCGCCTGTGGTGGCCGAACCCATCGTCGTGACGCCAAACGACGGGGGAATCACATTCCAGCGACTGTCGCAGGTACCACCGCCCCCGACGCATGCGCCAGAGCCGGAGGTGTCTGTCATCCAGCGCGAGCGCGAGGAAATGCTGGTCATCTACGAATCGCCGAGCAGTCTGCCGGTCCCGCTGTTCGGCAAGTTGGCCGGGAAGTCCAAGGACCAGATCAACCGCGAGCTGAAGGCGGGCAAGCTGCTGTCCATCAGCTTGGGCAACCGCGGGCAACGCGTGCCCGACTGGCAGCTGGTACCCCTCAAGCACAAGCTGGCACAGGTGCTCATGAACCAGTGCCCGCATGCGGATCCGTGGGACCTGTACCGGATGCTGACCCGCCCACATCCGGACCTGGGTGATCGCGCAGCCATCGACATCGTGACACCAGGAAATTTGGGCATGGTCGTGCGGGTCATCGCGGGCACCCAGCAGCAGCCAAACAGGCCCGGACCTGACTCGTCTGTGCAAGGTATTCCAGAGGAGACTCGCCAGCGCATTCAACGGTTGCTAAATGATGCGGCAATGCTCGAAAGTGCCTGACGCTGTTGGCGCGCATCCAGAACTGACCCACTTTCGGCGGTGATGCGCGGGTAAAACTGACCCACCTGAAGCCCACATCCTGAGCATCTTTTGCTCGGGGGATTTCAGGAGTGATCACCATGGTCATGTTGGCCAAGATCCGGCGGATGCATTTCCGCGATGGCCTGCCGCTGCGCGAGATCGCCAAGCGCACGGGCCTATCCCGCAATACCATCCGGCGATGGCTGCGCAGCGGCCAGTCCGAGCCGGTCTATCCCAGGCGAGCCTCGCCCTCCCGGCTCGATCCCTACCGGTCCCAGTTGGAGACGTGGCTGCGTGCCGACAGCCATCGTCCCCGGCGGGAACAACGCACCGCCAAGGTGCTGTTCTCGCAGTTGCAGGCGATCGGCTATCCGGGCACCTACACCCGGGTGACGGCCTTCATCCGCCAGTGGAAGGCGGCCGGCGGCGCCAGCCGCCGCCCGGCCTTCGTGCCGTTGCACTTTCCTCCGGGTGAAGCCTTCCAGTTCGACTGGAGCCGCGAGTACGCCTTCGTCGGCAGCCACGCCAAGATGCCGCTGGATCTCGCCCACGTGAAGCTGGCCTGCAGCCGCGCCTTCTGGTTGGTGGCCTATCCCACCCAGAGCCACGAGATGCTGTTCGATGCTCATACCCAGGCGTTTACCGCCTTCGGTGGCGTGCCGCGCCGCGGCATCTACGACAACATGAAGACGGCGGTGGACGGGATCGGCCAGCACCGGGAACGGCGGGTCAACGCCCGCTTCCACGCCATGACCAGCCACTACCTGTTCGCCGCGGAGTTCTGCAACCGCGCCGCGGGTTGGGAGAAGGGGCGGGTCGAGAAGAACGTGCAGGACCGGCGCCGACAGATCTGGATCGAGGCCGGGGCCCGCCACTGGCCAGATCTGGACACCCTCAACGCCTGGCTCGCCAGCGAGTGCCGCGCCGCTTGGCCGATGCAGGCGCATCCGGATGCCTCCGACATCACCGTGGCCGAAGCTCTGGAGGACGAACAGCCCCACCTGATGCCGATGCCCGCGCCCTTCGACGGCTACATCGAGCGGCCGGTGCGGGTCAGTTCGACCGCGCTGGTCAGCTTCCAGCGCAACCGCTACAGCGTGCCGTGCGAACACGCCCACGCCGTCGCCAGCCTGCGCGTGTATCCCTTCGAACTGGCCGTGGTGGTCGGCGAGGCCGAGGTCGCCCGCCACCGGCGCAGCTTCGAGCGTGATCGGGTCCACTACGACTGGCAGCACTACATCGCCCTGGTCCAGCGCAAGCCGGGGGCACTGCGTGACGGCGCGCCGTTCCTGTCCATGCCCGATCCGCTGCGCAAGCTGCAGCAGGTGTTGCTGCGCCAGCCTCACGGCGACCGCGCCATGGCCCAGGTGCTGGCCGCCGTACCCGTGCACGGGCTCGAAGCGGTACTGGTGGCGGTGGAACTGGCACTCGAGTCCGGCCTGGTGCGCGCCGACCACGTGCTCAACGTGCTGGGGCGATTGCAGCATCCGGACCGCACGATCGAGACGGTCGCCTCGCGAGTGACGCTGCGTCATCCGCCGGTGTCCGATCCGGCCCGCTACGACGCCCTGCGGGAGGCAGATCATGTCGACGCCTGACCTGCCGCTGCGCATGCAGCAGCTCAAGCTGCACGGCATGGCCAGCCAGTGGCCCGAACTGCTGGCCAAGATGCGCCTGCACACCATGGAGCCCGAACACTGGATGGCCGAACTGCTGCAGGCCGAGTCCGCCGAACGGCAGGTTCGTGCCCAGGCCAACCAGATGAAGGCCGCACGTTTCCCCGTCCATCGTGACCTGCTCGGGTTCGACTTCGCGGCCAGTCCCGTTGATCGCGCACTGGTCGAACGACTCCACCAGGGTGACTTCATCCACACCCCCGAGAACGTCGTCCTTGTCGGTGGACCGGGCACCGGCAAGACCCACCTGGCCACCGCCATCGGCATCCAGGCCGTGCGCCAGCATCGCCTGCGCGTGCGCTTCTTCTCCACCATCGAACTGGTCAATGCGCTGGAGAAGGAACAGGCCCAGGGCAAGGCCGGGCAGATCGCCCTGCGCCTGACCTATGCCGACCTGGTCATCCTCGATGAACTGGGCTACCTGCCGTTCACCCCCTCAGGCGGCGCGCTGCTGTTCCACCTGATCAGCAAGCTCTACGAGCGCACCAGCCTCGCCATCACCACCAACTTGGCCTTCTCCGAATGGGGTCAGGTGTTCGGCGACGCCAAGATGACCACCGCGCTGCTGGATCGCATCACCCACCACTGCCACATCCTGGAGACCGGCAACGACTCCTGGCGGCTGCGCAACAGCACCGCCGCCAACAAGACCAAAGCCAGAATCAGGGCAAAGGAGGCCACCACCCAGACCACCAACTGATACCCTCAGCCCCGTACACCGGGTGGGTCAAAGTTCAACGCGCAGCCTGGGTCAGTTTTAAGTGCGCGCCAACAGACGTTGGCAGCGGGGGAGCCGCTGAGGTGGCCGGCGCGCCATTGGGCGACGCCCCATCCAACGGCAATACCGGCAGCAACCAGCGTCAAGCCGGCAAGGATGTTTCTCGAAGAGGTATTCATGGCGAGGGTCTCCACTCAGTCCGCGATCAGGCTGTTCAGTCGGGCGACGAGGCTGTCGCGCTGCGCTCCAAGGTCGATCAGACGCATGCGCGTCTCCAGCACCTGGGCGCGTGCACTGAGCACAGCGCTCAGGTCCCCCTTGGCGGATCGGTAGTTGCTCAATGCAAGCGCCGCTCGGTTCCGTACCAGTTGCAAGCCGGCGGTCTGCAGGCGGTCGATCTGGCTGTTCAACGCTTGGAGTTCGGCGGCGCTGTCGTCCAGCTCCTGCAAATGCCGCCGCGCCACGTCTTCGCGTTCGGCGTCCAGACGTTCCAACTCGTGCCGTTTTGCCTCGATCATGGGCACTTGGCGTCGATCCTTCTGCCAAGGCAGATCGAATGTCACCTGAAATGACACCATGTCGCCCCATCGGCGATCACGCCGGCTATAGGCTATCTCCCAGGCCCAATCGCCGCGGGTCTCTGATTGGGCTTCGCGGGACTCGGCCCGGGCCATGCTTTGCATCGCCGGATAGAGTTCAAGCTCCGCGTGATTCGCCAGTTCTGTGCGCAGTTGCGCGACGGGGCGAGTGAGCGGGCCTGGATCGCCTTGCAGTGCTTCGTCGGCCCTGGAGCCCACCCAGCGCCGCAACGCGGCCCTGGCCTTGGCCCGGTCCCGCTGTAGATCGTCACGGCGGTCCGTGAGTGTCAGCGCCTCCTGTTCCGCGACCAACAGATCGCCAGCCTGGGCGGTGCCGCCGGCGACGCGAGCGGGGAGACTGTCTTGCAGGCGCTGGTTCTCCGCGAGCAGTTCCGTCAGCAGTATCTCCCGTTGCTCCACCGCCTGCGCGGCGATCCACGCCAGGCTGAGTTCCTGGCGGATCTGCAATCGCTGCAAAACCAGCGCCGCGCGTTCTCGATCCACACGCGCCTGCGCGCTGGCGACCTGGGCGTCGCGCTTGGCCCTGTTGGGCACTTCCTGCATGAGCGCCAAGCGCTGCATCGTCATGGATTCGCGCGTCATGCTCCAGCGATCCATGCCGCTGATGGGGTAGTTTTCGATGCCGAGCGAGAGCTTGGGGTCGGGCAGCGAGCCTGCTGCCTTCTGCACGGATTCGGCGACGTTAACCTGCAACTGCTGCGCGCTTATGCGTGGGCTCTGCTGCTCCGCGATAAGGCGTGCCTCAGCAAAATCGAGGGCGTAGGCTACAGGCGAGACAAGCGCACTGCCCGCCAACGCGATGCTGATAGCTTTCAGACGATGCACTCGCATCGAGGCCGGCGTTGTGCCTCGGCCGTACGCCGACGGGCGCCCCTCGGGGGCGCCAAAAAAGGGAGTAAACATGGTTGTCCTCGGAATTGGTATTCACGAAATCACGTGGTCTGCCGCATCGGTGCGCGGCGAGCACGGACACATAAATCAATTCCGCAGGACTTGGAACGTGAGGTAGATCGGCGGAAAGCCCGCGCGGGGATTGGGAGGAATGTAGGTAACGTGCCGCCTGAGAACGTGTTCAAAGTCTCGCCCTCTTGATGTGAGAAGCTCGCTGGGTGAGAAAAGGCTACCCCAGCGACATCAAGCGCGAGCAGTTCGAGGTGATCCGGCCATTGCTGGAGAGTGCGCGCAGAAAGACTGCCCCACGCAAAGTGGAGCTGTACGAGGTGTTCTGCGCCGTGCTGTACCTGCTGCGCACGGGCTGTCAGTGGCGGGCACTGCCCAGCGACTTTCCCAAATGGCGCACCGTGCACTCGTACTTTGCCATCTGGAGCGAGCCACGCGAGGGTGGCAGCCTGCTGGAGCAGGCATTAAAAAAATCAGGTTGGCGCGGCCCGCGAGAAACTGGGGCGCAACGCCTGCAGCACGCTCTTGATCGTGGACGCGCAGAGCGTGAAGAACACGGACACGGCGGGCTTGAAGGGCTATGACGCAGGCAAGAAGGTCTCGGGCATCAAGCGCCACATCGCGGTGGACACCCAGGGATTGCCGCATGCGATAGCGGTGACCACGGCCGAGGTGACGGACCGCAAAGGCGCACTGCAGGCGCTACAGCGCTGCAAGCCCCGGTTGAGCCGGCTACAAAGCCTGCTGTGCGATGCAGGCTACATCGGTCGGCCGTTCGCGCAAGGCGTGCAGCAGATTCTGGGAGGGCATGTGACGGTGCAGATCGCCAAGAGAAGCGAGCTTCACACTTTCAAAGTGATGCCCAAGCGCTGGGTCGTGGAACGCAGCTTTGCCTGGCTGGACAAGAACAGGAGGCTGTGGAAGAACTGCGAGCGATGGCTCAACACCAGCCTGCAGTTCGTCCACTTGGCATTCTTGGTGCTCTTGCTCAAAAGACTTTGAACACGCTCTGAGGGCTACCCGGTCGAGAACCAACCCGGGCAGCGAGTTGGCGAGCCACATCACGTGCGCCGCGAGAAACTGAATGTCCAGCCCCTGCCATGAAAGCGCCGACTCCCGATCGCCACTGCAATGAGCGTGGCACAACTGTGGCGCTTCGCTGTCCATGGAATCAGGCATGCCGGTGCAATCCGACATTGGTGTCAGCGCCGAAGTAATACTGACCCCTGGCGCCGAGGTAAAACTGACCCCCTGGGCGATGATGGCGGCTTTTGGCCGCCAAGATGTTGACCCAGGAGCAATCATTGGAGATTCGAGTACTGGCCCGTCAGGGCCACGGCATCAAGGCGATCGCGCGAGAGTTGGGCGTGTCGCGCAACACAGTCAGGCGATACCTGCGCGGTGAGGCGACGCCTCCCAGCTACGGCCCGAGGGCTGCGCGGCCACGCAAGCTGGACCCGTACACGCAGTACCTGCGAGATCGCATCGAGGCGGCCCATCCGCACTGGATTCCGGCGACGGTTCTTCTGCGCGAGATCCGTGAACACGGTTACACGGGCGGCATTAGTCAGTTGAAGGCGTTTCTGGCGCCGTTGAAGGTTCGTCCCGCCGAGCCTGTGGTGCGGTTCGAGACCCCACCCGGCAAGCAGATGCAGGCCGACTTCACGACGATACGGCGAGGCCGCCATCCGCTGAAGGCCTTCGTCGCCACGCTGGGCTACAGCCGCGCCACCTTCGTGCTATTTTCCGAGAGAGAAGACAGCCCGGCTTGGCTACGCGGCTTACGTGAAGCATTTGTTTATTTCGGCGGCGTGCCCGAAGAGGTTCTTTTCGACAACGCCGGTACGGTCGTCACCGAACGCGATGCATACGGCCAGGGTCAACATCGCTGGCACCCAGCACTTGCCTCGTTGGCCGATGAGTTTGGCTTTCGTCCCAGGCTGTGTCGACCCTATCGAGCCAGAACCAAGGGCAAGGTCGAACGGTTCAACGGCTATCTGAAGAGCAGCTTCGTCACCCCGTTGGCTGCGACGCTGAAGACGGCCGGCCTGCTCCTCGATGTCGATACGGCCAATGCCCATATCGGCCGCTGGTTGGCAGAGGTGGCGCAGCAACGCATCCACGGCACGACGGGTGAGAAGCCCGAAGTGCGCCTTGCTCACGAGCGACATAGTTTGATGAGCCTGCCCAGGGCGTTCGCTACGCCGCCGGCCGTTACCGTAAAAACTGCAGATATGGTGATTCCGCACGAGAGCCTGCAGCACCCGCTGTCGGTGTACGGCGCCTTACTGGAGCATGCCGCATGAACCTGCAGCACGCACGCATCGCCGAGCTCTGCATCCAGCTCAAGCTCGAGCGCATCGCGGCCGACTGGGCCCACCTCGCACAGCAAAGCGCCGACGAGCAAGCAAGTTTCGCCGATTTCCTGGAGAAGATCCTGAGCGGCGAACACCAGGCAAAACTGGAGCGCAGCCGCTCGACCTTACTGAAGATGGCAACGCTGCCAGCAGTCAAGACGCTGGAGCAATACGACTTCGCCTTCGCCAGCGGCGCACCCCGCGCGCAGATCCAGGAACTGGCCAACCTGGCATTCATCGACCGTGCCGAGAACATCGTCTTGCTCGGACCCTCCGGCGTGGGCAAGAGCCACGTGGCAATTGCCCTGGCATATCGCGCCACCATGGCTGGCGTGAAGACCCGCTTCATCAGTGCCGCCGATCTCATCCTGCAGCTGAACGCGGCACATCGGCAAGGACAGCTCAAGCAGTACTTCAATCGAGCCGTGCTTGGCCCACGTCTGCTCGTCATCGACGAGATCGGCTACCTGCCCTTCGGGCGCGATGAAGCAAATCTGTTCTTCCAGGTGGTCGCCAAGCGCTACGAGCGAGGCAGCATCATCTTGACCAGCAACCTGCCCTTCCCTCAATGGGCCAGCGCCTTCGCCGACGACCAGACGCTCACGGCAGCCATGCTCGACCGCCTTCTGCATCACGCTCACATCGTGCAGATCAGTGGCGAAAGCTATCGGCTCAAGGACAAGCGCAAAGCCGGCAACAGCCCGGCTCGGGCTCGGACTGCTGCCCAATAACCCTTCAACCCCAGGGGGTCAAATTTACTTCGGCGCGAGCGCCGACAAAGGGGTCAGTTTTCAACCGGCGTTGACACATTGGCAACTTGTCAGCCTGCTGCATCGAGATCGTGGCACGCATTTGCGTGGTTTCCACAGATGCCCTCGGGTCTGGCTTGGGACAGACGTACATCGCCATCGCAACCTGCGAGAAAAGCAAGGTTACGACTAGGCCGCTGGTAATCCAGCGGCTCCATCTTGCGAGAAGGCGCCTTAAGCCGATCATGCGGACATACTATTGGAAGTTGTAGGGAGTTGAATTGATCAAGGTCAGTTTCCAGGATGAATTGATGCGTCTGGACGGCGCCTTGGCCCGAACCGGCACCCGCTGCAAATCCACCGGCAAGGGCGGGCACCGCACGTGGTTGTCATGCTTTACGCGCCTCGGCAACTCGCAAGGCTCTAAGCTCAAATCGATCAGCTACAAGATTCGTCTGTCCCGAGAGTCGCTGCAGGTGCGTAATGACCTCGTAGGGGCCATCGGCTATTGGGCGCGTGCAGATTCCGTGACCTGCCCCCTTTCTCAGGGCCACTAGCTACTTAGTAGAGTCCAGGTTGGGGAGCATACCGCTCCGGTGGGTCAGGTTTCGATCAGCGGTCGAACCAGTCAAGGCACCT